>NZ_FMUX01000022.1 GCF_900101345.1 Desulfoluna spongiiphila | reverse complement strand
TAAAAAACGCCTTGGCGGGGAGCGCTGATCCACCCGGCAAAAGATTCCGGTTTTGCAACGGATTAGCTTATGCCTCCGGCGGCCCTGCCGGGGGCTAAACTTTTAAAAAGTTTAACAAACAGGTTTTAAAAAATCTTTTTGAGTGAATTTTCACATTAAAGGCGGATGTGATTTGACCCGAGGAACGAGGGGCAAAACGCATCCGCAACCTGCTTTCAAGGTGGCACACCTTGCCGCCGGAGGCAGCCAGGTTAAAGACGCCTCCGGCGGCCCTGCCGGGGGCCAAGCTTTTGAAAAGTTTGACAAACAGGTTTTGCTTAATTTAACAGAAACCTTCGCGGAAGCCCTCACCCTGAGGAACGAAGGGGGAGGGCTTTCGCAACCTGGGGTCCAGGGGATCATTCCCTGGCCGCCGGAGGCAGGTTTTCCCTGCCCACTTTAACCATAGAAGGCACTTGTTTTAAACGGTTGGCCTTACAGGGCCACAGGCGCAGAATTGTTGAGAAGACGAAGAGACGAAGGGAAGGACATGGCAGCGTGCCGGGTGTTATTGGTTGATCAGGGGCTCTCCCGAAGCCGGGAGTGGGGCCCCGTCCTGGAAACAAAGGGACACGTCCTGGAGCGCGTGCCGGAGTTGCCCGATGTGGCGGGCCTTGCGGCGGGAAACCATGACCTTGTGGTGGTGCATGCCCCGTCTGCGGGGGAGGCCCTGGGTTCCTTTCTCTCGGCCCTGGCCGCAGGGGAGGAGGGGCCCGATGCCGTGGTGGTGATGGACACACCGGATGCCGCCCGTGCCGTGGCCTGGATGAAAAACGGGGCCCGGGACTGCCTGATGGCCCCGGTGAGCCCGGAGCAGATCGCCCTGCTTGCCGATGCCCGCATGGCGGCGTCTGCCGCAGGGCGAGGCCGCGTGGCAGGCAAAACACGCATCGTCACCTGCAATCCCCGCATGGAGGCCCTGCTCTCCATGCTGGACCGGGTGGCCGACAGCTCGGCCTCGGTCCTTATCACCGGGGAGAGCGGCACGGGCAAGGAACTTATTGCCCGGTATGTGCACGGAAGGAGCCGGCGAAACGCCGGACCCTTTGTGGCTGTCAACTGTGCGGCTCTGCCCGAGAGCCTCATGGAAAGCGAACTCTTCGGCCATGAGAAGGGCGCCTTTACCGGCGCCACCGCCCGCAAAGCCGGCAAATTCGAGCTGGCCGAAGGGGGCACCCTGCTGCTGGATGAGATCACCGAGATGCCTGTGATTCTCCAGGCCAAGCTGTTGCGGGCTATCCAGGAGAAAGAGGTGGACCGCCTGGGGGGCACGGCCCCGGTCTCCGTGGACGTCCGGGTGGTGGCCACCACCAACCGGGACCTCAAAGAGGCCATCGACCAGGGCCAGTTTCGGGAGGACCTCTATTTTCGGCTCAATGTTATTCCCGTCAAGATTCCCCCGTTGCGGGAGAGGCCGGAGGACATCGAGGCCCTGGCCCGTCATTTTATGGCGAGGTTCAGTGCCCAGGACGGGCGACCTGTCAAAAATTTGACGTCAGACGCCCTGGATCGCCTGCGGAATTATCCCTTTGCCGGCAACGTGCGGGAGCTGGAAAATCTCATCCACCGGGCCGTTCTCCTGGCCGACGGGGAGACCATCGGCGCCGAGGCCCTCTGGTTTGAAGAGGGGGAGATGCCCCTTCCCGCCGCGGCTTCGGAGACGGAAATCCCCCGTGATTTCAAGGGGGCCCCTCTCAGGGAGGTGGAACGCATCGTCATTTTTGACACCCTGGAACAGACCGGGGGCAACCGCACCCACGCGGCCCGGATCCTGGGAATCAGCGTGCGGACCCTGCGGAACAAATTGAACGAATACCGGGCCGACGGATCGGAAATTCCATAAAGGCACGGATGTTGCAATCTATGCTCTCTTCAGAAACGGACCGCGCGTAACGCGCAGTGGACAACACACATCGCAAAGAGGCCGGATCATCATGTCACGCGAGTTTCCCATCGATAACACCTACGCCATGCTCGGCAAGGCCATGGATGTCTCCGCAAGGCGCCACAACCTCATCACCGGCAACCTCGCCAACATGGACACGGTGGGGTACAAGGCCAAGGACCTGGACTTCCAGAAAACCCTGGAGATGGAGATGACCCAGGGCCGGGGCTCCCTTGATCGGACCCACGAGAAGCACTTCGGGGGCCGCCCCGCAGGGGCCCTTGATACCGAGATCGAGGAAGACGCGCCCGTGGACCTGGACCGTGAGATGTCCAGGCTGGTGGAGAACAACATCCGGTACCGCTCCACCGTGGAGATGATGATGCGCAAGGTGGCCACCCTTCGGGATGCCATCGGCGAAGGCGTGAAATAAGTTTTAGGGGGGAATTACCATGGATCTTCTGGGAGCCATTAAAGTCAGCAGCTCGGCCCTTACGGCCCACCGTACCAAGATGAACGTGGTGGCGGAAAACATTGCCAACTCCGAGACCACCCGGACCGCCGAAGGGGGGCCCTACCGACGTAAGATGGTGGTCTTTGAAAAGCAGGAGCCCGAAAGCTTTGATAACATGCTCAAGCAGGAGATGGCACGGGGCGACGCCGTCAAGGTGACGGAGATCGTCAGCTCCCCCGAGGACTTTCGCCTGGAATACAACCCCGAGCACCCGGATGCCGATCCGGAAACGGGGTACGTGAAGATGCCCAACGTGGACGTTCTCTCCGAGGTGGCCGACATGATGGTGGCCAGGCGCTCGTACGACGCCAGCGCCACGGCCGTTGAGAACTCCAAGAACATGATCATGAAAGCCCTTGAGATCGGGCGCTGATAGGAGAAAGGTGGCACCATGAAGATTACCCAGATCGCACAGGGCGTCCCCTCCCCGCAATCCCCGGCCGAAGGTCGCGTGGGGACCGGGCCCTCTTTTGAAGAGCGCTTCAAAGGGGCCGTGGCCGAGGTCAATGCCAAGCAGCAGTCTGCCGACAGCGCCGCAGAGCAGGTGGTGTCCGGCAAGATGGGCATCCACGAAGGGATGCTGGCCCTTCAGGAGGCGGACATTGCCATGAAGGCCCTGCTCCAGGTCCGCAACAAGGTCATCTCCGCCTACAACGATGTCATGAAGATGCAGGTGTAGCTTCCCTGCCCATTGTCTTTTTAGCCCTCCCGTGACCTGTCTTCCGACCGAACGAGGAGCCCGTTTTACGCCGTCTGCCATGAGGTAACCCGCAGGTGTTTCAGTTTTTCGAACAGATCCGTGACATTCTCGCCAAGATGCCCCTCTCCCGCAAGATTGCGGTGGGCGCCCTCCTTTTTGTGGTCATCAGCCTCTTTGCCGGGATTATTCTCTGGAGCAACATGGTGGTGTACCGCTCCCTGTACAGCGGCCTCTCCCCGGAAGATGCCTCCCAGGTGGTGACCCGCCTCAAAGAGCTCAAGATCCCCTACAAGCTGGAAGCCGGAGGCTCCGGTGTCTCCGTACCGGAGGACAAGCTCTACGACCTGCGCCTCTCCATGGCCGCCGAAGGGCTGCCCAAGGGGGCCGGGGTGGGGTTTGAGATCTTCAACAAAACCGAGTTCGGCACCACCGAGTTTGTCCAGAAGCTCAACTTCCAGCGGGCCCTTCAGGGGGAGCTGGCCCGAACCATCCGGGAGATTGAGGAGGTACGCGACGCGCGCGTCCTCATCGTGATGCCCAAGGATTCCGTGTTTGTGGAGGAGTCCAAGCCCCCGTCCGCGTCCGTGCTTTTAAAGCTGAGAAAGACCCTGCCCCAGAGCCAGGTGGATGCCATCGTGCACCTGGTGGCCAGCTCCGTGGAGGATTTGACCCCGGACCGGGTCACCGTGGTGGACTCCCGGGGCAAGATTCTTTCCAGCGGCACCCCGGAGGATGCCGACAAGCAGCTGCTCAATTCCCAGCTCTCCTACAAGCTGGCCTACGAACGCAACGTGACCCAGCGGATCCAGAGCATGCTGGAGCGCATCGTGGGCCAGGGCAAATGCATCGTGCGCGTCACGGTGGACATGGATTTTTCCCGGGTGGACGTGAGCGAAGAGCTCTTTGATCCCGACGGGCAGGTGGTGCGCAGCCGCCAGAACGTCGCCGAAAAGAGCGACAAGACCAACCTCGGGCCGGACAAGATCTCCAGCGTCAACCCCCTGGCCGACCTGGATCCCAACCGCAAGACCGAGAGCAAACAGCGCAGCGACGACACCGTCAACTATGAGATCAGCCGCACCACCCGTCGCACCACGCGCCCCCTGGGCGAGGTGACGCGCCTGTCCGTGGCGGCGGTCCTGGACGGCACCTACACCATTGAAACCGCCGAAGACGGCACCCGCAGCCGCAAGTACAACCCCAGAACCCCGGAGGAGATGAAGCTTTTTTCCACCATCGTTCGCCAGGCCATGGGCTACAGCGCGGACCGTGAAGACCAGGTCTCGGTGGAGTCCATGCCCTTTACCATGGACGAGGGGTGGGAACTGGAGCAGCCCCCGGCCACCGGTGTGGATAAACTGGTGAACGATTACGGCAAGATCGGGCTGAACCTTTTGGCCATTTTGCTGGTCTTCCTCTTTGTGGTGCGGCCCCTGATCCGTACCTTGAGGGAGGTGAATGAGAAGGAGGTCGATGAACTCTTTGAAGAGGACGATGACGGGGTAACCGTCTCCATCGGGGGCGATGCCCAGGGCGATGGGGTCCTTCGGGACGGCACGCCCCAGGAGCGCGCCATGCGCCTGGTGCGTGAAGATGTGGACAAAGCGGCCAACATTATCAAAGGCTGGCTGGGGGAGGAGTAGAGACGATGGCTGGAGGGGATGCACAAAAGGGCGACAAGCCCATGACAGGACCCATGAAGGCGGCCATATTCCTTCTCTCGCTGGGAGAAGGCCGGGCCGCCGAGGTGTTTAAAAAATTAAACGACGCCGAGATTCGGCTGGTGGCAACCACCATGACCCAGATCCGGGAGATCCTTCCCGAAGACCTTGCCGCCGTGGCAAACGAATTTATCGAGCTGTTCGAAGGGGACACCAAGCTCATGGTGGAGTCCGGAGATTTTCTCCGGAATGTCATCAAGAACACCCTGCCTTCGGATCGGGCCGAAGAGATCCTCAAAGAGATCGAAGCCCTGCAGAGGGACAAGCCCTTCGGCTGGAGCCGCGACGTCAACGTGTCTTCCCTTTCCACGGCCCTGCTTCTGGAGCACCCCCAGACCATCGCCATGATCATGGCCCACCTGCCCCCGGACATTGCCGCCGATGTGTTGATCTCCTTTCCCGAGGACATGAAAGGGGACGTTGCCTTGAGGGTGGCCCGTATCGGTCAGATTCCCGAGGAGATCGTACGGGATGTGGACGGGGCCCTGAAAGACGAGCTCAAGAACATGGTCAGCTCCGGCGGCAAGGTCGGCGGACTCCAGGTGCTGGTGGACATCATCGGCGGCGTGGACAAGGCCACCGAAGACACGGTCATGGAGATGATCGAAGAAGAGGACATGGAGATGGCCATGAACGTCCGGGACATGATGTTTGTCTTCGAGGACCTCGTGGGCGTCGACGACCGCGGCATGCGCGAAGTGCTCAAGCGGGTGGAAGGGGCTCAGCTCACCGTTGCCCTGAAGACCGCAAGCGAAGACATGAAAAACAAGATCCTCGGCAACCTCTCGTCACGGGCCGCCGAGATGATTCTGGAAGACCTGGAGGTCATGGGACCTGTGAAACTCTCCGAGGTGGAGGGGGCCCAGCAGGCCGTGGTGCAGGCGGCCAAGGACCTGGAGGCCGAGGGCACCATTACCCTGGCCGGAAAAGGCAAGGACGATATCCTGGTCTAAAGGTGACCTGGCTGGTGGGGACACCACCCGATTCGTGTTTGGTGATGCGGGCCTCAGGCAGGGCGCTCCGTATCGAACCACTGAGTATCTACTGCCCGGGCCCTGGTGGCCTCAGGCATGTCCGGGGACCCCGGCAGTTGTGGAGACAGTATGGCAGCAGACGATTTTCGCCCCCTGGTGGGCGTGTCCTCCGGGGCGTTTGAGACAACAACCGTCAAGGGGGGAGGAACAGGCGGCGGCGAGATTCCCCAGAATTTCCATCGCCTTGAGTTCAAACAGGAAGACCCCCACCCCGAAGGGTTCGAACCGGTTGAGGCCGGAGAGAAGCCCCCGGCCCCTGAAGAGCCGGTGCAGCCCCCTGCCTCGGAAGCACAAACTCCCCCCCCTGCGCCCGATGAGACCCCAGGGGAAGAGACCGGTGAGGACGTTGCCGAGCCAGCCCCTGCCAAGGAGGACCCCGGCCTGTTTGAGGTGGAACGCGAGGCCTTTGAAATGGGCTTTGAAAAGGGCGAGCGCGAAGGGTTCAGCAAGGGGGAAGAGCGGGCCATGGAGATGCTGGTGCGCCTTGAAAACCTGATCTTAGGGTTTGAAGGGGCCTGGCGGCGAAGCTGCGAGAACCGTGAACAGGAGATCGTTCGTCTGGCCCTGGTGGTGGCTGAAAAAGTGGCCCTGGCCAAGGCCGACCAGGACGATGAAATGGCGGCCCGGTCCCTGGTGGAGGCCCTGGCGGCCCTGGAAAACCCCGGGACCTGTACCGTCCGCGTGAACCCAGGTGATTTTGACTCGGTGGAGCGCCTGCGGGGCGATCTCTTTCAGCGGGTCGCCAACCTCCAGGAAATTACCATCCTTCCCGACGGCGTGGTGGAGGAAGGGGAGGTGCGTCTGGAAAGCGACAACGGGTGGCTCGAAACCCACGCAAAAAAACGCCTGGACGAGGTCCTCTCCCGTGTGGGCGAGGCCGCGGGCCTGCCGGCGACCGATCCCGGGGAGACCTTAAGTGGCATATGACAACGGGCCCTGGGAGGCCATGGAAGACGCAGCCCGCCAGACAAGGCTCTTTTCATCGGAAGGCCGGGTGGAGCAGGTTCTGGGCCTGGTTGTGGAAGGCCGGGGCCTCAAGGCCGGCATCGGCAGCCTCGTGACCATCCTGGCATCCTCTGGCCGTGCCCTGGCCGGAGAGGTGGTGGGGTTTCGCGAGGGACGCGTGGTGGTCATGCCCTACGGGGACATCGCCGGGGTGTGCGAAGGAGACCGGATCCGCCTGTCGGAGTCGGAACCCGCGGCCAGCGTGGGGGACGGATTTTTGGGGCGGGTGGTGGATGGCCTGGGCCACCCCATCGACGGCAAGGGGCCCCTGGGGCCCTGTCAGGACTACCCCCTCTACGGCAAGCCCATCAACCCCATGCAGCGGCGGGCCGTGGATGAGTTCCTGGACGTGGGGATCTCCGCCATCAACCTCATGACCCCGGTGGGACGGGGCCAGCGCGTGGCCATTATGGCCGGTTCCGGGGTGGGGAAAAGCGTGCTTATGGGCATGATGACCCGGTACACCGAAGCCGAGGTCGTCATCATCGGCCTCATCGGCGAGCGTGGCCGGGAGGTAAAGGATTTTGTGGACAAAACCCTGGGCAAAGAGGGCATGGAGCGGGCCGTGGTGGTGGCGGCCACCTCGGACAGCCCCCCTTTGGTGCGTATGCGCGGCGCCTATCAGGCCACGGCCCTGGCAGAGTACTTCCGGGACCAGGGCAAGGACGTGCTCCTGATCATCGATTCCATCACCCGCTTTGCCATGTCCTCAAGGGACGTGGGACTCTCCGCGGGAGAGGCCCCCACCAACCGGGGCTACACGTCTTCTTTTTTTGTGAAGATTCCCGTTTTGCTGGAGCGGGCCGGGGCCGTGGAGGGCAAGGGCTCCATCACCGGGTTCTACACCACCCTGGTGGAAGGGGACGACATGAACGATCCCGTGGGCGACACCGTGCGCTCCATCGTGGATGGCCACATCGTCCTTTCCCGAGACCTTGCCAATAGGGGCCATTACCCCGCCATCGAGGTCCTGGGCAGCGTGAGCCGCGTGGCAAGCGATGTGGTGGGGCCGGAGCACCTGGCCCTTAGAAGCCGGCTCCAAGGCCTGATGTCCACCTACCGCCAGTCCGAAGACATGATTGCCATCGGAGCCTACAACCAGGGCAGCAACGCCCAGATCGACGAAGCCATCGCCCTGAAACCCAAGATCGACGACCTGCTCCGCCAGAACGTGGAGATGAAGTGCAGCTACGGCGTCTCCCTGAACCGGTTGAAGGCCTTGTTTATGGCCTAAGGGACACCATACAAAAAAAAGATGCCTCCGGCGGCCCTGCCGGGGGCTAAACGTTTAAAAAGTTTAACAAACAGGCTTTTGACAAATAGTTTCAGGCCAACCTGGATCAAGTGCGGATGTGGTTTTCCCCGAGGAACGAGGGGCAAAATGCATTCGCAACCTGCTTTCAAGGTGGCACACCTTGCCGCCGGAGGCAGCGTTTTTTATGAAAAAATTCAAATTCAAGTTGGAGTCTGTGCTCTCTTTGCGCCTGCACAAGGAGCGTCTTGTGATGCAGGAGGTGGGGGCGCTGACCCAGGAACTGGACCGGGTCAAGGGCGTCATGGCGGATCTGGAGGTGGAGCGGGTCGAGGTGGAGCAGGACCTGGCCCGGCGCATGGGGCTCGGCATGAGCGGAGCCGAACTCCAGGGGGTTCAGTCATACATCAAGGGGATCGTGGTGCGCTGGCAGGAGGAATACGCTCTGTGCGAGAAGGTGCAGCGGTACCTCGACGCCAAGCGCAGCGAGCTGGCCCGGTGCGCCGTGGAGCGAAAGGCCATGGAGACCCTGAAGGACAGGCAGCGTGAGGCCTTTATCCGTGAGCAGGACGAAGAGCAGCGTAAATTGGACGAAGAGACGGTACTGGTGCATCGGGCGGCCACGGCCCGGAGCCGGGAGTGAGGAGCGATGAAGGCAATCAGAGTTGTGATGATGGGGATGGTGATCTTGTGGAGCCTTTCAGGGCCCGTGTTCTGTGCCGATTCCCCTGACGGGGAGATTCCCGAGGAGCAGGAGGGTGTTCCCATCCCTGTGGTGGAGACCCCGGAGGTCCTGTTCCGGGGCCTTGAAGCCAAACGCATCGCCCTGGAGGCGAGGGCCGAGGCCATTCGCTTGGAAGAGAAGAAACTCAAAGAGCTGAAAACGGAGCTGGAGGCGACCCGTGAAACCCTGGAGACCCTTCGCCGGCAGATCGAAACCAGCCTGAGCCGCCTCGAAGCCAAGGAGAAGACGGTGAACGAGGCCCAGCGCCTGGAAGAGGAGAAGAAGATCAAGCAGCTCGTCAAGCTCTACTCCAGCATGAAGCCCAAACAGGCCGCAGCCATTGTCAACAGCATGGACATTGTCATCGCAGAGCGCCTCTTCATGAACCTTAAAGGAGACGTGGCCGGTAAGATCCTCGCCTATGTGGAGAAGGAGAAGGCGGCACGCATCAGCGAACGCCTTGCCGAAACCCTGGCGGACCTGCCGGAGGTGAAGTAAGCATGCCTGCATGCTTAGTACCTGACCGGTGCACGTGTGTGGCCCAGACAGCGTTACCGGGGCATAGGTAAACCAAATTCAAAAAGGCCGTGATTCCATGGAAATCACGGCCTTTTTTGTAACTATTCAGCTTATGCCTCCGGCGGCCCTGCCGGGGGCTAAATTTTTGCCTTATCTTATAACGACGGGTTTAACAAACGGGTCTTAAAAAGACTCCTTGAATGAATGTTACTTTAAAGGCGGATGTGATTTGCCCCGAGGAACGAGGGGCAAAACGCATCCGCAACCTGCTTTCAAGGTGGCTCACCTTGCCGCCGGAGGCATGCTTTATTTGCTCAACGCCACGTGTTCAGTGCGTATAGGTTTTGTCGATGGTCGAGATGTAGAGAATGTTGTTCTCCTTTTTGACGAAAACATGGATCTGGAGGTCGCGGCAGGATTTTTCGAAACACTCTCCGAGTTGGAGCACGGCGTTGTCGTCCGTGAGGAGGCTCTGGAGCCGTTCCGAATCGGGAAACTGGAGCAGGACCTTTTCACCCGGGGCTTTTTCGACATCCCCGCAGGGGATCACCTCGCCGGAGTTTGTCATCATGCGCCCCAGTTCCTCTTCGCTGGCGTTGGCATAGATCTTTGCCATGAGGTAGTCCACGGCACCCAGGCCGTAGAGGGGCAGCTCGCACAGGGCGATGATGAAGCCTCGGGGCCGTTTGCGTGAGATCTGGATCTCTTCGACGGTCTCTTTGCAGTGAGGCTGACGGGTAAGGGTGTAGATCCCCTCGTCTTCTTCCAGCATGTAGACGGCGTTGATGCGCTTGCCCACCCCTTTTTCTCCGGTGCGGGTCTCCTCCACGCGCGGGGCCGACATGGTGAGGGCCGAGGCGCACCCCATGGCGAGAAGGAGGGTTGAAAGCCAGATGAGGCCGATGATCTTTTTCAGGTGCATGGTGTTCTCCCGTTGCTCCGGTGGCTGGTGGGTCCCGCAGGTTAATCGATAAGGGGGGTGAGGCCCCGCCGCTTCATGTTTTCCCGCGCCTTTTCAGAGAGGGAATAGTTGAGGACCTCACGGACCACCCCCGAGGGTTGCCCGCGGGTGACCAGGGAAAAGGTCTGCATGTAGGGGTACTCCTTGGAACCGGGTTCAAGGCCGTCGATGGTAAACATTTTTACGTTGTTGAATTTCGTCACCACGCTGCGTGTGGCAAAGGAGATGGCCCCGGGGATATGGCTGACAGCCTCCACCGCCGATGAGGAGCGGGCAGCCTGGTAATCGAATTTTACCTGGGAGGCGCCCATGGCCTGCCGGACAAAGTTGACATAGGCCGCGGTCTCTTTGACCGGCGTGATGATGCGTACGGGAAGGTCCGGGCCCCCGGCCTCTTTCCAGTTGGTGATGTGGCCGCTGAAGAGCCGCCTGACCTGGGTCAGGGAGAGGTCGCTGACGGTGATCTCCTTGCAGGCGATGACCACCATGGGGTCCTTGCAGATGGGGATGGCCACGAGGCCGAGTTTCCGGTCGTCGGCGGAGAGCTTCAGGGCCGAGGCGGCAAGCTCGCAGAATCCGTTTTTCAGGCGGTTCACCGACACCTGGGAGGAGAAGACGTGGAGGGTGACATTGAGGCCGGTGGTTTGTTTAAAATCGTCAAGGACCGTTCGCCCGAATGCTTCGGCAATCTGGGATGAGCAGCTGGCATTGACCGTACCCTGGGCGGAGACAGCGTGGGGCAGGGCCAGTGAGAGGGCGATGAGTAAAGCGAAAAGACCTTTTCTTCTGGGTGACATGGCATCTCTCCGGATGGAAGGTTGGTGTTCTATATTTCTAAAAATAAAGAGACGTTCGGCCCGCTGTGGAAGTGAAACCACGATACGAAGATGCCGACGCAAGGTAAAGAGAAATATTCAGGTGCGTGCAGCGGTAGGAATAAACCGGGTAACGATTCCGTTTGTCTTCGTCGGCACGTCAGGGACGGTACAAAAATAAGACAGTCAAAGGCGATGCCTTCTATGGTTAAAGTTGGATGAACGACAGGGGCAAGAGGGCTCAGAGTAAAAACCAAAAAGAAAGCAAGTTGCAAATGCGCTTTCCCCTTCGTTTTTCAGGGGAAATCACATTCGCCATTGGTTTCGATTATACCGAATCTGTTTTTAAATCCTGTTTGTCAAACGTTTCAAAAGTTTGGCCCCCGGCAGGGCCGCCGGAGACATTAATAACGTGTGTATCTAAAATGAACATCGATCGCAATATAAAAGTGTTGTTCGATAATTTTGTTGACAGCAAAAAAGGGAAGCCCGTATACTTTTTTTATAATGATATACACTGTTTGGTAATGTCGAACACGTGGGGGCCGAAGGGCGATTAGCCCGGGGGCCCTGTGTCCGTTGAACCGGAAAGATGGTTTCGATTCACCCATGTGTGTGATGAGAGGGGGGCTGTCATGGAGATTCGCGGAGGGATGGCGCTGTTGCGTGATGTGCAGGAAAAGGGGCTGTGCGTGGACTGTGGGGGCTGCGTGGGGCTCTGCCCCTATTTTCGGAGCCACAGGGGGCGCGTGGCCATGCTTTTTGACTGCAACCTTGAGCAGGGGCGGTGCCACGTCCACTGTCCCAAGGCGGAGGTGGACATGGATGCCGTCAGTCGAAAGGTCCCGGGGGGCGCCTACACAGGGAAACCCGCAGGCCGGTTTCGCCGCATCGTCAAGTCACGGGCCGGGCAGAAGATGGCGGGCCGGGCACGGTACCAGAACGGGGGGACTGTCTCCTCCCTTCTGGCCCTGGCCTTTGATACCGGCCTCATCGACGCCGCGGCCCTTACCGATCGAAAGGGGCTGATGCCAAGGCCCCGTGTGGTCACCGATGTGGCGGGCGTGCTGGCCTGTGCCTCTTCCAAATACATGGCATCGCCCACGGTGGCAGCCGTTCATGAGGCTTTCTCGTCGGGGTTTCGGCGCATTGCCATGGTGGGAACCCCCTGCCAGGTGACCGCTGTGGGGCAGATGCGGTGCGACCCCCTGGGCCGCAATGATATGGACCCCATGGCCCTGACCATCGGCCTTTTTTGCACCTGGGCCCTGGATGCCCGGTTGCTTTCCGATCTGATGCCTGCCGAGACGGATACCGAAGCGATTACCGGCATGGATGTCCCCCCGCCCCCCTCTTCGGTTTTTTCCCTTCACACCCGAAACGGTCCCGTGGACCTTCCCCTTGAGACCGTTCGGCGCGCTATTCCCGATGGTTGCCGGGTATGCCCGGACATGACCGCTGAGTTCACCGATCTCTCCGTGGGGGCCTTGGAGAAGGACACCGCCTGGAATGTCCTTATCTGCCGCACCGAAGCCGGTGAAGCCCTGTTTGAAACGGCCGTGGCCAGGGGCTATCTGGAAACAGTCCCCATGGACCCGGACCAGGCGGCCGGGCTTCTGAAGGCCGCTTCAGCTAAAAAGGCACGGGCCCTTGCAAAGGTTCGGGAAGAAGGGGCCTTGAACAGGAAGGAGGGACCCTCGGTGTTTCATATGGCCCCTGCCGTTGTGGATGATATCATGAACCGGACGAGCCCACTGCCGTCCCCCAGCCCAGGGAGGAGAGATGAGTCATCTGCATGAAGAGACGCCGGGAACGCGCCGGCTCTGTATGGGAAACGAAGCCATCGTCCGTGGGGCCCTTGAAGCCGGGGTCGCCGTAGCTGCGGGCTACCCGGGGACCCCGTCATCGGAGATTATCGAGACCCTTTCGGCGGTGGCTGAACCCATGGGGCTCTATGTGGAGTGGTCGGTCAACGAGAAGGTGGCCCTGGAGGTGGCCTCGTCGGCCTCCTTTGCAGGGCTCCGGGCCCTGGCCGTGATGAAGCAGCCTGGCCTCAACGTGGCTTCGGATTACCTGCTCCATTTGTCGGCCTCCGGTACCCGGGGGGGGATGGTGCTGGTCTCCGCCGACGATCCCGGGGCGCTCTCCAGCGTCAACGAAGGGGAGACCCGCCCCTACGCCAAGCTCATGGAGGTTCCCCTGCTTGAGCCCGGGGATTTCCAGGAGGCCAGGGAGATGACGGCCTGGGCCTTCGAACTCTCCGAGACCCTGTGCAATGTGGTGCTGGTGCGGACCGTCACCCGGCTCTCCCATGCCAGCGGGACCGTGGTGATGGGAGAGCTTCGGAAAGCGGAGAAGACCGCGCGCTTTACCCATGACGGGTTTATCATCGACCCCATGGAAGGGGTGGTGATGAGCCCTCCGGTGGAGTGGAAGCACGGCCAGCAGCAGGAGAAGCTCGAAAAGGCCCGTGTGTTATTCGAGACGTCGCCCTTCAACACCTACGAAGGGCCGGAGGCCCCGGAGCTGCTCATCATCACCAGCTCGGTCTGTGCCCTCTACAGCCGGGAAGCCGTGAGCCTCCTGAACGCGGAAGAGAGGGTGGGGATCCTCAAACTCGGCACCACCTGGCCCCTGCCCGAGACCCTCGTGAAAAAACACCTGGCCACCGCCAAAAAGGTGCTGATGGTGGAAGAGGTGCTTCCGTTCCTGGAAGGAGAGATCAAAATCCTGGCCGCCGAATCCGCCGATGAGATCGGGGTGAAAACGTTTTACGGCAAAAAAGAGGGGACCCTCCCCTCCACCGGAGAGATGAATCCGGACCGCGTGGTGGCCGCCCTTTCAACCATCCTGGATATTCCCTACGAAGGCCTTGATGCCACCTATGCCCAGCGGGCCACCGAGGTCTCGTTCATGGGCTCCCCCAACCGGGAGGCCACCTTCTGCCCGGGCTGTCCCCACCGCGCCTCGTTCTGGGCCATCAACACGGCCCTTTCCATGGACAACCGCAACGGCTTTGTCTGCGGGGACATCGGCTGCTACTCCATGGCGGTGCTCCCGGCCGGGTTCTCGACCCTGAAAACCCTCCATGCCATGGGCTCCGGTACCGGGGTGGCCAGCGGCTTCGGGAAACTCTCCCCCTTTGGCATGGACCAGCCCGTGGTCTCCGTCTGCGGGGACAGCACCTTTTTCCATTCGGTTCTCCCCCCCCTTGCCAACGCCATCCACCACCGGGCCAACCTCACCCTCGTGGTCCTGGACAACAGCGGCACGGCCATGACCGGCTTTCAGCCCCATCCGGGACTTGGCGTCGATGCCATGGGAAGTCCCGCCGATTCAATCGATATCCCCGCGGTGTGCAAGGCCCTGGGAGCCACCGTAAAAGTGGGCGATCCCTTTGAGGTGACAACCACCCGGGAGATCCTCTTTGACCTCATGGACCAAGAGGGCGTCGGTGTCCTGGTCCTTAAACAGGCCTGCGCCCTGAGCCCTGAAAAGAAACACGCCAGAGCCTGGGACATGGCCGTGGATGAGTCTGCCTGCTTAGGAGAAAGCTGCGGGTGCAACCGCCTCTGCACCCGGGTCTTTGCCTGCCCAGGCCTTGTCTGGGACAAAGAGAAAGGCAAAGCCCGCATCGATGAGGTGGTCTGCACCGGGTGCGGTGTCTGCGCTGACATCTGCCCTGTGGGCGCCATTAGGAAGAATGTGGCAGAAACCGTGTGAAAAAGCGTGCCTCCGGCGGCCAGGGGATAATCCCCTGGACCCCATAATGCATCCGGTTCGCTGGCGCTCACCGTCTGCAGGGTCTGTGGTGGCTCCCTTGCCACGGCGAAGCCGAAGACGTAGCCGGGCCGAAAGCTGATTGCCCTTGCGCTTTGTCCTTCGTTCCCCAGGACAAAGCGCAAGGGCGTTCGCCGCGGGCTGCGCCCGCCTCCAAAGCTTGAGACTGTACGGGCATTGTCACAAGGCCTGTAAGGGGGTGGATACGGTTTCACAGCTTTTGAGGTGTCTGTTGTGATGGATCACTCCCCGGCTCATGCTTTCGTGGGATAGGGTGCCGGGCCTCTAACGTTACGCGAATTCGGACGCCTTACAGCCACACAAGAGGACTCCGATGCGCATTTTTCTCGCTCCCAGGCTTTGCCTGGGAACGAAAGGTACTCTGTACCGGGTATTGCCCATTGCCCACGGTATTCAGCACGGGCGAAGCCCGTCAGCAAATGCGTAGGGCGAGGAACGAGCCCAGGAGCATTTGCGATCCTGGGGTTCAGGGGATTTATCCCCTGGCCGCCGGAGGCGCTTTTTGAACCTGTTTTTGCAGACAGAGGAGAGCATATGGAAGGCACAGGACTTCCCCATGATCCGTACAATTTGATTGTTGCGGGGGTGGGCGGGCAGGGGAACGTGATGACGTCGCGGACCATCGGGTCCATGCTGGCGTCACAGGGCTTTTTTGTCACCATCGGGGAGACCTTTGGGGCGTCCCAGCGTGGCGGCTCGGTGATGAGTCATCTTCGCATCTCCGGCCGGTGCAGCTGGTCGCCTCAGATCCCTTTGGGCCAGGCGCACATGGTGGTCTCCATGGAGCCGTCCGAGGCCATTCGGGTGCTCAAGGATTTTGGGAACCGCGGTGTCAAGGTGATCACCAACACGCGTCCGTTTCTGCCGGTGGGGGTGATTTCCGGGCAGCTCAGTTACCCGTCGGATGAGGAGATCAGGGGGTGGGTCCGGGAGATGGCCGAGGCGGCTTGGTTTCTCAATGCCACGGAAGAAGCCGTTAAGATCGGTGCGCCGGTGCTGGGTAACGTTATCATGGCAGGTGCCCTGGCGGGATCGGGGGAACTCCCCCTGCCCAGGGCTTTGTTCGAAGGGGCTGCGCGTAAGCGGTTTGACGGGGAGGTGCTGGCTCAGAACCTCACAGCATTTGATGTGGGGGTCGCGGCCGTTGCCGGCTGAGCGTCCCCCCCATCAAGCTGTGAACGATAGGAGAATACGATGAAGAAACTCCCTGTGTGGGGGAGTAGCTGGTTATATTACACAGTCCGTGCCAACACGATCAAAAAAAACCAAAGCCTTGAAACACGGGGGCTGTGGCGTTTTCCTTGGAGGACCTGCCGGACGGGACAGAAAGAAAAAAAGATCCAGGTGGCTCCATACGAGCCATATTGCGCCGCCGTGTGGGTAAAAAGGTCTCACAGGGCGGCGTGTTGGTTATATTCCGGATATTTCACGCGTCGAGTACACCCATATTCAAGGCATCAGAGCTGCAGATGTAGTGGTTTACCTCGTTAGGGGTGTCCGGCAAGGGTAATGGGGCGGCCCACCTGGACCTCGGTGTAGGCCTCCCCAAAGGCGTCCCGAAACCGGTCCAGGCTCCAGTCGCAGCTGTCGTGGGGCGAGAGGCCGACGGCGGTGGCGCCGGTGGTTTTGATGGCTTCGATGCCTTTTTGGACATCGGCTTCGGTAAGGCCGTTCCACGGCATGCGGTCGGACCCCACGAGTTTCTGGATGTTCACGGGGCCCACCTTTATGCGGCCTTCGTGGATGGGGAAGTGAAGGCCTCCGATGACGGCGAACACAGGATGGGGAAAAAGGGCCGCGCACCGCTCAAGGAGCCCCTCGATGGTGGGGTGGCCGCATCCGATGATCAGGGCCATGCCCTTTCCTTTGACGTGGACGGCCAGGGCCTGTTCCTCGATGTAGCCCATGAAAAAAAGGGACCGGCCCATGGGGCCCAGGGACCAGACGCCCGGAGCGATCTCCCGGGGCTCGGTGACGGTGATGGGACGGCACCCCTGGGGCAGATGGCCGATGAGGGGCTCCGGGGTGTAGACGGGGAGGTCCGCCATGGAAAAGGGCCCTTGTGAAAAGGAGAAGCGTTTCTCCTTCTCTTCGGGAACTCCCCCCACATGGTCCCGGTGGAGGTGGCTGAGGACCAGGGCGTCGATGGTATTTAAATCCACCCCGAGGGCCTTGGCGTTGGCCAGCAGGGGAGACGGGTGCTCCCCCTTTTCATTGGCACCCACGTCCAGCAGGATCCGCGTATCGCCTGCCGTTACGAGGTAGGACACCCCGGCCTCGGTGGCCAGCCCGGGCTCGGCCGCGTGGAACTCCACCAGGGGCAGCACCGTCAGGGAGGAGACCCCGGGGGAGGTGTCGAGTTCCGGTGCCTGGAACGCGGCATGTTGCTTTTGCTGCCGCTTGATGCCGCGGGCGAGTTTGATTTTGAACAGGGCCAGGGGGATAAGGAAGACCAGGGCGAGGAAGAGCACAACTGTGAGCAAGAAGGTGAGCATGGGCGTCTCCGGGGTTGGGTGTTCAATACAAATAAGGCGTGTAAGGCATACGTCGGTGGCAAAGCCGTCAGTTGCCTCCGGCGGCAAGGTGTGCCACCTTGAAAGCAGGTTGCGGATGCGCTTTGCCTCTCGTCCCTCGGGTCAAAGCGCATCCGCGTTTAAAACGAAATTCATTCAAGCGGTTTTTAAGGCCTGTCTGTTAAACCCGTTCTTCATGCGATCAGGCAAAAGTTTAGCCCCCGGCAGGGCCGCCGGAGGCATAAGCTGAATCGTTACCTTTATCTTTATATCTCCACGACACGGTCCCTTTCGATTCCTTTGCGGCCCTCTTTGACGGTGGCGGCGGCAACGGTGGGGTCGTGCTCAAAAAAGAGGGTCCAGTTGCCGGCCACGGCCTGTTTGAGGACGCTCTCCTTTTCGGACATGATCAGAAGGGGCTGGTTGTCGTAGCCCATGTGCCAGGGGACGGGGATATGGGCCGAGGTGGGGATCAGGTCGCCGCAGTAGAGAAGGCAGCCGCCCTCGCCTTTGATGAGGGGGAGCTGCTGTCCGCAGGTGTGGCCGTCGGAGAAGAGCAGGTCAATGCCGTCGATGGGCAGGGTGTTGCCGTCCAGCACCGCGAGCTGCCCGCTTTGCTCCATGGGTGCCCAGTTGTCGGCAAAAAAGCTGGCTCGATCCCGCAGGGTGGGGTTTTTGGCCCAGTTGAGCTGGCGTCTCTGGGTGTAGTAGGTGGCGTTGGGAAAGGTGGGGACCGCTTCGCCCTCTTTCAGGAAGGTGGTGCCTCCGGCGTGATCAAAGTGGAGGTGGGTGAGGATCACGTCGGTGATCTCCGCCGTGGAGAGGCCGAAGTCACTCAACGCCTCATCCGGGCTGCGGGTGGCGGTGACCCCGTAGATGGCCAGCTCTTTGTCGTTGAACTTTGTGCCGCAGCCGGTGTCCACCAGGATGTTGCGACCGTTGCCGCAAAGGAGCAGGGAACGGGCCTTTAAGGGGATGCGGTTCTTTTCGTCCGAGGCAATCTTTTTTTCCCAGAGGGGCTTGGGCACCACCCCGAACATGGCGCCTCCGTCCAGAAGGAAATCGCACATCTCCACCCCATGACACCTGTAGCCGCCAAACTCCATCGTTTCGTCTCCCCGTAAAAAAGAATTGCTTCATACTACCCGTCGGTTCATCCAGAAAAAACGTATACTACTTGATTTAGACTGTAAATACCTGAATATGAGCGAAGGGTAATGTTCCCTCAGGGTGTTTGGGCGAGGAGCAATGCCCTGCCGCCACTGGGGACGCTTACCAACCTGCTGTCGCAACGGGAGCTGAGGAGAAAGGTGCAGATCAGGGATATATGAGAGGGGTAGGGGGACGTAAAACGAAGACTGTTCGGGTAAGGGCCATGGCCGATATAAAATACACATGCATTGACTTTCTATGTGTGTACGATCGGTGGGTCGTATTTTTTGCCCGAGCCCTAAGGCATACGCCCCTGTGCTTTTCCCTGAGGCACGAAGGGGAAAGCGCAGGGGCAACCCGCTTTCGAGGTGGCTCACCTCACCGCCGGAGGCCTGTTTTTTATTTTAAGCCGCGTTGCGCAGCTGATCGATGCGGCGGTCTTTCTCTTCCCAGACGCCGTTGATCCAGGTCTGGAAGTGGGCGCGGAAATCGGGGTCGTTTTCGTAAGAGCCGATGATGTCGTCGGTGACCTCCATGAGTTCCACGTGGACCTTCACGGCGTCGATCTTGCCGCAGAGGTATTCCCAGAAGCTCTTCGTTCCGTTGGGGTAGACGATGGTGACGTTGACGATGCCGGTCATGAGTTCGCCCATGGAGCCCAGGACAAAGGCGACGCCCCCGGCCTTGGGTTTGAGGAGATGGGTGAAGGGCGAATTTTGCCTGCTGTGCTTGCCCGGGGTGAAGCGGGTGCCCTCCACGAAGTTGACGATGGAGACAGGGATGGTTTTGTATTTTTCGCAGGCCTTTCGGGTGACCTCGATGTCCTTGCCTTTCAGGTGGGGGTTCTTCTTCAGGAAATCCTTGGAGTAGCGTTTCATGAAGGGAAAGTCCATGGCCCACCAGGCGAGTCCCATGATGGGAACCCAGATGAGCTCTTTTTTGAGGAAGAACTTGAGAAAGGGGATTTTGCGGTTGAGGACCCTCTGGAGGATAAGGATGTCGACCCAGCTCTGGTGGTTGCTGATGACAAGGTACCACATGTCTTTTTCAATCCCCTCGGCCCCGGTGACCTCCAGTTCGAAATCCTGCATGAGCCACATGTTGAAGGTGTTCACATCGATCCAGGTGGTGGCCAGCACATCCAGGATTTTCCGGGAGATAAGCTGCCAGAAGGAAAAGGGGATCAGGAATTTGGTGACGGCAACGGTGACGAGGGGGACGATGATGACAATGGAGTTGAGAAAGTAGAGCAGGAAGGCGAGGGCTCCCCTGATCGGGCCGGGCAGAAAGGATCTCATGGTCTGTGACCTCCGTGGGGTTGTGGGTGACGGATCTCAATAAAACCGGTTTCGGACACCTTGTCGCCCATGGGTGACGGGGCCGATGACGGGGATGGGTGCGTCTGCCTTGCATCTTACCGGTTTGGGTACGTCTCCGGGTTTATGCAAACAGTATGCCTGAAGATTGAGGAGAGGGAAAGGGCTTGAAAAAACGGGTGGTTTGGGCGGGGCGTGTGCGGTGTTGACGGGCAGAGATGGAGGAGGGTGTGCAAACCAAGCCGGTTGGTTTGCACAATTTGTACAAGGGAGGTGTCAGGTGCTGTAGCGGCTGCTCAGCACGTCATAGGCCAGGGCATCGCCTCCGAAGATATCCAGGGCACTGCCCACGGTAAAATCGATGGCCCCGTTGCCCAGGGTGTCGATCTTTTCGATATCGGCGAGGGAGCGGATGCCTCCGGCATAGGTGACGGGGCGCTTTCCCCATGTCCCCAGGAGTTCCACCAGGGGCTCTTCAATGCCGGACACCATGCCCTCCACATCCACCCCGTGGATGAGGAATTCATGGCAGGAGTCGGCCAGCCGGTCGAGGAGGGGAAGGGTGATCACCTCATCGGTCCACGTCTGCCAGCGATCGGTGACGATGCGGTAGCCCTCGTCGCTGCGCCTGCAGCTCAGGTCCAGGACAAGGCGCTCTTTGCCCACGGTCTCCACCAGCCTGGAGAGGCGCTCTTCGTCAATCCGGCCGTCGTGGAAGACGTGGGAGGTGACGATGATGGCTGCGGCTCCCCGGTCGAGCCAGGAGGCGGCGTTGTCGCAGGTGATGCCGCCGCCGACCTGCATGCCCCCGGGCCAGGCCTCAAGGGCGCCGCAGGCCGCCTTTTCGTTACCGGGGCCCAGCTGGATGATGTGACCCCCGGTGAGGTTGTCCCTGCGGTAGAGCTCTGCAAACCAGGAGGCGGGCCGGGTGGCGGAAAAGTTGGTGGTGGGCGACTCGTCTGTGTCGGTCAACGTGCCGCCCACGATCTGTTTGACGACCCCCTGGTGGAGGTCGATGCATGGTCTGAATTTCATGGTCTCCTGTCCCGCAAGGAAGCGATCAGTCTGCGATGTAGGTGGCGCAGGAGTTTTCGGATTCCCAGGCCGAGACACGGGAGACCTTGATCCCGTCCACGTCGATGCGGCGTTCCAGCTCCTTGGCGATGTACATGGCAATGTGCTCGGAGGAAGCGGGCACATCCTTGAAGATCTCCGATTCGTTCAAATAGGTGTGGTCCAGGGTGTCGATCACCTTTTTGAGCTCTTTTTTGACGATGCCGAAGTCCATGAGGACACCGCCCTTGTCGAGGTTCTCCCCTTGAACGTACACTTCCACGTGCCAGTTGTGACCGTGGAGGTTCTCGCATTGTTTGCCCACCATGGTAAGGCGGTGGGCGGCGGCAAAACGGGTGGTGACTTTCAATTCAAACATGGGCTCTCCTTCGTTTAGTATCCTGACCCCTTGAGGAGGTTTTTCAGCCTGTTGGAGAATTTTTCCGAGTCGAGCTTTTCAAATTCCCGGAGCAGCTTCTCCTGTTTTTTGGAGATTTTCTTCGGGGTGGTGATCTCCACCTGGATGATCTGGTCCCCACGGCGTCCGCCCCTTAAGGAGGGAATGCCTTTGCCGGGGAAGCGGAAGGTCTCCGCATACTGAGTGCCGGCAGGGATCTTGAGGGATTCTTCCCCTTCCAGGGTGGGGATGGTGATGGTCGCCCCCAGGGCCGCCTGGATAAAAGAGATCTCCACCAGGCAGATGATGTCGTCGCCGTTGCGCTGGAAGTGCTTGTGGGGACGGACGGTGATGAAGACGTAAAGGTCGCCGGCAGGGCCTCCGTTGGGGCTGGCTTCCCCTTCGCTGTTGAGGCGGAGGCGGGAGTCGGTGTCCACCCCGGCAGGGATCTTCAGGGAGACGGTCTTGCTGACGGCGACCTGGCCGCGCCCGTTGCAGTCGGGGCAGGGGCTCTTGATGGATTTTCCGCGGCCCTGGCAGGCCGGGCAGGTGGATCGCACCGTGAAAAAGCCCTGGCTCTGGGTGTGCTGGCCCGTGCCCTTGCAGAGGTGGCAGATCTCGGGTTCGGTGCCGGGCTTGCAGCCGTTGCCCTCACAGGTGGGGCAGGTCTGGCGCTTGTCCAGGTGGATCTCTTTTTCCGTGCCGAAGGCGGCCTCTTCAAAGTCGATGGTGAGGTCGTACCGAAGGTCGGCACCCCTCTGGACCCGGCTCCTGCCGCGTCCTCTGCCCCTGCCGCCACCGCCGCCCATACCGAAGAAGTCTTCGAAGATGTCCCCGAAGCTGGAGAAGATGTCATCAAACCCGCCGGACCCGGAGAAGCCATTGCCTTCAAGGCCCTGATGGCCGTACTGGTCGTAGACCTGGCGTTTTTTGGGGTCGGTGAGGACATCGTAGGCTTCGGCAGCCTCTTTAAATTTGTCCTCGGCTTCCTTGTCTCCCGGGTTTCGGTCGGGATGGTATTTCAGTGCCAGCTTGCGGTATTTCTTTTTCAGCTCCTCGGCACTTGCCTCGCGATCGACGCCGAGGATTTCGTAGTAGTCTCTTTTCGTCGTCATGTATATTTCCGATACGCTTCCAACAGGTTGTCACGGTTGACCAATTGTGATAATTTCGATGGCTTGGTCCTGCGATACGCCCTTTACGGGCGCGGGATCATCAACTCAAGGCTGCCCAGAACATGCGGCTCGGCCGTCGGCGTGGTTCCGCCACCACCAGGTGACGTTCATCAGGGCGCACCCCTCCCATGTCGGCAGAACCATGGACTAAATTAAATCAGAATTTGGTGTTGTCAATGAATAATGTAGAGCTGCCCTTTATTCGGGAGATGTTTGACGCCATTGCCCCGAAGTACGATTTTTTGAATCGAAGCCTGAGCCTGTACCAGGACGTGATCTGGAGGCGTCGGGCCATTGCCTCCCTGAAGCTCGGCAACGGGCGTCATAAAAAAATGCTTGATGTGGCCTGCGGCACCTGCGACATGGCCATCGAAGCGGTGCGGAGGACCCAGGGACGCCTCTGTGTTGTCGCCACGGATTTTTCCTTCAACATGCTGGCCCTGGGGAAAATCAAGGTCGCCGGCGAGCCCCACGGAAAATCCATCTCCCTGGCCCAGGGCAACGGCCTGGCCTTGCCCAGCTTTGACGACGCCTTTGACGCCGTCACCATCGCCTTCGGCATCCGGAACATCATGGACCGCAAAGGCGCCCTCAAAGAGTTTCACCGCTGCCTCAAAACCGACGGCCGCGTGGCGGTCCTGGAGCTCACCACCCCCACCAACAAGATTCTGAAAAGCCTCTACCTTCTCTATTTCCAGAAGGTCCTGCCTGTCATCGGCGGGCTTTTCTCCAAAAACAGGGGCGCCTACACCTACCTCCCCGAGTCCGTCCTCAAATTTCCCAGCCACGCCGAATTCAAAGCCATCATGGCCGAGGCCGGCTTCACCGACGTCCATGCCCGCCCCATGACCTTCGGCATTGTTACCCTCTTCACCGGTAAAAAAGCCTAAACACCTGCCTCCGGCGGCGAGGTGAGCCACCTCGAAAGCGGGTTTCCGTTGTGCTTCGCCCCTCGTTCCTCGGGGCAAATCGCAACGGACTTTTGCTCGGGCTGCGCCCGATATCAGAGTGGCTGGGTGGACGCGTCTAATCACACGCGTGGAGCCTAAACAGAAGGGAGCCGTGGAACATTTTTCCACTGCTCCCTTCTGTTTTTTGAACCTGTTTTGATCATAGACGGTACGTTGTTATGACCTATGACCTATGACCTATGACCTAAATTATTTATCCCTCTGCATTACGCCCTTGTCAGCAAGTTCTTGGCGGTGCTGATCTCCACAAAGGAGGCGCCGTTGGTGGCGCCGAAGTGGCCGGCCAGGACCACGAGGAGATCCTCTTCGGAGACGGCACCTCGGGCCATGAGGCGGGTCAGGGCTTCATGGAGGAACTCGTTGGTGGTCTGGTTGAGTTTCATGTAGCTGCCGTGGACCCCGAAGGAGAGGGCGAGCTCGCGCATCACCCGTTTGCTGTAGCACTGGGCGTAGATGGGGTTTTCTCCCCGGTAGGCGGCCAGGCCCCTTATGGTGCGCCCGGTTAAGGTGTCGGCCACGATGGCCTTGGTGGGAAGGCGCAGGGCGGCTTTGACGGCGGCCTTGGTGAGGTAGTCGGTGGTGATGTTCTCCGGGGTGTAGGGGGTGTCGTTGAAGGTGCTGCGGCTCTCTTCCACCTCCAGGGCAATGCGGGCCATGGTCTGGACGGATTCCAGGGGGTATTTGCCGTTGGCGGTTTCACCGGAGAGCATGATGGCATCGGTGCCGTCCAGGCAGGCGTTGCCCACATCCGAGACTTCGGCCCTGGTGGGGCGCGGGGCGTGGATCATGGAGTGGAGCATCTGGGTGGCGATGATGACGGGCTTTCGCTTCTCCACGCATTTTTTGACCAGACGTTTCTGGATAAGGGGGATGCGCTCGGCCGGGATCTCGATGGCCAGGTCTCCCCTTGCGATCATGGCGCCGAAGGCGTGGTCCAGGATTTCGTCGATGTTGTCCAGGCCCTCCTGGTTTTCGATCTTGGCGATGATCTTGGCGTCGCTGCCCATGGCATCCAGGATCTCCTGAACGGCCTGGACGTCCTCTTTTTTACGGACAAAGGAATGGGCGATGAAGTCCACATCCTGCTCGGCGGAGTATTTGACAAAGGCGATGTCTTTTTCGGTGAGGGCGGGCAGGTTGATGGTGACATCCGGGATGTTGATGCTTTTGCGTCCCTTGATGGTCCCGTCGTTTTCCACGGTGCAGTGGAGGGTCGTGTCGGTTTTGCCGGTGACGGACAGGGCGATGTCCCCGTCGTCGATGAGGAGCTGGCTCCCCACGGGCACGTCGGTGGCCAGCTCGTTGTAAGAGACGCAGAGAAGGCCCGGCTTCGATGTGCCGGTGGCGTCTCCGCGCACGTCGATGAGGTCGCCTGCGGTGACGGGCAGGCCCTCATCCATGGGCACCGTTCGGATCTCGGGGCCCTTGGTGTCCACCATGATGGCCAGGTGTTCGGAGACGGCCCGAACGTTGTCGATGACCTTTTGGGCGTCGTCTGTGGTCATGTGGGCGGTGTTGAGGCGCACCACGTTCATGCCGGCTTCGTAGAGCTCGAGTAAAAAGTCCACATCACATTTCAGGTTGGAGATCGTTGCTACGATTTTTGTCTTTTTTTGCACAGGTTACCCGCCTTGTCCGTCATCTGGGTTTTGCCGCACTCCGAGGCATCCTGCGTCTTGCCGGTGGGGTTTCGTGGGCAAGGCGAGGCTGCGGCTGCCTTGATTCCTTGGGTTACTCTACAGGAAGCGTTATCAAATGAAAACGGTTCTTTCTTCGGGGATGCCTCAGGGAGCATCCGTGTTGATCAGCGGTGCCTGTATCAGGCCTTCCAGGGGGTAACCCGTTGATTCCCCTATGGGTATTCCCTCTTTTGTGGTAGAGTAAAAAAACAGGTATCGTCCAGGCGACGATTCCTCATTTTCTTCGTGCCCACGGGACGTCCCTTGGTCCCTGACCTTCGGCACGCCGCAATGCAGGACGGAGCTTCGGGCCTTTAAAGCGGGGCCGCCTGCACGACAGACCCTCCATCACCAATCCGACACCCTGTGTCCGGGCAGCGCTCGCCGCCTCCGGGCCAGCCTTCACTGACAACCCAGCAGAGAGACAAGCCCATGAACGTACTGGTCGTGGATGACGAGATCCTCTCGGTGGAACTCCTGAAAGAGGCCTTGAACCTGACAGGCTATGAGGTGGCCGTTCGCGAGAACGGGAGCGAGGCCCTTGCCTACCTGAGGGATCATGGGGAGTGCCGCATTGTGATCACCGATTGGGAGATGCCTGATATGGACGGGCTGGAGCTGACCCGTCGCATCCGGCAGGACAGCATCGGTCACTATGTGTACATCATCATGGTCACCAGCCGGGGGGGCACCGCCAACGTGGTGGAGGGGCTCGAAGCCGGGGCCGACGACTTCATGTCCAAGCCGTTTCATCCCTCGGAGCTGGAGGTGAGGCTGCGTTCGGGGTTGCGCCTCATGTCCCTTGAGGCGAGCAACATGACCATTTTTGCCCTGGCCAAACTTGCGGAATCCCGGGATCCTGAAACCGGAGCCCACCTGGAACGGGTGCGGGGCTACTCCCGGGCCCTGGCCCTTCGCATGGGGGCCGAAGGCCCTTTGCGCGGGGAGATAGACACCGCCTTTGTGGAAAACATGTACTTAACCACCCCCCTGCACGACATCGGCAAGGTGGCCATACCGGATTACGTGCTCCTCAAGCCCGGGCGCCTCACCGACGCGGAGTTCGAGATCATGAAGCGCCACACCACCGAAGGGGCCGCGACCCTGGATTCGGTCCTGAAGGTGGCCCCCCACGCCTCCTTTCTGCGGGTGGCACGGGACATCGCCCTGTGCCACCACGAGCGCTATGACGGCACCGGCTATCCCAGGGGGTTGAAGGGGCGGGACATTCCCCTGGCGGCGCGTATCTTCAGCCTTGCCGATGTCTACGATGCCCTGATCTCCAAGAGGGTGTACAAGCCGGCCTACAGCCATGACGTGGCCAAGAACCTGATCATGGAAGGGGATGGCACCCAGTTCGACCCCTATGTGGTGGAGGCTTTTCTGGCCCTGGAAGAGACCTTTGAGGCCATTGTGGAGAGCCAGGGGCGAGGCATGTAAGCCTTCTATGGTTAAAGTCTGATGAGTCACAGGGTCAAGAGGGCTCAGGAAAAAACAAAAGCAATGCCTCCGGCGGCGAGGTGTGCCACCTCGAAAGCAGGTTTCGAATGCGCTTTTCCCTTCGTTCCTCAGGGAAAATCACATTCGCTATTGATTTTGATTGGTCTGAATCTGTTTTTTAAAGCCTGTTTATTAAACTTTTTAAAAGTTTAGCCCCCGGCAGGGCCGCCGGAGGCTTTTTTTGTTTTATGCGCTTCCTCCCCTACATGCCCTCCTGCAGGTATTTCACGAACCGATCCACCCCCTCCTCAATGGCCGCGGCATGGTCGGCGCATCCCTTCAGGTCACCATCCTGGGCGGCCTGTTGAAGGGCTGCGGCCAGGCGTTCCAGCCGTTTGGCCGAGATGTTGGCAAAGTACCCCTTCATTTTATGGGCCTGTGCACGGATGGGTTCGAATTCCCCCAGGGCCACGGCGTGTTTCATGCGCTCCAGCTCCTGGGGTGTTTTGTCGAGGAAGAGGGCGATGAGTTTGTCCAGGAGCCGGGTGTTGCCCTGGATGCGCAGGAGGAGGTCGTCCCGGTCGAACAGCGGGAGTTCGCCTGAAGCTTCGCTCTCACCGGATGGGTCGGGGAGGGTGGCCGGGGTATCGTGGCGCGTGGCCCTCAGGAGATAGGTCTGCAGGGCCCGGTAGACCGCCTCGGGCAGGATGGGTTTGGGGATGTGGTCGTTCATGCCTGCCTTGAGGCACTTTTCCCGGTCGCCCTCCATGGCGTTGGCGGTCATGGCCACGATGGGGACGTCGTGACGCATGACCGCCGAGAGGGGATCGCGTATCACGCGGGTGGCTTCGAAGCCGTCCATTTCCGGCATCTGAAGATCCATGAACACCAGGTCGTAGGCGGTGGATTCCAAGGCTTTGACGGCCTGGGCGCCGTTTTCCGCCACATCGGCCCGGAAGCCGTAGCTTTCCAGGATGCCTAAAGCCACCTCCTGATTGATGGGAAAGTCTTCCACAAGGAGGATGCGGTGGTTCCGTCGAGAGAGTTCGGCCATGGTGTGGCGGGTGATGAACCGTTTTGCCGGTTCGTCTTCCATGGGGGCCGCCCCCAAAAGTGTGGCAAGGCAGTTGTAGAGTTGGGAGCGCTTGTAGGGTTTGGTGAAGTAGGCGTCGAAGCCGGCGGATTTGAAGCGGCTGGCATCTCCCCGTTGCCAGAGGGTGGCCATGAAAATGAGGGAGAGCCCTTTTAAGGCCCCATGGTCCCGGATGGTTTTTCCCAGGGTTTCACCGTCCATATCCGGCATGTCGCTGTCGATGATGGCGATGGCATACGGGTCCCGTTGGGGGGCGGAGAGGAGCTGCCCCAAGGCGTCATCGCCGCTGGGGGCTTCGTCGACCCGGCAGTGCCAGGCCTCCAGCTGACTTTTCAGGGCCATGCGGCTGCTTTGGTTGTCGTCCACCAGCAGGATCCGGCTGCCGCGGATATCGGCGGCCGGGGTCATGCAGAAGCTCCCTTCCCGGGAGCAGCAGTCGAGCATCACGGTAAACCAGAAGGTGCTCCCTTTGCCTTCCTGACTCTCCACCCCGATCTCTCCGCCCATGAGGGTCACCAGCTGTTTGGAGATGGAAAGGCCCAGCCCGGTGCCCCCGAATCGCCGGGTGGTGGAAACATCGGCCTGGGTGAACGGGGAAAACAGGCTGTCGACGGTTTCGTCGGGGATGCCGATGCCCGTGTCCGTGACAGCGAACCACAAGGGAATTTTCCACCGGGGGGCGGCTTCCCGTTCCGTGCATCGGGTGACGTGGATGAGGATCTCCCCGCCTGCGGTGAACTTGATGGCGTTGCTGATGAGGTTCACGAGGATCTGTCGAAGGCGGGAGGGATCCCCGGAGATCCGCAACGGGACGTCCTGATCCATGCGGAAGATGTATTCAAGCCCCTTGGCCTGGGCCTTGACAGCCATGATGTCGTTGATGTTTTCCAGCATGGTGAGCAGGTCAAAGTCGATGGTCTCCAGCTCCAGCTTGCCCGATTCGATTTTGGAAAAGTCCAGGATGTCGTTGATGATGGCCAGGAGGGCATCGGCGCTTTTCTGGATGGTGTTGACCCGGTGGCTCTGCTCCTCGGAGAGGGAGGTGCCCAGCAGGAGACGGGTCATGCCCATGACGCCGTTCATGGGGGTGCGGATTTCGTGGCTCATGTTGGCCAGGAACCGGCTCTTGGCCCGGTTGGCGGCTTCGGCGGCACGGGCCAGGCCCTTGGCGTTGTGGATGGCTTCCCGCAAGCGAAAGTTGGCCGCCTCGGTGTCGGCTTTGGCATCTTTCAGGTCCGCCACGGTCTGCCGGAGTTCGGTCGTGCGCAGGGCCACTGTCTCCTCCAGGCTCTCGTGCTGTTTTAAGAGTTCGGCATCCCGTCGCTGGATCTGGCTCAACATGTCATTGAAGCCCTCCATGAGCAGGCCGATCTCGTCGTCGGTGCGCTTGACGGCCCGCACCCCGTAGTTTTTTTCATCGGAGACTTCACTCATCATGTCGGTGAGTTCAAGGATGGGGCCGGAGACAATGGCCTGGAGACGAGACGAGATGGTGTAGGCGGCGGAAATGGAAAGGGCAAGGATTCCCATGGCCGCTGCCAGGTAAAAGAGGAGGCGCCGGTAGACCCGGGTGAGGTCGGACTGGAGGGTGACGGAGCCGAGGACCTCTCCGTCAAAGCGGATCTCCTCCCGGACCTCGATGTGGGTGTCGAGAAAGGGCAGGCCGTTGAGCAGGCGATGTGTACGGGGAGAGTCAGGGGCAGGGGATGGCGCGGGGGAGGGAAGGCGTCGGTACTGGGCGAACAGGGTCCCGTCCGGTTTGTGGATGCGGGCCAGGTCCAGGCTGGGGTCCACGGAGAGCCCTTCCAGGTTCTCCCTGGCCACCTTGGTGTCATTGAAGGTAAGGGGCGCCACGGAGTTGTAGCCGATGATGCGGGCCAGCATGGAGAGGTTGTTGTGCATCTCCCGCCGAGAGGTAAAGGCCTCGGTTGCCAGCAGCAGCAAGGTGGCCAGAATCAGGATGACGCCCGAAATGAGGGTCATCAGGGCCACGAGTTTCTGGCGAAGGGGCAGGGCTTTAAAATAGGTAAGCATGGGTTTGCCTGATTGGGGGTTAGGGCACCACCCGGGCGAGTTTGAGGAGCCGGGAGCTGATGGCGAGTCCCGCTGTCCGGGTGGTGGACAGGTTGACTTCAAAACGGATTTTGTTGTCCGTCTCTATAAAGGTGAGCATGCCCCCCCGACTGGAGAATCCGGGCTGGCTGCTGACGGTGAGGACC
The DNA here is from genome assembly GCF_900101345.1 of Desulfoluna spongiiphila. GTDB lineage: Bacteria > Desulfobacterota > Desulfobacteria > Desulfobacterales > Desulfolunaceae > Desulfoluna > Desulfoluna spongiiphila. The sequence goes on along the minus strand of NZ_FMUX01000022.1, from coordinate 89,884 downwards.
GGCCGGTTGCCCAGGGCCGAGAGCACCTGCTGGACGGGGCTCGGCGTCGTTTCTCCCACAAAGAGCATGTGGCAGCGGGGCAGGTCCTTGAGGGAACCGATGTGGTGAATTTCCAGGGGGCGGTTCTGGACGCGCTTGTATTGAATGGTGGGCAGGGCTGAATCGATGGGGTCGTCTCCCAGAACGCAGAGCACAATGGGGGCGACGCTGTTATCAAAGGCGGCCTCGGGCCAGGTGACGAATCGGGCAAAATTCAGGAGATAGGCCGCTTTGATGCGGCTTTCCGTGGCCGGTTCCGCAAGCAGGGGGGCAGGGCCAACGCTGTGGAGGGCGATGCTGCAGAAAAGACCGGCAATAAGGAAGAGTTGCTTGCTGTTCATGGCCCTCTGGTAAATGGTGGGGCACCGCGGGAAATGGCCTGCCGCGTTTCGGGTTAAAAGGTGAGGGTTGCCTGGGCGTGGACAGAACGCTCCACTTCCGTGGGAGAGGTCCACAGGAGGGACTCGGCAAACTCCGCGTGGCTTTCGTGGAGGAGGTTCTGGCCGGTGAGGGAGAGCTCGACGCCCTTTGCGGGTTTCCAGGCAAGGCGTGCGTCGAGTTCGGTGTAGGCGTCCACCGTTCCCTCCTGAATATCGTCCATGTGCCGGAGCCAGAGATCCAGGGTGACCTTTGGGGAGAGGTCGAGGCCTGACCGGAGGGAGAACTGGACCTTGGGCGCGGCGTCGTCGGTGTCATCGGAAAAACTCCCCTCGTAGCCGGACTTGGTGTCGTAGCTGGCCTGGAAAAGGGTTCCGGAGGCCTGGAGGCGCCAGTGGGGACGGGGGGCCCAGTTGGAAGCGACCTCCAGGCCCCAGGTGTGGCCCTCCATGCCGTTGTTGATGGCGGTCACCGAGGTGATGCGGGGCGGGGTGGCCCCCGGGTCCGGCACCGGGTCGGCCGTGAGGTATCCGTTGAGGTCGTCGTAGGCGTTGAAAAAAAGGGCCAGGTCCAAAGAAAACAAGGGATCCGGCGTGAGCCGGTATCCGGCCTCCAGGGCGATGAGTTTTTCGGATTCCAGGTCCTCGTCCCCTGCGATGATGACCTCCACCGGCAGGGGGGCTGGGTTTTGTGGGGACCCCGGCGGGATGACCCCCTGACGGATCCGGATCTGGGTTTCGGATCGGTTGGGGGTGCGCACGGCCCGGGAGACGGCAAACCAGGTGCTGTGGATGGCATTGGGTGCCCAGAGAAGCCGGGCGTTGGGCTGGAACTCCATTCCGGTGTAGTCGTTGTGTTCCACCTTGGCGCCCAGGGTGAGCTGGACCGAAGGGGACAGGGAGATGACATCCTGCAGAAAGGCGCTGATGAGGTGGTCGGTGGTGGACGGGGACGTCAGGGAAAAATTGTCACTGAATTCGATGGTGTCGGCGTAGTAGCGATAGCCCAGCCCCCAGATCACCTCGTGACCGGTGAGGGGCTCGAACCGGTGCTGAAGGTCCAGGTCGGCAAGGTCCCCGTCCCAGGCAAGCTGGTTCTCTTCCTTTTCCGAGCGGTCGTAGTAAGCCTGGAAGGAGAGTTCCGACGTCGCGGACAGGGTGCGGGTGATGCGGCTGAGCAGGTTCATGTGCTTGGAGTCGTTTTCGTTTTCGTAGAGTGTGGTGTACGGGGCGGAAAGGGAGGGGAGGGCGGTGTTCTCGTTGAACCGGCCGGCGTAGACGTCGCCCTGGAAGGTAAGGCGCGTCTCCGGCGTGGGGGAAAGGTCGCTGCGGAATCCGCCCTGGAGGTTGTCCCAGGAGTCCCCGCTGCCTTCCCCTTCAGGGCTGACGGATTCATCCCGGTTGGCGTAGGTGGCATAGAGTCGGTAGTGGCCCATGGAGCCTGCGGGGGCCCCGTAGCGGGCCCCGCCCCCGCTGCGCTCCAGGGTACCGACCCGGTTGGTGGCGAGGGCACCCTGGGTTTTGTCCGATGTCTTGGTGATGATGTTGATGATGCCGTTGACGGCATTGGCTCCCCAGAGGCTGGCTCCGGGGCCCCGGATGACTTCAATGCGGTCGATGTCCTCCAGGAGGGTGGTCTGGTCTTCCCAGAACACCCCGGAAAAGAGGGGGGAGTAGAGGGTGCGGCCGTCCATCTGGACGAGGAGTTTGTTGGCGAACTGGCTGTTGAACCCCCGGGCGGTGATGGCCCATTTGCTGGAGGAGATGCGTGCCACCTGAATACCGGGGACCATGCGCAGGGCATCCGGGATGTTGGTGACCCCGGAGCGGCGGATGTCGTCGGAGGTGATGACGAAGATGGCCGTGGGGGCGTGGGAGAGCTTCTGGGGCTTGCGGGAGACGGAGGTGACCTCGATATTGGCCAGCTCTTCAATGGAGAGCTCGGTGAGGTCTTCGGCGGCCCCGGCCGGGAGCACCAGGCAAAACCCGATGACGAGGGCCCATGCAACAAGGGCATGGCGATGTAGAGGGGGTAACCTTTTCATGGGAGTCTCCAGGCTGCCGGTTAGATCGGTGTGGCATGGAAACAGCAGCGGGAAGGGCGTGGGATTGCGGGCGCCTTGACCTGCGTATCGAAGAGCGGGGGAGGGGCTGGACTCAGGAGGTAATGGCCGTCAAGGGCGCTAACATTGTTAATATACCATGGGAATGACCATGCGGCAACACGAAGGGGGGGAGGGAAGGCATGCAGGGCACCACGCAAAAAGGGTTAAAGCAGACGCTTTAACCCTTTAAAACATGCGTATTTTTTTAAACGTGGTACCCCCAGCAAGAATTGAACTTGCGCACATGGATTAGGAATCCAATGCTCTATCCACTGAGCTATGGGGGCACTAGTCGATGTAGAGACGCTGACCCGGGTAGATGGTGCTTCCTGAAGTCAGGTTGTTCAGGTCAAGCAATCTCGCGACTGAAATATTATGTTTTGTGGCAATTGTAAAGGGATTATCACCGCGTTTGACATAATAGACGGATTTTTTCGCCTGGCGGGCCTTGGGAGACGCCGGTCGGGGCAGTCTGAGGACCTGTCCCACGGTGAGGGTGTTGCTTGAGAGCCGGTTGGCCTCCTTGAGGCCCGTGGGGGTTGTTCCGTACTTCCTGGCGATGAGCCAGAGGGACTCGCCCTTGCGGACCACGTGCTTTGTGGGGCGCTTGGCCTCGGGGATGGCGGTGTTGGCGTAATAGCCCTGGGTGGTGTACCCGCGCTGGGGGATCTTGATCTTCTTCCCGGCCACGATGATGTGGCGGTTGGAGAGCCCATTGGCGCGTGAGATGGCCTTTACCGAGGTGCCGTAGCGTTTGGCCAGGGTGGAGAGGGTGTCCCCCGGTCGCACCTTGTGGTAGACGAAGGCCCGCTGCGGCGGCAACGAGACCCGCAGGGAGCCCATGGCCGTTAAGGTGGCCTTGCTTTTGCCCACGGGGACCCGGAGGCTGTATTTTTCCTTGGGCAGGATGGCGTAGCGCAGCTCGGGGTTGAGGCGCTTGAGGGTGGCGTAGGAGGCACCGATGGCCTTGGCCACATCGGAGAGCTTCACCTGCTTCTGGACGGTGACGGTGTCGAAAAGCGGAGGGGTGTCCGGGGTCACGGTATGGAAGCCGTACTTTTCGAGGTTGTTGACGATATGCAGGGTGGCGATGAACTTGGGCACGTAGCGGGCCGTCTCGGACGGAAGCCGGGAGTAGAGGTCCCAGAAGTTGTCGAGGTAGTTGATGTTTTGGCGGCGGATGATCTTCAGGACGCGCCCTTCGCCGCAGTTGTAGGCGGCCAGGACCGTGGACCAGTCCCCGAAGAGCTTGTGCAGGCGGTTCAGGTAGGCGATGGCGGCATCGGTGGACTTGTCCGGGTCCAGGCGCTCGTCGACGAAGGTGGTGCGCTTCAGGCCGTACATGTACCCCGTGGACGGAACGAACTGCCAGAGGCCCAGGGCCCGTGCCGAAGAGAGGGCCTTGACTTTGTACCCGCTTTCCACCAGGGGGAGCCAGGACAGCTCGGCGGGCAGCCCCGCCTCCTGGAGCTTCTTGAGCATCATGGGGCGGTATTTGCCGGACCGTTTCAAGGACTCGGCAAAGAAGCGACGGTCCTTTTTGGTGAAGACGTCGATCTCCCGCTGCACCTGCTTGTTGATGGTGATGGGGATGGCGTTGCGCGTAAAGGCGGTGGTGGTGGCCCGGGAGGTGTAAATCTCCAGGATCCGGCGTGAGATGGTGAACCGGAGGTCCTCCTTCTGCTGGAGGAGCAGGGGGTCGTTGCCTGTCTCGACCTTGAGGATGAGGCCGTAGGCCTCATCGAGGCTTGATAGGGCCCCGTCCATGTCGCCTTTTTCCCAGAAGGACTGGGCCGCCTTGCAGTATTCAATGGCATGGTCAAAGAGGGGCAGCTCCTCCTGGGCCTCTTCGGGCAACTCCAGGGAGATGTTGCGGCGGTTGGTGGCGAAGTTGAATTCGGTCGGTTCCGGCGCTGTTTTTTCGATGCCTATATAAGGATAGCGAGGCGCCTTGGGAGCGAGGGGGGCCGACGGCGTGGTGCATGCGGAGGTGAGCAGCACGAGGGCGCATGTAATAAACGAGGTCTTTTTCATAGTGTATGGGCTTCTATATGGCTGTAAGTTGTTGTTATCTGAATACAGGGGAATTACAGGCTTGGGCGGGAGGTGTCAAGTGATTTGGGGCAGAGGCCCGGAGAGCCCAGCCACGGTGCCGTGGAAAAAACGGGGAGCCTGTGGAAAAAAGGGAGCTCAATTTTATGGGGATTAAAAATGGATTGTGTGGTAATATCCGACAATTAGGTCTTGGGGTCCCCCTGGCGGGGGCAAGTATTTTGAAAAATCGCATTTGCGGGAGATATCCAGAGCTAATCAGCGATTTGAAGGCTTTTTAGGGCTCTATTTGACTTTAATCGGCTGTAACCGGCATTGATAATTTATGGTCTGCTGGGTAAAAGGGGTTCGTTCTTTGACGACGGCAGTCTTCAAATCGAGCCGGCATAGCTCAGTTGGCAGAGCGTCTCACTTGTAATGAGATGGTCCTCCGTTCGATTCGGGGTGCCGGCTCCAAAAAGAACACGTTCCAAACATGGTGGGGTTCCCGAGTGGTCAAAGGGATCAGACTGTAAATCTGACGGCTCAGCCTTCGGAGGTTCAAATCCTCCCCCCACCACCATCCCGGAATAGCAAGCCGGGTGTAGGAGGCCTAATGGCCGCGACTACACGGCTGCCTACATAAAACTTGCTTCCGGTGTTTTGCACCGGTAGGTCGGCGGGAGTAGCTCAGTTGGTAGAGCTTCAGCCTTCCAAGCTGAATGTCGCGAGTTCGAATCTCGTCTCCCGCTCCATTTAGCAAATGCCCGGCCGCATAATCAGCGATTAGCCCATGTAGCTCAGTTGGTAGAGCGCATCCTTGGTAAGGATGAGGTTCATCAGTTCGACTCTGATCATGGGCTCCACGCTGATTTGTGTTTCGCCTTCTGATAATGCGGCAGGTGTAAGTAAGCAAGTCACACCATATTATATTAAGATCACAATTTGGGTAAAGCACCAAACGTACAGGGAGGTAGTTGACATGGCAAAGGAAAAATTCGAGCGGTCCAAACCGCATGTGAACGTCGGTACCATCGGTCACATTGACCATGGAAAGACTACGCTGACCGCTGCGATTACAAAGCAGAACGCCCTCAGAGCCGGAGCAGGCTCAGCCGTCGCTTTCGACGAGATTGACAAGGCTCCCGAGGAGAAAGAGCGCGGGATCACCATTGCCACAGCGCACGTGGAGTATGAGACCCCCAACCGTCACTATGCTCACGTTGACTGCCCCGGTCACGCCGACTACATTAAGAACATGATCACCGGTGCTGCCCAGATGGACGGCGCAATTCTGGTTGTGTCCGCTGATGACGGCCCCATGCCCCAGACCCGTGAGCACATCCTGCTCGCCCGTCAGGTTGGTGTTCCCCGTATTGTTGTCTTCCTTAATAAATGCGACATGGTTGACGACGAAGAGCTCATCGAGCTCGTTGAGATGGAGCTCCAGGAGCTTCTCTCCAAATACGATTTCCCCGGTGACGACACGCCCATCATCCGAGGCAGCGCCCTGCGCGCCCTGGAGGCCGACACCCACGAAGACGCAGCAGCCGCTTGCATCTTCGAGCTGATGGATGCTTGCGACAGCTTCATCCCCGAGCCCGAGCGCGACACCGACAAAGATTTCCTCATGCCTATTGAGGATGTGTTCTCCATCTCCGGTCGCGGTACCGTTGTTACCGGTCGAATTGAGCGTGGTGTGATCCACACCGGCGACGAAGTGGAACTCGTGGGTATCCGTCCCACCTCCAAGACCGTATGCACCGGTGTTGAGATGTTCCGCAAGCTCCTCGACGAAGGCATGGCCGGCGATAACGTTGGTCTGCTTCTCCGCGGAACCAAGCGTGATGAGGTTGAGCGCGGCCAGGTTGTGGCCAAGCCCGGAAGCATCACTCCCCACACCAAGTTCAAGGCAGAGATTTACGTTCTCTCCAAAGAAGAAGGCGGCCGTCATACGCCTTTCTTCTCCGGCTACCGTCCCCAGTTCTTCTTCCGTACCACGGACGTTACCGGTATCCTGAACCTGCCTGAGGGTGTTGAGATGATCATGCCTGGGGACAATACGACCATCATCGCAGAACTGATCAACCCCATCGCCATGGAAAAAGAGCTTCGTTTCGCGATTCGCGAAGGCGGCCGTACCGTCGGTGCCGGGGTTGTATCCGAAATCATCGAATAGATCGAGGAGCCGATAAGTGCGAACTCTAGTGACTCTCGCCTGCACCGAGTGCAAAAGGCGAAACTACACCACGACAAAAAACAAGCGTACGACGCCTGACAAGCTTGAATTTAAGAAATACTGTCCCTTCTGCAAGAAGCATCTTGCTCACAAGGAGACGAAGTAATCAGGTCCATAGCCGGGGTGGGTCCCACCGAATTCACCCCGGTCGCTTGAAAAAGGTTTACCTTGCAGGTCAGTAGCTCCAATTGGTAGAGCGTCGGTCTCCAAAACCGAATGTTGGGGGTTCGAGTCCCTCCTGACCTGCCACAAACCTTGATTAGAGGGGCTCCCTGGGACCTCCCTATCGACAGATATAGAAGGAGAGGTATGGGTCGTATACAGCGCAAAAAGACAGATAGCCAGAAACTGAAGCAAAAGGAGAAGCAAAAGCTTCGCAAGGAAACACAAGCTGACGTTCTGGCGGACCAAGGGCCCTCGTCAAAGAAGTTACCTGATCAGAAAAAGCAGATTCAGACCAAGGCTCATTATTCGGTGAAGACAACCGGAATCAATAATGAGCCTGGTTTGATTGAGAAGGTGAAAACTTTCTTTAACGAGGTGAAATTAGAGACAAAAAAGGTTGTTTGGCCTGAAAAGAAGCAGACGATTGCCTCCACATCGGTGGTCATTGTTCTGGTGATTATCATCTCATCCTTTTTGGGCTTGGTCGATGTGGGTTTAAAGGGCCTAATCAGTCTCGTTCTTCACTAAAACCGAGGAGATAGTTCAGTGGCTCTAAAATGGTATGTGGTTCACGTATACTCGGGCTTTGAAAACAAGGTCAAAGCTGCCTTGGAAGAGCGGATAGCCGTATCACCCTTCAAGGAGAAATTTGAGGAGATCGTTGTTCCCACCGAGCAGGTGGTTGAACTGGTCAAAGGGAAGCGGCGTGAGTCTTCAAGGAAATTCTACCCGGGCTACATCCTTGTCCGAATGGAGCTGAACGACAATACCTGGCACATCGTCAACAACACTGCGAAAGTCACCGGTTTTCTGGGTGGAAGGAACAGGCCTGCGCCGATCTCCGAGGAGGAGGCGGAAAAGATCCTGAACCGCATGGAGGCGGGTAAAGAGAAGCCTCAACCAAAATTTCTATTTGAAACTGGCGACGAAATTCGCGTGATCGACGGGCCCTTCACCAATTTCAACGGCACGGTAGAAGAAGTCAATCCTGAAAAGGGAAAGATCAAAGTGCTGGTGAGTATCTTTGGACGTGCTACGCCAGTTGAACTGGACTTTGTTCAGGTAACGAAGTTATAGCATTCACTATCGGGAGTAAGTAAGTACAATGGCAAAAAAAGTTATTGGACAGATAAAATTACAGGTAAAGGCCGGCAAAGCCAACCCCTCACCACCCATTGGTCCTGCGCTTGGTCAGCATGGTGTGAACATCATGGACTTCTGCAAGGCGTTCAACGCACGAACCGCCAATGAAGAGCCTGACATGATCATCCCGGTGGTGATTACCGTTTTTGCCGACAGAACATTCAAGTTCATCACCAAGACCCCTCCGGCATCTGTGCTTCTGAAAAAGGTAGCCAAGCTTCAGAAGGGCTCTAGCGATCCCCTTCGCAACAGGGTCGCAAAAATTACCATGGATCAGGTGGAAGAGATCGCCAAGATCAAGATGGAAGACCTCAACGCCAACGATCTCGCGGCTGCAAGCAAAATCATTGCAGGCACAGCCCGAAGCATGGGAATTGACGTCGTCTAATTGAATTTAGATAAGGAGCAATAGGGTACGATGCCAAAGCGTGGTAAAAAATACATAGAAGCTGGGAAAGATGTAACGCCCCTGCAGAAGTTTGAATTGGCCGAAGCCGTTGGGGCAGCTGTTTCCAACGCATACGCCAAGTTTGACGAAACCGTGGACGTGGCCATCCGACTCGGGGTTGATCCCCGTCATGCGGATCAGATGGTGCGTGGCACCTGCATCCTTCCCCACGGGCTCGGCAAAGAGGTGAAGGTCCTTGTATTTTGCAAGGGCGAAAAAGAGAAAGAGGCCCTGGACGCCGGTGCCGATTTCGCAGGAAGCCAGGATCTCGTAGAGCAGATCCAGGGCGGCTGGTTCGGGTTCGACAAGGCCATTGCCACCCCTGACATGATGGGTGTGGTCGGCAAGATCGGGCGCGTTCTCGGTCCCCGTGGCCTGATGCCCAACGCCAAGACCGGCACCGTCACCTTCGACGTGGCCAAGGCCGTTGAAGAGCTCAAGGCTGGTAAGATCGACTTCCGCGTGGAAAAGGCTGGTATCATCCATGCCCCCATCGGAAAGATCTCCTTCGGTGCTGAAAAGCTCACCGAAAACCTGGTGGCACTCCTCGAGGTGCTCACCAAGCTCAAGCCCTCTGCAGCCAAAGGGGCTTACTTCAAGAGCCTGACCGTGTCGTCCACCATGGGCCACGGCTACCGGGTCGATCCCGCCGCTCTGAAAGATGCTGCAAAATAGATCTTGCCTTTGATTCGCTCAAGGTATATACTATATCGATTTTTTCATTTGGGCATAACCCGCCTGCCGCACTGCGTGCGGCCAGGTTTGGGTTCTATATATGTCACAGACAGTAGGTGCACACGTTAGGTTCACCGTGTTTAATCGGCGAGGCCGGCCTACCGAGACACTCGTTTTGGTACAGTTGGCACCTCATGTAGAAAAATCTGCTTAAAGGAGGTGTGAAAGAATTGAATCTGGATAAGAAAAAGGCTGTAGTAGATAGCCTGCACGAAAAGCTTGCGAAGTCCGCCATCGTCATCTCGACGGATTACAAGGGACTGGACGTGGCTACCGTGACGAAACTCCGGGCCGAACTTACCAAGGTCGGTGTCGAGTTCCACGTTGCCAAGAACACCCTGCTCCGGCGTGCTTCCGAAGAGACCGACGCAGCGCTCATTACCGACTCCTTCAAAGGCCCCACGGCCATCGCCATCAGCTTTGATGACCCGGTGGCTCCTGCCAAGATCCTCTCCAAGTTTGTCGAAGACAACGAGAAGATGGAGATCAAGGCAGCCGTCATGGAAGGCAAGACCCTGGATATGAATGGCCTCAAGGCGCTCTCTGAGCTGCCGTCTCGCGAGGTTCTCCTCTCCCAGGTGCTCTCCGCCATGAACGCGGTGCCCACAGGTATGGTACGCGTACTTGCCGAAGTCCCCCGTCAGATGGTCAATGTCCTTTCGGCCATCAAGGATCAGAAGGAAGCGGCGTAATTTGCGCGGGTTTCCCTTTACGACACAATCGATACATTAGAACAAGATAAGTTTTTCTGGAGGTTATAAGACAATGGCTGATATTACCAAAGACGACGTAATTGAGTTTATCGCAAACATGACTGTCCTCGAGCTTTCCGAGCTCGTTAAGGAACTTGAAGATAAGTTTGGTGTTTCTGCTGCCGCTCCCGTTGCCATGATGGCTGCTGGTCCTGCTGGCGAAGCAGGTGGTGCTGCTGAAGAGAAGACCGAGTTCGACGTCATTCTCACCGCCCCCGGCGACAAGAAGATCAACGTGATCAAAGAGATCCGCGCCATCACCGGCCTCGGTCTCAAAGAAGCCAAGGCTCTCGTTGACGAAGCTCCCAAGCCCGTTAAAGAAGGCATCGCCAAAGACGAAGCAGAAAAAGTCAAAGCTCAGCTTGAAGAAGCTGGCGCCCAGGTTGAACTTAAGTAGTTATACGCTTAATAAGCCTACCCATACCCAATTACTATCACCTTTGCGGATGAAAGGCGGGCACTTGTGCCTGCCTTTTAATCCGCTAATCCTGTTTCTGCAGTCTCAACAAAAAATTTGGAGATGATATGACTGGAAGCCCCTTGGCGAAAAAGCGATTAAGGAAGAATTTCGGAGGGAAGCATAAAATCGCTGAGATTCCTGATCTTATCGGTATGCAGCGAGATTCTTACAACCGTTTTCTGCAGATGGACGTTCCGCCTGAGAAGAGGGAGGATATAGGTCTCCAGGCAGTCTTCAAGTCCGTTTACCCCATCAAGGACTTTACAGGTAGCGCTTCCCTTGAATACGTGTCGTATTCTTTTGGTGAGATCAAGCACTCCATGGAGGAGTGTATCCAGCGTGGGATGACGTATGAAATCTCCCTCAGGATTCGCGTTCGCCTCGTTGTCTACGACATTGATAAGGACGCCGGTATCTCCAATATCCGGGACATCAAAGAACAGGAGATCTACTTCGGCACCATTCCCCTCATGACCAAGCGGGGAACCTTTATCATCAACGGCACCGAGCGTGTCGTGGTGAGCCAGCTCCACCGGTCCTCCGGTGTCTTTTTTGACCACGACAAAGGCAAGACCCACTCCAGCGGCAAGATCATCTATTCGGCACGGATCATTCCCGTGCGTGGTTCCTGGATCGACATGGAAGTCGACCCCAAGGATATCGTTTACATTCGCATCGATCGCCGCAGGAAGTTTCCCGTTACCGTATTGTTCAAGGCCTTCGGGTACTCCAACGAAGACCTGCTTACCTATTTCTATGCCAAAGAGAAGATTCTCCTTGAAGGCGGCGTGTTCAAGCGCGTTTTCAACGAAGATTTCCTCAAAGGCCAGCGCGCCAGCGAAGACGTCACGGATCCCGAATCCGGTGAGGTCATCGTCAAGCAGGGGCGCCTTTTCACCAAGCGCGCCATCAAGCAGCTCAAGGCCCTGGGCACCGAGACCCTGCCCATGAGCCCCGATGACATTGATCAGCGCGGCCTGGCCACCCGTCTGGTGGACCCGGTGACCGGCGAAGTTATTGCCATGGCAGGGGACCTGGTGGACGAAGAGGTGCTGGAACGCATCACCGAGTCCAACGTGACCGGGTTCGAACTGCTCTATCAGGACACGGCGTACTCTTCGGATGCCATCCGAAAGACCATCGTGGCCGACAAGGTGAACACCAAGGAAGAGGCCCTCGTTGAGATCTACCGCCGCCTCAGGCCCGGCAACCCGGCTACGCCCGAGGTCGCCCAGGAGTTCATCGACCACCTCTTCTTCAAAGAGGCTTACTACGATCTCTCAGGGGTTGGCCGTCTCAAGATGAACCACCGCCTGGGCTTGAACACCGATATCAATATCAAGACCCTGCGACGGGAGGACATTCTCCTCACCGCCAAGACCCTGGTCCAGCTCCGCGACACCCAGGGTGTGGTGGACGACATCGACCACCTCGGCAACCGACGCGTCCGCGCCGTGGGCGAGCTCCTGGAGAACCAGTACCGCATCGGTCTGGTCCGCATGGAGCGTGCCATCAAAGAGCGCATGAGCATGCAGGAAGTCGACGCCCTCATGCCCCACGACCTGGTGAACCCCAAGCCGGTGTCCGCCGTGGTCAAGGAGTTCTTCGGCACCAGCCAGCTCTCCCAGTTCATGGACCAGACCAACCCCTTGTCGGAGACCACACACAAGCGTCGTCTCTCGGCCCTGGGACCCGGCGGTCTGACCCGTGAGCGCGCAGGCTTTGAAGTCCGTGACGTGCACCCGTCCCACTACGGTCGAATCTGCCCCATCGAGACCCCTGAAGGCCCCAACATCGGCCTCATCGTCTCGCTGTGTACCTACGCACGGGTCAACGACTTCGGGTTCATCGAGACCCCGTACCGTGTGGTCAACGATTCCCATGTGACCAATGAGGTCCGCATGCTCAGCGCCTTCGAAGAGAAGGCCCTGCCCATTGCCCAGGCCAACGCGCCCATGGACGATGACAACAACTACGTCAACGCCCTGGTGACCTCCCGCGTGGAGGGGGAATTTGAGATGGTGGAGCGCGAAGAGATCGAGCTCATGGACATCTCCCCCAACCAGCTGGTGAGTGTCTCGGCCTCTCTGATTCCTTTTCTGGAAAACGATGACGCCAACCGAGCCCTCATGGGCTCCAACATGATGCGTCAGGCCGTGCCCCTGACCCAGAGCCGCGCGCCCCTGGTGGGCACCGGTGTGGAAGGTGTTGTGGCACGCGACTCCGGCGTGGCCATCGTGGCCGAGGCCGACGCGACTGTGGTGGAAGTGGACTCCGAGCGCATTGTGCTCCAGCACGAGGTGGACATGGAGAAACCCGGGTTCAACCCGGTGACCATCTACAACCTCTCCAAGTTCATCCGGTCCAACCAGAACACCTGCTTTAACCACCGACCCATCGTGGTCAACGGTCAGAAGGTGAAAAAAGGCGAGGTCCTGGCCGACGGTCCTTCCACCGAGAAGGGCGAACTGGCCCTGGGCCAGAACGTCACCGTGGCCTTCATGCCCTGGGGCGGCTACAACTTTGAGGACTCCATCCTCGTCTCCGAAGCCATTGTCCGCGACGGGGTGTACACCAGTATCCACATCGAAGAGTTCGAGGTGGTGGCCCGTGACACCAAGCTGGGCAAGGAAGAGATCACCCGGGACATCCCCAACGTTGGTGAAGAGGCCTTAAAGGATCTCGACGACAGCGGGATCATCCGCCTGGGCGCCGAGGTCAACCCCGGGGACATCCTCGTGGGCAAGATCACGCCCAAGGGCGAAACCCAGCTCTCTCCCGAAGAGAAGCTGCTTCGCGCCATTTTTGGCGAGAAGGCAGGGGACGTGAAGGACACCTCCTTGAGGGTACCCCCCGGCGTCACCGGCACCGTGGTGGACGCCAAGGTCTTTTCCCGCCGCGGCGTGGACAAGGACGACAGGACGCGTCACATCGAGGACGATGAGATTGCAGGCTTTGAAAAAGATCGCAACGACAAGATCGAGGTGATTGAAAAGACAGCCCGCGAGATGATCGAGGCCATGGTGGTGGGCAAGAGCTGCCCCACCCCCTTGCGCAAAGCCAAGAAGGTCGTGATTCCTGCCGATACCGTCATTACCGGTGAGATGTTTGCCGAGGTGTCTCTCTCTCAGTTGGAGGGGATCATCCTGGACGACGACACCGTCACCGAGCGGGTCAACGAGATCCTTGATCGCAAGAACGAAGAGATCGACAAGATCAAGAAGACCTTTGAAGACCAGGTGGTGCGCTACGAGAAGGGGGATGACCTTCCTCCCGGCGTCATCAAGATGATCAAGGTCTACGTCGCCATGAAGCGCATGCTCTCCGTGGGCGACAAGATGGCGGGCCGACACGGGAACAAGGGTGTGGTCTCCCGCGTCCTTCCCCAGGAAGACCTGCCTTACTTCGAAGACGGCACCATGGTGGACATGATCCTGAACCCCCTGGGGGTTCCCTCCCGTATGAACGTGGGGCAGATCCTTGAGATCCACCTGGGGAGAGCAGCCAAGGGGCTCGGCAACCAGATCGCCGATCTCATCGACGAGAAGAAAGCCGATGCCCTGCGAACCAAACTGAAACGAATCTTCACCGGAGAGGCCGACCATCAGATGATGGACAGCCTGGAAGGGGAGGATATCTATACTTTTGCGGAAAACTATCGTCGCGGGGTCCACATGGCCACCCCGGTCTTTGATGGCGCCGAAGAAGAAGACATCAAGCACTACCTGACAGAGGCGGAGTACAAAACCTCCGGCCAGGCCCGTCTGTTTGACGGCCGGACCGGTGAGCCTTTCGACGGCGAAGTGACGGTCGGCACCATGTATATGTTGAAGCTCCACCACCTGGTGGACGACAAGCTCCACGCCCGATCCATCGGTCCCTACTCCCTTGTTACCCAGCAGCCACTGGGCGGTAAGGCACAGTTCGGTGGCCAGCGTCTCGGGGAGATGGAGGTCTGGGCCATGGAAGCGTATGGTGCGTCCCATGCACTTCAGGAGTTCATTACGGTCAAGTCCGATGACATGGCCGGTCGTACCCGTATGTACGAGAAGATCGTGAAGGGGCAAGCCGTTCTGGAACCGGGAATGCCTGAATCCTTCCGCGTTCTTACCAAAGAACTGCAGAGCCTCGGACTGGACGTAACCTTAATGGAAGGCACTAACTAAGGAGCAGATATTGGAAACCCTATACGATTTTTTCGCCAAGCCGATAGATCCCAAGATGTACTCCGGCGTAAAGATTGCCCTGGCGTCTCCCGAGCAGATCATGCAGTGGTCCCACGGGGAGATCAAGAAGCCAGAGACGATCAACTACCGTACGTTCAAGCCTGAGCGTGACGGCCTGTTCTGTGCCAAGATCTTTGGTCCCACCAAGGACTATGAGTGCAATTGCGGCAAGTACAAGCGCATGAAGCACCGCGGTGTGGTGTGCGAAAAATGTGGCGTTGAAGTCATTCAGTCCAAGGTGCGTCGTGAGCGCCTGGCCCACATCGAGCTGGCCACCCCCGTGGCCCATATCTGGTTCCTGAAGAGCCTGCCCAGTAAGATCGGCAACCTTCTGGACATCACCTTGAAGAACATGGAGAAGGTCCTCTATTTTGACAGCTACATCGTCATGGACCCCAAGGAGACCGGTCTTACCAAGTACCAGCTCCTCTCCGATGACAAATACATCGAGGCCCTGGACCTGTACGGCAAGGAGGCCTTTGAGGTGGGGATCGGCGCCGAAGCGGTGCGGACCCTCCTTGAGGAGCTGAACTTAGAGCAGATCTACAACGATCTGCGCGAAGAGCTCAAGACCACGACATCCCTGGCCAAGAAGCAAAAACTCAGCAAGCGGCTCAAGATCGTCGACGCCTTTTACAACTCCGGCGTGGACCCCATCTGGATGATCATGAGCGTGGTGCCCATCCTTCCCCCGGACCTGCGACCCCTGGTTCCCCTGGAAGGCGGCCGATTCGCCACCTCGGATCTGAACGATCTCTACCGCCGTGTGATCAACCGGAACAACCGCCTGAGCCGCCTCATGGAGCTTAAGGCGCCGGACATCATCGTGCGCAACGAAAAGCGGATGCTCCAGGAGTCCGTGGACGTGCTGTTCGACAACGGCCGTCACGGCCGTGTGGTCACCGGCACCAACAAGCGGCCCCTGAAGTCCCTTTCCGATACCTTGAAGGGCAAGCAGGGCCGGTTCCGCCAGAACCTTCTCGGCAAGCGTGTGGATTACTCCGGACGTACCGTTATTACCGTTGGGCCGAGCCTGCGCCTGCATCAGTGCGGTCTTCCCAAGAAGATGGCCCTGGAGCTGTTCAAGCCTTACGTCTACCATCGCCTGGAGAAAAAGGGCCTGGTTTCCACCGTCAAAAGCGCCAAGAAGATGGTGGAGCGCGAGGTGCCCGAGGTCTGGGACACTCTGGATGAGGTGGTAAAAGAGTACCCGGTGATGCTGAACCGTGCGCCCACCCTTCACCGTCTGGGCATCCAGGCGTTCGAGCCCGTGCTCGTGGAAGGCAAGGCCCTTCAGCTGCATCCCCTGGTCTGTACCGCCTTCAACGCCGACTTTGACGGGGACCAGATGGCGGTCCATCTTCCTCTGTCCATCGAAGCCCAGGTGGAGTGCCGTGTTCTGATGCTGGCCTCCAACAACACCCTGTCCCCTGCCAACGGCCAGCCGGTGATCGTGCCTACCCAGGATATTGTCCTTGGTCTGTACTACATCTCCCGCCAGGTGGACGGCGCCCGCGGGGAAGGGACCACCTTCGGCAGCTTTGACGAAGTGCGTACCGCATACGACCACGGCAAGCTCGGCCTGCACGCCGCCATCAAGGTGCGCATGGCAGGTGAGTTCATGGAAACCACCGTGGGCCGGACCCTTCTCTGGGACATCATTCCGTCCCACCCCGAGCTGAGCTTCCGCCGCATCGTGCTCAAAGACCGCGACAAGGCTGAAGAGATCCGCACGGCTCTGGCCTCCGGCACCCCGTTTGCCGAACTGGTGTCCCGTTCCGAAAGCTCCGACAAGAAGCGCGGCGGGGACATCGGCTACATGGACCACGAGGAGATGCGCAAGGTGTTTCGCATCGACGACGACACCCTGGAGGTCCTTTTCGCCATGGAGGTGGGGGATTTCAGCGAGGTCATCGAAACCTCGGGCGGGCATCACGTCTTTTACGTGGCCAACCGCCGGCCGGGCATCCCCTTTGCCATGATCAACAAGGTGATGGACAAGAAGGCATCACGGGACCTCATTGACTTTGCCTACCGCTACATCAGCCCCAAGGCCACCGTGCTCCTGGCGGACCGCTTGAAGAACCTGGGGTATCGCTACTCCACCATCGGCGGTCTCTCCATCTCCATCGACGACATGGTAATCCCCGGCAACAAGTGGGACATCATGCACGAGTCCGAGGACAAGGTGGTTGAGATCAACCGGCAGTACGCCGAGGGTCTCATTACCCAGGGCGAGAAGTACAACAAGGTGGTGGACATCTGGGCCAAGGCCACGGACGACATCGCCAACGCCATGATGGACACCATGAGCGAGCCCAAGGTGCCCGTGATTCTCCCCGAAAAGGGAGAGCACGACATCCGCCTGGACACCCGCAACATCGATAACATCAACTCCATCTTCATGATGGCCGACTCCGGTGCCCGAGGCTCCAAGGACCAGATGCGTCAGCTGGCCGGTATGCGAGGCCTCATGGCCAAGCCGTCCGGGGAGATCATCGAAACGCCCATCCAGGCGAACTTCCGCGAGGGCCTGTCGGTTCTCCAGTATTTCGTCTCTACCCACGGTGCCCGTAAGGGTCTGGCGGATACGGCCCTTAAAACGGCCAACTCCGGTTACCTGACCCGCCGCCTGGCCGACGTGGCCCAGGACTGCGCCGTCATCGAGCCCGACTGCGGCACCACCATGGGCATTGAAGTGGAGGCCCTCATGGAGGGCGGTGAGGTGATTCAGCGTCTTGGCGAGCGTATCCTCGGTCGAACCACCCTGGAGAACGTTTACGACCCCTTCACCGATGAGGTGCTGGTGGAAGAGGGTGTTGAGATCGATGAAAAGATCCTTACCATCATGGAAGATGCCGGCATCACCAGCCTCAAGATCCGCTCCGTTCTCACCTGCAAGACCCGAGGCGGGGTGTGTGCCAAGTGCTACGGCCGAGACCTCTCCCACGGGGACACCGTGGAAATCGGACAGGCCGTGGGGATCATGGCTGCCCAGTCCATCGGCGAGCCCGGCACCCAGCTTACCATGCGTACCTTCCACATCGGTGGTACGGCGAGCCGGAAGGTTGAGGTCGCTGAAATCAAGGCGCGTGTCGACGGCAACATCAAGTTCCTCGACGACCTGAAGGTGGTAAAGAACCAGGACGGGGAGCTCATTGTCATGAACCGGCGCGGCGGGGAGTTTTCCATCGTCAGCGACACCGGCCGTGAGCGCGAGAAGCACCACGTCATCTACGGTGCCCACCTTCTGGTGGAAGACGGGGCCTCCGTGGACAACGGGCAGCTCCTGGCCTCCTGGGACCCCTTCACCGTGCCCATCATCACGGAGGTGTCCGGCAAGGTCAAGTTCGGTGACATCGAGTCCGGCAAGACCATGCAGGAGAAGCTCGACCCCGTTACCGGCAAGTCCAGTCGAACCATCATCGAGAGCCGTCTGGGCGATGCCCGGCCGCGTATCTCTATTAAGGATGAGAACAACAAGACCGTGCAGCTGGGCGGCGGGGCCCTGGCCCGTTACAGCCTGCCCGTTGAGGCGGTTATTCTGGTGGAGGAACACGACGAGGTCAAAGCGGGTCACATCATCGCCAAGCTTCCCCGTGCCACCACCAAGACCAAGGATATCACCGGGGGTCTCCCCCGCGTGGCCGAGCTCTTTGAGGTGCGCAAGCCCAAAGAGACCGCTGTCCTGACCCAGATTGACGGGTATGTGGGTATCGCCAAGGGCACCAAAGGCAAGCAGAAGGTCACCGTGACCAACGCCGAGGTGAACGAGAAGCGCGAATACCTGATTCCCAAGGGGCGCCACATCAACGTCTACGAAGGGGACTACGTCCGTGCGGGTGAAAAACTCACCGGCGGCAGCGAGAACCCCCAGGACATCCTGAACATCAAGGGCGAAGTGGCTCTGGCCAGCTACCTGGTGGACGAGGTCCAGCAGGTCTACCGCCTTCAGGGCGTCCGCATCAACGACAAGCACATCGAGGTGATCGTCCGCCAGATGATGAAGCGGGTAAAAGTCACCGACTCCGGCGACTCCAACTTCATCATGGAAGAGCATGTGGATCGCACCGAGTTTGCCGACGTGAACAGGGCCCTCGTGGAAGAGGGGTCTCAGCCCGCCCAGGGCGAGCCTCTGATCCTCGGGATCACCAAGGCTTCCTTGTCCACGGACAGCTTCATCTCGGCTGCCTCCTTCCAGGAGACCACCAAGGTCCTCACCGAAGCGGGCATCCGCGGCAAGGTGGATACCCTCCGCGGTCTCAAGGAAAACGTGATCATGGGCCGGCTGATTCCTGCCGGTACCGGCATCGCTCAGTACCGAAATATTGAAGTGCAGAGCGACCTCGAAGAGGTTGTTGAAGAGAGCAACGTCATCGATCTTTAAAAAAAAAGGCGGGTTTCTCCGGGTTTTCTTGGGGAGGCCCGCCTTGGCTACAAATGGGTAAGGAAATTATTCCTTGACAAAACGGGATGGTATATGTATCATGCCGTATTTTGCGTTTTAGGAAAATGACAAACAATTAAAGGAGTTTGGTACGAAATGCCTACGATTAACCAGTTGGTCCGGAAAGGAAGAACGCGCGCGAAGAAAAAGACCAGCACGCCAGCCCTGATGGGTGGGCCTCAGAAGCGTGGTGTCTGTACTCGTGTGTATACTTCGACTCCGAAAAAACCAAACTCAGCACTCAGGAAGGTGGCCAGGGTTCGCCTCACCACAGGCGTGGAGATTACCGCCTATATCCCCGGTATCGGCCACAACCTCCAGGAGCACTCCGTTGTTCTTGTTCGAGGTGGTCGAGTGAAAGACCTTCCGGGTGTCCGTTACACTATTGTAAGGGGTACCCTTGATACGCTGGGTGTGGAAGACAGGAAGCAGAGTCGCTCCAAGTACGGCGCACGCAAGCCGAAGTAAAACGACTCTCCATCTGATTCGTTAACCAAGATTTGTTCAAAGAGTGAGAAGCTATGCCAAGAAGAAGGGAAGTTCCCCATAGACCGGTAATGCCCGATCCCCGATACAACAGTGAGCTTGTTTCACGTTTCGTGGCGGCCATTATGCTCGATGGGAAGAAGAGCACCGCTGAGAAAATTTTCTATGGCGCCTTTGATATCATCAAGGAAAAAAGCGGCCAGCCGCCCCTTGAAATATTCGAAAAAGCCCTTGAAAACGTGCGACCTGCCATTGAGGTTAAATCCCGAAGGGTAGGGGGGTCTACTTACCAGGTCCCCACCGAGATTCGCCCTTCCCGACGCAGGGCTCTTGCCATGCGCTGGGTCATTGAGTATTCCCGCAAGCGTTCTGAAAAGTCCATGGCTGCCAAGCTGGCCGCCGAGATGATGGACGCAGCAAGCAACCGCGGTGCTTCCGTTAAGAAGCGTGAAGACACCCACAAGATGGCAGACGCAAACAAGGCATTCGCCCACTACAGGTGGTAATCCGGATCCAATTTTGTTACGCGACCGATTGCACTGTGTGAGTGAAGCCTTGAAAAGCGCTTTATGTCCGCCTGCATGAAAGCAAACACCATCATAATCCGACCCGCCAGGTCGGAGGAGGAAAAAACAACCCATGGCAAAAGAAAAATTTGAACGTTCCAAACCGCATGTAAACGTCGGTACCATCGGTCACATTGACCATGGCAAGACCACGCTCACCGCTGCGATTACCAAGCAGAACGCCCTCCGAGCCGGAGCAGGCGCAGCCGTTGCCTTCGACGAGATCGACAAGGCACCGGAAGAGAAAGAGCGCGGCATCACCATTGCAACCGCTCACGTGGAGTACGAAACTCCCAACCGTCACTATGCACACGTCGACTGCCCCGGTCACGCCGACTACATTAAGAATATGATCACCGGCGCCGCCCAGATGGACGGTGCGATCCTGGTTGTGTCCGCAGACGACGGCCCCATGCCCCAGACCCGTGAGCACATCCTGCTTGCCCGTCAGGTTGGTGTTCCCCGTATTGTTGTGTTCCTCAACAAATGCGACATGGTCGATGACGAAGAGCTCATCGAGCTCGTCGAAATGGAACTTCAGGAGCTTCTCTCCAAGTACGAGTTCCCCGGAGACGACACCCCCATCATCCGCGGCAGCGCCCTGCGTGCCCTGGAAGCCGACAGCCACGAAGACGCAGCAGCTGCTTGCATCTTCGAGCTCATGGACGCATGCGACAGCTTCATCCCCGAGCCCGAGCGCGACACCGACAAAGATTTCCTCATGCCCATTGAGGACGTCTTCTCCATCTCCGGTCGTGGTACCGTTGTTACCGGTCGAATCGAGCGTGGCGTGATCCACACCGGCGACGAAGTGGAACTCGTGGGTATCCGTCCCACCGCCAAGACCGTATGTACCGGTGTTGAGATGTTCCGCAAGCTCCTCGATGAAGGCATGGCCGGCGACAACGTAGGCCTTCTCCTCCGCGGCACCAAGCGTGACGAGGTAGAGCGTGGTCAGGTTGTAGCCAAGCCCGGCAGCATCACTCCCCACACCAAGTTCAAAGCAGAGATCTACGTCCTCTCCAAAGAGGAAGGCGGCCGCCATACCCCGTTCTTTTCCGGCTACCGTCCCCAGTTCTTCTTCCGCACCACCGACGTCACCGGGATCCTGAACCTTCCCGAAGGCGTTGAGATGATTATGCCCGGCGACAACACCGCCATCATTGCTGAACTGATCAGCCCCATCGCCATGGAAAAAGAGCTCCGCTTCGCCATCCGCGAAGGCGGTCGTACCGTTGGTGCTGGCGTCGTATCTGAAATTATTGAATAGGTGGTAACCAAATCATGATGATCAATACCAAAATCAGGATCAGACTCAGGGCATACGACCACAGGCTTCTCGACAAATCAGCCCTTGATATTGTCGACACAGCCAAGAAGACCGGCGCAAAGATCTGCGGGCCTATTCCATTGCCCACGCGTACCAACAAATTCTGCATTCTTCGCTCACCCCACGTGAACAAAAAATCACGTGAGCAGTTTGAGATCAGAACCCACAAGAGACTGCTGGACATTCTCGAACCTACCCAGCAGACCGTGGACGCTCTGATGAAGCTGGATCTTTCGCCCGGTGTCGATGTAGAGATTAAACTGTAGTTAAGGGGTATATTACCAATGAGTAGAGGACTTTTGGGTAAAAAATTGGGGATGACAGGCGTCTACTCCTCAGACGGGAGGTACATCCCCGTCACTGTAGTACAGGTAGGCCCCTGCGTCGTAACTCAGATCAAAACCGTGGATACGGACGGGTACAACGCCGTTCAGCTCGGATTCGGTGAGAAAAAAGCCAAGCACACCACCAAGCCCCTTCAGGGCCATTTCGCCAAGAGTGGCGAGAGCTTTTATGCCGATGTCCGTGAGTTTGAAGTGGCCGACCCCGCCGAGTATGCCCTGGGCCAGGAAATCACCGCCGAGATGTTCGAGGTCGGTGAGATCGTGGACGTAACCGGTACCTCCAAGGGACGCGGTTTTTCAGGCACCATCAAGCGTCACGGGTTCTCCCGCGGCCCTGAGACCCACGGTTGCCGTAACCACAGGGCCCCTGGCTCCATCGGTTGCAGCGCCTGGCCTGCCAAGGTTTTTAAAGGAAAGAAGCTTCCCGGACAGTACGGCGGCGTCAGAAAGACCGTTCGCAACCTGACCGTCGTGGACATCCGTGCCGACGAGAATGTGGTCCTGATTCAGGGATGCATTCCCGGTGCCAAGTCCGGTCTTGTTGAGATCAAGAAGCCGAAGTTTGGCAAGTAAACGATGAACATCAACGTGTGCCCAACCGCAGGGACCCTGCGAAGTGGGTGCATGAAAATAAAAAACGAGGGAAGTTATGGCTGTCGTTGATGTACTGAATGTTACAGGAGATAAGGTCTCGCAGGCTGAGCTTGCGGACGATATCTTCAATGTAGCCGTAAAAGGAAGTGTCCTTCACGAAGTGGTCAAGATGCAGTTGGCCAACCGGCGTGCCGGGTCTGCATCCGTTACGAACCGCTCCGATATTACCGGTAGCACCAAGAAGCTTTACCGACAGAAGGGTACCGGTAACGCTCGTTCCGGCTCCGTTAAGTCGCCCCTGCGTCGCGGGGGGGGAGTGATCTTCGGGCCCCAGCCCAAAAGCTGGGCCTACAAAGTGCCCAAGAAAGTGCGAAGGCTTGCACTGAAAATGGCCCTTTCAAGCCGTTTGCAGGGTGACAACCTCATGGTGGTCAACACCTTTGGGGTGGACGAGATCAAAACCAAGACCGTTGTCAAGGCCCTTGCCGACCTCAAGGTCGACAATGCCCTGATCGTGACGGATGCGGAAGATATCAAATTCGAGCTGTCATCGCGCAATATCAAAGGCATCAAGGTGATTCGAACCGAGGGCCTCAACGTGTATGATATTCTCAAGTACAACAAGTTGCTCCTGCTTGAGTCTTCCATCAAGGGAATCGAAGGGAGGCTTTCAGCATGAACACATTCGATATCATTATCAAGCCGTTGAACACGGAAAAGACCACCATTCAGAAAGAGACGCTGAACCAGGTATCTTTTGAAGTCGCCCCGAAGGCCAACCGGATTGAGATCAAGAAGGCTGTCGAGAAGATCTTCAAAGTCGGCGTGGAAGATGTCCGCACGGTCAACGTGAAGGGCAAGGTCAAGCAGAGAGGCAAAATCGTCGGAAAGCGCAAGGACTGGAAAAAGGCGATTGTGACGCTGGTGCCTGGAAGTACCATTGAATTCTTTGAAGGCGTATAGACCGGGAGCGATAAATGGCAGCAATTAGAAAAACCAAACCGACATCACCTGGCCGCAGGCACCAGGAATATTCGACGTTTGAAGGGATTACCACCGACAAACCCGAAAAGAGTCTGCTTCGGCCCCTGAAGAAAAGCGGCGGTCGAAACGTCAACGGCCGGATTACCTGCCGTCACAAGGGTGGTGGACACAAGAGACATTACAGGGTCATCGACTTCAAGCGTGACAAAGTCGGTATCCCTGCTAAAGTAGCAACGATCGAATACGATCCCAACCGTAGCGCACGGATTGCCCTGCTTCACTACGCCGACGGCGAGAAGCGGTACATCCTGGCGCCCATCAACCTCAATGTGGGCGATCAGATCATGTCAGGCCCCGAGGCCGACATCAAGCCCGGGAACTGCCTTCCCCTGGAGAGCATTCCCCTGGGTACCCAGATCCACAACATTGAGCTCAAGGTGGGCAAAGGCGGACAGGTTGTCCGCGGCGCCGGTACCTTTGCACAGCTTATGGCCAAAGAGAAGGCCTACGCGATGGTTCGACTTCCCTCCGGTGAAGTACGCATGGTCCTTGCCAAGTGCAAGGCGACCATCGGGCGACTTGGTAATACAGAGCACAGCAGCATCAACAAGGGCAAGGCTGGCCGAACCCGCTGGATGGGCGTTCGTCCCAGCGTGCGTGGTGTGGCCATGAACCCTGTTGACCATCCCATGGGTGGTGGTGAAGGACGCTCTTCCGGCGGCCGTCACCCTTGTTCACCCTGGGGCGTACCCTCCAAGGGCTACCGCACCAGAAAGAACAAGACCACCAATCGCTACATCGTGAAGCGACGCACGAAGTAACAGGCTCACGTAAAAGCTAGTACGGGTAATTGAAAGATTAAGAACAGGAGACAAAATGCCACGTTCGCTTAAGAAAGGGCCGTTTGTTGATGCAAAGCTTGTCAAGAAAGTGCTCTTGGCTCAGGAAAGCCGATCCAACCAGGTCATCCAGACATGGTCGAGACGATCTACCATTTTCCCCGAAATGGTAGGGTTGACGCTTGCAGTACACAATGGTCGAAAGTTTATTCCGGTATTTGTTACCGAGAATATGGTAGGACATAAACTGGGGGAATTTTCACCGACACGCACCTACTGGGGGCATGCGGCTGATAAAAAGACCAAGGGCAAATAGCGCCCCGCAACCTTTAAGTAGAGGATGACTTACAATGGAGGTTAAAGCTGTAGCAAGGTATGTGCGAATTTCTCCTCAGAAGGTGCGGAAGATACTCGGCGCCGTGAAGGGGAAGCCCGTTGAAGCGGGTATCAATTCGCTCAAATTTATGCCTCAGAAAGCCGCTGCAATCGTCGAAAAGACTCTGCGGTCAGCTGTCGCCAACGCCGATCACAACAACGAACTCGACGTTGACGCTCTCTTTATTAAAAATATCACGGTTGACCAGGGGCCCAGTCTGAAGAGATTCAGGGCCAGAGCGCGCGGCAGAGGATCACGCATCCTGAAGAAAACCAGTCACATCACAGTCGTCGTGGCTGATGAGGCGTAACGAAAAGGAGATAATAAGTTGGGCCAGAAAGTAAATCCAATAGGACTTAGACTCGGAATCAACAAGACCTGGGATTCCCGCTGGTACGCCGACAAGCAGTATGCGGATTTTGTCATGGAAGATTTCCGGATCCGCAAGTTTCTCAAAAAGCGACTGTACCATGCCGGTATTTCCAAGGTAGAGATTGAGCGATCCTCCAAGAGGATCCGTCTCCGCATTCACACTGCCCGCCCCGGGATCGTCATCGGCAAGAAGGGCTCTGAGATCGGTCTCTTGAAAACCGATCTGGTGAAGCTGATTTCTGCCGGTGGGGACAAACGTGACGTGATGATCGACATCCAGGAGATCAAACGTCCCGAACTCGATTCTCAGATGGTGGCTGAAAACGTGGCCCTCCAGCTGGAGCGTCGTGTTGCGTTCCGCCGCGCCATCAAGCGGTGCGTTTCCTCAGCCATGCGTTTCGGCGCTCTGGGCATCAAGATTATCTGTGCCGGTCGACTCGGCGGCGCGGAAATGGCCCGTACCGAATGGTACCGGGAAGGCAGGGTGCCCCTTCATACCCTCCGTGCGGATATCGACTACGGCTTTGCCGAAGCCCATACGACCTATGGGGTCATCGGCATCAAAGTGTTTATTTTCAAAGGAGAGATCCTGAGCAAGGACTGATGTGTCCCTTGCTTTGACAGGATAATGAAGGAGTTTCCAAATGCTGAGTCCTAAAAAGGTCAAATTCAGAAAGCAGCAGCGTGGAAGAATGACGGGGAAAGCCTACCGTGGCTCCACCCTCAGCTTCGGCGAATTCGGGCTGCAGGCCCTGGAGTGCGGGTACGTCAACGCGCGCCAGATTGAGGCCGCCCGTATTGCCATGAACCGCCGCGTCAAGCGTGGCGGAAAGATGTGGATCCGGATTTTTCCGGACAAGCCCATCACAAAGAAGCCTGCCGAAGTCCGAATGGGTAAAGGTAAAGGTTCCACCGAGGCATGGGTAGCCGTTGTGAAGCCCGGCAAGATCCTTTATGAACTCGAAGGTGTTCCCAGAGATCTGGCTCGCGAAGCCATGCGTCTTGCCGCCCACAAGCTTTCCATTAAGACACGTTTCATTGAGAGGGGCGACTACTAATGAAGATCAAAGATATTCGTGCCATGGGCAAGGATGATCTGAAGGCAAAACTTCAGGACCTCAAGGAAGAGCACTTCAACCTGCGCTTCCAGCATGGTGTCGGTCAGCTTGAGAAGACCTCCACGCTGAAGAGTGTGCGCAGGGACATCGCCAGGGTCGAGACGGTCATCCGGGAAAACTGAACTTTCTAAAGGTAGAGACTAGTTACCGCTATGAAAAAACGAGGAATGAAGAGACAGCTGCAGGGAACTGTGGTGTCCGATAAGATGGATCGAACCGTCGTCGTTCTTGTGGAAAGGCTGGTGAAGCATCCTCTTTACAAGAAATATATCAAGCGCCATAACAAATATGCAGCCCACGATGCGGAGAACGCTTGCGGGATTGGCGACAAGGTGGTTATCTGCGAATGCAGACCGCTGAGCAAAAGCAAACGGCACCGCGTCAGTAAGATTGTTGAAAAGGCGGTTTGATAAAGAAGGAAGACAACGATGATTCAGACAGAAACTAGATTGACCGTGGCAGACAACTCCGGTGCCAAGGAGCTGTACTGCATCAAGATATTGGGCGGTTCCAAAAAGCGATACGCAGGTGTCGGCGACATCATCGTCGTGTCTGTCAAGGAGGCCATTCCCAACGCCAAAGTTAAAAAAGGCGATGTGATGAAGGCCGTGATTGTACGCACGAAGAAAGCCATCAAACGAGCCGATGGATCTTACATCCGTTTCGATGAGAACTCCGCGGTACTGGTCAATCAGAACCAGGAGCCCATCGGAACGCGTATTTTCGGCCCGGTGGCAAGGGAGCTGAGGGCAAAGCGATTCATGCGTATCATCTCACTGGCTCCTGAAGTCCTTTAATGCCGGAAGAGACCCCGGTCGCTATTTTGGAGACGAATAATGAACAGTGAAAAATCTCATATCCGAAGAGATGATAAAGTTAAGGTTCTTACCGGAAAGGACAGGGGCAAGATCGGCAAAGTCCTCAAGGTCATCCGGAAGGAAAACCGGGTTGTTGTGGAGAACATCAACAAGGTGAAGCGACACCAGAAGCCCAACTTCAAGAACACCCAGGGTGGTATCATTGAAGCGGAGGCGCCCATTCACCTGTCCAATGTTCAGCTGATGTGCAACCACTGCCTCAACCCCATCCGGATAAAGATGAAGGTCCTTGAAGATGGTAAGAAGGTCCGTGTTTGCAGAAAATGCAATGAAACCATCGAAGCTTAGGGCCAAGGCGGAGGATGTAAATGTCAGATTTTAAGAAACAGTATCAGGAAGAAGTGGTTCCCAAGCTTATGGAAACCTTCGGGTATAAAAACCTCATGGAGGTTCCCAAGGTGGAAAAGGTTGTCCTGAACATGGGCCTGGGTGAAGCCATCAAGAACGGAAAGCTCCTCGACTCGGCAGCCGCCGAGCTGGCGACCATTTCCGGTCAGAAGCCGGTGATTACCAAAGCCAAGAAGTCCATCGCAGCCTTTAAGCTGCGTGAAGGCATGCCCATCGGTTGCATGGCGACTCTGCGCAAGGAGAAGATGTGGGATTTCCTCTACAGGTTGATCAACATCTCCCTTCCCCGCGTTCGGGATTTCCGCGGTATTTCCGGCAAGGCCTTTGACGGCCGAGGCAACTACTCTCTGGGCGTTCGTGAGCAGATTATTTTCCCTGAGATCGATTACGATAAGATCGATCAGATCAAGGGACTGAATATCACGATCGTGACCACTGCTAAGAACGACTCGGAAGGCAAAGAGCTTCTTAAGCTCCTTGGGATGCCTTTCCGGAATTAGAGGAACAAGACCTGACTTCATGAAGGGGGCGTAAGGGAGACCGAGTCCCCGTAAAGGAAGTCTGCAAGGAGAAAGCTGTGGCAAAGAAATCAATGATGGTGAAAGCCGAACGAAAGCCCAAGTTTAAAGTCCGTGCGAACAACAGGTGCCCCATGTGCGGGCGACCCAGGGCTTTCATGCGAAAGTTCGGTATCTGCCGTATCTGTTTCAGGAACCTTGCATCGCACGGCAAGTTACCCGGTGTTACTAAGTCGAGCTGGTAAGGGATTTTCCCTTTACCCTCGATACTGGTATAAACCTATACAGTACTATTCAACGGAGTAAATCATGACGATGAGTGATCCTATTGCGGATTTGCTGACTCGCATCCGCAATGCCGGCAAAGCCAAGTTCCCCAAAGTCGATATCCCCGGATCCAAGATCAAGGTGGAGATTGCACGGGTTCTTCAGGAACAGGGCTACATCAAGAACTACAAGTTTGTCGAAGACGGAAAGCAGGGCATGCTGAGGCTGTACCTCAAGTACGATCAGGAAGGTACGCACGCCATTTTCGGAATCACCAGAGTGAGCAAGCCCAGCCGACGCGTGTACGCAAAGTACTCGGATCTGAAACCGGTCCTCAACGGGCTCGGCGTGGCCGTGGTCTCCACCTCCAAAGGTGTGATGACCGACAAGCAGGCGAAGTCGCAGAAACTCGGCGGCGAGATTCTCTGCAATATTTGGTAGCAAGGGAGCGACAATATGTCTCGAATTGGAAAAAAGCCCATTGTGCTGCCTGCATCCGTCAAGGCGGCCTATGCGGATCGAAAACTTGTGGTTGAAGGCCCCAAAGGCAAGCTGGAACAGGAGATTCATCCTGTTGTGGACCTGAAGATTGAGGACAACGTCATATCCGTTGAAATCATCGACAACGTTCGTGATGCGGGAGCGTATCATGGTATGGTCCGAGCCATCGCCGCCAACATGGTGACAGGCGTCAGCACTGGATTTGAAAAGGCCCTTGAGGTCAACGGTATCGGCTACAAGGTGGAAGTCAAAGGTCAGACGGTCATCCTGAACGTCGGATACTCTCACGCTGTCAGCTATGATCTTCCCAAAGGCATTGAAGCCAAGGTGGACAAAAACGTCCTGAAGATCATGGGCGCCGACAAGCAGTTGGTGGGCCAGGTTGCCGCCAACATCCGTGACGTTCGTCCCCCCGAGCCCTTCAAGGGCAAAGGGATCAAATATGTCGACGAGCACATCCAGAGAAAAGCTGGAAAGACAGGAAAATAATAAGCCTGACTTTGTGCCGCCTATGGTGTGGCCGGGACCTGAGCTTTCGGGTCCCGCCAAGGTTCAGCTTATCATATACAGGATAAAGATATGGGTACTACAAACTCTCGCAAAGAGAAGCGACTCAAAAAAAAGATCAGGATCCGTAAAAAAATTGTCGGAACTCAGGAACGTCCTCGTCTCTGTGTGTTTCGCAGCGCCAAGCATATCTATGCGCAGCTCATCGACGATACCGCCGGTGTGACCCTTGCATCCGCGTCCACCGTCGATAAGGGGTACAGCGCAGGAGAGGGCGACAAGTCAGCCAAGGCCAAGACGGTCGGCAAGCTTGTGGCGGAAAGGGCTATGGAAAAAGGTGTAAAGAGCATCGTTTTCGATCGCAGCGGTTACATCTACCATGGTCGTGTGAAATCCCTTGCAGAAGGGGCTCGTGAAGCAGGACTGGAATTTTAATTCTGAAGGAGGCGTCCTTTGTTTAAGAAAGACACAGAAGATAACGGATTGATTGACAAGGTTGTCTATATCAACCGCGTTGCCAAGGTCGTCAAGGGTGGTCGCAGATTCAGCTTCAGTGCCATTGTTGTCGTCGGTGACGGAGAAGGCAGCGTCGGCTACGGCCTCGGCAAAGCCGGAGAGGTTCCCGAAGCCATTCGGAAGGGTGTGGAAAGCGCCAAGAAGAACATGGTGAAGGTAAATCTTGTGAATGGAACCATCCCCTCTGAGGTTATCGGCAAGTTCGGTGCCGGTCGCGTGCTGCTCAAGCCCGCTTCCGAAGGTACCGGCCTCATCGCCGGCGGCGCCGTACGTGCCGTCCTCGAAGCCGTGGGTGTTCGCAACATTCTGACCAAATGCATGGGTTCCAACAACCCCCATAACGTAGTCAAAGCCACCATCGCCGGCCTGAAAGCCAACCAGAGCCGTGAGGAAGTGGCCCGACGCAGGGGTCTGAGACCTGAAGATCTGTAATCGGGGGAGTTAGCAAATGTCACAGAAGCTGAAAATCACTCTTGTCAGAAGCATGATCGGCCGACCCGAGAAGCACCGCAAGGTACTCAGAGGCATGGGCCTGACGAAGATGAACAAAACAGTAGAGCTGGAAGACACCCCGTCTATTCGGGGCATGGTCGCCAAGGTCGTTCATCTTGTGAAAGTGGAGGAGAACGCCAATGAAGCTTAATGAACTGTCGCCGGCCGAAGGTTCGGTAAAGGCGCGCAAGCGTATTGGCCGCGGTGTGGGTTCCGGCTGGGGCAAGACCTCCGGCCGTGGTACCAAGGGATTTAAAAGCCGTTCCGGCGGCAACGTCCGCCCCGGTTTTGAAGGCGGCCAGATGCCTATTCACAGGCGTCTTCCCAAGCGCGGTTTCACCAATATTTTCAAAAAAGAGTTCGCCATCTTGAATGTCAAGGACCTTGCCCGTTTCGACGAGGGTCAGGTTGTGGATGAAGCGGCTCTCGTAGCGGTCGGCCTGGTTAAAGGCCGCCGAGACGGCATCAAGATCCTCGGCAACGGTGAGATCACTTGCAAGCTCACCATCAAAGAGTGCCAGGTGTCCAAGAGTGCCCGAGAGAAAATTGAAGCAGCAGGTGGAACAGTAGAGGCCTAAGACCATATGACGACCAGCGGATTCCAGAACCTATTCAAACTGCCGGAACTGAAGAAAAGGATCGTAACCACACTGATGCTGTTGCTCGTCTACCGCATCGGTGTGCACGTCCCCACACCCGGGATCAACCCCGATTCCCTGGCCGATATTTTTTCAAAATTCGGCGGGGGCATCGTGGGCATGTTCAACATGTTTTCCGGGGGGGCCCTTGAGAGACTCTCGGTGTTTGCCCTGGGTATCATGCCTTACATCAGTGCCTCCATCATCCTTCAGCTCATGACCGTGGTGGTCCCCCACCTCGAGCAGTTGAAGAAAGAGGGAGAGCAGGGTCAGAAGAAGATCACCCAGTATACCCGCTACGGGACGGTGCTCTTGAGCGTGATCCAGGGCTTTGGTATCAGTGTGGGCCTGGAAGCCATGCACGCCGTGACCTCTCCGGGTTGGGGCTTTCGCATCATGACCGTCATCACCCTGACGGCCGGCACCGCGTTTATCATGTGGCTGGGTGAGCAGATCACCGAGCGTGGCATCGGGAACGGTATATCCCTTATCATCTTTGCAGGGATTATTGCCCGCATGCCCGCTGCGGTCATCAGCACCTACCGGCTTCTCTCCTCCGGGGAGATGTCGCTTTTCACTGTGCTGCTGCTCATTGTCATGATGGTTGCGGTTATGGGCTTCATCATCTTCATGGAGACGGCCCAGCGCCGGATCCCTGTGGAGTACGCCAAGCGTGTTGTGGGCCGTAAGGTCTATGGCGGGCAGAGCTCGCATCTGCCCCTGAAGATCAACACCTCCGGCGTGATCCCGCCCATCTTCGCCTCTTCCATCATTGTCTTCCCGACCACCGTGGCCTCGTTTTTCCCCGATGTGCCGGTGATGAAAACCATCAGCGACCTGATGGCTCCGGGCAGCCTTCTCTATTCGGCCATTTTTGTGGCCTTTATTGTGTTCTTCTGCTTTTTCTACACCGCCATCCAGTTCAACCCGACGGATGTGGCTGAGAACATGAAGAAGAACGGGGGGTACATCCCCGGGATCAGGCCCGGCAAGCGCACTGCAGATTACATTGACAAGGTGCTTACCCGCATCACTGTCGTGGGGGCCGTTTACGTCTCCGCCATCTGTGTGCTTCCCACCCTCCTGATCACCAAGGCCCATGTCCCCTTTTATTTCGGCGGCACGGCCCTCCTCATTGTGGTGGGGGTTGCCATTGACACCGTGGCTCAGATGGAGTCGCATCTTGTGATGCGAAACTACAGCGGTTTCCTGGGTGACGGCAAAGCGATCAAGGGTCGCCGATAAGTCAAGACACGTTTCGAACGTATATGGATGGCCATCCCTGTTTTCGGACCCCCAATAAGAGGTGTCCGGAAAAAAAGGGGTTGTCATCCATTTGCGAGTGTAGTATCACATCATGCTGGTTTTTTTAGTTTCGTGGCCACCTCTCCAGGGAACTGCCAGCCGAGTTGCAATGTGTGAGATACTCGATATTTGGATATCATTCGTAAGGTAAACTCTGCAATCTGGTCGAAAGCGGTGTGAGCCGTTTTAACCCATTTGGACCAGACAGATGCGATTATCGTGGGAGGAGAGTTATGGCAAAGGAGGAGCCCATTAAGGTACAGGGAACTGTACTTGAGACTTTGCCCAATGCAATGTTCAAAGTGGAACTGGAAAACAAGCATCAGATCCTGGCTCACATCTCGGGTAAAATGCGTATGCATTTTATCAAGATTCTGCCCGGGGACAAGGTGACCGTCGAGTTGTCACCTTATGACTTGACCAGAGGACGAATCACCTACCGATCCAAGTAGGTATCCTTACGATATTTGAAGGATAAGACGAGGGAGTATAACCCAAATGAAAGTCAGAGCTTCAGTAAAAAAGATATGTCCTAAGTGCAAGGTTGTTCGTCGCCACGGCGTTGTACGGGTTATCTGCGAAAACAAACGTCATAAGCAGAGACAGGGATAGAGGAGGATAAATTTTGGCAAGGATTGCAGGGGTAGATATACCCAGAAAGAAAAGAATCGATATCGCGCTGACCTACATCTATGGTGTAGGCCTCTCCACTTCCAAAGAGATTCTCACCAAGCACGATATTGACCCGAGTACTCAGACTCAGGATCTGACCGAATCCGACGTCAACCTCATCAGGAAGGCCATTGATGCCGATTACCGTGTGGAAGGTGAACTCCGCACAGAGGTATCCATGAACATCAAGCGCTTGATGGATCTTGGTTGCTACCGCGGACTTCGTCATCGTAAATCCCTCCCTGTCAACGGACAGAGAACCAAAACCAACGCACGTACCCGCAAAGGCCCCAGACGAGCTGCTGTTAAGAAGAAGAAGTAGGTGCAGCTTGGGACACCTGGTCACGATTAAAGGAGGCTTTTAAGCGTCATGGCGAAGACACGCGCACGACAGAAGAAAAAGGTCAGAAAGAACATATCCAGTGGGGTGGTTCATATCCAGTCCACATTCAACAATACAATTGTATCTGTTACCGACACCAACGGTAACGTCATTTCCTGGTCCAGTGCCGGTATGCACGGCTTTAAAGGGTCCCGAAAGAGCACCCCTTTTGCTGCACAGCTTGCAGCAGAAGATGCGGCCAAAAAGGCTCAGGAACACGGCATGAAAACCGTGGAAGTAGAAGTGAAGGGACCCGGCGCCGGCAGGGAATCGGCTCTTCGTTCTCTTCAGGCAGCAGGCTTTGTGATCACCAAGATCAGGGACGTAACCCCTGTTCCCCACAACGGTTGTCGCCCCCCGAAGAAGAGAAGAGTTTAAAAAAGATTATTTGCAAATGATACGATATATATCGAGTATCAAAGGAGGAGGATTTGGCTAGATACAGGGGTTCCGTCTGCCGTCTCTGCAGACGTGAAAACATGAAGCTTTTCCTTAAAGGCGATCGATGCTATTCAGATAAGTGTAGTTTTGATCGTCGCAGTTATGCGCCCGGCCAGCACGGTCAGCGTCGCAGCAAGTTTTCCGATTACGGCATTCAGCTGAGGGAAAAGCAGAAAGTAAGACGCATTTACGGTGTCTCCGAAAAGCAGTTCCGCATCATCTTCAAGAAAGCGGATCAGAAAAAGGGGATCACCGGTACCAACCTGCTTCAGGCCCTCGAATGCAGACTTGACAACGTGGTTTACCGACTCGGCTTTGTCAACTCCCGCACCCAGGGACGTCACTTCGTACGCCACGGGCACTTCCTCGTGAACGGCCGTAAAGTCGACATCCCTTCTTACATTGTCCGCAAAGACGATGTTGTTGAGATCCGTGAAAAGAGCAAGAAGGTTCAGTTTGTTCAGGACGCCATTGACGCCGTGGTTCGCCGAGGTGTGCCCCAGTGGCTGGAACTGGACAAAGATAACATGAAAGCCAGAGTTGTAAATCTTCCTGTGCGCGAAGACGTAACCCTGCCGATTCAGGAACAGTTGATCGTCGAGCTCTACTCCAAGTAGCGGAGTATATTAACGTGAGTAAACTGTTGTTCTTGGCACAATTCTGGAGATCAATATGACATCAAACGAAATGATATACAGGAACTGGCGTGAGATGATCAGTCCGGACAAAGTGCTCCTGTCCGGCAGTTCAACTTACGGCAAGTTTGTATGCGAACCTCTTGAAAGGGGATACGGCATTACCATCGGTAACGCCCTCCGGAGGATCATTCTTTCATCCCTTTATGGCGCCGGCGTCGTGTCGGTTAAAATTGAGGATGTACTGCATGAGTTCTCTCCGATCCCCGGGGTTCTTGAGGATGTCTCTGAGCTGATTCTCAACGTCAAAGAGATTAAGTTGAAGGTGAATGACACCGAAACGCGCATGCTCGAGCTCAAGGCCGAAGGCCCTGGCAAGGTATGTGCCGGAGACCTCATCAGTCCCGATGGCCGAGTGGAGATCCTCAACCCGGATCTTCATCTTGCGACCTTGAACGAGGGCGGTAAGCTGAACATGAGCCTCACCGTCAAAGTAGGTCGCGGGTATGCTCTGGCCAGGGATAACAAAGACGAGGACGCACCGGTTGGTACCATAGCCATCGACACCGTCTTTTCTCCCATCAAAAAGGTCAACTACACGGTTTCGAACTCCCGCGTGGGTCAGAAAACCGACTACGATAAGCTGACCCTCGAGGTGTGGACGGACGGCAGCCTGCTTCCAGAGGACACTGTGGCGTACGCCGCAAAGATCATCAAGGAGCAGATGAGTCCTTTCATCAACTTTGATGAGGATATCGAGCCTGAGCACGACAGCGTCAGTGAAGAGGGTGGGGACAGGGATTTCAACGAAAACCTCTACAGAAATGTGGATGAGCTTGAACTCTCGGTTCGTAGTGCCAACTGCCTGAAAAATGCCGACATCATCAAGATCTATCAGCTCGTGCAGAAAACCGAAGCCGAAATGCTCAAAACCAAGAACTTCGGTCGGAAGTCTCTGAATGAGATCAAAGAGGTCTTGTCAGAGATGGGACTTTCCCTCGGAATGAAACTTGACGGTTTCAGCCCGAAGGAGGAAGACGGAGCTGAAGGGGAGTAAGAGGAAATGAGACATAAAAAAGCAGGCGTTAAGCTGGGCAGGACTTCTGCCCATCGTAAGGCGATGTTTCGCAATATGGTGACCTCTCTGTTCAAGCATGGGAGGATCAAGACCACCGACGTAAAAGCCAAAGAGCTTCGTCGTTGGGCGGACAAAATGATCACCCTGGCCAAGCGTGGAGACCTCCATGCCCGACGTCAGGCGATGGCCGTGATTATGGAAAAAGATGTGGTGCACAAGCTTTTCGAAGAAGCACCCGCACGCTTTGGCGGTAAAAACGGCGGATACACCCGAGTGACCAAAATCGGTTTCCGTGCCGGTGATGCAGCGTCCATGGCTATTGTGGAGTTTACCGCTCCCAAGGTCGAGGCACCCGCAGCAACCGAGGCATAAAACCTAAAGGGGCTTTGCCCCTTCCGGTCCCTCTGCATGAACAGTTAGTAACAGCCAAGGAGCATTTGCTCAGGAGGTGGCTGTGACCTGTTGCACATAAAAGCCCACGGCATTTCATGCCGCGGGCTTTTTTTGTTTTAAAGGGCTCTTTTGGTTACCGGTTGACTGAGGCCGGGTTGGGCTGCTCTGCCCTTCAGGCCGGCAGGCAGCGATGGTGGCGCATTTTGTTTTGGTACAGGGCTTTGTCGGCACGTTTCAGCAGTGCCGGGTAGGTGGGGGTGTTTTCAACCCGCAGGGACGCGATACCGAAGCTCACGTGCTGGTGCAGGGTCTGCCCGTTGATGGCGATGGGCATGGCGGCCAGCTCTTCCTGGATGCGCACCATCATGGACTCGGCTTTGCCCGCGGTGGTCTCCGGCAGGACCAGGACAAACTCGTCCCCGGCAAAGCGGCAGAGGATGTCGCTTTCCCGGGTATAGCGGGAGAGGGCCCGGGCCACGTCCATCAGCACCTTGTCGCCGGCGTCATGGCCGTACCTGTCGTTGACCGCCTTGAACTTGTCGAGGTCCAGAAAGGCCACCGAGAGCTCGCGGTTGTAGCGGATGGCCCGTCGGAATTCCTGTTCCAGGGCGTGCTCCATGGCGCGGCGGTTTAACAGCTCCGTCAGGGGATCGTTAAAGGCCAGCAGTCGAAGCTTTTCATGGGCCGTGACATTGGAGAGGCACAGGGAAAACTTCAAGGCCAGCTGGGCCAGGAACACCGGGTCCTTGTCCGGGGAGAACCGGTCCGCCGAGATGTCCCCCTGGTTCAGGCAGCCGATGACCTCTCCGTCCAGGCTGATGGGGGCCACGGACATGGAGCGGATCATCCAGTTGCTTTTGGAGGGGATAAGGGCCCTGTAGTCGTGGATATCCCGGTTGATGAGGGTGGGGGTGGTGCCTGTGCCCAGGAGCCCCTGAAACTGGGAGCGGGTGGTCAGGTTGACCCGTTCGGGCAGAAGCTCCGAAGAGCCGAAGGCCTTGAGCAGCAGCCTGGAGGTATCGCTTCCCTCCACCAGGGTGATCCAGACATACGGGATGTCAAACTGATTGGATATTTCGGACAGAAGGGTCTCAAAGAGATCTTTGAAATTAAGGATTGTCAGGATCTTGGTTTCAACGTGGTTGAACTTACGAGATTTTAATTCGTTATCCTTGACAAGGTCTAGAAGCTCTTGGAATGTCAGCATATGCCTGATTTATATCGAGAGTTGTTAAAAAAAAGCCAAAAGAAGCTTAAAAAAAATAGTGTAAATCCGATAATAAAGTCAAGAGAATAGATATGAACGCCTTAAAGCGGGGTTAGAAGGGCATGGCCGATATGGATAGCCGACTTTCCGGTATTGCTGAAAAATACAGGAAGAACCATCTTGACGGACTGGGTGAGGAGGAGATTCTCCAGGATATCTTCAACCTCCTGGAAGAGGTGGATGAACGTGAAAAGGAGATCAGCTGGGCCAAGCGGCGCATCAAGGAGCTTGAGCGCGAGAAAAAGGGCGAGAGCAAAGTGGGCCGCACCCGCACCGCCATGTGGGCCATCCGCGGGTTCACCGCTGAGAATCGCCTGTACGTGAAAATGGCCGGTGAGTTCGATTACAAAGGCGCCAAGCAGTTCTCCAACCATATCCTGACCGTCCTGGATTCCCTTCGGAGCGAATGCGACGTCATTGTGGATATCAGCCGGATCCGGGAAAACGGCGACAAAAAGAACGCCTTTCACATCCGCAAGGTGGCCTGTACCCTGGCCCAGATGAACGTGTCTCGCGTTATCCGCATTGCCGAGGGCATGCCCCGGGGCGTCAAGGAGATGGTGGATGGCATTTTCGAAGAGGTCGGCCTGACGATCTTTGATGTCTCCACCTTAAACGATGCCTCGGATCTGTTGAAGAAGGAGAAGCATCACCTTCGGATCTGAGTCCCGTTTAAAGGTTCTGCCGGAGGGGCAGGCGGTCATCGTGTTGAAACCGGTCATGGGATTTTCCCTCGGCCGGTTTTTTGCGTTGAGGGGAACCGCATCGATATACTGCCTGATCCATGGGGCGGCAGGGATTGTCTGTGGGCTGAGAGGGCCCGCAACTCCGGGGTTTTACGGCCCCCTTTGTTTTTCTTGTAATTCAGAGGATAAGATACTACAACCGTGTGGTGGTCGGGCTGACGACGTGGCTGGTTTGCTCAGGAAACCAGGCTCTTTTTCAGGCCGGGAGACGCAATTTCAGCGTGTTGGGTGTGACGCTGCGGGACCTCTGACAGATCCCCGGACGTTTGCCCAGTGGCGATAAGCACAAGCAAAAAGGTAGACAAGAAAATGTCAAGACGAGTTGTTGTCATCGGCGGCGTGGCCTTGGGGACCAAGGCTGCCTGCCGAGTGAAACGCATCGACCCCACAACCCATGTGACCCTCATCGACAAAGATGACTACATCTCATACGGGGGCTGTGGCATTCCCTATTATGTCTCCGGTGACGTGGCGGACCATACGGCCCTTCAGAGCACGGCGTACCATATGGTACGAAACGAAGAGTTCTTCAAGACCATCAAAGGGTTTGAGGCCCTGGTGACCGGGACCCTTGTGACCCGTATCGATCGGGAGGCCAAGGTGGTCTGGGCCAAGGGCAAGGACGGGGTCGAGAAGAGCTACCCTTACGACAAGCTGGTCATCGGCGCGGGAAGCCGCACCCGGGACCTCGGGATCTCCGGCCAGGACCTGGCCAACATCCATGCCGTGGGGAACCTTGAAGACGCCATGGAGATCAAGAAGCTCGTGGCCGCCGGGCAGGTGGAAAAAGCCGTCATCGTCGGTGCCGGGTTCATCGGCCTGGAGATGGCCGAAGCCCTGGCCGACATGTGGGGCATCGAGACCTCCGTCGTGGAGATCGGCGATCAGATCATGCCCGGTTTCGTGGGGCCGCAGATGGCCCATATGGCCCAGCGCTCCATGGAAGAGAACGAGGTGAACTTTTACCTCGGGGAGACCGTCAAAGGGTTTGAAGGGGATGAAGGCGCCGTTCAGCGCGTGATCACCGACAAGCGCACCCTGGAGGCCGACCTGGTCATCATGGCCGTGGGCATCCAGCCCAACGGCGAGCTGGCCCGGGAAGCGGGCCTTGAGGTCGGTCCCACCGGAGGCATCGTGGTCAACGAGCGCCTGGAAACCTCGGATCCGGACATCTACGCCGGCGGGGACTGCATCGAACTCAACCATGCCGTCAGCGGCAAACCCGGGGTCTATCCCCTGGGCTCCCTTGCCAACCGCCAGGGCCGGGTCATCGGTACCAACATGGCCGGGGGCAGTGCCACCACCGAAGCACCGGTGGGCAGCTTTGTGGTCAAGCTCTTCGACAAGTCCCTTGCAGGGAGCGGGCTGACCCTCAAAGGCGCGGAAGCGGCCGGATTCGACGCCATCAGCGTCTCCATGTGCCAGCTCGACCGGGCCCACTTCTACCCCGAAAAAGAGCTGATGTTCCTGGAGCTGGTGGTGGAAAAAGCCACCAAGCGGGTCCTCGGTATCCAAGGGTTTGCCGGAAGCGGTGATGCCATGGTGGGCCGCATCAACGCGGTTGCCGCCACCTTGAAGTACAAACCCACCATCTTGGATATCAGCAACCTGGAGTTTGCCTACTCCCCGCCCTTCAGCTCCGCCATGGACATCGTCAACTCCCTGGCCAACGTGGCTGACAACGCGGTGGACGGCCTGCTCCACTCCATCCCCCTTGCCACCTTCGAAGGGCTCTGGGAAGAGGGCGACTGCGTCTTCATCGATTGCCGCGAACGTCCGGACTCCACGCCCTTCTGCGAGAAGTTCCCCGGCAAGTGGAACAGCATCCCCCAGGGCGAGATCAAACATCGCCTGGACGAGGTCCCCAAAGACAAGCTGGTGGTCCTGGTCTGCAACACCGGCGTGCGCTCCTTCGAAGCCCAGATCAACCTGCGTGAAATGGGTATCACCAACACCGTGAGCGTCCAGGGCGGCATGGCCACCCTCAAGACCTGGGGTTCCAAGGTCACCCAGTAAGGGGTAGTACAAAAACAAAACATACAAAAGCGATGCCTCTGGAGGCGTCGCTTTTGTTTTTTTCTGTGCCTGTTCGGGCCCATTGTGGTGTAATGGCAGCCATGAAACCTTCTTCATACAGCGGCCTTGGAGCCGCCCTGGTGCTTGTGATTGGATGGTGGGGCGTCTCTGTGGCGGGGGCTGCCCTCATGGGACGTATGGGCATGGTCTCGGGGCTTGTGGGGTCACTGGCGGTGCTTGCTTTGATCCTCGTGGCTTTGTGGGGGGGCACCCAGTGGTGTGCCCGGCGCGTGGCCGTTCCCGAAGTACCGCTTATGCATCGCTGGGGGATCCTGGCGGTGGGTTTTCTGTTGACGGCGGGCAGCTGGGCTGCCCTTCGTTTCGGGCTGCCCTTCAGGCTCTGCTGGGAGGCCTTGAGTACCTGCGGGCAGATCCTGGTGGTGGCGGTGGCGGCAGGGTACCTGCCCAGGTTCCTGAAGTCTCCGGCCGAGCTCCTTCCCCTGGTAAGTGTGATGGTGTGCGCCGATGCCGTCAGTTACCTGGTGGGCCCCACCCATCACATCGCACAGGATGTGGCTGCCTACTACACCGGGGGGCGACAGGGGCTTTTTCCCCTGTATGAAGTCCTCCTGATGAAGTTTCCGAGCCCCGGAACCCATGCATTGTATCCGTTTTTCGGCGTGGCCGACTGGTTCATGGTCGTTTTTCTGGGCAGTGCTTCCCGGTTTTTTATCCTGGGAGATCGGGTTGCCGGCATCCCGGCGGCCGTCCTCGGCCTGTTCCTGGCCGTGGCCGCAGCCTGGCTCCTGGGCGTCTTTGTCCCGGCCCTGCCGGTGCTGGCCCTCTTTTACCTGGCGGTCATGGGCATGCGCCACACCGCCGTCTTCAAGCCCGGACGCCGCGAGGTGGCCCTGGCCGCGTTCCCGCCCCTGGTCTCCGTTGCCCTTCTTTTCATCAAGGGCTAAAAAGCCAAAAAACATGCCTCCGGCGGCAAGGTGTGCCACCTTGAAAGCTGGTTGCCGCTGCGTTTTAACCCTCGTTCCTCGGGTTAAATCACAGCGGCATTTTTTGTAGGATTGAGGGTTTTAGCCTCCCACGGGCGCAGCCCTTCAGGGAATGTGATGAGCCTGAGGCACGAAGGCTCGGAGCATTCCCGATCCTGGGTTCCAAGGGCTCAGCCCTTGGCCGCCGGAGGCATTTTTTTAAGCCTTTTGTCGTAAAAAAAGCCACCCCGTAAGGAGTGGCTTTTTTTTGTGCAAACAGGATGACGCGTTATGGTGCGCTGGTTTTATTTACTTTTCGAGTTCGTGGATCTCCGGGTGGGTGGAGAGGGCGCGGAGAAACTGCTCGGTGCGTCGCTGGAGGCGCCCTGCCATCATATGGACCATCTGCTTGTGGATGAGGTAGCCCAGGGTGTGGTCTTTTTCCATCATGTCGAGAAGGGCTTTGCCGTCGATGGTGATGACCTCGGAGGCTTCGGAGCTCAAGGCGGTGGTGCTGAAGGAGACCTCTTCCATGAGGGAAGAGTAGCCGAAGCACTCACCGGCATTGAGGGTGGCCACGGTAACAGTCATGTGGCGGGTCATCTCCTGCTCAATGAGGATGGTGCCGGAGCGCACCAGATAGAAGGAGCCGGACTGGCCCCCTTCCCCGAAGATCACCTCCCCCTCCTCATAGGAGCGGGGCTTGGCGATGGAGATGATGCGGTCCACCAGCTCATCGGGGAGGGTGGAGAAGAGAAAGGCGTTTTTTATATCGTCTCGTGAGATCATGGTCTGTTGTCCTCGTTTTGGGCTTACAGCTTCAAAAAGCCGGGTAGTGGTGTCCGTTATCGAGGGGACCGGCAAGGGCCCCCCCACCGCATGGGCTATCCCCTAACGGCATAGAGAAGAAAGATAAAGAGCACGGCGACAAAGGCGCCGATCCCTGAAGGGACAGTCCCTGTCCTGAAGGCCAGCCTCACCCGCTCGGAGAGATCCTCCTGGCCGGGGTTTCCTTTGCCGAAGAGGTGGGTGAAAGGAGACATGAGGGCCACGGCAATGGACTCCGGAGCTTTTTGGGCAAAGCCGTTGATGCGTCCGGTGAGCCCTTTGACAAGCAGGGCGTCGCAGGCGGTGTTCACGCTGTTGAGTACCTTGTCTGCGATGACGTAGAGGACGCGCCCGGCTCCGGCATAAAACCAGTCCGTGTCGAGGAAGGTGGCTTTGGAGAGCCTCGGCAGGAGCCCTTTGGCCAGCAGGAGGAAAAAGGCCAGGGTGCCGAAGAACTGGAGCTGGAGCTGGTTGATTACGTGGGCTGCGGTGTAGGGCTCGTAGTCCGCTGCAAAGGGGAGCATGTTGTAGAGCACCTCGTGGTGGGTGCCCACGTACACGCATCCCAGGGCGGTAAAGCCCATGGCGATGCGCATGTTCCACGGGGCTTCTGCGGGCTTTAAGCCGGAGTCCCTGTGGAAGAAGGTGAGGAAGGGCACCCGGATGCCCACATAGGCAAAGACACCCACGGCGGTGAACTGGAGGATAAACCAGGCCAGGGTGAGGTGTTCGTGGGCCGCAGCCGAGATGATCATGGACTTGCTCACAAAGGCGCAGAAGAACGGCGTGGACATGGACAGGCCGCCGACGATGCAGAAGGTGGCGGTCCAGGGCATGGACCGGAAAAGGCCCCCTAAGTCGCTCAGGCCCTGTTTGCCGGTCTGTTGGATCACGGCCCCTGCCCCCATGAAGAGCAGGGACTTGTAGAGGATGTGGCAGACCGCATGGGCCGCCACCCCGTTGATGGCAAGGTTGGTGCCGATGCCGATGCCAACGATCATGAAGCCCACCTGGTTGATGAGGCTGTAGGCCAGGACCCGCCGGATATCGTTTTCAATGACCGCATAGCACAAGGGGATGAGCGCCATGGCAAGGCCTAAGGGGATGAGGATGTCTGTCCCTGCAAAGATGCGTGCCATGGTGTAGACGGCGCTTTTGGTGGTAAAGGAGCTCAGGAACACCGCGCCGGTCACCGTGGCTTCCGGGTAGGCGTCTTTAAGCCAGGCGTGCATGGGGTAGACCGCCGCGTTCACCGCCACGCCCACGAAGATGAACCAGGAGGCGGGGGAGGCCAGCTCGATGGCCGAAAAGGCGATGCTACCGGTCTCCTGGATCTGGAGAACGATGCCCGCCATGAGGGAGAGTCCCCCCAGGATGTGGATCATGATGTAGCGGAAGGCCGCCTTCTGGGATTGTTCCGTGCGCCGGGCAAGGATGAGGAAGGTGGAGGCCACGGCCATGAACTCCCAGAAGACATACAGGGAGAAAAAGTCACCGGCAAAGGTCACGCCCACGGCGCTGCCCGCGTAGATCATGGCCGAGGTGTGGGCCAGGGCGTCGTCTTCGTGCATGGCGTAGACGCTGCCGGCAAAGGCGGCGATGCAGAAGATGGTGCCGAAGATGCGGGAGAGGGCGTCCACCCGTCCGAAGACAAGCTGGTAGTCGAGGAAGGGCACCGTCCAGTGGGTGCCGTTGGGCACCGAGAGCAGGGTCACCAGGGCCAAAAGGGGCAGGACCGTCATCCAGGCGGACCTTAAGCGCCCTTTCAGGATGGGAAGGGCCAGGGCCCCGACCACCATGATCAGGGCCGGGGGTATATTTATAAAAGGCATGTCAAGTGTCATGGAATCGAACATCTCCTGTATGGATTACCTGTTATTTTCCGTTTTTCACCAGGAACGAGAGCCCCAGAGCAATGACGGGAAGGGCCAGGCCGGAGAGGAACCCGAAGAGGGGGTTGAACTCGGGCCATCCGTCGACGGTAAACGATGCGTGGGGGTGAATGAGAAAGTCGGCCCCCAGCAGGCATCCCAGAAAGATCGCGAAAATGACCATCACGGTCTTTAAGGTTTTTGGGCTGCTGAAAAGTGTGTTGTCTGAAGTCATATCTCACCTTTGAACCTTAGGGCATGGGAGCGCCGATAATGGTACTCACCGTCATTTTCGCCAGCTGCAGGAACGGCTGGGGATAGAAGAAGAAGATCACGGAACAGGTGGCCGTGATGCACAGGGGGACCAGGCACCAGGTGGGCACCTCGTCCACCTTCTTTTCAAACATGGCCTCTTCGTCGGTGCAGAAGAAGGCCTTGTAGGAGATGGGCAGAAAGTAGGCGGCGTTTAAAAGGGAGCTGGCCAGAAGGACAAAGAGGAAAAAGATCTGCCCGGACTCCAGGGTGCCGATGACGAGGTGCCACTTGCTGATAAAGCCCCCCAGAGGAGGCAGCCCGATGACGGAGAGGGACCCCAGCAGAAAGGCGGTCATGGTGATGGGCATGCGCCGTCCGATGCCCACCATCTCGCTGATGTTCTTGATGCCCGAGGCGGCGAAGATGGCCCCGGCGCAGAAGAAGAGGGTGATCTTGCCGAAGGCGTGCATGGCGATATGGAGCATGCCGCCGGTCATGCCGGACGGGGAGAGCAGGGCGACCCCCAGGATAATGTAGGAGAGCTGGCCGATGGTGGAGAAGGCCAGCCGCCGTTTG
The DNA here is from genome assembly GCF_900101345.1 of Desulfoluna spongiiphila. GTDB lineage: Bacteria > Desulfobacterota > Desulfobacteria > Desulfobacterales > Desulfolunaceae > Desulfoluna > Desulfoluna spongiiphila. The sequence continues at coordinate 45,595 of NZ_FMUX01000022.1, read as the reverse complement.
AGCCCGTCCTGTGACAGGGCGATGAGGGACGAGACGATGATGGTAAAGGAGGCCACGTAGCAGACCAGGGTGCCCAGGCCCATGGTGGCAAGCATCTTGGTGCCGAAGACCCCGGTGATGACACGGGCCACGCAGAAGACCCCGACTTTCACCACGGCCACGGCGTGGAGCAGGGCGGAGACCGGCGTGGGGGCCACCATGGCGGCAGGCAGCCAGGAGTGAAAGGGCATGACCCCTGCCTTGGCAAAGCCGAAGACAAACATGAGCAGCAGCACGGCCATGGCGCCCTGGGAGAAGTGGCCGTTCATGAATCCCTGGGGAGCAAACTCAAAGGTCCCGGTCTGGCTGTAGATGACCAGCATGGCCGGCAGCACCAGGCCGATGGAGGCTCCCAGGATGTAGGTGATGTACTTTCTTCCCGAGCTCCTGGCTTCCCGGTCCTGGTGATGGGTGACCAGGGGGTAGGTGGCAAAGGAGAGCATCTCGTAGAAGAGATAGAGGGTCAGAAGGTTGCCTGCAAAGGCGACGCCCAGGGTGGCTGACAGGGAGAGGGCAAAACAGGCGTAGTAGCGGGTCTGCCCGTGCTCTTTCAGGGTCCGCATGTACCCGATGGAGTACATGGAGGTGACGATCCACAGGCTGGAGGAGACCAGGGCAAAGAGCATGCCGAAGGCATCCACCTTGAATTTGATGGCCAGCCCGGGAAGTACCTCGGCCAGGGTGTAGGCGATCTCGCCTCCCTTTAAGACAAAGGGAAGCATGGACAGGACAATGGCGAATTTTAAAATAGCTGCGACAAAGGTCCATGCCTCACGCACGTTCTCAGACCTGGCGGAGAAGATGATGGGCACCACGAAAAAGGAGACGAGAATCGCAGCAAGGGGTTTGACTGAGTAAAGCAGTTCCATATCTATGCAATCCCTGCCGGTATGGCCAGCTGAATGAGTTTCGTGACAATGTCGCCGGTGTAGAGACCTAAAGCGATGAGTGAAAGGGCCGCAAGGATCAGGGGCACCACCATGGTGACCGGGGCTTCGCTCATGGCGGGGCCGTGGTCGTGATGGCCGTGGCCCTCTGCAAAGGGCTCGAAAAAGGCGATCTCAAAGATGCGGAAGAAGAGCACGGCGTTGACCAGGCTGCTGAAAAGAAGCGCGGCCACAAAGCCCCATTGCCCGGCATCGATGCCGCCGGAGATGAGGTACCACTTGCTGAAGAACCCGCAGGTGGGGGGGATGCCGATGACGGCCAGGGCCGCCAGGACAAAGCCCGTCATGGTAAAGGGCATCTTGCCGAAGAGCCCCTGAAGGTCTTCGAAGCGGTCGCTTCCCAGCTTCCAGACGATGGCGCTCACGGCCATGAAGAGGGTCAGGGTCATGGCGGCGTCGTTGATGATATGAAGGGTGGCGCCGGTGACGCCCGCCTTGTTGCCGAGCCAGAAGCCCCCCACCATGTAACCCACCTCGGCCACGATGATGTAGGTGAGCATCCGGGAGAGCCGTCGCTGCATCAGGGCCAGAAGGGACCCGGTGACAATGGCCGCCACAGCCAGCCAGACGATGGCTTCGGAGAGCAGGGCCCGGGAGAAGGTGAACTCCGGGGTAAAGACCGTGAGGCCCACCCGCACCATGGCGTAGATCATCACCTTGGTGGTCAGCGGCGCAATGAGGCCGGCCGAAGCCGACGGCGCGTTGCTGTACGCATTGGGCAGCCAGCCGTGCAAGGGAAAAAGGGCCATCTTCACAAAGAGCCCGGCCATGCAGATGACCAGGGCCAGGAACAGGGTCCCGGAGCCTGCGAGCTTGGGCATCATGGTGGCGATGTCGGCCATGTTGAGGGTGCCGGTGGCGATGTAGATGTAGCCGATGCCCAGAAGGTAAAAGGAGGCGCCGATGGTGCCCATGAAGAGGTAGTTGAGACTCGACAGGGGGGCCCGCTCCTTGCCCAGGCCGATGAGGGCGTAGCCGGTGAGGGATCCGATCTCAAGGAGGACGTAGAGGTTGAAGGCGTCGCCTGTGGCCACGATGCCCACCATGCCGGAGAGAAACATAAGGTACAAGGCCAGGTAGGCGCTTAGTTTCTCGGCGAAATCCCGCTCGATCCAGGTTTTGGCGCTGATGAGGTTGAGGAGCGCCACGGCCAGGATCACCACGAGGACCGGTGCGTTCAGGTAGTCGATGACGTAGACGATGCCGATGGGAGGGCGCCATCCCGCCATTTTGTAAACAATAGGGCCTGCTGCCATGACCTGGGCGCAGAGGCCGACGGAAACCGCCAGGGCCCCGGCCAGAGATGCCACGGCCAGGGGAAAGCACCAGCGCCGGTCGATCCACCCCATGGCGGAGACGATGAGCGCCGACAGCAGCGGTATGATAATCAGGAGTGCCGGAAAATGCTGTGTCATTCTTACTGTCCTGCCTGCATGCGAATCTGGTGGTTGATGTCGTCCTCTTCCAGGGTGCCGTACTGCCGAAAGACCTTGATGGCCAAGGCCAGGGCCACACCGAGGGTGGCCACCGAGACCACGATGGCCGTAAGCATGAGGCAGTGGGGAAGGGGGTTGATGTAATCCGCCGCGTGGACGGCCGCGTGGCTCCCTGTGTGGGCGTCACCCATGATGATGGGCAGGGTGCCCCCCTTTTTGTAAGCAATGGAGACGTAAAAGAGGATGATGGCGGTCTGGAAGATGTTCATGCCGATGATCTTTTTCACCAGGTTGTTCTTGGCGATCATGGCATAGAGGCCGATCATCATGAGGATGGTGTAGATCCAGTAGTTGTATTTGGCCGCAAGGAGCGGTAACAGGTCGGTCATGGTATCAGAGCCCCTCGTCGTGTTTCCCTGCAGAAGACAGGTTGTAGTAAATCCAGATAATCACCGCCATGACGGCAAAGGCCACGCCGATCTCCACGATGAGGATCCCGTGGGATCTCGCCATGACCGCATCGACTCCCAGAAGGGGCGCCAGGGCTTCGTAGTTGAGGAAGTTGGCCCCGAACAAAAGGCACAGGGCCCCGGTGCCGGCGTAGATGAGAACGCCCAGGGAACCGAACAGGGCCGCGACCTTTTCAGGGAACCGCCGGATGGCCCGCCGCAGGTCGTGGCTGATGGCGTAGAGGATAATGGACGCCGCCAAAAGCACCCCGCCCTGGAATCCGCCGCCGGGGCTGTAGTGGCCGTGGGCCACCACGTAGAGGGCGAAGATCTGGATAAAGGGAATCACGAGGCGGCAGGTGTTTTTAATGATGATCTGATGGGGCACAAAGTGGGAGTCGAGGCGACGGAACACCTGGGAGTCTTCCGCAGGGAGCTTGCCCCCCTCCTTGATGTGCAGGGTCACCCCCGTGGGGAGGTGCCGGTACATGCGGGTGGTCTCTTCCGGGCTTTTTTTGCGACGCAGAAGAAAGAAGCAGGCCAGGCCCGCGGCAAAGACCACGGTGGTTTCGAACATGGTGTCGAACCCACGGTAATCGGCCAGCACGCTGGTCACGACGTTGGGGGCGTGGGTGTCCGCCTGGCCGTGTTCCAGGTAGTAGGGGGAGAGGTAGGTGTTCGCCGGTGAGTCCGCATCGCCGAAATCGGGGAAGGCCCCGGTATGGAAGATGATGAGCCCGCCCGTGAGGACGACGGCGATCATGGCTAAAAGTCTCAATCTTTGGTCCTCCGTGTGGTGTGAAAGACGGCCGCCACGCAAAAGACGGTGCTGACGCCCGCCCCTACGGCTGCTTCGGTGAATGCCACGTCAACGGCCCCCATGCATGCCCAGGCCAGGCACATGAGAAAGCTGTAGGCGCTGAAGACAATGGCGGCCCCGAGGAGATCCTTGACGGCCAGGGCGCCGATGCCGCTGATAACCACAAGGGTGAGAATCGCCAGATCAATGGGAATCGTCATCGCTGCCTCCGTTTTTCTTTTTTGTCCACGGAGCCAGTCCCGCCCGGATGCCGGCGTCCACGATGGCGTGGGTGGCGGTGGGGCTGGTGATGTAGACGAAGATGACTATCAAGATGATTTTTATGGCCGTCAGGACATGGGTCCCGGAAAGGCCGTGGTGGCTGAGGACATAAAGGGCCAGGCCGCTCATGGAGAGCAGAAGGCCCATGGAGTCGATCATCCCGGCGGGATGGAGCCGGGAGTAAAAGTCGGGGAATCGGATCACGCCCACGGCACCGGCAAAGAAGAAAAAGATGCCCAGGGCGATGATGAAGAGGCTCACATAGGTCATTTTTTACGTCTCTCCTTATTTCTGCGTGAGGGAATCACCGTGGAGCCCCTTTTTCTTATGGAAGTAGCGGGCCGATGCCAGAACCGTGATGAAGTTCAGCAGGGCATAGGCCAGGGAGATGTCCACGAACATGTCCACCCGGTCAAAGAGAAGACCGATGATGATGAGAAGGACCGTGGTCTTGGTGCCCAGGGCGTTGATGCCGATGATTCGGTCCAGGATGGTGGGGCCGGCAATGGCACGGTACAGCGAGAGCAGCGAAATCAGGCAGATGGCAATGGCTGCGCAGAGAAAAAAATTAGTCATGGTCCTCTCCGAATACGGTTGCGACGCGTTTCTCCATCTCGCCGGGCAGGGGCTCGGCGGACGCGTCGTCGATGGCGTGTACCACATAATCCCCGAAGACGGAGAGGGAGACGGTGATGGTCCCGGGGGTCAGGGTAATGGAGTTGGCAAAGGTCACCAGGCCCATGTCATCTTTCATGCGGCTTCGAAAGGCAATGAGCTTGGGATTGATCTCCTCATGCAGCCTGGGATGAAAGACGAGTTTGAGAAGGTGGAGGTTTGCCAGGACGATCTCTTTGATGAGCCACGGCATGTAGAGAAAAAAACGCAGCCAGAGGCCGGGCATTCCTTTAAACGTGGTGGCGGTGATGAGAAGATCCGATGAGATGAGTGAGACGATCACGCAGGAGATGACGCCAAGGGAGAGGTGGAAGATGTCGAGCTTACCCGACAAGGCCACCCAGGTTGTCATCATGACCGCGAAGGTGACCGCAAAGGGAACCAACTTGAAGCCGTTTTCAGCTTCCGGCCGGCCCTGGCGCGGCGGCGGGGTGTTCATTTTTCTTGTCACAGTTGCTACCTTCCTCAGTGTTGACACTGTCGCTGAGACGACCCGGGGGATGATCCGAGCCGTTTTCAGATGTCAGGCAAAAGCGTCCGCTTGTCACGGACGATGGATGCAGTTGAAGGACGCATCCATTCATCACACCTCGTGGCCGGTGTGGGTGCGCAACATATCCGGGAAGTATGTCAACGGCCCGAGATGCACGCTGAGACCGATTATACCTAGGGCCTCGCCAGGAGTGTGACGACCGTGGATAAATGGCTATTCTGCAAAAGATCATTTAGGGTGTCAAGGGGTTTTGGCGATTGATGAATATGTTCAATTAAATTTATGGATTAGCGTGGGTTAAAACGCTGTAAGTTACTGATAAATATAGCTACCTTTTCGCCGTCCGCGGTTTGTGTCGCAAAGGAACATCCTATTTTCTTACCAGAAGATTTTCGTGGTTTCCCTCCGGGGGAAACAGGGCAATGCCTTTGGTTCAGCGTGTTCTTATCCCTTGGTTCGGTTGCCTTGTGAGATTTGTCGACTTCTCCTGTGTATCTGGTTGATATCGCAGCCTATATGTGTGTCGGGCTGACACCGGAAGACCCTTCGGCCTTCCGGTGCCAGTAAACAGCGGCGCGGTTAAGGCAGCAATACCGGCATGCCCATCATGGGCCAGACGACCAGGACAAACAGGGCGGTGATCACCATGAGAATAAGGCTGGCGACAAGGCCGTAGGTGAAGAACTCACCGGTGGTAAACTGGCCCGAGTCGTAGGCGATGGCGTTGGGTGCCGCCCCCACGAGGAGGATAAAGGGCATGCCCGACGTGATCAGGGAAGCAAAGAGGATCACCTCCGGGGCCACCCCCAGGTAAGGGGCGATGACCAGGGCCACGGGCAGGGAGATGGCGATGGCCGCCACGTTCATGATGAAGTTGGTCATGACCATGACAAAAAAGGCGATGCTCATGACAAAGACAAACCAGTGGGCCTCTTTAAAAAGGGTGAGCCAGTTGACCGCCATCCATTGGGCCGCCCCGGTCTCCCAGAGACAGAACCCGATGCTCATGGCCCCGCCGAAAAGTAGGATGATGTTCCAGGGGATGGCCTCCAGGTCCTTGATGTCCAGGATGTTGAGGACAAAAAAGAGAATGGTGGAGACCAGGATGATGGCGGTTTTGTTGACCCCTGCAAGGGCCGGGATAAAGGCCCGCAGGGAAAGGGCCAGGATGCACAAGAAGATGATGATGGCCGACACCACCTCGGTACGGCTCATGGCACCCATCTCTTTGAGCATAAAGGCCGAGCGCTCCTTGATCCCTTCGATGCGCTGTTTCTCGGGCCGGAAGAAGAGCATGACAAAGGCCCAGAGAATAAAGACCATGACCCAGCCCACGGGGAACATGTAGTAGGAGAGGCCGAAGAAGGTGATCTCGCGGCCCACGATGTCCTTGAAAAAACCGATGGCCACCGCCCCCCGGGCCGCCCCCAGCAGGGTGATGATGGAGCCGGCACCGGCTACATAGGCCATGCCGATGAAGAGCCCCTTGCCGAAGCGGGTGGGCTGGCGGTCGTCGGCGTACATGGCGTGGATGGTGAGGAGCAGCGGGTACATGGTGGCGGCCACGGCCGTGTGGGCCATGATGTGGGTAAGGGCGGCCGTCACCATGAAGCAGCCCAGGTAGATCATGCTGGTGCGCTCCCCCACGATGGAGAGCATCTTGTAGGCGATGCGTCGGGTGAGGCCGGTCTTGGTGAACACCATGCCGATGACCAGAGAGGCAAAGATAAAAAGGACCGAAGGGGCCATGAAATCCTTGAACGCCGCGTTGGCGGGCCGGATCATAAACATCACCTGCAGCACCCCGATGGTGAGGCTGGTGATGCCGATGGGCAGGACCTCAAAGACCCACCAGATTCCTGCCAGCAGGAAGACGGCGATGGCCCCCTTGGCTTCGGTGGTGAGGACAAAGCGTTCGCCGTTGGGGTCGATGGCATCCGGCCAGGCGGAGCTGTAGTAGACCAGGGTAAAAAGCCCCAGCCCCAGGGCGAGAAAGAAGATGCGTTTCCAGTCAATGGGCCGTGTTTCGGCCTGAAGGGTTTCCGTTACCATAAATAAACCTCCATGCAGGGAGTCTCAAGTCTGTGGCGTCCGTCCCGCCCGGGCGGAGGGGACGGGGTGGTGCGTGCAGCGCTCATTACCAGCCTTTTTTTTCGATGATGTTGTTGATCTCCGCATCGCGAATACGGGCCTCGTGGTCGCACTTGAGTTTGTAGGCTCCCTCTAATTTCTCGGCGATGACGCCGATGTCGCAGGGCTTCATGAGAAAATCCAGGGCGCCGGCCTTCATGCCGGTGATGGCGCGCTCCACCGTGGCTTCCCCGGTGAGCATGAGGACCGGGACCAGGGGGTGGTCGGCTTTGATGCGGACCAGGGTCTCGCACCCGTCGAGCCCCGGCATGAGGACGTCCAGGATCACCAGGTCCGTGAGGCCCTCGGTAAGGATGGCCAGGGCCTCCTCCCCGGAGTAGGCCACCTGTGTGTTGAAATCCCGAAGCTCCAGGCGCTTGGCCAGGGTGTTTGCGAACTCTTTCTCGTCATCCACGACGAGGACATGGGGTTTGTAGGTCATCTCTCTCTCCTGAAATGGTGTTGGCGCGTTTTGCGGTGCGTTGCCGCCATGCGCTGTGTGTTACGCGTCGGCCGAGGGGGCCTCGGCTCTGTTTGACTTGATTTTCTCGTAGGCCGCCTTCATGGTCTCGGTGAGGCGGTCGATGTCCGCGGGCTTTTGGAGGTAGGCAAAGGCGCCCATTTCAAGGCATCGCTTGCGGTCTTCTTCGGAGCCGTGGCCCGTGAGGATAATCACCTCCACATGGGGCCGCTGGGCCTTCATGTTCTTCAAGACGTCGTAGCCGTTGACGCCCGGCATCTTAAGGTCCAGGACCATGACGTCGGTCTCCTCTTTTCCGACCATGGCCAGGGCCTCTTCCCCGCCGTAGGCCACGGAGGTGGTCATCTCCCGCATCCGGAGCCTTTCGGACAGGGTCTGGACGAACTCTTTTTCATCGTCCACCAGAAGGACCCGGGGCGGGGTGGGCAGGTCGAAGTCGTACATGACGTTGGCCTTGTAGAACCCCTTGCCGATGCGGGTCGATACGGACGTCACCCCGCTGATCCGTGCAGCGTCGGCCTCCACCTTCTGCTTGAATTTTCCCAGCATCAGCACGTTTTTGTTGATGGTCACCGTGACGTGGCCATCCTGTGCCTCTGCCGTGAGCCCTTCACCGGTGTCGATGAGGGCCTGCTCCACCCGGGAGGCCAGGGCAAAGTTCGCCACCAGGCGGTCCGACTCCTCGGGCTCCACCTCGATGCGTGAGAGGCTCTCCGTGATGAGGCTCAGGGCCTCGGGCACAGGGGTCTTGTCCGTGGGGATGACCAGGTCGTAGAGGCTGGGGTCCCAGGCGCTCTTTCCGTGGAGGGCGCTGCACCAGAGCTGGGCCGCCTCGTCTGAGGCCTGGATCCTTGAGGTGGCCTCGCTTTCCGAGATGTTCCGTGTGTCACAGGCACTGGCGATGCGTCGTTTCCTGTCGGTGATGAGAAGGGCCCGCAGCACCGGGGTGAGGGTCGCAGGGATGAGGTGGCCGCTGAGCCCGTGGAGGATGATGTCCCCTGCGTCCAAAAGCTCTGCCAGGGTGAGTTTCACCGCGGCCAGGCTCTTTTCCCGCTCTTTGGTGAAGGTGTTGAAGGTGGGGGTCTGCCCTTTGAGGATCTTGAGGAGGGAGGCCTCTTTTAAGCGCTCTCGTGCGGCGGTGAGGGTGATGATCTCGCGGTCCGTGAATACCTTCATGCCGGTGGCGCTGCTGAGGGCGTCTACGATGGCTCCGGCCTGGCTGAAGGTGCCGTTGGTGATGGTGATGGATGGCATATGCGGCTCCTTGTGTGGTGGTTGTTTATGAATTGGTTCAGTATAATTGATGGATTGCAAGGGGTGTGCCATAGGCTGAATGAGTAGTTAAAGCAGGGTGTTGTTTGGGATGGTGGTCGGGCGGGTGCTTGCGATGAAAACACAATGAAACTAAATGAAACAAACAAAATGAAACGATATGAAACAGTTTGAGGACGGGGGATGGGGAATGACATTGCCCATGGGTTACCGGTCCGCGGTCCGGCAGCGGTTTTCTGGGGGGCCGCGTGACGCCGGGTTAGGGGGCCGTCATGGGGAACCCTTGACCGTGTAGAGCATCAAGGGACCACCGGGATGCATGGAGAAGGGAGATGCAAACGGCGGTGCGGGCCGGCCCTTGCTACCGGGGGATGAATCCCCCGGTCACAGGCGGGCTACCCGTGTGTGAGGGTGAGGCAGAGGCTGTGGTGGTGGCAGGTGAGGGTTCCGCCGAGCCCTTGGGCCAGGGAGCACAAGGGCTCGGACAGGTCCACGGGACCGTGCCCTTGAAAGGTGATGGAGAAGGTGGCGCCGGTAAGCTCGGGGGTGACGGGGGTTTCTTGGGCTTGTGCGGGGTGGCTGGCCGCTTCCAGGAGGCGAAAGAGGAGCAGGCGCAGCTTCACGGGCTCGCAGGGCATCGAGACGGAAGGGACCGGTGCGGTGATTCGGCCGTGGAAGTGCCGCTGGGTGAGGGCGACGATCTCTTCCAAGGCAATGCCGGCATCGGTGGGGCCCAGGGGGCCGGGATCCGGGGCGTGGGCCAGGCGGTTTAGGTGGCTGAGGAGGCCTCGGCCCCGTGCCACCTGGGTCTCGATGGCGGCGATGCTTTTCCCGAGCTGCTCCGGTGAGAGGTCGCCGTTGCCCTTGAAGTGAAGCAGGTCGGAGAGAAGCCCTGCGTGCTCGTTGATGATGGCCAGCACGTTCATGAGATCGTGGGTGGCCGGGGCGGTGACAGCCCCCATGAGGGCCGTGGTCTCCTGGTCAGGCGTCTGGGGGCTCATGATGCAGCCACCTCCTTGAGTTTGTCCAGGAGGTCTTCGATGGCCAGGGGCTTCATGAGGTAGTCCGCAGCACCCAGGCGCATCCCCTCCATGCCCTCCCGGGTGGATCCGTGGCCGGTGAGGAGGATCACGGGCAGGTTCGGTGCGATGTGCCGGATATGCTTCAGGGTCTCCAGGCCGTTCATGCCCGGCATGAGCAGGTCCAGGATCACCACGTCAAAGGTTCCGTTTCGGACCAGGGCCAGGCCGGCTTCTCCGTCTTCGGCCGTGGCCGTTGAAAATCCCCTGATCTCCAGGCGCTCGGCCAGGGTGGAGACAAATTCCCGTTCATCGTCAATCAGCAGGACATGTGTGGTCATGGGGCAGGTTCTCCCTTCCGTGTGTCGGCGGGGGGGCTTGGCAGGCAACGTCACCGTAAAGGTCGTGCCTTCCCCCTGCAGGGTGTTCAGTGTGATGGTCCCCCCGAGTTTCTTGAGGATGCCGTAGGTGATGGAAAGGCCCAGGCCGGTGCCGTTGCCCTTTTTGGTGGAGAAGAAGGGGTCGAAGATGCGTTTGGCCACATCCTCGGTCATGCCGCAGCCGTTGTCTGCAACGGTTACCAAGACCCCGCCTTCCCCCACGGGCATGGAGGCGATCCGGATGGTGCCGCCGTCGTTCACGGCGGAAAAGGCGTTGGTGAGCAGGTTGAGAAACACCTGCTGGAGCTGTCCACGGTCCGAAAGAATGTCGGCCAGGTCCGGATCGAGGTCGACGCTCACATCGAGCTGGCGATAGAGGGCTTCCCGCTCCAGAAAGCCCATGACCTCTTTTAAGATCTCATTGATGGAGAGGGACTCCATGAGGGTGTCGAGTTTTCTGGCAAAGCCCAGGAGGCGATGGGTGATGGTCTTGCAGCGGGAGACCGATCCGATGATGGCTGCCGTGAGATCCGAGAGGCGCTCCCGGTGGGGGAAGTCCTCCCCCGCGGCCACCAGGTCGTTCATGAGGCCCGCCTTCTCGTTGATGATGGCAAGGGGGTTGTTGATTTCGTGGGCCACGCCTGCGGCCAGGCGCCCGATGGAGGAGAGCTTCTGGTTGTGTTGCAGCTCGGTGAGGGCCGTCTCCCGGCGTTCGTCGGACTCTTTGATGCGCCGCACCAGGGTGCCGGTCATCTTCACCACCATGAAGATGATCACCAGAAGGCTTAAGGCGTAGACGAGGAGGGCATCGGATTTCAGGGCATACCAGGATCTCAGCACCACGGAGCGGGGCTTGGCGATGACCAGGACGTAGTCCGCGTTGTTGAAGCCGGAACAGGCCAGAAGGATCTGGCGGCCGTCGGGATCGGTGGTCTCCGTTACAAAGGTGCTCCGGGTGCCGCTGGGGATGGTGAGCCTACAAGTCTCCAGGGTTTTGCCGTAAAAGGCGGAGTTGGTCTGAAGGGTCCCTTCGGAGTTGATGAGAAAGGCATCGCTTAAGGGGGAGAGCCTCAGGTTGCCCAGGAGTTTGTAGAAGCGGTCCGTGTCGATGGTGGCCCGGATGATCCAGTTGGTTCCTTCCGTGGTGTAGCGCTGTACCGCCACCACGATGTGGGGAAACTGGCGGTGCCCCATGAAGACGTTGCTGATGTAAGAGCCCTTGATCAGCACCTCCTGAAAGGATCTCTGGCTGGCGTAGTTTTTGCCCTGGAGGTTGTAGGGGCCTGCGTAGTTCACCAGGTCGCCGTCGGCGTTGATGATGGCCAGGTCCACAAACCCGCCCAGTTCGGATTTCAGGATCCGCAGGATGTGGTGGAGGGTCCGGCTGTCCTGAAGGTCCTCGTAGTCATAGGCGTTGGCGATGAACCGCACCGTGGAGAGGCGCTCTTCGAAAAAGAGCTCAAAGGAGTACTTGGCCTTGCTGGCCGTGTTGGCAAGGGGGGTGATGAGCTCGTTTTGCAGGTGGCGGCCGTACTGAAAGTGGTTGAGGATCCCCATGACGGTTAAGGGGGTGATGGTGACCACCAGCATGGTGATGATGATGTTCCGGGTGAGGTTCCGGTAGTGGCCCGGAGAGTCGGCCCCCCGGCTGAAGAGCGCGTCGATCTGGTTGATGAAATTACGGATGGTCCACATGCTGTCCCTCCACAATGCGGTCGCAGAGCATCTCCCCTTCGGAGAGGTCCCCTTGAAGGTGGCGGATGAGGGCTTTTTCCCAGGGTCCGGCCACGGCATCGATCACGGTGATTTTTTTCCAGGCAAGGAACTGAAAATACTCTTCCTCGATGGCGCCGCAGATTACGCAGGTGATGTTCTCGGTGAGGATCAGGTGGCAGAGCTTTTCTGCGGAGGCCTGTGGCAGGACCACGGTCTTGTCCTCGGTCTCGCCCCCCTTGAGCAGGGTGACGATGTGCACCTCGGCGGCCAGGTCGAAGCGGGGGGCCACCTCATCGGTGGCGATGGGGATGAGGATCTTTGTTAACATGGAAAAAACTGTATCATAGAGTTTTAAATTGTTTCAAGTGCTTAAATGGACAAGGGTCAGGCGGTGATGCCGTATTGTTTCATTTTGCGCCAGAGGGTGCTGCGGCCCCAGCCGAGGGACCTGGCCGCCTCCTGGCGTTTTCCCCGGGCCGTCTGCAGGGCCGCAAGAATCATCTCCCGTTCGGTGCTGGCCCAGGTCCGGGGGGCACCGGGGGAAGGGGCCGTGTCATAGGAGGCCACCGGGGACGGGCCGGACGCATCCGGGGACGGAACCTGGGGCGGCCCTTCCAGGAGATAGGCGGGCAGGGCGCCCACGCCGATGGTGGTGTCGGTGGCCATGTTGACGGAAAATTCCACGATGTTTCGCAGCTCCCGGATGTTTCCGGTGAACCGATAGTGGGTGAGCAGGGCCAGGGCCTCCCGCGAGAAGCCGGTGAGCCTCTTGCCGAGCTGGGTTCGGTAGATCTCCAGGAAGTGGTCCAGCAGGATGCGGATGTCTCCTTTGCGTTCACGAAGCGGGGGCAGGTGGACCCGGGCCACGTTGAGGCGAAAGAGCAGGTCCTGGCGAAAGGTGCCTTGGGCCACCATCTGCTCCAGGTTGCGGTGGGTGGCGGCAATGACCCGGACGTTGGCGTGGAAGGGGCGGGTCTCACCTAAGGGGTAGATCACCTGGTCGTCCAGGAAGGTGAGGAGCTTGACCTGCAGGGCCAGGGGCAGGTCCCCCACCTCCGTGAGGAAGAGGGTGCCGTTGTGGGCCATGCGGAATCGGCCCGGCTTGCTCTCCACGGCCCCGGTGAAAGCGCCCTTGGCGTGGCCGAAGAGCTCGCTTTCCAAAAGGGTCTCGGGAAGGGCCCCGCAGTTGACCTTGACAAAGGGCCCCCCGGCGCGAAGGGAGGTCTGGTGGATGGCTTCGGCCACCACGTCTTTGCCGGTGCCGGTTTCTCCCGTGATGAGGATGGAGGCGTCGCTCTGGGCCAGGATGGGCAGGGTCTGGAAGATCTTGTCCATTTTTTCGCTGCGACCGATGATCCCTTCGAAGCTGAAGGCCTGGCTCTTACGGCTGTCCAGGCTCCTGACGGCCCGCAGGTCCTCGATGGTCTCCATGTACCCGGTGAGGTTGCCGTGGGCGTCGGTCAAAGGAGCCAGGGTGAGTTTCACGGGCAGGCGGACCCGGTCCCGGTTGATGAGGTCACTCTCACAGGGCACCGGGGTGGTGATGTCCCCGTTTTTCCTGGGGCAGCCCTCCACACAGGCCCGGCTGCGAACGATGTAGCGGCAGGGGATGCCGTAGGCATCGCTCCGGGAAAAGCCGGTGAGGGTCTCAAAGGCGCGGTTGAGCCAGACGATGTGCAGGTCCCTGTCCAGGACTGCCGTGGCCAGGGGGACTTCATCCAGGAACCGGCCAAAGGAGAGCTCGGTGGAGAGAAGATGAACGATGGCCGGGGAGGGCACGGGCATGGGGGTCTCCTTTGTCTTTGGTCAAAGGCTCAGGGCCGGTGGCGTGATGCCGCCTCCTATCCATCGCGTACCCGGCAGGTGGTGTCAAGGGGCAATGTAGACAAGGGATGCCGACGAAAAAAGGGTGTCAGAAAAATTTCCACTGTGTAAACCTTTGTCACGGGCCGGTCCCGCACGGATGTCATTTTTCAAAGGATTTCAGACAGGCACTGCTGGCATGGGTCTTGCTGAGTTAGGAGGGCACTGACACGTCAGCTTCGGGACAGGAGAGGACCCTCCGGGGTGCGGTGCCCCTGGGCGGCGGATGCCAGCATGATGTGCGGGGCACCGGCGGGATCGGTGCGTGGTGGCCCCGGATAACGGCAACACCGATTGCACGGGTGGAGGGTAAAAACGAATATGACGGCCATAGTGATTTCCGGGGGCGAAAGCGAACGGGTCCGGACGCTGGTTGAAGACCTGGAACGGGAGACCGGAAGCGTTGCCATGGGAGATGACGAGCTCATCGGCATGGCGGCTGAAGGGGGCGGGGGAAGCCTGGCCCTCTCATGGGCTCTTTTCGGCGCTCACCCCCTGGCAGACCGTATGGTAAATGAACGCAAATGTGCCCGGGCCCGGATGTGCCGGGCCATGGCCACGGCCCTGGAGCGGGGGGTGAGGATTTTTTACGGAGACCTGGGACACCTGCTGCAGCGTTTTCCCGTGGCGGTGTTTCGTGTGCTTTTTGCCGATGCCCGGGGCGACGGCGATCGCGGATGGGCGCGCCGGCGTCGGCGCTTGTTTGGCCGGAGTTTTCTCGATCACACCTTCTACGACATGTACCTCCCCTGCGGGCTCTCCCCGGCCGGGGAAGAAGCCAGGGCCATTCTGGAACGCACCGCCGTCGCCATGGGAGACCCCGGCCGCCCCCTGTCCGTAGACCGGCTGCGTCTGGCAGCCGACATGGCCGAGGCCGAATTGGACCTGGTGCGCCGCGGTGTGGATGTGGAGTTCTGGAACCACGGGAACGGGTTGACCCTGTGGAACCAGTCGCCCCTCGACAACGGCGAGCTGGAGGACCGGGTGAGGCGGAACTACGCCCTGGGGGCCATCTCCTGTCGGCGGGGCGCACCGCCCTCCCTTTTTGAAGCCCGGGTTCCCTACCTTTTGTCCATGCGGGTGGAAGGCGACCGGGGCCTGGCGGAGATGACGGAGGCCGTTGCCGGACGCAACGGGGGGCGCATGGCCTCGACGAAGCATGAGGTGGTGATTTACGGTGGCCTCGGGTGGGGGGGGCGGTTGCTGGTTGACTTGCCCGACTCCCTGACCGATCCCGAGGAGGTGGTGTGGCGTCTCATGGCCCTTCACCCGGGCCGGAGGCTGGTTTTACCGGCATCCCGTTACGCCTGGCTGGTGGCCCGCATGGGGCTTGATACGGGAGCAAGGAGGTAGAAGATGCCGGGTTTTTTGAGCCTGCGAACGAAAACCACGTCCCTCGTGGCCCTGATGGTGGCCGTGACCCTGGCCTGCGGCGGGGTGATGATATGGAATACCTACCGGGTGGATCGCCTTATTCAGGGGATGGTGAGCGACACCGTGGCGGCCTACCAGGCGGCCGAGGCCCTGGAGACGGCCCTGGTAAACCAGAAGGGGTTCATGTCCTACTATGTCATGGACCGCAATCCCGAATGGCTCCAGCGCCTGGGAGAGTACCGGCAGCTGTTTCGCATGAGGCTGGAGCGGGCCCAGGGGTTTGCCGGAACCGCCGAGGAGCGGGAAACCCTTGCGACCATCGGGGAGGCGTACGACCTTTACGTGACGGCCAAAGACAAGGCCCTGGGCCTTTACATCAGCGGCGATGAAAAGGCCGGGGGCGAGGCCCATGCCGGGGTGAGGGCCCAGTTCTTCCAGATCCTCACCCACTGCGAAGCCTACAAGAAGGCCCATGCCGAGGAGCTCTTTGAAACGCGGCAGGCCGTCCATGCACGGGCCAGACAGCTGCGATGGGTCACGATGGTGGCCCTTCTCTGTGTGACCTTTCTGGGGGGCTCCCTGACCCTGCTGCTGGGCCGTCAGGTCCTGGCACCTTTGCGTCGCCTGGCCCGGGAAGAGGCCGGTGAACTTTCCTTAATGGAACCCAACGAAGTCAAGGCCGTGACCCACCGCATCGAGAACCTCATCCGCAGCGCCGGCGAGGCCCATACCGAACTGGCCCGGAGCCGCGAGAACCTCCTTATGGCCGAAAAGATGGTGCTGGTGGGAAAACTGGCCGCGGGCATGGCCCACAGCATCCGAAACCCCATGACCTCGGTGAAGATGCGCCTCTTCTCCCTGAACCGTTCCCTGCCCCTCACCCGGGAGCAGGAGGAGGATTTTCAGGTCATCACCCGGGAGATCGGCCAGGTGGACACCATCGTCCAGAACTTCCTGGAGTTTTCCCGCCCCCCGCGCCTGGCCATGCAATTAGAAAGCCCCTCCACGGTGGTGGACCGGGTCCTCCAGCTCCTCTCCCATCGCCTTCGCTCCTACGAGGTGGCCGTGGAGGTGAAGCGGGAAAGGGCGCTCCCCGAGGTGACCTGCGACCCCGAGCAACTCAAAGAGGCCTTTGTGAACTTTATGGAAAACGCCTGCAAAGCCATGGGCGGTGGAGGCCGCATCGTGATCACCGAGCGGGTGGTCAGCGAGACCGACGGTGCGGGCCTTGCGGAGATCTCCTTTGCCGACACCGGGTGCGGCATCCCCGAAGAGGAGCTTGAGCAGGTGTTCCAGCCTTTCTTCACCACCCGGGAGGACGGCACCGGCCTGGGTCTTCCCATCTCCCAGCGCATCATCGAAAACCACGGCGGCTGGATTGATGTGGACTCCGTGGCGGCCAAAGGCACCACCTTTGTGGTCTACCTGCCCATGGACAGCGAAGAAAGGGGATAGGGGGATGTCTTCTATGGTTAAAGTCGGGAGCAAAAGCAAGCCTCCGGCGGCGAGGTGAGCCACCTCGAAAGCTGATTGCCATTGCGCTTTGCCCTTCGTTCCTCAGGGCAAAGCGCAATGGCCTTCGGCTCGGGCTGCGCCCGATATAAACGCTAATGGTTTGTGCGGGCTGGTCCACACGCTTTTTTAAAAACTGTTTGTCAAACTTTTCAAAAGTTTGGCCCCCGGCAGGGCCGCCGGAGGCTTTTCCTTAAACTAAGGAGCGATATGGTTACCATTCTTATTGTGGACGACGACGATTCGTTGCGGGCGTCCTTTGAAAAGCTGCTTGCGGCTGAGGGGTACCGGGTGCACAGCGCGGCCAACGGCCTTGCAGGAATTGACCTTGCCGAGCGATTGAAGCCGGACCTTGCCATCATCGACATGAAGATGCCCGGCATGGGTGGCCTGGAGCTTTTCGGGCGTCTCAAGGAGGTGGCGAGCCTTATGCCGGTCATTGTGATGACCGCTTACGGCACCACGGAGACCGCCATCAAGGCCACCAAGATGGGGGCCTTTGATTACGTGCTCAAGCCCTTTGATATTCCTGCGTTGCTGCGGCTCATTGGGCAGGCGGCCGAGGCGGGGCGCTTCATGAAGTCCACCGTGACCTTAGGCGGCACCGGGGCAGGAGCTGTTCCCGGAGGCGATGAAGAGAGCATCGTTGGGATCAGCCCTGCCATGCAGGAGGTGTACAAGTCCATCGGCCGGGTGGCGGCAAGCGACGCCACCGTGCTGATCCGGGGCGAGTCCGGCACCGGCAAGGAGCTGGCGGCCCGGGCCATCTATCAGCACAGCAACCGGAGCGGGCGGCCTTTTGTGGTGATCAACTGCGTGGCCATTCCCGAGACCCTTTTGGAGAGCGAGCTCTTCGGCTACGAGCGGGGGGCCTTTACCGGGGCCACCCACCGGAAGATCGGCAAGATTGAACAGGCCAACGGCGGGACCCTTTTTTTAGATGAGATCGGGGACATGCCCCTGGAACTCCAGACCAAGATTCTGCGATTGCTCCAGGAGCGGAGCATTGAGCGCATCGGTGGCCGGGAGACCATCCCCGTGGATGTTCGGATCATAGCCGCCACCAACCGGGACCTGGAAGGGGCCATCAAAAAGGGGCGGTTTCGCGAAGACATCTACTACCGCCTCAAGGTGGTGACCCTTGCCCTGCCTCCTCTGCGGGAGCGCAAAGGGGACATCGCCCTTCTCACCGATTACTTTCTCCGGCGCCACGCCCTGGAGCTGGGCATGGCCAATCCCGGCATCAGCCAGGAGGGGTTGAAGCTCCTGGGGGGCTACGAGTGGCCGGGTAACGTGCGGGAGCTCTCCAACGTGATCCAGAAGCTCCTGATTTTTCACCGGGGCGGGGCCATCACCCAGGAGAGCATCGCGCGAAGCCTCGGCCAGGATGTCGTCACCGAGGATCCCTGGAAGGACCCGGAGGAGATCATCCGCCGCTGGGTCCGGGGACGCCTTGACCGGCGGGAAGATGATCTGTTTGAGCGCCTCCTGGATGAGTGCTCCCGGGTGATCCTCTCCGAAGCCCTGGCCGCCACCGAGGGCAATCGCTCCCAGGCCGCCCGGCTGCTGGGGATCTCTCGGCCTACCCTCCATGCCCGCATGGACAAGTACGGCATCACCGTGGGCGCTCGTATCAACGCCGGTGAGACCGAGGAGCTGGGAAAGCATCAATAATAATGGAAACGCTTGCCTCCGGCGGCCCTGCCGGGGGCCAACCTTTTAAAAAGTTTGATAAACAGGTTTTTAGTAAGTCTTTCCAGGCTTCGCCGAACCAATTTCGATAGTTTGTCATTTTCGGGAAAGTTTTTTGCGGAGCTTTTTTTCAAAAAAGCGACCCGCCGGAGGCAAGCTGAATAGTTACTTAAGTAAATTTTTTTGAAAGGCGGATGTGATTTGACCCAAGGAACGAGGGGCAAAGCGCATGCGCAACCAGCTTTCAAGGTGGCTCACCTTGCCGCCGGAGGCGTTTTTTCTCCAAAAAGGAGGCGATGATGACAGGCAGGGCATACGATCGGAAAATCGCGCGGTTTATCCTGGGCAACATGACCCTTGTTCCCCTGGTTCCCTTTCTCGTACTGCTGGTGGTGGGGGCCATCCTTTTTTCCGGTGCCATGGAAAAAAGCATCATGGCGCGGATCTCCCAGACGGCCCGGGATCACGGGATGATGGTGGACACCTTTTTAAAAGAGCGGCGCACCGACCTGGTGCTTCTGGCCTCCATCTCCTCATTTGAAGCGCTGTCGAATCCCGAGCACCTGGAGGCGGCCTTTGGCCATCTCCAGTCCAGCTCCGGGGCCTTCATGGACCTGGGGGTTTTCGACGAGGCCGGGGTGCATGTGGCGTATACCGGCCCCTATCGGCTGGAGGGTATCGATTATCAGGAGGAGTTCTGGTTTCGAAAGACCATGGACACCGGCTCCTGGATCAGTGATGTCTTTACCGGATTTCGCAAGACCCCCCATGTGGTGGTGGCCGTGCGGGTGCAGGGGACGGGGCGTCCCTGGGTGCTGAGGGCCACCATTGATACCGATGTGTTCCAGGCCGTCACCGGCGGGGTGCGCATCGGCCAGACCGGGGAGGCCTTTCTCTTAAACGACGAAGGGGTGTACCAGAGCCTTCGTCCCTCCCGGGGCAAGCTTATGGAAAAGGACCCCGACAGCGATGCCTACGTCATGGGTGACGGGTGGGCCGGTGCCCGGGTGATCCCCTGCCGGGACGGGGTCAAGCGGGTCTTTGCCTCCACCCGGCTCACGGAAAAGGCGTGGCGGCTGGTGGTGGTGCAGGACAAGCGCGAGGCCTTTGAGAACCGAATGCGGATTTATCTTGTGATCTTTGCCGTGATGGTGGCAGGCGGCGGGGCGCTTCTGGCCGTGGGGTACGGGCTGACCTCCCGCATTGTCTCCCGGATCCGGCGAAGCGACGATGCGGCCGTCCACCTGGAAGAGCAGCTCTATCGCGCGGCCCGGCTGGCCGAGCTGGGGGAGATGGCCGCAGGGTTTGCCCATGAGATCAACAACCCCTTGCAGGTGATGCAAAGCGAGCTGGCCTACATGAACGAGACCGTGCGGGACGTGGAGGAGGGCACCGGAGACTTTCAGGTGGTCCGGGAATCCCTGGACCAGATGCGCCTTCAGATCGGCCGCTGCTCGGACATCACCCGGTCGGTCCTCAATTTCGGCAGAAAGAGCACCACCCGGGACCAGGCCGTGTCCATGGGGGACTTCCTTGCCGACGTGGCCAAGATGGTGCGCTCAAGGGCCGAGGTGAGCGGGGTGCAGTTCCGGACGGAGATACCGGAAAACGGCCGCCAGGTCTGGGGGGATCCCTCACGGCTTCAGCAGGTGTTCCTCAACCTGATCAACAACGCCCTGGATGCCGTGGAAGCGCGGCACGGGAGCTGCGGTGGGAAGGTGAGCGTGGCCGTCCGGGAGGAGGCGGAAACCGTGTGCGTGGACGTGTCGGACAACGGGAGCGGCATGGACGAGGAGACCCGCGCCAAGATCTTCTCCCCCTTTTATACCACCAAGCCCCCGGGATCGGGGACAGGGCTGGGGCTCTCGGTCTGCTTCGGCATCGTGGAGGGCATGGGGGGGCGCATCCATGTCTCCAGCACCGTGGGCGAGGGCTCGGTGTTTACCATCTCCCTGCCCCGTTACCGCGAACATTGAAGGTGATGCCTTCTATGGTTAAAGTCGGATGAACGACAGGGCAAGAGGGCTCAGAGTAAAAACCAAAAAGATGCCTCCGGCGGCAAGGTGTGCCACCTTGAAAGCAAGTTGCGAATGCGTTTTCCCCTTCGTTCCTCAGGGAAAATCACATTCGCCATTGGTTTAGATTAAACGGAGTCTGTTTTTAAGGACTTTTTATCAAACTTTTCAAAGGTTTGCCCCCCCCCCCCCGGCAGGACCGCCGGAGGCACCTTTAACCGGACTGCCTCCGGCAGCGAGGTGAGCCGTCTCGAAAGCATACGCCAACCACCACAAGCCCCGGCACACGACTCTTTAAGAGAACGTGGCCGGGGCTTTTTTTGTGCCCATTTTGCAACCTGGGGAATCTGGCCGCCGGAGGCATCTGTTTTAACCTTGTCCGACACCTTGTAAACGGGGCTGACAATGCAGGGGCCGTGTGGTGGATGGGTTTGTGCGAATCCTGCGTTGTAACGGCGGGTTACTGTTTCTGTGCGGGTTGGCATGTCCCGTGCAATTTCTCATGAGAGCAAATCTCCAATGCATTCGTATGCACATGTTTAACCTTAAATACTTTTAGGAGGAATGAATGGAGACTCTCTATGTTCTGCTCGTGGACGACGAGCCTCGTTACCTGGAGACCACCTCACGGCTGCTGGCCCGAAAGGGGTGTTCCGTGGCAACGGCCACTTCCGGGGTGGAGGCCCTGTCCCTGCTTGCCAAGGATCCGGTCCACGTGGTGGTCCTTGATGTGAAGATGCCCGGCATGGACGGGCACGAGACCTTCCGGGCCATACGAAAGAGCCACCCCCTGGTGGAGGTGATCCTGCTGACGGGCCACGGCACCGTGGACTCGGCGGTGGAGGGGTTAAAGGCCGGGGCCTTTGACTACCTGGTCAAACCGGCGGACATCGACCTGCTCTGGGGCAAGATCAGCGAGGCGTGGGATTCGTACCGTCGGCACGCGGAAAAGATTCGGTTGGCCATGCTTGAGCGAAGCATGCAGAGCCCGAGGGATATCATGAAGCAGCAGGGGTCGGATATCGACGCCTAAGGAAGGGGGAACACTCATGGGAGAACGCGACAAGCAAAAGGTGACCGGGTATGACAAGTACGTGGACTGGAAGATCTTCTCCATCCCCGTTGTCCTTTTTTTTCTTATTCTGTTGATGCCCACACCTGGCGGGATGAAGGATGTGGGGGCCGAGTACAAGGTGGGGCCCAAGGCGGTGATCGCCTACCTGAGCCAGGAGCTCTTTGGGGCCCAAAGCACGGAACTGCCCCAGTGGCAGCTCCTTACCGCCCAGATGATGGAGCGCAACATGCGCATGGGGGCCCTGACCAAGGCCCGTTTTCTGAAACGAAACGAAAAGTGGTGCAAAAAATACAAGATCCCTGCGGCAGGGGCCAACTTCAAGCGCGCCCACGCCTTTATTAAAAACGAGGTGGACGACGCCAGGTTCCTTGCCCTTATGGAAGGGGCCTTGAAGCAGAGGCGCGACGTCCTGGACTACGGGGCGCTGTCCGGCAAGGACAAGGCCGCAGCCGACAAGGGGAGCTGGCACATCAAGGTGGCCATCGCCATGGTCGTCTTTGTGGTCCTTTGTTTTCTCACCGAATGCATCCCCCTGCCCGGGGTGGCCTTCTGCATCGGCTTGATCCTGGTGTTCACCGGGGTGGTGACCCGAAAGCAGGTGGCCATGCTCTACTGGTCCGATGCCTGCTGGTTCATCATGGGCTCGTTGATGTTTGCCGCGGCCTTTGTGAAGACCGGGGTGGACAAGCGGGTCTGCCTGCTGATGTTTGAAAAGCTGGCGGTGCCCAACGTCCGGTGGATCACCCTCATCTTTTTTCTCATCATCACCCCCCTGGCCGCTTTTATCTCCGATCATGCCCTGGCCGCCATGTTTCTTCCCATCGGGATGCTTCTCTACCAGAACAGCCTCACCAGTGAGGTTCCGGAAGACCCCGAGCTGGCCAAGATGCTGATGATCGGCATTGCCATGGCCTGCAACATCGGCGGTCCGGGCGCCCCCTCCGGCGGGGCCAGAAACGTGATCATGATGACCTACCTCACCGACATGTTCGGTTTTGACATCGGGTACTTCCAGTGGATCACCTATTGTTTTCCCTACCTGTTCGTCATGATTCCCATTACCTGGCTCATCGTCAACTGGCGCTTCAAGCCGCGTGTCACCAGCCTTGCCCCGGCCATGGACCACCTGCGCGTGGAGATTCACAAGATGGGGCCCTGGAACCGCAAGCAGATCATCGCCCTGGTGGTGTTTCTGGTGATGGTCTTCGGCTGGTTCACGGAAAAAGAGTTTTACAACCTGGGGATCTATCCCATCCGTCTCGGCATCGGGGTGATTGCCGTGGCAGGGGCCGTGGCCTACCTGCTCACCGGGGTGGTGAACTGGCGGGATTACCATGAAAAGGTGGACTGGGGCGTGGTCTGGCTCTATGCCGGGGCCATCATCTTCGGCCGAACCCTGGACACCACGGGCGCCGCCTACTGGCTGGCCCGCACCGTCATCGATTTTCTGGCACCCTTCGGCATGGACTCCGGCCTTCCGCTCATGGCGGTTTCAAACGGGCTCACAGCCGTGCTCACCAACCTCATGGCCGACGGCCCGGCTGCCGCAGCCGTGGGGCCCATTACCCTGAACATGGCAGGCCTGGTGCATCCCGGGACCACCTTTTTGCCCTTCATGGCCATGAGTACGGCCATCGCGTCCAGCTTTGCCTACTGCCTGATCATCGGAACGCCCCCCAACGCCATCGTGTATGCCTCTGGGTATCTTGAGCCCAAGGACTACCTGAGGGTGGGGCTTCCCCTGTGGTTTGTGGCCAACGCGGTCCTTCTGCTCCTCACCGGGGCGTACTGGGTCCTGCGCGGGTTTAACGCCCTGCCGGGCTTTTAATCATCTGTGAATCCTAAGGAGATGGGGCCTGTGAAGGAGCAACATGCCATGAAACCGCCGGTGAGATGGAAAGCCGGAAAGCTCTTTTTTTCTGCGGAGGCCGAGCGCCGCGTGTGTTTTGTGCTGACCCTGGTCATGCTGCTCTACGGAGCGGTGACCTGGGTGACGGGAGGGTAGCCCATGGACACTCACCTGAAACGGGGCCCGGCCTCGGAGGATGGGAAAATCGGGGTGACGGCCGTGCTGCTGTCGCCTTCCCGGGTCTACCGCGCCCTGGCGGCGCGGGGGGCCCTTCACCGGCTGCTGTGGGGGTTGTCCGGGGCGGTGATTCTGAACGGTCTCATGGCGGGGATGCTGGCCCCTGGCGGGGGCCGGGCGGTCCTGGGCACCGTGTCGGTGTTCAACGCCCTGGGCATGGCCCTCCTCTCCTCCCTTCTGGGCTGGATGGCCTTGAAGACGGTGGGGGCGCGCCGGGCGCGGCTGGCCGTGGTGGTGCCCTGCGTGGCCTACGGGTTTGGGGTGACCCTGCTTGTCTCATGGATCCCGGGGGCCTTCTGGTACACGGAACCCTGGAAGTGGGGCGTCATCGGTACCGGCTTCAGGGAACTCGGAGGGCTCAGCGGCCGCCGTGCCTTTGTAGCGGTGGTGCTCACCCTTGTGGCCCTGGTGGCTCTCTTCAAGGGGATTTTCATGCTGCAGGGCGTGTAAGGCCGTGGGGCACAGCACTTGATTTTCGTGAAAGGAGAAGACAACGATGAGTATAAAGATACGTGTGATGATTGTTGACGATGAGGAGCGCTTTCGCGTGGCCACGCAAAAGGTCCTGGAGCGAAGGGGCTTTGAGGTGATTACCGCGGAATCGGGGGAGGAGGCACTGGAGCGCCTCGACAAGGCGCCCCAGGTGGTGGTGCTGGATATCCGCATGGCGGGGATGGACGGCCTGACGGCCCTGGGCCTGATCAAGGCTCGCAAGCCCAAGATCCCGGTGATCATGCTCACCGGCCACGGCACCGGGGAGTCCGCCGAGGAGGCCCTGGCTGCGGGGGCCTATGATTTTCTGGCAAAGCCATGTGACATTGACCTTCTGGCCACCAAGATTTACGAGGCGGGGCATGTGCCCGGCACGGACTCCGAGATGGAGAAGACGGTGGGGGAGGTGATGATTCCCCTGGCAGAGTATGAAACGGCCCGCCCCAACCAGACCCTTGGCTACGCCGTTCGGGCCTTAAGGGCCTCTTTTTCGCCCCGGACCCTTTCCGGGTCCCTTATCGAGTCGGGGCAGCGGTCCCTTTTGGTGCTCTCCGACGGCGAGGTCAAAGGGGTGCTTTCCGTCAGGGGGCTCATGGAGGCCCTGCTCCCTGCCTATATCCATGCCGATCTTCCCAGCACGGCCTCCACCATCCGGTACTCCCCCATGTTCTGGAAGGGGCTCTTTACCTCTGAGACCAAAAAGCTCATGGATCGCAAGGTCTCGGATGTGATGACGGAAGCCCCCCCGGAAGTGGATATCGAGGCCAACCTCATGGAGGCCGCGTACCTCATGGTCTCTTTGCGGCAACGCAGGCTGGCTGTGATGGCCTGGGGCCAGTGCCAGGGAATTATCCGGGAGGAGGAGCTCTTCTTTGAGATCGAGAGGATTGCTTCGGAGGGGTGAGTCGGGCGGTTAAAAAAACACAGCCTCCGGCGGCCAGGGGATGATCCCCTGGACCCCATATTGCGAATGCCCTCCCCCTTCGTTCCTCAGGGTGAGGGCATTCGCGAAGGTTTCTGTGAAATTGAGCAAGGCCTGTTTTTCAAGCGCGTCTTGTGTCCATATTTTAAGATGTCGCCGACACAAATACGGATGTGTTTTGGCCCGAGGAACGAGGGGCAAAGTGCATCCGTAACCCGCTTTCAAGGTGGCACACCTTGCCGCCGGAGGCTGTTTTGAATCGTTACAAAAAACCAAAAAAAAAGGACCTGATCGAAATCGATCAGGTCCTTTGTATTTTCTATGTGTGTTTTGGTCGGGGCGAGAAGATTCGAACTTCCGACCCCTTGACCCCCAGTCAAGTGCGCTACCAGGCTGCGCTACGCCCCGCCAAAAACAGGAGGGTTATACCCCCATGCTTCAAGGGATGTCAAGCACTCTTTGACAAAAAAATGGCCCGACCCCATAATGGCGCAAAACGCGTGGCTGGCCGTGGAATGACCCCACGGGGCAATCGCGTAAAATCAGGGCGTTGGCGAAAGGCGATCGGATGATGTTTCCACTTGAGCAAGATGCGCGGATCGGGGTGGTGGCCCCGTCGGGGGTTGTGGACCCGGTAAAACTGGAAAAGGGGATGGCAAGGCTCCGGGAGGCCGGATGGGAGGTGACAGCCGAGACGGCGGTGGGGGATTCCCTTCGCTATCTGGCCGGCGGCGAAGCGGCCCGAAAGGCTTCCCTTCTCCGTATGTCCGCAGCGCATGCCGGCCTTCTTGTTGCGGCGCGCGGAGGGTACGGGGCCATGCGCCTCCTGGCCGACCTTACCCCGGAAGAGCTTCTGGGGCTTCCCCCGTTTATGGGGTTCAGCGATGCCACGGCCCTTTTGGTCCGGCTTGTGGGGCTTGGAGTGCGGGCTGTGCACGGCCCCACGATCCAGGCACTGGCCACGGCCTGCCCGGAAACACTGGCCGCCCTGGATGGGCTGCTCAGGTCCGGTATCCGTCCCGATCCCCTGGGTTCAGCCTGGGAAACCCTGGTGGACGGGGAAGGGGAGGGGGTGCTTTCCGGGGGGAACCTGACCACCCTGGCCCACCTCTGCGGCACCCCGTTTCAACCTGATTTTTCGGGGTGTGTCCTGGCCCTGGAGGATCTCAACGAAGCCCCGTACCGCCTGGATCGGGCCCTCACGCAGATGCGGCTCTCAGGTGCCCTTGACGGGGTGGCCGGGGTGCTGGTGGGGGAGTGCCTTCACTGCGGAGAGGAAGGGGAGCTGGAGGCGGTCTTTCGGGAGGTGCTTGCTCCCTTGAATATTCCGGTGGTGACCGGGGGGCGCTTTGGTCACGGCCCCACGAATCTGCCCCTGGTCTTCGGCGAGCCCGTGGTCCTCTCGTCTGCTGCGGGGTTCCGGTATGTGTGATGCCCTGTCTCAAAAAATGGCTGACGGGGTTGCCTCCGGGGTCTTTCCCGGGGGACAGCTCCTGGTCATGGTGGATGGAGAGGTGGCGGCAGAGCACTGCGCGGGCAGGCTCCGAAATGGCGGGCCCGAGGTGGCCCCCGACACCTTTTTTGATCTGGCATCCCTTACCAAGCCCCTTTCCGGCGCCACCCTTGCCATGGGGCTGGTAGCCGACGGGCTCCTGGAGATCGACGCCCCGGTGTGCCGTTATCTGCCCTGGTTTGCGGGGGGCGGCCGGGAAGCGGTTACCCTTCGTCACCTTCTGGACCACTCCTCCGGGCTTCCGGCCTGGCGTCCCTTTTACGAAACCCTGGTGTCCATGCCTGTGGCCGAAAGGGGCGAGGGACTCCGGGGGCTCCTTCAAGGCAGCCCCCTGGAGGCGGCGGCCGGGGCCGGGGTGTGCTACAGCGATATCGGGTTCATGGTGCTCAAAGAGGTGGTGGAGGCCGTGGCCGGGGCGGATGTGCGTCGTCTGTTCGACGCGAAGGTGCGTGCGCCCCTGGGGCTTAACGATCTGATGTACGCCCCCGATGTGCCCGTGCACAGGGCGGTGGCGGCCACGGAGAGTTGCCCCTGGCGGGGAAAGACCCTCTGCGGGGAGGTGCACGACGACAACGCCTGGACCCTGGGGGGCGTGGCCCTTCATGCCGGGCTCTTCGGCACGGCCCGTGAGGTGGGGCGCCTTGTGTGGCACCTGGTGGCCCATCATCGGGACGGGGTGGCGGGTTCGCCCTTTTCCCGGAAGGTGGTGACCGCCTTTTTCGCTGAATCCCGGGGCAGGGGACGGGGGCTGGGGTTTGACCTGCCTTCGGGCAAGGGATCGGCAAGCGGCCGGTATTTTACGGCGGGGAGCGTGGGGCACCTGGGGTTCACCGGGACCTCGTTCTGGGCCGACCCGAGGCAGGGGGTGGTGGTGGTCCTGCTCACCAACCGGGTGCACCCCTCCCGGGAAAACACGGCGATTCGGGTGTTTCGTCCTGAGGTGCATGATATCGCTATGAAAATGGTTCGCGAAGGCACCCTTGGGACGGGAGGCCGGCGCTGCTTCGGTCCCGCTTTTTAAGTTGTCAAGAAGCATGATTTCTGATAGCGGTGAAGGTTGATTATTGCGTTTTTTTTGTCCTGCAGGGCCCGGGACACGCACCATTTTTAGGGAAGACGGCTTCAGGCGAACCCCTCTTCCGGGTGGGAAGTGCGTGCAATCGATCAATGTAACGACGACTTCAGGAGATACGGACCCGACCCGTCGGGGATACGACGACGCCGCGACAACGGCGATTCCTGCAATCAAAGGCCATTACTTACTATCGGAAACAAAGGCTGACTATGAACCTTCTTGACTCGCTGCTGGGAATTTTTTCCAGTGACCTGGCCATTGACCTGGGAACGGCCAACACCCTTGTCTATGTGAAAGGCAAGGGCATTGTGCTCAGCGAACCGTCCGTGGTGGCTGTTCGCACCGACAACAGATCCAAGAACAAGGTACTGGCCGTGGGCCTTGAGGCCAAGAACATGCTTGGTCGGACACCGGGGAACATTGTGGCCATTCGCCCCATGCGCGACGGGGTGATCGCTGATTTTGAAGTGACCGAAGCCATGCTCAGCCATTTCATCAAGAAGGTGCACAACAACCGCCAGAAGTTTGTCCGCCCCCGCATCATCATCGCCGTTCCCTCGGGCATCACCCAGGTGGAGAAACGGGCGGTGAAAGAGTCCGCCGAATCGGCAGGGGCCCGTGAGGTGTTCCTTCTGGAAGAGCCCATGGCAGCCGCCATAGGAGCCGGGCTTCCCATTACCGAGCCCACCTGTAACATGGTGGTGGACATCGGCGGGGGCACCACGGAAGTGGCGGTGATTTCCCTGGCGGGCATCGTCTACTCCCGCTCCCTGAGGGTGGCAGGGGACCGCATCGACGAAGCGATCATGCAGTACATCAAGCGCCGCTACAACCTGCTCATCGGCGAGCGCACCGCCGAGGTGATCAAGACCACCATCGGCAACGCCTACCCCGACACCGAACACATTGAGACCATTGAAGTCAAAGGCCGTGACCTCGTTTCCGGGATTCCCAAGATCCTGGCCATCGACTCCGAGGAGATCCGGCAGGCCATCAGCGAGCAGATCGACGCCATCGTGGAGTGCGTGAAGATCGCCCTTGAGCAGACCCCCCCTGAACTGGCCGCAGACATCGTGGACCGGGGCATTGTGCTCACCGGTGGCGGCGGGCTCTTGAAAAACCTCGACAAACTTCTCAAGGAGAACACCGGCCTTCCCATTACTGTTGCCGAAGACCCCCTCTCCACTGTTGCCAAAGGGGCGGGGATGTCCCTTGACAGCATCGAAATCCTCAGGCAGGTGGTCATCAGGTAGCCTATGTTTTCTCGGCGTATGGTACTGGTTGTGGCGGTTCTGGTGCTGCTTCTGCTCAACATTGCCGCTTTGACCGTCTCTAGCAGCCGTCCCGATTCGGCCGGAGGTGCAGCGCCCATCGCGTTGCACCTGACGGCCCCTTTTCAAAAAGGCCTGACCGCAACCCTCGGATGGATTCGATCCATCTGGCACGGGTACTTCAACCTGGTCTCCACCGCCGAGGAAAACAAGGAACTCCGCCGTGAGGTGGCGCAGCTCCGGGAGCAGCTCAACGGGTACAACGAGCTCAAGCTGCTCAACGGGAGGATGCGCGGCCTCCTCTCCTTCAAAGAGGCCAAGGCCCGCAACATGGTGGCCGCCATGGTCACCGGCAAAGACGCCTCCCTCTGGTACCGAACCCTCATCATCGACAAAGGCACGGAAAACGGCGTGGCCAAGGGGCAGCCCGTGGTGGTTCCCGATGGCATCGTGGGGCAGGTCATCGAGGCCTCCCATCGTTACGCCAAGGTGCTTCTTGTCACCGACCGCAACAGCTCCGTGGATGTCCTGGTCCAGGATACCCGCGTCCGTGGGGTGCTGAAAGGGGGCGGGGCCGGTGAATGCCGGTTTGCCTACGCCAACCGGAACGACACCATCAAGCCCGGTCAGCGGATCGTCTCATCGGGACTGGACGGTGTCTTCCCCAAGGGCTTTTTTCTCGGGACCGTCAGCGAGGTCCGCAAAGGGGTGTCCGGCATTTTTCAGGATGTGGCCGTGGCCCCTTCCGTGACCTTTGAGACCCTGGAAGAGGTCCTTGTCATCATGAGCCCGGAGGCGGGGAACTGATGGCGGTCATCGGATACACCCTGGTGTCCATTTTGCTGATCCTGATCCAGACGGCCCTGTTGCCACAGGTGTCCATGCGTCCCCCCTTTGATCTGCTGGTGGTGCAGGTGGTTTTTACGGCCCTTGCCCTGCCGCGGCTACAGGGGGGAGCGGTGGTTCTGGTCACGGGGATCCTCGTGGACGGGTTGTCGGGCAGTCCCTTCGGTTTTTATCTCACCAGTTATTTCTGGCTGTTTTTTATCCTTCAGGTCGCCATTCAGGTCCTGCACGTCTACAGCCGTATCCTTATCTACCTTGCCATCCTGGCCGGCATCGTCCTTGAGAACCTGGTGGCCCTGCTCGTGCTCAGTGTGTCCGGGGCCACGCCCCCCACCATGGTGTGGGCCGTGGAGCAGGGGGGGCGGCAGCTTCTCTGGGGCGCGCTTCTGGGGCCCCTTGTCTACGTGCTGATGGCCTTGGGGTATCGCCTGGGCGGGGCCATGGCCCGGGGCATCATCTGTCGCCTGGAAGGAGGCAAGGGTGTCTGATTTACCCCGAAATCGAGACGTCGAAGGGACGGGGGGCTCGGAAGGGTACCTCAACAGCCCCGACGGGGAGTGGTTCAACCGTCGCCTGAAAGGGACGATGATCCTGATTTTTATCGCCTTTTCCGTTATCCTGGTGCGGCTTTTTTACCTTCAGATCATCAACGGCCAGGTCTACCGCGAACTCTCCACCAACAACCGCATCCGCCTCCAGAGCCTTCCTCCGTCCCGGGGGTTGATTTACGACAGCCAGGGCAACCTCCTGGTGGACAACCGGCCGGCCTTTGACCTGATCATCGTACCCCGGGATGCCCAGCCCGTTTCTGAGACCCTGGAGCGCCTTTCGCAGTTCACAGGGATTCCCGTGGAGGAGATGGCGGGCAAGATCGCCAAGAAGGGAGGCGACAACTCTTCCCGCCAGGTGGTGCTCAAGCGGGATATCGGGCGGGACGCCCTGGCGCCGGTGGAAGTGAACAGTTTTGACCTGCCCGGTGTGGTGGTCAAGGTCCGTCCCAAGCGGTTTTACCTTAACCCGGGCATGGCGGCCCATCTGCTGGGCTACCTGGGAGAGATCAACGCCCGGGAGCTCTCCAGCGGCAAGCACCCGGAGGCCTCCGGGGGGGATTTTATCGGCAAGTTCGGTATCGAGAAGGTGATGGAACCTCTCCTGCGCGGCTCCCAGGGTGGGCGTCAGGTGGAGGTGGATGCCCGTGGCCGGGTGATCCGGGAGCTCAAACGGGTGGAGGCGGACCCCGGTAAAAACATCTACCTGACGGTCAACACAGAACTCCAGAAAAGATCGGAAGCCCTCCTTAAGGGAGATGTCGGGGCCGTGGTGGCCCTTGACCCCCGTAACGGCGCGGTACTGGCCATGGCCAGCAGTCCCACCTTTGATCAGAACGACTTTGTCAGCGGGCTCTCCTATGCCAAGTGGAACGCCCTGAAAAACAATCCGGGCCGCCCCATGGAGAACAAGGCCACCCAGGCCCTGTACCCGCCTGCGTCCATTTATAAGATTGTCTCATCCATTGCCGCCCTGGAAGAGAAGGTGGTGGATGAAAAGACCCACTTTTTCTGCTCCGGGACCCACGCTTTCGGGGACCGGGTGTATCGGTGCTGGAAGCGTACGGGCCACGGCTCCATCAACCTGGAAGATTCCATTGCCCAGTCCTGCGATGTCTATTTCTATGAAGTGGGGGAAAAGCTCGGGGTGGACCGCCTGGCATTTTACGCCCGGGGCTGCGGCCTGGGCAAGCCCACGGGGGTGGAGCTGGACAACGAGCGGGCCGGGCTGATTCCAACAGCGGAGTGGAAGCGCCGCAAGCTCAATGAAGGCTGGCACAGCGGAGAGACCCTTTCCCTGTCCATCGGCCAGAGCTACAACCTGGTGACCCCCATTCAGATGGCCATGCTCATCGCATCGGTTGGCAACGGAGGGGTGATCTACAAGCCGTACATCTTGGGGAAAATGGAGACCGCCGACGGGGCTCTGGTCAAGCAGACCCTTCCTGTTGTGAACGGGCGGCTCCCCGCCAGCAAGAAGACCCTGGCCCTGGTCCGCAAGGGGCTCTGGGGGACGGTGAACGACCGAAAGGGAACGGCCAAGGTTGCCGCCATTGAAGGGGTGACCGTTGCCGGAAAGACCGGTACCGCCCAGGTCATCAGCAAGGCCAAGAGGGACTCCCGGACGAAAAAGAGCATTCGAAAATTCAGGGATCACGCATGGTTTGTCGCCTACGCGCCGGTGGAGAATCCCACCATTGCCGTGGCAGTGATCGTGGAACATGGCGAAGGCGGGTCCACCAAGGCCGCCCCCATTGCCAGAAAAGTGATTGAGACCTATCTGGGAAAAGGGGAGGCTGCCCGTGATTGATCGCCGTGTGGTGGAACATTTCGACTGGGGGCTCCTGCTCATTACCCTGGCCTTGTCGGGGCTGGGGCTTGTGGCCCTGTACAGCGCTGTGTACGCAGGAAACGACCCGTCTTTAAGGCCCCTGTTCGTCAAGCAGCTGGTCTGGCTGGGTGCCGGAATGGGAGTGATGATCGCCACCTTCTGCGTGGACCCCAAGGAGTTCGAACGATGGACCCCGGGGATCTACGCCTGCTGCATGGGGCTTTTGGTGGCGGTGCTCTTTGTGGGGCGCATGGTGGGCGGATCACGTCGCTGGCTGGTCCTGGGGCCGTTGACCCTGCAGCCCTCGGAGCTGGCCAAGGTGGGCGTCATCCTGATGCTGGCGCGCTACTACGCACGCAATGCCACCACCCGGGGCCTGGGCTTCCGGGAGCTGATCAAGCCGGCGGCCATCGTGCTGTTGCCCTTTGTGCTGATTTACCTTCAGCCCGACCTTGGAACCGGCCTGCTCATCGTGATGATCGCAGGCATCATGACCCTTTTTGTCAAAATTGAGCGCCGCACCCTCACCATGCTGGTGTGTGCGGGGCTCGGCCTGGCCGTTGCGGCCTGGCTCTTCTTCCTTAAAGCCTATCAAAAGCAGCGCGTGCTGACCTTTCTCAATCCCGACCGAGATCCTCTGGGGGCGGGGTATCATATCATTCAATCCAAAATCGCCATCGGCTCAGGGATGCTTACCGGCAAGGGGTTTCTCAAAGGGACCCAGAACACCCTGAGCTTCCTTCCTGAACGACACACCGACTTTATCCTGTCCGTCCTGGCAGAAGAGTGGGGCTTTGTGGGCACGGTGCTTCTCGTGCTCCTTTACGGCACCCTTTTTGTCTGGAGTCTCAACATCGCCCACAAAAGCAAGAACACTTTCGGGACCATCACCGCCGTGGGGGTAACGGCCATGCTCTTCTGGGAGGCCTTTATCAACATGGGGATGGTGATGGGGCTCATGCCCGTGGTGGGGGTGCCTCTGCCCCTGGTAAGCTACGGCGGCTCGTCTGTGGTGACCAGCTTCATGTCCATCGGGCTCCTCATGGGGGTCAGCATGCGGCGGTTTAAAAAGTAGGGGCTCTCCTGGGAGGGTCTATACCGCAGGGGCTGTTTTGGGTGGGGCGTGGTCCCATCCGGGGTGGCTTTTTACTCGTTTGTTGTGGTATGAGCAAGGGCAGTTGAATGCTTAGCTTTCTCCAGGATGTGGCTGTGGACTTTCGGGCAACATAGTGCTTGTTGGTAAATCCTGAGGACCCCGGTTCGCAAGGATTAAGGTGAGATGGAAAAAGCTGATATCACTTGCGAATCCTGAAAAGATTTTCTAAAACAGGTTGACATAAAAAGAGAAAAACTGATATAGGTTCGGTGCTAAAATGAGGGAATTTCTAAGGCTTGCTCCAGCCTTAGTCTGTGTTGTTATGCATATTATCTGGCATTCTTATTAACTTTTGTTGGAGGGTCACCAATGGTCAGTGTGGATTATTCCTTATTGGTGCAGATCGTCAACTTCATCCTCTTGATCCTTATTTTGAATATCGTCTTGTATAAGCCGATCCGGGGAGTTCTTGCGAAGCGTCGTGAGGCCATAGACGGGCTCAATCACAGCATTGATGCTTCATCTGTGGGGGTGCGCGAGAAGGAGGAGACGTTTGCTGCAGGCATCAAAGAAGGCCGTACCAAGGGCGTTGAGCTCAAGGATGCGATCATAGATGAGGCGTCTCAGGAAGAGCGGCGCATCATCGGTGAGATCACCGGTCGTGCCCAGGATGATCTTGCCGCCGTGCGCGTTAAGATTTCTCAAGAGATGGTTGCTGTGCGGGAGAGTCTGCAGGGTGAGGTGGACGATTTTGCGAAGGCAATCGGCGAAAAGATTCTGGGGAGGGCACTGTAATGCGTGATGTGTTTAAATCGTCCGGAGGGCGCAGGCTTCTGTTCTGGGGCCTTTTCGTTGCGTTGACCCTGACCGCAGGTGCGGCCTTTGCCTCAAGCGGGGGCGGCCACGCCGCCGAAGCCAAGCACTGGCTCACCACGGATACGGCGCGTGTCCTGAACTTTGTGGTGCTCATGGGGTTTTTGTTTTTCGTGCTCCGCAAGCCGGTATCCAATGCCCTGTCAGGCCGCATCAGTACCATCAAAGATGAGCTGGATACCCTTGAAAAGCAGAAGGCGGACGCCGAAAAGACCCTGGCCGAGTACGAGACCAAGATTGCCACCCTGGAAGACGAGGTGGAGGTGATCCTGGGCCAGTACCGGGATCAGGGCGAGGCCGCCAAAAAGCGCATCATGGAAGAGGCCGAGCTCCACGCCGTAAAGCTCGAAGAGCAGGCCAAGCGCAACATTGACCATGAGTTCAAGGCCGCCCGTGCGGATCTCAAGGCCGAGATCATGGCCCTTGCCCTTTCAAGGGCCGAGGCGCTGATCCAGGAGAAGATCAACACGGACGACCAGGAAAAGCTGGTGGATGACTATCTGAACAAGGTGGTGGTGTAATGAAAGATATCGCAATATCCAGGCGTTATGCCAAAGCTCTGCTGCTTATCGGCAAAGAGGACGGTCAGGCCGAGACCTACCGTGAACAGCTCAGCGGGATGGCGGCGTTTCTTGCACGGGAGACGGAGCTCTCCAGCGCCATCGCCAACCCGATCTATGAATGTGACGGCAGGCGCGGTGTGTTGAAGGTGGTGGTCGAGAAGCTGGGCCTCTCTCCTGTCATCGCATCCTTTACCCTGCTTTTGTTTGACAAGGGCCGCTTCGGTTACCTTGGTTCCATCGATGAAACCTACCAGGAGCTGGTGGACGAGCTGAACGGCATCGCCCACGCCCATGTGGTTTCCGCCGTGGATCTGTCGGAAGACGCTGTGGAGAAAATCAAGGCATCCCTCTCCGCATTGACAGGCAAGGACGTCATTTTGAATCTGGAAAAAGACCCCGGGCTGATTGGGGGCATTGTAACGAAGATAGGTGACCTTGTACTTGACGGCAGTGTGCGCACACAGCTGCAGAACATGAAAGAATCTTTTAAAAGGGGTGAGAGTGTCTAATGGAAATCAAAGCTGAAGAAATAAGCCAAATAATCAAGGAGCAGATCAAGGATTTCGACAAGAAGGTCGAGCTTTCCGAAACCGGCGTCGTTCTTTCAGTAGGGGACGGCATCGCAAGGGTCTACGGCCTGGAAAAAGTGATGGCCCTGGAGCTTGTGGAATTTCCCGGCGGCATTCTCGGCCTGGCCCTTAACCTGGAAGAGGACAACGTGGGCGTCGCCGTTATGGGCGATGACACCCATATCAAGGAAGGGGACACCGTCAAGCGTACCGGCCGCATCGCCGAGGTTCCCGTGGGCGAGCCCGTTCTCGGCCGCGTGGTAACCACCACCGGTGAGCCCATCGACGGCAAGGGCGCCATCGATACCCCGGATTTCCGTCGTCTCGAGATGGTAGCCCCCGGCGTTATCCAGCGTAAGAGTGTTCATCAGCCTTGCTACACCGGCATCAAGGCCATCGACGCCATGACCCCCGTGGGCAAAGGCCAGCGTGAGCTGATCATCGGCGACCGCCAGATCGGCAAGACCGCCATTGCCGTCGATGCCATCCTCGCCCAGAAGGGCCAGGACGTGAAGTGCGTCTACGTGGCCTGCGGCCAGAAGAAATCCACCGTGGCCCAGGTTGTGGCTGTTCTGGAAGAGCACGGCGCCATGGAGTACACCACCGTGGTTGCAGCCTGTGCCTCCGACCCTGCGGCCCTTCAGTTCCTCGCCCCCTACGCCGGTTGCGCCATGGGCGAGTACTTCCGCGACAAGGGCGAGCATGCCCTCATCATCTACGATGACCTCTCCAAGCAGGCCGCCTCTTACCGTCAGGTGTCCCTGCTGCTTCGTCGTCCGCCCGGACGTGAAGCCTTCCCCGGCGACATTTTTTACAACCACTCCCGTCTGCTGGAACGCTCCGCCAAGCTCTCCGATGAGCTGGGCGCAGGGTCCCTCACCGCCCTTCCCATCATCGAAACCCAGGAAGGGGACGTGTCCGCCTTTATCCCCACCAACGTTATCTCCATCACCGACGGCCAGATCTACCTCGACAAGGGGATGTTCTTTGCCGGTATGCGTCCCGCCGTGGACGTGGGCCTGTCGGTCTCCCGCGTTGGCGGTGCCGCCCAGGAGAAGGCCATGAAGCAGGTGGCCGGTACCCTGCGTCTCGACATGGCGTCGTTTAGAGAGCTCGAGGCCTTTGCCGCCTTTGGCTCCGACCTGGACGCCTCCACCCAGAGGCAGTTGACCCGTGGCCAGCGCCTGATTGAGGTTCTCAAGCAGCCCCAGTACGCACCCCTTCCCCTTGAAAAGCAGGTGCTCATTCTCTTTGCCGGCACCAAAGGGTACATCGACGCCTACCCGCGTGAGGCCGTGACCAAGTACGAAGCGGGCCTTTACCCCTTCGTGGAGGGTCGATTCCCTGCGCTGCTTCCCGCCCTTGCCGAGAGCAGGAAGATTACGCCTGAAATTGAAGCCGATATTGTCAAAGCCCTGGAAGCGTACGATGAGGAGTTCAAGGACACCATCAAGTAGCTTGCGTTGAAGAGCAGTTCTATTAATTTGAGACACGTAAAGGTAAATGGCATATGGCAACGTTAAAGGAAGTACAATTAAAGATCGCTGGCGTCAAAAAGACCAAGCAGATCACCAGCGCCATGAAAATGGTCGCGACTTCCCGCTTGCGTGGTGCTCAGTTAGCCATGGAGGCCTTCCGGCCCTATGCGGAAAAATACGCAGAGGTTCTGGGAAGCCTTGCTCAGAAGGCAGGTGAAGGAGCCAGTCCGCTCCTTGAAGCACGCGAGGAGGTGAAGAAGGTCCACGTGGTTCTCCTGACATCGGACAGGGGGCTGTGTGGGGGCTTCAACATCAACCTGATTGATAAAGCGGAAAAGCTGATCAAAGAAAAAGAGGGTGAAGGGGTCGAGATCTCCTTTACCAACTTTGGCAAAAGGGGCCGCGACTGGGCCCGTAAAGAGGCCCAGACCCGGGTGGATGAATACATCGGGGTTGTCGGTTCAAAGGTGGGGTTTGGCGTCGCGTCCACCGGCGGGCAGAAGCTGATCAACGGCTTTCTCTCCGGTGAGTACGACGAGGTCTACCTGGTCTATGCCGAGTTTGTCAGCATGGGCAGGCAGGTGCCGGTGGTCCAGCAGCTTCTCCCCATTCCCCCCATCGAGGTGGAGGAGGAAGAGGGCGGAGAGGACAAGCCGTTCCAGGCCGAGCACATCTGTGAGCCCAGTGCGGACATGCTCCTTGGCGAGATGCTCCCGAGGAATGTGTATATCCAGCTCTATCGGGGTCTTCTGGAGACGTCGACCAGTGAGCATGCGGCCCGAATGTCGGCCATGGACAACGCCACCCAGGCGTGTTCCGACATGATCACCGATCTTCAAAGGGTGTTTAACAAAGCACGGCAAGCGGCAATTACTGCAGACCTTATGGATATCGTCGGTGGTGCAGAGGCCTTAAAGGGCTGATTGTAACTCGCTTATCGCATATACAGCATAGATTTAGGTACATAGGAGGTACTTTTCAATGGCTGACAATATCGGAAAAATCACACAGGTCATGGGACCTGTTGTTGACGTGGAGTTCGAACCTGGAAACCTGCCGGCGATCCTTACAGCCCTTACCATAACCAACGCGGCCATCAACGACGAAGAGGACAACCTCGTGGTGGAGGTGGCCCAGCACCTGGGTGACAACGTGGTACGTACCATCGCCATGGACGTAACCGACGGCCTCGTTCGCGGCATGGCCGTAAAAGACACCGGAAACCCCATCGTCATGCCCGTGGGCAAAGCCTCCCTGGGCCGCGTTCTCAACGTTGTGGGACGCCCTGTGGACGGCCTCGGCGCGGTAAGCATGGACAGCATCATGCCCATTCACCGCCCCGCCCCCGAGTTCACCGAACAGGATACCTCGGTCACCGTCCTTGAGACGGGCATCAAGGTTATCGACCTCCTCGTGCCCTTCCCCCGAGGCGGCAAGATGGGCCTGTTCGGCGGTGCCGGTGTGGGCAAAACCGTTATCATGATGGAGATGGTTAACAACATCGCCATGCAGCACGGCGGTATTTCCGTGTTTGCTGGCGTTGGTGAGCGTACCCGTGAGGGCAACGACCTCTACCATGAGATGAAGGAGTCCGGCGTTCTCGACAAGTGCGCCCTGATCTACGGTCAGATGACCGAACCTCCGGGAGCCCGTGCGCGTGTTGCCCTGTCGGCCCTGACCTGCGCCGAGTACTTCCGCGACGTGGAAGGCCAGGACGTGTTGATCTTCATCGACAACATCTTCCGTTTCACCCAGGCAGGCTCCGAGGTATCGGCCCTTCTCGGTCGTATGCCCTCGGCGGTTGGTTACCAGCCCACCCTGGCGGTGGACATGGGCGGTCTTCAGGAGCGTATTACCTCAACGGACAAAGGCTCCATCACCGCGGTACAGTGCGTGTACGTCCCCGCGGACGACCTCACCGACCCCGCCCCTGCCACCACCTTTGCCCACCTGGACGGCACCGTGGTTCTCTCCCGCTCCATTGCCGAGCTGGGCATCTACCCCGCGGTGGACCCATTGGACTCCTCTTCCCGTATCCTCGACGCAGCCTACATCGGCGACGAGCACTACGCAGTAGCCCGCCAGGTCCAGACCGTGCTTCAGAAGTACAAGGAGCTCCAGGATATCATCGCCATCCTCGGCATCGACGAGTTGTCCGATGAGGACAAGGTCGTGGTGACCCGTGCGCGTCGTATCCAGCGATTCCTCTCCCAGCCCTTCCATGTGGCCGAAGTCTTTACCGGTCTCAAGGGCAACTACGTGAAGCTTGAAGACACCATCCGCAGCTTCAAAGAGATCCTGGACGGCAAGCACGACGAGCTGCCCGAAGGCGCCTTCAACCTTGTAGGGACCATCGAAGATGCAGTGACCAAGGCCAAGGGCATGGCCGATTAACATGATATGAACGGGGCGGGGAATCCTCTCCGCCCCTTCAAACCTATGAGGGGTTGATATGGCAGACACTATCAGACTCGAAATCGTGACGCCCGAAAGGCGTGTGGTCAGCGAGGACGCACAGATCGTCATGGCCCCCGGTTCGGAGGGTGAGTTCGGCGTGCTCGATGGGCACACCCCGTTTCTTACCTCCCTGAAGGTGGGCATGGCCCGATTTAAGGACACCGCCGGCAACGAGTGCGGGGTCTTTATCAACGGCGGGTTCGCCGAGGCTCTGGCGGATCGGGTGACCATTCTGGCCGAGTCGGCGGAGCGCAGGCGCGACATTGATCTCAATCGTGCACAGTCGGCAATGGAGAGGGCGGAAAACCGCCTGGCCGGGAATCGTTCATCCATTGATGAAACCCGTGCCAAAGCGGCTCTTGCCCGGGCCCTGCATCGCATCCATGCGGTGGAGAGCCGATAACCTCTCCGGGGAATCTGACGATGGGCCGTTATGGCGGCCCCTTTGTCGCCT
This sequence comes from Desulfoluna spongiiphila, assembly GCF_900101345.1. Lineage (GTDB taxonomy): Bacteria > Desulfobacterota > Desulfobacteria > Desulfobacterales > Desulfolunaceae > Desulfoluna > Desulfoluna spongiiphila. The sequence continues at coordinate 5,872 of NZ_FMUX01000022.1, read as the reverse complement.
GGGTAGGATCGACAGCGCGTAAGTTTCAAAGGGGCGGCCCGGTGGGTTTGCCCCTTTTTCTGTACCGGGGCATCGGCCGTGTTTAACGGACACACCGGCGGGTTTCAGCGGAGAGGGAAAACCATGTTTTTTCGCATGCAGGTCAGGTGCTATTGCAACAAGGGGGAAAATTGAGTAAAACCACAGGAAAGACAGCGGTGGTTGTCCTTGCCGCCGGCAAGGGCACACGCATGAAGTCGGACAAGGCCAAGGTGCTCCATGAGGTGCTTGGGCGTCCCATGGTGGATTACGTGATGGCGTCGGCCCGAGAGATTGCAGGCCCTGACGTGGTCGTGGTTGTTGGCCACCAGGCCGATGCGGTGAAGGCCGCAGTGGCCGAGCGGCACGCGGCATTTTTTGCCCTGCAGGACGAGCAGCTCGGGACAGGCCATGCCGTGATGAGCGCCCGAAGCGCCATTGGCGAGGCCACAAAGCAGGTGGTGATCCTCTGCGGGGATGTCCCCCTGGTCAAGCCCGAAACCCTCAAGGAGCTGGTCCAGGCCCATGAAACAGCCGGAAGGGCCGTGTCGGTCCTTGCTGTCTCACTGGATTCCCCGACGGGTTATGGCCGCATGGTTACCGGTGAGAACGGGGCCCTGCTTCGCATCGTGGAAGAAAAGGATGCAAGCGCTGAAGAGAAGGCCATTAAAGAGATCAACAGCGGCATCTACTGCGTGGATGCGGGCTTTCTCTTTTCTGCCCTTGACAAGGTGAAATCGGATAATGCACAAGGGGAGTACTATCTCACCGATATCGTGGAGATAGCCGTTCAGGATGGGGCCGGCGCAGGGGTCGTAACCGGTGGTTCCGCCCGGGAAGTGACGGGCGTAAATACCGTAAATGACCTCGAAACCGTACGGCAAATGCTGGAAGAGCGGCCCACATGAATTCCCTTGACTTTATTGAAAATTGAAGACTATAGTGATTTGAATTTCGAGAGGTGCTAAATTGGATGATGAAGCAATAGTTGGTCAAATTGATTATATAGAAGAACAGGTAGATTTTCTCATTGAACTCTGCAACAGCCTGAAATCAGAGAAAGCAGAGCTCAAAGGCAGGATTGAAATACTTGAAGGTCAGCTTCAGGAGAAAAACCAGTCGGAAGCGGCCTTTGTAGAACAGAGGGAAACCATTCGAGGTAAGATCGATGGGCTGATGGATCGCCTTAACACCTACATCGATGTGGACTCCTGATCTCTAACCGAATGACAAAAGCGAATGCGCAATCATTGGAAGAGATACTAACAGTCGACCTTTTTGGGGAAACGTATAAGTTCAAGACTGACGCCGACTCAAGCGAGGCATCGGCCATTGTCAAGAGCATCACGGATGAAGTGAGTCGTGCGGGAGAGGGGATGAAAGGCCCTTTGACCGAGAATCGCAAGTTCATTCAGCTCCTGGTGGCCACCTTGAATATCGCAAAGGAGCTGGCTGAGGTGAAAAAGAACCATGCGGATCTTCATGAGAAGCTCACCCGGAAGTCGGCCACCCTCATTGAAAAACTGGGGGGGTGTCAACCGTAACGGCGGTGCAGAAAAGGCTGTTCTGCATGGTCGAAATACGATACAATTTGAATAAAAATATCCCTGCCGTGTTCGTGATTGGAGTATATCCTTTGACCCAATGGCAATATCACGGGAGCCTCCTCTGGCTTTGGTGCGCATGTTCTGCCTGACAGAAAAGCCTGAAGAAGTTACAGAGGCACCCCCCTTTGAACAATCGGTTCAAAGACCTTAATTCAACACGGCACCCGGGTGGGGATATTTTCATATCAATGTCTCCCCGTTTGCCCGACCCTTCCTTCCAACCACCCCTCGAAGTCGATGACTCTGTCAAGGGTTTCCGACATCCAAGCTATATCCATGCCCCGCGTCGATGCGGCATTGTCTCCGTTTTTTAAGATTATGAAGTCGTCGCATGGCACACGTCGGATCCTCTTGTCCGTTCGTATGATACCCGCTGCGGTCTTTGGGTATGCAAAAACATGTGACCTCAAGGTTGGGCGAATGTCTATTGTGTGGAGTCCGTAAGGCGGTTTTTCCGTCATAACTGAGGTGGATATATTCTCGGGGGAATCAAATGGTAGTGAAAATTATGGCAACCGGCATCGTCGGTTTTCTTGTCGGCGCTGCTCTGACCTTTGTGCTTAAAGGCCGGGTGGACAGCAGGCGGGCAGAGGAAGCAGAGGAAGAGGCCGAGAAAATAATACGTGACGCCGGGCTTCGGGCTGAAAATCTGTTGATGGAAGCCAATGTGGAAGCCAAGGACCGGCTCATAAAGATGAAGAGCGAGTTTGACGCGGAAACCAACGAAACACGGGTGGAGCTCAAAGGGCTGGACAAACGCCTCAACCAGAAAACAGAAAAGCTTGACCGCCGGCAGGATCAGATTGAGCGTATCGAAAACGATCTGTCCCAGCGAAGCAAGCAGCTGTCTGAAGATACCGATACCCTCGCCGGGAAGAACAGGGAGTGTGATGCCCTGATCTCCGAGCAGAAGATGCAGCTTGAAAAGATATCGGGAATGACCTCCGAAGAGGCCAAGGGGCTTCTTTTGAGCGCCATGGAGAACGACGCCCGCCACGACGGCGCCAAACTGATCAAGCGTGTGACCTCCGAGGCGAAGGAGAGCGCCGACAAGGAAGCCAAAAAGATCATCGCCACGGCCATCCAGCGTTATGCCGGAGATTTCGTGGCCGAGCGCACCGTGTCTGTGGTGCCCCTGCCCAACGATGAGATGAAGGGCCGGATCATTGGTCGGGAGGGGCGCAACATCCGTGCCCTTGAAGCGGCCACCGGCATCGACCTTATTATAGATGACACCCCCGAAGCGGTGATCCTTTCCGGGTTCAACCCGGTGCGTCGCGAGGTGGCCCGCCTTTCCCTGACCAAGTTGATCAACGACGGGCGTATCCACCCGGCGCGCATCGAGGAGGTGGTGAAGACGGTTGAAAAGGAAGTGGACCAGACCATCCGGGAGGCCGGTGATCAGGCCGCCTTTGATCTGGGGGTCCACGGCATCAGCAACGACCTTATCGCCATTCTCGGTCGCCTGAAGTTCCGAACCAGTTATGCCCAGAACGTGCTTCAGCACTCGGTGGAGGTGGGATTCCTCTGCGGGGTGATGGCCGCCGAGCTGGGCCTCAACGTGAAGCTGGCCAAGCGCATGGGCCTGCTCCACGACATCGGCAAGGCGGTGGACCATGAAGTGGAGGGTCCCCACGCCGTCATCGGCGCCAACCTGGCCAAGAAATACGGGGAGAACCCCAAAATTGTTCAGGGCATTGCCGCCCACCACGAGGATGTACCCCCCGAATCGGTGTACGACCTCCTGGTTCAGGCTGCCGACTCCCTCTCCGGGGCGCGGCCTGGTGCTCGAAAAGAGCTCCTGGAAAACTACGTCAAGCGCCTGGACGATCTGGAGAAGATTGCCAACGGGTACAAGGGTGTTGCCAACTCCTACGCCATCCAGGCGGGCCGAGAGCTTCGCGTGATTGTGGAAGGGGATGTGGTCCGGGATGAAGATGCCGTGGTCATGAGCCGGGACATCGCCAAGCAGATCGAAGAGACCCTGACCTTTCCCGGGCAGATTCGCGTCACGGTGATCCGTGAAACCCGCGCTGTGGGGTATGCAAACAAATAGGGCATCTCCGGCCATTTCAAGGAGAATGTAATAAGCCGAACGCTTAAGAGCGGGATCGGGGTTGCTGAACAGGCAATCCCGGTCCCTGTCTTGGTGTTTCGGCTATTTTAGTATCAGGGGGACGGTGGCTGGGCCACCGGATCTCCATGGATGAACGGGCAGCCGGGATGTCGCCGAGGGGCACCTTTACTATAGAAAGGGCCGGTTCGGGGTCCTGGGCGGATTATTCAGGTGGGCCGCCCAGGGTGGCATCGACCCCGGTAGCCAACCAAACGAGACGAGGTAGAATGCTATGAATGTCGTTGAGTCGCTGAGAGACCGCGGTTTTGTGGATAATACAACCCATGAAGAGGAATTGATTTCATATCTGTCCACGCCTGGAAGGCGCTGTTATATCGGCTTTGATCCCACGGGGTCCAGTCTCCATGTGGGGCACCTCGTGACGGTCATGGCTTTGTGTCACATGCAGCGCTCCGGCCACTGCCCCATTGCCCTGGTGGGCGGGGGAACGGGCATGATCGGGGATCCCAGCGGAAAGACCGAAATGCGGAAGATGCTCACCACCGAGACCATCGAGGAGAACAAGGCGGGCCTGAGGTCCCAGTTGTCGCGGTTCCTCGACTTTTCCGATGAAAAGGCCTTTCTCCTGGACAACGCGGACTGGTTGACGGGTCTTGAGTACATTCCCTTCCTGCGGGAGGTGGGGCGGCACTTCAGCGTCAACCGAATGATCAAGGCCGAGAGCTACCGCGCACGCATTGATTCCGACGAGGGGTTGAGCTTCATTGAGTTCAACTACATGCTTCTCCAGGCTTACGACTTCTACGAGCTCTCCCGAACCCACAACTGCTATCTGCAGATGGGCGGGAGCGATCAGTGGGGCAACATCGTTGCCGGTGTGGAGCTGGTGCGCCGCAAGGCTGGGGAGACAGCCTTTGGTATCACCTTTCCCCTGATCATGACCGCTGCCGGCATCAAGATGGGCAAGACCCACAAGGGTGCTGTCTGGCTCGACCCGGAGCGTACGAGTCCGTACGACTACTACCAGTTCTGGGTTAACACGGATGATGCGGACGTCGAGCGGTTCCTTGCCCTGTTTACCTTTCTGCCCATGGAAGAGGTCCGGCAGGTGGCCGGGCTCTCCGGTGCCGACCTGAACAACGCCAAGGCTGTCCTTGCCTTTGAGGCCACGGCCCTGTGCCACGGCCGGGAGGCAGCCCTTGAGGCCTACAAATCCGCAGCGGCCATGTTCGGGGTGAAAAAGATCGACGCCTCCCTTCTTGCCTCAAGCGGTATTCCCCGGGGGGATGACGGCAGCGCCCTGGACGCGGTGCCGAGTCTTGAATTGGAAGCGAGTACCTTTGAAGGGGAAGGGATGCCCGCTTTTAAGCTGTTTGCCCAGGCCGGGCTTGCCCAGTCCGGGGGGGCGGCACGCAAGTTGATTCAGCAGGGCGGTGCCTATGTAAACGGTGAGCGCCTCTCTGTCTTTGATCGGCCCATCACCCGTGCGGATTTTGAAGGGGGTGAGATACTCCTGCGCGCCGGGAAAAAGCGTTACCTTCGCGTTGTCATGGCAGGCTGAAAGGCCTTTTGACAGGATATATGATCAAATGGGCGGCGCGGATTTCAATGGAAATTCGCGCCGTTCTGAAAAAAATGCATAAAGGTGTCGAAAAGCTTTTGACAGATGCCGTCTTTCGGGGTAGAACCTTCAAGTCTTCAGCGCGGAACCGACGCAAAACACGCGACGGTCGGCCGGAGAGCCCGCAAGGTGAGGTTAAAGTTTTTAACCTTTTTTCTTGACTGAAACAGCTTGTTGGGATACACTATTCGGGTTCGTTTGAAATTAATTCAAGCGGGTCGATATTGCTTGATCTTTGAAAATCAGTAAGCAGCGAATAAATGAGACAAACGAGTCTCTGTCAATATCAAACCCTATTGGGTCATTTTGTTAAATATGATTTAATTGGAGAGTTTGATCCTGGCTCAGAATGAACGCTGGCGGCGTGCTTAACACATGCAAGTCGAACGAGAAAGTTTTCTTCGGAAAACGAGTACAGTGGCGCACGGGTGAGTAACGCGTGAATAATCTACCCCTGAATTTGGGATAACAGTTCGAAAGGGCTGCTAATACCGGATGACATAACCCTTACCACGGTTTGGGTTATCAAAGAGGGCCTCTCCTTGGAAG
>NZ_FMUX01000020.1 GCF_900101345.1 Desulfoluna spongiiphila | reverse complement strand
TGAGCCTATGTCAGTACAGTTAATGCTCCCATTTACGTGAGTTGGACAGCAGGCAAAATAATGGGACCTGTTTTTCAAGAATTGAACAACATCTACTAATCACAGGGGACTCTCGAAGAAAATTATTCTTTGAGAGGCTATTTTGGACAGTAGTGATGGTACAAATAATTTCAGGGCTATTTATTGTATGCTTTGGCCTTCTTGGCTTTTCCGTAGAAATTGAAAATTTCCTGATAACCGGTTTTTTAGACCCATTTGGGGTTGTATTCTCATTTGTTATCCTGATGACAGGATCCTGCCTGGTTTATTTCAAATATTCCACACGGAAAAAGACAAATAACGTACTAAATGAGGCCCTTTCAATGTACCGCCACAATATCGAAATAAACACGATGGTTATCAGCAATAAAGTTGGGCTCAGCGAAATAGATGTCAGGAGAATCATTAAAAAAGCACAAGAGGACGGATTATTCCCTAAGTATGCTGATATGGCGTAGATGTTATGATAATATTGCTTAATTATGGGCGCCCATACATTATAAAAGAAAAAATTACCCAACTGGCGTTTTTTCATTGCACATGGAACAAATGCAATCGAATCCGATTAGGGGCTGTCAATCGTACTCATTCTCCCTGGGTTATGCACAGCATTTGCCATGAGCCATGTGGTTAACACCACTTTCTATAAATTGTGCAGACCCGACCTATCTCATGCTCATCCATTTTGTCGTCCATAACAGTGTATAATAGGGCTACGCCTCCCTCGCTTGCGTCTCTGTAGAAAACCAGTTAACGTGAAAAGTGGTCGCTTTGCTGTTCGGCGGGGGTATTGACCATTACCGCTTTGATGTATGTATATCTCGACCAAAATGGAATACTCTACAAGGGTAGATACATCCCCTGCCTCTCAAGTATTTCCACAGAAGACCAAATCAGAAATATGACGACAAAATATTTGCGCGCAAAGGAGCACTTGTATCAAGCTCAACAACTATGCTAGTATGCAATTTAAACAGCAATAGCTAAGATCATTAAATCAAACGCGAATGACAAATTTGATCTTTTGCTCAAAACTCATAAACAGTTCTTAGAGATACAAATCAATTGGCACCGCGCACTATACGTCCTAAAAAGATTCAGTGATTTTTCTCAAGGTTCATATTTGAAAAGGAGAGCAATTTTTGAATCAGACCAGAAACGCTTTCGACCCAGTAATTGGTTCCAAGTCTCAAAATAGACCTAACGGATATAAACTTTATAAAATATCAGGAATCGGAATCGCTATCTGTCTCGGGTCTCCCATTGCCGGGGGCTTTTTGATGTCACAAAACTACAAAAAATTAGGGAAAAGATCCGAAGCTCGGAAAGCGCTGCTCTATATAACAATAGCGTGGGTTCTATTTCCAATAGCCGCGGCTCTCATTACCGAGGAATTGAACATTTCAGCGTCTTCCATATTAGTACCGTTGGCGATAGGTACATTTCTATACGCAAAACAAAACCAGCTTGAAGATATAAAAGCGCACGCCATGCGTGGCGGTAAGTTTGCATCAAACTGGAAAGCCCTGGGAATATCTCTCTTGTTCTCGACAGCCATCCTCACGGTTGTACTGTCGGCCATTATTTCGCTAAAGCAGGTTGGTAGCACACATTTCATGTAAGGATTCAATAAAATGCCTTTAGTAAAAACCAGCATCCTAAAGGGAAGATCTGATTCTGAAAAAAAAGATATTGCTGAATACCATTCACTCATCTTTGGTTGAAGTATTCAAAATTCCGGATCAAGACAGAGTACAAACAATTATCGAGTATGATACCGGTTCTTTTGAAATTCCAAGTGACAGAACAAATAAATTTACAATTATCGAAATTACAATTCTACCCGGCAGGTCGGCTGCTGCGAAAAAATCATTATACAGGCTAATATTCAGTGGGTTAAAAGATCTCGGTTATCAGGACAATGATGCCGTCGTTGTTCTTTATGAACCTGAATTGGATAATTGGGGCGTCCGTGGTGGTGTTCCGGCAAGTGAAATTGATTTGGGGTTTGATCTAAACGTGTGAGAGATCACGCGATAGCTGGAAGAGAGCCGCATAGCAGCATCTTTCTTACAATGTCAAAAACCAAGGAGCGGCGCCTTCGCCCCTCCGGCATGTGGCCCCACAACACGATCGAGAATACAACGTTTTATGTAATATCACGGGGTATTGCAACGCCATACGGTGCGCACGGCGCACCCTACCATCAAAAACCCGAGTTCACCCATTTCTCGAATTATCAAAGATTTAAGACATGCAAAATTTTCTTTTAGGACTATCCTTCATCATCCTCGGGACAATTTACTATTTCGATGAGTGGGATTACAAATATGGGTTTATGGTCCCAAAAGAAACTGGCTATTGTCTCATTATGCTGGGGTCCTTCATTCTAATTTTTGCCTTCATTTATGGATGCATCAAAGAATACAACTCGGAAAAAAGTTGCAACATACAGGAATGGCGTGTGTGTGAGGGTTGCTTGGATGTATTTCCCAAAGGCCAAGTCACCTTAAAAAAATGCCCGACCTGCGGTGGTACCATCTTGGATTTGGCATATTTCGTAAGAAACCGTCCGGATCAATGCCATGAGATCAGACAAAAAATTATCTCCTGGCCGGATGAATAATCTTTGAACATCCCAATCCATTCGGTCCCGATATCGCTCCATGCATTCAAGACTGGCCTTCCTGGATTCCTGATAGTTGGAGTGATGGTAGGGTTAAATAATATCTCTGGAGTACCCACATAATCCACACAGGACACCACAAAACATGATGAAAAAACTCATTCTCACTCTGATCTTTGTCTTGAACGTTCACACCGTTTTCGCTGAACCGGACCTTGAGACGTTCCTGTTACTCAACATGCCCTCCAGCGATATCGTCCAAGCAGATGCCAGGAAAATGGATCGAAGGGTTCAGATATACGCAAAAAACCAGGTATCTGAAGATGTGGTAGTCGTACTGTATGCGGCAACCCAGACAGGCCCGCATCCTGAAGACAAGGGCCATACCGTCTACCTGTCCACCGTAAGCATATCCGGGAACTCGCCTGCGATTCTATCCTCCATGGACATCACCGACCGGTTGACATCGTATACCGAATATCCCGGCCACTTTTCCGAAATGGACGGTGTTATGGACTCTTTTGAGATGCCCGGGGGCAAGAAGGGAATCCATGTCAACCTGTGGTCCGTGCTGGCAGGGTTCGGCCACCTGAGCTCATCCTCAGACCTGTTTATGTCGATTCAGCCGGACTTCTCCCTTCAACCCGTTCTGTCATTGCCCGGCTCAAGTTCCTATTCCAAAGTGGGATTCAAAATGTTTTCCTCATGCATGGCCTATCTGTTCTATGGAGACATCGACGCAGACAGCGGAAACGAAATCCTTGCCTTGGACACACAGTATCGTTCAGAGGAACCCCATGACGCCCATATCACGCTGAATCCCACCATGCGGGTGTTTAAATTCAACGGCCAGGGATATGTCCCTGCCGGCGCCATAAACATGTTCGAAGAAGCGAAAATCGACGTGAAGCCATTTCACTTTTCGAAGAAAATCATGTACTTCAACGGGCCTGCCGCTCTGAACTCTTTGTTTGACTGCCAAGGCAGCTAAGGTAAAGAGCTTATAGAGCCTGTCCCCATACGGTTTTATTGAAAGAGATGCTGTGGTAAAGAGGTGGAGCAACGGGCTTGCACATGGCCCGGAAAGGATCAGCCACCACCCATGAAACTGTCACAGCGGATGCTCAAGGCGGGATGGAACATCGTCCCTCACCGGGATGGTACCTTTACGGTGCATGCATCTCAGGCCAGGCAATGCACCTTTTCACCGGCAACGGGCCGCTGGTCCGTCCCCCTGGAACGCCTTGAAAAGGCCCTGGCAACAGACCTTGAAAACATGGCCTCCCATACCCACTCCCCCATGGTCACCGCCTCCAAGCTCACGGCCCTCGATCATACCAGGCGATCATCCCAACCCCTTCGCTACCTATGCGACCAGGGCCTGGTGAAGGACCGCACAGTTTTGCATCTGGGAACCGGTCGGGAATGCATCGCCCGTAAGGACCTGCTGGCTGCAGGAGCCCGTGACGTGGCGGACTATGACCCCAACTTTTATCCGGCCAAGGAGGCTCTCAAAGAGACGTACGATGTCATCATCGCCAGTTATGTCCTTAATGTCCTGCCCCCTGAAGACCGCAGCAAAGCCTACCGATGCATCGAGCGATGCCTTGCACCGGGCGGAACAGCCTACCTCACGGTACAGGGGGTCTGGCCTGTGGAACACAAATACCGGATCATCGGCAGGCACGAAGACGGCTACCTCATTCAAACCGGGTACAACACCACCTTTCGGAAAGGGTATGATCCCGCCATGTTTGTTGATGAACTGCGCAGAACCCTTGGAGGCACCCCCAAGGTCCTCAGGATGTTTTACAGCAACACCCTTGCGGCCTGGACAAAGAGTGGTTGTTAAAGAGAAGACCATGCCGTGATGCACCTGTTTTGCCCTGCCAGGGATGCAACGCCCATAACCTGACCAACTTACCCACATCCTCTAATACTGACTTGCAATTGGTGAGATCAAAAGGTAAGAACTCGTTCAGGCTATCCAATGGTTTTCAGGTAGCCTAATGGGAATAAAACTTTGACGTGATGTGTCCAGGGACATTATCATCAGGAACAACGTGCATAAAAAGCAGAAAGACAAGCCTCACTATGTTTGGTAACAAAGAGAAAACCCAGGATATTACCGCTGAAATCATCGAAAAAGTGAGACAAACAGATCAGCAGCAGAAGCTGGAAAATGAACGAAAAGAGTCCATCGAAAGTGTCATTGATGTGTTGGAAGACATGGTTGACCTGCCAAGGGATCAAATTGAAAGCCTGGCCCGTGAGGTAACCGAAAAACACCTGAACGGCCCCGACACGCATCAAAACAACATCGAAAGCGACACCAATTGGTACAATCAAGACTGGAAAGTGATTCTGCTTTTGATCTTTTTTTTCCCACTGGGGCTCTATGGATTATGGAAAAGCCCTCATTTCAAAAAGCCGACAAAAATCATTATTTTCATAACGTATTTCATTGGTCTTCTGGGCTCAATGTTAAGTAACCCCGCCTGATACATCCGTGACGTATCTTTTTTTTGGGGCAGCCTCAAAAAGCGTTTCGCTTTAGCAGCGTTGCCCATCCTTTTTTTAATCCGGCCATCGAAAAAACCCCGTGGATCTCTCCATCCTGCCGGTCACCAGATACGGGATCATCCCTTGGTAAGCTCCTTGGTTAAGGCACCTCTGCCCATTATTCCTCTCTTTATGATTGTTTTTCAGATTCAAGTGTGCTCAATTGTCGCGCTGGAATTGATCATCGGTGATTATTTGCGTCGCTTCGGAGGCTGACGCCAACAACATATCAACATAAAGGACACCATGAATTTTAAGATAAAAACACACCACTATTTTCTGGCGGCATTGATCGTATGCGGAACCCTTCTCCTTTTTGGACTTTTCCCCGAAGAGGCCATGGCAAGGGCCGGAGGCGGTGGCGGATTCGGTGGATTCAGCAGCTCCAGGGGCGGTGGTGGAGGAGGATTTAGCATCTGGGGCATTCTTTTGGCGCCATTTTTCATGCTGTACTCCGGCATCACAACCACCATGCTCGTCAAGAAAAACAAGCAGTGCAAGGGCCTCATCGAACAGCTCGCCGCCCATGATGCATCCTGGGACATGTCCAACATCAAATCACGGGTGGAGGTTGCCTTTTTCAAGGTTCAACAAGCGTGGATGGAGCGCGACCAGGAGGTAGCCCGGGACTACATCAGCGAGCGGCTCTACCTGAAGCACAAAACACAGACCGACATGATGATTTCCCAGAACATGCAAAATATCCTCGAAAGAATTAACCTTGAAGAGGCCAAAATCGTTGAAGTTGCAGACTACAAAGACGATTCACGGGACAGGTTCTGGGCCCATATCCGGGGCCGCATGGTCGACTACACCATCGACACAACCAGCGGAGAGCTGATTTCCGGCAAAAAAGAAACATCCGAAGGGTTTGTCGAGTTGTGGAAATTCATCAGGGGCCCTAAAGGGTGGGTTCTGGATGAAATTGACCAAGAGGTCACCATGTCCGACATGAAAGGGTTTCATTCGTTCAGCGAGGAGCTGGCGTAACGGGCCGTGCCCCGCACTCTGTACAGCTCATAAAAAACGTACAAACAGGGCAATTCGAGCAGAAAAGAGCCCAGGTACGATACTTTATAGACGACAAAAAGCATGAGAGGAGTTGCTATGCTAAGCAGCGAGATATATGACAACCTGACACTACCGAACGACGCAAAAAGCTACCTTCAAGGCCTGGATGACTACGATGACCCGTACTTCATCTGCGTGAAGGTAAACAAAGACGAAAAACAGGCGACGGAACTCTTGAAAGAGGCCCTGAACAGCAAAGCAGAGATATTCTACGGAGTCGCTGCCTTTGCAATCGATGAGAGACTGTTCCTTTTGGCCGTAGACGCTGAAACGGATGCGATCTCTGATTTTTCCCATGAGCTGAAAACCACCTTCACCGACCATGGCCTCATTGCCCACATCTCTGTGTTTCACCACAACTGTCTGGGAGAGGCCATGGAGACGTTCAAATGGTGCACCCAGCTGTTGGAAAAGGTGATGAAAGAGTCGCCGGATGCTTCCGCCATTGGCGTCAATGATTTTTCCGGCAGAGAAAACTGGCCGGGCATCGGTGAATATCAGGATCAATAGAACAGATAGAAAGCCATGGAAGATACTCCATGGGCCTGCGAGCCCGATACGCCTGGACGCCGTGTGCACCCTGGCGTACCGGTAAGCAGTGATTCAATAAAGGGTGGTGGATTGGAGGCACGCCTTTCAGGATTGTCTCTGCAATGTCCTCGTCCGCTGAGAGTTCAGCATGGATTTCCCAACCCAAACCCTTGCTGCCAAAGCCCCCGACCATACAAAAATTAAGAATCTGCCCTGGCACAGGCGAGAGTAAGTCAAATCAACTGGGGTTACAGAGGCAGTCCAACCATCCGAAACAGGCAAAGGTATCCGAGCATCATCAGTGATTATTCTGCTTTTAATTCAGACATAAAAACACCCTACGAGAAACGGAAAAAGGGTTGACGGGTTACAATATATACTCTATTTTTAGATACATACTTGCAGACCCCCCGTTTTCAAATCATTCTACCTTTCCTATTTTGCGACACGTTTCAGCCATCTTTCCGGCCTGCTCTCCATGGGATCCTCTGCAATTTAGTATCAAACCCCAAAAGCCCCTTTCAACCCGCTATCATGCAAACATCGCAACCAAAAAGGTCCCTTTTTGCCCTATATACAGTGGCAAATCATGGATAAATGGATTGCCGCCATGGACGAATGGATGGTCAACCCCAGAGGGACGCACAGGCCAAGCAGCAATTCTCAGAGACACTGCGTCACATGCCATTGAGTCAGCGGAAGGGGCGCACTACAGGGGCGTTATCCAAACAGTAATCCCTTCGGACCATATGCCGCTTTCTGCCTGAACGGTAAAAGAAACCGGGAGCAGGTTCTTCCAAGGCATGTCAAAGGTCTCAAGAGCCCAGTCGCCTTCAAACATTGAAACAGACAAGTTGTCGAGAATATCAATCATAAAGACACCCGGCCAAGCCCCCCAACAGTCCCCTAAAGCCTTAATATCATATATTTATAGCAACACAAATCAGACGTAAACTCTTACAATTACATAATCAAGGAGTTTGCTTATGCACTACCAGACCAGAAAGCTATTCTCGTTGCTAATTGCCAGTTTTTTAGCGCTTTTGATTCTTCCGTATTCAGCGCTGGCAGAAAAAAAGCAGCCCAACATTCTGATTATTTTGTCGGATGACATGGGTTGGGCTGATGTAGGTGCGTTTGGAAGTGAAATAAAAACACCCAATATCGATACATTCGCCAAGGAAGGTGTACGTTTTACGAATTTTTATACAAACCCGATGTGTACACCCACTCGAGCGACGTTGATGTCCGGTGTTGACCATCACGTTGCGGGTGCGGGTACAATGAATCTGTTTACAGCTCCTAACCAGCAGGGCAAGGTCGGCTACGAAGGATGGTTGAGGGAAGGCTTCAAGACGCTGGGAGACGTGATGCGCAAAGCAGGATACGCCACCTACGTCACCGGCAAATGGGACCTGGGCCGATTTCCCGAACTCATCCCCAGAGCACGCGGGTTTGACAGGGACTTCGTTATGCTTGACAGCCATGGCAGCCATTACGACATGACAAACCTTTATACGGACAACCCGAAACTGATGTTCACAGAAGACGGCAAATACTTGAAAAAGTTGCCCCGTGGATATTATTCCAGCAAGACCTATACAGACAAAATGATTTCCTTTATTGAGGATGGCCGTAAAACCGGAAAACCATTCTTTGCCTATCTGGCATATCAGGCTCCCCATGATCCCCATCACGTCGATGAACCATGGCGTAGTATGTATCAGGAAGTCTACGACAAGGGCTGGACACACTTTCACAGAGAGCGCTTTAAAGCCCAGCACGAGTTAGGGTTGCTGCCAGAGGAAGTGGAGTTGGCGGAACGCTATTGGTTTTTACCTGATTCAGACGTTCTGGCGCCTATAACCAAGGCGATGCTTGGCAGGCACATGGAACTGTACGCCGGCATGATGACCAATATGGATCATCACATCGGTCGAGTCATTCAATACCTGAAAGACATCGGCGAGTATGAGAACACAGTGGTCATTTTTTTCGGTGACAATGGGCCTGAAGGAAACAATACGTTCGAAGCCATTACCGCACCTGGCCTCAGTAACAATATTTTCAGGGCAAGAAACTGGTCGCAGGAGCACCACATAAACGTGCTGGGAACGCCTCGGTCCTACCCCGAGTACGGTGCCGGTTGGGCGCAAATTTCGACCACCCCTTTCTTTGGGCATAAATCCTTTCCTTCTGAAGGGGGGATTCGAAATGCCCTCATTGTAAAAATGCCCGACAGCAAGCATGAAGCCGGCAGTATCCGCCATGACTTCATGCACGTCAGTGATATCATGCCGACACTTGCAGAACTGACCGGCCAGGATGTCCCCAATGGGGGCACATCCGGTCGGAGCTGGCTCGGTATGCTCAAAGATCCCGACAAAACAGTCAGGGGCCCTGATGATTGGGTTGGCTGGGAGATCATGGGTGCCATGGGGCTTCGAAAGGGAAATTGGAAGATTCTCAATAACTGGCGGCCATACGGCACAAGGGAATGGCAGTTATTCGACCTGGAATCTGATTGGGCAGAACGCCATGATCTTGCGGAAGAAAAACCGGACGTGCTGAAAGAGCTGGTAGCCCTCTACGAAGATGAGTATATGCCGAAAAACAACATCATCTTACCCAATAGAGCCTTGTCAGAAAGCCTCTGGTGGAACAAACCCCTGCGATTCCCCATGTACGACAATTACCCCCCTGGATTGTATCGAAAACAATACATACCGCCAACGGATATGCTTGCTGACCCCAAGGATTAGACTCAAGGACGGTGACTATGAACGTATACAAAATAACAAGAGCTTCCCACGTGATCGTTACATGCGTACTGCTGACAGTCCTTTTGGCTTTTTCAGTGACCGCCACCGCGGTATCGCTACCCCCACGGTTTTATCATAAGACCTTAATTGGCACGAATTTCACGCCAATCCTGGGCCTTAGCATGGATGGCAATGTCAACCCCCTGGATCCCAGCTACACGATTAACTCAGATGCCAATATCAATGCGAATATTGTGTTTGCGGGATATGCACGAAATTTTGTCCTGTTTGGTCGTTCAGCCCAGTTTGCCTACCTTCAACCCATGGGAGATATTTCCATCAGGAGTACATACGGTTCTGCAAACCCTATAGATTCATCGGCGAACGGTTTTGGTGATCCCTTTTTTGAGTTCAACATAAACCTATTCGGACCTGGGCCTCAATACAATCTGCCGGACGCCCTAAGATACAATCCTGGGTTTTCTGTTGATTTTCTGGCGGATTTAAGTGTGCCACTGGGCGAGTACAACAAGGGTGAAGCCATCAACATGGGCATGAATCGTTTTTGGGGGCGTATCGGCCTGCCGATGATTTATCAAATAGGGGACGTCTGGGGGCCTGGGCATAGAACGTCGCTTGAGATAATCCCTGCCGTTATACTGTATGGCGATAACGACGACTATGGGCCCACCGGAAACCTGACACAAAGTACGGACCCTGGATTCAGTATAGCTGCCCACTTGACACACGACCTGAGTGACAACATCTGGGCGTCTCTGGATTACACATATTTACAACTGGGAGACTCAGAAGTAGGGCCCATAGAGACAGATGGAGAAAACTTCTCAAGTGTCGGTGCAACTATTGGAACCCAACTCACACGGAATGTGGTTCTGGATCTGGGTTATCAAACCACTATCAATGACTCTGACCCAGGGGATATTCGAATGAGCACCTTTAGTTTTTCACTTACCTTTTTCTGGGCACCACTTCTCGATGGCCTGCATCGCATAGGTTCTGACATGGAATAGTTTTTCCACGTTAAAAAACAGGTCCACCAGGACCTCACGGGATAACGGAAACAATAAAAATCAGATCAAACAAGTGAGGTGCAGCATGAGCATCCAATGGGCCGCTCAAGCTTCACTTTTTGTCATGATTGCACACTCCGGAAACTTATATTGTTGCAGAAGGAGCCATATGCATTTCCCCATTCCATCCAGAAAATTCGAATCATGGATGGACATCAATTTAGGAGATTAAAAATGAGTGACGGCATGAAAACGCAACCACTGACGACAATTTCCACGATGGACCGTATAAATACATCAACCCTCATGATGGTAACCCCAGAATTTCCCCGCCTCAAGCGCCTGAGAGCCGAGTCGGGTTATCAAGCGTCCAAACCAACCTTTCCCACTCTGTACCCCCTTCCGTTAAAATCGGTCAAATTAAACGGAACCACGATACGTTACGCCCACTCACCTGCCGAAGGAAAGCCAACTCTCGTGCTTCTCTGCCCTCTACCCCAAAGCATACAGGCCTACGCTCCGATCTGGGAGGGTCTGGCCGAACACACAAACCTCTTCGCTTACGACCTTCCTGGGTTCGGACATAGCGAAGGGGGCAAGGAGTACATGAACTTCAAAGCACAAGGGGAGTTTCTGGGCACCTTCATAGAACATTTCAAAATTGAAGACGCCCATCTTCTGGGCCCGGATATCGGTATGCCAACCATCCTCTACCATGTGGGATCAAACAATGGTAACACCAATAACGTCAAAAGCATTCTGGTGGGAGACGGCCCGGCAATCGAACCATCATCCAATGGAAGCATCATCGACAAAATGGTTTACTCTGCATTTTGGCGAGGTATCATGACTATTGCAGGTGGCGGTGCCCTGGTTGAGGCCGGCAATCGGGTCGGTTACATAAACTATGTACCGAACACCGCAGAAATTTCCGATTATAAAAATGCCTATTCGAAACGAATGAGCACCATCCTGGAGTGGTTCAAAGGGTACCCTAAAAGCTTAGCCCAGGTGGATCCTCTGCTTAAACATATCCAGACTCCCACCCTGATTTTCTGGGGAGAAGATGATGAGCTGCTCAAGCTTGACAATGCCCAACGTCTTCATGAAAGGCTCTCCAACAGCACCCTTCATGTATTCAGCCACTGCGGCCATTTTTCATATCAGGACGCTTACGAAGAGTTCCAGAAAATGGTTCTTGACTGGATCAAGGATCACCCCTGATCCATTAGCCCGAACATTTCGTGAAAAACCGATGCACCCAACACAATAAATAATGATTCCAGTTGGTTCATGTAACGAACCAACGTTGTTCCAAAAACACAAAATGTAATATCCAGTTTTCTCTTCGTTTTCTCAGACTTCGGACAAGCCGGGTGCTCCCATATTCTGCGTCATCAAAGCTTTGTGGTAAACCACTGAGCAGTTGAATATGGGTGCACTCGACTTGTGACATACCGGAAACAGGCATTCCAAAACCTGCCAGCCTTGCCCTCCTCTCAACGGTACATTTCCCTGTAGACATCGCTCCTATCCCGTTTTACCCTCATCCACGAGTCATCTTTTGATGACAGATGGCCCACCTTATTCAGGCGGGAATCGTGTACAGCGGTGTCTCAACGCGAGAGGTACAGATGAACGATCTCAGTTGGAAAACATACTGCCACAGGACAAGTGATATACCTCCCAGGCCCACACTGGTAAAAGCCCTTTCTTTTTTTAATAACGAACCCAGCCAAGACGTAGAGAAAATCGCTGTGGACCTGGGGTGCGGTGCCGGTGGTGATTGCCTGAGTCTGCTGGCCGCAGGATGGTCCGTCCTTGCCATCGACAAAGAGCCGGAAGCGATACGCGCGGTAGAGGCAAAAGCCTCACCCCATGCGAATCAACTAAAAACCCGCGTGTCGCTGTTTGAAGAGATCCAGTCCCTGCCAACCTCATTGCTGGTGAACGCCAGCTTATCGCTCCCTTTTTGCAGGCCGGAGGTATTCCACGACCTCTGGCATATTGTTGCCGGTTCCATCCAGGCCGGTGGACGGTTTGCCGGGACCCTCTTCGGCGACCGCGATGAATGGTCGTCCAACACAGCCATGACCTTCCTGAGCATGGATCAGGTCCGCGGCATGTTTTCCGGCTTTGAGATGGAATATTTCCATGAACGGGATGAAATGGGTCCCACAGCCACGGCAGGTGACAAACATTGGCATTCCTACTCTGTTGTCGCAAAGGAAAAACATCTCGATCCAAAATGACTTAAACCAAATTCCTATTGTGGCAAATCACCGATATATACATCTGAAAGTATGTGCACCTCAACTCTGCTCCCACGGAAAAGCAATCACAGGTAACACACACCACTTTTTTATTTACTTTTATTTCAAAAAGTATAAATATCTCAAAAAGTGATTCGCCATATATATAGAAAGCAACAACCACCCAACAAACGTATCAATTCAACCCCATGGGCATAGCCCCAACACTGTTCACAGCTAAGCACTTCAGCATTATCTAACAAGCATTCAGAAAACCATTTCAATGTCATGGAGGTAATCGCAGTGGATGTATCGTGGAAAGTAGCAATAAAAGTCTGGTTCAGTTTCTTTTGGAGAACTGTCGCATTCTCATTTCTCTTTGGAATCGTACTGGCAGTTTTCATTATCATCGTCGATATAGCCGGTTTCACAAGCTTAAGCGCTCGTTTCATTACGGAAAAGTATCTTCCGCTTATTATTTGGGCTGCCCAGGTTCCGATTCAAATCCTGGCCATAAAAGGAGCCCTCAAGGCAGAGTACAGCGACTTCCACATCAGCCTCGTAGATATCAAACAGGGTTTTTCAAAAAAAGTACTCATTAAAAGCCCATCCTGATTCCATCGTAGACATCGGGCACAGCGCATTGGCTTCAGCAGCCTGCCGTGCCCGATTCCGAAAACAACCGCGATGCGTCCAGCACACCCACCCGTTGCCCTTCCGAAAACCAGTCGCCCCCTTCCGGACGACCTTGTCTCACACCTACCAGCCAGTCACAATTTTTAGAAACAAATTGACTAAATATATTGGGCTATAGTAGTACCCTTCGATTCTGGGTTGACATTCTATTGTTCCTTTTGCACCGAATCCGAGGGGGTTGTATGAGATTCTGTTTTACCAAGCGCCGCGCTGTTTCTGTATTCACCTGTTTTTTCATTTGCATCCTGATGACATCGTGCGCATCCAAACTGAAGGTTCCGCGCCTGAAACCCGCAGAAATAAACCTGTCATCGTACAAAAATGTCACGGTCTTTCCCTTTAAGGGAAACCACGGCCGCGAAGTCAGTGACACCCTGACGCAGCAGCTCTTCGAAAGCGACCGATTCCATGTCCTGGATCGGACGAACCTGAATCGCATCTTAAAAGAACAAAACCTCTCCATGTCCGACATTGCCAACCCCAACAACTCCGTCAGGTTAGGCAAAGTCATGGGCAGCAGCGCGTTGATCTTCGGGCAGGTGTACAAGCGGAAATACACCCAGAAGCGAAGCTCCTCCAAGGCGACCTGCCGTGAGGACGGGAAAAAATATTCATGCCGCCGCTACAAGGTAAAGGGCAACTGGCATCTCAAGGTGGGCTTTAAAATGGTGGACACCTCCACCGGTGAGATCATCGCCACCAAGGTGATTGATGAGACCAAATCCAAATCCAAGTCGCGACGAGAAGAAAGACCGGAGGTCACCTGGGACAAAGAGAAGGTGTTCAGCTCTTTGCAGGATAAATTGATCGGCAAGTTCATGAGAATGATCGCGCCTTACACCGTATATAACAGCGTGAAACTCTATGACGACGATGACCTCCCCTGGCTTGAGACCGGCATCAAATTCGCCAAAACAGGGGACTGGGCAACGGCCATCGAGATGTTTGAAACCGCTGTTGCCGAAGCCGAGAGAAACCCCGACATCGATGAAAAACTTCGGGCACGGGCCCATTATGACCTGGGCGTGGCCTACGGCTACAGCGGCCACTACACCAAGGCCTTGGAGCACCTGAAAAGATCATGCACCCTCAGCCCCGACGATGTATTTTTCAAGGAGCTCGAAAAAATCAAGCAGTTCAGGCTGGACGACCGGCTGCTGAAAGAACAGGGCATCACATCGTCGCGCCGTTGTAACACGGCGAATCTCACCGTTGTGACCATGGCGTCCTGATGCGCTGCTGACTGATATTCAGGGCTTCCGTGTCAACAAGGGCGTTTCGCCCCCTGCCCCGGAAGCCCACCACCCATCCCGGAGATTTTCATGTCCATGAAAAAACTGATCCCTGTTGTCCTTCTCATCCTTGCGGCAGGCTGCAGCGCAAGGCAGCCCGCCTGGGTGACAAACGGCACACACCCCGGATTCGCACCGAGCCAATTCCTTGTGGGGGTGGGCCTCTCCTCCCGATCACGGGACCCGCAGGCAGATGTGCAGAAAGCGGATGCCAACGCACGCCTGGAGGTGGCCAAGCAGCTGAGGGTCACTGTCCAGAGCAGCCTCAGCTCACGTAAAAGCCAGAAATCCAGGGCGTCTTTGCCCCAGACCTACACCTCGGAGACTGCCATCGACTCTACGGAAAACGTCGACATCCTGCTCCAGGGAATCACCATTGCCGATCGCTATTACAGCAAAAAGGAGCAGCTCCATTACGCCATTGCCGTACTGAACAAGCCGGAAACCGCCCACAGGCTGGCATCGGAGATGGCCCGCCACAGCTCCCGGGTCTCTGAGTTATCCCGCCAATGCAAAGAACTGCAGGAAAAAGGGGACACCATCGGCGCCCTGCACAAGGGGATCAAAGCCCTGGACCATTACCGCAGGTACATGGACAACAGGCAAATGGTTGCCGTTCTGGACCCCATGGCACAGGCGGGCAAGGAGACACCCCCCCCATGACCCGTACGATGAGGTGGCAAAGATCAAAGGCAGCCTGAGCCTCATGGGCCTGGGCGGAGACATGCAGACCGCCAAAAAGGACAGCGGACTTGCCGAGCCATTACGAGTCCGGGCCATGGTCCATCGCACCACACCCCTGGGCAACCTGCCGGTAAAGGCGAACTTTTCACCCGGATCGACGGGCAAAGCCCAGGCCGCTGTCACCGGACCGGGCGGCAACGCTGCCGTCCGTATTCTGGAGGTGGCCGCCACCGAAACGCCCCTCAACCCGGTTGAGGTAGCCGTGGACTGGAACCGCATCATCAAAGACGCGTTGGGTGAAAAGCCCGGCCCCTCGTGGGAGGGGGTTTTGTCCGGGCCTTCGGTACGGTTTACCTATGCGTTGAGAACGCCTGAAACGTCCCGTGTACAGCTCAAGATCCACACCCGTGAAAACGACGCCGGTGTCGATGCAACCTCCATACTCTCTCCGGTGAGTGCCGACCTTTTCAGGAAAAAGGGGTTTCAGGTGCAAAGCCGTGGACAGCATAGTGACAGGCCCACAAACGATTCAGGGTCCAAGGCAACGATCCTCGTCGTTGAAAAAGTCGACGTGCAGTATTCCGGCAGGCGCGGCCGAGGCGTTGTCTACCGCGCACGCATGTCGGTGACCGCCTACGACACGGCCAGCCGCAGCATCATCGCTTCCGCCCACGGGACGGCCCTTGGCGGCGCGAGCAGCAGAAAGGCTGCCGCCGAAAGGGCCATCAAGGACGTAGCAAACGACCTGCTCCCGCAACTTGCCACTCAGATGGCCGACAGCCTGTAGCGAGGGGAATAACAATAAACAAAAACGATACCTCCGGCGGCGAGGTGTGCCACCTCGAAAGCAGGTTGCGAATGCGCTTTCCCCTTCGTTCCTCAGGGAAAATCACATTCGCTATTGATTCAGATTAAACTGAGTCTGTTTTTAAAACCTGTTTGTTAAACCCGTCGTTATAAAGTTTAGCCCCCGGCAGGGCCGCCGGAGGCATCTTTAAGCGGGTTGCCGCTTCGATTTTCAGCACCGTACATCTTCAGGAGTACCCATGAATAACGAGAATCAATGGGAGGCCATTGCCCTCCGCTACCCGGAAGGGCAGAAAGTCCAAGGCCGCGTCACCCAACTGCAGCCCTACGGATGCCTTGTGGAATTAGAAGACGGTGTGAAAGGGTTGCTCCACGCCACGGAACTGCACTGGACCGACAAGACCCTCCGCCCAGCCGACATGCTCAGCCAGGGGGACCTTGTGGACGTGATGGTCCTGCGCGTCAACACAAAGAGCGGCACCATCTCCCTCGGTCTCAAACAATGCGGGGAGAACCCGTGGGAGGACATTGCCGCACGCTGCCCGGAAGGA
This sequence comes from Desulfoluna spongiiphila, assembly GCF_900101345.1. GTDB lineage: Bacteria > Desulfobacterota > Desulfobacteria > Desulfobacterales > Desulfolunaceae > Desulfoluna > Desulfoluna spongiiphila. The sequence continues at coordinate 124,629 of NZ_FMUX01000020.1, read as the reverse complement.
AGCCGTGTCCATGGTCGCGTCACCCGGATCGTGGACTACGGGTGTTTTGTTGAAATCGAAGACCGGTTCGAGGGTATTGTCTATGTCTCCGAGATGGACTGGACCAACACAAACATTCACCCCAGCAAAGTCGTTCAGGTGGGTGACCTCATCGAGGTCATGGTTCTGGACGTCAACACGCACAAGGGCTCCATCTCTTTGAGCCTCAAGCAGTGCAACCCCAACCCCTGGAAACTGTTTGCCGAGACCCACAAGAAAGGCGACAGGGTCCGGGGCACCCTCTCATCGGTGAGCAACATCGGCCTTTTTGTGACCTTGAAAGGAGGAGTTACCGGCCTGGCGTTCTACTCAGACAGTCCGTTCGAAAACGGTGAAGAGGCAGCCTGCCATCTCACCAAAGGGGATGATATCGATGCCGTTGTCCTTAGCATCGACGCCGAGCGGGAACGCATCTGCCTGGAGCTCTCTCTGCCGTGCAAGGATGATAACAGGTAATACCGTCATACGCTCCGGGAGAGCGGCATGCACCCTTTTCGAGACCTGCGGGGCCCCATCTGCCCTCTCCCGGCCCGCCCTCTTTTGCTTCAGACAAATCCCCTTCAGGGTTAACGCATTTAGAATTTGGCCTCCGGCGGCCCTGCCGGGGGCCAAACTTTTGAAAAGTTTGACAAACAGGTTTTGTTTTTTAAGGATTCGTCCCAGCAGGGCATAGCCCATCTTCTTTTTCTATTTATTACCGGAAAGGTTTTGCGGAGCTTTTTTCAAAAAGCGACCCGCCGGAGGCAACTGGATTTTTAAATGTGTTGGCCCAGGAATCCCCTTTACCTCATCTTGTTGCCTGTGATACCCATCGAATAAGTCATTTTACGATGCCCAGCGCTTAGCCCCCGGCCTGTTTCGCGCATCTTCGAAAAAACGCATACCATGGGAAATCCGATGCATATGATGATCAGCCAGGAAGCCATCAGAACAAAATTCGGCGACGACTACACCGCAGACGAGCGCACCTTCATCATGGGAATCGATGAACGCTTCACCTCACATTTTGCGAAGCGGTTCTCCGGCAGCCGTGTCCTGGAGACATGCAGCGGCGCAGGGTTCACGACCATCTCCCTTGCCAGGGCGGCGGCCCGGGTGATCACCGTTGAAATCCATGGGCCCACCCGGGAAAAAGCCATGCAAAACGTCCTGCGGGCAGGCCTTTCAGAGCGGGTCTCTTTTGTCTCCGGGGACATCCTGAACCCTGGGATCATAGCAGATCTTCCGATGGTGGATGCGGTGTTCATGGACCCGGACTGGGCTGTCACCGGCCCCGGGCATATCTACCGGTTCCGGAACGCCACCACAGAACCACCTGCGGACCTTCTCCTGGAAAAGATGCTCGCCATAACCAAAAACGTAGCCATGGTGCTGCCACCGTTCATCGACACGCGGGAGTTCGAGGGCCTTCCTCCCCATGAGCTTGAACGCCTCTACCTGCAAGACAGCCACGAGCTCTTCTGCCTCTACTTCGGTGACCTGGCAAGAGCAGTCGGCACCACAGAGTTTCGGGTAAAAGAGCCCTCGGCGTTGCCGTGAGAAGGAATCTTGACATGGAGACATTGCGAACCACGACCGCTGCCGCCTTCCTCCTCGGCATCTCCCTGGCCGCCTGCCTTGGGAGCGCGCCCATAGCCACAGCGGCCGTCTATCTCGGCGCCAGCTGCGCCACCTTCCTGGCCTATGCCCTGGACAAATCCGCCGCAAAACACGGCAAGTGGCGAACACAAGAAAAAACGCTGCACCTGCTTGCCCTCGCCGGTGGCTGGCCCGGAGCCATCATCGCCCAGCAATCCCTTCGCCACAAAACCAGAAAAAAAACGTTCCGAGCCCTTTTTTGGCTGACCGTCACCCTGAACTGCTGCGGTCTGTTTTTATACCTCAAACCGGAGACCATTCAACAGACAGCCCTGTGTCTCGAGAGATACCTGAAAAGTTAGCGCCACGGAAACGTTAAAAAAACACGGTACCAAACAGGTTCTGTTCCGCTCAACCGTCCGGAACGTAACTTGAATTTTCAACCCACGCTCATAATCCTACCGAATATTTTTCCAGAATTATAAAACATCCAAATCTTTTCACTCAAGCCATCAAAATGTTTGACTGGCGAAATAGATCCCTATACGGTCAACTTTACTCTCGCGAAATACACGGCCCGACCTGAAGGGCCCATAGGTTTTGAACTGCCTGCCTTATTCACTCACATTATTACGACTATTTATCGCAACAGAAATCGCAGTGGTTTTGCCTGTCAATTGGAATCCGGCCCGTGGGCGATCCGCCACTCTTTTATCCTGTTTCCCGGATACATCCCTGAGAGGAGTACTCCTTTTTCAGGGTTCCCTCAAAGCCCTCGTTTATCAATATACAAGGGGGCTCACCCACAACTGAAGCAAAGGAGAATGTCATGACAAAACGATTGGGCATGGTTGCCGCGATTATCATCTCGTATGTGCTTTCCGCTGCGGCTGTTCAAGCGGGAGACGGATTTGAGGTATCCCTTCTCCGATCCACCCCCCGGGAGATCGTCCTGGAGTTCACCCTGGAGGACTACACCCTTAAACACGTGGAAAAAGGCGGGGCCACCTACACCGAAGTGTTGTTCCCCGGCAAGGTCACCACCAAGAAAAAAGGGTTTGCAGAGCTTCCCTTCGTGCATGCCTCGGTGGCCCTTCCTTCAAGCGGAGACCTGCGTATCTCGGTGGAGCCCGGCAGCGCCACGGAGATCCCCCTCACCTACCCCATGCTTCCTTCACGCGGGGTGATCTACCGCAACCAGAAACCGGCCGACATCCCTTACGAAATGGCTCCGTCGTCACGCACGGGCCGCTGGTACCCGGAGAAAGTCGCCACGGCCTCCGAACCCTACATCCTGCGGGACGTCCGGGGAACGGACATCCACGTCTATCCCTTCAGAACCCATGGGGCGAGAAACATCCTGAAGGTCTACCACTCGGTGATTGTCACCCTCTCCACGGGAAACGGGGAAGGGGCCAACACCCTGAGTTCGCCGACGCGCTCCGTGGCACCGGAGATGGAAGCCATCTATCGCGACATGTTCATCAACTATGCCCCGGCCACCCGGTCCATCGGCGAGGCAGGGGAGCTCCTCGTGATCCACACGCCCCGCGATGCGTCGGCCATCGCCCCATACGTGGCGTGGAAACGTCAGAAGGGAATCACCGTCCACACCCTGAAGGTGTCCGCCGGGTCCCTGGTAAAAAACAGCATTTCCCAGTTCTACGCTTCCCACCCGTCCCTGCTCTACGTACAGCTGGTGGGGGATTGGGCCGACATCAAATCGGAGCTGGGGACCTCGGCCAACGCCCCCACAGACCCCATGCTGGGCTGCGTGGCGGGCAGCGACTATTACCCGGACCTCATCATCGGCAGGTTTTCAGCCCAAAGCGCTTCAGATGTCACGGTGCAGGTGAATAAGACCGTTGGCTACGAAAAAAATCCCCAGATCTCAGGCAGTTGGTACCCCACGGCCCTGGGGATCGGATCCGGTGAAGGCAGCGGAAGCGGTGACGACGGCGAAGCCGACTACCAGCACGTGGACGTCATCAAAGAGTACAAGCTGCTTCCGTCGACCTACTCCACCGTAAACGAAGTGTACCAGAACGGCTCGGCCTCTTCTGTCAGCGGGTATGTCAACAGCGGGCTCTCCCTCATCAACTACACCGGCCACGGTTCCCACACGTCCTGGGGCACCACAGGCTTCAGCAACAGCTATATTTCTTCCCTGACCAACGGCTCCCAACTGCCCGTGATTATCTCCGTGGCCTGTGTCAACGGCGAATTCCACAACGGGGGCGACTGTTTCGCCGAAAGCTGGCTGAAAAAAAGCGGGGGCGGTGCCGTTGCCACAGTGATGGCCACCATCAACCAGCCCTGGACGCCTCCCATGCGGGGCCAGGACTACATGAACGACCTGCTGGTGGGCGGATACGACTACACCACCAACCCGGGAAGCGGCACCTCCACCACCGAGGGGCGTTCCACCTTCGGATCCCTTGTGTTCAACGGACTCATCCTTATGTACGCCGAATCCGCAACCTCTTCGGACCTGGATACCCTGAAAACCTGGACCATCTTCGGCGATGCCTCGCTCCAGGTGCGCACGGAAGCGCCCCTTTCCCTGTCCCTGTCCGCCACCTCGGCACAGGCCAACACCCCCTTTGACTGCGTGGTCACCTCAGGGGGAAGCCCCGTACCGGGGGCCCTGGTCGCCCTCTATCAGCAGGGGACTCTCTTCAAGGCCATCACCGATGCCAGCGGCGCGGTCTCCATTGCCCACACCATCACGGCCGGGGAGTACACCCTAGCGGTCACCGGGAAAAACCTGGAGACCAAATTCTACAACCGAAACATGGGAGGCTCAGCCAACCAGCCCCCTGAGGCCTCGTTCTCCACGGCCGTCACCAACCTGACTGCCACCTTCACCGACACCAGCCAGGACAGCGACGGATCCATCGATTCGCGCCAGTGGGATTTCGGCGACGGAACCTCATCCACCGCCATCAACCCGGCCCACACCTACGCCGCGGCCGGATCCTACCTCGTCACCCTTACCGTCACCGACGACGACGGCGCTTCGGACCAGGCCACGACATCGGTAACGGTTACGACCCCCGACACCGTTCCCGTTCTCCAAAACGGCGTTGCCGTCACCAATCTTTCGGCAGCCCAGGGAGACTGGCTCTACTACAAAATCGTCATCCCGGCCGGTGTATCGAGCCTGACCATGGAGATCAGCGGCGGCAGCGGGGACGGCGACCTCTACACCCTCTTCGGGGCAAAACCGGATACCTCCACCTACGACTGCCGCCCCTACCTCTGGGGCAACAACGAAACCTGCACCGTCAGCACCCCGGCGTCAGGCACCTACTACATGGGAATTCGCGGGTACAGCGCATTTTCCGGGCTGAGCCTGACCGCGTCGTTTAATTAACCTTTACGTTTTGTTCATATTTTCTTAAACAAAGAGTCGACATGGCCCCCGGCAGACCTGCCGGGGGCCAGCACATGTGAGCATACGGAATGTGGCCCTTGACAGGGCTGAAAGAGGCGGGAATGTTCGGAAGGGTGAACCTGCTCTTTGCGCAAGAGCGTCTCTAATAGTTATACCGAAGCTGTGCGATCAAAACCGATTCGTTTTTGATTTTATACCCCACTCTGTGTTCATCGTTGATTCGGCGGGACCAATAGCCTGACAAAGCGTGCTTCAAAGGCTCCGGCTTTCCGATGCCGTCGTACGGCGTTCGCTTGATATCTCTTATCAGATCGTTGATTCGACGAAGAATCCGTTTATCTGCTTTTTGCCAGTAAGGTAGTCCGCCCATGCATGATCTGAAAAGATAAGATTCATTCGATGAGGTCCCTTTAGGCCCCTCCGCCGCTTTCCAATTGGGCCATGGATTCGATCAAGCGTTTCATATTCTGCGGAGACCTCAATAGATACGCCGTCTCCTCAAGGGCTTCATAGTCTTCCAAAGACATGAGAACAACGGACTTTGATGATTTTCGAGTAATGATGACGGGCGAATGATCCTCGCACACCTTATCAATGGTCTTTGCAAGATTTTGCCTTGCAGCGGTATATGTAATTGCGTCCATGTGGCACCTCCTGATATGTACAACTTATTGCACAACTCCACACAAAAATGTCAAGAAATTACAACGAGATGTCCCAAACCATCACAAAAAGATAATGTCCATAGATAGAATCCGAAAAAAACCCTCGTCCCCTTCACTCGAATAGCCTGAAGGATGAAAAAATCAAACGTAAAACGTTGAGTTACAGGTTGTATTCCTGGAATAGCTATACCGCTCATAATAACCAACCGGCATCATGACTTATTATCCCGGCCCCATCGTTTTCTCATGAAATATCCGGGTTAACCCAGCTTACGATATGTGAGGAACCTGAATGAAAAAACGCTCCGTCATCCCCCCTGTTCTTACCGCAGCCATGCTTCTTTTTTTCACGGCATGCGCCTCACACCAACCCGCAGCATTGCAGCCCGCCTCTCCCTTCAACGGCGACATCGTGGACCTGACTCAGCCCCTGACGCCCCACATCCCCATCTGGCCGGGTGACCCTGCCTTTGAGGTTGCGCCATGGGCCACCTATGAAAAAGACCAGTACTTTATCAATCGCATTGCCATGGGAGAGCACAGCGGCACGCACTGGGGCACTCCGAACACCTTCATCAAGGGTGCACGCAGCGCGGAGATGTTTGACGCCCGGGAGCTGGTGGTGCCCGCCGTTGTCATCGACATCAGACAGCATGCCGAAAAAGATACGGACCATCGCTTTTCCATCGATGAGTTGAAGGCCTGGGAGAAAGCGCAAGGCAAAAACATCCTGCCCGGGAGCCTGGTGATCCTTTTCACCGGATGGCAGGACAAGTGGCACGATCCTGAAGCCTTCCTCGGAACAGACAAGGAAAAGACCCTGCACTGGCCCGGCTTCGGCGCCGACACCGCCCAATTCCTCGTCACCAAACGCGGGGTGGTGGGGCTGGGAACGGACACCCACGGCGCAGACCCCGGCAACGATACGGAATTCGGCGCCAGCTTTGCCATGTACGACGCCGACGGCATGATCCTGGAATGCCTCACCGGCCTGCACCGCCTGCCGCCCTTTGGCTCCGTGCTGGTTATCGGGGGTTGGCCCGTCAAGGGCGGCTCAGGAAGCCCTGCAAGGGTCCTGGCGTTTGTCCCCTCTGCCAACGATTTCATGGCCTCTAAGGATCAGCATGGCATGCACCGTTGAGCATCGCTTCATCGTCACGGATGCAGGGTCGTTTCATGCAAAAAAATGGACACCACAAAACCCATCGTCATCCGTCCCCATGGTGCTGCTCCATGACTCTTTGGGCTGCGTGGATCTGTGGCGCCACTTCCCCGGTACGCTTGCCGAGAGTTTATCCCTGTGTGTCATCACCTATGACCGATTGGGATTCGGCCGTTCCACCCCTCGAAATGAGCTTCCGTCCATCCATTTCATCGAGGAAGAGGCCACCGATTACTTTCCGTCGGTTAAAATGCACCTCAATTTAGGGTCCTATATCCTTTTCGGCCACAGCGTCGGGGCTGCCATGGCCGTCAACATCGCGGCGCGGGATGAGGGGTGTGTGGCGGTGATCACCGAGGCGTCACAAGCCTTCGTGGAGGATCGCACCGTGGCAGGCATCAACGCGGCAAAAAAGGCTTTCGATGACCCGGGCCAGATGGACCGACTGAAAAAATGGCACGGAGACAAAGGGGAGTGGGTGTTCAGGGCCTGGACCGACACCTGGCTCTCCAGCGAATTTTCCGACTGGAGCCTGGACAACTGCATGGGCGAGGTGACATGTCCTGTCCTTGCGATCCACGGCGACAACGACGAATACGGCTCCACCGCGTTTCCTGAATATATCGCACACAAGGCAGGAGGCATTTCTGAAATGACCATCCTGAGCAACTGCGGCCACATCCCACACAAGGAAAAGCCGGAAGAGGTCATCAATACGATAAAGTTATTTTTAAAAAAGAATGCGGTAACCTAAGTTACTGTTCAGCCCGCTCACCCCTGCCCATGACCACTGAAAGGCATTTTCTCCATCTTTCCATTGCACCGAAAGAGCAATCTGATATAAGGCAATTCAGGCATTCTCATATGGGTATTCAATGCCTTATTTCAGGAATTTCACCAGAGGAACCGTCTGGGCAGGCATGGAGCAGCAATGAAAACATTCAGCATCATCCCCATCATCATGGGTATCTTTTTAGTCATCGGGTGCCTGGGTCTCCGGGAGTCATACCAAAACTATCAGGACTACCAGGCCGTGGAAGCGTTCAAAGCCAGGGCGATCTCCACAAGGGCCGAGATCATGTCCCATATCTCCTGCTATTCCAGACAGGGAGCATCCTACGGATTCAGCGTCGAGTTCACGACACCTGACGGTGAGCTCATCTACGCAAAAACCCTACGACAACCCACCGAGCCCCAGGGAGAAACCGGAGACCTCACCGAGATCCTCTATGACCCCCAACACCCCGACGAACCACGCCTCGCACCCGTCGGCATCCCCTTTAAAAAAACCCTGGTTCCAGGAGCCGTCGGCGTCGGCTTTGTCGGCATGGTCTTCATCTACGCCATGGCCGCCCTCATAAGAGCCGCACGCACCCCGCGAAAGGCGCCTTCCAGGTACACCGGCAAACCCGCTCAACCATTCAACACATCGTCCAGCAGGGACAAGCTGGTTGCAAGGTACCAGAAAAGCCACGGGCGGTTAAACAAACCCTGACGAGCCAACAGGCAAAAAAACAATGGCCTTTATCCCCAGTGGTGGGACCCTTGCCAAGCCTGCCACCACTCATTGTTACTTACTTATGAACAAGTCTCTTTTCCATTGAATACGAGGCCCCGAAAGAGTATCTCTATTCTCAAATTATCTGGACGTAGTATAGCTGCGTATCATAAGCCAACGAGCTTTTTAGGCAGATGATACGATGCTGATATGAAATTGGAACACGGTTTATTCGTTGGCTGAGGATATGATGATGAAACGTATGATTGTAGCTGTTGTATTGGGATGTCTTACTATAACCGGTTGTGCCACCCGCCAGGTCACGACCGCCAAGCACGGACTGTATTTCAGCACCATGCCCAGATTCAGCCTCGAAGCGCAGGACCCGGGCCTCGTGTTTATCGGAAAGACGATTCAAAACCAATCAGGGAAAACCGATCGAGGAACGCCGTGTTATGCCACGGAAGAGACCTACGTGTATGCCAAAAAAGATGGCAATACCGCAAAAAAAATCGTGGTTGTGACCGTGACCACCATGGATTCCAATCGGGTGCTGTTCCTGCCCAATATGTTTAGTCACCTAACCATACCACACGAGCTCATACGGGAAACCATTGACGGCAAGTCCATGCAAAGCTGTTTTTGCGTGGCGAGCAGTCCAAGCCCCTCCGAGGAGACCATCCTTATGGAAAAAGGAATGCTTCTCAAGCCGCTGTATGCCGTCAATATTTTGGGTAGTTTGTTGGGGGGATCCAGTAACGGCATGATGACCATCCTGTACATGGAAGCACTGCCCGAAGGCGAGACGCTTCCCAAGGAGACCCTGATTGACCATCGAAACAATGCCTTTACCCTGAAATTCAAGACAGCCCCCATAATGGATAAAGGCATATGAAACAAATCGTCCGACTGGCATTGTTTGCCCTTATATTTTCAGGGCTCTGGGGGTGTGCCATGCGCCATGTGGAGTATGGAGACACGGGCGTCATCTCTACAAAAAATCCGCAGATTACCTTGTCCAACAATGCACCTGACCTCAAATTCATTTACCATGACACACAAGTATACCCGTTCCATGACCTAAACGGTGAACAACCTGTACCGGGAAAGGTTGAATTCACCATCTTTGCAGAAGAAGAGAATGATCAAATAAAGCGCATTCTTCTCCTATGCTTTCCCCAGTCAAGAGAGCTGTTGTTCATTAACAATGCATTTTCGACAGTGAAGGACAAACTTGACTACGAAATTTTGGATATAGCCGGAAAAAAATGTGCGAATGCTGTCTTTTTCCTGACCCCGGAAGACCTTGCTTTTTACAGGCATGAAGAAAAAAGTCTCGGCAGACAAACCTTCATGGTTTACGGGATCAGCAGGAGTGATGGGCCGCCTTATGGCCACTCGTGGATTCTCCTGTATATGGAGCCATTCTCCCTCATGAGCCCCGGAAAGGGCCCGGCCCCATCATGGCATAAAAGCGATAATGACTGGGTGGAGGCCTTTAAGAGAAGAGCTGAATCAACTTTCTCGATTTCATTTTCAGATAACGCGGGAGCCGAGTAGCCATAACCCAAGGCGGGGTAGGAAAAGCTATTCATATCCTCAGTATATCGAAATCAGAAAATAAAAAAAATCCAACGGGGATAAGAATTAAACAACACGGTATAAAAACGCATTATCTACATCGCATGTCGCTAACGGGATATCCACAATACTCGTTTTGCACTTGGCCTGTTGCCATCAAGTAGACATGCGCTGTATCGAATCGTTTTCAGGATAAAAGTTTAGCCGGTTATGCCACTCTAAAAAGCAACGCCTGCCGCCAGAGCCATCACCACCATGAGGGGTGCCGGCACCTTCTTTGTGGCAAGCATTGCCACGGTGGCGGCGGTCATGGACAGGCTGGAAACCCCGATGCCGTTTGCCTGTATCAGGATGAGCGCCGCAGCAGTGATCATTCCACCGGCCACGGCGTTGACCCCTTTAAGGGAGATCTTGATGGCTTTCACCTCTTTGATGCGCTCCCATACCGGACAGATAAAATAGATAAGCAGAAGCCCCGGCAGAAAGATCCCGATCCCACCGGCAAGGGCGCCCATGACTTGCTGGAGAGCGGTACCGTGGCGTGAGGCCATGCCCCCCGCGTAGGCGGCAAAGCTGAACATGGGGCCGGGCAATCCCTGCACGAGCCCGTAGCCTGTGAGAAATTCGCCGTTGGTCATGTACCGGTTCACCTCCACCAGCTCGCTGTGCATGACAGGCACAACGACCTGCCCCCCTCCGAATACCAGATACCCGTATCGGTAAAAACTCTCGAACAGTTTAAAAAATCGTATGTCCGTTGCCATGGAAAGCACGAGGGAACCAGCCGTAAAAAGGACAAACAAGGCAAGGTAACTCCAGGGGGGATCAATGCGGGCTTTGTTCCAGATCCCCTTTTCCCGGGAGGCAAGGATACTGGTCGCTCCCCCCGCCACAAGCACAAGGGGAAAAATCCAGGGAGACCGAACAAGGTATGTGCTCACCGCGCCGAATACCATCAAAAGGCATGTCATCTTGTCGGTAACCACTTTTCTGCCGATGCGCCAGGCCGCCAGAAGGATGAATCCCACGGCCATGGGACCGATAAACCGAAGGATATCCGCAGACACATGGGCCTTGGACAGAATCGTATACAAAAACGAGAGGGCCGTCATGATGAGAAGAACGGGTGCCGCCCAGACCAGCATGGTCAGAAAGGCAAGCAAGGGGCCGCCTTTCTTGTATCCGACGGCCACAATGGTCTGGGTGCTCGTGGGACCAGGGAGAATGCTGCACAAGGCCAGCAGTTCCACAAGCTCCTCTTCCGTCACGTGATTGCGCCTGGCCACCAGCTGATCCATAAACACCCCCATATGGGCTTCGGGGCCGCCGTAAGCCCCCAGGGAGCAAACCAGTACGTCCTTCAGAAAGGAGGCCCGGGGCGTTGTTGCCGTGTGGTACGTCGTCTCCTCGGTCATCTCTGATTCTCCGGTTCTATCACTGCGTTGTCCGCTTACCTGTTGTCCTGCTGATTCAAAAACTCGTCGAATTCAATGCTGTAGATGTAGAGCAGCACCATGGCCAGCCCGAAGATAATGGGACCGTACAAAAGGCCAATGAGGCCGAAGTAGTTGATGCCCCCTAAAATGGCAAAAAAGATCAGGAGGGTACTCATGTCGGCGGCCCCTTGCATGAACAAAGGGCGCACGATGTTATCGATCATGCCCACCACCACCACGGACCAGACCGTCATGAAGATGGCGTAGCCCCAGTGCCCGGATATCAGCAGGAAGATGGCCGCTGGAATCCAGATCAGGGCCGTACCCACCAGGGGAACAAGGGAAGCAAAGGCCATGGCGATACCCCAGAACAAGGCCGGAAGCCCCGTGATCCAGAAGGCGATGCCGCCTGCCAGCCCCTGGGCCAGGGCGGTGACAAAGGTGCCGAGAAGGGCGGATTTGGAAACGGTCTTTATCTTGTCGATGATGCGGGACTCCTGGCTGGAGCTCAAGGGGATGAGATGAAGGAGGCTGTCGAAGATCACCTCTTCGTCCCGCACAAAAAAGAAAAAGGCAAAGAGCATCAGGAAGAACTTGCCCACAAAGGAGGTCAGGCCCCCGGCCAGGTTGCCCCCCTGGTTCAACAAAGCCTTGCCGATGGTGCGGGTCACGTTCAGGATGGCCTCATCAAAGCGAAGTGCCTGTACGTTAAAATCCGGAAAAAACCGTTCGATGTCCGGGAGTACGCCCTGCCCCCAGGACACCAGCCGCGTCACCAGGGGATGGCTCGACAGGGCCTGGTATTTGCCGCTCTCCACCCAGGTGTAGATGGCGTCAAAGGAGTCGATGCCCTGCTGGATGATGGCCAGGAGCATGAAGAGCACCGGCAGGACCACCACCAGGGTCAGCAGGATGCACGAAAATGCGGCGGCGGTGTTTTTCCTGCCCTTCAGCAGGTGCTCCAGTTTTTTGTTCACCGGGGTAAAGATCACGGCCAGGATCATGGCCAGGATGATGGTGTGCAGGTAAGGCCTGATGATGTTGTAGCACCCCACCAACACGACGATGATCAGGAGAAACAGAAAATAGTGCGCATTCATAAACGCCCGGCCCGGCTCCGACGCCGACGTTTTTTTCGTCTCGGGGGCTGGGACTTCCGGGCTCTTTTTCTTCTGTTCTTTGGCGGTGGATTTCGCCTTTGCGGCTTTTCGCTTTTTTGCCATGGGGGACCCTTATCTGTCGTTTTGCCTGCTGGGTTGTTTTCCTGGGAGGGTTCGGGGACATTGGCCCGCGCCGGAAGGGGACTCTGCTCCGGCAACACATGGCCTTTGACTCTATATACATGGCCCTCGGCGATTAGAGAACCCTAAAATGTCGTTTCGGCGATGCGTACCGGTTCGTTACTGGGGACCATGGACAGGCCCTTGCCGGAATAAAGGCTTCCGGCTTTAACGCCTTGGCGATAGGCTTCAGGGACAGCGTAGAGCACCTGATAAACCATGGATACGTGGCAGGGGACATCCCCCGAACCGATTTTCAACCAGGATTCGCAGGTCACGAAGAACCGGTGCGTCGGCCGGGGTGTCTCAAGGAAAAAAACACGCCTCGACAGGGCATGGCCCTTCGTTGACACCAGGCCCCCACAGTGCTAAAAAGCCCTCTCATCCCAGGCATTTTTCCTGTTACCCATTTCAACGACGTTGCGACGCTTCCTTATGAAAACAGATCTTGAAATACTGGCACCCGGCGGAGATATCGACGCCATCAAAGCCGCCATTGCCGCAGGGGCGGATGCGGTGTACTGCGGGCTGAACAAATTCAATGCCCGGGATCGGGCCACCAACCTCTCCGCCGACGACCTGCCGGGCATCCTCACCCTTGCCCACAAGCACGGGTGCAGCGTGTTCCTGACCCTTAACATCATCGTCGTCGAAAGCGAAATCCCTGCCCTGATCCGCCTGTTGAACACCCTGGTCAATACGCGCATCGATGCGGTCATTGTCCAGGATTTCGGTGTTTTTTATCTTTTAAACAAACACTTCCCGAGCCTGGTCATTCACGCCTCCACCCAACTCACCACCCACAACGAGGGCCAGATGCGGTTCCTCAGCGCCCTCAAGGCCACCCGGGCCAACCTGTCGCGGGAGCTGAGCCTTACGGAGATCACGGCCCTGACCGCCGTCGGCCGCACCCATGGCGTGGAAACCGAGGTGTTTGTCCACGGCTCCTACTGCATCTCCTTTTCAGGGCTCTGCTATGTAAGCTCGGTCCTCGCGGGAAAATCAGGAAACCGGGGCAGATGCAGCCAGCCCTGCAGGGACGGCTACGGGACCACGGCGACAGGAAACGACTACCCGTTGAACCTCAAAGACAACTCGGCTTACGGCGATTTGAGGGAGCTGGCAGAAGCCGGGGTGTACTCCCTTAAAATCGAAGGGCGGATCAAAAAATTCGATTACGTCTACACGGTGGTCAACTGCTGGAGAAACCAGATCCGAAGCCTCACTGAGGACGATCGGCTGCTCTCCGACACCGGCGACCTGTACAAGGTCTTCAACCGGGACTTTTCAAACGGGTTTTTAAAGGGGAATATCACCGGTGATATGTTCATCGACAACCCCCGGGACCATTCCATCCGGCAGTTGTCGCAGGCAAGCCCCTCTGATGAGAGGGACAAAGAGCGGAACCGGTTTTATGAGGACAAAGCCGAGCTATCGGCCAGGGCCCGCCATGCCATCAGCCGGTTGCGCATCGAAAAGGTACCCCTGACCTTTTGCATTGAAGGAAAGGCCGATACGCCGCTGCGCGTCTCGATCACCACCCCGGAGACCTCGTTTCATGTGGACTCCGCCCGGCCCCTCGCCCCGAAGGCAAACAAAAGCGCCCCGGGGGGCCTCAGCCTCGCTGTGCTCCGCGAAAAGTTCAAACGCTTTGACAACGCCGAATACCGCATCGAACAGATCAACACAGAGGCCCTCCAGCCCGACCTGTACCTCTCCTTTAAGGAACTTACGGTCTTGAGCAAACGGATTGCCTTTCTCCTGAACGGGTCCCGGGAACCCGTCGCCCCTGTTGCTGTGCCCTCCCCGGGCAAGCCAAGGCCGATTCTCACCCCGCCCGCCCTTTCCGTGGTGATCTCATCGCCTGAGGATGCCCACCTGTGCGGGACCACCCCGGCAGAGATCTTTTTCCGTCTCCCCGAAGCCATGGAGGGCCAATGCGATGAGCTCGCCCGGTTGTTCCGCGAATACCCCGGGCTGACGCCCTGGTTCCCCCCCGTACTCATCGGAACGGACTACACCGCAGCCCTTGCCTTTCTGGATGCGGTGCGCCCTGCCCGCATCGTGACGGACAACACGGGCATCGCCCATGAAGCCTGCCGAAAAGGGATTGCCTGGATCGCAGGGCCCTGTTTCAATATCGCCAACTCCTTCAGCCTTCTTTGCCTGGCAGAGCAATTCGCATGTTCCGGGGCGTTCTTGTCCCAGGAGATCAAAAAAGATCAGCTCAAGCGCATTGTCCGCCCCGAAGGCATGGAGCTGTGCACCAGTATCTTTCACCCCATCTCCCTCATGACCAGTCGGCAGTGCCTGCACCACCAGGTAACCGGGTGCGACAAAAATCGTTTTGACAGGGCGTGTGTCCAGGGATGCGCGACCTCCTCCTCCATCACCAGGGAGAACGGTACCACCCTTCACATCCACAAAACCAAAGGCAACCACCACCGCCTCTACCATGAAACCCACTGCCTGAACACTGAGGTGGTCACGGACCTGCCCCATACCTTTTCCCGCTTTTTCATCGACCTGAGGGACATCGGCACCCACACAAAAACCGAGGAGGACAAAGCAGGGCTCATCACCCTCTTTGACAACCTCCTCAAGGGCAAACCCGACGCAGGGCCCACACTCCACCGCAAGATCCGCCCCACCACCAACGTCCAGTACATCAAAGGGATTTAGTTCAATCGCAACGGCAACAGGCTTTCAAGCTGCCTCCGGCGGCCCTGCCGGGGGCCAAACATTTGAAAAGTTTGACAAACAGGTTTTAAACGCTATTTCGATTTATTCGGGAGCCTTGGCTTACCGGCTGCCTTAGGCTTAACAAAAAAAGCATCCCCTTTTACCGCTCAGCCCCGTTGGGGCTTAGTGGTAAAAGGGGATATGGTCGAAAAGTTTTTACGGAGCTTTTTTCAAAAAGCGACCCGCCGGAGGCATGCTTCTGGTTTTTTGTTGAACCCTCTGTGGGTCACCCGGCAAGGCTCAGCGCCACGCCTGCACCGGATCTCCTCTTCCCCCTCCAGATGTTCATCTTTTCCGCCTCCTGCATGAGCCCCTCACGAAACTCGGGATGGGCGATGCCTATGAGGGCTTCGGCCCGCTGCCAGGTGCTCTTCCCCTTAAGGCTTGCGACGCCGTATTCTGTTACCACGTACTGCACGGCGGCCCTGGGAAGGGTGACGATGGTGCCGTGGTCCACAAAGGGGCGGATCCTGGAGGTGACGGTGCCTGTCCTGTCGGTCTTGGTGGAGGCCAGGCAGATAAAGGCCTTCCCTCCCCTGGAGTGATAGCTTCCGTAGGCAAAGTCAAACTGTCCTCCGGTGCCGGAGATGTGCCTGAAGCCTGAGGATTCGGAGCAGACCTGCCCGTAGAGGTCCACCTCCACGGCGTTGTTGATGGAGACGACCCGGTCATTTGCCGCAATGCGGTGGAGGTCGTTGACGTACCCCACGGGGTAGCTGGCGCACGCCGGGTTCCGGTGGATAAATTCGTAGAGTTTTTCACTGCCCAGGGCAAAGGTGTAGACCATCTTTCCCGGGTTGTTGGCCTTCTCCCGATTGGAGATCCTGCCCGCCCGGTACATATCCACATAGGCGTCCACCAGCATCTCCGTATGAACCCCGAGGTCCTTCAGCTCCGAGTCGGCGATCATCCTGCCGATGGCGTTGGGCAGGCTCCCGATACCGAGCTGGAGGCAGGAGCCGTCTTCAATCCGGTCCACCACATGCCGGGCAATGGCCCGGTCCACGTCGGACGATTCGGTGCGGGGCAAAGACACCAGCCCCGGGTTGGCCCCCTGGACCACATAATCCACCTCCGAGATGTGCACGGCTTCCCCGTACCCGCCGTAGCAGACCGGCATCTTTTTGTTCACTTCCAAAATCACCGTCGATGCGTTTCGAATCTGACTGTACTGAAAGGAGTTGGCAATGCCTAAATTGAAGAAGCCGGATTCATCCATGGGCGCCGCCTGGGCCATGAACACATCGGCGGTCATGTCCCCTTCATCGTAGACCCGGTTGGCTTCATGGTAGAGCACCGGAATGTAGCTGCAACCGCCCCTGTCGTGGAGATACCTTTCTCCGCCGCTGAAATGAAAGCTGTTGTAGTTAAAACTCCTGCCGGAGGGGTCGGCCACGGCCACCTTTGGCAGCCCGGCGTAGCCCACCCCGCGCACGTTTACCCCCTCGAGCTCCCCCGCACGATTGGCAAGGGCGTCGTCCAGGGTCACCGGGCTGCACAGAAAATGTCCGTAATCCACCCAGTCACCGGACTTGATCTGCTTTACCGCCGTCGCCGCATCCACACATTTCCGCCTGTACTCACCTCTGTACATGCCCACCTCCCGATTCAGTTTAAGGTTGGTTTTCCGGGAGATAAACGAGCAAGGGACGTGCCACGGGTACGCCCCCTATCCACAACCCACTGATTCAAAAGCATTTTATCCAAAAACACATATCACCATCTTCCCTGCCCATGCGACAGGTTTGTCGCATCCCCACGCCCCCGTCACCCCGGCAGCCATAGTCCCCGCTGTTTTATTGCCATGCGGCATGGCTGCCGCATTCTGCGACAAATCATTCGCATGGCCGCAGGCGGTGCAATGCCATCTTTCTCTCCAGGGTCCGTCGGTTGATGCCCAGGCGGTGCGCGGTCTTCCCCCGATGCCACTGCATCTCCTCCAGGGTTTTCAGGATGTGTGCCCGCTCGGTCTCGGCCAGCACCGACTTCAAGTCCCTGCCGTACCCCGCCACGCGGCGGTACCTCTCCGCCACCTCGGGCAGGGTCCCTTCAGCCGAAAAGGTCTCCAGAACGTCCAGGTTTTTCAAAGTGACATAGCGATGCAGCACATTTTGAAGCTCCCGCACGTTCCCCGGCCACCGGTACCTCTGGAAGGCATCCAGAATGGCCGGGGTGATGGGGGGAACCTCGGCTGAGCTGGGGTACTGCTTTAAAAAATGGTCGATGAGAAGGGGGATGTCCGAGGGGCGCTTCCGAAGCGGCGGCAAGCGGATGGGAATGATATGGATACGGTAGAAAAAATCCTCGCGCATGAGGCCCTGGGTAATCAGGCTGCCAAGGTCCCTGTTTGTGGCGGCGATAATCCTTAAGTCCGGTTTTCGGGTGGTCTTGCCCCCCAGGGCCATGAACCCGTTGCCCTCGATGGCCCGCAGCAGCTTGGCCTGCATGCCCAGGACAATCTCCCCGAGTTCGTCCAAAAACAGGGTGCCGCCGTCGGCCAAGTCCAAAAACCCTTTTTTGTTTTGCACCGCCCCGGTGAACGCCCCTTTTCTGTACCCGAAAAACTCGCTCTCCATGAGCGGTTCGGGAATGGCCCCGCAGTTCACCGGGATAAACCCCTTCCCCACGCGATCGCTCAGCCGATGGATCTCCCTTGCCACAAGCTCCTTGCCCGTCCCGGACTCCCCGTAGACGATGATGTTGGCATTTGAGGCGGCGGCATTTAATATCACCTCGTAGACCGCCTGCATGTCCCGGCTCTTTCCAATGAGGTCTCCGAACCGGTACCGCTCGGTCATGGTGGATTTCAGGCGCCTGTTCTCTTTGCGCAGGCTGTCGGCCCTGTCCCGCAGGCGCTTCTCTTCGAGTTTCTGGTCGGTGACATCGGTGATCAGGGTCTGCTGCTTTCTCACGCTGCCGTCCGTTGCCCGGATCGGGGTGGACACCGCCGCATACCACCGGTTGTCCAAGGGGCTCATAAACTCAACGCGCACGGTTTTCCCTTTAAAGACATCGGCCGCCCCACACCACGGGCAGGGCTCCTGCTGATTGTAAATCACCGCATAACAGGGTTTCCCCACCCCGTCCCGGCCCACGTGGGCCCTTAAATGCCCGTTCATGAACTCTATGGTAAAATCCCTGTAGCAGGTGTAGAGGTGGCCGGGAAAATTCTCAACGATGCCCCGCAACTCATCGTCCTTGAGCTTCAGGTTGTTCTCCGCCTCTTTTCTGGAGGTCACGTTCACAAGGGTCGCCACGCTGGTGGTGCCCTGTACCATGTTCAGCTTGATCAGGATATCATGGACGTCCCCCTCCCGGTTCATCAGGCGGCACTCATACTCCTCGGGGGCCCCGGACGGATCCCTGCGCCGATCGCGATGAAACATGGCCATGCGCTCCTTGTCCTCTGAAACGACAAACTCCGGCCACGTCATCTTCCCTTCGACCTCCGCCCGTGAGTACCCGACAAGCTCCTCGAGTTTTTCATTCATCATGGAGATCGTTTTATCCTCTTCGATAATAAGAGACGGTGCCGTGGACTTTTCAAAAATCCGACGAAACAGCCTCACCCTGCGATCCTCCCTTTCCTCCTCCAATGCCTTCACCGCCCGCCCCCCGTCTGCATCAAACCCCGTTGATCCATTGGGACATCGCCATGTTGCCCGGCCCCTTCCCCGCCATCACGAAAATCCATTCTCCTTCTATCCACAGCATACCGGGAGAGGTAAAACAAGGTTTATTTCCTCATGATCCGTTCCATGAAAGACATCGCGTTTGCATGTTTTATTTTCTTCCCCGCTCTACGGCTCCCGGACCCGACCTGTATTTTTTGGTCCCCACCGTATTGCGGGCAGCGGTCGTAGGATGTATATATCTCGCAGCAGCTCTTCTTTCCGCTCGGGCGGGTCCGCAACACGAAAAGATGCACCCAATGCCCCCACATGCGGGATGAAAACTCACCAACCCCGGCTCCTGCGTCGCAGGCGGCGCTTTTCTTACATCCACCAGATTGTGTTCGGAAAGCCATGTCCATGGGAAATGCTCACAGACAAATGAAGGGAACGGTGGCAACCATCGGTACCTACGTGGTGGTCGCCCTGGTGCTCCTTGCCGCGGTTGCCGGACGCCTCTGGGTCACCTCGGACCATGCGCGCCAGCTCATCCAGGGGCGCATCAACGAGGCCATTCCCGGCTCGATCGTCTGGGACGACCTCAGCCTCTCGCTTTTTGCCGGACGCATTGAGGTCACTGGCCTTCGACTGGACGGTCCTGAAGGGGCCCCCCTTGTCTCCCTGGACCGGATTTTTGTGAATCTTTCCTGGGCGCCCCTCCTCCACAAGACCCTGGCCCTTGAAAACGTGGTCCTGGAAAAGCCCGAAGTCCGGCTGGCCACCTCTCCTGCCGGAGAGCTCAATATCCTGAAGGCCTTTCCCGCCCCTTCCCCCAACGACACCACCCCTGAAGCGCCCCCTGAAAAACGCCCTTTCAACGTCAGGATTGACGAGCTCTCCCTCACCGACGGATTTTTCCAGTACGATCACCTAACCTCCAGCGAGACCCCAGGTCGAATCACCGTCCGCACCATCGGGTTCACCGCGGAAGACGGAGACCTCTTAAAACAAACGGGCCGGGTCTCCCTTCGCCTCACGGGCGGAGAGATCGACATGCCGGGCATCGTCACAGGGGTTGATGCCCTCAGGCTCGACGGCCACCTTGAAGGTGACCGCCTCAAATCCGTGGCCCTTGCCCTGGAGTCCGATTTCGTGGCCCTGGAGGGAAAAGGGAGCGCCGACGACCTGTTTGACAACCCGCTCTTTGATATGGACATCACCGCCACCGCTGCCCTCACCACCCTTCGGGAGGCCTTTCAGCTCACTCCGGTGCTCTCGGGGCCGGTGACCCTCCAGCTGACGGCCCGGGGAACGGCCGACAACCCCCGGGCACGCCTCACCCTGTCCTATTCGGGAGGAGAGATCGCAGGCACCCAGGTCCACGGAGCAGAGCTTGCCTGCACCCTCAAAGAAAAAGAGCTGGACCTTGAAAAGCTGAGCATCGACACCCCCCTGGGCCGGGTGGCGGCCACCGGAGACCTCGACCTGAACCATGCATTTCCAGAGGGTTTCACGGCGGAGACCAGAGACTTGGATGCCATGGCCTGGCATGTCAAACTCAGCCAGACCGGCACCGACCTTGCGACCCTTTCCGGCAACGCCACCGGGGTGACCGGCGTGCTGCAGTCGGACCTTACCCTCGACGGGACCGGAATGTCCCCTGCCACCCTGTCGGCGGAGGCCCTTTTGAGCGCCTCGGTCCGGGGTCTTGCCCTGGCCCGGGTTCCCGACCCCATGGACCTGACCCTTGGCACCCGCCTTACCATGGAAAACAACCGTCTGGCCCTTCGCCACCTGAACGCGGAGGCAGGGGAAGCCACCCTTGAGGGAACCGGGAGCCTGGACCTCTCCACCGCGGAGGTCAAGGCAGACCTCTCCTTAGGGGTCCAAGACCTGGCCAGCCTGCGCCTGGTGCCAAAAGAGGCGGGGCTGAGGGGCCGACTCACCCTGGACATCGGGGTGAGCGGCTCCACCACACACCCGGTGGCAGAAGTGCGGATCCTGGGTGACGACCTGGGGGCCGGAGGCCATGCCCTGGGCACCCTTCGGCTGGCCGCCGGCCTGGATCGTTCCGGAGAACTCACCCTCCACGAACTGACCCTTGAGGAAAGTGATGCACGTATCCGGGCAATGGGCTCAATCAACCTGCTGGACAGCCGCTCGCCGTCCGGCTCTCCGGCTCTCTCCCCCACACTTCCCGTGGACCTTGCCCTGAATTTTGAAAACATCGACACGGCAACCTTTCTGGAATCCGCCGGTGTCTCCGGGCAGCTGAACGGAACCTTCACCTGCAAGGGCCCCTTGAGAAACCCCGCGGCGCGCCTGGCCCTCACCGGAAGCGACCTTGCCGTGGAAGACTACCGGCTGGGGGACCTTGCCGCCGTGCTGCACCTCAAAGGCGGTGTGCTCAAAATGGACGAGGTCCGGATGACAAACGGGCAATCCGAGCTGGCGCTCTCCGGCACCGCCAGGGTTCTCGATGCAGACACCGGCGACCCCCTGGCCCACCCCGCCTTTGATGCGGTCCTTAAAGGAGACTCACTCTACCTGGAAGACGTCACCCCCCAGATGGCAGGCAGGCTCTCCATCAATGCCCGCCTTGCAGGGGACACGGCCGATCTCCGGGGCTCCGTCTCCCTTACGGCTCGAGAGCTTGACCTTGGGGTCCAGACGATCCATGAGGTCACCCTGGACTCCCGCATGGAGAACAACCGGATAACCGTGGATGATCTTGTCATTGCCCTCACACCGGGAGAGGAACTCAAGGCCGACGGCTGGATCTCACCCACGGATAAAACCTACGCCCTGCGGGTTAAAGCCCGGGATATAAGCATTGAGGACATTGAACTCATAGGGGCCCACAACGCCGCCCAGGGCCGGATCGACCTTGACGTCTCCGGAGAAGGAACCCTTGACAACCCCAGCCTCACCGGAAAAATAGCCATCACCCGCCTGCGCCTGAACAACGAGGCCTTTAATGACGGCACCCTGGAGGTCTCCCTCCAGGATCATGAAGCAAGGGTCCGGGGGGATCTTGTAACGGACCTGTCCGGAAGCTACAACCTCTCCACGCACATGTTCTCAGCCACAGCCCGGATGGAGAAGACCCGACTGGAGCCCTTTTTCAAGATGGCGGGCCGCACGACCCTTACAGGAAACGTCTCCGGCCTCATCGAGGCCCGGGGAGATGTCACCGCCCCGAAAACCCTCACCGCAGAAGTTGCCGTTACAGAGTTAACCATCTCCCACGAAGAGACGGAACTCATCGACAAAGGGGCCTGCAACGCCTCCTTTGATAACGGCATCCTGCACGTTGAAACCCTGAACCTCTCCCTTTTCGATCAGGGGCACCTTGACATCAGCGGTGAGGGCTCACCGGAGGGCCCTTTAAACTTTTCGGTGGACGGAGCCGTCCCCTTGGAGGTCATCCACCTCTTCATTGAGGAGTTGGGCGATATCACCGGAGATATGACCCTTTCCGCCCGCCTGAGCGGTACCCTCAAGGAGCCCGACTTTAACGGAGAGCTCACCCTGGACCAGATCGGCTTCACCGTACCGGTCCTCGGCCAGCAGCTTCACAGCCTCAACGGCCGCATGACGGTCACGCCGAAAGCCCTGACCGTCGACACCCTCACCGGCAACCTCGACAAAGGACGATTTGATTTCTCAGGCACCCTGGGCCTGGACCATGTGACACCGGTATCCGTCAAGGCAACGCTCAGAGCCCACGCACTCCCCCTGATCCTGCCCGACACCATGGAACTCCTTGTAAACGGGGAGCTCACCTATGCGGGCAAACCGGAACACGCCCTCATCTCAGGAGAAATTGTCCTGGTGGAGGGCCGCTACTTTAAAAATGTGAGGCTGGGCCTCATCGACAGCTTCGGCCAGCGCAGACGAGAAGCGGCCCCCGTCACCCGAAGACGTTCCACTCCCATTTTGGACAACACGGAGCTCAACATTTCCATCAGGCACCGATCACCCTTTGTCGTGGACAACAACATCGCCCTCATGGCTTTGAAACCCACCATGACCATCTACGGCCCCTTGAGCCGGGTCCTTGTCAACGGACGAGCCGAAGTGGAGTCCGGCACCATCTCCTACCTGGGCAAAGAGTTTGAGATCAAAAAAGGGGTGGTGGACTTCATCAACCCGTACAAGGTTGAGGCAACCATCGATGTGGACAGCGAAATCAAGGTGAGGCAGTGGACCATCACCCTGAAGGTCTCCGGGGTGGAAGACAACCTCAAGTTCGAAATGAGCTCGGTGCCGGAGGAGACCGACACGGACATCATCTCCCTCATCGTCTTCAACAAGACGCGCAGTGAGATGATCAGCGGCGAAGGGGGATCCAGCATGTCCACCAAACAGATCCTTGCCGACCTGGTCACCCGCACCCTTGAAGGAAGCCTGAAGGAGGCCACGGGCCTGGATACCATCGAAATGACGTACACGGAGCGCACGGACCAGGAGGACGCCGAAGATATCAACATCACCGTGGGCAAAGAGCTTTCCAAACGCATGACCCTCAAGTACGGGGTGGGCACCAAAAACGGGGTCACCGTCCAGAGCGCCATCACCGAATACAAGTTCTATGAAAACGTGCTGATGAATGCCTTTCGGGACACGGACGGCGATTTCGGCGGCGAGCTCATCTTCCGCCTGGAGATGAGATAACCATGCGCCCCTTGGAACGGCACACCCACAGCGCCCCGGCACCCCGACCATGGACACGGGTATGGGACAACACCTGCAGGGCAATGGGGATAATCTGCCTTGCCGTGGTCCTTTCAGGGGCCCTCTTCCCCGACGTCTCAGGGGCGGACACCCCGCCCCCCGTGGTCTCGAAGATCACCGTCGAGATCCTGGGCCCCGAAGAGGGCAAAGACCGCCTCGCCGCCTTTGCCCGGGGGATCATCCTGCTACGGGAAGGGGAGCCCTTCTCCGGTGAGGCCCTTGCAAAAAGCATAGACCTTCTCAAGAGTTCCCGCCTCTTCCAGGCCATTGACGTGCCCGACCCCGAAGAGGCACAGGGCCGGATGGCCCTGGCCTTCCGACTCACCCCGTTCCGGAGGATCAAAGAGATCCACATCCACGGGGCATTTCCTCTCCTCCAGAAGGAGGTGCTCAACGCCATGACCATCTACACAGGGGATGCCTACGTGGCCGAGAAGCTTGAAAAGCAGGAGGCCCTCGTAGAAAAGACCTTCGAAACCGAGGGGTACCCGGACGCCAGGGTCCGAGTCACGTCAGAAGAGGACCCGGACGACGGACATTTTGAGGTGACCGTCACCATTGAAAAGGGGATTTTCAACCGGATACAGCATGTTGAAATCCTGGGCAACAAGGGGTTTTCCAGCGCACGCCTCAAGCTGCGTCTCGATACCTGGAAGGTTTCCCTCTTCTACGGAGAGATTCCCCGTTTCATTCAGAAGAAATTAGATGACGATGTGGAAAACCTGAAAAAATTTTACCGGGCCAAGGGGTATGCGGATGTGGAGATCACCCCGGAGGTGGAGCACCTCTCCGACCCCCACGACATCACCATCCGGTTCAAGGTAACCGAAGGGAAAAAATACGTGCCCGCCTTTGAAGGGAACACAGAGTTCTGGGGGTGGACATTGAAACGAGAGCTGGCCTACACAAAGGAAGGCAACCGAAGCGACCTGGGCCTGAAAAAAAGCATCCGGAACATCCGGACCCGCTACCAGAAAGCAGGTTATCTGGATGTCCGGGTCCGCATGAGCGAGACAGAGGCCACCGTTGAGGGCATCAAGGAGCGGGACATCCTGTTCACCATCGAAGAGGGGCCGCGTTATGTTGCCCACGCCATCGACATTCAGGGCAACACGGTGTTTGACAGGGAACGCATCGATAAACAGATGCTCACCCGCCTTCCCGGTACATTCAGCGCCGGAGAGTTCGTCCCCGAGGTTCTTGAAGAGGATATCAGCGCCATTCAATCCCTTTACCTGAGCAAGGGATACCTGGACACCGCCGTGGACCACACGGTGACCTTCCGGGAAGACCCCGAAACCGGGCAAAAGCTCACCGACATCGCCCTTGTGATCAACGAAGGCATGCAGACCCGGGTGACGGCCGTTGCCTTCAACGGCCTTGATGCCCTCACCCCCGAAGAGGCACGGGCCGCCATTGCCTTGAAAGAAGGGGAGCCCTTTCGGGAGTACATGATCAAAAGCGACGAAAACACACTCTCCGAGGAGATCTCAGAGCAGGGCTACCCCCATATCGCCGTCAAGGGATCGGCACAGGTCGAGACCGCGGACGACGGCTCGGGCCAGGCCACGGTGGCCTATGACATCACCGAAGGACGCCACGTAAAAACCGGCGAAGTCTTCTACACAGGCAACTTCCGAACCAAGGAACGCATCCTCAAGCGGGAGGTGGAGCTCACCCCGGAAGAGCCCTTCTCCCTCACCAAAACCCTTGAGACCCAGCGCAACATACGAAACATCGCGGCCCTTTCCGCGGCACACTTCCGAACCATCGGCCTCAAGGAGGAGGCCCCTGAGGTCAATCTCCTGGTGGAGGTGGAGGAGAGAAAACCCTACTACTTTGAGCTCGGGCTCGGATACGATACCCGACGGAAAAAATACGCCCACACCCGCCTGGGCGACCGCAACCTCTTCGGCCAGAACAAAGACGGATGGATCTCCGCAGAGACAAGTGAAATCGGCTACCGAACCGAACTGGGCATCACCGAACCCCGTTTCCTGGGCACCCGGGTCTCAGCCACCTTCAGCATGTTCGGGGAAAAACTCGAAGAGTTCAACCAGGACTTCGGCACGCGCACCTACGGCTCTTCCCTCACCTTCAACCGGCGCTTCCTGGAAGATTTCAACGCCTCCCTCAACAACCGCTACGAGTACAGAGAACAGTACAGGGTGGGCTCAACGCCCATCCCGCCGGAGGACGCCGAGCAATACGAACCGCGAAGCATCGTGGTGGTCACCCCGGCCCTCACCTACAACTCCACGGACTCCTTTGTCCGCCCCAGAAAAGGAATGATCGCCTTTGGGGCCCTGGACATCTCCCAGGGCATCGAAAACAATCTGGATGATTTTTTCAAGCACCGCTATGAGCTGCGGTTCTACAAAACCCCTTTCAGTCGGCTCACTTTCGCCCTGAGGGGAAGGGTTCATCACATCATCCCTTACGGGAGCAACGATAACATCCCCGAAGACCAGCTCCTCTTTCTGGGGGGTACCTCGGATATCCGGGGCTACAGCGAAAACAAATTCCTTGTCGATGATGCAGGCGATCCCGTGGGCGGGCGAACCTCGATCCTGGGAAGCCTGGAGGCACGATTTGATCTCGGCTTGAACGTCGAGTTCACCACCTTCTTCGACACCGGCAGCATCCGGAGCGCATCCGACCCCGACCTCTCCGAATCCTTCCGCTCCTCCGCCGGTGCCGGCCTGCGCTACGTCACCCCCATCGGACCCGTGGGCTTTCTCTACGGCTGGAAACTGGACCGACAGCCCGGGGAGAGCTCCGGGGAGCTCCACTTTTCGATCGGGTACACATTTTAACCCCGCCTGCATTACCCAGAGAAACCCTGACCCTATCCCCCCTGACTGTTTTTTTGCTCATTCAAACAAAAGCCTTGCCTCAAATTCAAACATCGTTTAAAACCCCCCATGAATCGTTATTTTAAACAGTGTTTGAACCCATGTTCCTCACCCAACGGAAACCTGAATGGATACCAAAACAAAAATACTCGATGCCGCCGAAAGGCTCATCGTCGAACTGGGGGCCGACAAGGCGTCCATGCGGAAAATCACTGAGGAAGCAGGGGTCAATGTGGCGGCCATCAACTACCACTTCGGCTCCAAAGACAACCTCATCTCGGCCATTGTCACCCGGTTCCTTACCCCCCTGGAAGAGGAGCAGACCCAGCGCCTCAAGGAGGTGATGGAAAAAGCCGGCACCAATGCCCCTGTGCTGGAAGACCTTCTGCGCACCCAGCTTGCGCCCCTGCATGAGTTCACCGTGACGCACCCGGACTGGATGAACGTCTTTCACCAGTTTGCAGCGGCCTACGAAAACGAGGATTTTTTCAAACAGAACCTCAAAAATATTCTGGAGAAAAAACTCATCTACCTGGCCGACTGCATGGCAAGGGCCCTGCCGAACGTTCCTGAAATGACCCTGCTGCGCCGCATCGCCTTCTTCCGGATCTCGGCCTTCGGGATCATGCAGGGAGAGTGCATGATGGAAGAATCCATCGCCGTCCTGGGCATCGACCGGGACCCCAAAGCCATGCTGGAAGAGTTGATTCACTACATCGCAGCAGGCCTCAGGGCCGATCCGGTGCCAGCCTGAGCGAGGCTCTAAAAAAAAGAAATGCCCACCGCAGGAAAAAAGGCGGTGTTGCGTTTATATCTAAATACAGGCTCAGAAGAATACACAATGCGGGGAACATCCCCGCCGCGGGTACCCGGGAAACACACAACCACCGTTGACCGTCTTCCCGCGGGTGCCTCTTTCATGCACCCCGAACAGAGGACCATCTCCTCAACCATCCGGTAGCTTGCGCATGCCAGTACGCAAGCCTTGGATCCACCGCTTTAACCGACCCTTTTTTGAGTAGCGAGGTACATCAATGAAAGCAATCAAATGGATAACCATCATCACCCTGCTTGCCCTGCCGGTACTGTCCTACGCCGAGGGTCCCGCCCAGCCTCCGGCGCGGGTGGTGACCAGCCAGATTCAGCAAAAGACCATCGCCAAGACCCTGGATGTGGTGGGAACCCTCCAGTTTGATCGCATCTCGGCCCTCTCCCCCCAGGTGAGCGGACAGGTGGAAGCGGTTCTGGTCAAAGAGGGGGACCAGGTCAAGCAGGGTGCGCCCCTGTTTCGCCTGAACCTCGATTTTGTGAACAACGAAATCGGCACGGTCAGGAAAAAAATCGCACAGGTGGAGATCCGGCTGGTCCAGGCAAAAAAAGACCTGACCCGCTACGAGACCCTGTTCAAGCAGCAGGCGGCCAGTGAGCAGGAGTATGACAAGATGCGCCTCTCCATGGAGGACCTTGCCATGCAGAAGGCAACCCTCCAGGAAAACCTGGCCCTGGCCCTCCTTAAAAAAGAGAAGAGCATCATCCGCGCTCCCTTTGCCGGTGTGGTCCTGGAGAAAAATGCCGACGAAGGCAACTGGGTGACCCCCGGGAACCCCTTGTGCCTCATCGGCTCCATGGACGATCTCTACGTCAAGGTGCCCATGCCGGAAAACCTTCTGGTGTTTGCACGGACCGGTGAAGAGCTGGACGTCACCATCACCGCACTGGGGCTTACCACCCGCGGCACCATCACCGGGTACATCCCTGTTGCGGACGCGGCCACCAAGAACATCTTTGTCAAGGTGATGCTTCCCAGGCTGGAGACAGCGGTCCTCAACATGAGCGCCACCGTGGCCATGCCTGCCAGCGACAAGCAGGAGATGACCCTGGTGCCCCGGGACGCCCTGGTGACCTTTAACGGCCAGACCCTTGTCTACACCATCAACGAAGGGGCGGCAGCGCCCCTGCCGGTGACCATCCTCGCCTACGTCGAAGGGGCCGCCGGAATCGCCGAAGGGCCTGTTACCCCCGGCATGGACGTCATCATCGACGGCAACGACCGGCTCCAGCCCGGCCAGCCCGTCACGGTCATCGAAGCAAAGAATTAAATTGGATCTAAAGGACAGTCACACCCCGTCCTCCCCGCACCGGACGCCTTGTCGCCGGGTGACACGTAATCAAAGACCGGGGCCGTCGGGCCTTTTTTGACATGATGAAACCAGGGATACCAAGCCACCCATGGATTTGATTAAATTTTCCATCCAACGACCCGTCACCGCAGCGGTGATGGTGATCATGATCGTATTGTTCGGTATGATCGGGCTCACCAAGCTCCCCGTGCAGCTGGCACCCGACACCGAGTTGCCTGAAATCGAGGTGATGACCTCCTGGCCGGGGGCCAGCCCCAGTGAGCTGGAGACCGAGGTCATCGAAAGACAGGAGGACAACCTCAAGAGCCTCCAGAACCTCCAGAAGATGGAGAGCTCCAGCTACAACGACTACGCCACCATCACCCTCACCTTCGCCCTGGAGACCGACGTGGACACGGCCCTGCTCCGGGTCTCCAACAAGCTCAACGAGGTGTCGGACTACCCGGACAACGTCTACGAGCCGGTGATCTCAAGCTCCGGTGGGTCCACGCGCCCCATCATCTGGATGCAGATGCGCGCCCTTGAAGGAAGCGACACCGACATCCTGACCCAGCGCACCTTCTTCGACAACGAAGTCAAGCAGTACATCGAGCGTGTCGACGGCGTGGCCTCCCTCATGGTCTTCGGGGGAACCAAGGACCAGCTGGAGATCGTCCTCGACCCTGAAAAAATGGCAAGGCGGGGCATCACCATCAACCAGGTGATCGCCCGGGTCACCGCGGCCAACAACGACATCTCCGCAGGGGTCCTCGGCATCGACCGACGGAACTACCGCATCCGTACCACCGCCAAGTTCCAGAATG
This sequence comes from Desulfoluna spongiiphila, assembly GCF_900101345.1. Classification (GTDB taxonomy): domain Bacteria; phylum Desulfobacterota; class Desulfobacteria; order Desulfobacterales; family Desulfolunaceae; genus Desulfoluna; species Desulfoluna spongiiphila. Next base: position 95,104 of record NZ_FMUX01000020.1, on the reverse strand, counting down.
TCACCGACCCCCTGGACGTGGTGATCGTGGATGACGGCATCACCCGCATCCTCCTGAGGGATATCGCCACCAGCCGCATCGGCTACGAGCCTCAGTTTGTCTCGGTCATGGAAAACGGGGCCGAAGGCATCGTCATCGGGGTGAAAAAGCAGAAAGGGGGCAACGTCCTGGAGATCGTGGAGCGGGTCCATGCCGAAGTGGACCGACTCAACGAGGATGTATTGGCCAAACGGGGCCTGTACATCAACTGGTCCTACGATGAAGCGCCCTACATCCTGAGGGCCATCTCCATCATGAAAAAGAACGTCCTCATCGGGGCGGCCCTGGCCATCCTGGTCCTGATCACCTTCCTGAGGAGCTTCCGGTCCACGGGCACCATCGGCCTGGCCATTCCCATCTCGGCCATCGGCACCTTCACCACCTTGTGGCTCATGGGCCGCAACCTGAACGTGGTGAGCCTGGCGGGCATCTCCTTTGCCGTGGGGATGCTGGTGGACAACTCCATCGTGGTGCTGGAGAACATCGACCGGCACTTAAAACTCGGAAAAAAGACCTTTGACGCGGTCTACGAAGGGGCCACCGAGGTCTACGGCGCGGTCATCGCCTCCACCCTGACCACCGTGGCGGTTTTCCTTCCCGTCATCTTCATGAAGCAGGAAGCAGGGCAGCTCTTCCGGGACATCGCCATCGCCATCACCACGGCCATCCTGCTCAGCCTTTTTGTCTCCATCACGGTGATCCCCTCCTTCATGCACCTCATCTACAAAAAAAAGGGCCCTGCCCAGAAAGAGGGGGGCGCCCTGGGAAAAGTCGGGGACATGTTCATCTCCAGCATCATGGGCGTGTCCAACTTCTTCCTGAAGAACACCCTTACCCGGGTGGGCTGTGTGGTGAGCTTCACCGCCTTTTCCCTGCTCATCGCCTGGGCCCTCATGCCCAAAGCCGAATACCTGCCCCAGGGCAACCAGAACTTCATCATGAATATCCTGGTGCCGCCCCCCGGGTACTCCGCGGAGAAACGCCACGAGGTGGGCGAGTACGTTTTCGAGCAGACCGACGCCTATCGCAAGGACACCGGCCAGGGCCTGCCCAAGATCAAGAACGTCTTTTACGTCTCCGCGGACATGATCAGCATGTTCGGAGTGGTCTGCACGGACGAGGACGAGACTCGGGCCGGTGAGCTGATTCCCTCCCTCAACCAGATCATCTACTCCATGCCCGGCATGTTCGGCATCAGCCTCCAGCCCGGTATCTTTGAGACCGGCCTGGGCAAGGGCCGCACCATCGACCTGAACATCTCCGGAGAGGATATGGGAGCCATTGTCCAGGCGGGCTTCACCCTCTGGGGAGCCGTGGGACAGGCCGTTCCCAACTCCCAGATCCGCCCCGTGCCCTCCCTTGAGATGGCGTACCCGGAAGGCCGCATCATCCCGGACAAGAAAAAACTGGCTGCCGGCGGACTCACCGAGCAGGAGCTGGGGATCTACGTGGATGTGTTGATGGACGGCCGCAAGGTGGCGGACTACAGCCCCGACGGCAAGGACCGCATCGACCTTGTGGTTCGCAGCGAAGAGGCGGATTTTAAAACCCCCGAGGCCATCCTGGCGGCCCCCATGGTCAACAACCACGGGAAGCTGGTCCGCGTGGGCGATGTGGCCACCCTCTCCTACGAGCACGGCATGACCCAGATCGACCGCCTTGAAAAGCGGCGAAACATCCGCCTGGAGATCACCCCCCCCATCGACGTGCCCCTCCAGGAGGCCATGGAGACCATCCGCACCACCGTGGACGGCCTGTCCGAGGCAGGACAGCTCTCCGGGTTAAACGTCAAACTGGGCGGCAACGCCAACAAACTCATGGAGACCTTCCATGCCCTGAAGTGGAACCTGGCCCTGGCGATCCTTATCACCTATCTGTTGATGGCCTCGCTCTTCGAGAACTTTCTCTACCCCTTCATCATCCTCTTCTCCGTGCCCCTGGCAGCTGCCGGCGGGTTCATCGGGCTGAGGCTGGTGGACCTTCTCGTGGCCAGACAGCCCCTGGACGTGCTCACCATGCTGGGCTTTATTATCCTCGTGGGCACGGTGGTGAACAACGCCATCCTCATCGTCCACCAGTCCCTGAACAACGTGCGACTGGAGAACATGCTGGGGATGGATGCCATCAAGGATGCCATTCGCACCCGTATCCGGCCCATCTTCATGAGCGTCTGCACCAGTATCTCCGGTTTTCTGCCCCTGGTACTGGCCACCGACTCCGGGTCCGAACTCTATCGAGGGATCGGCAGCGTGCTGCTGGGTGGGATGGCCCTGTCCACCCTCTTCACCCTCTTTGTCATCCCCGCGCTCCTCTCCTTTTTCATCGGGTATGAGGAGAAAGGCCGGAAGGCCGCCCCGGTTCAAGAGTCTTTAGAGCGTTACTCAGCCTAACACACACCATGGGGGCCGGTCCTTCCGGCCCCCATGACGAGCAGTGAGGTACACATACCATGAAACGACTTCTCGTTCTGGCAACCCTTTGCCTGATCGCCTCCCCTCTCCACGCCCTGACCCTCTCCGAGCTGCAGCAGGAGGCCCTGTCCGGGCGCCACACCGTGAAAGCCAGCGAGGCCGAAGCCGCCATCGCCGAAAAGAAGGTCCAGGAAGCCAGAAGCCCCTTTCTCCCCAGCGTGGACGTCGGCTACGAAGCCAACCGGTACAACCACGACACCATCACCGAAGTCCGGGAAAAAAACGACGGCTTCACAGGCAGCATCGCCGTAAACGTCTTCTCAGGCTTTAAGGACGCCTACTCCCTGAAAGCCGCCCGATTCGGGGCCGAAGCAGGCCAGCTCGACCTCAGGTCCACGCGTCAGGACGTCAGCCAGAACGTGGCCCTGGCCTTTCTGGGGGTCTACCGCAGCAGGCAGAACCTCACCGTGGCACAGGATGCGGTGCGTCTTTACAGGGATCGGTATCGGGAGATGGAGTTGAAATACAACGTGGGGGTTCTTAAAAAGCGGGACCTGCTCACGGTGAAGGTGGAGATGGACAACGCGGTGCAGACCGAGCGCCGCACCCAGGCCAACATCACCTCGGCCCTCAACACCCTGAGCCTGGCCGTTGGGCGCCCCATAACGGCAAACGAGGTCAACGCCCTGGACTTCAGCCTGTTCAAGGAGCTTCCCGCCGTCATCGAGTCGGCTGAGGGCAAAGAAGCTCTCCTTTCAAGCAACAGCGAACTCCTCTCCCTCAAGGAGACACTCTCGGGTGCCGCCATGAGAAAGAAGGCCGCCCGGGCCGCCTACATGCCGACCCTGGACCTTTCGGCCACGTACACCAGCCGGTATCTTGACGATTACAGCTTCGGCTCCTCGGAGGTCAACGGTGACGATGTCCGCCTCACCGCCTCGGTCTCCATGAACCTTTTTGACGGCCTGAAAAAAGAGGCGACATTAAGCCAGGCGTCCCTCACCGAGACCGCCCTTCGCCACCAGTTAAGGGAGCTTGAGAACAGCCTGACCACAAACTTCGACAACGCCATCCTCGAACGGGATGTGGCCATCGACAACCTTGCCGTGGCGCGATCGGGCCTTGCCGAGGCCGAGGAGAACCTGCGGGTCACCGACCTGGCCTTCGAACAGGGTGTGGCCACCTCCACCGAGGTATTGGACGCCATCTTCAGCCTCTCCCGCGCCCGGTTCAACCACATCTCCGCCCAGACCGACGTCTTCGGCACCCACTTTACCCTGCTGAGACTCACCGAGGGATTCGAAACAGGGGACAGGTAAACTACAGGCCATAGGGCAACAAGACATTCTTTCCCATGACCTATCCTCTCTTTTTTCCGTGTGCAGCGACCCCTGCGCCGGTTGGATCGCACGCGCGACTGCGATCCGGCCGGTGTGCGGGGAAAAAGCAGGTGATAGGTGATAGGTGATAGGTGATAGGTGATAGGTGATAGGTGATAGGAAGGATCGAAGCAGATCACTCAGCGAAGTCAATCGTTAAAATTGAGGGAAACGGTTTATTGTCGATGCGCACGGCGCAGCATGGTCCCCTCACCACCTCGGGACACACGTAGGGTGAGGCTCCCGCACCGTTTTCGCCACAGGAAAACACGAAAAAACATCCCCACAGAAACGTTCCGCCCCCCCCCATGACCTATCCCCTGATTTACCTTTCACTCCCCCAGTTCAAATACCGTCGAAGCAGCTGAATGGCGCCGTCCAGGCAGAACCCCAGAAGGCCGATGGCAAGGACCGTGGCCATGAGCAGGTCGTACTCCATGGTGTCCCGGGCATCGTTGATGATGTAGCCGAGACCGCTTGAGACCCCCAGAAATTCGGCGGGGACCAGGACGATCCAGGCCACGCCCAGGGCCAGGCGCAGGCTGGTGAGGATGTAGGGAATGGAGGCGGGAATGATGATGCGGGTAAGGAGCTGCCGGTCTGTGGCGCCCTGGTTCCGGGCCATCATGATCCAGCCGGGGTTGACCCGCACCACACCCAGGGAGGTGTTCAGGATAATGGGCCAGATTGTGGCCATGGTGATGATAAAACAGATGGCCGTCTCAAAGCTGGAAAAAATCAGAAGGGCAATGGGCATCCAGGACAGGGGGCTCACCATGCGGAGGAACTGCATGGGCGGGTAGGTGAGGACCCGGACCGTTCGGTAAAAGCCAAGGAGAAGCCCCACGGGAAACCCCACGAGAAAGGCGATGAGAATGCCCAGGCAGACCCTGGAAAGGCTCGCCCCGGCCGAGGCCCAGAAATGGGCGCTGCCGCCCAGGCGCACCAGCCCCTTTAAGGTGGGCAGGGGCAAAAAGCCCTGGAACTGGGCCAGGTCCGTCCTGCTGAAGAGCAGGTACCCCCCTGCCGCCCAGATACCGACAAAAAAAAGGAACCCGGCAAGCCCCATAAAAAGCCCGCTGTTCATCATTTTTTCCGCATAGGGCTGCTTCGCGTAAACAGATTGCTTTTTCAAATACTTCTCAATCACATTCATATGGTTTGGGTCTCGGTAACATGGCGTCGTGCGCAGGTGTGGGCCGTCCCGGCGAATCCAAAACGGCCGGTCACGGCTGCAGGCAATAAAGCGCGGGGTCCATTTTTACATTCCAAGGCCCTGTCACGCATCAATCCGGTTACACAGAAATAATCTCCTCCCGGTGGAAGGGGTCGTCCAGGCGGCCGTACAGAAATTTTCCCGGCCCGCCCACCGCCTCGATGGCCCGGGTGACAAAGCGATCGTCCACGAGCTCTGCGGCCGCCACCTCCGGGTCCAGGGTGCGCAAAAAGGCCGCATCCCCTTCAACCACCGTTCGCCCCAGCTCGCCCACGAGCAGCCGGGTGGCCGCCGGATAGGGCCAGGGCTGAAAGCCGATGCGCTCCAGCTGCCACTCCGGGTGGTGGATGGCGCCGGTACCGCCCATTTGACCGTAGACGGCAGGGTCGTACCCCGTAAAGGCCCGAAGCAGAATCTCTTCGTCCACGGGAAGGTAGTTTCCGCCCTGACGGCTCAGGATACGGGCGGCATCGCTGCGATGTTCCGTGATCCAGAGCTGGGAACGGACAATGGCGTTCATCACCTTCTGGGCAAACACCGGCTGACGGGCCACCAGCCCTTCGTTCATCACCACAACGCAGCAGGGGTGGTTCTTCCAGACGTCTCCGGTAAAGCGCATGATACGCGCGCCGGTCTTCACCTCGCTGATGGCGTTGATGGGATCGGCCACAATGTACCCGTCAATTTTCCTTCCGGCAAGGGCTGCGGGCATTTCCGGGGGTGAGAGCACAAAAAGATTCACCTCGTCGGGGGCCAGGGGCGCTGTCTGGCGCTGGATCACGGGCTTTAGTCCGAATTTTCTAAGGCCCATCTGGAGAATCACGTTGTGGATGGAGTACCAGTACGGCACGGCGATCTGGTGACCGCCCAGGTCCGCAAAGCTTCGGATATCCGAATCCCCCCGCACGGTGATGGCGCTGCCGTTGGTGTGGTTCCAGGCCAGGACCTTCACCGGCACCCGATTTTTGAACCGCATCCACACCGGCATGGGGAGCAGCATGTGGGTCAGGTTGAACTTTCCGGATAAAAAGGACTCCATGAGGGTGGACCAGCTTCGCACCCGCACCGGTTTTTTCAGGTTCAGGCCCTCCTCCTGGAAGTATCCCAGGGCATGGGCGATGAGAAGCGGGGCCGAATCCGTGATGGGCAGGTACCCCACCCGGAGTTCGGGTTCCCCTGCAGCGCGGGCCAGACCGGGAAGTCCGGCCATGCCCAGGGCGGTGCCGGCGGCGACCACACCGGCCTGTTTGATAAAGTCCCTGCGGGTCACGATCCTGTTCACAGGCTCACCTCCTGAAATAGTTCCATGATCTCTTCTTTCACGCCCCGCAGGACCGGATCGGCAGGGTCCCGGGGGTAGGACCGATCCAGCTTGAACTCCGCCATGATGTGACCGGGCTCTCCGCCCAGGAGCACCACGCGGCTTCCCAGGGCCAGGGCCTCATCCAGATCGTGGGTCACAAACACCACGGTGATGTCGGTCTCCTGACGAATCCGCATCATCTCTTCATGGAGCCGTGACCGGGTAAAGGTGTCCAGGGCCCCGAAGGGCTCGTCCATCAACAGAAGGTCGGGCTGCCCCATAAGGGCCCGGGCCAGGCAGACCCGCTGCTGCATGCCCTGGGAGAGTTCTCCTGGAAGATAGCTCTCGTGGCCTGTCATATGGACCCTCTCCAGCCAGGTCCTTGCCCTCAGGAGCAAATCCTCGGTCTCTCCCCTGAGCTTGCAGCCGAAGGCGACATTTTCCAGCACGGTGAGCCAGGGCAGGAGCATGGGCTGCTGGGTCAGAAGGATGCGCGAGGGGTCGGGGCGATCCACCGCCGATCCGTCCACGGTCACCTCCCCGGCTGTGGGGGGAACCATGCCCGCCACAATGTTGAGCAGGGTGGACTTTCCGCACCCCGACCTGCCGAGGACGACCACGAAGTCTCCTTCGGCAACGGAGAGGCGAACCCCACCCAGGGCTGCTTTTCGTTTCCGCCCGGAGAGCTTGAATATTTTTGAAATGTCGCTGAGTCGAATCTTGTCGGTCATCTTACCTGCCTGGTTTCGCCGTTACCGCAGAGGTCCCGAAGCCCTCCGCCGGAATGAGATCCCCCCACACTGTGTTTTTCGGTTGTTCCCCCCAAAGAGTTAAAGAGAAAAGTGAATGACAATCGGCGCATCCCGGGCATACCTCTTATTTCATGTCTATTTCAGCGTTCAGAATTTCCACGTGTCCACAGACCGCGATCTCTGTTCCCACCGGGCCCGCCCCACGATCAGAACACGTCGCAGCTCCCAGGGCCAACGCATTTAGATTTTGCCTCCGGCGGCCCTGCCGGGGGCCAAACTTTTGAAAAGTTTGACAAACAGGCATTGAATTCGATGTTGGTTCATTCAAATATGCTCGTATTTACATTGATTTCGCCTGGTGTGCATCCCTGCGCTTTTATTGCTCAGCCCCCTGGGGCTGAGCAATAAAAGCGCAGGCAACCGAAAAGTTTTTGCGGAGCTTTTTTCAAAAAGCGACCCGCCGGAGGCAACTTGCAGTTACATGCATTGGCCCTGTCTCAGCCCCCGCCGCCCCTTGCAAAATCCGCGAAATACGATACAATATCCGCTTATTAACCCCTGCACGAGGTGCACCATGCCTTTTCCTCAGTACGATGCTGTCCATGTGATCTCCGACATCCATTTGGGGGGCTCCCCCGGGTTCCAGATCTTCAACCAGCAGAAGGCCCTTGCCTGGCTCATCAGCCACCTGGCGTCGCAACCGAAGGAACAGAAGACAGCCCTTGTTCTCAACGGGGATATCGTCGATTTTCTCGCCGAGCCCGCACCAAACCATGAAAAATCGTGTTACTTCCGCCCCCACCATGCCGTAGAGGACCTTAAACGCATCATGGGCGACCCGGCGTTCGCGGAGATCTTTCAGGCCCTGTCCGACTACACCCGGTCTGAAAACCGCAACCTGATCATCGTGCTGGGAAACCACGACGTGGAGCTGGCCCTGCCCGAGGTGAGGGCCTTTCTGGCCCATCAGCTCTGCGGAGATTCCGACGCGGCCCGGGGCCGCCTCACCTTTGCCATGGACGGCACCGGCTTTGCCTGCCGGGTCGGGGACAAAAACATGTTGTGCCTCCACGGCAACGAAACCGATGCCTGGAACCCCGTGGACTACCGTACCCTGGCCCGCATCAGCGCAGAAAAGAAGCGGTATGCCCCCCTGACGCCCTGGACACCCAACGCCGGCACCAAAATGGTCATCGACGTGATGAACGGGCTCAAGAAAAAATACCGATGGGTCGACCTGCTCAAACCCGAAACCGAGACCATCCCCGCCCTGCTCATGGCCATGGACGACCATGCCGTCACCTGGTCGCGACTCAAGAGCCTTTTCGGGGTCGCCGCGGACTTCGTCCGAGACAAACACCGCGGCCCGGACGGCTTCCTCGGCCTTGAAGGGGAATTTTCCGATGAGAAGGCCTCGGCGGATCGGACCTTTCAGCACGTCATGGCCATCAGCTACCCCAGCCTTGTGAGCGCCCCCTCGGCCGGAGGCTCGGACATGGACAGCCTCCTTGGAGAAATGGACACCCACCTGGCAAAGGGAACCTCCCCTGCCTCCCTGGCCCTTGCCTCGGACCAACCCGAATTCCTGGGCACCTGGGGGGCCATCTGGGACAAAATCAGGGGGCGATCCCCGGAAGAGAACATGCGTGAAGCCCTCCGGGGCTGGCTCAAAGACGACCCCACCTTCAACCCGAAAACCGAAGACAAGACCAGCCAGAGTGTCCTGGGCCTTGTGGGCCCGGAGGTGGACGTGGTGGTGGCGGGTCACACCCACCTCCACAAAGCCATCAGCACGGCCTCAGGCCCCGCCTACTTCAACTCCGGCTCCTGGATCCGCCTCATGCAGCTCACCCCGGACCTCCTTGAAAAGGAGCCCTTTAAAAAGGTGTGGGCCGTCCTTGAAAAAGGCGACATGGACAGCCTGGACAACGCAGTGGTAAACGGCAGGCCCCTGATCCGCCACATCCGTTCGGTGGTTTCCATCGAAACCGTGGACGACGGCGCCGTTTCAGGGGCCCTTGCCACCGTGGAAGAAAAGGACGGCGCCTACGCTCTCTGCCCTGTACCCGACGGGCAACTTTCCTTCTGAAGGGCCGTCATCAAGGTGCCCCCACCTTGCCGCTGGAGGCCGTCCGGCTAAAGATGCCTCCGGCGGCCCTACCGGGGGCCAAACTTTTAAAAAGTCTGAGAAACAGGTTTAAAACAGATCCCGTTCAATCTGAACCAATGGCAAATGTGATTTTCCCTGAGGAACGAAGGGAAAAGCGCATTCGCAACGTGCTTTCAAGGTGGCACACCTTGCCGCCGGAGGCAGCTTTTTGATTTTTCTCTTCACCCTCTGTGACTCTATGGTCCACCCAACGTTGGCCATAGAGACGCTTTATTCCTGACGTTACCCATGGACCCCACACAGGAGCCCCCATGCCAAAGATTCGATCGGTGAAACTGGAGTTGTTGCGCCATGGCCCGCCCCACAACCAGCTTATCTCGCCCCTGACCCGCTACATGGGGCTCAGCGGCCGTCACGAGCCCGTCACCGTCACCCTGCCCTACGAGCAGCAAAGTATCCTCACCCTGCTCAGGGCCCTGCGCTACGGTGAAAAAGACACCCCGACCCGACGGACTCAGATCCGGGAAATCTCGGCGGCCATGGGGCAGCTCATGGAGAAGGTCCCCGGGCTCATCGCAGACCTCTCCCTGGACGGGGAGGAGCGGTTTATCCAGCTTCGCCTTGTCTTCTCCGCATCGGAGCTGGCCCTGCTCCCCTTTGAGATGGCCGACGCCGCCCGGGGGTTTCCCGGAGAGGGATCGCCTCTGGCCCTTCAGCAGGAGGTGCCGGTGGTGCTCACCCGGGAAATCAGGGGAGCCGACGGCCAGGCCCTGCCCTGGAACATCAGCCCCCGGATCCTTTTTGCCGCCGCAGCGCCTCCCGGGGTGGGAACGATCCCTTTTAAAGCCCACCTCCTTGCCCTTCGGGAGGCTGTGGGGCCATGGCTCCCCCGGGCGTCCGCGCACATCTCTCCCACGGAGCGCCTCTCCCCCTTCCTGACAATCCTGCCTTCCGCCACCCTGGAGCAGATCCAGACGGCCTGTGCCGAAGGGACCTACACCCATGTGCACATCCTGGCCCACGGGGTGCCGCAGCCGGACACCTCGGAAGTCCGCTACGGGCTGGCCCTGTGCGACGATGCCGACCCCTCCGGCATGGATGTGGTGGATGGAGAACGCCTCGCTGCGGCCCTGCGGGTCAAGGCCTGCGGCGACGGATTTTCCTCCCCCCTGGTGGTGACCGTCGCCAGCTGCGACAGCGGTCAGCAGGGATCGGTGGTGCTCCCCGGGTCCAGCCTGGTCCATGCCGTGCACAACGCCGGGGTGCCCCTGGTTATCGGATCCCAGTATCCCTTGACCAAAACCGGCTCCGTCACCATGGCCCGGACCCTTTACGCAGGCCTTCTCTGGGGAAAGGACCCGCGCATCTGTCTCTATGAACTGCGCCAGCAGCTCAGGAGACAGGACCGCACCACCCATGACTGGGGCAGCCTCATTGCCTACGCGTCCCTGCCGGACGACATGGAGTCCCAGCTCGGGGAGTTCAAGACCATCCAGGCCCACAGGGCCCTGACCGCTTCCATGAACCGCGCCCACAACCTGACGGAAAAACAGATCAAAGGGGTTGACGGGGACTTTGATGACGTCATCGACGACATCCGGCATGCCATCTCGGTGATGCCCGACTGCAACCCGGAACCGGACGCCTCCTTCCTTGCCGCCCAGGAGAACCGCATCGCAAAGCTCTGCATCCTCGGCTCAGCGGAGAAACGACAAGCCCAGGCCCTTTACCTGAAACACAATGAGGACAAGATCTCGGGAGCGCCCCGCCTTCCCGACGACGCCCTCCAAAGCCTGGAGCGGTCCCTGGCCTTTTACCGGCGCGCCGCAACCATCAACGCCCACGCCCACTGGCCCGGCACCCAGGTCCTGAGCCTCTCCATGTTCCTCAGGTTCCACAAAACCAAGAAAATGGAGCTGGAGGCTCCCCTGTGGGCCTTTGTGGAAGCCTCGGCCCACTACGACCTGCTCCACCCCGACCCCTCCTACGCTCTCTGGGCCTGCGCCAACCTGGCTGAGCTCCACTTCCTGGCCCTGGTGGCCGGTCCCCTCCGTGCCGGGGATCCGAAGCCCTCCCCCGAACGCTTCGTCACCCAACTCGTGGAGCAGGCCCCCACAAACGCCGTCCAGGCCATCGCCCTGCGATGGCAGTTCCACCGGTACACCCATATTCTGCGTTTTGACGACACCTCGGCCGCCTTTGCCGCCAAACTCACCGCCATGCTGACGGGCCCCCTGGCTCAAGGGGATGCCCCAGACGAACAAACCAGCCAGTCAGGCACCCTCGCAAGGTCGCGTTGAAGCTCGGCAACCGGGCTGCTGGGTAGAGTTCTGCGGGATGACAGGCAAACAGGCGGGTGGAAAAAAAATCAGAGCATGTGAGAGCCTGGGATCCAGGGGATCAGACCCTGGACGCCGGGAAACACCATCACACCAGACACGGAGAACGCCATGAAGACGACCCAGGAATCGTTTCTTTTGAAATTTTTCAAGCTGGAATCTGCCGGAGGCATTGTCCTGATGCTGGCCGCAACCCTTGCGGTTGTCCTTGCAAACACCCCGCTGCGAACGTATTACGCCCTTCTCATCGACACACCGGTGGAGGTCAGGGTCGGGGCCATCCACATTGCCAAGCCCCTGTTGCTGTGGATCAACGACGGGCTCATGGCAATCTTTTTTTTCCTTGTGGGACTGGAACTAAAACGGGAGCTTCTGGAAGGGGAGCTGTCGGACAAACGCAACATCATCCTGCCCGGGGTGGGGGCCATCGGCGGCATGGCCGTTCCCGCCCTGATCTACGTCTATTTCAACGTAAACGACCCCGCGGCCATGAAAGGGTGGGCCATCCCGGCGGCCACGGACATCGCTTTTGCCCTGGGGGTCCTGTCCCTGCTGGGATCTCGGGTCCCCATCAGCATCAAGGTATTTCTCACGTCCCTGGCCATCTTTGACGACATCGGAGCCATCGTCATCATCGCCGCTTTCTATACGGAAAACATCTCGCCCGTGGCCCTTGCGGTGGTGGCCTTCTGCATTCCGGTCCTGGCCCTGTTCAACTGGAAGCATTTTGAGTCCAAGAGCCTGTACGTAACGGTGGGGGTCGTCATGTGGGTGGCCATGCTGAAATCTGGAGTCCACGCCACCCTGGCGGGTGTTCTCCTTGCCATGTTCATCCCCATGGGCTCCAAGGCCACCCCCGGCTACTCGCCCCTTAAAAGCATGGAACACGACCTGCATGTTGTCGTGGCCTTTGTGGTGCTTCCCGTGTTCGCCTTTGCCAACGCCGGTATCAACCTGGCCGGTATGGGCATGGAGCAGGTTCTCCACCCGGTGCCCATGGGCATTGCCCTGGGGCTGTTTGTCGGAAAGCAGGTGGGGATCTTCGCGTTCTGCTGGGCCGCCATCGCCCTTGGGCTCACCGGCCTGCCAAGGGGAATGTCGTGGGGATCCCTTTACGGGGCCGCGGCGCTCTGCGGCGTGGGCTTCACCATGAGCCTGTTCATCGGCTCCCTGGCCTTTGAGCAGACCTCCGTCAACCTCCTGTTTGACGAGCGCCTGGGCATCATCCTGGGCTCCCTGGCATCGGGCTGTGTCGGGTACCTGGTCCTTCGCGCCACCCTGCCCTCTGGGAGCAGCGTCTCCGAAGAGGCACCCGGGACCGCCCCGGTCTGAGTGGCTTGCCCTTGAGGTATCATTACGCCATTGCGACGGATCTCGCCATCTGGTATTATTTATAAAATCACACATTTTCCATAAAACAGGGCCGAAACACAATGCCGCACCACCATGGGACCGCCCGTTGCGGCGCTCCCATGGCGAGACGACGCAGCACATCGCAGGCGTCTCTTTGCAAGCATCCTCCGGCCCTCACCACGTCCCAACCGTTTCACGTGTCAGCATCCCTGATCCCCACACCGCCCCACCAAAAAGGAGAACACCATGGATTCAAGCACGTACAAAATCATTGAAGTCGTCGGCTTGTCGGAAGTATCCTGGGAAGATGCAGCCAAGGTTGCCATTCAGACCATCGACAAGACCTTGCGCGATATCCGTGTCGCTGAAGTCGTGAACATGGACATGCGTCTTGAAGACAACCGCATCGTTGCGTACCGGACCCGGCTGAAGGTGTCGTTCAAATTCGACCAATAAGGCCCGCCGTGTTCCCTTTGACCGAGTCGGGTTCCGCCCCCTGTGATTAAACAATCCGCTCCCCGGAGCCATCCCCCAGGGACGACTTCATGCGCCTGAGGAAAAGGGAGTTGAGCACCACGCTCAGGGATGAAAACCACATGGCGATGCAGGCCATCTCGGGCTTCAGCGTCAGGTTGAAGGGGACATACAAGATGCCCGCCGCAACAGGAATCATGAGCATGTTGTAAAAAAACGCCCAGAAAAAATTCTGCTTGATGGTGGCAAGGGTCTTTCGCCCCAGGCGAATGGCCCCTTCCACGTCGAGCAGGCTGTTGTTGACCAGAATCACGTCCCCGGTCTCCTTGGCGATGTCCGTGCCCGAGCCCACGGCGATGCCGATATCTGCCTGGGCAAGGGCCGGAGCATCGTTGATGCCGTCCCCTGCCATGCCCACCTTGAGCCCTTTGGCCTGCCACTTTTTCACGATCTCGCTCTTCTCTTCCGGCAGCACCTCGGCCTCCACCTCAGAGATTCCCACCTGCTCGGCCACGGAAAGGGCTGCCCGCTCATTGTCCCCGGAAATCATGGCTGTGGTCACGCCCAGGGCGTGGAGCTTTCGGATGGCCTCTTTGGAGTCGTCCTTCACCTGGTCGGAGAGGGCGATGATGCCCATGACCTCGGTGCCGTACCAGACATACACGGTGGTCTCTCCGGCCTCGGAGAGCTTCCGGCCCAGGGCGGTGGCCTCCGGGCTCTCTTTAAGATCGGCGTTTAAAAAGATGGCCCTGCCCACCCCCGCCTGCCTGCCGTCGAGATCTGCTGAAAGACCCTGCCCGCTGACTTCCCTTGCAGAAGCGGTTTTTTTAATCTCAAGCCCTTGGGCCTTAGCCCGGTCCACAATGGCCCGCGCCAGGGGATGGGAGGAGTTGGCCTCCACGCTGGCCGCAACGGCCAGGAGCTCCTCTGCAGAGGCTCCCCCAACAGGGTAGAGCCCTGAGACCTCGGGCATACCCCGGGTGATGGTGCCCGTCTTGTCAAAAAGGATGACATCAAGCTTGGAGATGGACTCCAAGACCGAGGCCCGCTTAAAGAGAATCCCCCGGCTGAGGCCCACCCCGCTGCCCACCATGATGGCCGTGGGCGTGGCAAGCCCAAGGGCGCAGGGACAGGCCACCACAAGGACGGCGATCATCAGCTGGAAGGAGAAGAGAAACCGCGTGGTTCCGGCGGGAAGGGACGTGTCCACCAGCCCGTACCAGATAAAAAAGGTCGCCAGTGCGGCGCTCACCACCATGGGAACGAAATAGTTGGAAACCGTGTCGGCCAGGCGCTGAATGGGCGCTTTGTCGGCCTGGGCATCTTCCACCATCTTTACGATCCTGGAGAGCATGGTGGCGCTCCCCACCCGCTCCGCCCGGAAGGTCATGAGGCCGGTGAGGTTGATGGTGGCCCCGGTCACCGCGTCTCCCCTGCCCTTTTCCGCCGGGATGGGCTCACCGGTGATCATGGACTCATCGATGCTCGTCTCCCCTTCGATGATCTCCCCGTCCACGGGAATCACCTCACCCGGACGAACCCGCACGATATCTCCCACCTTCACCATGGCAGCGCTTACCATGGTCTCCCGGTCGCCCTCCACCACCCGAGCCTTGTCCGCCTGCAGGGAAACCAGCTTCTCCAGAGCCTGGCCGGTCTTGCCCTTGGCCCGGGCTTCGATGGTTTTGCCGATGAGGATAAAGGTGATGATCATGGCGGCGCTGTCAAAAAAAGTGTGGGCGGCCGGATCGAGAAAAAAGAGGGAAAACACGCTGTAAAAATAGGCTGCGGAGATCCCCAGAGAGACCAGGACATCCATGTTGGTGGACCGATTTTTAAGGGAGTGCCACGCCCCTTCGAAAAAGGTGCGCCCGGAGACAAAAAAGACAAGGCTGGCAAGGGCGAACATGACGTAGTTGGTGCCGATGTGCCCGAAGGGCATCGTGTACATCAAAACAACCAGGGGCACGGTCAGGGCCAGGGCAAAAAAGAAGCGAAACCTCTCTTTGGCGGCCAGGGGCGAGGCTTCCGCCTCGGCGGTTTCCGGGATACCCCGGTACCCCGCGGCCTCGATGACCCGAAGCACCCCCTCTTCATCGATCTGCGTCCGGTCAAAGGTTACAAACCCCTTTTCCATGGAAAAGTTCACCGAGACCCCGGTGACCCCCGGGGCCTTCTTCAATGCCTTTTCAACGGCCCCGGCACAGTTGGCGCAGGACATCCCCTCGATCCTGAAGGAAGTCTCACCCACCGGGGTGTCCTCATGCACCCGGGCCTCGAACCCGGCTGCCGCCACCTTGTCCGCAATCTCCCTGGAGGTCACGGATGCCTCATGCTCCACCGCCAGGCGCTCCACGGCAAAATTCACCGAAGCCCGGTGTACACCGGGGTACCCGGTAAAGGCCTTTTCCAGGCCAGCCGCGCAATTGGCGCAGGACATGCCCCCGACGTCAAAGTGTGTGGTGATCACCCGAGGCACCTCGGCCATAAGGGGTATACCCCCTCCCCCTGAAGCCACTCCCGTTTCTTCCGATTCCGGAGCCTTGAGGCTGAACCCCTTGCCGACGATGACGCGCTTCAACCCGTCAAGGTCGGCCAGGGCGTCGTCAAAGGTCACCGTGGCAGACGCCCCGTCAAGGGAGACCTCGGCACGCTGGACACCCGCTGTGCCTTCAAGGGCCTCGGTGACCGCGCCGACACACCGCTGGCAGCTCATGCCGTAAACAGGTATTTTCTCAACACAGACCATGGAATCCTCCGTTTATATGCAACGTTTCAGTACAATGACGCCTCCGGCAGACCTGCCGGGGGCCAAACGTTTCACACGTTTGACAAACAGGCTCAAAAAACGCCCGCAGGAGCCCAACTGATTCGCTACGCTTATTTTTTTGAATACCGGTAGACCGTATCGATCAATTCATTGATCTTCTCCTGCCCCTCGCCCTGGAGGATGGCCTCCTTCACGCAGCTCTCCACGTGGCGTTTCATCACGATGCGGGCCACCATGTTCAGGGCCTTCTCAGCGGCAGTCACCTGATTTATGATGTCAATACAGTACTTTTCATTCTCTACCATTTTCGCGATACCACGAACCTGCCCTTCGACTTTCTTCAGCCGGAGCAGGGCGTCTTTTTTCACCTCTTCGTTGATCATTCGATCCTCCTGATATGTGTGTACCCTACCCCCGTAGGGTATACCTCCAGAGAAACCAATGTCAATATATTTTAGGCATGCCGTACATTGTGAGCGACAGCAACATTCGGTTCACCTGCTCTTCCACCGGGAAGAGTCGGCGATCAATGCGCTGCATTTGCCCATAAGGCCCGGCACAACCACAAAACGTCCAAAGAGCGATGCAAAAACAAATGCCCCCTCATGGAAGCCACTTAGGCAAAACACCTCGAAAGCAGGTTGCGACTGCGCTTCCCCCTTCGTTCCTCAGGGAAAATCACATTCGCCTTTGATTCAGATTAAACTGAATCTGTTTTTTAAAACCTGTTTATCAAACTTTTCAAAAGTTTGGCCCCCGGCAGGGCCGCCGGAGGCATCTTTAACCGCACACCTCCGGCGGCGAGGCGATAGAAAAGGGGACATATCGGGTCAAAAGCCCTTGGTCGTCAGGGCTGTGTCCTGCGCCCCTTTTTCCGTTCACTCTGTCCCCGGCGCATCACGTCATAGATCGCCTTGGGGGTGGTCCGGTTCTCCTGTGCGACCTCACGGAGGCTTCGGTCCCCGCCCGCCACGGTCATCCCGCTTGCGGCAAGGTTCCGTAGGCTGACCCCGGGGTCCAGCCCCATTCTCCGGGACAAGACATCAATGGACGACAGCTCGGCATGGCCGTATGGCGGCGTTCCGTACCTGCGTTCCCCACGGTCTTTCAGGGTGTCGCTCAGTTCCACGGTAAAGGTAAAGGGCGGGAGCATCAGCACCGTTCCCAGCACCACGGCAAGGGTCAGGACGAAGGCCCCGGCACACTCCACGGACACATGCCGCAGCCCCTTCACCTTCCTGCCGACATAGGCAAGGATCAGGCGCCAGTTCAGGGCCAAATGCAGGCAGGCCGCCGCAAGAAACAACAGGCCGCTGTTGATATGGATGTTGTCCCAGTCCCCTTTGGCAAGCCTCCAGAAGTGCCAGTCCGCCCAATACGCCACCCGGCCATGGGGCATGACATACAACACAATGGACGACACCGTCAGAACAACAAAGGAAAACAGCAGGGTCAACGAGGTGGTTTTCTTCAAGGACATACTCTCTCCACGTCAAAGAGGCCATCAGCCGGGAGCCTGTCCCGGCACAAAAATGAACAGACAGGAACCTCAGGACCCGGCTGCATGGGAGCCATCAGCCGCCGGCGGAACAAAATCCACCACAAACCGGTAATCTTTCCCGCACCGGACAATAATCTCCTTCTGCCCTTTTTTAAGGAACCGCATTTCCAGTTCCATGCGCCCGAAACCGTCATGCAGATAAAGGTCTTCGTACAACGCTTCAATCTTCTTGAGTATGTGCCCGTGTTCTTCAGGTATCATCTTGCCCCGTCCTTACCAGGTTATTGATTTGTGTCCCGTCTGAGGCCGGTGCATGACCACGCATCCGTGCGCCCTTGCTCCATTCCCATGTAGACCGCCTTGAATTTCTTCATTACCCACGGCAAGTATGAAGTGTCAAGTATTTTTTGCCTTACCAAAAACACAACCAGCAGGAGCCAGCCGCACCCAAAGGACCAGTCCCGGGGGATAAAGCCCCATAACGACAGCACACCGAAAATACACGCATGACCATAGAAATCCCCCCCCACAACCACGTAGCCTCGGGCAGCAAAAGACCACCCCCCTCGTTCCGGGGCCATTCTGCCTGGGTGGAATACCCGGCGGCTATGCATAGTACTAGTTCAAAAAAAACACCGCCAAAACGTGTTAAAAAAGTAACCCTGCAGCTCCTAAAAAGCAGCCTTCTATGGTTAAAGTCTGATGAATCACAGGATCAAGAGGGCGCAGGAAAAAACAAAAGCAATGCCTCCGGCGGCGAGGTGTGCCACCTCGAAAACAGGTTGCGAATGCGTTTTGCCCCTCGTTCCTCGGGTCAAATCACATCCGCCTTTAAAAACTTTATTCAAAAAGAGCCATTAAGACCTGTTTGTTAAACTTTTTGAAAGTTTAGCTCCCGGCAGGGCCGCCGGAGGCTTCTTTAACTTGGCTGCCTCCCGCAGCAAGGTGTTCTACCTTGAAAGCAGGTCGCGGATGCGTTTTTCCCATGAAGCATCCGGGGCAGGCCCTGTCAGGT
This sequence comes from Desulfoluna spongiiphila, assembly GCF_900101345.1. Taxonomy (GTDB): domain Bacteria; phylum Desulfobacterota; class Desulfobacteria; order Desulfobacterales; family Desulfolunaceae; genus Desulfoluna; species Desulfoluna spongiiphila. The sequence continues at coordinate 76,442 of NZ_FMUX01000020.1, read as the reverse complement.
GCGACCGGGTTCAACGGATATAGCACAGAGCCCTGGAACCTCCTTTTCGCCGCCCCAAAAAGCCTCAGCACAGGTACCCCGCGATACCAACGGCCATCTTTGGGATTGTCAACAGCCGAATCCATTGTATAATTTGAAAGATACAGCCCCCCGCCCTCCATATTCCCTTGGACCCCTTGCGCGCACCGAGGGCGGCAGAGACCACCCCGCCAGCCCCCATGAGGATCACCGCCATGCCCGACAAACCTCACCGGCGTATTCCGGCCGGACTCCTTATTTTCCTGCTGCTTGTGTTCGGCAGTTGTGCCACCCGCTCCGTTCCCCCGACGCCCCATGGGGTTGTGGCATTCATTCCACCTGAGGAGGACACGCTGCTCAGCCGATACGCACCGGCCTTTGTCGTTGAGGAGCCGGAAAAACGCTACAACCTTGTGGGTACGCCCACAGCCGAAGCCGGGGAAGACGGCAAAGAGGAGATCCGGGTGGACCCCTGGAGGGCCACCGTCTACACCGAAACACGCCGGTTTGACACAGACGGCGGGACCTGGACAAACCTCGTCTACCGTGTTCACTTTCAGGAGACCCCGGGCGGGCTCCTGCCCTACTACCTTGGAAAGGGGAAAAATGTCGGCCTCATTGTGGTGGTCACACTGGACCGAAACGGGCAGCCGGTTCTCTACACCACGGTCCACACCTGCGGCTGTTACCTCGCCTTCGTGCCCACCACCTTCCTGGCCGACGCAGCCCGGCCCCATGGCTGGCCCAAAGACCGCCAGACGGTTCACTCGGAAAATCTTCCGGCGGTCATCGACATCAAGGGATCCCCTGACGCTTACCGCCTTATGGTCCTCCTCCGGGATGCCACCCACAGGGTCAGAAATATGTGGGTGGAGCCGAAGCACGCCCTGGTCAACTACCGCCGCATCCCAACCGAGGTGGCTCCCCTGGCCGCCCTTGAAACCCTCCCCGTAAAAACGGGAGAGACCACCTCCTTTTACGAGACATCCGGACCACGCAACGGGTACGTCAAGGGAAGTCACAAATCCCGGGAGCGGCTGCTGATGAGCTGGTGGGCCTTTGACTGGCGGGTGGGGGAAGACAAAAAACTCGGGACGTCCCGGTTAGATGGCATTCTGTTCTACACCAGTCTCAAACCCTGGGCCCGTGAGAAATCCGACATGCGTGACTTCCCCACGTTTTTAAGGTATTGGGGCTGGAACCTTTAGCCCGAATATATCAGAAATTCAGCCCACGGTTTCCTGCTCGACTCACTCACCCTTCGGCGTTATCAGCGTGTTGGAACAAGCCACTGCATCGGCAACCCTGATGCCGTGAATACAGGTGCTCTCGGACGGTGACGTATCCGGGTCAGGGAGAATCCCACCGCAAAAAAAGGGCGGCGCCATTTAACTCTTTTTTCTATCTAAAAAACCACTTTCCTGTTGACATGCATCTGCTTTATCCATAGTAAACAGAGATACGGTTACTGATTGGAGTTCCCCCCAACCGCATGTCCCGGTCCCATAACTCCTGAACCCCATAAACTGCGACGGCAAAAAGGCGTCTGTTTTCTGCCGCATCACAACCCGTTTGGCCCCTTCATCCACCCCCTGCCCAGAGCAGAGCTGATTCAGGAGCCGTTCACGTTTATCGGCTCCTGGAGTATGTCATGAACTACCGCCCCACCGGGTCCTGGGTCACCCCTGCCATCCCCCTCCTTCTCTTTGCGCTGCTGTTGGGCACAAGCCAGTACATCGCCCTGCGTGAACAGCAGCACCTGCATGATGTCCAGTATCGCCGGGTCTATGAACACGCAGGGGCAGTCCGTACCCAGCTGGAGGTGGAACTCAACACCACCTTGAACCTCTGCCTGGGACTGGTGGCCGTCATCAAGTCGGAGCCCGACTTTCCGGTAAATACCTTTGAAAGCGTGGCCGAGAGCATCATGGCCCAGGCAACGCACATCCGAAGCATCGCCCTGGCCAAGGACAATGTCATCACCCACATCTTTCCAACCAAGGGCAATGAAAAGGCCCTGGGCCTCCACTACGCCGATGTCCCCGCCCAATGGGCGGCCATCACCCGGGCCATGGAACACCGGCATGCCCTCATCGCGGGCCCCATAACCCTGATCCAGGGCGGCAGGGCCTTTGTCAGCCGGATTCCCATCTACCCCCGGGACAACGTGTACTGGGGTGTGGCCAGCGTGTCCATCGATGAAGAGTCCCTTTACCGGTTCAGCGGCCTTTTGGGCCCGGACCCCACGGTGCGTTATGCGCTCAAGGGAAAAGACGGCCTCGGCGAGGCCGGTGAGGTGTTCCACGGGGATCCGCAGCTCTTCAGTGACCCCCGTGCGGCGATATTGCCCGTCAAGCTTCCCATGGGCACATGGATCCTTGCCGCTGTCCCCAGCTCCGGATGGATCGAGCATGCCTCCATCCTGACCCTTATCCGATGGTCCGGCCTCCTGCTTGCCCTCGTCATTTCCAGCCTGGTCTGCGCCCTGCTCCACTCCTACAGGCGCATTCACCTTATCGCCCTTCAGGACCCCCTCACCGGCCTCTCCAACCGACGCCTCCTGGAAGAGCACCTCAGCCAGCTGATCCTTCTCTCCCGCCGCAAAAAACGGGCCTTTACCCTTTTGTACGTGGATCTGGACCGTTTCAAGCCCATCAACGACCGGTTCGGACACGAGGCCGGTGATGCCATGCTGACCACCCTGGCCCGTCGCCTGAAAGACAACCTCCGCCAGTCGGACATCATCGCTCGGGTGGGCGGGGATGAGTTTATCCTCCTCTTCCACGACATGGTCACAAGACGCGACGCCGATGCCATGGCCTCCAAAGTGGGCCGTATCATCGAGGCCCCCGTTGCCCTTTCCTGCGGGCAAAAAATCTCCGTGGGCGCAAGCATCGGCACCAGCCTCTACCCGGATGACGGCACCTCCGGGGAGGCCCTCATCAGCCATGCAGACCTTGCCATGTACGAACAAAAAAGCCATTAAGGTAACCATTCAAAAGAAAAAGTCCCCATTGGCCGCCCATTTCTCCGCAGAAAAGCCCCTTGACAAATTCATCCGCCTCCGCTAATCGTTGCCATGTCAACAGTTGACATATCAACAATAACCCTGCTCCGCGAAGGTACCGTTACAGGCCATGAAGAACAACAGTTCTCGCAAAACATCCTTCGGCTACCGTTTTGCCATGATTCAGAGGATCCACACCGCCCTTTTACGGGACGGAATGCTCACCCTGGGGATCACCACAGCCCAGTTCCCCTTTCTGGCCGAGTTGTTCCACGAGCAGCGTCCCGTTACCCAGGACGAACTCTCCAAGGCCCTCTGCATTGATCCGGCCGCCACGGCTCGCGCCCTGGCCCAGCTTGAAAAAAAAGGGCTCGTCAACCGGGAGATCAACCCGGAAAACCGCCGCCAGAAGCTCGTCTCCATCACGCCCCTTGCCCTTGAGATGAAACCCGGGTTTTACGAGGTCCTCAACACCGCCTCCGACGCCCTGGTGACCGGTCTCTCTGGGCAGGAAAAAAAGGCGGCCCTCAGCCTGCTGGACCGCATCATGGCAAATGGGATCACGGCACGACACGAAAAGAACCAGGCCCCTGAAAGGCAGAAAAAAGGCCAAACCGGCCGAGGCGTTTAAGCAGACAGAATAAAGACAAGGATTCAAAACGTACCATGCAGTCATATACCCCAGAGCCCCCACTCTCCCCTGCCGTCACCATTTTCGTGGTATCGGTGATTCAATTTCTTACCCCTTTTATGATGTCCGCCGTGGGCGTGGCCCTGCCCGCCATCGGCCACGAATTCTCTGCCGGGGCGGTTCAGCTCGGCCTGGTGGAGATGATTTACATCCTGGCCGTCTCCCTGATCATGCTTCCAGCCGGACGCATGGGTGACATCCACGGACGGAAAAAAATCTTTGTCTCCGGATCGGTTCTGTTTACCGTGGCCACCCTGTTTCTGGCCATGGCCCCCACCATCGGTGCCTTTATCCTCTGTCGGTTTCTCCAGGGCGCTGGCGCGTCCATGGTCACCGCCACCAGCGTGGCGATCCTCTCCTCGGTGATCCCCCCGTCAAAACGGGGAAAGGCCATGGGGATCGTTGTGGCGGCAGTCTACCTGGGTCTCTCTGCAGGCCCTACCCTGGCGGGCTTCATGGTCACCCATCTCGGATGGCGATGGGTCTTTTTTGCCGCCCTGCCCCTGGAGCTGGCCTCCCTTGCCCTTACCGTCACCCGCCTCAAAGGGGAGTGGAAAGGGGCCGAGGGCATGCCCTTTGACTGGACGGGAAGCCTCATATACATGGGCTCCCTGTTTGCCATGATCTTCGGGGCAACCCACCTGAACGAAGGAACGATCCACGCGACCCTTCTCGCCCTGGGTCTTGGGGGCATGGTGGGGTTTCTCGCCTGGGAGGCCAAAAGCAAGTCCCCCATCCTGAACGTGCGGCTCCTGCTGGAAAACCGCGTCTTTGCCATGAGCAACATCGCCACCCTGATCAACTACGCGGCCTCCTTCGGCGTGACCTTTTTCTTCAGCCTCTACCTCCAGCAGGTCAAGGGACTCTCCCCCCAGAACGCTGGCCTCATTCTCGTGACGCAGCCCATCCTCCAGGCCGTTCTCTCACCGGTCTCGGGACGGCTCTCAGACACCCTCCCGCCGGCCCGCATCGCCACCTTCGGCATGGGGCTCTGCACCGTGGCCCTGGCCCTGTGCGCCACCATCGGGATGGAGACCTCCATCCACTTTCTCATGGGGATCCTCGCGCTTTTGGGCATCGGGTTCGCCCTTTTTTCATCCCCCAACATGACCAGCGTCATGGGCAGTGTCACCCCCAAAGACTACGGCATCGCCTCCAGCCTCATCGCCACCATGCGCACCGTGGGCATGCTTGCCGCAATGACGGTCATCACCTTTATCCTCACCCTTTTCATGGGCAAAGCCCCGGTAACCCATGAGACCGCCGCCGCCTTTGTCGAAGCCATGCGCACCGGTTTTCTCATCTTCAGCGGCGTCAGCGTCGTCGGTATCTTCTGCTCCATGGGGCGCCTGGAGAAAAAATCCGACGGCCCCTGCATGACCCCCGAAGTTGACGCCTGATTTCGCAGCGGTGGCCCGAAGGGGGCCTTCTGAAACCTGTCACACAGCAGGCATCTCCGTCGATTTTTAGTGGCCGCCATGGGATGCGATGGTCCCTGCCTTTCACGAGGCGGATATTCTGTGGTATTCTTGGTACATACTCGCACCCCAACCGGACAGATAAACCATGCCAGACATCCCTGCCCCTGCTGTCGGGCGACGGAGCCTTCACCGCCTGACGGGAATTTTTATCGGCCTCCTTGCCCTTGCGGCGTGCCGGACGCAAGCCCCCCTTCCCCTCACACCGGAAGAGCAGGGATGGATTGCGTCCAACAAGGGACTCCTCACGGTTCTCCTCCAGGACAATCGGCCTCCCTTCACCTTCCGCAACGAAGAAAAAAAGGTCGACGGCCTGTTTGTGGACTACCTTCATGACATGGAAAAACACCTGGGCCTGAAGCTGCCCATCCTCTCCTTCGACCGGTGGGATAAACTCCTTGCCCATGCAGAAAAAAACCGGCACGTCATCATCCTCACCGTCAGCCGCACAAAAAGCCGCAGCGATTCCCTTCTCGTCACCGCCCCTGTGGTCAAGGTGCCCTATGCCGTCGTTACCCGGAAAACAAGCCAGGCAACAGGTATCCCGGAGTTTGCCGGCAAAACCCTCTGCACGACAGAGCCGCTTGCCCTCCGGACCGCCCTGGACCGGTTCCATCCCCACGTCATCCCCACCGGCGTGGAAACCGCCACCCGGGGCCTTTATGCGGTCTCTTCGGGGACCTGCGATGCCATGGTGATCAACAGCATGGAGGCCTCCTACCTCATTGAGGACCTTGGGCTCACCAACCTCCACATTGCCGACCGCACCCGGTTTTTAAACCGCCTGGCCCTGGCCACCTCCGGCGACAACCCGATGCTCTTCGGCATCCTTGAAAAAGCCGTGGACAGCATCTCCCTGCGCAGGCACCAGGAACTTTATCGCCGCTGGGTCAGCCCCGGCGGTGCCTGGCTGCCGGACACGCTCCTCATCAGCATTGAAGTCATCGTCGGCATCGTGATTTCCGTCATCTTCCTGCTCTGGGCATGGACCTCCAGCCTGAGGCAACAGGTGGGAAGGCAGACGAAAAAACTCCGGGACAGCAGGGAAAACCTGCGCATCACCCTGGACTCCATGGGAGACGGGGTTATTACCGCGGACACGACCGGCGTTGTCACCCGCCTCAACCCGGCGGCCGAGGCCCTGACCGGGTGGTCCCTTTCCGAGGCCGAGGGCAGGCCCATGGCCGAGGTTTTCCCCCTCAGAACCATCCACACGGACCGCCCCCAGTCCCTTCCCGACTTCACCGACCCCGCGCTCCGGGGCCACCTGAACATCACCACCGAAGCAACCCTGGTGTCACGAAATGAGGCTCCCTGCAGGATCTGCTACAACATGGCCCCCATACGCGACGAAAAGGGCCATGTCACCGGTGCCGTGATCATTTTCAACGACATCACGGACAAATCAAAGGCCGAAGAAGAGGTCCTCAGGATGAAGAAACTCGAATCCCTGGGGATCCTTGCCGGGGGCATCGCCCATGACTTCAACAACCTGCTTACCGGGCTCTACGGCAACCTCTCCATGGCAAAGATGGCCCTGCCGGAAGACCATGAAGCCTTTGCATGCCTTGCCTCTGCCGAGGAGTCCATGGAGGCGGCCATTGCCCTTACCGGCCAGTTCTTGACCTTTGCCAAACATGAAGCCCCCGTAAGAAAAATCATTCCCGTGGGAAAGGCCCTTGCCGACGCCGCCACCTTTGCCACCCACGGGCTGAACACGCGGCTTGAGACGGCCATCGACGAGGACCTGTGGCCCGTGGCCGCCGACAAGGGCCAGCTGAACCAAATCATGGGTAACCTCATCATCAACGCCCATCAGGCCATGGCCACCGGCGGGGTCATTACCTTGACGGCAAAAAACGCCCGGGAACCATCGGGGCGATTTATCCGCATCACCGTCAAGGATACCGGCACCGGCATCCCCCCGGAACACCTCGATAAAATCTTCGATCCTTACTTCACCACCAAAACCACAGGCAGCGGCCTGGGCCTTGCCACCACCCATGCCATCGTCACCAAACACGGCGGCACCATCAAGGTGGACTCCGAACAGGGCGTCGGCACCGTCTTCACCGTGGATTTTCCCGCCGCCGACGCCCTGCCTGCCGAACCGCCCGAGGACCGGCCCAAACCCCGGACCGACGAGTGCGCCAAAGGGGCACATGTCCTTATCCTGGACGACCAGGCCGTGATCCGAAAAATCCTGGAGACGATTTTGCTCAAGATGGGCATCGAACCCACCTTTACCGTGGAGGGCGAAGAGACGGTGCGCACGTACCGTCAACGGCTGGAGGCCGGCACGCCCTTTGACGCGGTGATCCTGGACCTGACCATCCCGGGGGGAATGGGGGGCCGGGAGGCCTCGGAGAAAATCCTCGCCATGGACCCCGGGGCCCGGATCATCATCTCCAGCGGCTACGCCAGCGATCCCATCATGTCCCGCTACGAAGAGTTCGGCATCAAGGCCATTGCCGTCAAACCCTACCGGTTTTCAGATTTTCAGGAGATCCTTCTGGGGGTGCTGCAAAACGGGGAGTAAATGCGGGCAGGCTCCGAAAGGGACGGCCTTGCAAGGGCAAAAAAAACCGTACCGCCCGGTCAGGGGATCCGGGACGCTACGGTTTTTTCACCTCCTGCATCGCGGACGGTTGCGATGCGGAAAACCTCCTTTCTCTCATGCCTGTTTCTGCCATGGGATTTTTTAAAAATACGCGATGAAGGCCCTGCGCCTCAGGCCCATCCAATCCCGGGACATGTCCCGGGGTTTTGCTTTTAATCAACCCCTACCCATTATATGCACTCCGCATCATCCTATTTGTCTCTGCGATATACGCCTTGTGTACCGGCTCCTTCAAAAAGGTGGCAACGACCGTGCCAATCGGCGCAGGAAGAAAACACATAGCTCTATCTGCAGAGATATCAATAAGTTACCCAAACCACACATCATTCCTTCCGAGATTTATTCCAAACCGGATTGTCCTTTTTCTTTACAGCCTGTAAAGGCCCCCGTGACATGTGCCGCGGGGATCCGACCAGCCCTCCCATGGGCCATTGACTTCTATCCCGCCATGGGACAATACTGCACTCTTCACACAAGAGTTATAAACAGCCCCTCCCTGTGGCCGGGCTGTGTCGTCAACCCAAAGGAAACCAATCATGAAGGTATCAATCACCACACTTGTGGAAAATTCACTCGGAGAGAACACCCAGCTGGAAGCCGAACACGGGTTGTCCTTTTACATTGAGGCTGGAGAGGCCTCCTTTCTCTTTGATACGGGCTCTACAGAAATGTTTTTGAGAAACGCCAAACGCCTTGGCATCCGAACCGAGGCGGTGGACTCGGTGTTTATCAGCCACGGCCATTATGACCACTCCGGCGGGTACAAGGCCTTTGTCGAGCATGCCGGAAAACGGGCCACAAACCTGTTTGTACGGCCCGGGTTCTTTAACAGGAAATACGGCTTCAGGGTGACGGGAGAAGCCTTTCTGGGCAATGCATTTTCCAAAGAGGAGATTAGCGGAGCGGGGGTTGCGGTCCACGAAATCGAAGGGGATGCCAAAGAGGTGTTTCCGGGGGTCTACTCCGTCACGGGATTTGAACGGACCTGCCCCTTTGAGCACATCAACCAGCGATTTGTGGTGGAACGAAACGGAGGCCGTGAGGTCGATGACTTTTCCGAGGAACAGGTCCTCGTCATGAAAACCATGAAGGGATTGGTGGTGGTGCTGGGGTGCTCACACCCCGGGGTGGTCAATATCCTGGAGAAGGTAAAACACGTGTTTGATGAACCCATCCACGCGGTCATCGGCGGCACCCACCTGGTGGAAGCAGACCCCGCTCGCATTGAGCGCACCACCGATTACCTTCTGGAGCAAAAAATCCCCCACGTCATGATCTGCCACTGCAGCGGCGGGCCGGAGCACCTCAAAGGGCTCATATCCCGCATGGGAGACGTGTATCGTCCGGTCCACACCGGAACAGTGCTGACGTTTTAGTTAAACCGGTATGGGTCAACGTCGTTGCGAAACGCATGCCGCACAGGAGTGCGGCGCTCCAAAGGCTTCGGGTCGTTTATGGAGCGCCGCACTCCGTGCGGCTTTTTTAGGCTACGGCATGCGCCCTCTTGTCGTTAGGTGGGCATATTGACTATCTGATCCGAAAGCATGGTCCGGGATACCATTGTCGTGCGAATGCCGCACAGGAGTGCGGCGCTCCAAAGGCACCTCAAATCACCCCGACACTCTCTTTTTTCACCCAGCCGATTTTGCCCTGGGCAAAGGCGATGCGGATCCATCCGTTGCGTTCCTGCTCGACGGTGACTCGGCTTCCCGCATGGAGGGTAAAGAGTTCGGTGGCGGTATCGGCGAGGCCCGATCGTACGGAGACGGCCTCGGGAAGGACCACGCCCTTTTGGATACGGGCGTCTGCGGCCGTGTCCCAGAGGGCGGTGGCGGCAAGGAGGGCAAAGAAAACGCCGGTGGCGGCAGCGGCTGTTTTAAGGGGCATTCGGCGCAGCAGCACCGCAAGGGCCAGCAGGGTCCAGAAAAGACATCCTGCACCTATGGCAAGCCCCTGGAGGGTTTTAAGGGGGAGCCCCTGTTTCCAGAAAAAGAGGACGGACACCACAGGGTTTGCCGTCTCTTCCTGGCGGTCCTTTACCTGGGAGAGGGCCAGGTTCCGGTTGAAGACCAGGTCCGGGTCTTTGGGCATCAGGCGGTTGGCGCGACCGTACCAGAGGACGGCACGTCCCAGGTCCCCTTTCTGCATATAGGTGTTGCCCAGGTTGTAGGCCAATTTGCCGTTTTCGATGCCCTGCTCGGTAATGGAAAGGAAACTCGTAAGGGCGTCGTCATAGCGCCCTTTCTCATAGTGAGCGATGCCGTCGTAAAAGACCTTGGACGCCTCGCTCCCGAAGGCAACCGCGGGAATCAACAAAACCAACACACACAGGATGCGTTTCATGCTTTCACCTCCTTTACGAGCTGCCCAAGGACCCGTAGCTTCTCCTTGCGTCCCCCTTGCCCTTCGGACCCGCCGCCGTATCGGGCGGCTTCCACACACGAAAGAATAGCCACACACGCCTCGGCTGCCTCGGCACGCCCCCCGGCCCCTGTTACGATCCCCCGGATGTCTTCGCCGGTCATACCCTCCACGGGCCGCCCGGCAAGGGCGCCCATCACAGCGGCAAGGGCCACATGGAGCTTTTCGTAAAAGAGATCGTTGTCACCCACGGCCTTTTCCGCGTCCTTTACGGCCCGTGCGGCTTTTCGCGACAGGGCTTGTGCCACACTGAGATCCCGGGTGAACCGCTTGAGCCCAAAAGCGACAAGGAGACAAAGTCCCAGGGGACCGGCCAGCCATGCCAGGAAAACGGTCATGGACATGGGCGCCCGGTGGGTCACCGCGTCCGGGTCCACCTTCAGGGGAAGGATATCCCGGCCTTTGAGCCGAACCTCATCTTTCACCCCCGTCATCGAAGGGGCAGAACCACCGGCTTGAAACACCTCCACCTCTTCGGCGGCTTTGTTTTCCGTTACGGTGAACACTAAGGGGCCGGAGCGCTGGGTACGGTAGCTTCCGGATTTCGGATCAAACCACACCAGGGTGACGGGGGGGATGGTCACCGTTCCGGCCGTCAAGGGAACGATGGCGGTCTTAAAGGTCTTTTGCCCCTGCCAGCCCCCGGGGCCCATGCCGATCTCCTCCACGGGGGTATCCCCATACTGCTTCATCCCCCCGGGAAGAAAAAGAAGGGGGGCCGCGGCATCCCGAATATTGCCCGTGCCTGAAATCGTCAGGGTCAGAGTGAGGGGATCCCCTGCCTGGACCTGCTCTTTTTCAAGGGAGGCCGTAAAGGAGAAATCCCCCACAAGCCCTGAAAAAGAAGCATCCCCGGAGTACGGAGGCAGGGGACTGACAGTCAGGGAGACCCCGTCGGTGGTGAGCAGCTTCTGCTCCATCACGCTACGGCTGGAGAAAAAATCGTCAAAGAAGGGGTCCTGGGACCGTCGGGAGCGCCCCGTGACCAGGGAAACAGAGAGGCTGGCCGGTTTGATGTCCACGGCCCCCGATTTTTGGGGGATCAGCAGCTCGGTCACTTCATGGATCGCATATCGCCGCCCGTTGATCACCTGTTCAAAGGCGCGCCCTTCGCCCATTTCGTCCGAGGAAAACCCTTCAAAATCAGGCTTTCCCAGCCGGGCATTCTGAAACCGGGCCGCCGTCTGGAACCGGAAGGTCCACACCAGCTGTTCGCCCACATACGGGGTGGTGTTGGAGACCTCGGCCGTGACCCGCCAGGGCTGATCCGTGGAAGAGGCTACCCCCCGCTCTGCCACCCGGACCGTTACGGGCTGCGTGTGCACCACCACCCCGCGTCCCTTAACGGGAATGGCCGGGATGGTCAGCGACCCTGTCCGCAAGGGGACCAGCAGATAGAGGCTCTCGACCTCCCGGGTGGTCCTCCCGTTGATCATCTGCATCCGGGAGCTGGTGCCCCGGGGAGACACACGAAAGTCGGCCAGCTCGGGCATGTGGACCCGGGCGTCGTCAAAGTCGGCGACCACGCGCAGGGTCAGGGATTCGCCCAGCCTCAACCGGTTGGTATCCACCACGGCCCTTGCCCCTTCGGCATGGACGGCGGAGGCTCCCAAGCCGCACAGCAGGATCGTCAACAAGAGGGGAAACATGCGTTTCATCTACCAGTCCTTTTCCACACGTCGTTTTTCGGCGCGTCGCATCATGACGCCGCCGGGTTTGTCTTTTAATCGGTTGAGGGCAGAGGCAGCCTGCTGCATCTCCTCATCTCCGGGGGCCTGCTCCCCGGTCTTACCCTGCATGCCCTCGGCTTGATCTTCCTCACCGCCTTCGGCCCCGTCCCCCCCAGGCTGTTGGTCTCCCTCCTCGGGGGATGGGGGAGGCGGCTGTTGACCTGCCTGGTCTTTCCCGGGATCTTTTTCGCCGGAAGGGGTCTGCTGGTCCTTATCCTTGCCCTGGGAGTCCTTGCCGTCCTGGCCCTGCTGGCCCGGATTCTTTTCATCGGATGCCTGGGAATCTCCGTCCTTCTTTTCCTTGTTGTCCCCCTGTCCTTTCTGGTCCTTTTGTCCTTTCTGGTCCTTTTGCTGCTGCTTCATCTCTTCAAGTTTCTTTTTGGCAAAGGCAAGGTTCTCGGTGGTTTTCCGGTCTTCCGGGGACGCTTTGAGGAGATTCTCCCAGGTGTCGATGGCCTTTTCCACCTCACCTTTTTTAAACCGGCTGTTGCCGAGGTTGTAGAGGGCTTTGTTTTTAAGGGATGACGCCTCGGAGCGGGCGGCCCGCTCAAAACTTTGGGCAGCCTCGTCAAATTTGCCCAGGCGATAATAGGCGGTGCCGATGTTGAAATCAATGTCCGGGTTGTCGGGGTCGCTCAGCTGCCCTTCGATGAAATGGGTCAAGGCGGACTCGTAGTCTCCGGCATCAAAGGCCGTGACCCCCTTTTCAAGGGGAGAGGCAAGGTCCAGGGCCCTTGCGGGCCTGGGCATCACCAGGCACAGGGCAATCATAAGGGCCGCCCCGTTTTTCCTGGCGTCTCCGAGACCAAGATACACCACCAGGCAAAGGATGGCGGCTCCCAGAAACCATTGATACCTGTTCTCCCACACCTTTTTACGGGAACTCTCAAGGGACCGGGCTTCCATGGTCTTGCGGATGCCCTGAGTGTAGATGACATCCAGGTCCATGTCTCCGGCCACGGAGCGCACGAAACTGCCCCCGGTCAACGCCGCCATGTGCTTGAGGGTGGCCGCATCCAATTTGGAGAGCAAGATGCTGCCGTCCCGGTTCTTCTTGAACCCGCCGGAGGCATCGGGCACCGGCACGCCCTCTTTGCTCCCCACGCCGATGGTAAACACCTTGATACCCAGCTCTGCAGCCTTTTTTGCCACCTCGTCGGGGTTGCCGTCGGTGCTCTCCCCGTCGGTGATGAGGATAACGGCCTTGTCCGTTGCGTCCTCGGACTTAAAGGCCTCCATGGACACGGTGAGGGCCCCTTGGAGGTCGGTGCCCCCCACGGGCAGGTAGTCCGGGGACAAGGCCTCAAGGAACATATTGAAAGAGCTGTAGTCCAGGGTCAGGGGACACTGGAGAAAGGCTTCACCGGCAAAGGCCACAAGGCCGATGCGATCCCCCTCCAGCATGGCCAGAAGGTCGATGATCTCGCGTTTGGCCCGTTCCAGGCGAGAGGGTTTGACGTCGCCGGCCAGCATGCTCTTGGAGCAGTCCAGGGCCACGATGATGTCCACCCCTTTTCTCTCCACCTCCTGCCAGACATACCCGTACCGGGGCCCGGCCAGGGCGAGGATGAGAAACAGCACCGAAAGGACCATAAGCCCCGCCTTTACGCGGCGCCTGCCCGTTGTCTTTTCCGGAAGCACCGAAGAACGGCTCCTGCCGGAGGCAAAAGAGGTAAGAATTCGCCTGCGCCGCACGCCGCCCCAGGCGAACATCGCCGCCAGGACAGGCACAAGCCAGATCAGGTAAAGCATATGCAGGTCTGCAAAGGTCATGGTACCCTCAAAAATCGTGTGTTGCCCAGGGTGACGGAGGTCAAAAGAAAAACCAGGGCCATGAGAAGGGGAATCCGGTAGTACTCGCTGTACTCGGTCCACGAGGTCACCTCCACCTCGCTTTTTTCCATGCGATCGATGGTGGCCCATATTTTTTCCAGGGCCTCGGCGTCCTCGGCGCGGAAGTAGAGCCCGCCGGTCTTTGCCGCTATCTTTTTCAGGGTCCCCTCGTCCATGGAGACCTCCTGGTAGACATAGCGCTTGCCAAACAGGGGATGGTCCACGAGAAAGGGCACCTTGCCCTTCGTCCCCACACCGATGGTGTAGACCTTCACGCCCCGTTTGGCAGCAAGCTCCGCAGATAAAAGCGGGGCGAGCTCTCCTGCGGTGTTCTCCCCGTCGGTGAGGAGCACAATAACGTTGGAGGTGCTCTCAATGTCCTCAAGACGCTTCAGGGAAATCCCAAGGGCATCGCCGATGGCCGTCTGCTCTCCTGCCGCGCCGATCTCCACCTCTTCCAGGATCGAGGAGATGGTGTTGTAATCCCGGGTCAGGGGAATCTGGGTGAAGGCCTCGGTGCCGAAAACCACCAGGCCGATGCGGTCCCCGCTTCGCCCGGCCACAAACCGGTCCACCACCTGTTTGACGGCCACCAGGCGATCCACGGTCTTGCCCTCGTGGGTAAAATCAAGGGCGGCCATGCTGCCCGAGGTGTCCAAGGCGATGACGATATTGACCCCGGCCGTCTTCACCAGGCTGTGCTCGACGCCCATGCGCGGTCTCGCCAGGGCCACGATCATCAACACAAGAGCCAAAACCGCACAAAGCGGCACCAGCTTCGCGCCGGACACGGCCCAGGACCGCTCCACCAGGGAAAAGGGAGCGGTAGCCGAGACCCTGAGCGCCGGGACCTCCCGTCGCCGCATCCCCCACCAGAGAAGGGGAAGCACACCCATCAAAACAAACGCCCACGGCGTTGCGAACTCAAACATGTCATGCCTTCTATGGTCAACGTTGTAAAAAATGCCCGGCCACTGTCATTAGCTACGTTTTAGGGACGGTACAATAATAAAACATACAAAAGCGATGCCTTCTATGGTTAAAATCGGATGAACGACAGGGGCAGAGTAAAAACCCAAAAGATGCCTCCGGCGGCAAGGTGTGCCACCTTGAAAGCAAGTTGCGAATGCGCTTTCCCCTTCGTTCTTCAGGGAAAATCACATTCGCCATTGGTTCAGATTAAACTGAGTCTGCCTTTAAAACCTGTTTATCAAACTTTTCAAAAGTTTGGCCCCCGGCAGGGCCGCCGGAGGCATCTGTAACCGGACTGCCTCCGGCGGCAAGGTGAACCACCTTGAAAGCTGGTTACCGCTGCGCTTTACCCCTCGTTCCTCGGGTTAAATCACAGCGGCATTCATGGGAGACTTGTATATTTATTTTTTATTTGAACCCTTATTTGACCTCTCCCGATTCCGCAACCGGAGCCGTTTCCGTGACAAAGCTGCGGATGGCTGAAAAATCCTCGGCCATGGTGTTGGCATCGGGGGTCAACCCGGCGAACTTGACGGGCTCGGCATGGGCAAAGAGAGTGGAGACCGTTTTTTTCTGGTCCGGTGTCACCGGAAGGCCAGTCAGCCTCGGCAGCAGCTCC
This sequence comes from Desulfoluna spongiiphila, assembly GCF_900101345.1. GTDB lineage: Bacteria > Desulfobacterota > Desulfobacteria > Desulfobacterales > Desulfolunaceae > Desulfoluna > Desulfoluna spongiiphila. The sequence continues at coordinate 61,053 of NZ_FMUX01000020.1, read as the reverse complement.
TCGGCGGTCATCTCCGGGGCGTTTAGGCCAAACCGCCCTTTGAGGTAATGCTTGGCCGCTTCGGAGAGCTCAAAGTAAAACGCCTTCCCGTCCTGGCTCATCAACGTTTCAATGCGGTCCAGGGCCATGAGGGCCAGGACATCGGGAGGCTGGTAGATCTCGGGTGCTTTTTTCGGCCCCTGCTTGCGCCGGAACCAGAGCCAAAGCCCCACGAGCACCAACAGCACGACGCCAAGGGCGATGCCCCCATACAACATGGCCTTTTTCGCACCGGACGAGAGACCGGTAAAAAGAGGGGGGGCGATGTCGTGGATATCGGTCATGGGGGCTTTTTCGATGGCCTGAGAAACTGCGGAAGGTGACGCGGGAGGCTGCGGGGGTTCTTCGGCATACAGGCAGGGGGCCATCAGGAACAGGAGCAGAAAACAAACCGAAAGCCCCATACGGGCAAGGGATTTCATCATCGCCGTCTCCCTTCCCGCCAGGTAAAATACCGGGTGAGGGCATCCGTGGTGGAGGCTTCGGTGGAGAGATCGATGATGTCCACACCGGCACGTTTCATCTCATCCATGATCTCGGCTTTTTCAGCCAGCTTGACCTGGCGCACCTTTTCGCGGCACCGCCGGTTGGACAGGTCCAGCACCACGTCTCGGCCGGTTTCAAAGTCCCGCGTCGTCAGGAGCCCGGTGCCGGGAAGCAGGAAATCCCCGGGATCGGAAAGAAGAATGGAGATGAGTTCGTGCTTTCGTCCCACAAGCCTCAAGGTGCGGGTGCAGGGTTCGGCGAGAAAATCGGAGATCACGAAACTCACCGTGCGCTTACGGCATACCCGCGCAAGGAAAGCAACGGCTTCGTCGATATCGGTGCCACGGGATGTCGGGGTAAAGGTAAAAATCTCCCGAATAACGCGCCAGATATGGGCCGATCCGTTCTTGGGCGGGATATACTGCTCCACCTGATCGGTAAAAAAGATCGCCCCCACCTTGTCCCCGTTCTTAATGGCATTGAAGGCCAGGACAGAGGCCACTTCCGCGGCTTTGTCAACCTTGAGGCTCTCGCCGGTACCGAAAAACCCGGAGCGGCTCATGTCGATGAGCAGCATCACCACCATCTCGCGCTCTTCGCGAAACTGCTTGATAAAGGGACGCCCCATACGGGCGGAGACCTTCCAGTCGATGCTGCGGATCTCATCACCCGGGGAGTACTCCCGCACCTCTTCGAACTCCATGCCCGCGCCCTTGAAGACGGAGCGGTAGTGCCCCGCCATCATGGTATCGGCCATACGGCGGCTTCGGATATGGATCCGCTTGATTTTTTTCAAGACCTCGGCCGGGAGCATATCAGGGCACCTCCACCCTCTCAAAAAGCCTCTCGATGATGGTATCCGTGGTGATGTCCTCGGCTTCGGCCTCGTAGGAGGCGATGATGCGGTGACGAAGGACATCCGGGGCAATCTGCTTGACGTCCTGGGGGGTCACGTAGGTGCGGCCCTGGAGAAAGGCCCAGGCCCGTGCCGCAAGGCTCAGGAAAATGGTGGCCCGGGGGGAGGCTCCGAAACGGATCCATGCGGCCAGGTCGCCGTCCACCTCACCCGGCTGACGGGTGGCGCAGACCAGGTCCACGATGTAGTCCCTGAGCTTCTCATCCATGTAGATGGAATGGATAAGGTCAAAGGTCGCCGACAGGTCGGCGGGCGTGATGACGGGACGAACCTCCTCCGGGTTTTCAAAGCCCACCCGGCGCATGATCTCTTTTTCTTCGGATTTGCTGGGGTAATCCACGAGCAGCTTGAACATGAAACGGTCCACCTGGGCTTCGGGAAGCGGGTAGGTTCCCTCCTGCTCGATGGGGTTCTGGGTTGCCAGGACCAGAAACGGGTCGGGAAGGGCAAAGGTCTGGTCCCCGATGGTCACCTGGCGCTCCTGCATGGCCTCCAGCAGAGCGGACTGCACTTTGGAGGGAGCCCGGTTGATCTCATCGGCTAAAATGATGTTGCGGAACAGGGGGCCTTTGCGGGTCACGAAATCCGCGGACTGGGGTCGGTAAATCTCGGTGCCCACGAGGTCTGCGGGCAGCAGGTCCGGGGTAAACTGAATCCGCTTGAAGGCAGCGTCCACGGCATCGGCAACGGCCTTGACCGCGCTGGTCTTGGCAAGGCCGGGCACCCCTTCGATGAGGATATGCCCCCGGGTAAAGAGCCCCATGAGGAGCCCGTCCACCAGTTTCGTCTGTCCCACAAGCACCTTGCCGATCTCCTGACGAACGGCGTTGATCCGGCCGTGGGACTCTTCTACTTTCGCTTTGAGTTCTTCCATATGTAGTATCTCCGGTCTGCACAGACATAAGGTTCAACCCGAACACTTCTGGGCTCGAAACATTCAAGGGTTTGAATGCGTTCTGGCCCTTGCGATCCGGCAAAAAAATGAGACGCGGCACGCAGTGACGTAAGGCGACAGTGCAACACGTTGCAATCGTTTCTTTTTCTCCAAAGTCTCTGGCTGGTTCTAACAAGCGGCCATCGATTCAGAGAATTGCTGCAAATATATAAGCATTTTGGGGTCAGGTTTCAAGGGGAACAAAGCCACACCCAGATAGTAAACGTCACCGGCTTTTTAAATGGCTCTCACAAAAAAACCGCACCTCCTCCGTAAAGGAGGAGATGCGGCCACGTTACACCCTTGTACCGCCTGAGAACAAATGACTTCTTTGTAATGTTACCGTAATGGTTACCAGAAACATCTCACCGGAACAGGAGTCAATGCCGGAGTGGTACCTTGAACCTTATTCTTCTTCGTCTTCGCCACCAAAACTGTGAACCATAATATAGTCACTATCGACCATGGACGCATGGCAATCGATGCACCCCTGGGGGCTTCCGAATTTTTCCGCCTTTCCTTCGGGGGTGTACTTCACCCAGAACCAGTCCCCGGCTTCGGGATTGTATCCCTTCACCTTGTACATCACCGTAACAGCCTTCAGGTCAGTTCCCATTTCATCGCCATAGTTATTTTTGACGATGAGGGTTCCGTAATGCGCCGGAGCTCTCATGGAGTCAAGGCCTCGCTTGTTCACATAAACCTTGTGAAAGGGGCCATGGGGTGCTGCCCCGGGTTGAAGCCCTATGTGGTCTCCCCAGAACCCCCAGGTGTCATAGGGGGACCCTTCGGTGATGTATCGCCACAGCTTATCAGGGTTGGGTTCAGGTTTCATGGCATTGACCACTCCGATTCCGATAACCACCCACACGGCCACAGCGGCCAGCATCCATCGTTTCTTCATGGCGCTCTCCCTCTTCTGGTATGATTTCCGTATCGTTACTGTATGCGTTGCATGATACCCCGCACACCCGTGTCTGCGAGGCACTGTTGCCATGGTGAGCCTTCCGTACTCAGCGTTTCAGGTCGGTATCGGCGTCATTGAGAATAGGATATGAGCGGAGTGTCATCAGGGCTGATCTACGGAGGGATAATTCACACACAAACCATTGAGTATTCGCTATAATTTAATCTTCACACTATACATCATCCACCCCTGCCTGAACAGCCCTCTTGTATTGTCAGGGGTCAGGCAAGTTTTTATTTCAAAAACAGCATGGCCATTTTTATCGGCTGGTAATCGGCAGGAACGATCCTGTCCTTAAGGTAACGCCGAGCATTCGCGAAGGCGGCACAGAACAAACATACCCCTTATTTTCAAGTAGTTAATAAACAAAAACGATATAACCGCATAAAAACCGTTTCGCTTCTTAGAGGCACCACCCTAATACCTCACTACGTATCACTCTTCTGTTTGCACGATTCAAACGCCCAACCTTCACCACCCCACAAAGCGCAAAGACGCACCCCTGCCTTGGAAATTCGTTCTATACGAACACCACCACAGCCTCCCCCAACCTCGTCAAGCACGGCTCAATCGCTTCATGGTGTAAATCCCTTCAAACCCTGAGACCTCAAGGGGAACCCTCTTGCGCTTGTTCGGTATACGTTCTTTAAAATAGTGCAGCATCCCAGCGACAAAGCCCTGGGAGCCAATGACGCCGGAGTCGGAAAAACATTTCGCACGGTACCCCAGGCGCCTTACCTGGCCCATGCGGAAACCTCCCTTTTCTTCCATTTCGAGAATGCCCCGTTCGATTTTTGCGGTCCCCTCTTTTTCAACGGCCCCTGCATGGTAAACATATTCCCGGTACCTGGTCAGCCGCTCTTCGGAAGAGGTCACTCCAAACTCCACAAGCCCGAAGTCATCGGAAAGAAAATCTTCCCGGTTCCCGGTCTGTGCATGGTACCCCAGTGAACACCACCGGTAGTCTTCCGGGCGTTTGACAATACCGGCCCTGACGGGGTTTAAATCTATATAGGCCAGACAGTTCAGAAGCGCCCCGCCGTTTTCAACGATGACACTTTTGAATCGATCTCCCCAAAGTGTCCCTCTGCGATCCCGCCTTTCGTTAAACGCCCTTGAAAAAGACTGTTTCACCTCTTTGACATATTCTGAAAGGTTGCACCATTTTGACTTCAGGCGAGCCATCTCCGACTCCGGAAAAACTCGCTTTGGGCCATATCGCACAACAAATCGACGCCTGATTTCAGCATCCGTAGCAGAAAGGTCCGGGTGCACAACAACGAGAATGTGAAAATGGTTCCCCATAATGCAATAGCCCAGAACATCAACGAAATAGACACGACTGAGCCATTTGATAAGTCGCACCAGTTCATCTTTATCCCGGGGATCAAAGGGAAGCCCGTCAAGGGCAGTTCGAGAGATAATATGGTAGGCACAGGCCCGGTCCGGCACAAGCATTCGAAGGCTACGAGGCATACAAAACCTCCTTATCGAATCATGTTGGCATCGAAATCACGGGATGCTGGGGCTCGGCCGGGAAATAATTATACATCCTGAACTATTGGCCGTTTGAGCGGTGTCGGGAATTCACCGGTCGGTAAGGCATTCATGGAATGCTATACACGCCAATACGTGTATATTTTATTTTTGCCATAGCCCCTGGTTTTGAGTTGGAAGGACATAAAGGTCACAGGGCGTTGCGGATCAACAGCCACGTCAACATTTTGACATCATAGAAGAAAAACTGTCAAGCTTATTTGCCTGACCCTTATTTATTTCTCACATTCAGTGTATGTGTGTTTGTAGTGAAGGGAATTCTATCGGTGGTGGAACACGATCAGTTTCTCCTGGGTCATCTCCCGCATGGTGTCTCCGATGCCCCCCACGCCCAGGCCGCTCTCGCGCCTGCCGCCGAAGGGCATCCAGTCCACCCTGAACGCCGTATGATCGTTGATCATGACAGCCGAGGCGTCCAGGTGCCGAGCCACCCGCATGGCCGTGTCGATGTCATGGGTAAACACCGACGCCTGGAAGGCCATCCGAACGCTGTTGGCCCGTTGCACCGCCTCATTCATGCTCTTGCACGGGTACACGCAAATCACCGGGCCAAAAAGCTCTTCGGTGGAAACCCGGGCCGTATCGGGAGGGTTCATAAGGATCGTAGGGGCATAGGCCGATTCAGACACCTTGATGCCGCCGCACAGCACCTGCCCTCCTGCCTTCACGGCATCTTTTACCCACGCATCAACCCGGTCCGCTTCCCCTGAGCGGATCAATGGGCCCACATCGGTGGTGCTGTCGGTGGGGTCTCCCACAATCAACGTCGATGCCGCCTGGGCCATTTTAGCAGCCAGCTCGCCTGCGATACCTTTCATGGCGAAGACACGCTGAACCGACACGCACACCTGCCCGGCATGGTAAAAGCCCCCTTTCATAAGGGGGGGGACCAGAAGATCCAGGTCGACATCCTCCCCCACAATCACCGGAGCCGCGCCCCCGTGTTCAAGCCCGCAGCGGGTCCCCGGAGCCAGCTTGCTCCGCAACCCCCACCCCACCTGCGCCGATCCGATAAAGCTGAGATAATTCACTCGCGCGTCTGTCACCAGGGCCTCGGCCTCGGAGCGGCCGAGGAGCGCCACCTGACACCAGGCCTCGGGAAGCCCGTTTTTGTGCAGGAGTTCCACCAGGGCAATGCAGGACAAAGGCGTGTGCGTGGCGGGCTTCACGATAACCGGGCACCCCGTGGCAACTGCGGGAATCACCTGGTGCACAACAAGGTTCAAAGGGTGGTTGAACGCGCTCACGGCCACCACCACGCCAATGGGTTCCCGGGTCGTCACGGCAAGACGGCCGGCGGATGCCGGATTCAATCCCATGGGAACCTCGCGGCCAGCCATGCGGCCCATCTCTTCTGCGGCCAACTCGATGCCACCGATGGCCCGGGTCACCTCCACCCTGGCATCCATCAGGGGCTTTCCTCCCTCCTGTGCAATGGTCAGGGAAAATTCCTCGTGCCTTGCCCTGACATCTGCAGCCGTCTTCAACAGGATTTCCCGACGCTCCCACACAGGAATCCAAGCCTTGCAACTCTGAAGGGCCCCGGTGGCCTTCACCAGAAGCTCTTCCACACGGTCCCTGCCGCCCATATGCAAAGTCTTCAGTACTTGCCCGTCCCAGGGGGATCGCACCTCCACGTTCATATCGCCCTCCTTCAAGGGTGTGTCAGTTTGTACCTCTTTCAGGTTATCTCCGGCGGGTCGTTTTTCTGAAAAAAGCTCAAAAAAACCGCTCCTAATGCACGAAAAAGTCGACATTATATCGGCGGAGCCGGAAAGGCTTGCTTAAGACCTGTTTGTCAAACTTTTTAAAAGTTTGGCCCCCGGCAGGGCCGCCGGAGGCATTTTGAGCTGAATAGTTACAAAACTATTTCGCTGTTTACAGCAGGCACACCCGGGCTGCCAGCTCATTGATCAGGACCCGCTGATTTTCCGAATAGTCCACCGGCACGTCAATAAGATGGACACCACCCTCCTCGAAGCACCGCTCCATAAGCGGTAGAAAGCTGTCCGCACTCTCAACGCGATGCCCGCCCGCACCGTATGCCTTTCCGTAAAGCACAAAATCAGGGTTTCCGTACTCAAGGCCCCAGTCGGCATATCCGTCCATGGCCTGCTTCCAGCGAATCATCCCGTAGGAGTTGTCCCGCAGGACCAGCACCACCAGATTAAGCCCCAGACGAACGGCTGTCTCCATCTCCTGGGAGTTCATCATGAAGCCGCCGTCTCCGCAGACTGCCATGACCCGCCGGTCAGGCTTAAGCATGGCCGCCACCATGGCCGAGGGCAGCCCCGCCCCCATGGTGGCCAGAGCGTTGTCAAGCAAGATGGTGTTGTCCCTGTTGGTCCGGTAATTCCTGGCAAACCAGATTTTGAAGATGCCGTTGTCAAGGGCCACGATACCGTCTGCCGGCAACACCTTCCTGACATCGGCCACCACCCTCTGGGGCAGGAGGGGAAACCGATTGGAGTCGGCATCCATGGCCATGTGCCCGAGCACTTCCTGGCGGATTTTCATAAAATAGGAAAAATCATGGTGATCGGTTCTGGAAAGTCTCTCTGTAAGGCGGCTGAAGCTGTTGCCGATATCCCCCACCACATCGTGCTGGGGAAAATAGACGGTATCCACCTCTGCCGGGCTGTAGTTGACGTGAATCACCGTCTTGCCCCCGGGCCGCATGAAAAAGGGGGGCTTCTCCACCACATCATGGCCGGCGTTGATGACCAGGTCGGCCCGATCAATGGCACAGTGCAGGTAATCGTTATCCGAAAGTGCAGCGGTACCTATGTATAAAGGATGGGCCCCACCAATGACCCCCTTGCCCATCTGGGTATTGAAAAAGGGGATGCCCGTCTTCTCCACAAACGCCCGAAGGGGCTCGATCACTTGCTTCCGATTGGTCCCCGCCCCAATAAGCAGAAGCGGAGAGGAGGCCGCCTCGATCATCTCCGCCGCCTTGGCAACCGACGCCCTCGACGCGCAGCTGAGGCAGGGAGCCCTCCGGGGAATCAGGTGCCAGTCCTCCACCACCTCACCGGCAATGTCTTCGGGCAACTCCAGGTGCACCGGACCGGGCCGCTCCTCTTCGGAGAGCCGAAAGCACTCGCGAACCAGGGCAGGCACCGTGTTGCCGTGGACAATCTGGCGGGTGAACTTTGTCAGGGGACGCATCATGCTCACCACATCCACAATCTGAAAGCGTCCCTGCTTGCTCCGGGTAATGGGCTTCTGGCCGGTGATCATCACCATGGGCATGGCACCAAGCTGGGCATAAGCCGCACCGGTCACAAGATTCGCCGCTCCGGGCCCCAGGGTGGCAAGGCACACCCCGGCCCGACCGGTGAGACGCCCGTAGGTGGCGGCCATGAAGGCAGCCGCCTGTTCATGACGCGTCAACACGAACTCAATGGTGGAGGTTCGAAGGGCCTCCAGAAAATCCAGATTCTCCTCACCCGGCACGCCAAAAACGTACCGAACGCCCTCTCCTTCAAGGGCTTTCACCAAAAGCTCCGATGTTTTTACGGGACTGCTGGACGGGGACATGGGGTCTCTCCACATAAAAGCGTCTGGGGCTCCGGTGGGCACACCACCGACAAAGCCGATAGGAAAGGACAGGGAGGCGAAAAGGAAACGCGAGGAGGCTATGGATAGATTCGAGGGAAGAAAGGGGAGGCTGAGATGCGTTCCAGAATCAAACTACCATAGTTCCCCTGCAGGGACAAGCGATGTCCCGGCAGGAAAACCCATGGTTATGTCTGTATAAAAGGCACGCCGCGGGGAAGGGGCAGATTAAGGATGCCTGCTAACGTGACATGCCGTCCCAGCTTCGGGTAAACTCGATAAAGGCGGTGATCAGCGAGCTCATGAACTTGTTCTTGTGCCAGATGGTGTAAAACGACCGCGTAAAGGAGTAGCCCTCCACCGGAAGCCTGAACAGCAGTCCGTACTTCAGCTCCTTTTGCACGCTGTACCTGGAGAGACAGGAGACGGTATCCCTGTTGGAAAGGATGGACTTCACCGCACCGGTATGGTCAAGCTCCATGTAAACGTTCAGCGACTTGGACAGATCGCCCAGGTGGCTCATGAAGGTGTCACGGGTTCCGGAACCCTTTTCCCGAAGCACCCAGCGCCTGCCGAGGAGCTCTTCCATGCGGTAGGGCTCCTCCCTCACCAGGGACGCATCGCCGGTGACAATATACAATTCATCCTTGCCGAGGACCTCATGCTGAATATCCAGGCCGTCGTACTCGCCCTCGATGAACCCCATGTCAACCCGGCCATTTTCAATCAGCGAGGCCACCTCATGGGTGTTGCCCGTCTCCATTTTAAAGCTTACCCCGTCGTGGCTCTGCATGAAGCTGTAGAAGATCTTCGGGATAATGTAGTTGGCAATGGACGAGCTCACCCCCACGCGGATCTCACCGTGAAGGTGCTCATCCCGGAAAATGGACTCCGCCTCCTTGAGGCCCAGCACAAGGTGCTCCACCCGGCCGAGGAAAAGCCGGCCGTTTTCGTTTAGCACAATCTTTTTATTGATCCGGTCGAAAAGCCGGGTCTCAAGAATCTCTTCCAGGGACTTGATGGCCATGGAGACGGCCGACTGAGTCAGCCCCACCTCTTTGCCAACTTCCCCGATGTGAGGCCTTTTTGCCAGAGCCAGGAACAACTCCAGCTGCCTTAGTGTCATGCGCATTTGCATGGTAACGTCATCTCCTTGCTATAAAACCGGTAAATAGCCCGGTATTTCTGCTTTTCCCCCGATATTGCCCCGACACTGTTTGAAACAACATCTTGAATTTTAAACCAATCACCCATAGAAATCAAATATTTTTATGAGCTTTTTAAATACAATGAATTTGACTTATCATAGCCCAACTCATAAAACAAGCGCATCTCCTTCACGGAGTGGAGCAACAAAAAAGCAGTCTGTATCTCCACGGCACCGGGCGGCGCCACATGTGCACCGCCCGTTGCCCGATACACCCTGAAAAAACTCCACCCCAGGGACTCAACAACATGGCCTGCTATCTTAAAGGTAACAGCCATAAAGAACACCCTGACTCACGTTCGTCTCCCACAAGCTGAAACCCAACACCCAAACCTTGGCCATGCAAGGCACAGGAGAGGTGTTTCTTCACTTCGGGGACGAACTGAAGCGACGTATCGCATACGATTTTGGCCCGCAAGGCGGGCTGCCCAAAGCAGGACACAAGGAGCGGTAACCGATGTTTTTTCCAGCAGAAAATCGCAAAGATGCCATGAACGGCCTCCTTTTCGTCACCCTTTTCGCCACAACAGCCATCTACTGTTCTGAATTTCCACCCATCAAAAGAATGGGGGTCAGCCCCCTGATCATAGGGATCATGCTCGGCATGATCTACGGCAACACCCTGCGCATGGCCCTTCCTGCTCGATGGGTGCCCGGCATCGTCTTTGCCACGCGCACCCTGCTGAAACTCGGGGTGATCCTCTACGGCTTCCGCATCACCTTTCAGGACATCGCCGCCGTCGGGACCGCCGGATTCGCCGTGAGCGTCACCATGGCCACCTCGACCTTTCTCTTAGGGAGCTTCCTCGGCATCAAGTTCTTCAAGCTGGACTACGAAACGGCCATGCTCACCTCCATCGGCAGCTCCATCTGCGGTGCCGCAGCCGTTCTTGCCACAGAGCCGGTATTGAAATCCGATGCCCACAAGAGCGCCATGGCCGTCTCAACGGTTGTCCTCTTCGGCACCCTGACCATGTTCCTCTACCCGGCCCTTTACAAAGCCGGATTCTTTGACATCAGCGAAAAGCTCTTCGGAATCTATATCGGGGGCACCATCCACGAAGTGGCCCACGCCGTGGCCGCAGGCAACGCCATCTCCCCTGAGGCGGCCTCTTCCGCCATCATCGTGAAGATGCTCCGCGTCATGCTCATCGCCCCCTTTCTCATCGGCATCAGCATCTGGCTCGGACGCCGCAAAGGAGCCGAGGAAGGCAAGCGCGGCAAAATAACCATTCCCTGGTTTGCCGTACTCTTCATCATCGTGGCCGGTATCAACTCCATGAATGTAATCCCCACACCGGTGGTGGCCTTCTGGAACCGACTGGACCTTTTCATCCTCACCATGGCCATGTGCGCCCTGGGCATTGAGACCAACTTCAACCGCATCAGAGGCGTCGGCATGAAGCCCGTATGGCTGGCACTGATCCTCTTTGGCTGGCTGACCATCGGCGGCTACGGCGTAACCCGCCTCATGTCCGCACTCTTTGCCTGATACACAACCGGAATTTTATACAGCGGGCCGTCGTCTCTTCGGGGAGGACGGCCCGTTGCCGTTTCATGCCCCTTCCCGTGGCACGCCTGCAGAGACAGATCAATCATATTGATAAACTTCTTAAATACGTTGAATTTGACCTGATTTAAAATATCTTATAGTTATGCATACAAGATGTTGCACGGTCCTTGATGAAGTTGTTCGTCCCTTCTTCATCACTTCCAAGCCGGGTATCATCTGCGAAATACCTCGAATTCCCATCCGCGTTGGGGATTCGAAGGGGAACAAGTCAATGGCTGATGAGACAAAAAAAGCTATACCTCCCTGAAAATCATCAGCTGATAAAAAAAGGCCCGGATCCAACTTCCCAAACTTCCCAACTTCCTCCTTACGGGCCTTTCCTCCCCCTCTTTTTCGGGGTACTTTTCATCCACACACCGTCCCTTGTTTTGTCCTTTTTTAATCCCGACCAGCCGGAGCGGTACTTCTCCCATGAAGACAGCCCTGGACGCAAAGGCTTAAAAACGTGTGGATGAAAATGCCCACCCCTTCGGGGGTATTACCCATGAAGTAACTTCGCAGTGTAATACACGGGTTCTCCTGTTGTCAAATCCACCGCTAAAAGATCGCAATACCCCTGGGGTCCCCCTGCTCCGTCGCCTCTTTATCACTGGCAGGTTACTTCAGCGCAGCCTGCCCTCCGCGGTTTCTTTCCGGCAGTCCGATTTTGGCCTGACCCCTTTATTTCCCATACCGATCAGCCAGTCCGAAGGCCTTTTTTTGCCTGTCCCCTATTTCAACCCTGTTTGATACACACAAAAAAAGCCGCACCCACATGCGGCGCGGCTCTTTCCTTTGCGTACATCCCACAGGTTCACACAATCAGCGCCTGGATCCTCTGCATGTAATCGTTTAAGTTCGCGGCGTACTCGGGGGATCCTTCCACGGTCACCAGCTGTCGCCCCAGGGCCTCCACAAACTCCACATCCCCCATAAGAACCGGAAGGGCCCCCTGGACCCCGTTGAAGCAGATATGGACAAAGGGACGCCTGCGGGTATACATCCCGCGTCCCGCCTTGGTCTTGCCTGCCTTCACACGCACGTAGGCGGCAATCTCTTCACCGTCCACGGACATCTGGTAAATACGATCGGGCTGCTTTCCCGTCCACCGGCTCATCTCCGGATCTCCCCCCTTGTTGTACTGGCTCAAGGCGGTGGTGATCATGTAGATGATCATCTTCACCTTCATCCGCTGCTTCTCCTCCTGCTTTGGGCGGGCATCGGGCATGAGAATCTTCATGGCCAGAAGCAGCGAAACCATCTTCCCGATCAGGACAGGGTGCCGCCACCCCCGAATCCCGGGGATCACGGGTTTGCCGGCCATAAAGGCGTTGAAGGCCTCGGGGCTCTTGAAACGGAAAGAGACTTCCGGGGCCCCTTCCATGGCACCATCCACGGAAAGCACACCGTCCTCGAACACCACATCGGTGCCCCAGGGCCCCCCGTCACCGGCCACAGTAAACCGTACCCGGGTCGAAATGCCTTCAAAGCGATTGGTCATCTTCGGGTCGTCGGCCACCACCACCTTCATCACGGGGAAAAGTGCTTTCAGCAAAATGCGCGTCGCAAGATGTGTTCGATTTTCTGTCATGTCACACCTCATCTTCCCAGTCTTCGTCCTCTTCAAAATCACGCCCCATGACCTCCCGCACCTTTTCGATGATGCCGTTGGTGTCCAGCTTGTAATGGGCGTACAGATCCTCGGGGTACCCCACCAGGGAAAAGGCATCGGGCAGCCCCACCTTTTCAAAGGCGCACCCTTTGCCGCTTGCCGCGATCACATCGGCCACGGCGCTGCCGAGCCCTCCGTGGACCGTGTGCTCTTCAAAGGTGATGATGCGCCGGGTCTCCTGGACAGCCCGCAACACAGCCTCTTCATCCAGGGGTTTGATGGTATGAAGGTTGAGCACCCGGACGCTCAACCCGTCCTCCGCCTTCAGGGCCTTGGCGGCTTCGGCTGCCTGAAGCACCGTCACCCCGCAGCAGATCAGGGTGATATCCGTGCCCTCGCTGACGGTGACGGCCTTGCCGATCTGAAAGCCGTACTCCTCGCTGTCGTACCAGGTGGGTTCAAATCCCCTGCCCACGCGGATGTACACCGGCCCGTCCCAGTCCACGCAGGCACGCACCGCGTTGGCGGTTTCGATGCCGTCTGCCGGGATGATCACCGTCATGTTGGGAAAGGAACGCATAATGGCCACATCTTCCTGGGCGTTGTGGGTGCTGCCCGCCGTCCCGAAGGAGATCCCGCCATGGGTGGCGATGATCTTGCAATTGAGGTTCTGGTAACAGATGTCGGTACGCACCTGCTCACAGGCCCGCATGGAGGCAAAGGCCGCCATGGTGGAGACAAAGGGCGTCAAACCGGAGAGGGCCATGCCCGAGGCCACGCCGAAGAGGTTCTGCTCGGCAATGCCCACGTTGAAAAACCGCTCCGGGAATTTTTCCCCGAACAACCCGATTTTGGTGGATTTGGCCAGATCCGCCGTGAGCCCCACCACATCGTCTCGCTCCTCACCGATATCACACAGCACATGGCCGTATACTTCCGCCTGGGTCATGGAGTTGGCGTCGTAGACAGTCCAGGTGGTTCCGGTCACTTCACTCATGGTGCCCTCCTTTAGGCCTTGCCGTACATGCGGTCCACAGATGCCCGGGCCTTCTCGGCCAGGGTGGAATCGATGCTGCCGTAATGCCACTTCACATTTCCTTCCATGTAATCGATTCCCCGCCCTTTTTTGGTATGGGCCATGATCACGCACGGTCCCTTGTCACCGGAAAGGGAGGTGTCGATGGCCCCTGCAAGGGCTGCAAAATCATGCCCGTCCACCTCCAGCACATGGAACCCGAAGGCCCGCCACTTGTCGCTGAACGGCTCCAGGGCCATGACCTCCTCCGTGGCCCCGTCGATCATGTACCCGTTGCGGTCCACAATGGTCACCAGATTGGTCAGCCCGAAATGGGACGCCGACATGGCCGCCTCCCACACCGCCCCCTCGTTGCACTCCCCGTCCCCCAAGATGCAATAGGTCTTCCACGCCTTCTTCTGAGCCCGCGCCCCCAGGGCCAGCCCCACGGCCATGGGCAACCCGTGCCCCAGGGAGCCGGTGGAGGCATCCACGCCGGTCACCTTGGCGGCATCGAGGTGCATGCCGAAGGGAGACCCGAACTGGTTGAAGGTTTTCAGCGACTCAAAATCAAAGTACCCGCGACGGGCCAGGACCGGGGCAAATCCCACGCCCCCGTGGCCCTTGCTCACCACCACCCGGTCCCGATCCGCCATCTCCGGATGACTGGAGTCGATGTTCAGATACTTGAAATAAAGGAGCACCAGAATATCCAGCATGCTGAGCCCCCCGCCGATATGGGCCCCACCCGCCCACACGGTCACGTTGATGATGTCGTGCCTGAGCTGCCAGGCCTGCTCTTCCAGCTCCCTGATCTCCGCATCGGTCAATGCCATCGTTTCTCTCCTTTATTCTGGTAAAAAAGAATGCCTCCGGCGGCCCTGCCGGGGGCTAAACTTTTAAAAAGTTTAATAAACAAGTTTTAGAAAACAGATTCAATTTAATCTGAATCAATAGCGAATGTGATTTTCCCTGAGGAACGAAGGGGAAAGCGCATTCGCAACTTGCTTTCGAGGTGGCACACCTCGCCGCCGGAGGCATCGCTTTTGTTTTTTTTTATCCCTTTTAACCCTGTGGTTCATCGGACTTTTCCCGGTGCCTCTTCCGTAGATAGTCCGCACTCACGACGCCAGCCGCCCCTTTTCTGCGGCCTCTTTGATGACCTGAAAGGCTTCGTCGCAGATGGCAAGGGTCCGGGCCAACACCTCGTCGTCGTGGGCCGTGGAGATAAACCAGTTGTGGTGGGAGGCAAAAAAGGCGCCCCGTTTCGTGCATTCCGCACACCACGCCTGGTGGAGCATCCCGCTGGGGTCGTCGGTTAGGCGCACGTTGGGCATGGAGGGCTCACCGGTCACCTTGAGGTGAAAACCGTAGCCGGCGGCCATGGTTTCCATCTTCCCGAAAAGATCGCTCCCTTGCTTGAGCATCCAGGCTGGGGCATCGAGCCTTTTGAGCTCTTCAAGGCAGGCCAGGGCCGCTGCCATGGGCACGGCCTGGTACCAGTAGCTGCCGGTGTAGAAGACCTTGGCCGCCTCATTTTTCATGGCCTCGGTGCCCATGAGGGCGGAGATGGGATACCCGTTGGCCAGGGCCTTGCAGTAGCAGACCAGATCCGGGGTGAACCCGTAGTGCACGTGGGAGCCCTTCATGTTGAGGCGAAAGCCGTGGCGGATATCGTCCACGATCAATACGATCCCCTCTTTTCTGCAGATGGCCTCAATCTGTTTCCAGTACCCCGGGTCGGGGAGTTCGTTGTCGTAAAAGGTGGGGACATGGTAGGGGGTGGCGATGAAGCCCGCTACATTGCCGGGATGTTCGGCAATCACCTGCTCAAAGGCCGCCACATCGTTCCAGGGGATGCGCAGGGTGTGGGTGTGGTCCTCCTCGAGGATGCCGTGGTGCCCCAGGGCCTGCATCCAGGGAGCCACCCCGTGGTACCCGCCCTTGATGGCCACCATCTTTTTCCGGCCGGTGGCGCTTCGGGCCACCATGGCGGCATAGTTGGTCACGTCCCCGCCGTTCTTGGCAAAAAAAGCCCAGTCCATGGCGTCCACCATGTCCACCAGGGTCTCGGCCAGCTCCACCATCTTCGGGGAAGCACACATGGTCAGATCCGCCTCATCGGCCTGCCGCCGGGCCGCCCCATCCACCACCGGGTTCCGGTACCCCAGGATCATGGGACCGTATCCGCACATGTAGTCGATGAACTCATTGCCGTCCACGTCCCAGAAGAGGGCCCCTTCCGAACGCGCCGCATAGATGGGGTAGGCAGACGGCGGAATGTTCACGGCAGGGCTCATGTGCCCGGGCACACCGCAGGGAATCACCTTCACGGCCCGATCAAACAAAGCCTGCGATTGCGCATAACTGTATGTGTCCATGGTCACCTCACAGTTGGATGTGATTTTTCATAAAAACCTGCCTCCGGCGGCCCTGCCGGGGGCCAAACTTTTAAAAAGTTTGACAAACAGGTTTTGCTCAATTTCACAGAAACCTTCGCGGAAGCCCTCACCCTGAGAAGCGAAGGGGAGGGCTTCCGCAACCTGGGGTTCAGGGGTGGCAAGCCACTTCGGCTAAGTATCCCCTGGCCTCCGGAGGCAGGCTTTTCCTTCCCACTTTAACCATAGAAGGCCACTTTTTCGCATTACCCCAAATAATGGGGGATACGGTCCATCAGGAGGTTGGTCGCCTCGATCATGGGGATGCTTCCCTTCATGGAGACGTCCCCTTTGGCCAGGGCGGCAAAGGCGTCGCATTTGCCGTTCATCAGGTCGCATGCCACCCCCATGTCCCGAAAGCTCATGACGGCCATGGGATTATCCGGATGCGGGCTGCCCACGGCATACCGGCCCTTCTCTTTGACAATGGAGACCGAGGGGCCATCGGGCAGCACCCGGATGGCCAGGGTCCCGTCGGGCATGGAGGCGGCGTTGAGGGCCCCCATGGGATCCGAGGTGGCCAGCTCACGCACCGCATACGCGGCCACGCCCAGGTTGAGACGGGTGTTGACCTCCTTGTAGGCGGTATCGGCGAGGAGGGTATCGTCGGGCTTGAGGAAGTATTCGAGGCGATCGGTGAGCTTGGGAAACTCTTTGGTGAGAAAAGAGAGCCGGGTCAGGCCCTTGAGGGGAATGGGCGACCCCTTGCCGTCCATCATGCGGTTGAGGTGACCGGCAGAGAGAAAAAAAAGACGCACATCCGGTGCCGGGTGCGCCCCTTCCCCTGCCCTGCATCGCCCGTTTTCAAACTCAAGGTAAAGGGTGGGGCCCCGGAAAACGGAAAACTCAAGGGTGACCTCCCAGCCCTTGATCATGGCGGCCGCTTTTCCGTCGCACGCCACAAGGGTCTCCAGGTTACGCAAGACGGCATAGAGATTGAGATTGGCTTTTACGCGCTGGTACTCCATGGACCTCCCCTCCTTTTCCGTTTTTTTCTAAAAAAAGGTACGGGACCCGGACACACCACATCGTTTATATCACCATGGTCTCGGCAGGGCGGCTTTCGGTGAGGCGGCCGCCTTTACGTGGACACCGGGCCGTGCTATTGTGAACCGAGTGAGCAATCACTCACTTTCCAATCATTGAATAAATCTCAAGGGTTGTCAACACCCATTCAACGACACCCAACCTGAATGGTTACAAATCCATCACTCGCCAGCACCTGGCGTCAGGAGCACATACCATGCCCCCCACCTTTCCGGCATCCGATATCATTGAGCAGCTCAGAGATACCCACGCAAAACCAGCCTTTGAAAAAATCCCCATTGAAAAACGCGAACGCATCCTGAGGGCCGCCGCCAGGGAGTTCGCTGGCCAGGGTTTCGCGTCGGCCAACATCAACGTCATCGCAAAAAAAGCGGGCATCAGCATCGGGTCCATGTACAACTACTTCGAATCCAAGGAGGCTCTTTTTCTCACCTTGAATGATTTGAGCTACCACCTCATCGATGCCATCCTGGCCGCCACGGATTTGGAAGAGGGCTCCCTTTTCGACAAGTTTGAGCGGTTGCTCCGATCGGTGCAGGTCTACGCCCGGCTCTACCCGGAGTTCAACCAGATCTACCAGGAGCTCACCTCCGAAGGCTTGTCCCACCTCTCCCGCCAGCTCTCCGGCAAATTGGAGACGGTTACGGCCCGGTATTACCGCGATCTTTTACGGGAAGCCCGGGACGAGGGGCTCATCGCCCCGGATACCGACGAGTTTACCGCCGCCTTCTGCATGGACAACATCCTTGTGATGCTCCAGTACGCCTACTCCTCCGAGTACTATTCCCAGCGGATGAAAATCTTTGTCGGAGAAGATGCCCTTGAAAACGACGAAAAAATGATCCAGGGTATCATGACATTCATCCGCAGAGCCCTGACCAACCCGGAGACATAGATGCACGCACCAAACACCGACCACACCCTTCGCCTCAACCGCGCCCTGGACCATATCGACGCCTGCTTAGGCGCCCCCCTCTCCCTGGACGATGTGGCCGCCGTGGCCTGCTACTCTCCTTACCACTTCCACCGGATCTTCAAAGCCACCATGGGGGAGACCCTCAACCGGTACATCCAGCGCTTAAGGGTTGAAAAGGCGGCGGGCATGCTCCTTTTGTCCCGGGAGACCGTCACCGAGATTGCCCTTGCCTGCGGGTTCTCAAGCTCGGCAACCTTTGCAAGGGCCTTCAAAGACTTTTACGGGATGAGCGCGGGGGAGTGGCGAAAAACAGGAACCCTTCGAAACAGCAAGAAATGCAAAACAGACCACAAGATCAGGAAAGCCGCTGCCGTCAAAGCTGTTTATGATGCTTCAAACCAACACCAATGGAGGATCGACATGAACGATACCCTGAGTACGACGGTAAAAGTAGAAACCCTGGAAGACATGGAAGTTGCCTACGTGCGCCACATCGGCCCCTACCAGGGCGACGGCGAGCTCTTTACGCGGCTCTTCAACAGGCTCTTTGCATGGGCAGGGCCGAGGCAGCTCCTGAACTTTCCCGAGACCCAGACCATGAGCGTCTACCACGACAACGAACCCCTCACCGATGATGACAAGCTTCGCTTAAGCGTCTGCATCACCGTGCCCGAAGGGACCCCTGCCGAAGGTGACATCGGTCGCATGACCCTCTCCGGCGGCATCTATGCCGTGGCCCGGTTCGAGCTGCTCCCCCCGGAATACGCCGCAGCCTGGGACTCGGTCATGGCCGACTGGCTTCCCCAGTCCGGGTACCGTTCCGATGACAGGCCCTGCCTTGAAATTTACCGAAGCGCCCCGGACGAACACCCCGACGGCCGCCACACCGTGGACCTCTGCGTCCCGGTCAAGCCGGCGTAGGTCAGGAACATCAGGTCATAGGTCAACAACAACAAAGGATCGCCTGAAACAAAAAGAGCCGGTGGGTTTCCCCACCGGCTCTTTTTGTTTCAATTCTTTATGGGAAGCGGCCGACCAATTTTCTGGCCTGACCCCTTTTGGCCTTTAGCCTATTCCCCCTACCACTTAAGCCCTGTCACGAAAATCCATCCGATGGCCGCAGGGGCCACCACGCAACAGATCACCCGCCATGCAGGATAGATGGCCAGGGGCTCCCCGTCGGAGCCTGAAAATTCCTCTTTGGCCATGGTGTGGAGCACCCATCCGGCCAGCAGGGCAAAGCCCATGCCGCCCAAGGGCATGATCACGTTGGAGGCCATGAAGTCCATGGCGTCGAGAAAGGATTTTCCGGCGATGTTGAGGCCGCCTCCCAGGCTGATGGCAGAAGGGATTCCCAGGCAAAAGGTAAGGGCCGTCACCGTGAGGGTCGCCTTGCCCCGGCTCCATTTCCGGTCATCGACAAAATAGGCGCAGATCACCTCAAGCTGGCTCATGGAGGAGGTGAGGGAGGCGATGACCAGGAGAAAAAAGAAGAGCACGGCAAAAAGAGCGCCACCGGGCATCTTGCTGAACACCGCAGGAAGGGTCACAAAGGTAAGGCCGGGACCGGAGCCGGGTTCGAGGCCAAAGGCAAACACGGCCGGAAAAATCACGAGACCGGCGATGAGCGCCACAAAGCTGTCCAGAAAGCAAATCTGAAAAGCCGGGCTGACGATGGGCTCGGATTTCTTCAGGTAGGACCCGTAGGTCAGCATCACCCCGATGCCGATGGAAAGAGAGAAAAAGGCCTGCCCCAGGGCAGCGAGGATTGTGGCCCCGTTCACCTTGGAAAAGTCGGGTTTCAGATAAAACGCCAGGCCTTCGGCCGCCCCGGGAAGGGTCACGGACCTTACGGCAAGCACGATGAGCAGCAGAAAAAGGACCGGCATAAAGACGGTGCAGAACTTTTCAATGCCGTTGCCGATGCCCCTGGCCACCACGCCATAGGTCCCCAGCATAAACAGGGCCTGGTAAAAAATGACAGCCTTCGGGTCCTTCACAAAGGTACCGAACACCGCCCCGGCCGACGGTACATCGGTGCCCAGGGCCCCCATAAGGGCATCAATGGTGTACTTGATGGTCCATCCGCCGACCACGCCGTAAAAGCTCAAGATGACAATGGCCGCAAAGATTCCCATTCCGCCCAGGGGAGTAAAAACCTTGCCCGCCACGCGCCGAAGGGAGCCCACCGGGTCCCCCTGGCCTCTCCGGCCCACGACAAATTCCGCGAGCATCACCGGCATGCCGATGCAAAACACCAGCAACAGGTAGATAAGCACAAAGGCCGCCCCCCCGTTTTCACCGGCCACAAAAGGAAACCGCCAGATATTGCCAAGCCCCACCGCCGATCCGGCCGATGCAAGGATAAAGCCGATACGGCTTCCGAACTGATCTCTGTTTTCTACCTCTGACACAAATGACTCCCAGCCTTATTCACCCGTGGTAAAATAAGGACATCCTTAATCCTGCGCCCGTTACACCACGGGCAGTTTATGTGAAGACCTGAAGTAAGGGCTATGACAAAAATAAAAGATACACGTATTGGCGTGTATAGCATTCCATGAATACCTTACCGATCGGTGAACTCCCGCCACCGCTCAAACGGCCAATAGTTCAGGATGTATAATTATTGTCCGGCCGAGCCCTAACTGTTCAGCTCCAAAACGCAGCCTCCGAAGGCAAGGCGTGCCACCTTGAAAGCAGGTTGGGGATGCGCGATCCCCCGCGCCACCGCGCAGGGCGTGCACCCTTGTCTGCTTCGGCCTCCGGTCCTGCAAAATATTTATCCGCTTGAGATGAGTGTATGAACGACGTGAAACAACTCTGAAGAGTGAGAGTACAGCGCGAGAAAACACACAAGGGGATGCATCACAAAACGAACACACGCAACCAAAACCGAGACATCTCTACGTGAACGCCACCGAGTTGGTCAAGAATAAAATGCAACGTCCAAGAACCCGGTGATTCATTAAAATCAATCCCCCGGGCCTATGGATTCTTCAAAAAACGCCCCGCTATTTGTGCTTGGTGTTGGACGGCAGCCGGGCCCGGGAATAGGCATCATCGTTCAATCCAAGGGCGCTGCCTTCGACAAAGCGGTGGTACCCGATGGCACCGATCATGGCGGCGTTGTCGCCGCAGTATTTGAGTTCCGGGGTATGAAACGAAAGACCGCGCCGAGCCGCCGCGTCGCCCACCATGGCCCGTACGCGGGAGTTGGCAGCCACCCCGCCCACCACGGCAATGTGACGACAGCTCTTCACCTTGGCGGCGTATATCAGCTTGTGGCAGAGCACCTCGGCCACCGATTCCTGAAAACCGGCCGCGATGTTGTGAAGGCGCACCTCGTCGGGATCGGGATAATCCTTGAGATGACGGCCCACGGCGCTCTTGAGGCCGCTGAAGCTGAAATCAAAGGCCTTTTTGTCAAGGTAGGGCCGCGGAAAGGCAATGGCTTTGGGGTCCCCTTTCCGTGCCAGACCGTCGATGACCACACCGCCGGGGTAACCGAGGCCCAGCATCTTGCTCACCTTGTCGTAAGCCTCGCCCACGGCATCGTCCCGGGTCTGGCCCATGAGCTCGTACTCGGTGGGGCCGGTCACATAATAAAGGCTCGTGTGCCCACCGGAGACCAGAAGGGCCACGTAAGGGAACTCAGGCGGGGTGTCTCCTAAAAAGATAGAGGACATATGCCCTTCCAAGTGATTGACACCCACACACGGGATCCCCAGGCCCCAGGCATAGGCCTTGGCATAGGAGAATCCCACCAGCAGCGCCCCCACCAGCCCGGGCCCCTGGGTCACCGCCACCGCATCCAGCTCGGATCGGTGGATGCCAGCCGACTCAACGGCTTCCCGAACCACAGGCACGATGGCCTCCACATGCTTTCGCGAGGCCAGTTCCGGCACCACGCCTCCGTAGACATGGTGCACAGCCACCTGGGAGGCCACCACGGATGAAAGGACTCGGGTCCCGTCTTCCACCACGGCAGCGGCGGTTTCGTCACAGGACGATTCGATGGCAAGTATTTTCATGGATCACTACACTCCAAAATTTCTAAAAACAAAAGGCCACTTTCATCGGAGAGAACCGGTGAAAATGGCCACATCATCACTTAGTATTCACGCATTCCGAAAAGGCCGTTACGCTGCCCCCACGGGCATGGACGGCCGCCCTATACCCACTCCACCTGGGGAGCACCGTCTTCACGCGTGTCGATCTCGCCGATGAGCCAGGCGTTCACGTTCATGGCCTCCAGCATGTCCAGCAACGCCTGGGCATACTCTTCGGGGACCACAACCGCAAGGCCGATGCCGTTGTTGAAGGTTCGCATCATCTCGGCGTCGGCAACGTTACCGGCCTCCTTGAGCCAGGAAAAGACGGGCGGAATCTCCCAGCTGTCCTTTTTCAACACGGCCTTGCACGCATTGGGAATGACCCGGATGATGTTCTCGTCCAGACCGCCACCGGTGATGTGGGCAAACCCGTCGACCTTGATACTTTTGAGCATCCCCTGCATAAGATCGGAATAGATCCGTGTGGGGGTGAGAAGTTCTTCGCCCAGGGTCTTGCCGAACTCGGGCACGTGGCTCTCAACGGTGAGCCTCATCTTTTCGAAGCAGATCTTGCGCACCAAGGAAAATCCGTTGCTGTGAAGGCCGGTGGAGGCGATGCCGACGATCTTATGGCCCACATGGATCTCGGAGCCGTCCACAATCTTGTGGTCGTCCACGGCTCCCACGGCAAAACCGGCAAGGTCGTACTCTCCGGGGCCGTACATGCCGGGCATCTCGGCGGTCTCTCCGCCGATGAGGGCACACCGTGCCTGACGGCACCCTTCGGCAACGCCTTCGATGATGGCCTTGGCGATACCGGTATCCAGGTGTCCCATGGAGATATAATCCAGGAAAAAGAGAGGCTCGGCACCTTGAACCGCGATGTCGTTAACACACATGCCCACCAGGTCGATCCCTACGGTGTCGTGCTTGCCCATCTGAAAAGCGATGTTGAGCTTGGTTCCCACACCGTCGGTGGAGCTCACCAGCACGGGCTTTTCCATGCTGGACAAATTGGGCGAAAAAAGCCCGCCGAACCCGCCGATGCTTCCCATCACACCGGGCCGGTTGGTCTGTTTGGCGATCTTTTTGATCGACTCCACAAGGGCATTGGCCTTGTGGACATCAACCCCCGCACCTGCATATGTTAACGACTCACTCATGGTATGAGGATTCCTTCCAAAGATTGATCAACCTTGAACCGCCGGATCCAGCGGCCGGAAAAAGGGCCAAACCATCGTTTTTGCTGCGCCCCCCAACACATAACGATCCCTTGTAAAATCCGTACTCGCGGCTGTCATTTTAAAACCCCATACCTAAACAGATTCCTTTAAAAAGTCAAACCAAAAGGGTGCCACGGGCACCGGTTTCAACGGGCCGCACCCCGTGATGCGGCGCCTGTGTTTCCCATGGATGACCCAAGGCAATAACCACACAACATCCTGTGGTTTAAACCAATTAAGCCACCCTATTTAGTTACCGCACCGTCACGCAGCCCTTGGACACGGCCCCCATCGCCCCGCCCAAAGAATTTTTTTTGACATCAAGGGCCTTTGTATTGTACCTTTGCCAGTATTTTACATGGTTT
The DNA here is from genome assembly GCF_900101345.1 of Desulfoluna spongiiphila. Taxonomy (GTDB): domain Bacteria; phylum Desulfobacterota; class Desulfobacteria; order Desulfobacterales; family Desulfolunaceae; genus Desulfoluna; species Desulfoluna spongiiphila. The sequence continues at coordinate 37,163 of NZ_FMUX01000020.1, read as the reverse complement.
GCCATCGAACGCGCCAGAAAAGAATTGTGGTATAATTTCAAATAATTACCACTCGCTCTCATCGGCCTGTTTTTCCGACTATCACGTTTTGCCGCTGCCTCAAAGGAGCTCCCGCTTATGAAAACGATCAAAATCGGTATCCTTGGACTTGGAACCGTGGGAACGGGTGTGGCCCGCATGCTTGAAAAGGAGAAAGACCTGATCTCCTCCAAGCTGGACGCCGAACTCGTCATTGCCAGAATTGCCGACCTCGACATCGACACCGATCGAGGCCTCACCATCTCCCGCGACCGACTCACCACCGATGCCTTTGCCGTTATCGATGACCCCGAGATCGACATCATCGTGGAACTCATCGGCGGAGAGACCTTTGCCAAAGAGTGCTTCGAGCGAGCCATCGCCAAGGGTAAACACATCGTCACCGCCAACAAGGCCCTCATCGCCTCCCACGGAAACGACCTCTTCCGCCGGGCCGCGGAACAGGGAGTCGACATCGCCTTTGAGGCGAGCGTGGCCGGCTGCATCCCCATCATCAAAACCATGAGGGAAACCCTGGCCGGCAACACCATCCACAGCCTGGCAGGTATCATGAACGGTACCTGCAACTACATCCTGACCAAGATCACCTGTGAGGGAAGCAGCTTTGAAGACGCCCTGGCCCAGGCCCAGGAAAGCGGATTTGCCGAGGCCGATCCCACCCTGGACATCGAAGGGTACGACACGGCCCACAAACTGGCCATCCTGAACTCCCTGGCCTATGGCATGAAGGTCAACCTGGACGACATCTATGTCGAGGGCATCACCCGGGTCACCGCGGAAGACATCCGGTTCGCCGACGAATTCGGCTACCGCATCAAGCTGCTGGCCATCGGCAAGCGCACCAACGGAGCCGTGGAGGCGAGGGTCCACCCCACCATGATCCCCACGGACAACCTCTTTTCCAGCGTCAACCACGCTGTCAACGCGGTCAATGTCTGCGGAAGCGCCACCGGCGACATGTTCCTGGTGGGCCAGGGCGCGGGCATGCTGCCCACGGCAAGCGCTGTGGTGAGCGACCTGGTGGACATCGCGCGGAACCTCATCACCGGTGCCGGACAGAGGGTCCCCTACCTGGCCTTTACCAGTGAGCGCATGAACGATCTGCCCATCCTGCCCATGGACGAAGTGACCTGTCGCTATTATGTCCGCTTCATGGCCATGGACAAACCCGGGGTCCTCTCCCGTATCTCCGGCATCCTGGGAGAGTACAACATCAGCGTCCGCTCCGTGCACCAGAAAGAGGGGGCCAAGGGCGAAAGCTCCGTGCCCCTGGTCATGCTCACCAGCGTGGCCCGGGAAAAGGACATGAGGCAGGCCCTTGCCGACATCGAGTCCCTGGATATCATCCAGGGCAAGGCCGCCCTGATCCGCATCGAAGAGTAAAGCATCCGGGTCCGCCCCCCCAACGTAACCGGGGCGGACCTGTTCCTCTTTTCATAACCCCGCCCTGCCGGGCGCACCTTAATATGAACGGAAACCGCACACCATGATGAACATCATCTGCTCCGACCTGGAAGGGGTCTTCATCCCTGAAATCTGGATCAACGTGGCTGAAAAAACCGGCATTGAAGAGTTGAAACTCACCACCCGGGACATCCCCGACTACAACGTGCTGATGAAAAAGCGGCTGGGCATCCTGGATGCCCACGGCCTGAAACTCGCCGACATCACCGAGGTCATCGATACCATGGACCCCATGGACGGCGCCGCCGACTTTGTGGGCTGGATGCGTGAAAACGCACAGCTTATCATCCTCTCCGACACCTTCGAGCAGTTTGCAGGGCCTTTCATGCGCAAGCTCGGCATGCCCACCCTCTTCTGCCACCAGCTGAAGATCGACACCGAAGGGCGCGTCACGGACTACTGCCTTCGCCAGCAGGACCAGAAGAAAAATGCCGTCATGGCCCTGAAAGGCCTCAACTACCACGTCACGGCCTTCGGCGACTCCTACAACGACGTCTCCATGCTCAAGGAGGCCGACCAGGGCTTTCTCTTCAGGCCCCCGGCCAACGTCATCGAGGAGTTCCCCCAGTTTCCCGTGACCACCTCCTACGATGAGCTCAAGCCCCTTGTGGCCGCATCCCTTGAAACAGGGGCCGCCCGCTGACCATGTTTGCCGTTGAAGAAAAAAAGGGGGATCTTTTCTTCCGTATCTTCGTGCAGCCGAAGTCGTCGAAAAACATGGTGGCCGGTATCCACGGAGATGCCCTGAAGGTTAAGATCACAGCGCCCCCTGTGGACGGGGCGGCCAACGCCATGTGCATCAAATACTTCTCCAAATTTCTAGAGGTGTCCAAATCCTCCATCGAGATTGTCTCGGGACAGACCGGTCGAAACAAACGGGTCCGCGTTGTTTTGTCCGACACCCCCGGCGACGAGGTAAAACGCAGAAATATCGTGAAATTACTCACCTCGTATTCGTAACGGCGATTTTTTTGTGTCCCCTGTCTTGACAAGGGGCCGGGGCCCATGTATATTCCCTCACATTGTTGCGGGGTGGAGCAGTCTGGTAGCTCGTCGGGCTCATAACCCGAAGGTCAGTGGTTCAAATCCGCTCCCCGCTACCACAGCTTTTAAAAAGCCTTGAAGGGTTTCCTTCAAGGCTTTTTTTGTTTGCCCCGAAACCTCAATGTTGGCCCCAGGCCGTCCCCGCCGGAAAGTATATCGCCACATCATCTTCGCTCAAGACCATGGATCACCTAACAAACCGGCATATCAGACCACACAACAACTAGCGACACCACCTGCCTTTATGCGTAAGGGCCCAGACATAGCCGCAGGGATTGGTTGCGGGATGACAAAGAAGATGCCATCCCCTTATGTTTCTGATATGAACCACACAGACACGCATAACGCTGTTCGATGACGACAAGCAACAGGAGCCCCCGTAGCGCCCATGCACCACCAGACCCCGGAAACCACCCTTAAAAACATCTTTGGTTACGAAGCCTTCAGGGGCAACCAGAAAGAGATCATCGACAATCTCCTTTCAGGCGGGGACGCCCTGGTGTTGATGCCCACGGGCGGGGGAAAATCCCTCTGCTATCAGATTCCCGGCATCCTGAGAGCCGGAACCGCCGTGGTGGTCTCTCCCCTTATCGCCCTCATGCAAGACCAGGTGGAGTCCCTGCGCCAAAACGGGGTCAGGGCGGGCTACCTCAACTCCTCCCTCTCCCAGGCAGAGGCTCTGCAGGTGGAACGGGCCATGGTCCATGGGGAAATGGACCTGGTCTACGTGGCTCCGGAACGGCTTATGACGCCCCGGTTCCAGGAACTCCTCGGCCGGACACCCCTGGCCCTTTTCGCCATCGATGAGGCCCACTGCGTCTCCCAGTGGGGCCACGATTTCCGCCCCGAGTACATGCAGCTGGCCATCCTTGCTGAGCGCTTTCCCCAGGTCCCCCGCATTGCCCTCACCGCCACGGCCGACCCCATCGTGCGGGAGGAGATGGCCGAACGCCTCCACCTCACACAGGCCAAGCGCTTTGTCTCCAGCTTTGACCGCCCCAACATCCGCTACCGCATCGTGGTAAAGAACACCCCCAAAAAACAACTCCTGGATTTTCTGGAACAGGAACACAACGAAGATTCGGGCATCGTCTACTGCCTGAGCCGTAAAAAAGTGGAATCCACCGCTGCCTGGCTCTCGGACAAAGGCTTTACCGCCCTGCCCTACCACGCCGGACTTCCCCAGCAGACCCGGGCCGAGAACCAGCGCCGTTTCATCACCGACGAGCAGGTGATCATCGTGGCCACCATCGCCTTCGGCATGGGCATTGATAAGCCGGACGTCCGCTTCGTGGCCCACCTGGACCTTCCCAAAAACCTGGAGAGCTACTACCAGGAAACGGGCCGGGCCGGGCGCGACGGCCTGCCCGCCGATGCCTGGATGGCCTACAGCTTGGGGGACGCGGTCTTCCTGCGACAGATGCTGGACTCCTCCGAAGGCAGCGAGCAGTTCAAACGGATCCAGCACCAGAAACTAAACGCCATGCTGGGCTTCTGTGAGATCACCGGATGCCGCAGACAGGCCCTTCTCGCCTACTTCGGCGAAACCCTTGAGACCCCTTGCGGCAACTGCGACACCTGCCTCTCCCCCGTTGCCACCTGGGAAGGCACCACGGAAGCCCAGAAAGCCCTCTCCTGCATCTATCGCACCGGCCAACGATACGGCGCCGGGCACCTCATCGACGTGCTCCTGGGGAAAGGCACCGATAAAATCGAACTCTGCGGCCACGACTGCGTCTCCACCTTCGGCATCGGCAAAGAGCTCTCCGAGGCGGAGTGGCGGTCCGTCTACAGGCAACTTGTGGCAGGCGGCCTCATCAGCGTCAACGCCCAGACCGGGGGCTTTTGCCTCAATGAAAAATCCATGCCCGTCTTAAAGGGCCAGGAACAGGTCCGCTTCAGAAAAGACCCTACCCCCACGCGCAAAGGAAAACAGGCCAGCCGCCGCAACAAAGCCTCACGACTCATGGAAGAGGTCTGCGTCGCCCCCGGGGCCCGGGCCCTCTGGGACAAGCTCAAAACCTACCGCAAGGAGACCGCCGCCGAGGCCGAGATCCCGCCCTACCTCGTCTTCAACGACGCCACCCTGGCCGACCTCATCGACAAAATGCCCACCGATGATCTTGAACTCCTGGCTGTCTCCGGCATCGGCCAGCAGAAACTCTCATCCTACGGCGATGAGATTTTGGCGATTATCGATGAGCACCTGAAAGATTTTATTTAGACAAACCGAATGGTTCAGAGCTTAAACAGTTTTTTTCAAAGAGCGGTTGACAGATAGTCCGTCCTCGTACTATCTAAAACCACATGAGAAACGATCCCTCCATGCTCATCTCCCTGATCTCCCGCATTCGCGACAAGGCGAACCGATTCATCACGGCGGAACTCTCCCAACACGGCATCAAGGGCCTGGCACCGGTTCACGGAGACCTGCTCGTGGCCCTCCTCATCCACAGCGAGCTCACCATGAAAGAGATCGCAGACATCCTGGACCGTAAAAAATCCACGGTAACCACCCTGGTGGATAAACTGATCACCCTGGGGTACGCCTCCAAAAGGCAGGACGAAATGGACGGCAGGTCGTGGCGCATCTTTCTGACACCTGCGGGCAAAGCCCTTCAGGGCGATCTCATTGACATATCGGAAAAACTCATGGAAAAGATCTATAGAGGGGTGCCGGAGGCCGATCGCCGGGAGGTGACGCGGATCTTGAACGGAATCAACACCCACTGGGAGCCATAAACCGCCCCAAACGGCATGGCTCCATACGAAATAATCCGGCCCGTTTGCTTCCATCCCGGAGCGGCCTTTTGACTTTGGTAAGTCGTGATGACCTGTGAGTCCTGTCGACAGGGCATCACTGAGGTTAAGGTTCAAAGTTTACGACGTATTGTCTCTATATAGTTCGATATCGTACTTTTGCCGTATCATGCATCATAACCCAAACCACGGGAGGTTTCACCATGCCATGCCAGACCTACACCCGGCTTCCATCGTCAATCCGCACCCTCTGGATGGGGTTTCGCAATCGCAACACACGGTATACCGTCACCGTAGAACACCCGCCGCTGTCGGTTGCTCTTCCCGCCTTTGCCGTCTCCGAAAAGCATCTGGCCCGATACAAAGCCCTCTGCGGGCTCGAAAGCAAGGGTGTCCCCCTCTTTTACCCCCTCACTCTGGCCTATCCGCTATGCCTGCGCCTGCTGAGCCAGAAAGCCCTGCCGTTTTCCATGTTTCGAATGCTCAACCGGGAGGTGACGGTTTCCTCTTATGGCCCCGTGCCCTCCGGGGTACCGCTTCGGATTCACACTGCGGTCTCGTCACAGCGAGAAACAAACAAAGGGATCGATCTCTGCCTCACCACCGACATGTTCCATGAGAATAAAAAAATCTGGTGCTGCATCAACACCTTCTTTTTCAAAGGCGCGGGAACCGGAAAACCACAGGCGGTTCCCGAGTCAGCCCCCTGTCATCTCCCCTCGTCCCCAGTCCCTTCTGAAAAACCGGCCAAAGTGCCCGAGACCGTTTCCTGGTTTCTCCCCCATGGCAACGGATTTCGTTTCGCCAGGGCCTGCGGGGACAGCAACGGGCTCCACTACAGCCATTGGTATGCGAAAATGCAGGGATTCGAAGGGGCCTTTGCCCAGCCCATGCTGGTGCTGGATAAGTGCCTGGATAAAGCGGGATGGAACCACAAGGAGAGAAAATTTTCGGCGACAGTCCGGCTCAAGGGCCAACTCTACTACGGGCGGGAACTCACCCTGTCGCATGAAGAAGTGGCCGAGGGGAAACACATCCACCTCTTCTGTGAGGGTAATAAAAAGCCATGCATCTCAGTGAGAGCAAAAAATTCGGAAGGTTAAACCGGCCACAAAAACGCGAAGCCTTGGGCCGTTACGCACAAAAAAAAGCCGCACAGGAGTGCGGCGCTCCAGGTCTACTGCCCCCCTCTGTGGGTAGACGCCTTCCAAAACGCTTCTCAATGGGGGGTACCGGGTGGCAGGGCTTCCGTCAGGCTGAAGTAGACCAGTTGCCACTGTTCCGAGGCAACATCATGACGAATAAGATACACGCCCCCGTCATCTCCCCGGCATTTGAAATAACGATGGTCCGGGGCCAGCCATTGATCCAGAACTTCCGTCACCCGGATAACGTTCTCACCCAGGGTAACGGTTCGGGGTGTTTCCTCTCCCCGATGCCCGGCATAACAGTCGACATGAATTTTCATGGGTTCTCTCCCCTGCGTTGACACAGGACCAATGATAATCCAAACGCTATTCACAGCCCATTAATAAAAAGAAAGGTAGCTATTCAGCCACTCTTTACCTCCGGCGACCCTGCCGGGGGCCAACCCTTTGAAAGGTTGAGCAAACAGGCTTTAAGAACGAGTTTAACTTATTCGAGCGTGTTCGAATAAAATTCGCTTTCTATCTAATAGCATCTCGTCATGAGATGGCACCACTGATCTCTACCAGCCCTTCCCCCCCGAGGTAATTTCGACAGCTTGAATACCGCCAGTGTTCCGGTGCATCAACGAACCCTCGTTTCATGGGGTTGTTAAAAGAGGGGTATCCAACGGATAAGTGAGCTTGTGACAAAGTATGTGTTCCCACAGTCAACGACTTGATATCTGCTTCGCCCCATGGGACCTCCTCAGTGGGGTGGCATCGTTTAAGAGACAGATATAACAAGCCGAATTTACGGACCAACAACCATCATGAGTTCACTCTATACAGAAAAAAACATCCATCGAAATCTGCATGGGCCATATTCCCACTATTACGCTTCACACCGGCAAGGAAGAACCTTGCGCACTACATGCCCGTGCAGAGCCCGGGAGCGAGCCAAGGATCCAGGCCCACCCCTCACCTTCATCGTTCCCAGGCTCCGCCTGGGAATGCCCCTCCGGAGGCTCTGCCTCCATGATCAATGCAGCATCGGCCTGTAAGTCCCCCCACACACACTCTCTCTCCACAAAGAAAACGAGCCCTAAATTTTTTGATCACACTTTTTTTAAAAAAAAGTGTGGCCCCCGGCAGGGCCGCCGGAGGCTCACTCCCTATGCCCTTTCCAGGTTCTGTTCGATCACCTCGAGGTGGTTATAATCCACCCCGTCGATCTGCACGCGTTTGCCGCTTTTACGCACGGCCACGCGGTGTTCGAAGAGCCCCAGGGATTCGGTGTCGTTGATGCCGGTAAAATAGACGCACTGAATGCCCATGGCTCTTGCCACCTTGAGCTGGGCGTCCAGAAAATCCGACCGGTTGCAGACCCCCAGGGGGTTGTCGGCGATGAGAAAGGCCGGGAGGCGATCCTCTTTACGGTTGCGACGTTTCTGGCGCATGGATGTGAGCAGGGCGTAGAGAAGCACGGCGGTGGTGAGGGCCTCGCCGCCGGAGCCCAGGTCCTTGCCCACCTGTTCGTAGCGCCTGCCCGTGTCGTCGCACTTGAGGAGCCGCACGGCGAACTCGCTCTTTCCGGTGGCGGCGTGGAGCAGGCGGTACATGAGTTCAGCCCCCAGCATGTTGCCGGTGCGGGCGTTGACCTCGGGCATGCGGTTGGCCTCGATGAGTTCGTGGAGCCAGTTGTCGATGGTCTCCCGGAAGGCCTCCTCGTGACGCGTAAAATCAAGACGCCTGCTGCAGCGAAGGATGGCTTTCCCTCCGTAGATAAAGACATCGTCGGGCATGGTGATGCGGGTGGCGGTGAGAAGCTTCTGGTGGCACTCCTTCACATGCTGAAGCATCATGCCGATGAGGCTGCCCACGAATTTTTCCGAGCGGGCCAGGTCGCTTTCGATGTTTTCTGCCAGGTCCCGGCAGGTGGCCACCATGGCAGTGCTCTGGGCCCCCAGTGTTTCGGCGTCATGGCGGCGGAGCTCGTCCACCACGGCGGGCAGGGCCTCTTTGAGTTTTTCATCGGAAAGGCTCACCTGAAGACGGTCAAAGGCGGCGGACATCACCCTGTGCTGCCGGACGGTCTCAGCCACGGCGTCTGCCTCCAGCCGGATCACCTCCTCCACCTCTTTCAGAAAGACCTCGGCGGCCACCACGGGGTTGGCGCACGCCACAAGCTCGGGCCACTCACGCCTCGGCGAGTCTTCGTCCCATACCGGGCTGTAATCCTTGATCCGGGCGGTTCCCAGGGCAAGGGACGTGGCCCAGGTCTTCACCATATCGGCCTTGCTCTTAAGCTGGGTCTGCCGGGTCTCAAGGTCCATGAGCTCCTCACGGAGCTGGGACCCTTCCACGGCGCACCCTTCAATGGCTGCGTCAAGGGCTTCGGTTTCGAGGGTGTCGGCGGACACATCCGGAGTGACGCCCCTGCCCTTCCAGCGCCCCAGTTCAAGGTCCAGGCGCTGCTTTTCGCGGAGTATCCCCTCCTGCTTGCCTGCAAAGGCCCCTTTCTGCTCCAGGGTCTCCTCCAGCATGGCGGCAAGTGCCTCCACCCTTTCAGCACGTTCCGCGTCGGTGTGGGAGGCCCAGGCCTCCACCAGCGCCTCATCCAAATCGTACTCGCGGCGGGATCGCTCCAGCTCCGCCGCCTCTTTCTGGCGCTTGGCCTTGAGCTCGGTGAGTTCAGCCGCCAGGGTCTCGATACCGAGTTCCCCTGCCACGCGGCGCTCCCGCTCCAGGGCATCGGCATACAGAGACGCCAGGGCGGACAGGTCCATCTCCCGGGCCTCCTGCTTCTGATCCTCATCCAGGAGGGCGTCTCCTTGGGGCACAAGCTCGGCCTTTTCGTCCAGCCTCTTTACCGAGGCCTCGTTGCGGGCGAGAAGCTCCACCAGGCGCGTCATCTCGTCGCCCAAGGCTTCCCGGCTCTCACGGATGTCCGTCTTGCGACCGGCAAAGGCCGAAAGGTTCCGATTTTCATCGATGAGGCTCTGCTTCCAGGCGGCCAGCTCACCGTACTGAGTCTGCCAGCCGACAAGCTGCTGCATCCGGCGGGTGAGTTCTGCCTCCGCTTCGGTGATGCCCTTGACCTCGCCGTTAAAACGGTTCTCCTCGGCCAGGAGCACTTTCTGGGTCTCTTCGGCCCGGGCAATCTCCCCCCGGATCTCCTCCACACGCTGGGCAGCTTCGGTAAGACGCCCTTCCAGGGCCTGTACCCCGGACTCATCGGGATACTGTTCCAGATAGGCGGAGAGAAGCCTGGCCGCATGTTCCATCTCAGCCAGCACGGCCTGCTCGGAGACCAGGGCCTCCACCAGGGCGGCGCGCCTGGCCTTCAACTCGGTGATGCGGGTTTCAATAAATGAAGGACTGTAAACCGAGGCGTCCGCCGGGGCCAGCACGTGGCCCTCACAGCGAGCAACCTCCTCCAGGGAGGACGGCACGGAGATCACCACCGGCCGCGTCAGCCAGGCAGGGGTGGAAAGGGCCCTGACCTTCTCCAGAACATTGGCGTCTTTGGCCATGATACCGGTAAAGCGCCCCGGGTCTTTTTCGAGAAACCGTGCCACCACCTGGGGATCGCCGTACTCTGCGGCGAGGTAATCGGGAAACGCCTTGATATCGGCAGGGGAGAACCCTTCCTCCTGGAGCCACGCCAGCAGCTTCCGGGTGTCTGCGTCCACGGCCAGGGTCTCAGTGGTGGAAAGCCGCTCGATCTCGTCATCCAGGGTAAACCGCTGGTGGTTCTGCTCGGCCACGGCGTTTCGCTTGCGCTGGAGCATCTCGGCCACCCGGGACGCCAGGTCCGGCTGATGGGGAGACAGATCGCTGCACCCGGCCACGGTGGCCAGGTGCCGGTTGGTCTGGAGGGCTTCCCTGGCGGTTTTTTCCTTGTCCAGGGTCTCTGCGGCCTGCCTGACGGCGGATTCGCCCTCGGCAAGATCCCGCTGACGGCCTTTCCAGAGCTGCTTGCTCTCCTCCATCTCCAGGTAGAGGTCCTCCAGGGAGGCGATGATCTCTTCCCGGCGTGAGGCATGCTGGGCCTGATCGGCCTTCAAGCCCTCCACGGCCTCTTCAGGGGCCTGGCCCGGCGTAAGGCCCAAGGCGTTTCGGGAGGTCTCCGCAGCGTCGATGAGGGTGGTGCACCGGGTGAGGGTGTTTCTCGCCGTCTCCACCTCGGAGGCAAGGGCCTCGGCCTCGGCTTCGATGGTTCGCCGCTTCGACCCGGCGGCCTGCTGCTCTTCCTTCAGCCGCAGCCTTTCCTTTGCGGCCTCGTCGCGATCTGAGGCCAGGCGATGATGGTACTGGGAAGATCGCACGGAAATCTGCTCGCGCACCGGCGCCAGGGCGTCATCCTTGTCGGAGAGGGCCGTCTCCCGGTCGTCGATCTGGGCGGACATCCGGCGGATCTTTGCCACAAGGCCCGCTCCGCGCAGGGAGGCCTGCTCCCTGCGACCTGCGGCATAGGCCTCGGAGGCCGCGTCCACCTGCTCTTTGAGGCGTTTTTCCTCCCGGGCGAATTTCACCGACTCCAGGTAAAACGCGTTGGCCCGGGTGCGGTTGAGCCGCAGGGTCACGGCGTCGTGGGACTCGGTGGCTTCGGTAATATGGCCGGCAACCTCTTTTCCCCTGTCGGCCGCAGCTGCCTTTGCCATTGTCAGGAGGCGGTGGGCCTCGCCCAGGCGCATGCGAAAGGCGTCTGTGTCCTCTCCGGCGCCGCGCCACTTGCCGCTGATGGCCTCAAACTCAGAGAGTTTTTCCCGAAGCCCCCAGGCGGCCTTGAGCCGCGCCTTCTTCTCTGGGCGGTGGCGCATCTTCTCCATGGACTGCAACGCGGTCTCCCGAAGCTTTGCCGCCACATCCAGGTCCGTGACGCAGCCCAGGAAAAACCCCATGAACTCCTCTTCGTTGCGGAACTTGAAGGCGTCCTTGATCCCCCCTTCGGAGCGGGCAAAGTCCACCTGACGGTTTACCAGCCAGGGGTCGAGGTCAAGTTTTTCCAGGTGCTCTTCCCAGTCCCGCTGGGAGGTGGTGGAGGTCACCCTGGGGGCGATGTACTCCCGAGCCGCGGTAAAGGGTTTCTCCTCCGAGGAGAGGTCCGGCCAGGCAGACCGCAGATCGTCAAAGAGGGTCTCCTCCCGGGAGGTGAAATAGATTCGGTCGATCTTGCCCGCCGCCCCTTTGTGCCGGTAGATGAGCTGCCCCACCAGAAGGTGCTCTTCGGGCTCGGCCTCAAAGAGGGTGGGCTCCGCCGTCACGGTGAGGTTGATGAGCACCACGGCAGGCCGCCCGGGAATCAGGTACTGGTCCAGGCTCTTGTCCCCGCCGGACTGAAGGTGCTGGACAAACCGGCGCTGCTCCGGGCAGAAGGCGCTGAGCAGGAAAGAGAGGAGGGTGGTCTTGCAGGAACCGTTCTGGGCAAAGAGCACCCCGTGGTCGGCCTGCTCCCCCTCCCGGCAGATGGGAAAATAACCGTTCTGGACGATGTTCTCACCTGCCGCCACGTCGCTTATAAAAAATCTGCTGAGTCGATACATCTTACTGCGCCTCCCCTTCCGCCTGGTCTGCCGTGTCGGCCTGCTCCGCCATCATCTCATGGTCCTCCACCACATCGCGGAAGGCATGGAACGCATACACCGTGGCATTTTTAAGGGCCGCCTGGTACGAGGGCGTGGGCCGGTACTCCAATTCCCCGGGACGGTCCTCAAAGGCCAGGAGGTAGCCCGTCTCCACCATGTGCTCAAACACACGCTGGATCAGCTCCACCCAGCTGTGGCCGCCACCGGCGCGCTTGCTGTCGGGGTTCTCCTCGGGAAGCTCACGGAACCTCTTGGCAGCGGTCCTCACCTCAGGGTGGACCAGATCCTCGTCCTCATCCATCTGCGCCTCGGCCTCTGCAAAGCGCCGCAGCACCTCCACCACGTCTTCCACCATGGCGATGCCCAGATCCTCCACCGGCGCGTCCAGATCCGCCTCGGACGGAAAAAACGCCGTGGCCACGGCGCAGTGCACCATGAGCAGCTCGGCCGCCTTCAGCTCGTTTCGGGCCAGGATCTTGCCGTATTCGGTGAGGTTCGCCGCAAAAAAACTCCCGGCGTGCATGGCTGAAACCCGAAGCGCCAGGGCATCCACGTCCAGCATCTGAAGCTCCAGACCGGCGAGGCCGTCATGGACCATCACCTGGAACTGCCCGTCCGCCTGGTAGCGCTGGACCAGCTCCTTGGCCTCGTCCTGGTGGCGGCCCACCAGCTGCTTGCGCCCGTTGCTGTGGGCCAGGCTGAGATAAATCAACCGATTGACCTGATAGATATCGTTTGTTTCCAATGTATATGTCGCCTCCGACATCAAGGGGGTTTTTCGCCTAAGTGGCCACCCCTTGACCCCATAGTGCATGCGGCTCGCTAACGCTCACCGGCTGCGAAAAGGATGATATGGTCAAGGTAGGTTCAAAAAGCATGCCTCCGGCGGCGAGGTGTGCCACCTCGAAAGCAGGTTACGAATGCGCTTTTCCCCTCGTTCCTCGGGAAAAATCACATTCGTCTTTGATTTAAATTGACTTGAATCTACGTTCTAAAACCCATTTGTTAAACTTTTTAGAAGTTTAGCCCCCGGCAGGGCCGCCGGAGGCGTACTTTTTTAATTTGCCTCTGCCCTGCCCATGGAAAGAGGCACCAGGGCCAGGTTGTGGCCGCGGTAGAGGCGCCCGTCGGGGAGCCGGGTGGAAAAGCGGCTTTCGGTGTCTGCCAGGCGGACCTGGACGCGGTTCTTTTCTGCGGTCCGGGGGTCCACGAAGCACTGGAAGACGGTCATGGCGGCGGCAACGGCCATGGGGGTGCCGCTATCGCAGGACCGCTCCATGAGATCGGAGAGGGCCAGAAAGCCCTCTTTGTGGACGGCGTTGCGCATAAAGGCGCCGGCTGAAGCCATGAGGTCGTCGGTGAGTTCCGAGTGGTAGGTCTCCAGATCTTCTCCGTCGATTTCGCAGACGGCCCGCTGTTTCTCCTGGGGGCCGCTCATGCGCTCCAGAAAACGATCCATGGCATCCATAAGGGTGGCCGGATCGAACAGGGAGGGCCGGGTGGGCGGGTCAAAGCGGGCGATGAATTCTCGCCCCACCCTGGCGGCGTCGTGCTCCTCCAGCCTAGCCACCCGCTTGAGCACCTCATCGGGGGAGGGCAGGATGCCGTAGGAGTTCCGCCGGAACAGCTTGTGGCTGTGTTTGTGGTAGTCGTCGGGCAGGCGCTGGAGTTCGCCCACCAGATCCATCTGGCGGGAGTTCAGGTGCCTGAGCTGGCCTGCAAGCTGGTGCAGTTTCTCCTCAAGCTCCGCATCGGAGGCGTCCTGGAGGTAGGCCATGACCAGGGTCTGGAGCCTGCTGCTCTCCTCCTGAATCTGAATCGCCTGGCCCGTGCCTTCATCGGCCATGGCGTTGATCTTTGCAAACTCCACGGCGTGGATGTTCCGGGCGATGGCCCGGCGCACGTTCCGGATGTCCCCGGCCTTGCGGAAGCACTGCTTCTGGTTCTGGTCCGCCACCAAAATGGCGTCGTCCACGTTGCCGCGCTCAATGAACAGCTTGATCCGGAGGTTGCCGATGGCCGTTCCGTCCAGGGCGCTGGTCTCGTGCAGGCCGAAGTAGGCGGCGTACCCTTCGTCGGTGAGGGCAAAGGAGGTGGTCTCTCCGTAACCGGTGTACACGGCCTTGATGAGCCAGAACTTGCGGGTATCGAACCGGCCTTCCTGGCCGTCGTAATACGGGTACTCAAAGGGCAGGTAGCGTCGCTCCCGGTTGGATAGGTGGTCAAAAACGCGGCTGATCACCTCATCGAGTTCCTCGTCGCTGATGTCCACCCCGGCGGCCTGGGCCTGCACCCGGGCCGATGACCGGATGCGCTTGATCACCTCACTTCGGGACGCCCCTACCTGGTATTCGGTCACCTCGGAGATGGTATCTAAAATGGCGAAGGCCAGCCAGCAGAGATCCAGCACCTCCCAGGCCTTTCCACCGGCCTCTCCGAAACGGAACCTTCGAGCCTCCAGCTCATAAATAGGACGCATGACAAGCCCCGAGTGCACCACCCGCGTGACGTCCGACTCCCGGGTTCGCACCGTCCTGGATTCACCTTCGCCCTCAAGGCGCTTTTCCTCTGTTGTCAACGTATCCAACTATTGCACACCTGTGTCTGTCTGATCCGGTCCTCACGCACTCGGCGTTGCCCAGGCACCATGCGACATGCATGCTGCGGCCAACCCCGCGCCAAAAACAAAAAGCCCCTTGATGGGGCCTCTTTTAGGTATCACATTTTCTTGTCAGTGGCACCCTGAAATCGAGGGGTCCCAGGACACAAAAACCCCCTGGGCCGACAAAGGCGCAGAGGGTTTTTCACACCAGCTGAAACACGGCTGTTGCCGGAATCAATCGGCCATAGTATTGTTCTTCGAATCCTTCATATTGCCCCCTCGGTCAAGTGCTTGCCCTTCTCCGGGCCCGGCATATGAATGTCCGTTCACACCGCCACACTTTATCTTCACTGACCGATCTTTTTTGGAGGGCCCCACCCCATGACCCGTCACCTGAATCCCTTTCACAGCCTGACCCACGATGATATCGACGCCTGGATCGAAGGCCCCACCGCAGACAAAGGAAAAAAGCTTCACGAAACCGCATGTGTCGAAGGGATTGCCCTGACCGAAGACGGAGATCTCCTTGCCTGGGTCGAAGATTCGGCTCGCCACGCCGTCATGATCTTTTTCGAGGACCAGACCCTCACCTCGGTCTGTTCGTGCGCCGGGGTAAACGACTGCGAGCACGCTGCCGCAGCCGTGTATGCATACCTTGCCATGATGGCAGGCCAGGAGGAACTGCCCATCGCCACCGAGGACGACGACCGGCTGAGCCTTCTCAACGAGCTCACCGCCGAGCCGTCGGAGATTGAGACCTACCTCCGACAGCTTTCCCGGGAGCAACTCATGGACCTGGTCCTCGACCTGGCCGATGAGCTCCCGGATGTGGTGGACGAGCTCTCCTTTCGAGCCGAGGAGTCCTTTACACGTTGAAGCGAAAGTGGAGGACCTCTCCGTCCTGCACCTCGTACTCCTTGCCTTCCACACGGAGCTTGCCCTTCTCTTTAAGGGTCGCCTCGCTTTTGTACTCGAACAGCTCTTCGCAGTGGTAGACTTCAGCGCGGATAAAACCGCGCTCGAAATCGGAATGGATCACCCCTGCGGCCTGGGGGGCCTTGGCCCCTTTGGGAAAGGTCCAGGCCCTCACCTCTTTTTCACCCGCGGTAAAGTAGGTCTGGAGCCCCAGCATGCTGTAGCCTTCCTGAATAAGGCGATGGAGACCGGACTCCTTGAGACCGGCGTCTTCAAGAAAGGCCTTCCTCTCCTCTTCGTCGTCCATCTCGGAGATCTCTGACTCGAATTTTCCGCAGATCACCACCACACCGGAGCCATCCTTTTCGGCAAACTCCCGAACCTTGGCCACGTAATCGTTCTCTTTGCCAAGGTCATCTTCCCCGACGTTGCAGCAGTAGAGCTGCTTTTTCAGGGTGATGAGGTGAAGGTCGGAGACGAGCTCCACTTCGCGCTCATCCAGTTCCAGGCTCCGCGCAGGCTCGCCCTCTTCCAGGGCCGCCACCAGCTTTGTCAGCACAGGCTCTACGGCCTTGGCCTTGCCGGAGATCTTCTTGTCCTGGGACTTGAGGAGCTTGGGCAGGCCGGTGAGTCGCTTCTGGACCGTTTCGAGGTCAGCAAAGGCCAGCTCGATGCTGATGGTCTCAATATCGCTCACCGGGTTGACTTTTCCATCCACATGGACCACGTCGTCGTCGTCAAAACAGCGCACCACATGGATAATGGCCCCCACCTGACGGATGTGACCGAGGAACTGGTTGCCGAGCCCCTCCCCTTTGGACGCGCCACGGACCAGGCCTGCGATGTCCACAAACTCCACCACCGCCGGAATCACCTTCTGGGGGGGAATCAGCTCCGTGATTCGGTTCATGCGCTCATCAGGCACCGCCACGACGCCCACGTTGGGCTCAATGGTGCAAAAAGGGTAGTTGGCCGCCTCGGCAGGAGCAGAGGTCAGGGCCGAAAAGAGGGTGGATTTACCGACGTTGGGCAGGCCAACAATACCGCAGTTCAATTGCATGGGTCACAAAACTCCTTATAAAATAAAAAGAGAACGCCCGACCATCCGGGCCCTCTCATGCGTTCAATCGTGTGTACCGCGCCAAAGCAATGCCTCCGGCGGCAAGGTGAGCCACCTTGAAAGCTGGTTGCCGCTGCGCTTTCTCCCTCGTTCATAGGGATAAGTCACTGCGGCATTCATGTGTGCCTTGTCTATTTATTTTTTGTTTGAGCCCTTACCGGGACTGCCGCAGGCACGCGATCAAGTCCCGGGGCGTTTCCACGTCCTCGGGGCTGCCCCCCAAATACCGGGCCGCTGTTTTCCAGGCCACATCGGGACTCATCCCGGCGTCACGCATGTCCTTCAAGGCATAGGCTCCCCGGGACTTGGACAGCTTTTCCCCGTCCGCGCCCTGAATCAGGCTGTGATGCAAAAAGGTGCAGCGCCTGAAGTTGTCGGCGTGAAAAAGGTCCGCCAGGTAAAGTTGCGCGGCCGTTGACGGCAGCAGGTCTTCACCCCGGACGATAAAATTGATCTGCCCGGCCTCGTCTTCCAGGAGGCTGGCAAACTGATACGCAGGCTGGTCGTCTTTTCGCCAGAGCAGAAAATCCCCGAATGTGTTCGACAGATCCAGCCCATGGCCGTTCACACGGACCACCGTCCCCTGATCCACCACAACCCGCATGGCGGTTTTATGGGGCACCAGGGCGTGACCGCACTGCCTGCAGGTCCCGGGATAGAGGCCGCTCGGCGCCACCTTTTTAATGGCGCTGCGGGAACACTCGCAGGCAAAGAGCTTTCCGGTCTCTTGGGTCAACCGGCCCAGCTCGCTGCGGTAGACATCGCGCCTCTTTTGAAGGGAAAAAGAGCGGTGAAACTCATCCGGCCCCGTGGGCCCAGTGTCCCAGTCCAGTCCCAGCCACTCCAGGCTCTTGAAAATGTCATTCAGGACCTCGTCCCGGAACCGGATCCCGTCCATGTCGTCGATGCGCAGGTGAAGGGTACCGCCCCTGGCCCGGACCAGGGCCCAGGTCACGAGAAAATTCACCGCATTGCCAAGATGCAGGTATCCGCTGGGAGTCGGCGCTATGCGCGACACCGGTTTTTCTGGTATCCCCGTCTTATCCAAAGGCATCACATCCATATGGCTGAAAAAAGAGTTTCTCCCCTGATTGGACCTGTCAAAGCGCATCTTTTCAAAACGCACCTACATATCACTGTTTTTATTCCATGTCCAATGCCGGATGGAGCGGGTACCGGCAGGGTGCACGTGGGGGCCATAAAATGTTGACGATTTTTCCCTGGCATGACTTTTTCTTTTTACCCTGGTCCACAGTATTTCCGAGCACCGCAGCCGGTACGGCTCTTTATTCCAGGTGATGGAGCGCAACGACTTTAAGGCCGTTAGCCCACCTTTCCCCCAAACGCAAAAAGGCCCGGAAGAGAACTCTTCCGGGCCTTTGTATTTTTTATTGGTAGCGGGAAGCGGATTTGAACCACTGACCTTCGGGTTATGAGCCCGACGAGCTACCAGACTGCTCCATCCCGCATCAACGAGGGGCACATTACCTCCCGGGCCGGGGGATGTCAAGGCATATTGGCAAAAAGATATCCAGATCCGTGAAGGCCAGTGTCAACCCCTGGATTTCATGTATCTAAAAATTCAGCCGGCGCAAATCAAAAGCGTCCCCCAAAAGGCCCCGAAGGAAAAACACACCCATGGAGCCAACAGAGCCCCTCCCTCAAACAGGGCAAACAAGACGCCACCGTCAGCATCCAGGGCTGGTACCAAGTTGGGGGCTCCCGGCGGTCATGATCAGGCCAAGACAAGTTGTACCGACACGCTCCTGAGCCCATTTTTCCCCAAACGCAAAAAAGGCCCGGAAGACGTGTCTTCCGGGCCTTTGTATTTTTTATTGGTAGCGGGAAGCGGATTTGAACCACTGACCTTCGGGTTATGAGCCCGACGAGCTACCAGACTGCTCCATCCCGCATCAACGAAGCGCACACTACATGGCAGCCCGAGGGATGTCAAGGCATATTAGCAAAAAAGATGCCACAACGACAAAAGCCGATACGGTCTCCGAACACATACCCCGGCTCCACGCGTATGGAGCCCCTATGGAGCCATGGCCCTATACGCTTGATTTACCATGCCAAAATACCCCCTTCGACATTCCAAACCTCAGCAAACCCCTTGGCCGCAAGGATGCGAGACGCCAGCCTGCTCCGGTTTCCGCACCGGCAATACACCAGGAGACGTTTCTCCCGGTCCAGCTCTCCGGCCCGGTTCATGATCTGGGAAAGCGGGATATGGATGGAGCCATCAAGGTGGCCCCCGTCGTATTCAGCCTTCTGCCTCACGTCCAGAAGGATCCACCCCTGGCTGCTTTCCATGATTGCCCTGGCCCTTTCCGGCCCAATGGACGCCACCTTTGAAAAAAAGCGCAACCACCTCATCTGAAGATACCCTTTCATCCCCTGCCCCTTTCATTCCATCGTCAATACTGGTATGCCTGTCGGGAAGGAATACACTTATCATCACAGGACCCATACAGACCAATGAATCATCTCACGCAGTGGTTTGACGACTACACCGCAACCTTTCTCACCGGTGTTGAGAAAAACGACCGAAACATCACCCTCAAACGGGACCATACCCAGAGGGTCCGCACCGAAAGCCGTTTCCTTGCAGACGAACTGGGGCTGGACAGCCGGCTGGCACGCCTTGCCGACATCGCAGCCCTTTTCCACGACATCGGTCGCTTTGAGCAGTACCGGCGCTTCCACACCTTTGCGGACGATCACTCCACGGACCATGCCCGGCTCGGCCACGACATCTTAAACGAACAAGAATGCCTCCAGAATCTGCCCCCGGACGATGCGGCTCTCATCAAGCGGGTGGTCCTCTATCACAACCGGGCCTTCCTGCCGGACAACGAATCCGGGGAATGCCTTTTTCTGACCCGCCTCCTGCGCGATGCCGACAAACTGGATATCTGGTTTGTGGTGACCTCGTATTATGCGGAGATGAAGCACAAACGGAACACGACCATAGAACTCGGCCTGCCCGACATCCCCGGCATCTCAGACAAGATCCATGAAAGCCTCATGAACCGCACGGTGGTACTGAAAGAGCACATGCAGAATTTAAATGACTTCAAACTCCTGCAGGTGGGCTGGGTGTTCGACCTCAATTTTGCCCCTGCCATCCAGCGACTGGACGCCATGGGGTACCTGCAGATGATCAAAGGGGCCCTGCCTGACGACCCCCGTATCGATGAGATCTACGACAACATCAGCCGGTATATTCGCGAAAAAATTGGCTAAGGACGGAGAAACGTCTCCGTATCCACACACACCACCCCGATATTTCCGATGTCGAGAATATTGGCCTCGGCAATCTCGGGTGTCCTGGCAGAGGCAGCGTCGGTGACCAGGGTCACCCCGTAGCCCAGGGCCACGGCATCAAATATGGTGGCCCTGACGCAATTGGGGTACTGGGTACCGCACACCACCAGCCTGGTGACACCCAGCCGGCGCAGCATCATGTCCAGCTCGGTCTGCATGAACCCGCTGTAGCGGTTCTTCACCAACCGGTACTCTCCGTCAACGGGCCCCAGCCCCTCAACAATCTCACAGCCCCTGGTACCGGGCACCACAAACCCGCCCACCTGTAAAAAGTACCCCCGCCGATTGGCTTCCACATCGCTGCCGTCTGACCGGTACTCCCGCACCACATGGAACACCGGTGCCCTGGCCTGCCGGAACCAATCCAAAAGCCTCCTGATCTTCGGCACTGTTTCAAGGGCCCCCTCCACACATACCGGAGCCCCGGGGAGCACAAAATCGTTCTGCATGTCGATGACAAGCAAGGCTGCATTTTTTAACACACTAATTCCTTCCCGGGTGACTTTAAAAAGTCAAAATCCGTACTTCGTTTCTGGTCCTCGTTCTTCCTAAAGGGGATTCGCCCACTCATGGCCTATCTGAAGCACTTTAATATCAAACAACAAAACGCCTCCCCCTGCAAGGAAACACATTTCATGATTCCCTTCATCTTCCGATGATCCCGATCCGTTATAGTCTGGACGATATGGTTGCCCTCTCATGTGGATTATTTCAGAATAAAAACCTCCGGCGACCCTCTTTTTGTTGCCGGGACAATCGGGCACCAAATCTTTTCCCCCAATTTTTATAAGCTGGGTTTGAAAAACAGGTCTTAACGATTAAAAATAAGATATTTTTTAGTAAAAACCATTGTTCCCCCAGCAACACAACCCAAAAGTAGATATAAACATGAATAAAAAAGTGTTTTCGATCAATTATGTCCCCTATGTTCCCGAAGGGACTAAATAAATTTTTCAGATATAAAAGAGCTTCCTTGGTTACCCCCAGCTACCTTTTTTTTATGGCTTTAGGGTGTACAAGTGCCAGTGTGTATGTTTTAAATTAGGACCTAAAGGTACTTTTGGAATTATTGGGGGAAGCTAATTTTCCGTAAAATCCAGGTGGTGTGATGCTTAATATGATTCGTAAACGAATCGAATTTTTTTTTATTCTCTTTGCAATTTTTGTTCTTTTCACCTCTTTTTACTTAAGAATAAAAGTTATCAACGAAACGGTAATCAATCGTCCAATTCGTGCAGATGCAAAGGGCTATTATTTTTACGCGATGAACGTTAAGCAATATGGCGTTTATTCGCGTCAAGAGTTTAGCTCTAAAAAGCCAATACCCGATGCCTTGTGCTCTCCTGGCTTCCCGATGTCCATATTGCCTTTTGTGACCTTTCCCCCCTCAATAAAAATGGTGTGGGACATCCAGCGCATGCAGGTCCTATTAGGATGTGCAACGGTTATCCTCGCCTATTTAATTGCACAGCCTTGTATAGGGCGTTGGATGGCATTGCTTGCCGCATTTCTCACCGGTATCTCGCCCCACTTGGTGTCGTGTACAACTTATATTCTTACCGAGACGCTTTTTACATTTTTGATGGTTTTATTCCTTTGGATTTTTATGCAAGGCATCCAGCACCACAAAAACTGGCTGCTGTGCCTTGCCGGGATTACTTTGGGCTTGGCGTCTCTAACTCGCCCTACGCTGCAATATTTTATTTTTGCACTTATCCCACTGGCGTTTGTAAATAAAAGGCGATCGGTTCCCCTGAAACATTTTTTTATAGTGTTTCTTTTCTTTGTCTCCACCATGGCTCCCTGGTTTGTTCGAAATTACCAAGTCACAGGACAACTGTCCGACAGCCGCTTGATGGTGTCGACCCTGCACCACGGAATCTACCCTGATTTTACGTATAATAATGACCCAAAAACAAAAGGCTTCCCCTATCGATTTGATCCCGATATCAACAATATCGCAAAGGATATGGATAGTGTGATCAATGAGATTAAACGTCGATTTGCCAATGAGCCATATCGGCATGCGTATTGGTATTTGATAAAAAAGCCTCTCACTCTCCTGTCTTGGGATATACTGGCCGGTATGGGCGATGTATTTGTTTATCCGGTCATCAAGTCTCCTTACCTTGCTCCTGGGTGGATACGGGGAACCCATCGGGTAATGAAAGCGTTGCATGGAGTAATTTTGACCCTATCCCTTTTGGCTACCGTTGTGGCGTGGGTACCACATGCGCCATTAGCCCGGGGGAAAACCGAGGCATTTGTATGCAGGCTTTTATCTCTTATCATGCTCTATTTTATCGCCCTGCACGTGGTTGGAGCACCATTCCCGCGCTACGGGGTGCCCTTGCGGCCCATTATGTATATTCAGGCCTTAATGATAGCTCAAATGATAGGGATTTTTTGGCTGCAAAAGGGAAAAAAACATAAAGGACAGGGCGATGAGCAAATCGCAGATTCTTAATTGCATATTATGCGTGGTGGGTATCAGCAGCGGTCAGCTGCTTTTCAGAGCGGGAGCCCTCAGGATTAAGGGAAACGGATTCCAAGCGTTTATAGATGCTGTTTTGCAGCCTTATCTGTGGCTGGCCTTTGGTCTTTATGCTGCCACAACCTTGTTGTGGGTTCACGTATTGCGAACCACGGCTTTAAGTTTTGCGTATCCTTGGATGGCCTTGGCCTTTGGCCTAGTCCCCCTGATGGCTTTTATTATTTTTGATGAACCCATTGGGCTAAATCAGATTGCAGGGTTTGTATTGATTATTCTCGGGGTTACTCTGTCGGGGGTGCAATGATTACATGTCTTGTTTTGCCGTGCTATAAAACGAGAGCTCACATTTTGGACCTTCTGGCGAAGGTAGGGCCTGAAGTTAACTGGATAATCCTTGTCGACGATGCGTGCCCCGAAGGGACAGGGGAATACGCTATCTCACACATATCCGATTCACGCCTCATACTTGTCAAACACAACAAAAACAAGGGAGTTGGAGCTGCTGTTGTCAGTGGCTTTCGAAGGGCGATAGAGCTTGATGCGGATTGCATTGTTCGAATCGACAGTGATGGGCAGATGGACCCCGCATTGATCCCTCGGTTTCTCAGCCCATTGAATTGTGGGGTGGCTGATTTTGCGAAGGGGAATCGTTTCTGGAGCCCAGAAACGTTGGCGGGCATGCCGGTGACCCGCTTGATAGGCAATGCAGGCCTTTCGTTTATCAGCAAGGTCTCCACGGGCTATTGGAGTCTGATGGACCCCAATAACGGATTTTTTGCCATCCATGCTGCGGTTGCTCAAAAACTTGACTTAGATAAACTGGAATCTCGTTATTTTTTCGAATCCGACCTGCTTTTCCGGTTGAACACGATTCGAGCAGTGGGTGTCGATATTCCCATGTATGCTGTTTATGAAGGGGAAACAAGTAACCTGAGCCCACTTAACAGTATTTTGGAGTTTTTTTTCAAACATATACGGAACACTATAAAACGGGTTGTCTACAACTACTTTGTACGAAATTTTAATGTTGCTAGCCTCCAAATGATTATCGGAATGATCTTTTTCTGGTTTGGAATTATTTATGGCGGATTCAATTGGGCGTATTTATCGAGCCAAGGGATGTATGCAAGCAGCGGAACCGTAATGCTTGCTGCTCTTCCTGTTTTGCTCGGCTTTCAGTTATTATTGGCGGCTTTGCAACAGGATATCAACTTCGAGCCAAAGATTCCTTTGCATAAATTGATCTGATGTCACTTGGCAGAATTTTTCTACTGTGTCATCGGGATGGCCCCTAAGCCCACCCGTATCCTGGCTATTACAGCCATGTCTTTCAGT
Source organism: Desulfoluna spongiiphila (assembly GCF_900101345.1). Classification (GTDB taxonomy): domain Bacteria; phylum Desulfobacterota; class Desulfobacteria; order Desulfobacterales; family Desulfolunaceae; genus Desulfoluna; species Desulfoluna spongiiphila. The sequence goes on along the minus strand of NZ_FMUX01000020.1, from coordinate 13,345 downwards.
TCGCTATTTTAAGATATTTGGGCCCTATGGCATTCATACCCGTCTTTACGGCAAAATTCAGGGCTGCCCGACTGTACCAGATTCGTTTTCCATTTCGGTATTCCCCGTTTACTTCCTATGGCTTTCTTCAGCCCCTCCTGTGCTGAAACGCCTTACGATCCGGACCAAGTTTTTCTCGGATGGGGTGTCACTGCTTTCTCTCAAATAGACTGGGTGGCTGGGCCGGGCGCGGTGGTATGCGGTTTTGCCGGGCAAACAAAAAAACGGGCTGCCCACCTTCGTGCGCAGCCCGCTCTCTATATTTCTGATCGTCAGCCGGACAAGCCGGATGAAACGAACATTAGTCGTTCATCTTGTACTGATCCTTCATGGCATACACCTGCTCGGTCCAGACCTTGTTGAATCTCTCGGGGTTGGCAACAGGGCTCTTCACCATCTTCAGGCAGTAGTCCTTCTGGGCGTCGCTGTTGCTGGGCTTGCCGTGAAGGGTCACGGCATACTTGGCAAAGTCACGGACCATGAAGTCAAAAATCTCCTCAATGAGATCATCCTCCACGTCGTCGAAGAACGGGCTGGCTTCAAGGATGAGCTGGCCGTAGGCAACAAGGGTGAAAATATCGCCCACCGCAAGGAGATAGTCAATGTCGCGGGCCTGATCCTTGTCCGGCGTCGCCTTCATGAGGAATTCCTTGAAGGTGGCGATCTGCTCCTTGAAAACGTTGACGTTGGGAAGATCCACGCTGTCGTAGGCGATGGAATAGTCGTGGAACTGAACCTTGCCGAGGCCTTTGGTGGGGCCCTGGTCAAAGAGGAAGTCATCGTTTGCCGCGTCGGTCCGCATGGGCACCTCGGGGAACTCCCCGGGGTTGAAGAAGTAGTTCTGCATGAACTTGACGATAAGGGCCATGTTCACGTGAACGGTTCCTTCCAGCTTGGGAAGCATGCGGATTTCGTGGGCGACGACTTCAAAGAAGGGTTCTTTTTCAAACCCTTTGGCGGCGATGACATCCCAAAGGAGGTTGGTCACCTCCTCACCCTGGCAGGTAACCTTCATCTTCACCATGGGGTTGAAGAGCAGGTAGCGACGATCGGTTTCGGAGGCACTGCGCATGTAATCCCGGGCACGCTCGGCGAAGAGCTTCATGGCTACGAGACGGGCGTAGGCGTCGGTGAACAGGCGCTTGACGTGGGGAAAATCGGTGACGTATTTACCGTAGACATACCGGTTGGCTGCGTGGTCGATGGCCTCATACATCGCATGGGTACACATGCCGATGGAGCCCCAGCCAAGGTTGAACTTACAGATATTGATGGTATTGAGCATGTTGTCCCAGGCCTTGGCACCCTTCTCCATGATATCCCCTTCGGTGATGGGGTAGTCGTGGAGGGCGTACTCAGAGACGTAATTCTGCTCGTTGACCGTGTTTTTTATCAGTTCGTAATTCTTGTGCTTGGAGTCCACACCAAACCAGACATACTCACCGGTATCGCTCATCTTGGCAAAGGTAGAGACGATGGAAGCTTCGTTGCCGTTTCCGATGTAGTACTTATCACCGTTGGCCTTATACGTTCCGTCACCGTTGGGGGTGAGCATCATGTCGGAGGAGTAGATATCTGCGCCATGCTCTTTTTCAGAAAGGCCGAAGGCAAAGACACCGCCCTCTTCCAGGAGCTTGGCCGTCTTGTGCTTTATCTCTTCATTGGCGCCAAGAAAAATGGGCCCCAGACCGAGCATGCTCACCTGAAAGGTGTACCAGTAGGTAATACCGTAAAAACCGGAAATTTCGGCGAATTCAGAGTTTCGAAAGGTATCCCAGCGGGAATCGTCTGCCCCGTATCCGGTGGGGGTCATGAGGGTGGCCAGCACCTTCTCTTCTTTCATAAACTTGACGAACTCGTAGTTCCAGGCTTTTTCATGCCAATCTTTTTTCAAGGACTTCAAGCCCTTGTTTTCAAGGAACTCGATGGTCTTTGCCATCATATTCCGGGTCTTCTCGTCTGCGTATTTCCGATCGAATTTCTGGGGATTCAGAAGCAACATTGTCTCTCCTCCTTACATCACAGACCCAAGCCTGCAAAAACACCAGGTTATGGAACTGCCCGTCAGATGCCTGCCGAAACAGCCCCTTCTCTCCATAATTTCTGAACCATGAATCATATATTATGATTTCATACCTGCGCTACTAAACAATGTCAAGCTCCGATAACTTTATACACATTCAAGGATATCATTAGCTACTACCAACAATAATGGACTCCCCAATCAGTTCCTACGGATTGTTTTGACCCGTCACCATCCTGTGCTATAGTCGCCAAAATCGGGACACATGTTTTTCATGCCGTCACAACTTTGGAGGCACAGGCCATAGGCCACAAGACAACGCCTCGCAGACAGATTGTCTTGCAGCACCCCCTAAGGTCTGCCCGCTGCAAGGAGACCCCCATACCTGACCCAGGTCGGAGCCGTTCATGAATGATGCCACCCAAACCGGAATGAAACTTCCCCAGCTCGCCAAGCAAAGCGGACTCAGCATCTCCACCCTCTACGAGTACCTGAGAAGCGGAATCCTTCATCCCCCGGTTCGCAGAGGCCCCACCAAGGCCATCTTCAATGAAAGCCACCTTGCGCGCCTTAAAACCATCCGTGGCCTGCGGGAAAAAGAAAAGCTTTCCCTTGCAGACATCAAAACAAGACTCCGCAGCGAAGCCGACAGCACCGAAGAAGACGGGTCCAGCATTCGAAACCAGATCATCGACACGGCCCTTGCCCTCTTCTCCCGAAAGCACTACGACAAAACCAAAATCAGCGACATCACCGACGCCCTGCACATGGGAAACGGCACCTTTTACCGCTACTTCACCTCCAAGGAGGAGCTCTTTCTCCACTGCCTGGAACGCCTCCCGAAGATCATGGTCACACGGGAAACCTGGAATGAAGTGAAACGGGAAACCGACTACATCACCCGGCTCAGGAAACGGGGCAACGCCATGCTCGGCTCCTTTCACAGCTACATCGGCATGCTGAATCACACCAAACTGGTCCTGGGCGGAGACGACAGCCACCTTGCCGAAAAGGCGTCGGAATGCCTGAAGTCTGTGGCCACCCCCTTACGTAAAGACCTGGACCAGGCCATCGCCAAGGGCCAGGTCCGCCCTCTGGACACGGACCTTGCCGCCTACCTTCTCCTTGGCATCAACGAAATCTTCGGCCATCGCCTCCTCATGGATGATCGCTACACCATCGAAGAGGGTTTTGACTTCATCGAAGAGTTCCTCCGGCACGCCCTGGCATCGTCATCGGCCCCCACCCTTCAGCAGAAACCGTTTGCCCTGACCCTTTGCTCCGGCGAAACCATGGTGATCCGATCCCTCTCTTGCAACGGAGCGCCCCACCTCACGGGCTCCGTCGGCGCAGGGACCCTTGAAGTGGCCTTTGAGAGCCTCTCCACCCTCACCCTCACCCACGACAAACAGTGCACCACAGCCCATATCCGAACGGATGCCGGAAAAACCGGAAACCTCTCCGTGGATCCCGACCATGAACTCTCAGGAGCCACCGAATTGGGGGCGTACACCGTTCAAATAAGGAACGTTCGCAGCATAAAAAAAGCGTAAAACCTTATTCAAAGAATCAGGGGTCAGGCAAACAAAACGCCCAAGGGGGAGAACGGCACCACGAAGCGTCCTTCAGGCCATCGGGCGTATGCGGTATGTGTATGGATGCAATAACGGATGCGGGGATACCGGGGTACGAGGCAAACGGACCCCTTACGAATGGGGCACTGTAGAATTGGAGAATCGGGTAATCTGGAGGCGGGTTCCGGCTGCGGCGGTGCCGCCTGAAGACTTGCTACGTAAGCCTTGCCGGACTTTGTTCGGCCCACAATGCGAAAAACCATTGACCCTGTGGATAGATTGAGGAGAGGTGGCCTCGGCAACTGTGTGGGGCGGGTGCGGGTTATAGCCTGGGACCTGTGAGCCACGCCATGGGGGCCGCGCGGCACTTTGGAATTGGAGAAGTCGGTAACCTGGAGGCGGGTTCCGGGCTGAGGCCTGGGCAAACCCATGAGACTGGGGATACGGGGCACCTTAGAGTTGGAATATTCGGTAGCCTGGAGGCGGGGTCCGGCTGCGCCGGTGCCGCCTGAAGGCTTGCGGGGCAAGCCTTGCCGGACTTCGTCCGGCCCAAAACACAAAAAAGCCATTGACCCTGTGGGTCAATGGCTTTTTTGTGTTTTGGAGGCGGCTTCCAGATTCGAACTGGAGAATAACGGCTTTGCAGGCCGTCGCCTTACCACTTGGCCAAGCCGCCGAAATCGGTGGAGCGGGAAACGAGATTTGAACTCGCGACGTCAACCTTGGCAAGGTTGCACTCTACCACTGAGTTATTCCCGCTCAATGCCCGAAGGCGAGGAAGTATTTAACCGGAGAGAGGCCCGATGTCAACAGATAAGATGGAGCCATATGAAAGCCTCACCCCATATATAAAAGGCCCGCGTCAAAATGGGTAACGAGCACGACATGTTGACGCCAGCGACTCGTTTCGGGCATTTCAAATAAAATATGCGCAGGCCCTGCCGAAAGGCCGTCCTGCGCAATCCAGGGCCAGGAACTCACCCCCGGACGAATTGCCGGAAAAGGCGCAAAGTAAAGGGCAGCCCGCCCTAAGACTCAACGCCTTTTGTCAACCGCCTGGCAATTTCCCTGCCCAGGTCTTCGGCCGATTCAAAGGAGAGGGGCTGTTTTTCGAAACTCTTGATCCCCACGGAGTCCACCGTTGCCTCCGGCCCGTAGATCATGGTGATCCCGGATTTCCGGCACTCATCGCCGAACCCGCAGCGCACGCAGGGCACATTGCCCGTGATCTTTACGGCCCCCACAAACTCTATGCCCTCTTCCTGCATGTAGTTGGTGACGGCCTGAATGCCCATGTCGCACACAGGGGGCGCCCCGGGAGCATCGTGCGGCACGGCAGACGTCATCACCACAGCGCCCAGTTTCCCCGCCATGAGATTGTTGCGGTGTCGGAGCGGGTACATGCGCTCAATAAAGGCCTTGGTCCTTGAATCAAGGGTGCTGTAAGGGGTGAATCCCGCAATGACAATGGCATCGCATTCCCTGGCCTTCTGGGCCAGAGCCACGCCGTCGTCCTTGACCACACAGACATTGGTCTTCACACAGCCCAGACACGCCCGGCACGGCTCGACCGTGTAATCCGAAAGCTTTACAAACTCTGTATCAAGACCGGTGGCCGCCAGCAAGGCATGCACAGCGCGGTCGGTGTTGCTGTTTTTAATGGGAGAACCGGAGACACCAAGCACTTTCATGAAAAACCTCCTTCGTTGGGATGACGTGCGCCACACGAACAGACAAAAATCGTTCCCCTTTTGGTTACACGGGTTTCTATCTCCCTGTAAAGAATTATCGACCTTGCACACCAAGAGCTGTTCGGATTCCCCGGCGAACCCTACGGGCTCACGCGTGACCCACGGCATGTGGCGGGGCGCAAGCACACCCGACCTCACATCCGGCCTTTTGTTACGGTGTCATCGATTCCAGCCCGTATTGCCCGCGTGACGACCCAGCAGGACAACCCCACACCCCGTGAAGGCCCAGATCGTAGGGTGCACTCTGTGCACCAAAACGAAAGCCTGTCATCCCCCGAAGGCTTCGGTAAAATCAAAACGTTCCCCCTGTGCCAGGATAGTTGTCGCGTTGAATGGCATAAAAACGGTGCACAGAGTTCACCCTACGGGCTGTCGGCCTTTTGTAAGGTGTTATCAATTCCTGTCCGATTACGGAGGTTCAGACGATGGTGTAAAAAAACTGGTGGCCCAAATGATAATCAAGGCCGTTTTTACAAGGGCAATGGTGCGCAAGCTCACGGGGGGGGGGGGGGTGATGCGTGGCTGCGGGCGTGACGGGATTAAACGGGGGAGGGGGTGCGCTTGCGCACGGAAAAAACGCTTAAAATTGACGAGAGGGAGGCTCATGATTGGGTATCGGTAATCTCAAAACGGACTGTGGCTGCGGCTGCGGGCCTGATTCACCCAACGAGATAGGATCTGCGTAACGTCAAGGTGAGAAAGCGTTGGCAATTTGGAGGCAGGTTCGTGCGGCATACCCAAAAACAAAAGGCCTTGGACCGGCTGAAAAAATCAAGATAGATGGGGAGCCGTGACGCGGAGGCGGGTTCCGGTTGCAGGCTGCGCTTGATTCGCTCAACGAGGTTAGGAGCAGCGTGACGTCAAGAAGAGAAAGCCTCGGTAACCCGAAAGCGGGTTCCGGCTGCGCCGGTGCCGCCTGAAGGCTTGCGGGGTAAGCCTTGCATGACTGTACCATGCCCAAGAGGAAAAAGCCTTGGACCGGCTGGAAAAATCAAGAGAGATAGGGATCCGTGACGCGGAGGCGGAGGCGGAGGCGGAGGCGGAGGCGGAGGCGGAGGCGGGGTCCGGGCTGCGCCTGGTGCCGCCTGAAGGCTTGTGGGGGCAAGCCTTGCCCAAAAAGCAATGACCCAGTGGAATTAGAATAGTGTGGATTCGGCTAATCGGGGGCGGGTTGCCCCTCCGGGGCTGCCGGCTGGCATCTTGCTGCGCAAGCCGCGCCGGACTTCGTCCGGCCCAAAAAGCAAAAAAGCGATTAACCCGGTGGGCCAATCGCTTTTTTTCTTTTTGGAGGCGGCTTCCGGATTCGAACCGGAGAATAACGGCTTTGCAGGCCGTCGCCTTACCACTTGGCCAAGCCGCCGAAATTGTGGAGCGGGAAACGAGATTTGAACTCGCGACGTCAACCTTGGCAAGGTTGCACTCTACCACTGAGTTATTCCCGCTCAGTGCCCGAAGACCTGTGTGTTTTAACCGTTGAGCCGCTTGGTGTCAACGAAAAACTTTACATGGTCAGAAGTTTTCTAAAGCGGAAAAAGTAGTCCGCGCCGGACCAGACGGTAAGGAGAAGTGCGCACCAGAGAAAAAACATCCCGATGGCATGAAAATCGATTCCGAAGTAGCTGAAATGGATCAGGAGCGGAATAATGGCGGCAATCTGAAATCCGGTTTTGTACTTGCCCAGTTTGGAGGCGGAGACGTCTTCGCCCCCCTCCACGATAATGCTGCGAAGCCCGGTAATGGCAAGCTCACGACCGATGATGACGCACACCACCCACCCGGGAATCCACCCGATGGAACTCATCATGATCAGGGAGCACCCCACAAGGAGCTTATCGGCCAGAGGATCCATCACCTTGCCGAAGGTGGACTCAAGGCCCCACTTTCGGGCAAGAAACCCATCCAGGTAATCCGTAATGGATGCGGCGGAAAATATCAGGGCCGCCAGAATTGTCGCCATGCGGCTTCCGGAAAACAACAGAAGGACAACGATCAACGGCACGGAAGCCATGCGTAGGAGTGTCAGGTTGTTGGGGTGCTTGATTGTGTTTCTCATAAATATACTGCCCAAATCCCAATCTACAGGTCGCGCGTAAGGCGATCACCTGTCGGTTCATTCATCCTGCGGCCTGCTGCTTGCAACACCGCGCTTCTCTTTTCATCTTCCGGGAACCCATCGCCTGAAGCGATGGCTCCCCTCTTCCCCCCAAATAGTACAACAATTCAAAAAAAACAGTGATCTTGTATTACGGTGCGTGTGACATCCCCGGTCAATTTCCATGCACCCGCTGCCAGTCCGCCATAAACATCTCAATGCCTTTGTCCGTCAATGGATGGGACGCCAGCTTGGCAAGAACGGCATGGGGAATCGTGGCAATATGTGCCCCCACCAGGGCCGCATCCAGAACATGCATGGGGTTGCGGATACTTGCCACAATAATCTCGACGGGAAACTCGTAATTGATAAATATCTGCCCGATCTGCTCCACCAGGGGCATGCCCTCCTGGGCCAGATCATCAAGACGACCCACAAATGGGCTCACGTAATTGGCCCCGGCCTTAGCAGCCATGAGCGCCTGAAGAGGGGAAAAAACAAGGGTGACATTGGTGCGGATGCCCTCCGCCGACAGGGTACGAACCGCCTTTAAGCCGTCCACGGTCATGGGGATCTTCACCACGATGTTCTCGGCAATCACAGCAAGGCTCCTGGCCTCCTGAACCATGCCGTCGACATCAAGACTGATCACCTCCGCACTGACGGGACCTGCCACAATGGAGGTAATGTCCTTGAGAAGAGCCACGGGCTCTCCCCCTTCCCGGGCCATGAGGGAGGGGTTGGTGGTCACCCCGTCTGCCATCCCCATACTGACTGCATCTCGAATTTCGTCCACATTCGCTGTATCGATGAAGAACTTCATGCTGCCTCCTTTCGAATCCCAATGGGACGTGAGAAGTGGAAAATCAGCTGTGCTTTTTCAGATACGCGTCACGGCACGTTGTCGAACAGAAATTTAAGGTTTCCCCGTTCACCATCCCGGGCACCCCTTCACGCAAAGGAAAATAGACCCCGCACTCCGGGTCCTGGACCATCACATCGTCGGCATGACCCTGCCGCGTCCCGTTTTGACCGCCACCTGCTCCCATGTCTCCGAGCATCTTGTTCTTCAAGTGCCGGTAACCGAAATAGATGATAGCCAGGATAATCAGAACCTTTAACACGGGCTACTCCTTTGAGTATGGAATCACCTCCTGGGATGCATCGTCGATCTCAGAGAGGAGTGTTTGCATTTTTTTGTTTGTATCCGGGTGAATAATCTCAGAATCTATATCACAAAGGGGAGTAAGGACAAAAGCCCTTTTATCCATGCGCGGATGGGGAATGGTCAACACATCGTCGCTGGTGACAAGGTCGTCATACAACAGGATATCGATGTCTATGGGCCTTGGCCCGAAGCGTACGCCCCCGGCATCACGCCCCAGATCCGACTCCACCTGCTTGAGCTGTGCAAGGAGCTCCCGGGGTGAAAGGGAGGTCTCCACACGGGCGGCGCCGTTTAAGAACCACGCCTGATCCGTGTAGTCCACCGGAGAGGTTCGGTACAGGGGAGAGACCGTGACAAGGCGGGCAATGCCGCGCGACTCGATTTCATGAAGCGCCCTGTCAAAATACGCCTTGCGATCCCCCATGTTGGACCCGAGACAAAGAAACACGTCGTGCATCATCGCGCCATTTCCTGTTTGAAGTGACCAAACGGCAGCGCCGCCTTTGCCTGTACGCATAGGCGGCACCACCTGAGGTCATATGCTTGGATAAACCGGGGCATTCAGCTCGTTGGCGAGAGCGCCCCTCTCAGATCCACTTCAACACGTCTGGAGGGTTCACTGACGTAGCCGCCTTCGGCCGTGGCCCTCACCTCAATGAGATAGCGCGTGCCCGGCGACACATCCAGCCTGAAACGACGCTCTCCGGAACCTGCATCCCCGATCTTTTCAAACCGGACGGGGCAGCCCTCGCACACCCCTTCCCCTTCGTTCAGGGTGGAGGAATAAATGCGGTACCCGGTTACCAGGCGCCCCTCGGAAAGGGGCGGATCGGACCAGGTCACGATAATCGCCTCTCCCTGAACCCGGGCGGTGACGCCCGCAGGAGGCGTCAACCCGTCAAACCGGGGAGGCACCGGAGGGGCCTTGCGGCCGCAGGCCGCGCATACCAGAATCAACGCGCACAGCAGACACACCCTGCGCACCCATCCACCTGTCCACCTGTCTCCCCGCATCATGGCTATGAAATCCTTCCGCCGAGATCGGCAATGGCCTGGTCCATGGCTTTGCGCACCCGCGACGGCGCGGTGCCGCCGAAGGAGGTGCGCCTCTCCACCATGGCATCGGTGGTGAGAAAGTCAAAAATATCCGGTTCGATGAGCTCAGAGAACCCCTTCATCTCGTCAGCCGACAGGTCTCCGAGCTCTACGCCCTTGTCCAGAGCGAAAGCCACGGCCTTGCCGGCCACGCTGTGGGCTTCCCGGAAGGGCATGCCCTTGGTGGCAAGGTAATCGGCCAGGTCGGTGGCGTTCAAGAAACCCGTTTCCGTGGAAAGACGGGTGACATCGGCCATCACCTTGATGTTGGGCAGCATGCGGACATAGATGTCAATGACGGCCTTGAGGGTGTCCACCCCGTCGAAGAGGGGCGGCTTGTCTTCCTGCAGGTCCCTGTTGTAGGCCATGGGAAGCCCCTTCACCTGGGTGATGATGGCCATGAGGCTGCCGATGACCCGCCCGGCCTTGCCGCGCACCAGCTCGGGGATATCCGGGTTCTTCTTCTGGGGCATGATGCTGCTGCCCGTGGTGAAGGCATCGGAGATTTCTATGAAATGGTACTCGGAGGCGGACCAGAGGATCAGCTCTTCGGAGAACCTTGAAAAATGCACCATGGCAATGGAGGCCGCCGAGAGAAACTCCATGATGAAGTCGCGGTCGGCCACGGTGTCCATGCTGTTGGCGGAGACCTTGGGAAAATCAAGGAGTTCGGCAACATAGTGGCGATCAATGGGATAAGTGGTCCCGGCCAGGGCCGCCGCCCCCAGAGGCATCACGTTGATGCGGGTCAGGGCGTCTTCGAAGCGCTCCTGATCCCGGGAAAACATCTCGTAGTAGGCCATCATGTGATGGGAAAAAAGAACGGGCTGGGCGCGCTGGAGATGGGTGTACCCCGGCATCACCACCCCGAACTGCTTTTCCGCCAGGGCCACGATGACGCCCCGAAGGGTCTTGAGGCCGTCGATGACCACCCGGGTCTCGTCCCGAAGGTAGAGCCGGGTGTCCAGCGCCACCTGATCGTTTCGGCTTCGGCCTGTGTGGAGCTTTCTGGCGGTGTCCCCGATCTTTTCGGTTAAGGCGGACTCGATGTGCATGTGGATATCTTCCAGGGCATCGTCGTACACGAAGCTGCCGTTTTCAATATCCGCCTTCACTTCAAGGAGCCCTTTTTCCATGAGCTCTGCCTCTTCCTCTTCGATGATGCCCTGCTTGGCCATCATCTTGGAGTGGGCGATGCTCCCCTGAATGTCATGGGCGTAGAGGCGCTTGTCCACGAGGATGGAGGAGGTAAAGGCCTCCACCGCTTTGTCGGTCCCCATGGAGAAACGGCCTGCCCAGAGTTTTGCGCTCATCGGTTTTATTCTCCCCCCAGCTTTCGGCCCGCCATTTTCTGAATACGAAGCCTCAGGGCGTTCAGTCGGATAAAGCCTTCGGCGTCCTTCTGGGTGTAGACCTCGTCCCCTTCGAAGGTGGCAAAGGCCTCACTGTATAGGGTGTCGTCGGACTTGCGACCCAGCACGTAAGAGTTGCCCTTGTAGAGCTTCAGGCGAACCACGCCGTTGACGAACTCCTGGCTCTGGTCGATGGTGTTCTGGAGCATGCGCATCTCAGGGGAGAACCAGAAGCCGTTGTAGATCAGCTCGGCATATTTGGGGATGAGAGAGTCGCGCAGGTGAGCAACCTCGCGGTCCAGGGTGATGGACTCCATGGTCATGTGGGCATGACGCAGGAGGGTTCCTCCCGGGGTCTCGTACACACCGCGGGATTTCATGCCCACGAAACGGTTCTCAACCAGGTCGATGCGGCCGATGCCGTGGCGCCCGCCCAGGGTGTTGAGCTCCTTGAACAGAACCGCAGGGCTCATCTCCACCCCGTTGATGGCCACGGGGTTGCCCTTGCGAAAGGTGATCTCGATCTCTTCCGGGGTGTCCGGGGCGTCTTCGGGACGCACACTCATGGTGTACATCTCATCGGTGGCAGAAGCCCAGGGATCTTCCAGAACGCCGCCTTCATAGCTGATGTGCAGCATGTTGCGGTCGGTGCTGTAGGGTTTTTTAGGCGTCTGGGGCACTTCGATGCCGTGCTTTTTGGCAAACTCCATGAGCACGGTGCGGGAGTTCAGGTCCCAGTCGCGCCAGGGGGCGATGATCTTGATGCCGGGATCGATGGCAAGGTAGCTCAGCTCAAAGCGCACCTGGTCGTTGCCCTTGCCGGTGGCACCGTGGCTGACGGCGTCGGCCCCTTCCATGCGGGCGATCTCCATCTGGCGCTTGGCGATGAGGGGCCGCGCGATGGAGGTGCCGAGGAGGTACTGGCCTTCGTAAATGGCGTTGGCGCGGAAGGCGGGAAAAATGTAATCACGGACGAACTCTTCACGAAGGTCGTCGATGTAGGCTTTCACGGCACCGGTTTTTTTTGCTTTTTCATCGAGGCCGTCCAGCTCCTCTTCCTGACCCAGGTCAGCGGAGAAGGTCACCACTTCACAGTCATAGGTCTCGATGAGCCACTTCAGAATAACAGATGTATCGAGTCCGCCGGAGTAGGCAAGGACCACTTTTTTGATATCAGACACAATAACCCCCTGGGCATTTTTGTTGGCTTCGTACAAAGATCCAGGCACCGATGTCTACTACGTTCAAACGGTGCACGACGTCCCCGCATCTCCCAATGGCGCAGAGGGAAGAACGGTCATGTCTGATCTTCGGGTCTTACGAACGCAACTTACATTTATTAAACTATAACGTATAAAGAGTTCCCCTGAAACAAGACAGAAGGACTCAACTCATTGTACAAAATGGCCATCACGTTAACGGCAATCGCCCGGATGTGACAACTCGCATCCTGCCACAGAGCCCCGCCCCTTATTAACACCACGCAATAAAAGGATGCAACAGGCAAATCCAGGGATAGTGAAGCGATTGCCGGGGTAAAACCACTGGACCCCAGAAGTAGCGAAGCACAGCCCAAAGACTGTGCCCCCCCACCATGGATCCCCGCATGCGCGGGGAAGACGGAAGACAAGGCCTTTTTGGCCCTCCAAGTCGTCATCCCCGGTTCTTCGGCCTGTTTTACAATCCGAAACCCCCTGGCATACGTTCCGCTCCAAAGCAAAGAGAGCCAAATGACCTGGGATCCATAATCGGATCACTCCACCAACACGTCGCTATACAAATCGAATCTCGCCCAAACAATGGTCCCAACATGCGTGGGAAACACAAAAGATAAGGGCGTCGCAAAGCAACCGACACCGTCAAAGAATACTTCCATACAAATCAAGCCACTGAGGATTCATCGCCTCAATAAGAGAAATTTTCCACGCCCGATTCCACTTCTTTAACCTCTTTTCCCGTGTGATGGCACTCTCCATGGTTTCATGCACTTCATACCATACAAGAGCATGAATTTTGTGCCTGGACGTAAAACCATCCACAAAATCCTCTTTGTGCTGCCAGATTCTCTGAACCAGATCGGAGGTTACCCCAATGTACAGGGTCCCATTCTTCCCACTTGCAAGGATGTACACACACGGCGTCATGCCGAGCCCCCTACCCCATCGCCATGCTCGGGGTCACATCACAGAGCAGTTCAAAACGCTTCAACTGTCGCCCTACCAACATGGGTCCCCGCCTTCGCGGGGAAGAC
>NZ_FMUX01000046.1 GCF_900101345.1 Desulfoluna spongiiphila | reverse complement strand
AAAAGAACCGCAGAAACTGAGGCAGAACTAATCAAAAAGTCTCTTCAGGCCCGACAAGACGAAATAGATCGAATCCCCATTGAAGGAAAATTTGGACAAGCAAAGAGACGATACTGTCTTGGCCGTGTCATGACAAAATTAGCAAAGACCAGTGAAACTGCCATCTCACTATGCTTTTTAGTTATGAATCTTGAAAAATGGCTGAAAGCCATTTTGTTGTGCCTGTTTTTCAAAGAGCCAATTCGGTGGTGGCCGTTTAGAGTGTCACGTTTTGCATCTGCAGCTGACTAACCCCATGTCCTGAAATTAATCGCGCAAAATTGTTCAGCAACCCCTAATTATATTTACGCCAAATTTTTTATATCTGATAATTTCTTTGTGATTATATATTACATTGTAATTGAAATTTTTGAGACTCAAAATTAATTCGTGTCTTTCATCAGAAAATTTTATTGACCCTGATTCACATGATGTTTGAATAACGTCTTTCACAAGTCTGTTAATTATTTGCCCATTACTATGGCCTAATTCTGATCTTAGTTTTTTGGGAACATCACTATCCTTAATGAAACCTGCAATTACTGCATCTTCAATATCACGGCCTAAATAAGCAACTTTATCTGCAAACCGCACTATACAACCTTCATACGTAAGCGGATTATGGCTTCTATCAACTATTGAGTTAAGATCACGTTCATCAGTATCAGGAAATATTTCTTGTTCAAAACTTTCCCCATTGTGACAAATAACTCCATCCCGTACTGCGTATGTAAGGTTTAACCCTCGTCCTTCATTTGCTAACTTGTCAACCACTCTTAGGCCATTTAATTCATGCATAAATACTGTACCAACTGGTAACATTTCACTCAATGCACTTTCCCCCGCATGGCCAAACGGAGCATGCCCTAAATCGTGCGAAAGCCCAATTGCATAAGCCAATTCAGCGTCCAGATCCCACATATCGGGGTTTGCCTTATTAAGCCCTTTGCATATCGTTGCAGCAATAGAGGCAACATGCATTACATGTTCAATACGAGTACATACATGGTCATTGTTTGGCGCAAAAAAAACCTGAGTCTTATGCTTTAGACGTCTAAATGGCATGCTATGTATAATTGCTGTTTGATCACGGAAGTATTCACCACGCACATCATAACTCTTTTCTTTAGGACGCTGCTTGTAATAAGCATCTTCGAAGGGGTTTTTTTGCATCTATCGACTCCATTTGATGTTATTGACCAAATATCTGATTAGCTTTTAGTAGTATAAATCTTTCTATGCGATTCAATAGTGCTTATAATGAACTGAAACTATGTATGTTGGATTAATATTTTGAAATGCCGGATATATAACTATTTAAGTTGGATTTATGATGATAATCCCAATTATCCGTTAAGATATTTTTCTGCCTTCAAAAGGTATTGAGATAGTTTTTTGTAAAATTTTCCGAGATGAATGCCATCAACTAAGGCATGATTAACTTGAATCGCGACAGGAATAAAAACCGAATCATTAGTTGAATAATATTTTCCAAATGTAACTATCGGAATATATGAATATTTGCTAAAGTATGGGTGTGAAAAAGATGTAAAGGAAAACCACGGTATATTTGAAATAAAAAACATATCATTTTTATCTTTCATTTCTGTGTCCGGGGTTTCTTTTACCTTTGAAATTGTTTCAATAGACTCTTGGTTAAAAGTTTTAAAGAGATTCGAATGTATAGAATCGCAAAACGTGAACGTTTCATCATCTAATAAGATTGTATAACCTGGATTGATAGTGTCATATTCATAAAGTACATTCTCAATAATTCTTTGTTTTAGTTGCGGTATTTCGTTTATCGTAAGTGATACAAAATAGCTCATTGAAATAAAAAAGTTAACACTATTGATATCAACATACTTTTTTAGTTTCGTGATGTCGACATTGCTTGTTGTGCTAATAACCGGAACTTCATGCTTGCTAAACGATTCAAGTAACCCTGCCCGATTGTAATTTTTTAAATTAATTTTTTTTCTGATTTCCACTATTTAAGCTCCGTGTCAAAACATTATTTTCTGCAATCGATTAGAAGAATAATATCTTGTGCCTATATACTTCAAATATTAACATAATAAATATTAACATACGCGTGATATCATTTCCTGTAAATGGTTATGAGTAACCTTTTTGGCTACAACACACTGAATATATGAATAGATGTTCCCTAATACTTGGGGGTGCGCAAACATTGTTTCGATAAAAATGTATAATAATAAGGGATTAGGAGATGCAATCACTTGCTCGGGATCAAAGAAACAATAAACAGAATATTTTTATACCCCAGTCCCACCCACCAATTTTCTGTAGCTTTCCAAAATAAAGTGTCTCTCACGTCTCCCTCGTCTCACACGTCTCTCTCGTAACAGACACTAACCCCCGCCCCATGCCATATTCCCCCCATGGCTATTTTCACTCTACAAGAGCTCGATGAACAGATCGCAGCTTTCAAGCAGGCCCTCCTCGCTATAGCTGCGAACCAATCCTATAAGCTTGGCAAGCGAGAGTTTGTTCGGGCTGACATCGATGAGATTCGGAAGACCCTTGTGTTTCTGGACCAGGAGCGGAGCAAACTACTTTCCGGTGCCGGGCCGAAGTTTGTCACGGGGAGGATCGTTCGATGACACCTTTATTATATGGGCCGGACAACCGGATCCTTCCTCCCTCGTCTTCCGTTGCGGCCAATACCTCCTACGGCGTGCATCGGAAGGCGGGAGGCCATTCCGGGACGTTGGCCAACTGGATGACGTCCCGGATGAACCGGGATTCTGAGCCCTATGAGCGCAGTACCATTGCGTCTCGGGCTCAGGATCTGGTGGCCAACGATCCCCATGCGGCGAACATCACGGATAGCATGGGGGTGAGCGTGGTGGGGACGGGGCTTCGGCCCCAGTCCCGGCCTAACTGGAGGTTACTGGGGTGGAGTGAAGAGCAGGCGGAAGCATTTCAGACCCAGGCGGAGTGGGCGTTTTCAATTTGGGAGACGGAAGCGGATGCCGCCGGGCGGCTTCCCTTTTGGGCGATTCAGTTTCTTTCGGTTCAGTCCCTGGTGGTGAACGGGGAGTTCCTGCGGATCCCTGTGATGAAAGACAAGCCGGGCCGGACGTTTTCCCTGGCCTTGCAGTGCGTGAACCCGCTTCGGCTGTACACCCCTTCGGATTTGACTCAGGACACAACCATTCGGGACGGGGTGACCCTGGACGCGTTTGGGGAGCCCTCTTCCTATTGGATTGCCAACCCGGACAACGCCTACACCTCCTACAGCCTTCCCTCGGCCAGCTTCGCCCAGGTGCCTGCCTGGGTTGGGCATCGGCCCGGTCTGTTTCACTCCTTTATACAGAAGGAAGATGAGCAGGTGAGGGGGATCTCCCTTTTGGCCCCGGGGATGAAGTTCTTCCGGGACCTGAACGACTACCTTGATTTTGAGCTGGTGGGCGCCATCGTGGCGGCCAGCTTTCCTGTCTTTATCAAAACCCCCAATGCCGAAGAGTCCGCCCCTTCTTTAAACGGCGATGCCGTTGCAGCCGGTGAGCTGACACGCCACCAGGATGTGGCGGCAGGGACCATGATCTACGGCAACCCCGGAGAAGAACCCCACGTGCTGGAGTCCAAGCGGCCCGGCAACACCTTTCCCGAATTTGTGGAGCGGATCCTCCGGGGGATCGGTGCCACCGTGGGCATGCCCTACGAGGTGGTGGCCAAGGATTTTTCAAAGACCAACTACTCCAGCGCACGGGCGGCCCTTTTGGAAGCCTGGCGGGTGTTCGGGTTTTACCAGAAGTGGCTGGTGGACAGCTTTTGCCAGAAGGTCTGGGAGATGGTCCTGGAAGAGGCGTGGCTCCGGGGCATGATTACCCTGCCTGCCGGATCCCCGGACTGGTACGAGGCGCGTCACGCCTACACGCGCGCCATGTGGATCCCGCCTGAACGAGATGACGTGGATCCCCTTAAAACCGCCCGGGCCAACCAGATCAACCGTGAGAGCGGCAACGGGACCCTGGCCAAGATTGCAGCGCGGCAGGGCATGGACGTGGATTCATACATCGAGCAGCTGGCCCGGGAGAACCGCAAGCTCAAAGCTGCCGGGCTGTTGCCGGAAGAACCCGCGACGCCCGAAACCAAGAAGGCCAAGGCCGACGCGGCGGATGCTTTGATTGAAGAGACAGAAACAGAAGAGCAAAAAGCGAAGGAGACCACCAATGCCTGAGAGACTGCATGGACGGCCCTGGGCCATCACCATGGATGCCTATGAGGCCATTGTGGCCCTGGTGGAGTCCGGCAAGATCGATGCCTCCATGTTTGCCGAAGCGGACGGGGAGGGCGCGGACCTTGAGGTCATCGATTCCGTGGCGGTGATCCGTGTGTCCGGGGCCCTTCAGAAGGAGCGGACCAGGTACTACTTCTGGCTGGAGCGGGAGAGCACTTATGCGGAAATCCGCGAGCAGGTGGAGGCGGCCCTTGGGGACTCCGGGGTGAAGGCGATCTGCTTTAAGGTGGGATCCCCCGGCGGGGACGTGGACGGCGTGAAAGAGCTTTCCGACTTTCTCCACCGGGCGGCCCTGGAAAAACCCATCTACGCCTACGCAGACGGCCAGATGTGCAGCGCGGCGTATTGGCTTGCCTCGGCGGCAAAAGAGATCGCCGCGCCCTCCACGGCCCAGGTGGGAAGCATCGGGGTTCGGGCCATGCACGTGGACCGGTCCAAGGCCCAGGAGAAGGGCGGGTACAAGGTGACGTACCTCACCGCCGGGAAATACAAGGCCATGGGCAACCCTTCGGAGCCCCTGGACGAGGAGTCCACCGCTTACCTGCTTCATCCTTTGAACCAGATCTACACCATTTTTATTGATGACGTCGCCCGGAACCGTGGCGTGTCCACAGACAAAGCCCTCGCCATGGCCGATGGAAAAGTGTT
>NZ_FMUX01000011.1:141834-233096 GCF_900101345.1 Desulfoluna spongiiphila | reverse complement strand
ATATTTCTCGGAGGCTTTTTGCTTGGGCTATTTGGCAAAAAAGCATGGAAACAAAATGATCCCAGCACTTGAAGCCCTTCGAGTTTCTTTCTGCGTCGTGCTTGGAGACTAAACGGGCAAACTGGTTACGGTCAAAAAAACCTACGATTTGACTGAAAAGGCTGGAATGACGTACCATTGATATGCTCCTTGTTTGGCGAGGTCTTTGTTTGCAAACTTAACCATGCCTTATAAGGAGCATCTTTTCAAATTCTCACCGGTTTACTTCCGGTCAAATCCTATTTTGGACAACAGTGAAGTCATAATAATAATAAAATTTACTTCACTAACTTGGAGGAGGCGTGGCGGATTCGGCACTGAGCAGAAAGGAACGGGAGTACAAAAGGCGTCGGGAAGAGATTCTGGAAGCGGCACTTTCCGTCTTTGCGGAGAGAGGGTACTACGGGACCACCATGGCTCAGATCAGTCAGCAGTCCGAGTATCCCCTGGGAACCATCTACAAGTACTTCAGCGGGAAAGAGCAGATCTTCCATGACATGGTGATGGACCGGGGCCTTCGCCTGGGGCGCCTCATCGCCGAGGCGGCCTCTCGAAAAGAGCTGGCCCCCAAGGACAGGGCCTATGCATGTCTTCTGGCCAACGCCCGGTTCCTGAGGAACAACCAGGCCTTTGTCCGGGTCTATATCTCTCTTCGGAGCAGCGTTGATATGATCCTGCCCCCGGAACTCAACGCAGATATCAACCGCCTCAATGACAAGATGGTGGAGACCTACACCGAGATTTTCCAGGAGGGGGTGGAAAAAGGGGAGTTCAGGCCTTACCCGGCCGAGGATCTCTCCGCCCTGTTTTACGGGGTGATTTTTTCGGCCATCTGGCCCTGGGTATCGGGAAACAAAGAGGCCTATGATATTGAAGCCTGGTTAAATCGAGCCTTTGAGCTGCTGACCAACGGTTTTTGTGTTTCCAAGTGAGGTGTCGGGCGGGATAATTATTGACCGACAGGTAAAAATCTGGAATAATGCCGCGTTAACGCTGACAATTGGCTTTTTTCCGCCTGTGCAAGGCGTCGCGGCACGTGTTAAGCGGAAAAATGGTTTTTATTGAAAAACCATAAACATAGTTCTGCTTTGAGTAATAATGATTTGGTCGAAATAGCTGTATTGGAAGGGAATTCATTAGATTTCAGAGCTGACAAGGCCCTTAATATGCCTTAAATAATCTTAAAATGTCTTAATATAAGGAGAGATTTAGTTATGGCACAACAGATTGCAGACCGCAGGGATCAGGATTACGTTCTTCACGAAATGCTGAACGTCGCTCAGTTTTCAGAGACCGAGAAGTATGGTGATTTCAACAAGAAAACCATCGACATGGTTCTTTCCGAAGCCAGGAAGTTCGCCGTCAATGAAATTCTTCCCACCCAGAAGACCGGTGACGAAGAGGGTGTCAAGCTGGAGAACGGTCAGGTAAAAGTACCCCCCTCATTCCACAAGCCCTACAAACTCTTCTGCGAGAACGAGTGGGTTGCCATGGCCGATGCCCCGGAAGTGGGTGGTCAGGGCCTTCCCCACGCCGTAGCCCTTGCCTGCGGTGAGCTCTTCACCGGCGCCAACTGCGCTTTCCTTATGTACCCCGGCCTGACCCACGGTTGCGGCAACATCATCGCCAGCCTCGGTTCCGACAAGCAGAAAGAGCTCTACCTCAAAAAGCTCTACACCGGCGAGTGGGGCGGCACCATGTGTCTCACCGAAGCCAACGCAGGCAGCGACGTAGGCGCCCTTGAGTCCGTGGCCACCCCCAATGACGACGGCACCTACAACATCGTGGGCAGCAAGATCTTCATCTCCGGCGGCGACTCCGACATGGTGCCCAACGTGATCCACCCTGTCCTTGCCCGTATCGAAGGTTCCCCCGCAGGGACCCGCGGTATCTCCCTGTTCATCGTGCCCAAGCTCTGGGTCAACGATGACGGCAGCTTCGGTGAGGACAACGACGTGGTTGTTACCGGTGTTGAGCACAAGATGGGCATCCACGGCAACGCCACCTGCTCCATCGCCTTCGGCGGCAAAGGCAAGTGCCGCGGTACCCTCATCGGTGAGAAGAACAAGGGCATGAAGGCCATGTTCCTCATGATGAACGAAGCCCGTCAGGGCGTGGCACTCCAGGGTCATGGTTTCGCCACCACCTCCTACATGAACGCAGTGAACTACGCCAAAGAGCGTGTCCAGAGCCCCAACCTGCTCTCCATGCTCGACGCCGAGCCCAAAGGTGTGCCCATCATTCAGCACCCCGACGTTCGCCGCAACCTGCTTATCATGAAGTCCTATGTTGAAGGCATGCGTTCCCTGCTCTACTACATGGGTTTCTGCTTCGACATGGTGGGTACCTCCGAAGACGAAGCCGTCAGAGACAAGTACAACGGCCTTATCGAGATCGTTACCCCCGTTGCCAAGAGCTACGGCACCGACAAGGGCTTTGAGGTCTGCTCCCTGGGTATCCAGATCTACGGCGGCTACGGCTTCATCGAAGAGTATCCCCAGGCTCAGCTCCTTCGTGACTGCAAGATTACCTCCATCTACGAAGGCACCAACGGCATCCAGGCCATGGACCTCCTCGGCCGTAAGCTCGGCATGAAAAAAGGCAAGCCCATGATGGACCTGATGGGTGAAATCCAGGCTGCCATCGCCCTGGCCAAAGAAGCCGGTCTCGACGACATGGCTGCCAAGGTTGAAGCTGCCCTGAACAAGGTAGGTGAGTGTGCCATGGCCATCGGCGGCGCCGCCATGAGCGAGAAGCTCCTCGATGCCTTCGGTTCCGCTACCCTCTTCCAGGAGTGCTGCGGCGACCTGATCATGGCGTGGATGCACCTCTGGAGAGCTGCTGTGGCTCAGCCCAAGATCGAAAAAGCCAAGAAGAAAGACAAGGCATTCTACGAAGGCCAGGTGGTTACCGCCAAGTTCTTCATCGAGCACATGCTGCCCGTCGGCCTCGGCAAGATGGATTCCGTGAAAG
Source organism: Desulfoluna spongiiphila (assembly GCF_900101345.1). Taxonomy (GTDB): domain Bacteria; phylum Desulfobacterota; class Desulfobacteria; order Desulfobacterales; family Desulfolunaceae; genus Desulfoluna; species Desulfoluna spongiiphila. The sequence goes on along the minus strand of NZ_FMUX01000011.1, from coordinate 230,084 downwards.
CCCTCACCGCTTCCATCATGGAGATGCCCGAAGACTCTTTCATCGGATAAGTGATCAGATGTTGTAGGGGATTTCATCCCTGATTAGTGTTATACATAAGCCCGAAAGAGTGTTGCCTCGCATCCTCTTTCGGGCTTTGTTATTATGGGGGGGCGTGTGTTACCACCCCGGGGCCCTTGCATGGGGCTCCCTTCGCCGCCATCTTCTTTATGCTCGGCGGGTCATGGACGGCATCGTTTTTTTTTGAGGGCACATAATCATTTTGAGGACGTAAGAATGCACCAAAAAGCGGGAACCGGCATTGGGAAAGTAGACGAGATACTTGACGGACTTCGGGTGGGAGACAACGTCATCTGGCATGATGACTCCGGGAGCCTGGCTTCGGACTATTGCCTGAAACTCATGGAAGCCTCCGCCCGGGAAGACAAGCCGGTGATTTACGTCAGTTTTGACCGGTCTCCCAACAACCTGGTAAAAAAACTCGGGGCCCTGGCCGATGCCCCCGGTCTTACCATCCTGGACTGTTTCACCCACGGCAAGGGGGGGGGCAGCGAGCTCTTCCTTAAGTACTACAGCTCACGGGAGAAAAACGCCAACGTGATCCTCGTGGAGAACCCCTCGGATCCGCAGGCCCTGTCCGATGCCCTGGAAAACAGCCTGGCCGACAACGGCCTGGACACCCGTTTTATCTTCGAATCCATCACCGGCATGCAGGACCTCTGGGGCGATGAGGAGCGGATCTTAAAATTTTATACCCGCACCTGCCCGAAACTCTATGAACTCAGCACCATCGCGTACTGGCTCATTGAGCACCGGGCCCACAGCGACCGCCTCAAGGCCGGTATCGCCCAGATCGCCCAGGTGGTCATCGAGCTCTCCGTCAAACGGGGGAAGTTCTTCTTCAACCTCATCAAGGCCGAAGGCCGCGAGCACGGCCCCCTGAACAAGCCCCAGGGCTACTGGGTCCGGGACGGGGAGGTGGTGTTCGGCTCCGGGGACCAGAAAGGCTGGGGCCGCATCGACATCGGGAGCCGCCTTAAACACTTCCGCACCTCGGCGGGGCTCTCCCAGACCGGATTGGCCAAGCAGGTGGGGGTCACCCCCAGCACCATCAGCCAGATCGAAAACGGCCAGATTTACCCCTCCCTTCCCGCCCTGTTCCGCATGGCAGAGCTCCTTGCCGTGGAGACGGGCTCCTTTTTCTCAGACAACTCCGCCGAAGAGGCCACTCCGGTCTACGAGCCTTCCCAGTGGCAGGATGTCAACATCCCCGGCATTACGGGCAAAGGCGGGGCCGTCCGTCAGGTGATCCCCTCGGGGGGGGACACGGGCTTTGAGGTGTGGCTGTTAGAGATCGAGCCGGGCCGGGTCATCAAGCAGCACTTCTTTGACGAGAAGTGCGAAGAGGTGGGCTATGTCATCAAAGGCAACGTTCTCTTCCAGAGCGGAAGCCGGGATCTGGAAGCCGTAAAGGGGTCGCTGATTCACCTGGTGGAACGCACCCCCTCCCGCTGGAAAAACAAAGGGGAGGAAAAGGCGGTGATCCTCTGGCTCAAACTGCGGCAGGTGTAACGCGTTCCGGGAAAAAATGGCTCCTTCGGCCCTGTCGGGGGCTAAACGTTTAAAAAATTTAACAAATAGGTCTTAAAAAATCATTTCAGGTGAAGTCTCTTTTAAAGGCGGATGTGATTTGACCCGAGGAACGAGGGGCAAAGCGCATCCGCAATCTGCTTTCAAGGTGGCACACCTTGCCGCCGGAGGCTTTTTTGCAAGCTGGATGGTTACCCTAAAGGCAACGAAAGGATATCAAAGATGAAGGTGTTGGTGTTTGGGGGCGGTGCCGTGGGGTTGGGGCTGGCGTCGTGCCTTGCTGAGGCGGGGGTGACCCCGGATATCGTGACCCGGCAGGAGGGCGTTACGGCCATTGAGGATGAGGGGCTGAGGCGCACGGGGCTTTTGGGGGAGGCGGCGTACCGCAACGTGCGGGCAGCGGCCTCTCCGGATGAATTCATGGCAGACGGGCCGTATGATTACGTGCTTGTCTGCACCAAGTCCAGCGCCACGGGCGAGGCGGGCCAGGCCCTTTCAGCAGTTCCCGGGCTCTTGGGACCTTCCACCTGCGTGGTGCTCTGCCAGAATGGCTGGGGGAACAGGGAGCGGGTGTCACCATGGGTGGACCCGGACAGGGTCTACAACGCCCGGGTCATCACCGGCTTTTCCCGCCCTGCACCCAACACCAGCCACATCACGGTCCATGTGGCCCCCATCTCCATGGGGCACCTGGCCCGTCCCATGGCAGGGGAGCTGATTCCCCTGGCCGAGGCCCTCACCAAAGGGGGGCTCTCCTGCAACGCCTCGGACGAGGTGGGGCGGGATCTCTGGGCCAAGATGCTTTTCAACGGCTCCCTGAACTCCCTGGGGGCCATTTTCGGGGTGCCTTACGGCAAGCTCTCCGATCATCCCGAAGGGCTGCGCCTGATGCGGTCCGTGGTGGATGAGATCTTTGCCGTCATGGAGGCGGCCGGGTATCGCACCTGGTGGCAGACCTCTGAGGAGTACTTTACGGTGCTCACCGGCGAACTCCTGCCCACGGCAGCCCACCACGTCTCATCGACCCTTCAAGATCTTAAAGCGGGCAAGAGAACGGAAATCGACGCCCTCACCGGTGAGGTGGTGCGTCTGGGTGAGAAGCACGGGGTGCCGGTGCCCGTGAATCAAACGGTGCTGGATATCATCGGGTTTATGGAAAAGGATTGTGCGTGATGTCATTGGAAGATGTTCGGGTGGCCGTGGGTTCGGTCAACCCCAACAAGCTTGATGCGGTCAAGCGGGCGTTCAAGGGGTTTGCCGGGTTCGGCAGCCTCTCTTTTGTGTCGGTTGCCTCCCCATCCGGGGTCTCCGACCAGCCCGTGGGTTATGAAGAGACCTTGAGCGGGGCCGACAACAGGGCCCTGGGGGCCTATGGAGGAAACGGGTACGGCGTGGGGCTGGAGTCCGGCCTGGTGCCCGTTGCCGGAACAGACACAGGGTTTATGAACCTCACCGCCTGCGTGATTTATGACGGCAAGCGGTTTCACCGGGGCGTGGGCCCGGCCTTTGAGCTGCCTGGAGAGGTGTGCCGGATGGTGGTGGACGGATCCTGCGAGCTGGATGAGGCGGTTCATCGGGCCGGGCTCTCCGAGAGCCGGCGCATCGGCTATGCCGAAGGGATTATCGGGCTTCTTTCCGGCGGGGCCGTGACCCGTGCCGATTACATGGTGCCTGCCGTGACCATGGCCCTGGTGGCACTGACGGCCTACGGAAAAGGCGGGTCCCATGCGTGAGGAACGGACCCTTTACGTCTTGGGTCAGTCTCTTTATACCGTGTGCGTGGAAGGGAACGATGCCGGGGCCACGCCCATTGTGTTGCTCCACGAAGGCCTGGGGTGCGTGGGAATGTGGCATGATTTTCCCGAAGCCCTCAGCCGGGCCACGGGCCGCACGGTGTGGGCATGGGATCGCTGGGGCTATGGAAAGTCGTCTCCCCTGACCGAGTGGGAGGCCAATTCCCAGTATCCCGCCTTTGAGGCGGAGACCATGCTTCCTTCGGTGCTCGATGCCCTGGGGATAGGCGAGGCCCATTTTTTCGGCCACAGCGACGGCGGGACCATTGCCCTGCTGTTCGGGGCTTTGTTTCCGGAGCGGACGGCCGGCATCGTGGTGGAGGCCTGCCATGTGTATGTGGATGAACTTACCGTCAAAGGGATTGCCGACGCCGACGGCTATTTCACCGAGGGCACTTTTCGCGAAAAGCTGAGCCGGCACCATGGGTCCAACACAGAAAAGGCCTTCCGGCGCTGGGCCGATACCTGGCTTTCGCCCTCCCATCGGAGCTGGGACATCACCGAAACCATCGCCGCCGTGACCGCACCCACCCTGGTGATCCAGGGGGAAAACGACCAGTACGGCACCTGGGGCCAGGTGGAGGCCATTTGCCGATCCGTTGCCGGAGCCACCTCGTTTAAGGTGAACGCCTGCCGCCATGTCGCCCACCATGAGAAGCGCGATGAGGTCGTGGCCGCGCTGGTGGATTTCTTTGATCGGGCCGCTTCTTGAGGTAAACGCATTTGTTTTTCCTGAGCCCTCTTGCCTCTGTCGTTCATCCGACTTTAACCATAGAAGGCATCGCTTTTGGATGATTTAGTTCTGTGCAGGCCCCTGAATGCGTTCGCCCTGGAGGCCAAACGGGCCTGCCTTGATCCTTTGGTTTAAGGGGTGTATAGTGAAGAGGAATCAAATAGATAGGCGCGGCAGGTTTGCCGGCGGATCGCCGCGGGCAAAGGCGGGAACGACGGCCGGGTGCTGCCCGATTCAATGATCCAGCCCGTGCCCGACAATCCCTGTGCCGGGAGGTCCCATGAGCACCATCATTCATCTCGACCCGGAAGCGATGTTCCGCCTCGCGACGTTGGAGAGACGTTTCGGTTTGGACCGGCGGGAGCCTTTCGAGCGCCGACAAGGCTATGGTTTGCTCCACAGCGCCGAAGAGGGCGACGTGGAGAATCGTTGTAGTTTGGAACGGCGACGTTCCAGTGAGCGCCGTTTCGGTTGGTTTCGCATGGGCCGATGGAGCAGCTCCTGCGAGAAGGGCCCCGCATGAGGTACCGCCGAAACGGCAAAGGGGGGCCGTATGGCAGAAACCCAGGAGAGGAGAGACGAGTATAACCACCGATTTCATTTCGATATCTATCCGAAATGGCGGCGTCGAGGCGATGAACGTCGTAACCGGGGTTCCTTTGAAGGTAAAGGGCTGTTCCGGAGGAGGTTGGGTGATCGCCGCATCGGATTTCTGGCACGCATCTCACGGTTTATTTTTCCCAGGGGTTTTCCCGATGACCGGTAAGCCGTTGGCGGGCTTTGACCCCGAGGGCTGCATACCATTTAAAAAAGGCGAGGTTCATGCGAACCTCGCCTTTTTCTGTTTTATTGGCGCCCGACCTCCCCGAAATATGGGGGGATCACACGATTCATACAACCACCTAACACAAGCCTAACACAACCGTTTTACAACCTACACCACCGTTGATGTGGCTGTTGACCGTCACTGCCACCCTTTTTCCTGGAGAGAACGATGAAATCCAAAGCGCATATGCTGGTCGTGGATGATGAAGAGGATATTCTGGACCTGGTGAAATACAACCTCGAACGCGAGGGGTACAAAGTGACCTGCACCGGAAGCGGAGAGCGCGCCGTGGAGATTGCCAGGCGCGAGGGCGTGGACCTGATCGTTCTGGATCTTATGCTGCCCGGTATCGATGGTCTGGAGGTGACCCGAAACCTCAAAGGGAGCCCCACCACTGCGGATATTCCCATTGTGATGCTCTCGGCCAAGGGCGAAGAGGCCGACATCGTCACCGGCCTGGAGCTGGGGGCCGATGATTACGTGGCCAAACCCTTCAGCCCCAGAGAACTCCTGGCGAGGATCCGGGCGGTGAGGCGACGGGCCGACAAAAGCGAGAGGGAGGCCGGCATGGATGAGGTCCTCCTGCTGGGGGAGATCGAGATCCGGCCGGGCCGGGTCCAGGTGAAGGTGGCGGGCCAAGGGGTGGAGCTTACCTTTTCGGAGTTCTCCCTGCTGCTGCTTCTGGCTAGGCGACCCGGGTGGGTGTTTACCCGCTCCCAGATCGTGGACGGCATCCGGGGAGACAACTACGCGGTGACGGATCGCAGCGTGGACGTCATTGTGGCGGGGCTGCGCAAGAAACTGGGACCCTGCAGCCAGTACGTCGAAACCGTTCGGGGCATCGGGTATCGGTTTAAAGAGGTTTAAAGAGGTTTAAAGAGGTTTAAAGAGGTTTAAAGAGGTTTAAAGAGGTTTAGCCTCCGGCGGCCCTGCCGGGGGCTAAACTTTTAAAAAGTTTAATAAACAGGCTTTAAAAAACAGATTCAGACCAATCAAAATCAACAGCGAATGTGATTTTCCCTGAGGAACGAAGGGGAAAGCGCATTCGCAACCTGCTTTCGAGGTGGCACACCTCGCCGCCGGAGGCATTGCTTTTATTTTTTCCTGAGCCCTTTTGACCCTGTGATTCATCCGACTTTAACCATAGAAGGTATAAGCTGAATAGTTACGTTTTTTTAACACCCATTACAGGCCATACACCCATGATACAGCGCAAACGTCTTTTCTGGCAGCTTTTCCCCTCCTATGTGGGAATCATCGTCCTGGCCCTTGTGGCCGTGAGCCTCCTGGCCCTTTCATCCATGAAATCCTTTTACCACCAGCAGACCCTCCAGGATCTGGAGTCCCTGGCCAAGGTCATGGGCCTTCGGGTGGGATCCCTCATGGAAGAGGGAAGCCCCCCTGACATCGATGCCTACTGCAAAGCCTCGTCCTTTAGCTCGGGCAGCCGGGTGACGGTCATCGACCGGGAGGGGTGGGTCCTGGGAGATTCCACCAGGGATTCGGCTTCCATGGAGAATCACGGGGCACGCCCGGAGGTGGTGAAGGCCCTGGAGGGCGTCACGGGTTCCTCCATCCGTTTCAGCGCCACCCTTTCCACCAACATGATGTATGTCGCCACCCCCATTGAACAGGACAACGTGGTGTACGGGGTGGTGCGTACGGCCCTTCCCATGACGGCCCTTGAGGGAGAGGTGCGTTCGGTTCAACGGCGCATTGCCTTCTGGGGATTGATGACGGCATTGGTGGCCGGATTCATCAGCCTGGTGGTTTCCCGAAAGATAAGCCTCCCCATCTCCGACATGCAGAGAAGCGCCCGTCTTTTTGCCGAAGGGGATTTCAGCCACAAGCTTTACGTCCCCGATTCCCTTGAGATAGGGGGCCTGGCCGAATCCATGAACCTCATGGCCCACCAGCTGGATGAGCGGATTAAGACCACCACCCGCCAGCGAAATGAGATGGAGGCGGTGCTCTCCAGCATGGCGGAAGGGGTGATGGCCGTGGACGCGGATTTTTCCATTATCAGCATGAACGCAGCTGCCCACGGTATCTTTGGCCTGGTCCCGGGGGAGGCCGTGGGCTTTGGGGTCTCCGAGGCGATCCGTAACATCGCCTTTATCCGGTTTGTGGAAAAGGCGGCCGGAACCGAGGAGGCCATGGACCAGGATATCAAGCTCTGGGACAACCGGGAAACCCTGCTCCACAGCCGCAGCACCCCGTTGAAGGGGGTGGGTGAGGTGCGCCTGGGGACCCTCATCGTCTTTAATGATGTCACCCGCATGCGTCGCCTGGAGAGCATGCGCCGGGATTTTGCCGCCAACGCCTCCCACGAGATGCGTACCCCCCTGACCTGTATCAAGGGGGCCGTGGAGACCATCCTCCTAGAAAAAGAGAAGATCTCCGACAGCCATGAGCGTTTTTACACCATCATTGAAAAGAATGTGGACCGCATGAGCCACCTCATTGAGGACCTCCTTGAATTGTCCCGCATCGAGCAGCAGCAGGGGAGCCTCTCCCTGACGCCCTCCCAGGTGGACGGGGTCCTGGAGACCAGCCTGCTTCTCCTTGCGGGAAGCGCCGAGGCCAGGGAGGTGGCCATCGAAGTGACCGGAGACAAAGGGGTGCTGGCCACCTTTGACTCCATGCTCCTGGAACGGGCCGTGGTGAACCTTCTGGACAACGCCATCAAGTACAGCCCGGCCCGGAGCACCGTCACCGTATCCGTTGCCAAAGTCAAAGAACGGGTGGAGATCCGTGTCTCTGACCAGGGGTGCGGGATCCCCGCCGAGCACATTCCCCGGCTGTTCGAACGCTTCTACCGGGTGGACGGCGCCCGAAGCCGAAAGCTGGGCGGAACTGGCCTGGGCCTTGCCATCGTCAAGCACGTGATGCAGCTTCTGGGCGGAGAGGTACGGGTAGAAAGCACCCCGGAAAAGGGATCCACATTTACCCTGGTTGTCCCGACCTGATAAAAACCCCAGGGCCGGACTTTCCGGCACACAGAAAACCAAACCCGAAGACCCGAGCGCCTTTCCAGCGATCAGGTCTTCGGGTTTTTTTGTAACGATTCAAGTTAAAACAGTCGGGTGAACCTCAGAGTCACAGAGGGCTCAGAAAAAGCCAAAAACATGCCTTCTATGGTTAAAGTGGGCAGGGAAAACCTGCCTCCGGCGGCCAGGGGACCCAGGTTGCGAAAGCCCTCCCCCTTCGTTCCTCAGGGTGAGGGCTTCCGCGAAGGTTTCTGTTAAATTGAGCAAAACCTGTTTGTCCAACTTTTCAAAAGTTTGGCCCCCGGCAGGGCCGCCGGAGGCGTCTTTAACCTGGCTGCCTCCGGCGGCAAGGTGTGCAACCTTGAAAGCAGGATGCGGATGTGATTTGACCCTCGTTCCTCGGGTCAAATTACATCCGCCTTTAAAACAAAATAGATTGTAACTATTCAGGTTGCCTCCGGCGGGTCGCTTTTTTGAAAAAAAGCTCCGCAAAAAACGTTTCTGATGTGAAAAAGTGGAAACTATTTCGGCGTAGCCTTAAGACCTGTTTGTCAAACTTTTTAAAAGTTTGGCCCCCGGCAGGGCCGCCGGAGGCATGTTTTTTAAGTACTTTGGTCATAACCTATTGTCCCTGAACGAAGAGAAGGCTGCCGCCCTGTCGGAGGGGCAGTTTTTTGACAATGGTCACCGGGACCATGGAGAGGGCTTCCGGGAGGTGATCCATGGCATCGGACTGCATGAGGAGGGTGTCGAAATCGGGGTCTCCGCCTTTAAGGATGTCGTAGCAGCGTTCCAGGTTGTCCGTGGTGAGCAGGTGCAGTTGCCCGTAAAAGCACAGGGAGGCCCGGAGGCGGCGGTCTACCCCGAACGCCGCGGTGCCTTTGTGGGGGTGGGCCTTTATGGCGGTGATCAGGGGCTTGATTTCCACGGCCCGGTGACCGGCCACCGCAGAGAAGGGCCCGTTTGCAAGGGTAATCCAGAGGATGGCGGTGACGGTGAGGAGTCGTCCCGTCCGGGTGAGGGGAATGGTTTTCACCATGCAGGTCAGGGCTGCCAGGATAAAGCCCGCGGCGGCAAGGGGGGAGGTGATTCCACCGTCGAGGAGCCCCGCTATAACGCCGTGGTCGAACCGGAGGGCCAGGGGGCGCAGGCCCGGGGAGAGGGCAAGGACAAAAAGGGTCAGAATCACCGCCCAGGACCAGGCCGTGGCGTAGCGTTTTACCCACACCGGCATCCCCTGATTGAGGGCAAAGGCCGCCATGAGGGACAGGGGAGGCAGAACCGGGGTGAGCCCTGTGTCGCCGGACAAGGGGAGAAGGAGGGTTGAAAAAAACCAGACCGCAAGGAACACGGGCGTTGCGGGAAAGGTGCCGCTTCTGAGGGTCTGGGCTGTTGTAAGCCCCGCATAGAGGAAGAAAAGGGGTGTCCAGGGCAAGGTGTGGACCAGAAGGCGTACTGCCAGTTCAAGGAGGTCTGGTGAGGGGGATAGCCGGCCTGCGGGCATCCAGAACCCTTGGGTCAGCGGCGGGACCGTCGTCCCGACAAACTGGATGGCGATGCCTCCGCCGGCAAGGACAAGGATGACCAGAAGGGCGGCCAGGTGAAAAAAGAGATGGCTGACATGGGTGGACCTGTCTGGCTTCTGGGTGCCGACAAACCAGACGATACCCGTGGCCCAGAGGCAGGCAATGGGAATGACACCGTCCCATGCGCTGGTAAGAAAGGCGCCGGCCGCTGCCACCCCCACCATGAGGATCCAGGTGGGAGAGTCGTCAAAGAAGGTTTTGGCAACGGCGGCAACCGAGGCCATGAGGAAAAAGCCCAGGGCCGGATCCTGGCCGATCCAGGTGGCTCCGAAGGCAAAGCCCGGCATGGTGGCCAGGAGGGCCACGGCCAGAAGAGCAAAAAGGTTCCCTCCGTAGCGCAGGGCGAAAAAGAAGAAAAGGATCAGGGTCCCCAGGCTGAAAAGGGCAGAGGTGAGGCGAAGGGCTGCCGTGCCCTGGAAAAAGGGGGCAGCCCCATGGGATACAGCGGCCGCTGCCATCGGGTAGAGGGGAGGAAGCTCGGTGAGGTACCCCCGGGCCATGTCCAGGGTAAGCTCCGGGGCGCCTGCCATGTCCAGGGCAGCGGCGGCTGTCACCGGGTCATCGGTGACAAGGGGAGCCACCCCCATCAGTCCGGCAGCAGGGAGGGTAAAGGCTAACACCAGCAGTAGGGTCAGGAACAGGGCGACCCGCGGGTTGTGGATTCGGACCATGGCTGCCTGCAGTATGGGCCCCGGGGCGGGCCGGTGTCGGGTCAGTCGGGTTGCATTATGGGTGTGCAGGCCTGCCTGGAAAAACGGGCAAGGGAAGAGCAGGCGTGCGGTGATAATCAAGTTCACAATACAGGTCAATGTTTTCAGTAAAGAAACATTAGATATTGCAGTAAAAAAGTCAAGGAGATTTCATGGAAGGGGAGTGGCAGGGGAACGGAATGAAAGCCGGGGGTTCCCCCTGTGAGCCTGGGGCGCCCCGGCCCGGATTTAATCGAAGGCTTCGGTGTGGCGGATGATCTCCCCGCGACGCATGTAGATCACCTCTTCGGCGATGTTGGTGGCGTGGTCGGCCATGCGCTCCAGGTGACGGGAGACGAGAAAGAGGTTGATGAGGTATCCGGCGTCGTCCGGGGTTTCGGAGATGGCCTCTTTGATGCGGTCGTAGGCTGCGTTTCGCATGGCGTCCACTTCCTCGTCCATGAGTCGCACCTGTTCCGCCATCTCATCGTCCTGCCGCACAAAGGCATCCAGGCTCATCTTCAGCATCAGGCTGGCCTTCTCGGCCATGGCTGTGTAGTCGTAGGTAAACCCAGGTGCTTTTTTGGTGGCCAGGGTTTTGATGCGCACGGCAATATTAACGGCCTGGTCGGCAATGCGCTCAAGATCATTGTTGATCTTGATCACCACCACCAGGGACCGCAAATCACCGGCCACGGGCTGGTGCAGGGCCAGGACCTTGAGGCACTCCTCTTCGATCTGGACCTCTTTCAAGTCGATCTCCTCGTCTTTTCCAATGATCTCCCGGGCCAGGTCCACGTCCATTTCGTTTAATGCGCGGATGGCCAGCCGGAAGCGGTCTTCGGTGAGGGCTCCCAGGGAGAGGAGCATGCGCCGGATCTTATCTAATTCCCGTTGCAGATGGATGGTCATGGTTACTCTCTGTCACCCGGCACTCCGGGTGCCTCCTTGAAGGTAAAAAATCAATAAATGCTTAAAAAGAGGCCTCCGGCGGCCCTGCCGGGGGCTAAACTTTTAAAAAGTTTAACAAACAGGTTTTTTAAAACAGTTTCAGGCCAACATAGATCAAAGGCGGATGTGATTTTCCCTGAGGAACGAAGGGGAAAGCGCATTCGCAACCTGCTTTCGAGGTGGCTCACCTCGCCGCCGGAGGCAAGCTTTTTCCCTTACCCGAAACGACCGGTGATGTAGTCTTCGGTCTCTTTTTTCACTGGTTTGGTGAACAGGGTGTTGGTGTTGCCCACCTCCACGAGTTTGCCCATGTAGAAGAAGGCGGTGGTGTCGGAGACCCGGGCCGCCTGCTGCATGTTGTGGGTGACGATGATGATGGTGTAGCGCTCCTTGAGCTCCAGGACGAGCTCTTCGATTTTCTGGGTGGCGATGGGGTCCAGGGCCGAGGCCGGTTCGTCCATGAGCAGGATCTCCGGTTCCACGGCCAGGGCCCGGGCGATGCAGAGGCGTTGCTGCTGGCCCCCGGAAAGCCCCAGGGCCGGTTTGTGGAGCCGGTCCTTCACCTCCTCCCAGAGGGCGGCCTGGATGAGGCTTCGCTCCACCCGTGACGCCACCATGGATTTGTTGGTGATGCCGTTGACCTTCAGGCCGTAGGCCACGTTTTCATAGATGCTCTTGGGAAAGGGGTTGGGCTTCTGGAACACCATGCCGATGTGGCGGCGCAGGGAGACCACGTCGATTTTTTTCTCCAGGATGTTCTTCCCCTCAAAGATCACCTCCCCCTCGCTGCGGGTACCCGCCGTAAGGTCGTTCATCCGGTTGAGGCACCTTAGAAACGAGCTCTTCCCGCAGCCCGAAGGGCCGATAAGGGCGGTGACCTGCCTTTCGGCAAAGGGCAGGGTGATCTCGTGGAGGGCCTGGAAATCCCCGTAGAAGAGGCTCAGGTCCTTGGCGTGGATAATGGTGTCGTGGGTGTTTTTTTCTTTCTGAGTCATATTAATTCGCTCATATAAAAAGGTTGTTACCTTCGGGCGTACCCTGGTCAAAGTCTGTCCGAATCAGTATTGGCGGCGTCCATTTTCACGAAAGATGGAACCGGTCTCTTCTGTGTTTGCGGTTGCCTAATATCACCCGTCGCGCGAATGCCCCGATAACGATAAGGTTGCGACATCCTTTGTGCATTCGCCATAGGGTTTCAAGGTGCCCCCACCTTGCCGCCGGAGGCATTGTTTTTCCTGAGCCCTCTTGACCCTGCGATTCATCCAAACTTTAACCATCGAAGGCATGTTTTTACACGCGGCTCCTTTTGCGCAGGCGTGAGCGAAGGATAATGGCACACAGGTTCATGCCGAGGACCAGGGCGATGAGGACCAGAGCCGTGCCGTACTGAAGGTGCCGCGTCTCTCCGATGTGGGTGCCCGCCGTGGCCAGGACGTAGATGTGGTAGGGCAGGGCCATGACCTCGTCAAACACGGAGGTGGGCAGGTCCGGGGTGAAGAAGACGGCACCGGTGAACATGATGGGGGCGGTCTCGCCTGCGGCCCGGCCCAGGGCCAGGATGGAGCCGGTGAGGATGCCCGGCAGGGCAGAGGGCACCACCACGCGGCAGATGGTCTGCCACTTTGAGGCCCCAAGCCCTAAGGAGGCTTCCCGGTAGGTGTCGGGCACGGCTTTTAAGGCCTCTTCTGCGGCCCCGATGATGACGGGCAGGCTCATGACCCCCAGGGTCAGGGCCCCGGCCAGGAGGCTGACCCCCATCTTCAGTACCGTGCAGAAGAAGGCCAGGCCGAAGAGGCCGAAAACCACCGAGGGGACCCCGGCCAGGTTGGCGATGGCAAAGCGGATGACAGAGACGATCCTTCCCTGGCCGGCATATTCATTGAGGTAGATGGCCGTGCCCACCCCCACGGGGAAGGAGATGGCCAGGGCCCCTAAGGCCAGGGAGGCTGTGCCCACGATGCAGGGAAGGATTCCCCCTTCGGTCATGGAGTTTCTCGGCATCTGGGTGAGGAATTCCCAGCTGATGGCGGAAAGGCCCCGGGTGATGATGAAAAGGATCACGGCAAAAAGGGCCAGCACGTTGATGGCTGCGGCCACGCGAAAGAGGGTGAACCAGAGTTTCTGGGTGGTTCCGCGCCTGCCTGAGACGATGCTTCTCTGGATGGAAAAGGTCATGGTTACCCCTTGAGCCGGTATCTGCGCGACACGGACATGGCCAGAACGTTAAAGACAATGGTGAACAGAAACAGGGTAATGCCCGTGGCAAAAAGTGCGTGGTAGTGCTCCCCCCGGAACGGGGCTTCCCCCATCTCCGAGGCAATGCTCGCGGGCATGGGGCGGATGGGATCAAAAAGGGATTCGGGCACCATGGCCGCACCGCCGGCCACCATGAGCACCACCATGGTCTCCCCGATGGCCCGGGACATGCCGAGGATAATGGCCGTGGTGATGCCGGAAAGGGCTGCGGGAACCGTGACCCTGGAGATGGTCTCAAAGGGGGTGGCCCCCAGGGCCAGGGAGGCCTCCCGGTAGGTGATGGGAACGCTCCGCAAGGCATCCTCGGAGATGGTGCAGATGGTGGGGATGGACATGAAGGCCAGCATGATGGAGGCCGTGAACAGGTTGAGCCCCGTGGGAATATCGAAGAGGGTCTGCATAAGGGGAGCCACGGCCACCATGCCGAAAAAGCCGATGACCACCGAGGGAAGCGATGCCAGCAGCTCAATGGCGGGCTTGAGCCACTCCGCCACCCTCGGCGGGGCGATCTCCGAAAGGTAGATGGCCGTCATCACCCCGGAGGGTACCGAGATGAGGGAGGAGAGCATGGTGACGGCAAAGGAGCCCACGATAAGGGCCAGGATGCCGAAGGCCGGGGGCTCATCCGTGGGGTACCAGAGCACGCCCCCGATGAACTCCTTTACCGAGACAAAGGAGAAGGTGGGGGTGCCCTCCAGGATGAGGAAGAGCATGATCAGGCCCAGGACGAGTATGGAAACCAGGGAGATGATCAAAAGGGAGGATTCGGCCACCCACTCCCCGACGGCGGTTCGCCGACCGGTGAGGCTGCCCCGCTCCGGGGCGGTTGTTTCACGTGGAACCCGCTCCGAAGGGGGCGCCGGTGTGTGGGGTGCTGCGGTAGACTCGCTGTGTGTCATGTGGGGTCATCCTTGATTGTGGGCTGCGAAACGAACACGCAGTCGACGCGCCACCCATGGCGGCACGTCGGCTCCGTGTACCCACGGTCCCGCTGAACGGGTGCCGGTGTTTAGTAAAGGGAGATGCTTCCGGCCTCTTCCACCAGGGCCTGCCCTTTTCTGGAGAGGATGAAGTTGATGAAATCCAGGGTCTCCCCCTTGGGCCAGCCGTTGGTGAACATGAACAGGGGGCGGCTGATGGGGTAACGGCCGTTCAAGGTGGTCTCGGCAGAGCCTTTGACTCCACCCACGCGAACCGCCTTTACCTCTTTGTTCATGTAGCCCAGGGCGATGTAGGCGATGGCCCCTTTGGTGGTGGCCACCTGGGTTACCAGGCCGCCGTTGGAGGGCTGGGTCAGGGCGCGGGGGGTGACCCGCTCTTTTTTCATGACCAGGCTTTTCCAGGCGTCAAAGGTACCCGAGGAGCTGTCCCGGGAGATCACGACGATCTTTTTGTCCGGGCCGCCCACCTGCTTCCAGTTGGTGATCTTGCCCAGATAGATCTGCTTGAGCTGGTCCAGGCTGAGGTCGTCGACGGGGTTGTCCGGGTGGATCACCGGGACGATGCAGTCCAAAGCGATGCGGTGGGGGACGGGAAGCACGCCCTTGCCGGTGGCGAGTTTTACCTCTTTGCCCTTGATGAATCGGGAGGAGTTGCCGATATCCGCGGTCTGGTCGACGACCGCCTTGATGCCGTTGCCGGAGCCGCCGCCGGAAAGGGAAATTTTGACGTCAGGATGGGCGGCCATGTAGGCCTCTGAGATTTTTTGGGCAATGGGAAGGACTGTGGTGGACCCTTTGAGAACAAGTCTCCCGGCCGATGCCGTGGTGACGGACGCCGCAAGGAAGAGGGTGGAAACAAGGGCGGTGAACCAAAGACTCTTTTTCATGGTGTCTCTCCTGTGGAGGTTGGTGATGGTATGTCACGAGCCGGCGTCAAAGGACGACGGCTTTTTTGCCGCGGATTCAGGCGGCCGCATCCCGGAAGCGGGGATCGAAAAGCACCCTCCCCGCTGGGGCCTTGACATGTTCCACAGGAAAATAGTGCCGTCGTGTTAGGGTTTGGTTAGGGCGCTGTGAGGGGTTGATGTGTTCGAACTCCGGAGAAAAAAAAGGGGGGAAATACCCCTCCTTTGGGGGGCGCGGATTGCCAAATCCTCACAGGCCCCTGACACAAGCCTTACACATGGACGAGATGCTTGTCCCATGGAACAGATTAATGAGCCCTTGTGGCAAAAGAAAAGAGGTGGGGAAGGGCCGGGACGAACCGGTCGGATTCTGGAGACGATGCATCCCAGAGCGATTTTTTTCAAAACCCAGGAGGTGATGGTCAACATCATGATCGTCTACATCATCGTGGTGCTGGCCGCAGGCCTGGGCAAGACCCTGCTGGATGCCAGGCACCTGCTCCACATGATGGACGGAGAGGGGTTCACCTTTGTGGTGGCCGAGATTCTCTCTTTTCTCGTGATGCTGGAACTTTTCAGGGGGTTTGTGGATTTTTTCAGCACCCAGCGTATCCGGCTCCACACCATGATGGACCCGGCCATTCTCTTTGTGGTGCGGGAGGTCATGGTGACCCTCTACCGGGACGAGGCAAAGGGACCCTCCTGGGAGGTCCTTGCAGGATTTTCCCTGCTCCTAATCAGCCTGGGGATCATCCGCACCCTGGCCGTCCGCTACACCCCAGGTTCGTGAATGCTCCCAACCCTCGTACCTCGGGTCGATCGCATTTACTTACGGGCTGCGCCCGTGGGCGTTGGATGCAAGGGCTCAGGCAAAAAATACATACACAATTTCAGGCCTTGGTCATCCTTTGGGCCACCAGGGTGTTATTGATGACATCGTCCAAAAGGCCGACAGCGGAATCGGCTCTTTGAAGGTCGCGGTCCAAACGATGATTAAGGCCCAATTTCACGAAAAATACCGCTGTGATTTGACCCGAGGAACGAGGGTTGAAGCGCTGCGGTAACCAGCTTTCAAGGTGGCTCACCTTGCCGTCGGAGGCATCATTATTTGTATGTTTTATTTTTGCGCTGGCCTTAAGGCCCTGAGGCTCTTTCTCTGGGGGGCTTGTCCGGTAAAACTCCCGAAGGACACGACGTGCCCTTCGGGATTCACATAGAAAAAATGCATCACTTGCGGACCGATTATCCCCTGGCGTGCTTGGAGACGTGGCCGAGTTCGGGGAAGATGAGGTTTTTACAGGCGAGTTTACAGGCGGCCAGGCTGCCGGGGATGACAAAGACCACGGAGTCCGAGACGATGCCCGCAGTGGCCCGTGAGAGGATGGCTGCCGAGTCGATTTCATCGAAGCTCAGTTGCGCGAAGATGGGACCGAAGGCGGTGAGCTCTTTCCGGAACATGGGCCTGACGGCCTCTAAGGTGAGGTCTCCGGCGGTGATGCCGGTGCCGCCGGTGACGATGATGCCGTCGGCGTTGTGGTCCCGGATGATGTCCCGGATGGCCTTTCGCACCTCCCCTTCCGAGTCCATGACCACCAGGCGGTCCACCACGTCATGGCCCTCTTTTTTTGCCTGTTTTTCAATCCACGCGCCGCTCTCGTCCGTGTCGATGGTGCGGGTGGATGAGACGGAGACGACGGCCACTGTCAGTTGTTTCTTGCTTTCGCTTCTGTGCTCTTGGGTTCCCATATTTACCTCTCAGTCTAGGGTTACCTGGTCGGAGTCATCGTGCTCGCTGAGCAGGACGTTGACGTGCTGATCGTATTCGCTGTCCACTTTCTTGCCTGTGTAGTCGGGCTGGATGGGAAATTCGCGGTGGCCCCGGTCCACAAGGACGGCCAGGCCGATGCGCGACGGCCGCCCGAAGTCCATGAGGGCGTCCATGGCGGCCCGGATGGTGCGGCCGGTGTAGAGGACGTCGTCCACCAGAAGGATCTCCCGGTCGTTGACCTCAAAGGGGATCTCCGTGGGCTTGACGATGGGCTGATGGCTGATGCGGGTCCAGTCGTCGCGGTAGAGGTTGATGTCCATCTCCCCGCAGGGGAGGGCGTTCTTTTCAAGACCTTCGATGGCTTCTATTTCACTGCGCAGGCGCCGGGCGATGAAGACGCCCCGGGTCTGGATACCGATGAGGGCGAGCCCTTGGGCACCTCTGTGGTGTTCGATGATTTCATGGGCCATGCGGGTGATGGCACGTTTGATGTCCGTGGCATCGAGAAGAACAGTTGCGGTGGTCATAGCAGGGTTCCCAATGGGTTGATGCCTGTGTTGGAACGTTTTGCCGATACCTTGTCGGGGGATCGTCATGCGTGGGTGCGGAAGGGCTGTTCACATACGGGCATGCAAGGGGTTGACGATGCCATCGGCACGCGGTCCGATGGAGGTGGGGTGTCCCGTGAGGGTTTCTCGGACACCATACCCCTATTTTTATCCTATTGAAGGACGATTGATCAAGTCAAATGTGGCGAAATGAAGCCCAAACCCCTTGGTTTGACCACTTTGAAATGCCTTGATTTTGCGAATTATTTTTGACAGACTCCCTTCATAAACCAATGAGGGAGCAACGAGTGCAATGGGGATTTTTGATTGTACCGGCGTGATTCTGGCCGGCGGATTGAATTCCAGAATGAACGGAGTCAACAAGGCCCTCCTCGACATCGGGGGGCAAAGCATCATGGAGCGCACCCTCGCCCTGTTTGATGAGATCTTCGGCCGGGTGCTGGTGGTCTCCAATAATCCTCTTGATTTTATGGGGTTTGACGTCAAGATTGTGTCGGACCTCTTCCCCGAACGCTGCTCCCTTGCCGGCATCCATGCTGCCCTCTTCCACGCGGAAACCCCCTGGATTTTTGTGGCCCCCTGCGACAACCCCTTCCTCTCCCGGGAGATGGTGGAACTGGTGCTCTCCCATCGCACCGACGGAGCCACCATCGTGGTGCCGGAGACCACAAAGGGCCTGGAGCCCCTCTGCGCCGCCTACTCACGGGAAAACCTTACCCTGGCCGAAAACAGGCTGGCCGAAGGCCGCTATAAAATCCAGAGCCTCTTTCGAAAGAAAAGAACCCGCAAGGTCGCCGAAGAGAAAATCCGGCGCATCGACCCCGAGCTGCGCAGCTTTTTCAACATCAACACCCCGGAAGACTACCGGTGGGCGCTGGACATGCTTGCTCGGAAGGGCGACGGTTAAATTTAGGTGGCAAAGCAGCCTCCGGCGGCAAGGTGTGCCACCTTGAAAGCAGGTTGCGGATGCGTTTTGCCCCTCGTCCCTCGGGTCAAATCACAACCGCCTTTAAAGCAAAATTCACCTAAACAGGTTTTTTAAAACCTGTTTGTTAAACTTTTTAAAAGTTTAGCCCCCGGTAGGGCCGCCGGAGGCATCGTTTTTTGGGTTGTTTTATATTTGCGCTGGCCCTTACAAACCACGCTGATGAGTAAAGGAAAAAAAATGATTCAAATCGCTGAGATGATTCAAGAGATAAAGTCCCACCCCGATTTCGGAAAGGCGGGGATGGTGTTGGCCCATAACGGGGTGGTGCGTGAAAGCTCCCGGGACGGGCGACCCGTGACAGGGCTTACGGTGCATGTGAACCACGGGCGACTTGAAGAGCTCATGGCCGAGTACCGGAGCCGGGCGGGCATCGTGGAGATCCTGATCGCCATTGAAGAGGATAAACCCCTGGCCGTGGGGGACGACGTCATGGCCATTGTGGTGGCAGGGGATATCCGCGAAAACGTGCTGGCGACCCTTGAGGGGCTCTTGAACGCCGTGAAGGCCGAGGTGACCTCAAAGACGGAGCATTTTACTGAAGGGTCGTGATGGGGAAGGGCGCTGCGAATGAAGCATGTCGCTCCTGTTGCCTCCGGCATCCCTGCCGGGGCCAAACTTTTGAAAAGTTTGATACACAGGTTTTAAAAAGAGATTCGGTTTAATCTGAATCAAAGGCGAATGTTATTTTCCCTGAGGAACGAAGGGGAAAGCGCATTCGCAACCAGCTTTCAAGGTGGCACACCTTGCCGCCGGAGGCTTTTTTGCTAAAAGGAAATTTCATGAAAGAATTTACGCATATAGACGAAGACGGTGCGGTCCGCATGGTGGACGTCACGGACAAGGCGGCCACGGATCGGCGGGCTGTGGCCGAGGGCCGTATTGTCATGAACCGGGACACCTATGAGAGGATCACGGACACCCGGGTGAAGAAGGGCAATGTCCTTGAGACCGCACGCATTGCAGGGGTGATGGCGGCCAAGCGGACCAGCGAGGCCATTCCCATGTGCCATCCGTTGTTCATTACCGGGGCCCGGGTTGATTTTTACCCCGAGCCGGAGAACCATGCCTTTCGCATTGAGGCCGAGGTGCGGGTGAAAGGGGAGACCGGCGTGGAGATGGAGGCCCTCCATGCGGTGTCCGTGGCGGCCTTGACCGTTTACGACATGTGCAAGGCCTACGACAAGGGGATGACCATCGAGGGAATCCGCCTCATGGCCAAGAGTGGCGGAAAATCCGGCGTGTATCAACGGGAAGGGGCGTGATGGCACCTGCTGGATTCATGGATATTCTGATACAGCCCGCCCTGGGGGCGGGGCTGGTGGCCGGAGCGGCCGTGGCCTGGGGGCTTGCGGGGGTGAGGTTTCGCCGAACGACCCGCGCCCTGGACGAGGCCCTGGAGAGCCGGGACGCTCAGGAGGAGCGCCTTTTCGCCCTGGCCGATGAGGCAGCCGAGGCCAGGGGGCGCCTGACGAATCTTTTGGCCCTGGAAGAGGGCCTCAAAGAGAGGGACGCCGCCTTGCATGAGAAGGGCGAGACGGAGATTGCCCTGCGGTCACGCATGGCGCGCCTTGAGGCCGAGCTCTCCAAGGAGCGGGAGTCCACCGCCGAGAAGGTGGCCCTGCTCTCTGCCCAGAAAGATGAACTGCGCCAGATGCTCAAGGCCCTTTCCGCCGATGCCCTGGCAGACAACGCGGAGACCTTTACCCGGCTCTCCAGGGAGACTCTGGAGGCGGTGATCGGCGAGGCCAGGCGCGACTTTACCCGGCGGGGAGACGCGGTGAAAGAGATCGTGGCTCCCGTGACCGAGGCCATGAAAGCCTACGACGAAAAGGTTCGCCAGATGGAGATGCAGCGGGAAAAGGCCTACGGGGCCCTCACCGAACAGGTGGAGACCCTGGCCCGGACCCACGCGGTGCTCCAGAAGGAGACCACCAAGCTCTCCGGGGCCCTGCAGGTGCCCAACGTCCGCGGTCGCTGGGGGGAGATTACCCTGAAGCGGGTGGCCGAGCTCTCCGGTATGGTGGATCGGTGCGACTTTTACGAGCAGGTGAGCATGAAGGGCGAGGCCGGGGCCATGCGTCCAGACATGGTGGTCCAGCTTCCCGGGGGGCGGCGCATCGCCGTGGATTCCAAGGTTCCCCTGGCCGCCTACCTGCGGGCCATGGAGGCCACCACCGAAGGAGAAAAGGCAACGCATCTGGACGAGCACGCCCGGGCCCTCCACCACCATGTTCAGGTCCTTTCGGGCAAGGCGTACTGGGCGGGCCTCAAGCCCGCCCCGGAGTTTGTGGTGCTGTTTATCCCCGGGGAGAGCTTTTTTTCCGCGGCCCTGTCCAAGCGGCCCGGGCTCATCGAAGAGGGTATTGAAAAAGGGGTGGTGCTGGCCACTCCCACCACCCTCATCTCCCTGCTCAAGGCCGTGGGGTACGGGTGGCGGCAGGAGCAGGCCGCTGAAAGCGTCCACGAAATCCAGGAGCTGGGCAAGGAGCTTTACAGTCGCATGGTGACCTTTGCCTCTCACTTAAACAAGCTGGGCGGAGAGATCGGCAAGGTGACCTCCACCTACAACCAGCTGGCAGGTTCCTTTGAGCGGCGTCTTTTTGTTTCGGCCAGACGCTTTGAAGAGCTGGGGGTCCGGGAGAAGGAGACGGCAACCATTGATTCGCCGGATCCTGTGGAGACCGTGCCCAGGCGGGTGGAGGCAGGATGATGCTGGTCAGCAACAGGCCCGGTGCCTGGCGATGGGTGTGTCTCATGATGGTGGCGGTGTTTTTTTTGTCCACCGGCTGCATCGGCACGGGCAAAGGACGCTCCGGGCCGTTGCCTGCCCTGGTTCCGGTGACTCCGGGGGAGAAGGCCTACCCTGCCTTTGGCGACGATTTGAACTTCGAAGGGCTTGAAGAGGCATTGCTCCAGAGCCTGGCGTATTACAGCAGGCTTCCGGAGACGCGCACCTTTGCCGTGGGAGATGATCGCTACAGCCTCTCGGTTATGGTCCGCTCTGTGGTGGTTCTTTTAAATGCCATCCAGGAAGAGCCCACTCCAGAGGCACTCTCTCGCTTTATCCGAGAAAATTATCGGGTGTACCGATCCACGGGCCGGGACGGCAAAGGCGATGTGCTCTTTACCGGGTACTACGAAGCCGAACTTACCGGTCATACGGAGCAGACCGAACAGTACCGTTACCCCGTACTCACCCGCCCCGACGACCTGGTGACCATCGATATCTCCCGTTTCCCCGGGGTCAAGTCCACGGGCAAACGGCATCTTATCGGCCGGGTGACGGAGAGCGGGGCCGTGGTGCCCTACTACACACGGAATGAATCGGAAAACGGCAGCGCCCTTCTGGACCGCACCGAGATCCTGGCCTGGGTGGATGATCCCGTGGATCTTTTTTTCCTGGAAATTCAAGGGTCGGGGGTCATCACCATGGAAAATGGCGAGGAGCTCAGGGTCCACTACCAGACCAAAAACGGACACCCCTATCGCAGCATCGGAAGGTATCTGATCCAGCAGGGGCTGCTGGAAAGGGAGGCGGTCTCCATGCAGACCATCCGGCAGTGGCTGGATGAGAATCCGGAGCGAAGGCAGGAGGTGTTCAACTACAACCCGAGCATGGTCTTTTTCAAAGAGGAGGCCAAAGGCCCCCTGGGGTGCTACAGCGTGCCCGTGACCCCGAATCGCTCCATCGCCACCGATAAACGACAGTTTCCTGCCTGCGGCATCGCCTTTATCACCACGGAGAAACCCGGGGAGACAACAGGGGATGAGGTGCTCTCCTGGGAGTCCTTCGGCCGGTTTGTGGTGAACCAGGACACCGGAGGGGCCATCAAAGGCCCCGGGCGGGTGGATCTGTTCACCGGGCACGGTCCCTCAGCCGAGTTGACGGCAGGGCACATGAAGCAGCCGGGATCCCTCTATTTTCTCGTTCTGAAACCATCGGCAAGGTAAAAGGCCGGCGTAAAAAGAAAACATAAAAAAACGATGCCTCCGGCGGCAAGGTGAGCCACCTTGAAAGCAGGTTGCGAATGCGCTTTTCCCTTCGTTCCTCAGGGAAAATCACATTCGCTATTGATTCAGACTAAACTGAATTTATTTTTTAAACCTGTTTATCAAACTTTTCAAAAGTTTGGCCCCCGGCAGGGCCGCCGGAGGCACATAAAGGACATGAGCACAAAAAAAGGGTGGCCCCTGCCAGCGGGCCACCCTTGGAGAGTGATCAAACCTCTCCGAATACCACCTGAACTCCCTTTTTTATACGTTAACCTTTCGGGTTCTTACCCATCCCAAGGTTACATGAATGGTGTTGAAGCTCGGTGGTAATCTGAATTTTTCATTCACGGTAGGTTCACTCTACCCCTCCAGGCAAAACGTTTCAAGATCAGTCAAAGTTGCCCCTTAAAAACAATGTTATAACGAATGGTTAAGTCCTCTATATGCCCGTTTTTGGGCCTTCTCAGACTCTTCGGAAACGAGACCAGCCAGCCCCTTTGTGCTTCGGGCATGGAATGCCCGCAATCCCCCCTCTCTCCTTTTTAAGTATCTGTGTGACTGTTTCTCGGTATGTCTAAATTTAACAATTATTTCATTTAATTGATCATTGATTACTGGTGTGAATTAATTTGACATTGGCAAGGGCCGGTGGTTCAATGGTGATCAAGGCGCACAGCACGGACGGTTTCGAGCCTTAGACGCGGCGTCGCCACCCTGACACAGGGCGGCTTTTCGCTACGAATTAACCGACGAGATGATTTCCGTAATCCCACAGCCCGACACCAAGCAATCAAGGCCCCATGCCCCCCGGATTCGGGGCCACAGCAGACGATACAAAAGCCTGACCAACGCCACCCGCAAAGCATTCGCACACCTGAATTCAACATGCTGTTTACGAAAAGGGGAACAGGATGGACGCCGAGATCTTTTTGACCATGGAAGAGGCCAAGGATGCCGTATGCCTGGACCTGGAGCACTACGGTCTCCAGGAGGATACACTGGAAGAGATCGCCGCCATGGCCGGGGGCGGGTGGCCGGAGCGGTTCCGGGAGGTGATGAGCGGGGGGGAGGGCAGGCTTTACGAGGTGATCTCCCTGGTCCAGGAGTTTTTGAACAGCCCCATCCTCACCGAAGAGGCCTTGTGCAATGCTCTGTCCCTCATGTTCTGGTCGGAGGTGCGACAAGCCAAGGGGCCGGACGGGGAGACAGGGGTGGTTCTCACCACCGAGCTTCACGACTTTACCTGCCTTCAATGCGGCCAGTGCTGCACCAACCTGGATTACAGCCGGGCCCTCACCGCAGAGGACATCGCCATGTGGAAAAAGGCTGGCCGGGACGATCTCCTGGCCTGGGTGGGCAAGGACAAGGTGGACGGCGGCTACACCATCTGGATCGACCCCCGCACCGGCGAGCCCCAAGACCCCTGTCCTTTTCTCACCATGGAGGGCGGAAAGGCCCGGTGTTCCATTCACGACATCAAGCCCGCCATCTGCAGGGAATACCCCGCCACCAAAAAGCACGGTTTCATGACCGGTTGTCTGGGGGTTGAGCTGATGTTTAAAAAGGAACAGGCGGGATAATAAAACATGCCTCCGGCGGTGAGGTGTACGAATACAGATCGGGCTGAATGACCCCCAAGGTTCCCCACTTCTGATGCTGATCAGGGGTGGGGATTTTTGTTTGTTGGGAATCGGTCATTCGGTTAAGGGCATCCGCAGCCTATTTCATTGCGGGCATGTTTCCTTCCCGGGTATTCTCAAAAAAATTTTTAATATAAAGAATGTGTTCGGCCATGGCGGCGTAAGCGTTGCCGCTGTCGCGCTGTGCGATGGTTTCAAGGATGCGCCGGTGCTGGGTGAGGATCTCTTCGGTTCGGGCGGGCATGTCGAAGAAGCGTTTTAAGCTCTCATTGATACCGTAGAAGATAAAATCGTGGAAGTACTTCATCATGTGGACCTGAAGGGGGTTTCGCGTGGCGTGGGCGATGGCCATGTGGAAGTGGGCGTCTTCATGGGTGCCCACGCGGCCTTCGCCGATGGCCTCTTCCATGGTGGCGATGCTTTTCTCCATGATACGGATGTCGTCTAAGGTCGCTTTTTCGGCGGCCAGGGCGGCGCCGTTGCACTCCAGGCCCATGCGCACCTCCAGGAGGTCGGTGATGGTGGCGTTGTGGGAAGCCATGAGGTCCATGATGGGGTTGTCCTGGACCGATCCGAGGCCCCGGACGAAGGTGCCCTGGCCCTGGCGCTGGTCTACCAGACCCATGGCCACAAGCTTGTTCAGGGCCTCCCGCACCGAGTTTCGGCTCACACCCATCTCCTTCATGAGCTCCCGTTCGGGCATGATCTTGTCCCCCGGTTTCAGGTCGCCACGGAAAATGAGGTCACGGATCTGTTCGAAGACCTGGTCGGCGACGCGTTTCGGTTTGATGGGAGCCAGGTGGCTGTTCATGGAGTCGGATCCTTATGGCTGGTTGGTATTTTTGAAAATCTTCACGGGACCTGTTTTGTTTATGCCTCCGGCGGCCCTGCCGGGGGCCAACCTTTTGAAAAGTTTGATGAACAGGTCGTAAAAATAGATTTGGTTTAATCTGAATCAAAGGCGAATGTGATTTTCCCTGAGGACGAAGGGGAAAATGCATTCGCAACGTGCTTTCAAGGTGGCACACCTTGCCGCCGGAGGCCTCTTGTCAGCTGGTGGTAGTACCATGTTTGAATCTTAGCTGCAGCAAGGCAAAAACAGCAAGGCTGATCCCTTTTCATTTCTGGTTTTAGCAAATCCACGGCCGGGAAGCAAAGCAAAAGAGGGCCGTATTTCAAGGGTATGGGGTTGTATTTTATGAACGTTCTCGAAATGTTCTTGACAGGGGGGTGTATAGTGGCTCATATTGGTACTACCAATTTATGGTAGAACCAATGACGATTCGTTGGCAAGCCCAGGCCGCCGAGAGGCTGCAAACACCCCTTTTTTTTTGAAATGCATTCCGGGTGGTTGGTCCCCCCGGGGGGGCTGGGAAGTTGCCATGCCATCAATGATGATGCCCTGGAAACGAACGTCGTTTAGAAGGCGGCTTCGTGCATCACCTGCCTATGGGTGTTATCCCTGCCGGAGCCGGGTCCTTTCCAGGGTGGTAATGACCATGGGCACCTGCCCGCGGCCGAGGGCGGCACCTTTTGAGGTGTTGCGGTTCACGGCCAACACGAGGCGGTGCCATTGAGAAGCAAGGAGGGCAATGTGAGTCAGGGCGATATTCTTCAAACCATGAAAGCGGGGGCGGAAAAGGTGGCGGCGGTTGTGACGTCGGCAGGATCCCTTGAAGAGGCGATTTCCTACGCGGTGAATCTGACGGCCGAGGAGGGAGGCACCACCATGGCGGCACCCGGCATGGACGATGCGGCCAGAAAAGCCCTGGCCACGGCGTGTGCCGACAAAGGGATCATCCTTCTGGAGTCTCCCTTAAGGGCCCACATGACCGGCATTCACACAGCCTTTACCTGGGCGGACCGGGGCATCGCCGACACCGGCACCCTGGTGCTCAACTCCGATTCCGAGGAGCTTCGTCTGGCCACCATGCTCAGCGAAACCCATGTGGCGGTGCTTCCCACAGGCAACGTGGTCCCGAACATGGACGCCCTGGAAGGGTATATGAGCGAGCATTTTGAAAAAGGCGCGGGGTACGTGGCCTTTATCACCGGTCCCAGCCGCACGGCGGACATCGAGAGGATCCTCACCATCGGGGTGCACGGACCTGAAAGACTCCACATTTTGCTGGCAGACCATGTCGACGGAGGTGAGAAATGATCCATACCCCTGAAACCGATAAAGCCTTTAAAAAGCAGATCAAGGAGTCTTTGGAAAAGGACTTCATGCGCAAGACCCTCAACAATTTCTCCGTGGCCTACCGTCAGTCCCGCGCCAACGCCTTTTCGGACCTTGACTTAGATGGGCTGCGAAACGACGTGGCCTGCATGAAGGACGAGGGCATTCCCCATCTGTCCGAGCTCTTTGACGCCTTCAAGAAAAACGCCGAGGCCGCAGGCACCGTGATCCATGTGGCCCGGGACGCCGAAGAGGCCAACCGGATCATCGCCGAGATCGCCAAAGAGAACAACGTCAAGAGCATCGTCAAGTCCAAGTCCATGACCGCCGAGGAGACCTTCTTAAACGATCACCTGGAAAAGGACGGCTACGAGGTGGTGGAGACCGACCTCGGGGAGTGGATCATCCAGATGCGCCACGAAGGGCCGTCCCACATGGTGATGCCCGCCATCCACCTCTCCCGCTATCAGGTGGGGGAGCTCTTCTCCGGCGTGACGGCCAGGAAACAGGATCCCGAGGACATCGAAGGGCTGGTGAAGGTGGCCCGAAAAGAGCTGCGGCCCAAGTTCATCGGCGCGGACATGGGGATCTCCGGGGGCAACTTTGCCATCGCCAACTCCGGGGCCATTGGTCTGGTGACCAACGAAGGCAACGCCCGCCTCACCACCACCCTGCCCAGGGTCCATGTGGCCCTCATGGGATTTGACAAGCTGGTGCCGGACATGGCCTCTGCCATGAAAATTTTAAAGATCCTCCCCCGAAACGCCACGGGCCAGGCCCTTACCTCCTACGTGACCTGGATCAAGGGCACCAACGAGTGCGCCACGGGCCCCGAGGGCCGGAAGGTCCAGCACATCGTGTTCCTGGACAACGGCCGCCTGGAGCTGGCCAAGGATCCCATTTTTGCCGAGGCCCTCCGGTGCATCCGGTGCGGGGCCTGCGCCAACGTCTGCCCCATCTACCGCATGGTGGGGGGGCACACCTTCGGTCACGTCTACATCGGAGCCATCGGTCTGATCCTCACGCCCTTTTTCCACGGAAAGGAGAAGGCCCGGGAGATCGTGAAGTGCTGTCTCAACTGCCAGTCCTGCAAGAGCGTCTGCCCGTCCAAGATCGATCTGCCCTACCTTATTAAGAACGTGTACGCCAAAATTCAGGATGAGGACGGCAAAAAGCCGTTTAAAACCCGCATGACCTCCATGCTCCTGAAAAACCGTCGGCTGTTCCACGCCGCCTTGAAGACCGCCTCCAAGATGCAGGGGCCGGCCACAGACGGGCCGTACATCCGCCATTTGCCCACCCTCCTCATGGGGGATCACAATTTCCGGCGTCTTCCGGCCATTGCCGAGCGCTCCCTTCGGGACGACTGGAAAAAGGTCAAGCCCAAGGTGACCAAGCCCATCCTCAAGGTGGCCCTGTTCGGCGGCTGCGCCGGGGATTTCATCTATCCCGAGCACGGAAAGGCCTTTGCCAGGCTCTGCGAAGCCTACAACATCTCCGTGGAGTATCCCATGGATCAGACCTGCTGCGGCCTGCCCACCATGATGATGGCCCAGATGGACACGGCAAAGGAGATCGCCGCCCAGAACGTGAAGGCCTTTAAAGCGGGCAACTACGATTACATCGTGACCCTCTGCGCCTCCTGCGGTTCCCACATCAAGGAGAATTTTCCCAAGCTCCTGACTAAAGAGGGGGCCGTCCCCGCCGAGGCACAGGCCATGGCCGACAAGCTCATCGATTTCAGCTCCTTTATGAACGATGTGGTCAAGGTAAAGGCCGAGGACTTTATGAACCTGGGGCGCAAGGTGACCTATCATTACCCCTGCCACCTGGTCCGTGGCCTGGATGTCACGGAAGCCCCCATGGCCCTTCTGGAGAAAGCGGGCGTTGATTATAAGGAGTGCGACGAGAGCCAGGTCTGCTGCGGTTTTTCCGGCTCCTTTTCTGTGGACTTTCCCATGATCTCCAAGAACATGCTGTCCCACAAGCTGGACAACGTGGAGGCCACCCATGCCTCCACCCTGGTCACCGACTGCCCGGGGTGCGTCCTGCAACTCAAGGGCGGCATCAAGGCCCGGGGCATGAATGTCACCGTCAAGCACATGGCCGAGGTGCTGCTGGAAGAAAAAAAATAGGGAATGCAGCGTATTGGGTTGTCAGCCTGCTTGTCAGTGGGACCCCTTCAATCCGGTTCCTTCAGTCTGTTCTCTGACTTCGCCCGCCCCGGTGTTGACGTCCATAGCCCCCTCCCACAGGAATATGGTGTCACCGGGGCGGGTTTTTTTTATCCACCTGCATGGGGGCCCGGATGGGCCGCGGGCAGATGGAGGGTGGTCCTCCTTTTTTCCATACGGCAAGTTCGGAAAATCGGACTTTTCCCCGGCAATCAAAGATGTTAAAAAGATGGGATGCATGAATAACATCCTGGTTATACAGGGCGATCGTTTCGCACGGGCTTCCGTGTCGTTTCAAGGGCGCCGCGCCGCCCGAAGAGCCCCTTCCGGCAGGTAACGTGGATCATTCCATGCGTCGTCGTTCACAGGATGTATGGGTTTCGGTCATGGCGTCCATGGTGCTCACCACGGGATACGCAGCGGACGGCTGTTTATCGCGGGTAACAGTCCCCGGGGCCACCAACCCGTACCTCGGGGCTGTAAAAACGGGTTTTGTCAAAAATGATTTTCCTTTGGTTTCAGCCACAAGATTCCCCCTCTCCTGACGCTAACCTCCTCTTGAAATAGCCTTTTTTTTGCGTCGTTTTTTCCGGTCACATTCTGTTTGATCACGGGATCCCAGCAGGTAAGCTTTGTTTGCTTGAAATTGTGGCACGACTTTTGTATGTTTCCCGGGTTGTCGAAAACCGCCCCTGCGGGTTGTAATGCCAAAACACCAGAACATTTTTCACCTTCTTTCCTTATATGAAAAATTCCACTTCGCGGGGGTGGTTTTCGACTTCTCATAACGCACATAGTGACCAACAGGCTGTTTTTAAGCAGCTTTCATCGATCTGACCCGGGCTGTCGGAGGCGGGCCTTCCGTGTTTTTTCCGGCACCCAACGGCACCGATACAGGCAACACACTTCGTTTGCGTCAACACAAGCGGGGTTTAAATAATGAAGAAGTGCATCCGTCCGTCCCGTTTGGGGCGGTGCAGCCGGCGGACCGCACCAGCCAGGGCTGCGGCATGAGAACAAACAAAGACAAGGGAGTCTTCTTGTGAATCAGACGAAACAGTTTAAAAAGACGATTGACGGTAACACGGCAGCGGCCCATGTGGCCTATGCCCTGAGCGACGTGGCGGCCATCTATCCGATCACCCCCTCTACTCCCATCGGCGAGAACGCCGATGTGTGGGCTGCCGGCGGTAAAAAGAACGCATTCGGTGAGACCCTCACCATCAAAGAGATGCAGTCCGAAGCCGGTGCGGCCGGTGCGGTTCACGGTGCCATTGCAGCCGGTGCGCTGACCAGCACCTTCACCGCATCCCAGGGCCTCCTGCTGATGATCCCCAACATGTACAAGATCGCCGGTGAGCTTCTCCCCTGCGTTTTCCATGTTACGGCCCGTGCCCTCGCCGCACACGCCCTCTCCATCTTCGGCGATCACCAGGACGTTATGGCCACCCGTCAGACCGGGTTTGCCATGCTCTGCTCCAACTCTGTTCAGGAAGCCCACGACATGGCCCTGGTAGCCCACCTGGCCACCATCGAAGGCCGCGTGCCCTTCCTCCACTTCTTCGACGGCTTCCGTACCTCCCACGAGATCCAGAAGATCGACGTGCTGGAGTACGACGCCATCAAAGAGATGGTGGACATGGACTCCGTACGTGAGTTCAAGGCCAACGCCATGAACCCCGAGCACCCCGAGATCCGCGGTACCGCCCAGAACCCAGACATCTACTTCCAGGGTTGCGAAGCCGCCAACCTCTACTACGATGCCATCCCCTCCATCGTCACCGATTACATGGACAAGGTGTACGAGGCCACCGGCCGCAGGTACCGTCCCTTCGACTACGTGGGTCACCCCGAAGCCGAGCGCGTCATCGTGGCCATGGGCTCCTCCTGCGAGACCATCGAAGAGACCATCGAGCACCTCACGGCACAGGGCGAGCGCATCGGCCTGATCAAGGTCCGCCTCTACCGTCCCTTTGTTGTGGAAGCCTTCCTCAACGTGCTGCCCGCTACCTGCGACCGCATCACCGTTCTGGACCGTACCAAAGAGCGCGGCGCCATCGGCGATCCCCTCTACCTCGACGTCTGCACCGCTTTCATGGAGAGCAACGTCCTGACTCCCCAGATCACCGCCGGTCGTTACGGCCTCGGTTCCAAGGAGTTCACCCCCTCCATGGTGAAGGCCGTCTACGACAACATGAAGGCCACCTCTCCCAAGAACCACTTCACCGTGGGCATCAAGGACGACGTCTCCTACACCTCCCTTGACGTGGTGGACGAGATTCACCCCGATGCCGAAGGCACAGTCCAGACCAAGTTCTGGGGCCTTGGTTCCGACGGCACCGTCGGCGCCAACAAGAGTGCCATCAAGATCATCGGTGACAACACCGAGAAGTTCGCCCAGGGTTACTTCTCCTACGACTCCAAGAAGTCCGGCGGTATCACCGTGTCTCACCTGCGTTTCGGTGACACGCCCATCCGCTCCACCTACCTGGTCACTGCCCCCGATTACGTGGGCTGCCACGTGCCTGCCTATGTGAACCAGTACGATGTGCTGGAAGGGATCAAAGAAGGCGGCACCTTTGTGCTCAACTCCTCCTGGAGCGCCGATGAGATGGACGCCCGTCTCCCCGGCAGCATGAAGCGCACCCTGGCTACCAAGAAGATCAAATTCTACACCATCGACGCGGTGAAGATTGCCGGTGAAGTGGGCCTGCGCAACCGCATCAACATGGTCATGCAGACTGCCTTCTTCAAGCTGGCCAACGTGCTTCCCATTGATGAGGCCATCGCCTACCTCAAGGACGACATCAAAAAGACCTACGGCAAGAAGGGCGACAAGATCGTCAACATGAACATCGAAGCCGTGGATCAGGCCATGGACAAGCTCGTGGAAGTGGCTGTTCCCGAAGCATGGGCCGAAGCCGAGCTTGAGAAGCCCGCCCAGGCCGACCTGCCCGAGTTCGTCACCGAGGTGATGAAGCCCATCCTGGCCCAGAAAGGGGACACCCTGCCCGTCAGCGCCTTCGAGCCCGACGGCATCTTCCCCGTTGCCACCAGCCAGTACGAAAAACGCGGCGTGGCCATCGAGGTTCCCGAGTGGATCGCTGAAAACTGCATCCAGTGCAACCAGTGCTCCTTTGTTTGCCCCCACGCCTCCATCCTGCCTGTTCTGGCCACGGATGAAGAGCTGGAAGGCGCTCCCGAAGGGTTCACCACCCTGCCTGCCATGGGCAAGGAACTCAAAGAGAAGTTCAAGTTCCGTATCCAGGTCAACACCCTGGACTGTCTGGGTTGCGGCAACTGCGCCGATATCTGCCCTGCCAAGACGCCTGCCCTGGTCATGAAGCCCCTGGCGACCCAGACCGCCGTTGAGGTGCCCAACCACGAGTTCTCCGAGACCATTGAGTTCAAGGATGAGGTCATGCCCAAGACCAGCGTCAAGGGCAGCCAGCTCCAGAAACCCCTCCTCGAGTTCTCCGGTGCGTGCGCCGGTTGTGGCGAGACACCCTACGTCAAGCTCATCACCCAGCTCTTCGGGGACCGCATGTTTGTGGCCAACGCCACCGGGTGCTCCTCCATCTGGGCTGCTTCGGCTCCCTCTTCACCCTACTGTGTCAACAAAGACGGTTTCGGTCCCACCTGGGGCAACTCCCTCTTTGAGGACGCTGCAGAGTTTGGTTACGGCAAGCAGGTGGCCATTACCCATCGCCGCAACGCCCTGAAGAACCAGATCGTTGCCGCCATGGAACTTGAGATCTCCGAAGAGCTCAAGGCCGCCATGGGCGAGTGGGTAGAGAACATGGACGATGCCGAAGGTTCCAAGCGAGCCGGCCAGACCATGGAAGCCCTCCTCGTTGTCGAGCCCCTCGAAAACGAACTGATCGACGAGATCGCGGCACAGGCCGACCTCTTCACCAAGAAGTCCTTCTGGGTCTTCGGTGGGGACGGCTGGGCATACGACATCGGATTCGGCGGCGTGGATCACGTCCTGGCTTCCGGGGAAGACATCAACATCTTCGTGATGGATACCGAAGTCTACTCCAACACCGGCGGTCAGTGCTCCAAGGCCACCCCCACCGGTTCCATCGCCAAGTTTGCCGCTTCCGGCAAGAAGGTCTCCAAAAAAGACCTCGGCGCCATCGCCATGAGCTACGGCTACGTCTATGTGGCCTACATCTCCATGGGTGCCAACAAGCAGCAGACCCTCAAAGCCCTGCTGGAAGCCGAAGCCTACCCCGGTCCCTCACTGGTGATCGCGTATGCTCCGTGCATCAACCACGGCATCAAAAAAGGCATGGGCAAAACCCAGGAAGAGTCCAAGCTGGCTGTTGAGTGTGGCTACTGGCCCCTCTACAGGTTCAACCCCCTCCTTGCGGAAGAGGGCAAGAACCCCTTCATCCTCGAGTCCAAGGCGCCCAACGGCACCATCCAGGAGTTCCTGGGCGGTGAGAACCGTTACGCCGCTCTGGAAAAGAGCTTCCCCGAAGAGTCCAAGACCCTTCGCGCCAAGATCGAAGAGGACATGGTCAAAAAGTACGAGATGTACAAGCACCTCGCCGATCGCGACATGGACGCCAAGTAAGACGAACACCGCGTAAAAAAAGCGCATCATCCGATGCGCTTTGAATAAAAAAAAGCCGCCCTCCCGAATTCCGGGAAGGCGGCTTTTTTTGTTTGGGCGGAAAAGGGCCGGCTAAAAAAGGATCAACGCATCAGAGGTTGGCCGTGGTGAGCAGGTCCTCGAAGGCCTTCTGGCTTTTGGTGACCTGGCCCTTGAAGGACTCGCGGCCCTGCTTGCAGGCATCAAAACCGCTTTTTACGATCTTTTTGGCGGGCTCGGGGAACAGGGGGTTGTCGCCGATGAGGCGGAGGGTGACCTCTTCCGCCTGCTCCTGGAAGGACCCCATGGCATTGTAGGCATTTTCAAAACCGTTTTTGTTGAATTCATAAGCCTTCCGGATAAAACTGGTGGCTTCGCTCATGCTGCACCTCCGTTATAATGGATGGATTAGGGATGGATAACTTGGGGTATGTGTGATCGGTAACGTCTTTGTATTGTTTCGATAAACAATGTAATGCAACCAGAAATCATGTCAAGAATAAAAATGTTGCACTGCAACAAAATGATGGGATAATTCTCTGGTGACCCTTGGGGGGCGGGGGTTTTGCGTGCGCAGCAAAAGCTGAAAAAAAAGGGAATCAACGGGTGGGGCGCAGGGCATGCCACCGGAAAAGCCTCCGGCGGCCCTGCCGGGGGCCAACCTTTTAAAAAGGTTGCTAAACAGGTTTTTCCTGGGGTTTACGGAATCCTTCGTGAATCATCTCGCCCCGAGGAACGAGGGGCGAGATGATTCACATTCTGGGGCCCAGGGGATCATCCCCTGGCCGCCGGAGGTATCGTTTGGCTTTTTTCCTTTGAGCCCCGGTGTGTCAGGAAGAAGGGGGAGGGATCAGACGTGGTAATCCACCACCCGGCGCTCGCTCATCACCTGCTGGATGAAGGCCACGACCCGCTGGTGTTCGGGGTGGTTGGCGTAGCGGTTGAGGGCCTCTTCATCGTCGAATTCGGAGTAGAGGCAGAGGTGGGCGGTCTGGCTTCCGGAGAAGATGTTGACGCCCACTTCAAAGGCCCGGATCTCATCGATCCTGCCCACCAGGGCGTCGAGCATGGTTTTAAGCTTTTCGGCGTTTTCTGCGGCGCTGGCCCCTTTGGCTTCCTCTTTGAGCTTGAGCATCACAATGTGTTTGAGCATGGTTCCTCCTGTCAATAAAAAGCGGGGCATTTTCCCCGGCTGATTGGGCGTATGTACCATTTTCGCCTGGTCACGATCCGTGGGGTACGGTTCCTCTGGCACTGAAATGATGAAGCCCGGCATCAACCGCTGGACGCCAAGGGGATGGGCCGAAGGGAGATGCCGGGCTTCAGGTTCCCCGGCTGAAGGGAACCCACGGAAGTCGAAGGTCGTGGTTTTCTGGTGCTATGGTCTCTGGCTCCGTGAAGGGGCCTTATTCTCTGGTTCATGGGTCCAGCCGTGCTCGTCGGGCGGCAAAGTGGAATGCGGCGGTGCCGCGGAAGATGCGCCTTTCGGTGGTGTTGCACAAAGATGACGGCTGAGGGTTTGGGACGCTGCGCATGGGGTGTTGAACAGAGAGATTGATGCGGGGGTCCCGGACGGGACCCCCGCATCAGACGCAGTTTTGGAGTATTTCTGTGTAACACTGTTAAACCCAGCAGGAGAAAGAGAATCTAACAGGTTGCTTCTTTTAATATACAAATATTGTGCCATATACAATAGAAAAATGTAACGGTTTGATTGGTAAGGTATTGGGAGTATGGGGGTTCCCATACGCCGGAAAAGCAGGGCCGGTTTTTCCCTCATCTTATGAAAAATAGGACCGAAAGTCCGAAATACAGAACTCCGTCCGAAGGGAAAACGGCGGTTTTTCTGCTGGCACCGATCTTTGTAAACCCTGTATCGGCGGTGCTCTCAGAGCACGCCAGGGCAAAGCGGAACCCGAAAGCCGTGTGGGGCCCCATGGAGGATGGCACCCCGGGCCGACTCCGGGGACAAAGGGTGCTCAAGGGGCCTTGCGCGCTTCAGGACCGGGCCTGGAGGCCCTAATCCGAAGAGATGGAGATCTCCTTTTTTTTAAGGAGGGTGTAAAAATGGGACTTGGAGAGCCCGGAGATCTGCATGATTTTTTTTGCGTTGCCCCCGGTGTGGCGGATGAGTTCCTTCAGGTACTGCTCTTCCATGACGCCCTTGAACTCCTTGATCTCCGGGATGCGGCTTCCGAAGCGGCGGCTCACCTCCGCCTCGGTCTCCGAAAGGATGCGGCTCACCGGGGGGTTGGCGTCCCCCGCAGCGGGGGCGGCGGTGCTCGCCGACTCCCGGCTGAGGGTGGCTTTGGCCACCTTGATGCGGATGTTGCTGGGAAGGTCCATGGCATAAAGGGTGCTGGTGCGTCCCGAGTTGATGAAGGCCATCTCCAGGACGTTGAAGAGCTCCCGGATGTTGCCGGGCCATTTGTAGGCGGAGAGGGTCTCGAAGAATTCGGCGTCAAAGCCTTTGTTGGGAACCCCGTACTCTTCGCAGAGGTGGTCCACAAAGAACATGGCCAGGCGCTTGATGTCCCCTTTTCGGTCCCTTAAAGGGGGCAGCTCCAGGTGGACGGCCCAGAGGCGGAAGAGGAGGTCGCGGCGGAACTGGCCTTTTTCCACCATCTCTTCCAGGTTGCGGTTGGTGGCGGCGATGAGCCGGAAGTTGCTGGTCACCTCCTGGGTCTGGCCCACGGGGCGGAAGCGCTTTTCCTGGAGCACCCGCAGAAAGGAGCGCTGGATGGACAGGGGCATGTCCCCCACCTCGTCTAGGAAGAGGGTTCCGCCGTCGGCCACCTTCACCAGGCCGGTGCGGTCGGCGTCCGCGCCGGTGAAGGCCCCTTTGCGGTGTCCGAAGAGGGTGCTTTCCAAGAGGGTCTCGGTGAGGGAGGCGCAGTCCACGATGACAAAGTTGTGCCCGGCCCGGGGGCTGTTTTCGTGGATGGTCCGGGCGAAGAGCTCTTTGCCCGTGCCCGTCTCCCCGGTGATGAGCACCTGGGAGTTGGAGACGGCGGCCTTGGCCACCAGGTCAAAGCATTTGCGCATGGAAGGGCTCACCCCGATGATGTTGTCCAGGTTCAGGGCCACCGGGGTCTCGGCCTGTTTCTCCTCCCGGTACTTAAGGGCCCTTGAGAGGCTCAGGCGGGTCTGCTTGATGGAGGTGGGCTTGACCAGGTAGTCCCAGACCCCGCCCTGGATGGCCAGCTCGGCACCGTCCGGGTCGCCCTGGCCGGTCAAGATGATCACCTCGGGCTCGGAAGGGGCTTTCTTGATGAGGGGAAGGGCCGTGAGGCCGTTGCCGTCGGGGAGGCGCACGTCGAGGAAGACCACGTCCACCTCGTTTCCGGCAAGGAAGTCCGAGCCCTCCTTGAGGGTGTGGGCGGTGACGCAGCGGTGGTCCATCCTCCCCACGAGGCTTTCCATGGTTTCACAGAACTCGATGTCGTCGTCGATGATGAGGATGGTGGTGGTCATGGGATCTCCTTGGGCTCCTGGTGCAGGACGGTGTTGATGGCCTCGGACAGGCTCTGGCGGTTGTAGGGTTTGATCAGGACGCTTCGGACGTTGTCCGTGCGATCCATGGAAAGGCTTTTCTGGCGGCCCGAGACAATGATGACGGGGCAGGCAGGGGCGATGTTGCAGAGCTTGGCAGCCAGGACAAAGCCGTTGTCGCCGGGCATGTCAAAGTCGGTGATGACCAGGTCGATGGCCTCGGTCTGGGCGGTGACCATGGCAAGGGCCATGGCGGCGTCACCGGCCACCAGCACCTGGTATCCCAGGCGCTCCAGGACCCGGGGAACCGTCTGCTGCTGCTCTTCGTCGTCCTCCACAAACAAGATGGTGCCCTTGCCGGAGGATGGCAGTGCGGCACGCTTGGCTGCGGGCACATCGGGTTTTTCCGTCCTCGGCAGGTAGATGTCGAAGGTTGTCTCGATGCCGGGAAGGCTGCTGACGTGGATGCCTCCGCGGTGCCCTTTGAGTATACCATGAACCACGGCAAGGCCAAGGCCTGTTCCCCCCCCTTTCTCCTTGGTGGTGAAGAAGGGGGCGAAGATCTTGTCCATGAGCTCTGAAGGGATGCCGGGGCCGTTGTCCGAGACCGTGATGCGGCAGTAGTCCCCGGGCTGGATGCTGAGCAGGTCGGCCAGGTGCTCGTCCACCTCGGCCGGTGCCACGGAGACGGTGATGGTGCCTCCCCCGGTTTTCATGGCGTGAAAGGAGTTGGTGCACAGGTTCATGATGATCTGGTGCAGCTGGGTGGGAGCGGCCAGACAGATGCACTCGGAGCACTTTTTGACCTCGCTGAGCTCGATGTTCCCCGGGATGGTGGAGCGGAACAGGGAGAGGGCCTCGCCCACCACGTCGGTGACGTTGACGATCTGGTGTTCCTCCCGGGACGGGCGGCTGAAGGCCAGGATGCGGTTGACCAGCTCGCTGCCCCGGGAGCTGGCCTTGAGGACCCGCCTCAGGTCGTCGGCGGCCATGGCCTCGGGGTCGATATCCTCCAGGGCCAGCTCCGTGGAGTTGATGATGGAGGTCAGGATGTTGTTGAAGTCGTGGGCGATGCCCCCGGAGAGGGTGCCCAGGGCCTCCATTTTCTGGGACTGCACGAGCTGTTTTTCAAGGTTCACCTTTTTGGTGATGTCCTCGGCCGTGCCCAGGATACCTGAGACGTGGCCGTGTTCGTCGCTCAAGGGGATCTTGTTGATCTCCAGGCACACCTCCTTGCCGTTGAGCTTTTTGATGTTGCGCCGGATACGGTAGCGCGGGGTCCCGAACTGGATGACGGAGCGGTCCACCTCGCAGGAGGTGCGGATGTCCTCGGGCTCGGCCATAAGGTCCGTGTAGGTGACATCCACGTTTTTGGCGGGGTCCAGGCCGTAGAAGAGCTTGAAGGAACGGTTTCCGCCCACGTAGGTGAGGGAGGGGTCCTGCCAGTAGACAAGCTGGGGGATGTTGTCCAGGACGATCTGGAGCTTGTCCTTGGACTCTTCCATGGCGATCTCCGCCTGTTTTCTCTGGGTGATGTCCTCGCCGATGCCCTCGATGTGCTCCAGCTCCCCTTTTTTGTTTCTCACCAGGGTGGCGTTTAAAGAGGCCCATCGCTTTTCGCCGGTGATGGTGAAAAACTCGATCTCAAGGCCCTGGATGTCGTTTCCGATGCGGATCATCTCCCGCAGTTTTTTGCGGGTATCTTCGGTGGCGTAGTGGTTTTCGATTTTGTCGATGTGGGTCAGGGCCTCTTTGCGCCCTGAGTAACCGAGCATCTGGGCAAAGGCGTTGTTGATATTTAGGATCCGCCCGGAAAGATCGGCAAGGAAGATCCCCTTGGTGGCGTTTTCGAAGATGCTGCGGTAACGCTCTTCGGCCTTCTGGAGGTCGGACTGGGCCCGCTTCATGTCGTTGATGTCCAGGATGGCGCCCACGAGCCCGCAGATTTCGTTTTTGGCGTTGCGGTAGGTGGCCTTGTGCAAAATGACGTGGTGGTTGTCGCTGCCGTGCTTGAAGATGCGGGAGTGGTAGACCCGGATTCCGTTTTCGGCCGTTAAATGGGAGTCGCTCTCATCGGAGAGGGGCGGGACCTTCTCGGGGTAGAAGAGCTCGTCGGTGTGGCCCAGGATCTCGGACCGGGTGACCCCGAACCATTTTTCAAACTCCCGGTTCACGCCCTGGTAGTGGCCGGCCAGGTCCTTGACGTAGATGGGGATGGGCACGGTCTCCATGAAGATCTCCAGAAAGGAGAGCTGGTCTTTCAGGTCGTCTTCCACCCGGCGCCGCATGATGATGTTGATGACCAGAAAGACCAGAACCACGGTGAGGGTGGCAAAACTGACCACGAGCACCCAGAAAAGTTCCCGGTTCAGCCGGTAGAAGGGCTGGGGCATGTTGAGGATTTCCGCCTCGTCCGGCAGGGTTGACATGGGGATGTTGAATTTTTTCAGCTGATTGTAGTCGAAAATCCAGCTGTATTGGGCTTCAAAGGAGACGGGAAGCTCGGAGACCGGAGTGCCGCTGAGGATCTCCAGGGCCATGTGGGCCGCGGTCTCCCCGTGGAGGCGCCCGCTTGCCATCCGGCCGCCCATGGTGCCGTAAAAGGTGCCGTCCCCTGCGCTGTACTGGGGGATGAAAAAGAAGATGGTGTCGTCGGTGGCCTGCCGCACCGTTTGAAAGAGGTTGTCCCGGTTGGCCATGTTGATGAATTCGATGCGAAGCTGGCGGTCCCGGTCGGGGTAAGCCTTGCGGATCTCACTGCTCACCGCCACCCCTGTGGCCGACGAGTCGGTGATCACCACGATGCGGTTGCGCGTGGGGTGGAGCTTGAGGGCGATGTTGATGTTGCCCGAGATATCCACGGACTCGGCCACGCCCGTGATCTTTGCCTGGCCCTGGAGCAGCTCCGGGGTGTAGTTGTTCACCCCGCAGAAGACGAGGGGCACCTCCGGAAAGAGGGCCTGGCGGTGGGTGACGGCGAAGCGGAAGGCGTTGTTGTCCGACGCGATGACGATATCGGGGCGAAAAAAGGTGAGCTTGTGGCGGTACAGGGCCAGCAGGGTCTCTTCCACGGCTTCCCCCCGGTACCTCTTGGAGTCCATGTACTCCACCTGCAATTCGATGGACACGCCGCTCTCCGAAAAAACGGCCCGGATCCCCTCAACGATCTTGTCGGACCACGCGTAGCCGTTTTCATAGGAATTCAGGATCAGCACATTGGTTTTACCGGCCATGGCCGGCAGGGCGAACATGAAGAGCGCAGCAGCACCCGCAATCCAGGATAACATCGCACGCTTCATGATCATTCCTTTCCTGCTGAGAGGGTTCGTGTACCGGAGAACATGCTGGGGGTCTCCTTAAATTAAGGTGGATCTTTTTCCAACGAATCAGGGTATTATGAACAAATAAGACCGGAACGCCGATGGCGGTACCTGATTTTATGATCTCGACCCTGCGGCTCCTCTGCCTCCAACGCCTTTTTCCATCCCTGATCAACCTGCCACTAGCACTATCAAGCACTATCAAGATCCATGCCAGCCGTTCGATACGGCCGAAGGGCGTTCCCCCGGCACAGCGGGAGCATTCTGGTGGCGTTGATCCGTCCAAAGGGTGCGCATGTCCCCCTGTCAACCCGTGAGGTTCCTTTTCACCTTACACCACCCCGAATGGGGCGGGAAGGGCGCGGTTCCTCATTCCGAACGAAGTCTTTAAAAAAGGACCCGATCTTAGGGCCTCCCGCAGCCGGTGCCCGGAAGGCCCGGTGCCCTCACGTGCTGGATCGTAATGGGACGGGCAACCCCTGTAAAACCAGATGATTGATACTTTTTTCGTGCCCCCTGCGCAGCCATGGGCAGGGACGGAGGCATGGCACACAGGCACAGGGGGGCTGTGTGTACACGTCCTTTTTTCCGAACCAGCCCAAGTGTCGAAAACCCCGGAGATTGGTCAGACCGGTTTGTTTTTTGGGAAAGGGCGGGGCGTTTTTGGGGGGAACACCGTTACACCCACGGGACGATATTCAACTGCCGACCACGGCTAACATCGCGCCGGATAAGGCGAAAAAAAAAAGCACGGGGCTCAGGCACGGAAATTGTAATCTCCCCAAAGCAGCGTTTTGTGGTTCTATCTGCATTCCTTTCTTACTGAATAGTGCCGGACCGGCATGTAGGCGGGTGAACGTGGGTACCAAACATGCCCTGTAATTTCAGGGTTCATCGCACTCAAATCTAAAGTTAGGGGGATTTGAAATGTCGTTAGGAGTATTAGCACTCATTGCCTTTATTCCCATTGCTATCGTACTGATCTTTATGGTTGGTATGAAATGGCCTGCCACCAAGGCGATGCCTTTAGCCTGGGCCGCCTGTGCCCTCATCGCCATGATCATCTGGAAAATGCCGGCTGGCTTCGTTGCGGCTTCGACCCTTGCGGGTTTTGGAAGTGCCGTTAACGTGTTGATTATCGTCTTCGGTGCCATCATTATCCTGTACACCATGCAGGTCAGTGGGGCCATGGAGACGATCAGTTACGGGTTTCTGGGGATCTCCCGGGACCGGCGAATCCAGACCATCATCATTGCGTTTACCTTTGGTGCCTTTATCGAAGGCGCCGCAGGTTTCGGCACGCCGGCAGCCATCGCGGCCCCTTTGCTGCTGGGGCTGGGTTTCCCCGCCTTGGCGGCGGTGTGTGTGTGTCTGATTTTTAACTCTGTTCCCGTGACCTTTGGTGCCGTCGGTACCCCGGTCTGGTTCGGTTTTAAGACCCTTCGGACCCCCATTGAAAAAGTGCTGGCCGACGGATCCGTCGAAACCGGTTTCGCCACCTTTGATGAGTTCCTCAAGCACGTGGGCCAGTGGGCCGCCATCACCCACGCCATTATCGCCTGCTTCCTTCTTGTCTTCGTCATCTGCTTTTTGACCCGTTTTTTCGGCAAGAACAAGAAATGGAGTGAAGGCCTGGGCGCCTGGAAGTTTGCTCTCTTCACCGCCGTTACCTTCGACGTTGTGTACCTCTCCACAGCCTTTCTGGTGGGCGTTGAGTTCCCCTCTCTTATCGGTGGCCTCGTAAGCCTCGGTATCGTTGTGACCGCTGCTAAAAAAGGGCTCTTCATGCCTGAAGAGATCTGGGATTTTGGTGAGCGCGCTTCCTGGGACAAGGATTGGGTCGGTGAAATCGAGCCCGGTAAAACGGATCTTAAACCCCGCATGAGCCAGCTCATGGCCTGGATGCCCTATGTTCTTATTGCCGTGATCCTGGTGCTTACCCGTTTAAGTTCCCTGCCCTTTAAGGGGTGGGTCACCTCGTGGGTGATCAGCTTTCCCCATATCCTGGGGTATGAAAGCGTCAATTTCGCCACCAAGCTCCTTTACCTGCCCGGTACGATTCCTTTCATGCTGGTGGCCCTCATCACCATCGCTCTCCACAAAATTCCTGCAGACAAAGCCATCGGTGCATGGAAAGAGAGCTTTATCCGTATGAAAAACCCCACCATCGCCATGCTTTTTGCTGTGGCCATGGTGGAGATCATGAAGCAGTCCGGTCACAACGTCATGGGCTACAGCTCCTTGCCTTTGACCATGGCAGAGGCTGTGGCGTCCATTACCGGGAAGACATGGCCCATGTTTGCATCGTACGTCGGTGCTCTGGGGTCTTTTATCACCGGCTCCTGTACTGTTTCCGACCTTCTCTTTGCCGATTTCCAGTATGGCCTGGCCACCACCATCGGTGCCAGCCGTGAGATCGTTGTCGCCCTTCAGGGCGTGGGCGGTGCCATGGGGAACATGATCTGTGTCCACAACGTGGTTGCGGTTTCCGCCACCGTAGGTCTGGTGGGCATGGAAGGCACCATCATCCGACGCACCATGATTCCGCTGGTGCTCTACGGCATCATGGCAGGGACAATAGGCAGCCTCTTCTGCTACGTTCTGTTCCCCGGGGTCTTCTAAACCGGCGGCACAGCATTCATAAAAAGAGAACAACAAGGGGGACCCCACCAGGCTTGGTCCGGCAGGGTCCCCCTTTTCATGTTCGGACCTGAATTGTGAGATAAAAACCGATAAGAAACATAACGAACCTGTGGGAGGGGGCTATATGATTTCCGGGAATTTGAAAAAAGAGTTCGAGGCCCTGTTGGGTGAGAAGAACGTGATGAGTGACGAAGTCACTCGCATGAATTACGCATACGATGCCGCCGTGCTGGATCCTGTCATGCCCGCGCTGGTCCTCAGGCCCGAGTCCAGCGAGCAGCTGGGCAGTGCCATCCGCCTGTGCGGCGAAAACGGCATCCCCGTCACCGTGCGCGGTGCCGGAACCAACCTGTCCGGGGGGACCATCCCCTTGAAAAACGGCGTGGTGATCCTGACCAACGCCATGAACAAGATCATCGAGATCAACGAGGCGGACATGTACGCCATTGTCCAGCCCGGCGTGGTCACCGCGGATTTTGCTGCCGCCGTTGCCGCCAGGGGACTCTTTTATCCCCCGGACCCCGGCAGCCAGAAGGTCTCCACCCTGGCGGGGAACGTGGCGGAAAACGCAGGGGGCCTGCGCGGCCTCAAATACGGCGTTACCAAAGATTACCTCATGGGCATGGATTTTTTTGATGCCGGAGGCAACCTGGTCAAGACCGGTTCCAAGACCGTGAAGTGTGTCACCGGATACAATGTGGGGGGCCTCATGGTCGCCTCCGAGGGGACCCTGGGGGTCTTTAACGAGATCACCTTGAAGCTCGTGCCTCCCCCCAGCGCTTCCAAATCCATGATGGCCGTCTACGACAGCGTGGCCGATGCCACAGAGTCTGTGGCCGCCATCATCGCCGCCAAGATTGTGCCGTGTACCCTGGAGTTCATGGACAACTTCACCATCCGTGCCGTGGAGGACTACGCCAAGGCGGGACTGCCCACCGAGGCCCAGGCCCTGCTGCTTATTGAGGTGGACGGTCACGCAGGCCAGGTGGCCGATGACGCCGCCAAGGTGGAGGAGATCTGCAAGCAGCACAACGCCAGCCGCATCCAGGTGGCCAAGGACGAAGCGGAGAAGAACAAGGTGTGGGAAGCCCGAAGAGCGGCCCTCTCCGCCCTGGCCAAGCTCAAGCCCACCCTGGTCCTTGAAGACGCCACCGTGCCTCGCAGCAAGGTTCCCGAGATGGTGCGGGGCCTGGACACCGTGGCCGCAAAATACAACCTTTCCATCGGCACCTTCGGCCACGCCGGGGACGGCAACCTGCATCCCACCATCTTATGTGATCGCCGAAACGAGAAAGAGTGGCACAAGGTGGAGTCCGCCATCGAGGATATTTTCGATCTGGCCCTGAAGATGGGGGGCACCCTCTCCGGGGAGCACGGCATCGGCATTGCCAAGGCCGGTTTTATGGCCCGGGAGGTGGGGGAGAGATCCCTCACCTATTTCCACAAGATCAAGCAGGCGGTGGATCCGAAAGGGATTCTCAACCCCGGCAAGGTGATAGGAGATTAACCCATGAAAGACATAGCCAATCTCCGGACCTCCCTTGCCGAACTGGACGACCTGCTGGTGACCTGTATGCGCTGCGGGATGTGCCAGTCCGTGTGTCCCGTGTTCAAGGACTCCATGCTGGAAGGGGACGTGGCCAGGGGCAAGCTGGCCTTGATCGACAGCCTGGCCAAGCGGATGATCGACAGCCCCGTGGAGGTCAAGGATCGTTTGGAGAAATGCCTCCTGTGCGGCTCCTGCGAGGCCAATTGTCCCAGCGGGGTGAAGATCACCGATATCTTTATCAAGGCCCGCGCCATCCTGACGGGGTATATCGGCCTTTCTCCCATGAAGAAGGCGATCTTCAGAAGGACCCTGGTCCATCCGAGGCTCTTTTCCGGCCTCCTGTCCATGGGCTCGAAGTTCCAGGGGATCATGACCAGCCAGGCCGATCCCTTCCTGGGGACCTCCTGCTCCAAGATCATGTCCCCCCTCATCGGGGACCGTCACTTCATGCCCCTTGCCAAGCGGCCTTTCCGCAAGGACTACTCGGGCATGGACACGGGTAAGGGCACCGCGAACATCCGCGTGGCCTTCTACCCGGGCTGCGTGGTGGACAAGATGCTCCCCCAGGTGGGCCATGCCGTGATCAAGGTGCTGGAACACCACGGTTGCGGGATCTACCTGCCCAAGAATCAGGGCTGCTGCGGGATCCCC
The DNA here is from genome assembly GCF_900101345.1 of Desulfoluna spongiiphila. Classification (GTDB taxonomy): domain Bacteria; phylum Desulfobacterota; class Desulfobacteria; order Desulfobacterales; family Desulfolunaceae; genus Desulfoluna; species Desulfoluna spongiiphila. The sequence goes on along the minus strand of NZ_FMUX01000011.1, from coordinate 185,258 downwards.
ACCCTGGCCTCCGGTGACGAGGAGAGTTTCTTAAAGCTCCTCAAGCACAACCTGAAACCCTTTTCCAGCGGCAACTACGACGTGCTGGTCACCCCCTGCGCCACCTGCACCTCCACCATCAAGAAGCTCTGGCCCAAGATGGCGGCCAAGATCTCCCCTGAGGCGGAGAAAAAGGCCGAGCGCATCGCCAACCGCACCATGGATATCAGCGAGTTCCTCGTCAAACACTTTGACGTGGACCTTGCGGCGCAGGCCGGCAAGGGAACGACCAAAACCGTCACCTGGCACGACCCCTGCCACCTGAAAAAGTCCATCGGTGTCTCGGAAGAACCCCGGGCCATCCTCAAAGGCCTGCCCGGCTACGAGTTTGTGGAGATGAACGAAGCCGACACCTGCTGCGGCAACGGCGGCAGCTTCAACCTGGCCCACTACGACACCTCCAGCCGCATCGGCGGCCGCAAGCGGGAGAATATCCTCGCCACCGGTGCCGACGTGGTCACCACCGGGTGCCCCGCCTGCATGATGCAGATGACGGACATGCTCTCCCAAGGCCACGACCACGTGGCCGTCAAACACGTCATCGAACTCTACGCCGACGCCCTGTAGGCCTTAACAAAAGACGTCACCACCGGCTTTGTGCCGGATAGAAAAACCCCCGCTCCTGTCAACACAAGGGCGGGGGTTTTTTGTTGGTGGCAAAAAAAAAAGGAAAAAATCGCCTCCGGCGGGCAGGGGATAAATCCCCTTCACCCCAGGTTCGGGAATGCTCTCGGGCCTTCGTTCCTCAGGCCCATCGCATTCCCTGGCGGGCTTCGCCCGCAAAGAACGCCATTGTGATTTGCCCTGAGGAACGAAGGGCGAAGCGCAATGGCAATCAGCTTTCGAGGTGGCTCACCTCGCCGCCGGAGGCATGGCTTTTGTTTTTTCTGGCCTAGGCCACCTGGTGTTCGGCGAGGACGGCGTCGGTGAAGTGTTCGGTGTAGAAGCGCATGGATTCGAGCTGTGTGGCTTTGACTTGTTGGGAGATCTCTTTGGCGTGGTCGCCCAAAAGGCTCACCACCCTGGGCTCGATTTTGCCATTGTCCGCCTGGTTTTTCAGGATGCCCAGGGCTTTGTCCAGGGGCATGCCGGCGCGGTAGGGGCGGTCTTCGGTGAGGGCGGTGAAGATATCGGCCACGGCCATGATGCGGGCGCCGGTGTTGATCTTTTCGGCCCTCACGCGGAAGGGGTAGCCGGTGCCGTCGAGTTTTTCGTGGTGGAAGGCCGCCCATTCGGCCACCCGCTCCAGGCGATCGATGGAGTTGAGTACCTCGTAGGTAAAATAGGTGTGCTGCTTCATCACCTGAAACTCTTCCCGGGTGAGTTTGCCCGGCTTTTCCAGGATGGCGTTGGGGATGATGAGCTTGCCCAGGTCGTGGAAGTGGCCTGCCAGGCGCATGAGCCTCACTTCGGTCTCCATGTAGCCGAAGTGTTCGGTGAGAAGGGCGGCACACTCGGCCACGCCCGCGGAGTGGGTGGCGGTGAAGGGGGACCGGAAGTCGATGAGTTTCTGTATGACCCGGGCAATGGAGGCGATGTCTTCAAAGGGGGTCTCGATGGACCGCAAGGGGCCGTTTCTTAGCAGAAGCCCGTAGAGTCGTGTGGAGGAGAGGTCCAGCCAGAATTCTTCCCGGTCCGAGGTGCGGATGAAGAGCTCGACGACGTCCGGGTGAAAGACGGTGTGCTCCATGGTACGGATCTGTGTGGTGATGACCTCCATCTGGCTGAGGATGAAGGCGTCGCGTCGGATCAGCCGTTCCACCCAGTCCGCCAGGTGAAGGATCTGGGCGTCGAGGACGTCCGGGTCGCCGATGGGGGCTTCGCAGTCGCTCCAGTTCCGGTGGTGGTGTCGGATAAGGGGCGCGGCAGGCGCCAGCAGGGGCACGGACTGGAAAAGTACCTCTCCCCTGAGGCAGTGGGCCAGGATGTCCGATTCCTCAAAGGTGTGGAGCCGTATTTTGTCCTTGGGCGTCATGGCCCCGATGTCGTGGAGAAGGGCCGCCATGTAGAGCCGCTTGATACGTTCCTTGGACAATTTGGCAGTTTTTCCCAACTGCCAGACGATGTAGGCGCAGCGCATCTGGTGGCAGGCGATGCTCGGATTGGCAAGGTCGATGGCGTCGGACAGGGAGAGAAAGACGTTGTTTAAGTCAACGTAGATTTCACGCAACATGGGGTAAGGCTCCAGGCAGTTCCCCAAAAAGGGGGTTGGTTATCAGCGAATACCTTTTTTATCGGATCACCCTGCCCGGGGCTGAACGTTTTTCCTTAATTTTTCGTCGATCCTCAGGTGAAAATAGCGGTTTGTGAGCATTGCCCACCTGCACAGGCTTCGTATCTTCAGGGCCAAAGACACGCAAGCCTGTGTGAAATGTATTTACCCTGTAAAGAGGTTGAGATTGGGGGTGGAGGCCAGGTCCAGGGGTTCGGCAAAGGTCTGATGGACGTTTTCCCTCAGGCCGTCCAGGGTATCGGCGTAGGCGAGCTGTTTGAATACGGGGTGACCGAATTTGAAGTTGGCGGCAAAGTAGAGGACGAATTTCTTGAACAGGCGCACGGCGTAGCCGGCATCGAAGGCCTCTTCCACCAGGTCGAGGAAGCGCAGGGCCACCTGGGGGTAGATCTCGGGGCCGAAGGTTTTTCCTTCCAGCATTTCGGCAAAGACAAAGGGGCGGGCGATGGCGATGCGCCCCAGGGAGACCCCGTCGCAGCCGGTGGTATCGACCATGCGGGCAAGGTCCGCCGGGGTGAAGACGTTGCCGTTGCCGAAGACGGGGATGGCAACGCTTTCTTTCACGGCCTTTATGTGCTGCCACTTGGGCGGACGACTGCGGCGGTCCGGGGAGACCCTGGGGTGAAAGACCAGGGCGTCGGCACCGGCGTCTTCAAATCGCCTTGCCATGTCTGCTGCAAAGACGGGGTCGTCTGTCCAGCCCGTGCGGTACTTGACGAACAGGGGCAGGGTGGTGGCGTTGCGGACCTCCCGGACGATGGCTTCGGCCCGGTCGGGATCCCTGAGGACGGCGGCGCCGCTCTCTTTTTTGCAGATACCGGCCACGGAGCAGCCGAAGTTGATGTCCACTCCGAAAAGACCCTCTTTTTCGATGCGCTCGGCGGCAAGGGCCATATCCAGGGGGGCGGCACCCACGATCTGCATGACAAGGCGTTTTGCCTCTTGGTCCCGCCAGCGGAACATGGGGGAGATGAGCCGGTTTTCTCCGGGCAGGGCCCTGGCGCTGCACATCTCCGAGAAGAAGAGGCCGCAGCTGCCGAACTCGTCGATGATCTGCCGCATGGCCACGTGGCCGAGACCGGCCAGGGGGGCCAGGAAGAGGCGGTTGGGGATCTCTTTGCCCCCGATGGTGATGGGGGTTTTTATGGTTTCAGGTATGGTGGTCATAGCTCGTGTTGCCGTGTGGCGACGTCTCTCTTTATTGGGGTTATGGTCAACGCATGCCTCCGGCGGCCCTGCCGGGGGCCAAACTTTTGAAAAGTTTGATAAACAGGTTAAAAAAAACGTTTGTTCGGCTCCTCATTTTTTCAAAAGACGATCCACTGGCGGCACACGCATCTCACCGGGATGTCGTCGTACCATCCTTGTCAGGGAGCATCGGCCCTCTCCACGGGCGCAGCCCGTAAGTGAATGTGACCCCCCGAGGTACGGGGGGAGGAGCATTCGCGAACCTTAGCATATTCGAGGGTGTGCGGGAAGATGGATGCCGATTGATCTTGGTTAGATAGTGTACTATAGTGGCGGGATACCTTCGACCTTCGTTTGGCATGAGTGGATACGACTCTGGTGATATAGATACGTGAAGATTCTGGTGTAACGACAGAGAAGGAGCAAGGAAGAGATGAGTGAAAGCAAGTACTATCTGGTGGAAAAAAAAGGCCATGTGGCCTGGGTATGGTTTAACAGGGCGGACAAGAAGAACGCCATGAACCAGGACGCCTGGATGGATTCCCCGGCTGTTTTCAAGGAGCTGGACGAGGACCCCGAGGTCCGCGTTATTGTGGTGGCCGGCAAGGGGGACGCCTTCTGCGCCGGCATCGACCTGATCGGTATGGTGGGGTCCATGCCCGAGCTCATGGAAAATGAGCAGAAGGGTGGCCTCAAGTGGAAGCTTCTCAAGAAGATCTACCCCCTCCAGGAGACCATGAGCGCCATGGAGAAGTGCCGCAAGCCCGTCATCGCGGCCATTCATGGCTTTTGTATCGGTGCCGGCCTCGACTTTGTGACCGCCTGTGACATTCGTCTCTGCACGGAGGACGCCACCTTCTGTCTCAAGGAGACCGCCATCGGTTTTGTGGCCGACGTGGGCGTTCTCCAGCGCCTGCCCTTTATCGTGGGCCAGGGGGTGACCCGGGAGATGGCCTATACCGCCAAAACCATCGACTCCCGCCGCGCCCTGGACGTCAATCTGGTCAACGAGGTGTTTGAGGATGCCGACGCCCTGTTTGCAGGGGCCCAGGCCATGGCCGACGGCATTGCCGCCAACCCGCCCATTGCGGTTCAGGCCTCCAAGGACGTTCTCAACCACGGCACCGAAGCCTCCGTGGCCGATGGGCTCAAGTACGTGGCCTCCATCAGTTCCAACATCATTCCGTCGCACGATTTGATAGAAGCCTTTACCGCCTTTGCGGAAAAACGAAAACCGGTTTTTACGGGCAACTAGCCCACACGGCATGCCGCCGGACTTACAGGCGGTCCCCGTCCGTCCTTTCCAGGGAAGGAGAGAGCGGACGGGTGACCCGACGTGTTTCCGGGACGGCCATTGCCTCAGGAGTTTTTTTTAGATCCCATGAACATTTACCTGGTCAGCTTGGGTTGCGCGCGCAACCTCGTCGACAGCGAAGTGATGCTGGGCCACCTCACAGAGGCCCGTTGCACCATCATCGATTCACCGGAAGAGGCGGATGTCATCATCATCAACACCTGCAGCTTCATTACGTCCGCCGTGGACGAATCCATCGACACCATCCTGGAGATGGCGGAGTACAAAGCCAAGGGAACCTGCCGCTACCTGGTGGTGGCGGGCTGCCTTCCCCAGCGGTTCAAGGAAGACGCCATTCCCGAGCTTCCCGAGGTGGACCTGTTCATCGGCACCGGCGGCTACGAGCGCATTGCCGAAGAGATCAACCGGCTCATGGCCGTGGACGGGCGCGTGGGAAAGGCCACCTGCCTGTTTCCCGATCCCAACAGCACCTCACCGGCCCGTACCCATTCGCCGCGCATCACCACCACAGGGGCCCTGGCCTACCTCAAGATCGCCGAAGGCTGCAGCAGGCACTGCACCTACTGCATCATTCCCAGCCTCAGGGGGCGGTACCGCAGCCGGTCCGTTGCAGACATCACGGCCGAAGCCGGGCGCCTTCTGGACGCGGGCGTTCAGGAGCTGAACCTCGTGGCCGAGAGCACCACCGATTACGGGGAAGACTTAGGGGAACCCGGCAAGCTCGCCGAGGTTCTGGAGGTCCTCTCCGACCAGGCCCCCGGCAAGTGGATCCGTTTTCTCTACGCCTTTCCCGACACCCTGGATGACGCCACCATCAAGCTGGCCGCAGACAAAGAGAACGTCTGTGCCTACTTTGACATCCCCATTCAGCACGCCTCGGACCCCATCATCAAGAAGATGGGGCGCCACTACACCCAGGCGGATTTGAAGGCCCTTTTTACCCGGCTTCGCGAGGAGGTTCCGGGCGTGGCCCTGCGCACCACGGTGATCGTGGGGTTTCCCGGGGAGACGGAAGAGGATTTTCAGTCCCTTCTGGATTTTATCACCGAGGTGGAGTTCGACCACCTGGGTGTCTTTACCTATTCCGATTCCGAAGAGCAGGCCTCCCACGCCCTGCCCGGCCACGTGGACGAAGAGATCGCCCAGGTGCGCCAGGACACCATCATGGCCGCCCAGGAGGAGATCTCGGCCCGGCGGAACATGGCGCGGGTGGGCATGGTCACCAAGGTGCTCATCGAGGAGAACCCCGAAGAGGGCGTTTTCATCGGCCGCACCTTTTTCCAGGCCCCGGAAGTGGACGGCATGACCTTTGTCTACGGTGAAGGGCTTACCATCGGCGCCTTTGTCGACGTCCGCATCACGGACGCCATTGTCTACGATTTGTCAGGAGAAGTGGTATGAGTGATTTGAAGGCGAGGATTTTGGGCGAGGTGGCCGCAGAGCTCTCTTCCATCGAAGCCGCATTGAAAGAGAATTTGAACCCCTGGGCCGAACTGGCCGGGGAGGTGGCGGGCCACCTTCTGTTCTCCGGGGGGAAACGCCTTCGCCCCTTGCTGATGATCCTTGCCGCACGGGCCTGCGGGTCCGATCGGCAGGACCTTGCCCGTTATTCCGTGCTCTTTGAGTACCTCCACGCCGCCACCCTCATCCACGACGATCTGGTGGACGAGGCGGTGATGCGCCGGGGCAAGCCCGCCGCCCACGGGGTGTACGGAGCCCCCGAGGCGGTCCTCACCGGGGATTTTATCCTCGCCCGCTGCCTCACCCTGACGGCCGAGACCCGCAATTTTGCCATCATCGATGAGATCTGCGGGATCACCGAGGCCATGAGCCAGGGAGAGATCCAGCAGCTGTACAACAAGGGCCGCATGGACCTCACCGAGGCCGAGTACCTGGATGTCATCGAACGCAAGACCGCTGTGCTCCTTAAAGGGGCCTGCGTGACGGGCGCTCACCTGGCCGGTCAGCCCGACGAGGTGGTGGACGCCCTGGGGCGCTACGGCTGGCACATTGGCATGGCCTTTCAGATGGCCGACGACCTGTTGGACTACACCGCCGACCTGGCCAGCCTGGGGAAGGAGCCGGGGGCGGATCTTCGGGAGGGCAAACTCACCCTGCCCGTTATTTATGCCCTCTCCAAGGCTTCCAACGGAGAGAAAGAGCGCATGGAGGCCATCATGGCCGACCCCGATTTCACGGTGGAGGCGTTTTCCGAGCTGGTCTCCCTGCTTACAGAGCTTGACGGCATCGGATACACAGAGCGTTGCGCCCATGATCATGTGGGGCTCGCCAAGGACGCTTTGGCCGGGCTTCCCCACAGCCGGGAAAAAGAGCTGTTGCTTCTCGTGGGGGACTACAGCCTGGGACGTAAATCATAAACGATGGAGCATGCTGATGCATAAACGGATCTTTTCATGGACGATGATGATGCTTCTGGCCCTCTCCCTGACGCGTCCCTGCACCCTGCGTGCGGAGACAGGGGAGTCTCTCAAGGTGTTTCTCGCTTTGGGCAAGGGCGTGATATCCCGCAGCAACATTCCTGACGCCAAGGACAAGGCGGTGAAAGAGGGCCTGAATACCGCCGTGGAAGAGGCGCTGTTTTATATCCTCTCGGACAGGGCCGTTGCCGCACACTTTGAGGCCGTGACCGAGATTCTCACGGAGACTCCTGCAACCTACATCGACGGGTACAAGGTGGTGGCGGAGCGGCGCTTCGGCAGCTATTACCATGTGGCCGTGGAGGCCTCCGTGGCCATGGACCGCCTGGAAGAGCGGCTGACCTCCTCGGGCATTGTCCTTGAGGGCAGCGACAAGCCCAAGTTGCTGTTTCTGGTCTCCGAAAAGCTTCCGGACAGCACCACCTTTGATTACTGGTGGGGCCCCGGCATGTCCTATATCGCCACGGTCTCCGACGAGGCCATCGCAGGGACCATGGCCAAGCGCGGATTTGAGGTGCTTCCCCATCGGGCGATTATTGATGACGCGGCGCCTTTGGGGCCGGATGGACTGGTTCATCGGGATGAAGCCCTGCGCATCGGTGCTGCCTTCGGCGCCGACGTGGTGGTGGTGGGAAGGGCCTGGACCGAGCCTTCCGGAAATATCATGGGAGATGAGCGGTCTTTCAGGGCTTCCGTTGAGCTTGAAGGGTTTGTTGTGGGCACGGACCGGGCCACCGACGGGGTCCTGAGGGCGAGCGTGGCCGTGGGCACCGATCCCGGCAAGGTCAGTACGCGGGCCATGACAGACGCTGCCCGGGATGCCGGTCGGGATCTGTCTGCCCTTATCGTCGATGCCATGAAGGAGAAGAAGAGCCGTACCACCATGATCGAGGTGGTGGTGGAAGGGACCAATTTTTTCGAAAACTTCACCCAGCTTTCCCGTGAGATGGAAGGGCTCAAAGGGGTGATTTCGGTAAGGCCCCGGGAGCGCCGCATCGAACGCGCCGTGATGGTGGTGAACTTTACCGGGGAGGGCAAGCTGCTTGCCGAACAGCTTCTGTCCCGGACTTACAAAGGGTTTTCCATCACCCTCTCCGAGGTCTCCAGGGATCACATCAAGGTGGACATGGTGGCCGGAGGGAAAAACACCTTCATGCAGTAGGGGCATATCTCCCTTTGCCGAAGAGGGGTTAGGGGAGACAGCGCCAGGGGCGGTCGGTTTTTCGGGCGCCTCGGTATTTTTCCCCTTGACACTGCCGGCCCTTCGCTGCTAAATGTATCTTGTTTTTACAGGTAACACCTGAAGGCGCGTAGCTCAGTTGGTAGAGCGCTACCCCGACACGGTAGAAGTCATCAGTTCAAGTCTGATCGTGCCTACCACGCATATTAAAGGGATCCAGTTTACTGGATCCCTTTTTTTATTGCCTAAGGCAGTTCAGCCCGCCAGAGGGCATCGAGCACCTCCCCTCCCATGGGCCGGGTCACCACGTACCGGATCTCTCCTTTGGATATATCGTAAATCTCCATGACCGGCCCCAACTGCTCGGGGTGGTTTTTAAACCATGCATTGATTTTGGGGTAGACCCTCAAGGTCCCTAGGACCACGGAAAGTTTTCCCTTGTAGGGGAAGGTGACCACGGGAAGGGTCGCACCGGGCAGGCTGCCCACCAGGTAGTTCGTCCTGAGCTCTCCCCATTTTTCCGAACTCTCTTCAGGCAGGATGCATCCTGCCAGGGAGCGCAGGTTTTTAACCGCTACTTTTCTCGGGTTGTCGTAGTACAGCCCCACTCCCTTTGTGGTGGAGATGCCTTCTTCACCAAGCTCCACGTATAGTTCATTCATGGCACGGCCGCTCTGGCGGTAATTGCCCGTCTGTTTTTTATAGGCAAAGCTGAAGGGGGATATCGTCTGCTCGGAGAAGGTGACTTTTGCAAAGAGGCCGTACCAGGAGAGGATGGCGACAATGGCGGCCAGGGCGATGAGCGTTACGGAGAGTATCGGTTTCATCCGTTTTTCCTCATTGTGGGTGGATGGGGCCCGGCTGTCGGGCCTTAACCCGTTGTGCCGGTGAGGTTTCGCACCCGCCTTTTATTCCTGATTCCATTGAAAGCAGATGCAAATATCCTTTATCACAACATCTAGGTGGGGACCAGTAAAACAACAGGCCGCCCAAAAAGGAAGCCTTCTATGGGTAATCCGGGGGAAACCCCGTCTTCGGCGGCAAGGTGGGACATCTTGAAACCCTGCGGCGAATGCATAAAGGTTGTCGTTATTCAGGTGGTTACGTGGGTATTCGCGTGATGTGTGACACTCGGCAACCGTTTATGCAGGAGAGACCCCTTTTATTCTTCTGGGAATTTTATGAGGTTTTTTTGCCCGAACAACCTTACGGGCGTAGCCCGTCAGCAAATGTGACGTCCCTGAGGAACGAAGGGACGGAGCCTTTGCGAATTTGGGGTCCAGGGGATTTATTCCCTGGCCGCCGGAGGCTTTCCCCTATTTTTTATTCAGCCGTGATGACCACCAGGCCGCCGTGGCTGTATCCGTAGGGTTTAAGGAGGCCTCCGTAGTCGCTGGCGATGCCGTCGGCAAACCGGGCCAGGGAGACCTCGTAGGGGGTGGGCTGGTCGGGATCCACGTCCAGCATAAGGACGGTCTGGGCCTCGGGGTTCCAGCGGCCCACCGGCGATATATGGGGGATGGTGAGTACCGGCAGGAAGGCCCCCTGGTCGAAGTGGGCGATGAGGTAGAGGCCGGGGGTGTTGGCAAACCGATCCAGGAGGGTTCCGGCCCGTGCCATGCGTGTTTCCAGGGTCTCTTCCGGGTAAAAGGGCACCACCTCAGTGAGGGCGTGGATGCCGTGGTAGGTAAGGGCCGCAGGTACCACCTCCCCCAGCACTTCCAGGGGAAGCCCCCGGCGGCCTTCCCATCCCTCCGGTGAGAGACGTTCTTTCCAACGCCCGGCACGAATCGTCTCCAGAAGATCCATCTGGTTTTCGACCCGTGGCCTTTCTCCTGGGCCCATGGCATTGAGAACGCAGGCCACGGCCGCCGCCGAACAGGAAGACTCGGTGACCTGGGGCGTGCGGGTGGCAAGGAGACGGGTGAACCGGGCATCCTTATCTCCGAGCGCCTTCAGTTCCGTGGGGGACAGGTGGTGAGGAGCTTCCCCGTGGGGGCCCTTTTTCCGTATGCGCAAAAAGAACACCCGGAGTCTGAGCAGGCTTCTGAGGGCGTGTCGGAAGAGGGTAAAAAAAATGGGGTTCATGGTCAGCCTTTCAAAGTCATCCCTAAGCGAATGTGATTTTCCCCGAGGAACGAAGGGGAAAGCGCATTCGCAACCAGCTTTCGAGGTAGCACACCTCGCCGCCGAAGGCAGCCAAGTTAAAGCTGCCTCCGGCGGCCCTGCCGGGGGCTAAACGTTTAAAAAGTTTAATAAACAGGCTTTAAAAAGCAAAATCAGGCCAATCAAAATCAAAAGCGAATGTGATTTTCCCTGAGGAACGAAGGGGAAAGCGCATTCGCAACCAGCTTTCGAGGTAGCACACCTCGCCGCCGAAGGCAGCCAAGTTAAAGCTGCCTCCGGCGGCCCTGCCGGGGGCTAAACTTTTAAAAAGTTTAATAAACAGGCTTTAAAAACAGATTCAGGCCAATCAAAATCAAAGGCGAATGTGATTTTCCCCGAGGAACGAGGGGGAAAGCGCATTGGCAACCTGCTCTCGAGGTGGCACACCCCGCCGCCGGAGGCATTGCTTTTGTTTTTTCAGAGCCCTCTGTGGCTGACCCGATTTTAACCATAGAAGGAATTGTTATCCGCCCATCTGAAGCAGCTCCGTCAAGCGGGTAAAGCGCTTGATGGTCTTGTTGGTACGGACGGCGATGGCCAGGGCCTTGTAGGATCCCACGAGGACCACGAGCTCTTTGCCCCGGGTGATGCCGGTATAGATGAGGTTTCGCTGGAGCATGATCTGATGCTGGGTGGAGACGGGGATGACAACGGCCGGGTACTCCGATCCCTGGGATTTGTGGATGGAGACGGCGTAGGCCAGGGTGATCTCGTCCAGTTCGGCGGCTTCGTAAGAGACCTGGTTGTCGTCGAACCGTGCGGTGACGCGCTTTGCGGCCGGGTCTGCGTCGACGACGCGGCCGATGTCTCCGTTGAAGACGTCTTTGTCGTAGTTGTTTTTAAGCTGCATCACCTTGTCCCCCATGCGGAACTTGAACCCGGTCTCTTCCTGGGCACCCGGGGGCCTGGGGTTGAGGGTGTCCTGAAGGAGCTGGTTGAGGCGCTCGCCTCCCAGAGAGCCCCGGTGCATGGGGGTGAGGAGCTGAATATCTTCCATGGGATTCAGGTTGAAGCGCCGCGGGATCCGCCGGGCCACAAGCTCTACGATGGTGCGGGCCACGGCCTCGGGGTCGTTTCTCTCGATGATGAAAAAATCCCCCCCCGGCTCCCGGCTTCCGGAAAAGGGTTTCTCCCCTTTGTTGATGCGGTGGGCGTTGACCACGATGAGGCTTTTTTCCGCCTGCCGGAAGATCTCCGTCAGGGTGGTGACCGGGATGCATTTGGAGGCGATGATGTCCCTGAGTACGTTGCCGGGTCCCACGGGGGGGAGCTGGTGGACGTCCCCCACCAAGATGAGGGTGGCGGTGTCGGGTACGGCCTTGAGCAGGTTGAACATCAGGGGCACGTCGATCATGGAGGCCTCGTCCACGACGAGGACGTCACAGGAGAGAGGGTTTTCCCGGTTTCTCTGAAACCCCCCTTTTTGAAAGCTGAATTCGAGGAGCCGGTGGATGGTCTTGGCGGGAAATCCCGTGGACTCGGTCATGCGCTTGGCCGCGCGCCCGGTGGGGGCGGCCAGGAGCATCCGGGCTCCGGCCTTGTGGTAGATTTTCAGGATGGCTTTTATGATGGTGGTCTTGCCCGTGCCCGGGCCGCCGGTGATGACCATGGCCTTGGCGGTGAGGGCCCCCTGCACCGCCTCCCGCTGGCGGGGGGCAAGCCGGATGGAGAGGCGTTTTTCCATGGCGGCCACCTCCCCTTGGGGATCCTCGAATACCGGAAATTTTGTTCCCCGTGCCACCTGGGCGAGGGTGTTGGCGATGCCCCGCTCCGAGTGAAAGAGCCAGGGCAGGTAGACGGCCTCTCCGATGTCGGGGTTGTCCACCTTTTTGGTGATCACCTTTTCGTGTTCGGCAAGGTGGGCGATGCCCTGACCGATGGGCTCGGCAGGGAGCTGGAGAAGCTCCACGGCTTTTTGCATCAGCTGGTCTGCGGGCAGGAAAAGATGGCCTTCGTCCGTGGCGTGGGAGAGTACATAGAGAAGCCCTGCATGGATCCTCTGGGGGGCGTCCATGGCAAATCCGGTGGAGCGCGCGATGCGGTCCGCCGTGAGAAACCCGATGCCCGCCACCTCCGTGGCCAGGGCGTAGGGGTTCCTCGTCACAACAGACACTGCCTTTTTCCCGAAGGCCTTCACGATTCGGGTGGCAAAGGCCGATCCCACCCCGTGGGAGTGGAGAAACACCATCACCTGGCGCACGTCCATCTGCTCTTCCCAGCCGGTGAGGATCTGCTCGGCCTTTTTTTTGCCGATGCCCTCCACGTCCAGAAGCTTTTCCGGTTCCTTGTCGATGACCTCCAGGGTCTTGGTCCCAAAAGCCGCCACAAGCCTTTCGGCCATCTTCGGCCCGATGCCGTGGATTGCCTTGGAAGACAGGTATTTCTCGATGCCATGGGACGTCACCGGCAGGGCCGTGGAGAAAGTGTCCACCTTGAACTGCAACCCATACTGGGAATGGGATTCAAACCGCCCCAACGCTTCAATAAAGGTGCCGTCCGGTGGCCCCATGAGCGGGCCCACCATGGTCACTTCACCACGCCCCTTCACCTTTACCCTGGCAATGGTAAACCCCGTCTCTTCACTGGTAAACGTGGTGCGAACAATCTCTCCACAAAGGGTTTCGGTCATGATGAAAAGCAGCCTCCGGCGGCCAAGGGCTGAGCCCTTGGAACCCAGGTTCGGGAATGCTCTTTCGCCCTCGTTCCTCAGGCTCATTACATTCCCTAACGGGCTTCGCCCGTGGTTGTTGGTGGATTTGGATCGTTATCCGTTATGCTTCAATAGACCATATAGTCGGCGGAATGCCAATATTCAAGGGAAGAGGAAAATGAAAAGTTACTATTCAGCTTACCTCCGACGGGTCGCTTTTTGAAAAAAGCTCCGCAAAAACTTTCCGGTTGCATCGCCTTTTGCCGTAGGTTCGTCGAATATTTTCGGGAAGGTCCACGTCGTTTGTAAGGCCTGTATATCAAACTTGTCAAAGGCTTGTCTCCCGGCAGGGCCACCGGAGGCAAACATGAAAGATCGACCGAAACGGAGCGCCGCACTCCGGTGCGGCATTTAGTCCGTCGTTACCCGTGCCGCACAGGAGTGCGGCGCTCCAGGGGCAAGGGTGTTCGGGGGGTGGTGTAAATACGCCGATGGTCCGAATGATGATCAGGGCCACGTTTGTTTGAAAGGCGGATGTGATTTGACCCGAGGAATCCGCCTGCGCCCGTGTCTATTACGAACATACCACGGGCACCGCCCGTCAGCGGATGGGATCGGCCTGAGGAACGAAGGGCGGGAGCATTCGCGACCCTGGGGTCCAGGGGATTTATCCCTTGGCCGCCGGAGGCTTTTTTTGCTCTGTTAGCCATCCACAATCTCCAACGTTGCGTGGCCGTCGGCTGTGCGGGTCACTTCGATCTGGGTTCCCAGGCGGTTTTTGAGGAGTTCCACGTGGGAGATGACGCCGATGGTGCGGCTTGACAGGCGCAGGTTTTCCAGGGCGGCCAGGGCCGTGTCCAGGGTGTCGGAGTCGAGGCTTCCGAACCCTTCGTCGATGAAGAGGCTTTCGATGCGGGTTTTCCGGCCTGCCATTTCCGAGAGCCCCAGGGCGAGGGCGAGGCTCACGAGAAAGGACTCGCCGCCGGAGAGGCTCTTGGTGGGGCGCACGGCGTTCGCCTGGTAACGGTCGATGATTTCGAGTTCCAGGTCTTCCCCCGGGATTCGCTGGATCTCGTAACGGGGGTTCAAGGTGACGAGGTGCCGGTTGGCCAGGCCCACCAGCTGGGCCAGGGTGAGGCCCTGGGCAAAGGTGGAAAACTTGCTGCCGTTGGAGGAGCCGATGAGGTCTTTCAGAACCAGCCAGGGGCGGGCTTCGGCTTCCAGGGTTTTTATGCTTGCGAGCTGATCGGCCTGGTCGCTACGGGCTTTTTTGTCTGCGGCAAGGGCGGCGCCTATTTCGCCCGTGCGTTTCAACAGGTTGTCCCGTTCTTTTTCTTTTTCCTGCTTGAGCCGGATGAGTTCTGCGGCCTCTTCGTCTGTGGGCGTTTTTTCATCGGCGAGTCGGGCGAGGGCCTCTTCGGTCTGGCGGGTCAGGGCCTCCAGGCGGACTTTCTGGGTTTCGAGGCGCTGGCTTTCGGCTTGGAGGCCTGCCAGGGCTTGTTCCTCCAGCAGCGCCGACTCCAGGGCTTCAATGTCCGCAAATCCTCGTTTTATAGCATTGGCGGTCAGTTCCACGTGAAACGCTTCACGTGTTTTTTCACCGCCGGCCAGCTCATTTTCGGTGGCAGAGATTCGCGTGGCAAGGACAGAAAGGGCGGAAAGGGCTTTGTCACAGAGGGCGCGCCGTGCGGGCTCTGCCAGGAGGGTGTCGGGCACCTCAGGGGGCTCAATTTCGATGTCACTGAAGGGGGCGCTTTTATCGGTCCATTCGGTGCGTTCTGTGTCAATGCGGGTGATGTGATCGGCAAGGGTGGCAAGGCCTGCCTCGGTGGTGGCCAGTGTATGCCGGGCTGTTGTCAGTTTTTCCACCTTTGAGCGCCAGGTTGCGGCCCGGCTTTCCAGGGATGCAAGGGCTTTGGATGCGTCTTCGGTGGATGCTGCCGAGAGCTCCCACGGGGCCAGGGCCTGCCCAAAGGCGGTTAGGGCCTGGTGGGTGTCCTCTTTGAGGCGCGCCTGGTGAGTGTTTTGTTCCTTAAGCCGGGAGGTGGTGTCGGAAAGGGAGTTGTTCAGCTGAACGAGCCGGGCTGCACAGGCCTCGCTGCGTCCGCGGGCTGCGATGCACGTTTTTTCGGCTGCGTTGAGCTTGGCCTCCAGGGCTTCGATGCTGCTGATCTGACGGCCGATGGATTCGAGCTCGTCCTTGTTTTTGGATGCCAGTTCGGCAAGGCCCGGCCGGTCACCAATGGTCATTTCGATTTTCTGTTCAGAGGTGATGCGGGAGAAGGTTTCGGCTGTCTCTTTGGCTTTCTTCTCCTGGCCTTTGAGCTGCGCATCAAGGCCGGTGAGGGTGGCGGTTGCGGCGGTGATTTTTTTTTCACAGCCCCGTTCTTTTTTCTCCAGGGCGACCACCGCTTTTTTCTGCGTCTTGCAGGCGGCTTCGGTGTCCGAGGGTTTCAGGAGGTCTTTGTCAGCAAAGGGATGGTCTGTGGCCCCGCACAAGGGGCACGCCTCTCCGGGTACGAGCTGGGCCCTTTTCTCCTCCAGGCTGGCTATCACGGCGGCCTGGGTATGCAGCAGCTCTTTATCGGAAAGGATCCTTCGTTCGGTCTCCAGGGATTTGCACAGTTCGGTAGCTTCAGCGTCCAGGCGTTTTTTTTCGGTCTCCTGTTCTGATCGCTTTGCCTTTAGCGCGTCTTGTTCCGCACGGAGGGTGAGGTGGGCGTCGGTGAGGCGGGTGAGCTCTTCAAGGAGACTGCGCATCCCTTCTGCCGTCTCCTTCTTTCTGATCCATTCGGTTTTGGGCTTGAGGGCCGCAAGATCTGCGGTGAGTTTTTTTACGGAACTCTCTTTTTCGGTCAGTTCTTTTTTTTAATTGGGCTTCATCGGCATTGGCCTGGGCGACCTCTTTTTGGAGGCGATCCATGCTTTGTCGGGTAAGGGCCGCTGCTTTGTCCGCTTCTATCAGCCCCTGGGCCATGGACCGAATCTCTTCGGCGTTACCGCGCAGCCTGGAAAGCGCGTTTTCAATGGACTCATCGCTGCTGTGGGCGCCTTGCCATGCTTCAATGGTGGCTATGTCAACCGTGAGGGCCTCTTTTTGAGCGAGGCCTTTGCCTCTCCTGGCCTCAATTGCGCGAATTTGTTTTGTGCAGGCCGCAACCGCCGATGCAAAGGCCGTGGCCGTATCGTTTCGGGCGTTGGTGTGATTTGTTTGAAGTTGTGCCAGCTGGTTTTTGAGGGCGGTCAGGGTTATATTTTTTGACGCCCAGATTTTCAGGTCCCCGGCAAGGGGCGCAGCCGCCTGGTGGCGTTCCAGCTTTTCCCGTTGCGGTTGAAAGCCTGTGTTTTGTTCCTGCCACGTCTTCTGCTCTGTCTGGATGGTCTCTTTTTCTGCCGTTGCCTTTACCCATGCGGTGTGGCACTCCAGTCGGCCGGTGACGGTTCCCAGCTCAGCTTCCAGGGTCTGTTTCAGGCGGGCCTGGGTGTCGTGCTCTTCGGCGAGACTTTTCAGGTCTTCCTCGGAGAGAAGGGAGATGAGGTTGGCTGCGGTTCGGGCGTCTTTGAGGGCCTCCTCTTTTTCCCTTGCCGCTTCGTGGGCCAGGATGCTCAGCTCCGAATAGATCTCGGTACCGGTGATGCGCTCCAGGAGTTCCCCCCGGTCGTTGATCCCGGCGTCGAGGAACTCTTTGAACCGTCCCTGGGCGAGGAGCACGGACCGGAGAAACCGGTGGTAATCGAGGCCCGTGAGCTCGGTGACAGCCTCATCCACCAGCCTGATTTTTGTCTCCAGGACATCGCCGGAGGCGTCGGCCAGCTGGCGCTTGGTCCCCTGGATTCGGCCGTCGGGCTTTTTCCGTGCCCTGGACAGGTCCCACCTGGCCGAATAGATCCCTTTTCCGCATTCAAAGCTCACTTCGGCAAAACATTCTCCGGTGCCGCGGCTCATCATGTTTTCGGGGTTGTTTCGCTTGTTGTCGTCATACCGGGCGGCCTTGCCGAAGAGGGCCAGGGTGATGGCATCCAGGATGGTGGTCTTGCCGGAGCCTGTGGGGCCGGTGATGGCAAAAATGCCCGCCTCGGCCAGGGAGCCGTGGGAAAAGTCGATGTCAAAGCGGCCTTTCAGGGAGTTGAGATTCTGGAAGGCAAGGTGGAGGATTTTCATTTTTCCGCCTCCTGGGCCAGGGTGAGAAGATGGGCGAAACACTGGCCCAGGGTGTCGGCGGGTACGTCGCCTTCATAGGCTTCCAGGCGGCGTTGAAAGACCTCTTCGGGTTTCAACTCGCTGATGGAGACATCCCCCGGGGAAAGTTCCGCGGCGGGGCGGTGCGAGGTATCGAGGCCCACCTTGAGGACTTCTGCGCCGTGTTCCCCTGCCAGGGTTCTCAGCTCTTCGTTGAGGGTGGTGGAGGGAAGGCTCCCTTCCACGGTGAGTTCCACCCAGGGGGTCATGCCCCCATCACTTGCCTCAAGGTGCGTCAGGTTCTCCTTCAGGGTGTCGGCCTCTCCCTTGAAGCGCAGCAGGGGGCGGAATGTCGGGACGGCGACGGGCTCCTGGGTGAGGGTTCCGCCTGCCGTGTTGATAAGCCGAATTTCCTTGGGGTGGCTTGCTTCGCTGAAGCTCAAGGCCATGGGGCTACCCGAGTACCGGATGGTCTCCTTGCCTCCCACGGCCTGGGGGGTGTGGATGTGGCCCAGGGCCACGTAATCGAAGGCGTCGGGAAAATCTCCGCCTGAGATGCTGCCCAGGTTGCCGATGTGGATGGTGCGCTCCGAATCGGACACGGAAGAGCCCAGGGCCGTAAGGTGCCCGGTGCCGATGACCGGGGTGCCCTTGCTTCTGGCTTGGGCCATTTCTGCGATCTTTGCGTAGGCCGCCCTTATTCCGGCGCGGGTCCGCGCCGACAGCTCGTCAAAGCTCTCGCCCGCCACCGCCTTTCTCACGTCCCGGTCCCTTAGATAGGGGACAGCCGCCACCCACACCCCGGGATCGGTGTCATCCCGCTGGCAGGGCACATGGAAGACCGCCTCTTCGGTGTTGTCGGGCAGGGCGCCCACCACCTTTATATTCAGGGTTTCAAGTATGGTGGCCGGGGCATCCAGGTGGGGGGCCGAGTCGTGGTTGCCCCCGACAATGACGGCAGCACAGGTCCCCAGGGCCCCAAGGCGGGTGAGGAACTGGTAGTACATGCGCTCGGCCTCCCGGGGCGGGTTGGCCGTGTCAAAGATGTCGCCGGACACAATGAGCAGGTCCACCTGGCGGGTTTCGATGGTCTTTAGGAGAAAGCGTAAAAACGCGTCGTGCTCTTCAAAGCGGTCCCGGTCGAAGAAATGCTGGCCAAGGTGCCAGTCCGAGGTGTGGATGATGTTCATGGATGCCTTGCTCCAAATTCAGTGCGGAAAATCCCTGGGGGGTAGGTCTCATCGTTTTGTTGATACCCAGGAGTAGCAGCATGGGGAAGGGGTGTCAAACGCGCAGGAACAGGTGAGGCATCTGTGGGGATTGTCGCCTCCTGCGGCAAGGTGGTTACCTTGCCGCAGTAGGCACCATGCGCCGCGGGTCAGATTCTGAACCGGCCCACCATGGTGGTGAGGTTCTCGCTCATGGCCAGGATGCTGGAGACCCCCTCATCGGAGCGGGCGCAGCTGTCGTTCATGTCTCCTGAGGCGTGGCTCACGTCCTCGATGTCTCTGGCGATGGTGGTGGAGAGGCTGGAGGTGGCGGCAACGTTTTCGTTGATCTCGGACAGGCCGCTTGAGATCTGGGTGACGTTGTCGGCAATGCCCTGGGTGGTCTGGGCCTGGGAATCCACGGAGGAGGCGATTTCCGAGACGATGGCGCTGGTCTTGTCGATGACGCCTGAGATTCCTTCGATGTCGCCGATGGTGGCCTGGGTGGAGGTCTGGATGTTGACGATGGTGTCCCGGATGTCCCGGGTGGCGTCGGCGGTCTGGCGGGCGAGGTCCTTGATCTCGGCGGCTACCACGGCAAACCCTTTGCCGTATTCACCGGCGCGGGCCGCCTCAATGGTGGCGTTCAAGGCCAGCAGGTTGGTCTGCTCGGAGATGTCGGTGATGGCCTCTGTGACCTTGCCGATGGCTTCGGCCTGGGTGCCGAGCTCACCGACGCGTTCGGTGGCGGTGCGGGACTGGGTGACGGCTTCCAGGGTGATTTCACGGGCCTTGTCCGAGCTCTCTGCAATGGTCCGGATGGTGGCTGTCATCTCTTCGGTGGATGCGGCCACGGCCGTGGTGCTGGTGGAGGCCTGCTCCATGGCGGCGGCCACGGAGTCCATGTTGCCCTTCATCTGGTCCGAAGCGGAAGAGACGGCATCGGACTTGGATTTTACCCCGTGGGCTCCTTCTTTGAGGTTTCCGGAGAGGCGGGTGAGCTCTTCGGCTGATCCGTTCAAAGAGGTTGCGTTGTCGGCAATGCGGGCGATCATGCCTTGGAGGTTTTCTATGAACTGGTTCATCCAGTAGGCCAGTTCGCCCACGTCATCTTTGCTGTGGACGGTGAGGCGCTTGGTCAGGTCCCCTTCCCCCTGGGCAATGTCTTTGACCATGGCCACGGTGTCGGAGAGAGGTCCGGTGATGAACTTTCGGATGATGATCAGGTTGAAGAGGATGGTGGCAACCACCACCACGATAAAGAGGGCCAGGTTCATTATCTGCTGGTAACCGGCCTCCTGGCCCACCTCGTGGAGTCGGTTCTGAAGGGCTTCGGAGCGGGATTTTGAGAGGTTGGCAAGGGCTTCGGTGAGGTTTCTGGTTTCATCGGCCAGGGCAAGGGATTGCTGGGCTGCTTCGGTGTCGGTTCCTTCGAAGTCTTCGGCCACCCGGGTGTAGATGGAAAGGGCCTTGGCCGTGAAGGCTTGGATTCGGGCGGCCAGGGCCTGTGCCTCTTCCGCGGCCTCCGGGTCCAGCCCGGCGATGGTGTCGAGGTGTGCAAGGACCTCATCGGCACGCTGTCCCGCTTCGTCCAAAAGTTCGGTGTCCCCGGCCATGACGGCGTCACCGTAGAGTTTGACCTGCCCTTTGAACTGGGCCAGGGTACTCAAGGATTCCATGGCTGCAGGGAACATGGTTTTTGAGACCTGATTCAGCTCCCCCCGCATGGCATAACCGCCGATGAGCCCGACGCCTGTGGTGATGGCGTAGCCTGCCATGAGGATTAAAAGACTGCACCAGATTTTTTTCCCTGTGCTGAGCGACTGCCACATGTGTTCCTCCTTACACTTCTGAAATAATATTCAAGGAATATGGTGTAGGCTCTATTACTTAGCCTCAAAGGGTAATTGAGTTTTTGGCTATATATGTATACCTATAATAATTTACGGCGAAAAAGCGTGTTGGAATTGCTCATTATGCTCGTAAATTTGGTTCTGTTTGACGTAATTCTTTAATCACGCACAAAATGCATGATTTTCTGAATACATTCAAATAAAGAGTGATTCAGTCTTAATATTCCTAGATTGTAAAGAAGGTAAAGTATAGCGACGGTTTTTGTCAAAGAAAAATATGTGTGCAAATCTGCACCGTCACGCCAACTTGTGGATTGATAAGTAATTACAATCGGGTAGTGAATAGAGATTCTCTATGTGGAACAGCGACTCTATAGAGCGATCGTTCGGTGCAGAGGTCAACCTGTCTCAGGGGGTACCGGTCGGGACCTGTATCAGGCTATCGTTCACAGGGGTCGAGGTAGGTGACATCCCCGGAGAGAATCCGCAGGGCATCCCCGGCCTCGGTTTGCACCAGAAGGACGCCGTCCGCATCGATGTCCGTCACCTGTCCCTCGATCTCTTCGCGCATCATGGAGACACGGACCCTCCGGCCCACGATATCCGAGAGTTCCTTCCACCGGGCGAGGATGGTCTCCGGCCCCCGGGTTGTCAGGGTCTGGTAGTGGGTTTCAAAGCGGGAGAGGATGGCCTGAAGGAGGGCGACCCGGGAAAAGGCGGAGGCGGACTCGGCCATGACCGAGGTGGCGATGTCGGTGATTTCGGGGGAAAAGGCCTTGGCCGGGGTGTTGACGTTGAGACCCAGGCCGGTGATGACATAGTCCACGGCGTCGAGTTCCATGCTCATTTCCGTGAGGATGCCGGCGAGTTTTTTGCCCCCCACCAGGATGTCGTTGGGCCACTTGATGCGGGCGTTGATGCCGGTCTCGTTGATGAGGGCCTCGGCAACGGAGACGGCCGTCATCAGGGTGATCAGGGCGGCGCGGGAGGGCTCCATGTCGGGTCGCAGGACAAGGGAGAAGAGGAGGCCTTCGCCGGGCCTGGCCAGCCAGGAACGCCCTTTGCGGCCACGACCGGCGCTCTGGGCTTCGGCCACCACGAGGGTGCCCTCGGGGGCGCCGTCTCGGGCCAGGTCCCTTGCACGGGTGTTGGTGGAGTCGGTGAGGTGGTGGTGGACGATGCCGTTTTTTCCCATGACGGAGGTGTCAAGGCCGAGGAGAATCTCTTGGGCAAGGAGAAGGTCGGGGGCTTCGGTGAGGAGGTACCCCTTGCCAGGCGCCGAGGAGATGGCGTAGCCCAGCGTTTTGATGGCGGCGATGTGCTTGGAGATGGCGGCGCGGCTGATGCCGAGCTCGCCGCTGAGTTCTTCTCCCGAGATCCAGTGGCCGGTGCGGGAACGCATAGCCGAAAGAAGGTCTTGGCGTTTTCCTGACAACGTCATGGTGGCTCCGATGGGGTGAAAGGTGTTGCGTGGGGATGGGCCTGGAGGGGGACACAAAACCCGTCACACCGCTCCTTGATCTGCCCATGTTCAAGGCATGGGATTTCAAGGGCGTTGCCGGGCCATGCTCACAGCTTCGAGCCCCGGGACGCTTCGCCGGGCCCGTGGGGCCGGCGGGGAAGCGACGGTGAAACTGAAATCGGGGAGAAGCGGGTCCCTTACTCCGGGCTGAGGAACTCGTTGAGCTTTTCGCACATCTCTTCCGGCCAGACCTCGGCGTTGAGAAAGAGATCCACTTCCTCATCGGTGAGGCTTTTCCGGACGTTGGGGGGAAGGGCCTCCAGAGCCATTTCGCGCTCCGGATCCACTTTATTCTTCTTGCTCTTCTTATTGCCCATGGGGTGTGTTTCCTGTATCTCTAAATATATAAAGGTTTGTCTGCGGCAGCGCCTCGGACCGGGAGACGGACGCGTCTCCGTTTCCCATGCTTCAGCCCTTCCATGCGTGGCATGGACCTGCCGCACTCTCTTCGAGCTACTTATCACACAACCCCCGGAAAGGGCAACGTGATCCCCACGTGAAGGCCGAACCCATGAGCACCCAGCAGGAGCGGAGTCTAAGGACACGGAAAAAACTGGTGGACGCGACCCTGTCGTGCCTTCAGGATCACGGCTACGCAGGGGCCAGCCTCTCCCGGATCCTGGAGCGGGCCGGCGTCTCCCGCGGGGCCTGGAGTCATCATTACGAAACCAAGCGGGCCATGGTGGCGGACAGCGCTGAAGCCCTTTTGTCCATTGCCCTTGAGGAGGCCCATGGGGTGGGGGACCGCCTTGCCTCCGAGTCCTTTGATGTGGAGGCTCTCCTGGAGGAGGTCTGGAGCCGGTTTTATCAAGGGCCCTACCGGGATGTCTGGGTGGAGTTCAACGTGGCCTGCCGCACCGATGTTGAGCTGCGGACCCGCCTGACGCCTGTTATCGAAGGCTTTTTCGACGAACTGGACGCCATCTGGCGTTCACAACTCCCCGACCCGGCTGTCTACGCCCGGGCCAAAGATCTTCTGGACCTCTCCCTTTATCTTTTGCGGGGCATGGCCCTTCAATCCCTCTCCCTGGACCGACCGGACCATTTCCGCCACTTGCGGCGCGCCTGGGCCGCCATCATCCGAAATGAAGCTGTCTCCCTTCCGTAAATAAACTGCCCCGGAGATGCCGTTGAATGGCCACCTCCCTGGTTTCCGGTACTACTGAAGACGAAATTAGTGGTTCGCTATATAGAACAATGTTCAAAAAAGAAGGATAACTTCTTGACTTTACAGGCTCAGGCTGTGACAATCCATAAACAGACTGTGTGGTCTGTTTTGGTGTGGCAGGGGGAAATCGCATTTGCAACCTGCTTTCAAGGCGGCCCACCTTGCTGCCTGAGGCAGCCAGGTTAAAGATTCCTCCGGCGGCCCTGCCGAAAGCTAACTATTTAAAAAGTTTAATAAACAGGTCTTAATGGCTCTTTTTGAATAAAGTTTTTAAAGGCGGATGTGATTTGACCCGAGGAACGAGGGGCAAAACGCATTCGCAATCTGCTTTCGAGGTGGCACACCTCGCCGCCGGAGGCATCGCTTTTGTTTTTTCTTGAGCCCTCTTGACCCTATGATTCATCAAACTTTACCCATAGAAGGCCTTTTTTGGGCTTATTTTCGGTGTGTTTCTTTGACGTCCCTAACCAAACAGATTCGGACAAGGGGGAACGATGGCGCACAGAAGGTTTCAAGCAGATGTGGTGATTGTCGGGGGCGGCCTGGCGGGGATGACCGCCGCCTGTGAGCTGCTCGATCTGGGGCGAAGGGTCGTGATCCTGGACCGGGATGTGCCGGAGCGGTTCGGGGGGCTGGCCAAGGAGTCCTTTGGCGGGGTGATGATGGTGGACACGCCCCTGCAGCGTAAGAACGGGATCCGGGATTCCCCGGAGCTTGCCCTCTCCGACTGGCTGAGCTGTGCCGATTTTGAAGAGGACGCCCATTGGCCCCGGAAATGGGCCGAGCTTTACGTGCACCGATCCGGGGATATCATCCATGAGTTTCTCAAGGACCGAAAGGTCATCTTCCTTCCCGTGGTCAACTGGCCGGAGCGGGGGCTCTTTAAACCCGGCAATTCGGTGCCCCGCTGGCACATAGCCTGGGGGACGGGGTTCGGGATCATTGAGGGCATCCAAGGCTGGTTGAGGGCCCATCACAAACGGGGAAACCTGGAGGTTCACTTCGGTTGCAAGGTGGAGGCCCTGGACGTCAGCGCGGGAACCATTACCGGCGTCAGCGGGTCTCTGGAGGGGAGCCGGGAGCCCTTTTCCGCCACGGGTGATGCGGTGATTCTTGCCGCAGGCGGCATGTGCGGCGGTGACCTGTCCAAGGTCCGGGAGCACTGGTACGCCCCCTGGGGCGCTCCGCCGGAGAAGCTGCTGAACGGCTCCCATCGCTATGCGGACGGCCTGGTCCACGACGCCGCGGAGGCCGTGGGCGCCAACATCACCCATCTGGACAAGCAGTGGCACTACGCAGCGGGCGTGGATTACCCCAACGCCGACA
This sequence comes from Desulfoluna spongiiphila, assembly GCF_900101345.1. Lineage (GTDB taxonomy): Bacteria > Desulfobacterota > Desulfobacteria > Desulfobacterales > Desulfolunaceae > Desulfoluna > Desulfoluna spongiiphila. The sequence goes on along the minus strand of NZ_FMUX01000011.1, from coordinate 160,792 downwards.
TGCCCAACAAAGGGCTCAGCCTGGTGCCACCCCGCTCCGCCCTGTGGTTTAACGCTTTGGGCGAGCGCATCATGGACCCGGTTCCCCTCGTGGGCTACACCGATACCCGCTACCTTGTGAAACAGATCTGCCGACAGCCCGGCCAGTACTCCTTCCAGCTCATGAACTGGAAGATCGCCATCAAGGAGCTTGCCATCTCCGGAAGCGAGCACATGAAAGCCTTCCGTTACAAGAACAAGGTGCGCCTTCTTAAAGAACTCCTCTTCGGCAACACCGAGCTGGTGAACCGGCTTATCGGGGAGTCCAGGGATTTTATCACCGCAGGCTCCCTGGATGAGATGGTGGATAAAATGAATGACATGGGCAACCCCTTCACCGTGGATCGTCATACCCTGAAAGGGGCCGTCAAAGCCTACGACGACCAGATCGACCGGGGCCCGGCTTTTTTTAACGACGACCAGCTCCGCCGCATCGCCAACTTCCGTACCTACCGGGGCGATCGCCTGCGCACCTGTAAATTCCAGAAAATCGACGCCCCCAGCGCCCGGCCCCTCATTGCCGTACGCGAGTTTATCCTCAGCAGAAAAAGCCTCGGCGGCATCCAGACCGACCTCTCCTGCCGGGTCCTGAGCCAGGACGGGACCCCCATCAGCGGCCTCTACGCCGCCGGCGAAACCGCCGGCTTCGGCGGCGGGGGCATCCACGGCAAAGGCTCCCTTGAAGGCACCTTTTTAGGTTCCTGCGTTCTCATGGGCCGCATCGCCGCCCACCATATATGTGGCAAGGGGCTTTAGGAAAAGCATGCCTCCGGCGGCGAGGTGAGCCACCTCGAAAGCATATTGCCCTTGCGCTTTGTCCCTCGTTCCTCGGGCCAAAGCGCAAGGGCGTTCGCCGCGGGCTTCGCCCGCCACCACCGTTGGTGATTATATGGATCATTTCACATGATTTGTAAGGGGATGGATACGGTGTCGTGATATTTCCGAAATCAGGTATTATTCGCTGTATGCGGGCGTTTTGTGCATACCAAAACAGGCCGTGGACGATCCTTTGGATCACCCACGGCCTGTTGGTATTGATTCTGACTGTGCCATGCTTCGGCTGTAATAAACGGGCTGCTTCTACGTACCGCAAGGTTTTTTACGGGCATAGCCCGTCAGCGAATGTGACATTCCGATGAACGAGGAATGGAGCATTCGCAACCAGGGTTCCAAGGGCTCAGCCCTTGGCCGCCGGAGGCTTGCTTTTTGGTTTTTTTACTGCCCTTCCATTGCTTCGATCTCCCGGCTGACGGTGGGGACAAAGGGCACGGGGCGGGGAACCTCTTCGAGGCCGAGAAACCGTCGTGCGCCGTTTAAGGCGTCGTCGATGTTGGCGTAGATGTTGTCCTCGCCGATTTTGTAATAGAGGCCCGACTGCTCCAGGCAGATGAGGGGCTGGGCGTGGACGCCGGAGAGGATGAGCAGGGTTTTTTCCCGCTGGGCCTCCTCCACCATCTCTTCCAGGGCCCTTAAGGCGGTGGCGTCGATCATGAGGATGTGCCGGCAGCGCAGGATGAGTACCTTGGGTTTTTCGCGCACCACGCGAAGGGCGTCTTTGAAGCGGTTGGCCGCGCCGAAGAAAAAGGGGCCGTTGATTTCAAAGATCTCCACGCGTCGGGGGACCTTGCGGCAGGCCAGGGCGTGGGGGTCGTTTTCAAAATCATCGGTACGGCGCTTGATTTTGGTGAGGTTGGCCATGCGGTTCATGAAGAGCAGGGAGGCCATGACCACCCCCACCTCAATGGCCACGGTGAGATCCACAAAGACGGTGAGGCCGAAGGTCACCAGCATGACGGCGACATCGGCGGGCTGGCTTTTCAGGAGCTTGACGAAAAAGCGCCATTCGCTCATGTGGTAGGCCACCATCATCAGGATGGCCGAGAGGGTGGCCATGGGGATAAGCACCGCCCATTTGCCGAAGAAGAGGAGGATGAGAAGAAGGGTCACAGCATGGACCATACCGGCCACGGGGGTGGTGCCGCCGCTTTTGATGTTTGTGGCGGTTCGGGCGATGGCCCCGGTGGCGGGGATGCCGCCGAACAGGGGGACCACCATGTTGGCCAGGCCCTGGGCCACCAGCTCCATGTTGGCGTTGTGCCGTTTGCCGATCATCCCGTCGGCCACCACCGCCGAGAGGAGGGATTCGATGGCGGCGAGCATGGCAATGGTAAAGGCCGGTGAGCTGAGTTGTTTGATCATCTCCCAGTTGACCGTGGGAATGGAGGGAGAGGGCAGGCACGAGGGGACGCTGCCGAAGCGGCTCCCGATGGTGGCCACGTCCAGGCCGAAGAGGGCGGTGAGCACGGTGGTGGCGATGATGGCCACCACAGAGCCCGGCACCTTGCGAGTGACCTTGGGCCAGAAGAGAAGGATGGCAAGGGTCACCGCGCCCACGGCAAGGGCCTGGATGTTCAGGGAGTCCATACCCTGAGCATAGGCGCTCAGCTTGCCGATAAAGTCCCCGGGGGTGTTGGCCAGGGTGAGGCCGAAAAAGTCCGGGATTTGGGTGGTAAAGATGATAAGGGCGATGCCGCTGGTAAAGCCCACCGTCATGGGGTAGGGGATAAAGCGGATGGTGGCCCCGAGCTTGGAGATCCCCATCACAAGGAGCATGAAGCCGGCCATCATGGTGGCAACGGCCAGGCCTTCGTAGCCGTACTGGGCGACGATGTCGAAGACCACGATGATAAAGGCCCCGGTGGGGCCGCCGATCTGGACCCGGCTCCCTCCGAAACAGGAGATGATAAAGCCGGCCACAACCGCCGTGAAAATTCCCTGTTCGGGTTTGACCCCGGATGCAATGGCAAAGGCGATGGCAAGGGGCAGGGCCACGATACCTACGATGACACCGGCCATGATATCACTCATGAGGATCTTTTTTGAGATCCCCTCTTTGATAGCACGCACCGATTCCGGAACAAAAAGCGAAAACATCTGACAACTCCTTGAAGAAGACAATCACCAGTTTTTAGAGTTATGCATATCGGTTGATTGGTCTGTCGGGTTGCCGGTGACGGCAAGGCGGCAAGGTGGCGGCGCGGGGCAGCGGCTGTGCGCTGCTTCGGTCGTGGCCAATCAAAGGATAACAACCTTTAGAATGGGGCTTGTTGCGGTTGATACAAAGGGGGGCGTATCCACGGCACGGCCCGGGAGGCGGGACTCACTCGGGGGTGCTCGGGCGGGTTACGGTCCGCTTGTTCTATCAAAAATACTTATGAATACTATCAATATCAATAAGTATCCAACAAGACGACGCCGCTAAGGTAACGCCATCATCAGGGGATGTCAAGGAGGAATCAGGGCCATACTATTGTTGATTCTTCAGGCAGATGGGGTATGGTAAACAGCGGATGCTGACCATAGAATTCACAGCTGAACAGTTACCAAACCCTAGAGCGAAACGTACACGCCATGACCGATATATTCACTCGAAAATTGAAGGTGAGGCTTTCCGAGGTGGACCCCCGGGCCCTGCTGAAGGTGCAGAGCCTCTTTGACTGGTTTCAGGACGGTGGGTGTGAGCACGCCGCCCAGCTTGGAATGAGCGCGGCCGAGCTGTTGGCCCAGAATTATACCTGGGTGCTCCTTAAGTACCAGGTGCGGATTCTTCGTTACCCTGTCTGGAACGAAGAGGTGACCCTGACCTCCTGGCGGTCACCGTTAAATGACCTTTACGACCTGCGGGAGTTCCGGGTGACAGACGCCTGGGGCGAGACCCTGATCACCGGAAACAGCGCCTGGGTGGTCATGGATTACACCACCCGCAAGCCCACCCGGCTGAGCCGTTGCCTCTCTGCAGAACAGCGCTCGGGGGGAGGGGCCATCCCCGACAGTTTCGAGCGGATCCTTCCGGTGAAGGCCCCTGACCACACCACCGATTTTCGAGTGCGGATCTCAGACCTTGATTTCAACCGCCACGTCAACAACTCCATTTACATCGGGTGGGCCCTTGAAGCCCTCCCCGAGTCCTTTCTCGGCCATCACCTTCCCACCCGCCTGGAGGTGCGTTTTATCCGGGAGATCGCCCGGGGCAGGGCCGTCGTCTCCGAGGCCCAGGTCGATGAGACCGAGGACAATGCCTTTCTTCATCGTATCTCCGGCAAAGACGGGGAAGGGGAGCTCATGCGCATGCGCACGGTCTGGCAACCCATGGACGCCTTTGAGCTCCCGGAAAAGCTCCGCTCTTTGTGTTAAGGCGCAGAAAAAAAGAAAATACCCCCTAAACAATGTCACCTATCGCCACGTGTAACTATTCAGCTCAAAAAAACAGCCTCCGGCGGCAAGGTGTGCCACCTTGAAAGCGGCTTGCGAATGCGCTTTTCCCTTCGTGCCTCAGGGAAAATCATATCCGTATTTAAAGTAAAATTTATTCAAAATGTCTTTTTAAGGTCTGTTTATTAAACTTTTTAAAGGTTTAGCTCCCGGCAGGGCTGCCGGAGGCTTTTTTAGCAGGGGCCCCTTTTCGGATCTGTTTACGACATGCGTGTGATGCCATGGCTGTACCTCATGGTTGACAGGCGCAAAGTTCTCTGCCTATGATTAAGGCATTCATTTTCATCGCAATTCGGCACCCATTCTCCCACCATATCTTTAACAGAAGCATGCACCCCCAGGCACAGGAGGATCATCCATGGTCTATCAGCCCGGCGAGCCGTATGACTACCCCCTCATCATCAAGAAACTACTGAATACGCCGCTTATTTACTCACCGGAGCAGGAAATTGTTTATCGGGATCAGGTTCGGTTCACGTACCGGGACCTTCGGGGGCGCATCGGGCGCCTGGGATCTGTACTGCAGGGGCTGGGAGTGACGCAAGGGGACGTGGTGGCGGTGATGGATTACGACAGCCACCGCTTCCTCGAATGCTTCTTCGGGGTGCCCATGACCGGGGCGGTTCTCCAGATGGTCAACTGGCGGCTTTCCCTGGAGCAGATGGTCTACACGGTGAACCACGCCCGTGCCCGGGTGCTGATGGTAAATACCGATTTTCTTCCCCTGCTGGAGGCGATGCGGCCCCGTTTGGAGACGGTGGAGTCTGTGGTGCTGATGCAGGAAGGGGAGAGCCGCCTCAGCCCCTCTTTTCCCATTGCCGGGGATTATGACGGCCTGCTTGAAGGGGGGGATCCCGAACATGGGTTTCCCGATCTGGATGAAGACACGGTGGCCACCACGTTTTATACCACGGGCACCACGGGAAATCCCAAGGGGGTCTCCTTTACCCATCGCCAGCTGGTGCTCCACACCCTGTCGGGTGCCGTTGCCGTGGGGGCCTACGATTCGGTGGGTCGGTTCCGCTCAGGGGATGTGTACATGCCCCTGACGCCCATGTTCCATGTGCATGCCTGGGGCATGCCCTACCTTGCCACCCTGCTGGGGGTAAAGCAGGTGTATCCCGGCAAGTACGAGCCGGCCATGCTCCTGAAGCTCATCGTGGGCGAGAAGGTGACCTTTTCCCACTGCGTGCCCACCATTCTCCAGATGATCACGGCCAACCCGGCGGTTGCCTCCTTCGACCTGTCCCACTGGAAGGTGGTCATCGGCGGGGCACGGCTTCCGAGGGGCCTGGCCGAAGATGCCTGGAAGATGGGAATCAAAGCCTATGCCGGCTTCGGCATGTCCGAGACCTGCCCCCTCATCAGCCTGGGAATGCCGGGTGCCGACTGGGAGAGCCTGGACCGCGACACCCTCATGGACACCGTGGTCAAAACCGGACGCCCTGTTCCCCTTGCCGAGGTGGAGGTGGTGGACGAGGTGGGCCGGTTTCTGCCCCATGACGGGGTTTCAACCGGAGAGCTTGTCTTTCGGGCACCCTGGCTGACCCAGGGGTATGTGGCCGACGAGGAACGCAGCACCGAGTTGTGGCGGGACGGATGGCTCTACAGTGGCGACGTGGGGGTGATCGACGGGGACGGGTACATTCAGATAACGGACCGCATGAAAGATGTCATCAAAACCGGGGGCGAGTGGATCTCCTCCCTGGATTTAGAGAACATCCTGAGTAGACACGAGGCGGTGCTGGAGTCGGCGGCCATCGGGGTGCCCCATGAAAAGTGGGGGGAGAGGCCCATGATGATCGTGCACCTGAAACCCGAATACGTGGGGGCCGTGGGGCCCGAAGATCTGAAAGCCTATCTCAAAGGGGCCGCCGAAAAAGGGGATATTCCCAGGTACGGCGTGCCCGATGCCTTTGAGTTCGTGGATGATATTCCCAAAACCAGTGTGGGAAAACTCGACAAAAAGAGAATGCGCAGTGCCTTTGGATAAAGGAGGGTTGCCATGAAACAGGACACGTCGACAACGTCAGGGCCGGGCCCCCTGCGGGACCTTTGTGAGACCTGGGCTTTTTTGAAGGATGTGACAAGGGAGCTGACCTGCGCCGAAGAGCTTGGCTGGCCGGAGTGGCGGAAGTGGTTCTGATCCGACGGCCACGGTGACGCCTGCCATGGAAATCGTGTACGCACACACAAGTGAAATGGAGCTGTATGATGACGCACGACAGGTTTGAGGTGGTGGTGGAGGTGGTGCCTCCATCCGGGGCCGATGCCGAGCCGCTGCTGGCGGCCCTGGAGGGGATCAACGATCTTTCGTTTAACGGGTTCAGTGTGGCCACCAACCCGGTTGCCAAGCCTCGGATGGATGCCCTCTCCCTGTGCCGGATCCTTCAGGACGAGCTGAAACGTCCTGCCACTCTCCACGTCACCACCCGGGACCACAATCGGTTGAGCCTTCAGGGAATCCTCTGGGGGGCAAAGGCCCTTGGTATCAAGAGCGTACTGGTGATGACCGGAGACTTTGTGCCCCTGGCCGAAAAAGGCATCACCAGTTCGGTTCGGGACATCTCCCTGACAGATCTCATCAAGATGGCCAGAAAGGCCGGTCTTACCACCGGTGTGGTGATGAACCCCTTCACCGACGAGCTGCGCCTGGGCATCGCGATGAAGCGCTTGAAGGAGAAGGTGGCTGCCGGTGCCCAGTTTGTGGTGACCCAGCCGGTTTACACGGCAAGGGATGCCGAGCTCCTGGCAGAGGCCTTGAACCCCCTGGGGATTCCCGCCCATTTAGGGCTCCTTCCCCTGCGAACCTTCCGGCATGCTGCTTTTCTCCATCACAAGGTCTCCGGCATCGAAGTCCCCGAGGAGGTGAGGAGCGCCATGGCAAAGGCTGAGAATCCCACGGCCGAAGGGATCCGCCTGACCCGCGACCTTTTGGCCACCGCCCGGCAACACTTTCACGGGGCGTGCATCATGCCGCCCTTTGATCATTTTGAAATATTGCATGGGGTGTTGCCAAGGGAGGGTAATACTGGGCCAACCTCAAAGTAGCGGGAAAAAGCCTGCCTTCTATGGTTAAAGTCCGATGAACCACAGGGTCAAAAGGGATAAGAAAAAAACAAAAGCGATGCCTCCGGCGGCAAGGTGGGGGCACCTTGAAACCCTATGGCGAATGCATGGAGGCCGCTGTTATACGAATGCTCACAGGGCATTCGCGTGATGTGTGGCATGTGGCAACCGTTTTTGCAGGAGAGGCCCATTTTATTCTTCTAAAAACACGATGAAGGGCATTTGGGATTCGCTTGATTTTACCCGGAATCATTCCGGCGGTGAGGGTGACGAATCCCTTTTGGCAAAATACCTTAAAGCCTGTTTGTTAAATTTTTCAAGAGCTTAGTCCCCGGCAGGGCCGCCGGAGGCAACGATGGGTTGGGTCTTGAAAGGGCCCGAATGCGTTTCACGTACAGAGAGTGGGGGGAAGGCCTGGTAATAAGACGGGGGAATCCGTTTTATGCCGGGCCTTTTTCCGTTTACGTGGGAACGCACTCGGGCCGGGTGGAATCAGTAGCCCCAGGGAATGGCAGGGCGTGTGGGGTTTTTGGTTGAGAAAATGAGTTCAAGCTGACGCCTGACCTTGCCCAGTGTTTTTCGATGCGTTTTAAGGGCGGTTCGTTTTTTCAGGTCGGCAAGGTACTTCTTCAGGACCGTCAGGTCGGTGTTGCCGATTTCGATATCGTACATGGCGAATCTCCTTTTTTTTGTGTGGACCGGTTTCCTGGGCAGGGTCAGGACGCTTAAACACCCGGCGCGCCTTCCGGGCCTTATTTATCCGGATATCCTGGGTCGGGAAACCGGGCACATGTGCAGCCTGGTTGAGTGTCGGGGCCATTGGCGAAATCAGACGTTCGGTCCTCACATGGAGAGAATGATCTCTGGTCCGGTCCCTTAAGCACTTGCTTTCGTTGTGTGATAGACTCAAAAGGTGTGCCAAAGGGGTCTCAAAAAACAAATAAGCTTTGATATCAATGGGATACAAAACAGGTCATGGTGGAGGCAGGGGCATGCCGTGTGCACCCGGTGACGGGCATGTACGGTAAAAGGATAAAAATGAATGGCGAATGTTCTGTGAGTTCAGGGTGTTAAAAAGTGGGGTGGAAAAGGGCTGAGGGCATCCGACCTAAGACTGCAAGGTGGCTCATTTTGCCGTGAGTGTTATTCATTCTTGATTGACGTTCGGGCCGCGACCTTCAAAACAATCGCAAATGATCGACCGAAACGGAGCACCGCACTCCGGTGCGGCCGCCACCCTTGCCGCCGGAGGCAATCACGTTAAAGGTGCCTCCGGCGGCCCTGCCGGGGGCTAAACTTTTAAAAAGTTTAATAAACAGGCTTTAAAAACAGATTCAGACCAATCAAAATCAATAGCGAATGTGATTTTCCCTGAGGAACGAAGGGGAAAGCGCAATTCGCAACCTGCTTTCGAGGTGGCACACCTCGCCGCCGGAGGCATTGCTTTTGTTTTTTCCTGATTTTAACCCCGAAAACAAAAAAGCCCCCTGAAGTGTCGCTCCAGGGGGCTTTTTATCGTTCGGTCTGGCTGTTACTCGATGACGCAGAGGACATCGCCGGTGGAGACGGTGTCTCCTTCGCGGCAGGGGAGCACGCCGACGGTCCCGGAGGCCGGGGCGGAGAGGACGTTTTCCATCTTCATGGCTTCGAGGACCACGACCACGTCGCCTTTTTCCACTTTGTCGCCGGGCTGTTTTTCATAGCGGAGCACAACGCCGGGCATGGGGGCGGTGAGGGTGGCACCGGCACCGCCTGCTGCAGGAGCTGGCGCAGCGGGTTTGGGCGCGGCGGGCTTGGGGGCCGGTGCCGCGGGTTTCGGCGCAGCTGCAGGGGCCGGGGGCTGTACCGGAGCGGGAGCGGGGGCAACCGGAGCTGCGGGTGCTGCCGCCGGGGTGTGGCTGAGGACGGTGGGCCCCCCCACTTCATCCACGGCCACCTCAAAGTGATCGCCGCCCACAAAGACATTGAAGGTCCGGGCGTAGGGGCTCTGGTCGGGGGCGTTGTTTTTCCGGGCCAGGGCGTCCATGTCCCCGTCGAGGATTTTCTCTGCGATGGATGCTCGCTCCAGGGCCTCTTCCAGGGAGAGGAACTTGGCCTCTTCCGGGATGCGCTTGACCCCTTTCTGCCATTCCAGGTGGCGTTTCCCTTCCACGGGGAAAAGGGCCATGATCACCTCGTCCTCCAGGCCGTTGACCAGGGGGCTTCGGCCTTCTTCGCCCTTGAGGGCGGGGGGCAGCAGTTCCGGGGGAAAGGCGGTGGTGGGCGTCTCGCCCCTGGGGTAGCCTTCGAGGACGGTTTTTAAAATCGCCTCGTCGATGGCGGAGACGGTGCGGCCGTTCATGCCGTAGCAGTGGTCCTTGACCGCTGTGGTGGCAATGGAGTAGCGGGCCTCCACGTTGTCGAAGACGATGTTGTTGATGGACTGGGTGACGACCATCTCGTCCAGGGGAAACTTTAAGGCGATGTCGCCCAGGTCGTTTCGCACGGCGAGAATTTCAGACACCACCCTTTCCAGAAGGTCGGATTTGTCGATCTCTGCCAGCTGGTTTACAGCCACGCGCAGGGTGGTCACCGGGATGCGGTACTTAAGGGCCAGGCTGCGCAGGTGGAGGTTGGAACGCTTCATCAGGGTGCTGAGGTGCCGGGGGCGGATCTCTTCTTCAAAGAGGGCGGCGCCTTCGCACAAGGGCTCCAGGGCGCCTTCCCGGGCCATGTTCAGCGAGTTGATGAGGCCTTCAGACGGGATGGTCACCCCGCCGTCGGCAAAGGGGGACAGGGCCGCTTCCACAACGGCTGCTCCGGCCTCAAAGGCGGCGTGGGCCGCTGCCGTACCGCACATGGCGGTGTTGACGATGGAGAGGTGTACGGGGATGGAGACTGTTTCGGTGACGCGGGCCACCAGTTTCCTGGCGCTGTCCGGGCAGAGGAACCCTTCGGTGTCCATGAGGCAGACGGCGTCGGCCCCGATTTCCTGGATGCGTTTGGCGGTTTCGGCGATGGCGTCAAAGGGCGTCCGTTTTCCCGAGGTGGGAATGAGGATGGCCGCCACGGCCGTGGCGCCAAGGCCTTTGGCGGTCTCCACGGGCACGGTGAGGTTTCTCAGGTCGTTCAAGGGATCGAAGATGCGGAAGATGGAGACCCCGGCATCGAAGGCGCTGCTTAAGTAGGCCCGCACCAGGTCCAGGGGCGCGGCGGCCCGTCCGGCCATGTGAAGGGCCGAGAGGGTCATGGCAACGGGGGTTTCGGACATGGCCCGCTTGATGGCCCGGATGCGCCCGAAGGGGTTTTCATTGAGTTCGGCCAGGGTGTTTTTAAAGGAGAACCCCCGGGTCGCCTCCACGGCGTAGAGACCGGCTCGGTTGAGAAAAGGGGCGATGCGTTCCATTTCAGAGGTGCGCATGAGGCCGGAGAGGAGGCTCTCCTGTCCGGCGGTGAACGAGGTGTCGTATATGCGAATGGTTGACTGACTCATTTTATCGTTGTGCTCCTATGGTTGCCTCCGGCGGCAAAGGGCTGCATCCCCCTTTGCCGCGGGGCTCGCGACGGTTTCGCTGGCGGGCGTGGCCCGCGGTGACGAGTGACTGTAACGTACGGCATCACGGTGGTGTGAGGCCCCTCTACCTGCGCCCTAAGGAGCGCAGCTGCATGAGGTTTCTCAGCTCCATGGTCTGGCTTCGCCCGGACTGGCCCCAGGTGTTGGACCGCTCCACCGCCACGGGTTCTGGCTCTTCTGCCTGTTCGGTGGCCAGGAGGGCGAGGACAGCGCTGATGGCCGCTTTTTTCCTGATGTCGACTATCTTTCTTGCTTGGGTCTCCATGACAGCTCCTTAAAGGGGGATGTTGCCGTGTTTTTTGGGCGGCCGCATCTCGCGTTTGGTGGAGCAGATCTCCAGGGCTTCCATAAGTCGAACCCGGCTCTCCGAGGGGATGATGACCGAGTCCACGTAGCCCCGTTGTGCTGCCACGTAGGGGTTGGAGAAGAGGTCCTGGTACTCCTCCACCTTCTCCTGGCGTTTTTCGTCGGGGTCCAGGGCGTCCTTGATCTCCCGGCGGTGGATGATGTTGGCCGCGCCTTCGGCACCCATGACCGCGATCTCCGCCGAGGGCCAGGCAAAGGCAAAGTCCGTGCCCAGGTGCTTGGAGCTCATGGCGATGTAGGCACCCCCGTAGTCTTTTCTGGTGATGAGCAGGAGCTTGGGCACGGTGGCCTCGGCGTAGCTCCAGAGCATCTTGGCGCCGTGGCGGATGATGCCGCCCCACTCCTGCTGGGTACCCGGGAGAAAGCCCGGGACGTCCGCGATGGTGAGGATGGGGATGTTGAAGGCATCGCAGAACCGGATAAACCGGGCGGCTTTGTCCGAGGCGTTGATGTCCAGGCAGCCGGCCAGGACGTTGGGCTGGCTGGCGATGATCCCGATGCTTCGTCCGCCCAGGTGTGCAAAGCAGGTGATGATGTTGGGGGCGAAGGCCATGTGGGGCTCAAAAATGGACCCTTCGTCCACAAGGTGGCGGATCACCGAGCGCATGTCGTAGGGCGCTGAGGGAGAGTCCGGGATGATGGTGTCCAGTTCGGGGATGTAGCGGCGCCCGGAATCCTCGCCCTTGACCAGGGGGGGATCCTCCATGTTGTTGGCGGGCAGGTAGGAGAGCAGCTTTCGGATGTCGCTGATGGCCTCGGTCTCGTCTTCGCAGGCAAAGTGGCACACCCCGCTTTTGCTGGCGTGGGTATCGGCACCGCCCAGGGTCTCGAAGTCCACGTCTTCTCCGGTGACCGACTTGATGACTTCAGGGCCGGTGATGAACATGTGGCTGGTCTTTTTCACCATGAAGATGAAGTCGGTCATGGCCGGCGAGTAGACGGCACCGCCTGCCGAGGGCCCCATGATGGCGGAGATCTGGGGGATCACGCCGGAGGCGGCGGAGTTTCGGAAGAAGATCTCTCCGAAACCGGCCAGGGCGTCGATGCCCTCCTGGATGCGGGCACCGCCTGAGTCGTTGATGCCCACGATGGGCACCCCGGACTTCATGGCCATGTCCATCACCTTGCATATCTTCCGGGCCTGGACTTCTCCTAAGCTTCCCGCCCTGGAGGTGAAGTCCTGGGCATAGGCGTAGACCGGGCGACCATCCACCAGACCGTAACCGCAGACCACGCCGTCGCTGGCGATTTCAACCTCTTCCATGCCGTAGTTGGTGCAGCGGTGGGTGGCGAACATGTCCACCTCACGGAAGGTGTTGCGGTCGAAAAAGAGGTCCAGGCGCTCCCGGGCCGTGAATTTGCCCTTGTTCTTGTGGGCTTCCACCGCCTTTTTTCCCCCCATCTGCATGATGAGGTGCTTTCGTTGTTTCAGATCGAGGATCTTTTCGCTGACTTTTTTCATGATTGAACGTCTTTCGCTCCTTGCAGTATGCCTTCGGCGGGTCGCTTTTGGAAAAAGCTCCGCAAAAAACTATTCGGATGGTTCGATAAACCGAAAGCAGGTGGTTAGCCAACACAAGGCAGGCGGATCGAAACGCCTGTAAAACCAGTGTGTCAAACCCAGTTATAAGATTGAGCAAACGTTTGGCCCCGGCAAGGACGCCGGGGCGAATTTTTAGTTGAGAAAACTCCAGAGAACCCCGGCACCGATGGCGGAGCCGATGACCCCTGAGATGTTGGGTGCCATGGCGTGCATGAGCAGAAAGTTCGTGGGGTCCTCCTGCTGGGCCACGGTGTGAACCACCCGGGCCGAGTCGGGCACGGCCGATACACCGGCGGCGCCGATGAGGGGGTTGATCTTCTCTTTGAGAAAGAGGTTCATGCCCTTGGCGAAGACCAGGCCGCAGGCCGTGGCCACGGCAAAGGAGAGGGCCCCCAGGACAAAGATGCCGATGGACTCCTTGGTGAGGAAGATGTCCCCCTGGGTGCTCGCGCCCACGGTGATGCCGAGCAGGATGGTCACCGTGTCGATGACAGTGTTTCGGGCGGCTTCGGCCAGGCGTTCGGTGACGGTGGCTTCCTTCAGGAGGTTGCCCAGGAAGAGCATGCCCAGAAGGGGAAGGGCCGCAGGGGCCAGCAGGCAGCTCAGGATCAGTCCGACGATGGGAAAGATGATGCGCTCTTTTTTGGAAACCTTGCGGGGCTCCCGCATCTTCACGAGGCGCTCTTTTTTGGTGGTCAGAAGCTTCATGATGGGGGGCTGGATCACCGGAACCAGTGCCATGTAGGAGTAAGCCGCGATGGCGATGGGGCCGATGAGCTTGGGCGCCAGCTTGGAGGTGAGGAAGATGGCCGTGGGGCCGTCCGCACCGCCGATGATGCCGATGGAGGCCGCTTCACCCGGGGTGAACCCGAGCATGAGGGCCCCCAGAAAGGTGATGAAGATGCCCGCCTGGGCCGCGGCTCCCAGAAGCATGAGGGAGGGGCGGGCCAGCATGGTGGAAAAGTCCGTCATGGCGCCGATGCCCATGAAGATCAAGGGGGGATAGATCCCCTTGGTCACCCCGTAGTAGAGGTAGCTCAAGACGCTGCCCTCTTCGTATATGCTGAGTCCCATGCCGTGAAGGACGGGGATGTTTCCCATGAGGATGCCGAAGCCGATGGGCACGAGGAGCAGGGGTTCGTAGTGCTTTGCGATGCCGAGGTAGATGAAGAGGGACCCCACGCAGAGCATGATGATCTGGCGGTAATCCACCAGGGCAAAACCGGTGTTGTTCAAAAACTGTAGAAACAGATCTTCCATAAGATGTCTATGTCTTCATGAGTCGGCGCTTCCCGGGGGCGTGACGGGCTTTTCGGGCTGTGCGCGTTCTCATCCCTTTTGAGGCAACGGAGCCCGGGGGCAAAGCGTTGCCGGATTGGTCTCGGGTCGGGCGGTGCGGGCGTCAGCCCTGCGTGGCCCGGGCTATTTGGCCGCGGATTCTTCCCAGGTGAAGAGGTTTCGTACCTCTTTCTTGAGAAGCCCCACTTCAAGGAACTGGCGAACCATTTTTTCCGGCGGGGGGTTGGTGATGCCCCGGCCTTCGGCAAAACGAATCAGCCCCTTGAGGCTGAAACTGTCTCCGAGGAAAGGGGTGAGGCGCTTGTAGCGAGCCGCTTCCAGTTCCAGGGTGGGGGTCAGAAGAGAAGCTACCTGCTTCTCCTTTTCGCGGCCCATAAAGAACTGACGTATGTTGAGGCGCAGTTGGTCCCGGTTTTCCAGAATCTCTAGGATTTTATGGATGCGGGAGATTGCCAGCGCCAGGATGACGAGACATGAAAAAACGATAATGATGCCTGCCAGGGCCATGTTCCAGCCGTTGTGTGCAGAAACCTGTTCAATAAGTGTCGCAATCTGCATCGGTTACTCTCCGAAAATGTTGGTCCCGAGGCGCCTCATGCATATGAGAGCACATGATGTGCATCGGGTGTTGATGCGTATAATCCAAGGGCAAAAACCTCGTGGCGGGTCTCTCTTGTGGGTAACATCCCGTATCTGTGATGTATCTTTGAGGGTGTTCGTCCGTTTTCCTGGAGATGATCAGGCCGTTTGTGAGGTCACAGGTAAAAGTAAGCATATTATGTGCCAATGTAAAACCGAGTGCCGTAAAAAAAGGGTGGGGCCGAAGAGATGCAAGCCTGCTGGGCATCCACGATGCGCAACGTCAGGCTGCGCCCGTGCCGGGGCGCTTTCAGTGCGGGGGAAACGGGCCGGATTTGAGGTGGTGGTGAAGAATAGTCGTGAGAGAGGCAACCTGCCATGCAACGATTCGGCGTCTGCCGGCGCGTTATGGGCCAGCTTTGGCCAACAGGTCTTGAACAGGACTATAGTATACTCGCAAGTGGGTGATAACATCAACGTTCTTGGTGCAGGGTCCCAGGATCGCACACGTCTCTCAACACATTCGAACGTGATACTTAGGCCGCTTGCCTCCGGCGGCCCTGCCGGGGCTAAACTTTTAATCCGTCTTCGCCCATGGCGTATGAGTCACCATTCGATTAACGTCAATAGGCTACGGCGCGACAAGCGAGGGGCAAAACGCATCCGCAACCTGATTTCAAGGTGGCACAGCTTGCCGCCGGAGGCTGTTTTTTGGAGCTGAGCAATTACAAAAAGTTTAAGGCCTTAGTCATCGTTTCGGCCAGGACCATAAAAACCGCGAATTACCTTTGGTCGCCATACTACAGACGGAACATGTAATTCCGGGCATGGGGCCCCGGTCACTTGACGATACGAAAGGTGGCAAGAGCCGGACAGCAAAACGATACAATCGGCCCCTTTTCCCGGGCAGCCGGGGAAGACGAGGAGGTGCGAAGGGCATCACACTCTGTACCGTCTTTCCCACGAAGGCGGGAATCCATGTTGGTTATGGGATACTGCCGGGCTTTATGATGCGGGTCGTGCGATGATTCGTATCCTGGGGTCCAGGGGATCAACCCCTGGCCGCCGGAGGCAGGTTTTTTCTGTCCACTTTAACCATAAGCAACGAACCGCCCTCTCCGGTGGGAAAGGGCGGTTCGAAAGGGGCCCCGGTACCGCAGGGTGCGGTCCCGGGGTATGTGCTTACGATCAGGCGGCGGAGACTTTGCCGCTGATTTTGTGCTGGTCGTCGAGCCGGGAGAGTTTCACCATGCGGAAGTTGGTGAGATCGAGGTAGACCTTGCCGGCCAGGTCGGTGAGGACCATGCGGTAGGTGTTGGTTCGATCGTCGGATGCCACGCGCCGGGTGATGCAGTAGTACTCCTTGCCGCGCTCCACGGGACGGACGAACTCGAACTTGTCCAGGCCGTAGGGCAGCACCAGCTCGCTGGTGGTGAAGAACTCAAAGAGCCCGCCGGTCTGGAACATGGCGTCCACCATGATGACGTCGGTGAAGAATTCGGGGCGGGTTTCGCCCTTGAAGAATTCGCGTTCACCATTGTGGATCACCTTGGTCACCAGAGTCTCGCCGTCAAAGGAGGCGATGTCCCGGATGGTTCGGAAGGATCCGTGCATGAAGAGGCGCTCCGGGTGATAGACCAGATCGTCCACGGTGCCGTCGAGTTTCACTTTTGTGAACTCGGGAAGCTCGAAGAATCGGTCCTCAACGGGCTTGTCGGTGAAGTGGAAGGTCCCTTCGTAGTGGAGGGTGGTCTTTCCGGTGATCTTCCCTTTTTTGAAGGTGGAGGTGATGCGGCAGTTGAGGGCGTCCTCGCCCTTGTCGCTCTTCTCCGTTTCAATTTCCAGCTCCTTGGGGCGCTCCTTGAGGATCTTGATGCCGTAGGGGATGGAAAAGTCCGTCACGCTTTCGAGGCGTCCATTGGGCCGTGAAAAGAGACGGGAGCCCGCCTCGGCCATGGTCTCGATGCCGGTGGCGCCCAGGAAGATGGGCACATCCTTCATGCTGTGGTCTTTGAGGAAGAGGTCCCGCTTCAGGTCCAGGACCCGGGTGAAGACCATCTTGTCGTTGCTTTGTGCCTTGACCTCGTCGATGAAGGGGGTCTGCCGGTCGAACTCGGCGGCGTCCATCTCCTCGAACATGAAGTCCCGGTCAAAGGCGATGTCCGGACCGGTGAAGAGGCTTTCACAGCTCTCGGTTCCTGCCAGCTCGCCCATGAAGAAGTCCACGCCCCGGTCAAGGGGGAGGAAGGTGAGGCCCCGGGATTCGAGGACCTTTTTTACGGTGTCGTTGGTGGCGGCCATGCCGCTGCCGCTCCAGGCTGTCCAGTCCATGATCTTGGCGATGCAGCCTTTTTCCGCTCCGAATCGCTGTACCATGCGGCCCAGCATGTCGTTGGCGCAGGTGTAGTCCACCTGGGCTTCGTTGCCGAAGCGGGCCGTCACCGAAGAGAAGGTGATGACAAAGCGCGGGTTTTTTCCGGTTAAGCCTTTAAAGAGGTTCTCTGCGCCCTTGATTTTGGTGTTGAAGACCCGGTTGAAGGAGGCGAGCTCTTTCTTCTCGATCATGGCGCTCTCTTCAAGGCCTGCGGCATGGATGACTCCGTCGATGACGGGGTAGCCTGCCATGGCCTTGGTGACGGCCTGAGTGTCTGCCGCGTCCACGGCGTGGTAGGCAACGCTTTGTGCCGCCTGCCTCAGGGTGTCGAGGTTGTCCCGGGTCTCGCGGATCTTAACGATCTTACCGGCTGCGCGTTTCAGCTCCAGGGGTTTGGCCCCTTTCATGGTGGCGCGGAGCTTGGCCATGACCGCCCCTTCGGAGAGGTCGCCTGTGGCAAACTCAGGGGCCAGGCCGTCGATGTCCGATCGGCCCAGGATCACGAGGTTGCAGGGGGCGTGGGCCACGACTTTTTTCAGGATGTCGTAGGTGATGCCGCGGGCGCCGCCGGTGACCACCACGGTGTCCCCGGCTTTCATGAGCGGGGTGCCCTTGGCTGAGGATTCGGCCACCAGCCTGAGCCCTAAGCGCCTGCCGTTTTCAAGGCCCGTCTCCACGCGGCGGCTGCCGCTGGTCAGCTCGCCCATGAAGGCGGCGGCTGCCATGCGGGCATCTGCTGCGGTGATGCCGGGGGCCAGGTCGATGACCCGGACCAGGGCGTGCTCAAATTCCTTGTTGACGGTCTTGAACATGCCGGCGATTCCGGCAAAGGCCGGGTTGCTTGCTGCGCCGCCTGCGTCACCGTATGGGAAGACCACAGAGCCCACGGAGAGGGCGCCGATGAGGGCCCCTTCGCGGTTCAACGAGTCTCGGAGTTCCCTCAGGATGAGGAAGAGCCCTTTGATGGAGGCTTCGGCATCTGTGGCAACGCCACTGGGGCAGCTTTCCAGGTACCCGTCCATGGCGGACAGGTGCAGGAGGCCGTCCACGGAGGGTTCCCGTTTTTTCATCTCGGCCAGGGTGGCCACAAGCGCCTCGTGATCCGCGAGGTCACAGGCGTAGGTGCTGTCTCCGGTGCCGATGGTGATGACGCGGCCGCCCCGGGCTTCCACAACCAGTTTGACCTGGTCTGCGAAGCCGTGACGGTCCCGGGTGACCAGGATTGTTTTTTTAGAAAGGTCCACATGGACACCGGCGCGATCCCCCAGCTGCTTGACGCGGATGGCGTATCGGTTGACGCCCCCCTCTTCAAAGGCCGGAACGTCGAGGTCGGTGACGCCGGTGGCCGCAGCAGGTGCGGAAGGGGCCGGTGTGGCGATGTGGGCCCTTTGGGTCACGTAGCCGGCGAGGCTGTCGATGGAGTTCAAGTCCCTGAGCTGCAGGTCTTCGGGAACATCGAGGCCGAAGTGGGCTGAGATTTTGCCGAAGATCTCCACCTGCTTCACGGTGTCGATGCCGAGGTCGGCTTCAAGGTCGAGGCCGTCGTCGAGCATGTCCACGGTGTAGCCGGTTTCATCGGCGATGAGGCCCTTGATGGCGGAGACAACCGCCGTGGCGGTGGTGGCTGAGGGTGCCTCTTTCGTGGCAGGCGCGGCTTCGGCAGCCGGAGCCGTGTCCGTTGCGGTGGCAGTTTCTGCAGCAGGGGCAGACGCGCCCCCCTGAGCTGCGATGTAGCCCGCCAGCTTGGCGATGGTGTTTAAGTCTCTCAGCTGAAGATCTTCGGGGACATCGAGTCCGAATTCCGCGGAGATCTTGCCGAAGACCTCCACCTGCTTGACGGTGTCGATGCCGAGGTCGGCCTCAAG
>NZ_FMUX01000011.1:0-141283 GCF_900101345.1 Desulfoluna spongiiphila | reverse complement strand
GACGCGTCGCCCTGGGCTGCGATGTAGCCCGCCAGCTTGGCGATGGTGTTTAAGTCCCTGAGCTGCAGGTCTTCGGGGACGTCGAGTCCGAACTCCGCAGAGATTTTACCGAAGACCTCCACCTGCTTGACGGTGTCGATGCCGAGGTCGGCCTCAAGGTCGAGGTCCTCTTCGAGCATGTCCGTGGTGTAGCCGGTCTCTTCGGCGATGATGGCCTTGACGGTGTCAACGGCGCCTGATGCGTCGGCAGCGGGGGCCGCACCAACCGCATCAACGGGAGCGGGCGTTGCAGCCGCTGATGTGCCGCTCTGTGCCCTGATGTAGCCTGCCAGCTTGGCGATGGTATTCAGGTCCCGGAGCTGGAGGTTTTCAGGCACGTCGAGTCCGAATTCCGCTGAGATCTTGCCGAAGACCTCCACCTGCTTGACGGTGTCGATGCCGAGGTCGGCTTCGAGGTCGAGGTCGTCTTCGAGCATGTCGGTTGTGTAGCCGGTCTCTTCGGCGATGATGTTCTTAACCGTCTCAACGGCTCCGGACGCATCGACAGCGGGCGCGGCTTCCGCTGGGGCGGCAGCCGTGGCTGCGCCGCCCTGCTCAGCAATGTATCCGGCCAGCTTAGCGATGGTGTTTAAATCCCTGAGCTGGAGATTTTCGGGGACATCGAGTCCGAACTCCGCGGAGATCTTGCCGAAGACCTCCACTTGCTTGACGGTGTCGATGCCGAGATCGGCTTCGAGGTCGAGGTCGTCTTCGAGCATGTCCGTGGTGTACCCGGTCTCCTCGGCGATGATGGCCTTGATGGCGCCGGCGGCACCAGCGGGTGCTGTGGAGGCCGCCGCAGGTTTCTGCTCCTGCACCTTGGCCGCGGTCTGGGCGGCAGGCGCCGGGGCGGCCTTTTCTGCAGGGGCCGCCTGGGCGTTGACACCAGCGGGGGCTTCGATGGTCTTGCGGCCCCCGGGGGTGGTGTCGGACTGGACCCTTAAGGTGTTGTCCACCACCTCCAGAACGGGGTACTCCTCGCCGGAGATGCGCTTGAGCCAGTTAAAGTAGTCGGCGTTGTTCTCGCGGCTACGCTCGGATTCTTCCCGGATGAAGAGGAAGGCGAAGTGGGAGCCGAAGCCTGCGGCAAAGTGGATGCCGTACTCCAGGTCTTTCTCCTCGCCCCGGGAGAAGGTCAGGTCGGAGAACTCTTCGGCCAGGTCCGTGAGGTTGGCGATGGGGGGCGCCTGGTTCTTGGCCAGGGCCTTGACCATCACCGCGTCTTCGATGGCCGCACCCAGGGTGTGGCCGGTGAATCCCTTGGTGTTGGCGATGGTCACCTTGGGGGCGTACTCACCGAAGGCGGCGCGCAGGGCCTTGATCTCGGCGTCGGCGCTGCCGCCCCGTGCCGGGGTGTAGGTCTCGTGGGACATGAAGAGTGCCTTGGCGGCGTACTCGCCCCGATCAAGTCCGTGGCGGTTCTCGATGCGCGTGACAAACTTGCTCAGCTCCCGTGCCAGGTGATCCTGGTCGATACGGGTGGAGTGGAAGGCGCTGTTGCCGATGTAGGAGCCGAGGATATCGGCCTGGCCGCACTGGCCCCTTGCTGCCAGGGCGTCTTTGCGCTCCACGATCAGGGAGACGGCGCCGGCACCCAGGATGGTCCCGTTGCGGTTGGTGTCAAAGGGCTTGGCCGCTTCGGCCACGGTCTTCTTGATGCTGGCAGCCCCCATGGAGAGGAAGCTGGAGGCGATCCAGGGAACCTGGGCCTTGTTGGTGGCTGCTTCGCCGCCGATGACGATGACGCGCTCGCAGCGGCCCGTGCGGATCCAGTCCTCGGCGGTTGCGCAGGCCTGGGTGGTGGAGGCGCAGGCACCGGAGAGCAGGAGGTTGGGGCCCTTGGCCTTGATCATCTGGGCAAAGTGGGCGGAGCCCAGGGCGATGGCGTTGATGATCAGCTCCCGGTTGAACTGGTAGGGGGTCTCGGGCTGGTCCTTTTTGAGGCCGAAGAACCAGTCGGTGAGGCGCCCTTTGAGCTCGGTGTCCTTCACGGTCTCCATGAGATAGTAGTAGATCTTCTCCATCTCTTTGAAGGGCTTCACGGAGAACTTGTCCCGGCAGTAGTTTTCCACCTCGGTGAGGAGGGTCTCCCATCCCTGGAAGAGGGAGGTCATGATGACACCGGTGGTCTCCTGCATCTCTTCGGGCAGGGCAAAGCCGTTGGTGATGCGCTTGCCGCTGGGGCCGGTGGTCCAGTTGCGCACCAGGGGAACCCCAGCGTCGCGCAGGGCGTTGATGCCGGCTGCGATGCCTAAGTTGATGCTGATGTCGTAGTTGTACTTGATGCCGAAGTCGCTGTGGTGGAAGTACCCGAGCTTTCCGGCCAGCTGGATCACCTCTTCGGGGGAGTTGATGGCCATCATGCGGGCGTTTCCGTCCGGGGACTTGTGGATGCGCACGATGTTCTTGTCGAGCATGAACCCGCGCTCTGTCTCGGTCAGGTTCTCGATGCAGTTGTGGCCGGCAAGGATCTTGTCGAAGTTGGCCTCGTCAAAGACGCGGCCGGAGGAGCCGGGCAGGCCGATGGAGACGCCGGCGATGGAGACGGCACCGGTGTAGAACCCGAAGGTCTCCACTTCGCGCAGGCGCTTCTCGCGGCGGGATTTGATGTACTCTTTTTCGATGAGGGCCTTTAAGCTCTCGGAGTTGTCCTGCAAAAAGGTGTTGAAGTCGTCGTGGTCGCCGGAAAATGCCCCGTCGGCCTCGGAAGGCTGGGTGGGCACGGGTACGGCCGCGGGAGCCGGGGTCTTAAGGGGCCCGGTTGCGTGTGTAGAGGTGTTGTTTTGAACAGTGTCGGTCATAATAGGTCTGATGGTCTCGATAAGCGCCTCAAGGGAGGCCGCCTCGCCTTTTCCTTTGTCCACGGAGAGGTGAGCGGTGTAGCCCTCGGGCAGGATGTATTTTAAGAGTCCGGTGAGGATCTTGCCGGTTCCCACCTCATAAAAGGTGCGAACCCCGGCTCCGTGGACGGTTTCCACGGATTTTATGAACTCCACCGGAGAAATGATCTGGTTGATGAGAAGGCGTTTCACAGCCGCCTCGTCGTTGGGGTAGGGCAGGCCGGTGACGTTGGAGATCACCTTGGCAAAACCCTCCCGGTTGAAGGCCATGCCTTCGATAAACCGGGTCAGCTCGTCGGCGGCGGCCCTGAGGATAGGGGTGTGGAACGCTCCGGTCAAGGGCAGCTTGCGGAACATGGCACCCTTTTGGGTCAGGAACCCGCAGAATTGGTCGATGGCCCCTTCGAGACCGGAAACCGCCGTCTGCTTGGTGCTGTTCTTGTTGGTGACATAGATGTCCCCGATGCCGGACTCCGCGATGAGGGCTGCGGCCTCTTCGGCATTCTTGAAGAGCACCAGGATGCGGCCCGGGGTGTTCTGGTCGGCCTTTTTCATGAGCTCGGAGCGCTTCATCACCAGGCGGAAGGCGTCGTCAAAGGAGAGGATGCCGCTGGTGTAGAGGGCCGAGTACTCGCCCACGCTGTGACCGATGTGGTAGTCGGTTGCAAAACCGGCCTCCTTGAGGAGGTCGAACACCGCGGCCGTGGCCAGAAAGACCGCCGGCTGGGTGAAGTCCGTGGAGTGGATTCTCGGGTCCTCGTCGGCAAACATCACCTCCAGAAGGGAGGTGCCCCGCTCCTTGCGGAAGAGGGCGTCTGCCTTGTCGAAGAGCGCTTTGACGTAGGCGTTGCCCTGGTAGATGGGCTGCATCATCTTCGGGTACTGGGAGCCCTGGCCGCAGAGAAGGGCGCAGGACTCTCCGGCGTGGACCTCTCCGTGGGGCATGGGCACTGCCGCGGTTTCCGGGGCTGCGTCCTCGTTAAAGGAGGCGGAGGCCTCGGTCATCCACAGGGGCAGGGTGCTGATGACGGCGTGGCCGTGGTTGGCACCGAAGCCGAAGAGGTTGGCGCCCAGGCTCAGGCGATGCCCTTTGGGGGCGTCGGCCAGATCCAGTCCGGGGACCAGGTTGTACCGGTCCGCCACGATGGAGTGCTCGGAGGAGTGGCTGTGATGGGGCAGCAGCTTGCCGTGCTTGGCCATGAGGGCCAGTTTCACCAGGGCAATGGCCGGGTTGGCCCCTTTGTAGTAGCCGAACTCGGGCTTGATGTTACCCAGGCGCGTCTTGTGGCCGTAGCTCTTGGAGGCCGCCTGGAGCTCCACCTGATCGAGCATCATGGAGGAGAATCCGAAGAGGTCCACATGGGCCACGTCCTCTTTGATGACGTCGCAGCGGTCGTAGCGGCGTGCCGTCACCTCGCGGAACAGGGCCTCGGACGGGGCGTACAGGTTCCGGGCCGGGTTGGAGCGGAAACCGATCTCAGAGAGCTCGGCAAAGACCGGCATGTTGAGCTCTTTGGCCTTTTTATAGGTGGTGAGCACCAGGGCCGCGGCCCCTTCGCCCAGGTGGATGCCTTTGGCCCGCTTGTCGCAGATGAAGGTCTCGGCGTCGGTGAGGACCCCGAGGCGCTTGAAGACCATCATGATGGCCGGGTAGAAGCTGGCGTCCACGCCGCCTGCCACCACCATGTCGAAGTCTCCGGCCTTGAGGCCCTTGACGGAGAGGTCCGCGGCAATGCCCGAGGAGGCGCAGGCTGCGTCCACCACGAAGTTGGCGCCGTTGGCTCCGAAGAAGTTGGCGATGCGGCCGGTGATGATGTTGGTGAGAAGGCCCGGGGTGGTGTCCTCGTTGTTCTCCATGAATCGCTCGCGGATGCTCTCCATGAGGGCGTCGCCCGCTTTGGCTGCCTTGGCCGGGTCCACGCCCGGGGTCTCGGCAATAAAGCGTGCCACCAGGGGGGCGCGGGTTCGCACGATGTTCTCCACGTGCTTCTCTCCGCTGATGCTGCCCATGATGACGGCGGTCTTGTTGGCTTTGCCGAACATCTTCTCGCGATCCCCGCCGCAGGCTTCGTCAATGGCCTGGGTGGCGGCGTCCAGGGCGAAGAACTGGGCCCTGTCGATGGATTTGGCCGTCTTGGGCGGGATGCGGTATTTCAAGTTGTTGAAGGTGTAGTCGGGGATCACCCCGGCTTTGACCCGGGGCAGGCTGAAGTCGGGCTCTTCATCCACGAAGTTGTCGAGGTGAAGGCGGTTTTCAGGCATCTCCGAGAGGATCTTTTTGCCGTCCACCAGGGTCTCCCAGAACTGGTCCGTGGAGAGGCCACCGGGAAGGACAGTGCCCATGCCGCTGACGACGATGCGGTCGTCGTTGTAGTCCCAGGCGGTGTCCGGAAAGATGGTTCGCGCCGGGGGCTGGTAGCTGGAGGTGAACTCCTCCACCACCGCGTGGTAGTTGATGCCCCCGAACCCGTAGGCGGAAACGGCGGCCCGCTTGGGCTTTCCGTTTTCCGTGGTCCAGGGCTTGGCATCCTTGATGATATAGAGTTTGGAGTTGCCGTCCAGCTCGTGCTTGGGGGACGCCTTTTCAAACTGTCCGTTGGGGGGCAGGATGGCGTGCTTCATGGCCAGGAGGACCTTGATGAGTCCTGCGGCCCCCGCACCGCCCAGGAGGTGGCCGATCTGGGATTTGACGGAGCTGATCCCCTTGGGCCTGCCCGTGTCGTAGACCCGCTTCAGGGTCTTGATCTCGGTGATGTCCCCCAAGATGGTGGAGGTGCCGTGGGCCTCGATGAAGTCCACGTCGTCGAAGCTGAGCCCGCGGGCCTGCTCAAAGCAGCGGTGAAGGGCGTACTCCTGCCCGTCGGGGTTGGGTGCGGCGATGGCCTTGCCTTTGCCGTCGGAGCTGCCGCCCACGCCTTTGACGATGCCCAGGATGGTGTCCCCGTCGCGCAGGGCGTCCTTGGCGCGCTTGAGGACAACCACACCGGCCCCTTCGCCCAGGACAAAGCCGTCGGAGCGCTCGTCAAAGGGCCAGGAACCCTTGGCTGAGAGGGCCCCCATCTTGGCAAAGCCGATGAAGGTCTCGGGGTTGATGCTGGTGTTGATGCCCCCTGATATCACCACGTCGTGGCTTCCGGAGAGGAGCTCTTTGATGGCGGAGTCCAGGGCGGCAAAGCTTGTGGCGCAGGCCGCGTCCACCACGTAGTTGGCGCCCAGGGCGCCGATGGCGGCGGCCACGCGGGAGGCCTCGATGTTCAAGGTGGCGCAGTCCGGGGACTCGTTGCGGTAGTCGCCGGCCATGCGGTCCTTGAGGTGGGCCAGGACTTTTGCCTTTTCATCCTCGGAGAGGGCCTTGAAGGCGTCGCTCTGTTCCAGGTGCCAGCGCAACTCCGGGTAGTAGTACTTGAGGTTGAGGTGGTGGCTGGTCTCGTTGCCGAGGCAGCTGCCCATGATCACCGCGGTGCTGGCCAGGGGGAGCCCCTTGCCTTGCGGGTATCCGGCTTTTTCCAGGGCCTCGAAGGTGGCGGTCAGGGCCATCTGCTGGCTTCGGGAGATCTGGGCCCCGGTTTTGGGGTCCTGGCCGTAGGCCGCCGGATCAAAGGTGAAGTCGTCCACGGTGGCAGCGATTTTGGTGTAGGTGCTGTCCATGGCCTTGCGGTTTTCGTTGTAGAAGGGTGCAAGGTCCACGCGGGCGGGGTCCACCTCTTTGATGGAGTAGCGTTTTGACTCGATGTTCTGCCAGAAGGACTCGGTGTCGTGGGCGTCGGGGTAGACGCAGCCCATACCGATGATGGCGATCTCATCGTTCATCATCCCGTTTTTGGCGGTCATGACCTCCAGCTCGTTCAAGTTGGCCGAGAGGCCCTCCTTGCTCTGCATCTGGTTGTCGTGGACCGTTTTCACCGAAGTGGTCTCCGCAAAAAAGGCGAGGCTGTTGCCCACGGAGTAGTTGCCTTTGTTAAAGGCTTCGTTGTCGGTGTACTGGATGAGCGAGAGGGGCTCGCCTTTTTTGAGCTTGTCGAAATCCGGGGAGAAGCCCTTGGCCGCGATGAGCAGGGAGCCGATGTTGTCCTTTTCAAAGGCGCGTTTTCGGTCGGAGAGGGGCACCTTTTCCAGGATGCGCTGGTGCTCGTTGGCCACGATTTCCATGGAGAAGGGGGTCTTGATGGTGCGGCAGGCAAGGCCCACGGTGGTGCCGATACGCAGGGTGGCGATCTCTTCCCTGGCCACGTCCTGGTATTTTTTCATCAGGGCGCCGGTGGTAACGATCTCGTCGGTGAAGAGGTAGGGGGTGCCGAGCTGGATACCCACCTTGACCCCTTTTTCGGCCAGCACCGCGGACATGGCGGAGACGAACCAGGAGCCGGTGCACGTGGCAAGGCCCCCTGCAAAGATGGCGGTCTGTCCGGCAAGGGCCTCGTCCGACTGGGCGAGCATATGGGTGATGCCCATCTCCCAGAGAACCAGGCTGCTCAGGCGTCCGACGTGGCCGCCCGCTTCGGTGCCCTCGAAGATAAAGCGCTTGCAGCCGGAGGCGATGGCATTTTTAAGCATCCCGGAGGCCGGGGTGTGCAGAAAGGTCTTGGTGCCCGCCGCTTCCAGTTCGATGGCCTGGGCGGGGATACCCCCTGCAAACAGGGCAAAGGGGACCTTGTATTTTTTGACTGTTTCGATGTGTTTGACCACGGCCCCGTTCAGGGCCTCGATACCGATGAGGCCCGCACCGAATCGGGGCACCTTGCGGGAGCCCTCTTCGATGATCTTCTCGGCCAGGTCGGCGGGAAGGCTTCCCATGGCAAAGTAGGGGAGGCCACCTTCGCGGAAAACGGTCTCGGCAAACTCGGCGTTGTCGCTGATGTTGGCCATGGGGCCCTGCATGATGGGGTAGCGGGTGCCGAGCTCCCGGGCCAGGGGGGAGTTCTCTTTTAAAGGATCGTGGGCGTCCACCAGGGCCGTGAGCTCACCCACGCGGGTGAAGAAGCGGTCGATGACCGAGGCCACGTCCGTGCCTTCGGCCACAAACCGCTTGGCAAAGACCCCGTCCTGCCCGAGGAAGAAGAGGCTCTGGACTGGGTTGGCCCCTTCGGTGTTGATGGGGGTGAAGCGCTTTTCGATCTCGCGGCGCAGCACCTCGGCCTCGTCGGCACGGCCCAGCAGGGCAGATTCCATCTCGCCGAGCTCCTTGACCACCTTGGTGGCGAGCTTGCAGAAGAACCGGAACCTGAAAGGCAGGGTGCGGCCGATGGAGATGGAGTCGAACTCTTCGATTTTTTTCAGCTGCTCCCTGAAGGCCGGGGCCACCGGGGCTTCGTCGGTGAGGTAGAGCTGGGAGTCGAGGACGACGCCCGAGGCACCGGCACCGAACAGGCCTGCAGCGGTGTGGAAACCGACACCGCCGTGGACGAAGACAGGAAAATCGCTCTTTTCAAGGTACCACTGGAGCAGGATAAAGGAGGTGTAGCGGGAGATGCACCCGCCGGCTTCCGCGCCGCGGACCACCACGGCGTCGGGCTTGCCGTCGGCCAGGGGAAAGGTGGTGCCCAGGTTGACGGCCTCCACCACGACTTTGCAGCCCAGGCGGCTTTTGGAGATGGCGGAGAAGTGCTCAGGGGCTGCGGCCGCCACCACCACCAGGTCCAGGCTGGGGATGCTGCTGGTGTCGAGGAAGTGAATCAGCCCGCCCATGGAGGTGCGGAGCCGGACGCCAAAGGGGAATCCCTCCTTGGAGAGGGTTTTTACGCCTTCAATGGCGGTTTTTTCGTCCATCATTTCGGTGTCGAATACAGGGAGTACGCCAGCCCTGGAGAGCGCGCGGAAGTAGCCGATATCGAAAGCGCCTGTGGGGTTGTAAGCCAGTGCCGGCAGTCTGGATCCTAAGACTCGTTTGATCATTCAAAGACTCCTGAGTATCTCCGGGCCCGGGGGCGTTCATGCCTCCCCGGGGCCGGGGTTATGTCATCTTCTGCATCGCTTTTGAGCGCCTTTCAGCCGGGGTGGCCGGCGATATTGCCGGAAAGACCCTAAGGTGAGGCGGTCGTGAAAACATGGTGTCATGGCCGGGCCTGGTGTGGCGCCCGTCGCGTGGGCCATTCATGGGGCCCGGATGCAGAAAAAAATGAATTTCATTCATAAATTTTGAGACCCAAACGAATGCAAAAGCCGTGCCATTTATTTCGTGCTGGTGTAAGGTCTCGATTTGCCGACCTTTGATGCGTATGCTTGCCGGGTACCTTGAGAGGGTGTTATGGTAAAAAGTCGACACCCCGTGCACTTGGTGTGCATGAAAGGAACAGATGGGGAAAGGAATAAGCCAGTGATGCTCAAACGAAGTACGCGAGTTGGAGAACTCACCCCGGAAGAACGTGAATTTTTTACCCTGGTGGGGCGCGCCCCCCGGGTTAACCCCTTTGGTGAAGAGCGGGTCTTTCTGGATCGGAAGATCGCAGGGGTGCCGGAATCCACCTCCCCCTCCCGGGCCGTGGAAGCGGCGGTGAAGCGGGTGGAGACCGAGGCGATCCGTATGGAAAAAGAGGGCCGCCTGGACCTTCGGATGTACAAGGGAGAGGACCGCAAGCTCGTCACCGGTGTGGTGACCTTTGTCTTTTTTTACAGATACCGAAAAGAGTTCGATCGCCTTATCAAGGCACAGGCCAGGGCCGGGGAACACCAGATCCGGGCCAGCTTCCTCAAGGAAGCCATCAGCGGCCTGGAAGCCGCGGGCCTGGAGCGTGATGAAGCCATCCGTACCGTGGAGGGGTGCTACCAGCTTCGCCGCGCCTACCATTTTATCCACTACTCCCTGGTGGGGCCCAGCGCCTCCATGGTCGCTTTGCGCTACCGCCTCTGGAACAACGTCTTTACCCACGACATGGAGCTCTACAGCGGGATCCTCTGGAACCGCATGGAGGACTTTTCCACCCTGATCCTGGGAGAGACCGGCACGGGCAAAGGCTCTGCCGCCGCCGCCATCGGCCGCTCCGGCTACACCCCCTACGACCGGAAACGGGGTTGCTTCAAGGAGAGCTTTACCCGCTCTTTTCTCTCCATCAACCTCTCCCGATTCCCCGAAGCCCTCATCGAGAGCGAGCTCTTCGGCCATCGCAAGGGCTCTTTTACCGGGGCCATCGACGACTATCAGGGGGTCTTTTCCCGCTGCAGCCCCTGGGGGGCCATCTTCCTCGACGAAATCGGCGAGGTCTCCATCCCCGTGCAGATCAAGCTCCTCCAGGTTCTCCAGGAGCGGGTTTTCTCCCCCGTGGGGAGCCACAACGAGGTGCGGTTCAAGGGCCGTGTCATCGCAGCCACCAACAAACCCGTGGAGCAGTTAAGGAGCGAAGGCCGGTTCCGGGACGATTTCTATTACCGCCTCTGCTCGGATGTCATCACCGTGCCCCCGCTGCGCCAGCGCATCGAAGAGGACAAGCGGGAGCTGGTGGACCTTGTGGAGCTCCTCGTTGCCCGCATGGTGGGCAAGCGCTCGGACAACCTCACAGACATGGTCCTGGATGTCATCGAAACCGACCTGCCCAAAGGCTACCCCTGGCCCGGCAACGTCCGGGAGCTCGAACAGTGCATCCGGCGCGTGTTTCTCAACCGCAGCTACCACGGCGACGACGTCCATACCGCCCGCCATACCGGTCAGATTCCCGAAGGCTTCGGCGACCTCGAACGGGGCGAACTCTCCGCCCATGAACTCGTCACCGCCTACTGCCACATGCTCTACCAGAAGTACGGAAAATTCGAAGAGGTGGCCCGTCGGACCAGCCTCGACCGAAGGACTGTGAAAAAGTATGTGGTGGAGTGGCAGGAGAGGCTGGATGGGGAGGAAGAGTGAGGCAGGATATTAGGTCATAGGTCATAGGTTATGGGGCGTAGGTGGTCGTGACGTGCAGGCCTGTTGACGTTTTTTTATCGATGGCATGGGGGATGAATGCCTCTGGAACTGAGCCGGTTGAAAAAAGCGACCACGTCATTGGAATTGCTATTGAGCAGGGTCCAGAATTCCGACCTGATGGGCTCACTGGATGAGGTGACGCGCTACGGCCTCCGGGCAGGCGTGATTCTGAATTTTGAATTTACCTATGAGCTGTGTTGGAAGAGCCTGAAACGCAGGTTGGAGGAGAATATAGGGTCGACCTATGTGGATGGGGTAACCCGGCGGGAGCTTTTCAGGTATGGCGCTGAGAATCGCTTGATTGATGACGTGGATCTCTGGATGGATTTTCACCGGTCACGCAACATGACCTCGCACACCTATGATGTGTCGGTTGCAGACGACGTCTTTGAGTCTGCGGCCCTTTTTTCCAAAGAGGCGGTCCGGTTTCTTGCCGCCCTTGAGGCAAGAAATGATTGATCTTCAGGCAAAGCACCTGAGAGAGGTGGTGGATATTCTTTCCCGTCATGTCCCGACGGTCGATGTGTGGGCATACGGATCTCGGGTGAAGGGGACCACCAAGCCATGGTCGGACCTTGACTTGGTTGTGATGGAACCCACACGCCTTGAGTCTCGGCAACTCTTTGATCTCCAGAAGGCCTTCGAAGAGTCCAGCCTCCCCTTTCGAGTGGAGATTCTGGATTGGAATGCTATTTCAGCAGAGTTTCAGTCGATTATTTCATCTCGTTATGAAGTGATTAAGCCTGCTGTTGAGCCATAAGAGCCTGAGAAGCAAAAGTCCCATTAACAGCATTGGGATAACGTCAATCATTCATAAAACCTGTTTGTCACACCCAGCCAGTAAGGCTTAGTCACTGGCAGGGCCGTCGGAGGCTTTTTTGGAATAGCTGAACGGTTGCAAGAAACTTAGACAAATCGTGATGTGCTTCCCCAAAGTCGCATTGTGAGTTTTTTTTAACGGACATGTAGCGAAAACAAGTGGACATTTGATGAAGAATCAGCCATGAAAAGGGCCGGTTCAGTCGTGGGCATCCGGGTTGCACCTGGGTGCCTTTTTTTGTGAGCTGTCACAGCTTGTGTAACAGGAAATGAGATATGTGGGCCGCGGGTGATATCTGATGCGGCAGTGAAGGGAAAAGAGGGATGAGGTATATGAAAGCGGGGCTGGTGATGGCCCTTGGTGTTTTTTTACTCAGCGGGTGCGCGTCCATTGTCAAGCATGACATTCCGGTAACCGAGTGCCAGCCGGTCTCGTTGAGTACAGAGGCCAGGGGGGAGATGACCTACAGCGTTGAGGTCCACAACAACCTGCCCGGGAGCGCAAGCGTTTCCATGCACGGGGTGACCCTGAGCGGTTCGGAGTGGACGGCCACGGAATCTGAGATCAGTCGGGGCATCAAGCGCCATTTTTCCGAGACCGGGTATTTTAACACCGTCAAAGAGGTGCGGGATCCCGGGGATTTTCATATCCGATTCGACGTGACCATGAACCCCAGCCCCAATGAATCAAGCGGCTCATACCTTGCCGGGTTTACCCTTTTCCTTCTTCCCGTCTGGTACTCCCACAACTGCGAATGGGCGGCCACCCTCTATGAGAACGGTCAAAAGGCGGAATCCTTTTTTTCTCGTGAGGAGGTGACCCAGGTGTGGTGGCTCCCCCTGCTGCCCGTGGGCCTCTTCAAAAATCTGGCAACCGCTGAAAAAGAAGTTGCTAAAAATTATATCAACTCCCTGGTCCTCGAACTCAAGGGCAAGGGATACCTTCCTGTCAGAAAAGAAACTACCCCCAAGGCTGTGGTGGCTGCTCCCGGGGTTTCCGGGTAGCGAACCCGGCTGATCTGCTGGTTGGTTAGCCTTAAAAAAGGTAACTGTTCAGCTCCAAAAAACAGCCTCCGGCGGCAAGGTGTGCCACCTTGAAAGCAGGTTGCGGATGCGTTTTGCCCCTCGTTCCTCGCGTCAAATCACATCCGCCGTTAAAAGAGACTTCATTTGAAATAATTTTTTAAGACCTATTTGTTAAACTTTTTAAAGGCTTATCCGCCGGAGGCATAAGCCGAATAGTTACAAAAAAAGGTGTGAAAAAGCGGTTTCGGCTCCTTGCCGGGATTGCTTTTTTTTTTGCTTTTTATCCGTGGCGGTGGCTATGCTTCTGAACCTGGTAGTAGGAATAGAGGGAAGCTCAAATGGATATACCGGGTTTGTATTAAAACCTGTTTGTTAAACCCGTCATTATAAGATCAGGCAAAAGTTTAGCCCCCGGCAGGGCCGCCGGAGGCGTTTTTAAATCATGAAAGGCGGACGGTATGACGACATCAACGATTCAGGTCATGTACTTCAGCCCCACGGGCACAACCAGGCACGTGGTATGCGGGCTGGCAACGGCCCTGGCAGACAAGATGGGCGGCAGCACAGAGGTGGGACAGATGGACTTTACCCTGCCGGTCGCAAGGAAAGAGGCGGTCTCCTTTGGGTCGCAGGATCTCGTGGTCTTCGGGGTCCCGGTCTATGCCGGGCGGGTTCCCAATGTCCTGCTGACGTACCTGGATACCATAAAAGGCCGGGGTGCCCGGGCCGTGCCCGTGGTGCTCTTCGGCAACCGGCACTACGACGACGCCCTGGTGGAACTGGCCGATATCCTGGAGGCAAAGGGTTTTTCCATCGTGGCCGGAGGCGCCTTTGTTGGCGAGCACTCCTTTTCCAAAACATTGGGAAAAGGGCGGCCCGATGGCAAGGACAATGACCTTGTGGCCGATTTTGCGGACAAGATTGCAACAAAGCTGTCAGGAACCGCCCCAGCCTCCCCGGTCCCCCTTAAGGGACACCGCCCCTACCGGCCCTATTACAAGCCCAGAAACCCGGACGGCGTGCCCGTGGACATCCGAAAAGTCGTCCCCAAAACCAGCGCCGATTGCACGGACTGCAAACTGTGCGTCACCGTCTGCCCCATGGGCTCCATAGACACTGAGGACGTTTCAAAAGTAAACGGCATCTGCATCAAATGCGGGGCCTGCGTCAAAGCATGCCCGGTCCAGGCCAAGTACTATGACGACGAGAACTACCTTCGGCACAAGCACGAGTTGGAAGTTGGATTTGCAGATCGCAAAGAGCCTGAGTTTTTTGTCTGAGGGCGGAAGAACGATAAAGGGGCTAAAAAGCGTGCCTTCTATGGTTAAAGTCTGATGAATCACAGGGTCAAGAGGGCTCAGGAAAAAACAAAAGCAATACCTCCGGCGGCGAGGGTAGCGAATCCACTTAGGCAAAACACCTCGAAAGCAGGTTGCGAATGAGCTTTCCCCTTCGTTCCTCAGGGAAAATCACATTCGCTATTGATTCAAATTAAACCGAATCTGTTTTTAAAACCTGTTTCTTAAACTTTTTAAAAGTTTAGCCCCCGGCAGGGCCGCCGGAGGCACCTTTAACCGCACTGCCTACGGCGGGCAGAGGATAAATCCCCTGCACTCCAGGTTGCGAATGCTCTCTGTTCACATTCGCTATGGCCCTATACATCGAAAGGGCTCATCGGTGAGGCCGTGCCTCCTGGCGTCTGGCTGAGGGTAATTTTTTTGTGTCTTTCCTTTAGAAAATCGATACTGTAGAGGCTTGATAGAATCGGCTGCCTGCTTTTTTGCATGGGTGTGAAGAAACGATATGCCGCGTCGCGGCTTTTTTGAACAGGAGAGATACGATGAGTGCGTTTTTCGAAGAGCTGGATTATCAGCAGACGGCCCTGGGTGAATTGATTCTAAGGCGGCGGCGTGCGCTGGAAATGGGCGGGCGTGAGGTGTACGAGGTGAAACTCAACGAAGAGTTTCTGATGTCGTCTCTGTTTCATGACGCCGAAGTGGCGCTGACGGATCTGGGGCTGGCAGGCCTTTCCGGGGATGCTTGGGATATCGTGGTCGGGGGCCTGGGGCTGGGGTACACCGCCGCGGCTGCATTGAAATACAGCCAGGTGGCCCGCATGACGGTTGTTGAGGCGCTGGCCCCGGTCATTGACTGGCATCAGCGTGAGCTGGTACCCAACGGCGCGCTGCTCTCCAACGATGACAGGTGTCGTTATGTCAACGCAGACTTTTTCGCCCTTGCACGGGGCGATGGCTTTGATCCGGATGAGCCGGGGCACCAGTTCGACGCCATCCTTCTTGATATCGATCACACCCCGGATGCCCTGCTGAACCCGTCCCACGCAGACCTTTATTCCGTAGAGGGGCTGACGCGCCTCCGCGCCTTTCTTAAGCCTGGCGGCGTCTTTGCCATGTGGTCCAACGATGCCCCGGAGAAGGGATTTCTGGATACGTTAGCCGGCGTTTTTGATGAGGTCCACGGGCATGTGGTTGCGTTTGAGAATCCCATCCAGGGCAACACCGCTGAAAATGGGGTGTATGTCGGGATAAAGTAAAGGTGGCTGTTTAGGTTATGCCTCCGGCGGCCCTGCCGGGGGCTAAACTTTTAAAAAGTTTAACAAACAGGTCTTAAAATGACTTCTTGAATGAATGTTACTTTAAAGGCGGATGTGATTTGACCCGAGGAACGAGGGGCAAAACGCATCCGCAGCCTGCTTTCAAGGTGGCACACCTTGCCGCCGGAGGCAGATTTTTAGAAGATGAATAGTTACATGGTAAAAAATGCCAGCCGAATGGCTGTGGGGCGTGTCACGGTGTGTACGTGATTCCGTTGTCCTCGCACCAAGCCCTTGCAATCTCTTTGTGAGCTTCCCCTAAATAGCGATACCAGTCTTCTTCGATGCCGTAGCGGCGGAGGTTGTCCCGAAACCTCCTGAAGGCACCTCTTCCCTGGAGTACGTTGCACATGGCCTCTCGAACGTTCTCCTGTGAAAGCGTTTGGCAGAATCTCTCCATGATCTGGTACTCGTGGACCTCAAACTTCGAGGGCAGGGCGATGTGGTCCTCCTGGGTGTCCAGAAATTCTCGGGCACCTTCAATGGCCTCTTTTTCCCAGTCAGGAAGGTCTGAGGTGTCCTCGCCGTCCTCCACCATGCAGATGTAATCTGCGTTTACCAGAATAAATTCCCCGGTTTTTTTGTTGAAATACGATTCAAATTCCTCGGATTGCAATTCCAGCTGCTCAATGACGTCGCTCAGTTTAACAGATGGCGGCATGGGTTTCCTTTTGAGTGAATGGTTAAGTCCTCTTGTGGGGCCGGGACGATTTCGGTGTCGTTGAAACGTGATTTTCGAGGCTGTGGGCGATTTTGTCAAATGTGCGTGTCCGTTACACTTGAAATAGTCGGCTCGGCGATAACGTTCGGCCGGTCCACGTGAATAGGGTGAAATAAAAAAACCGCCCTGTTTCAAGGCGGTTTTTGGGTGTGTCGGGGAGCGCCTGGGGACGGGACGCGCCTCCCCCTTTCAGGACAGAGTTCCGGTCAGAGGGGACGGGCCGGGGCCCTTGGCAGAACGACCGTGTGCAAGCCAGATGGGGGGGCGCCTGAAGCCGATATGGTAGACCGTATGCTGGACCATCAACTGCTGGTCCCCGGCCTGGATGACCATGACCCCCTTTTCCGTGCCCACCAGTTGCCCGCGGCCTTCGGAGAGGCAGCGATTCACAAAGTCCATCTGGGCATTGATTTCATCCTGGGACGGAAGTCTGTCTACCCGGGTCGGGCCCACCACGATACGCTCAATATGCGTGACGTCATCAAGACCAAATTTGCGTCCCATGGGTTGTTTGCCTCCTTCTCCTGTGCAGTTCATGAGAAAATGATGGGTTGAAACGAATAAACCATGACTCTAAGTGGTGATTGTGGTGTGTCTGAGGCGTCTCGTTGAGGGCTTTCGTACCATGCGAAACGAACCGCATGGCAAGGAGACCAAGGCAACGGTGGCGGGCCTGGTCGGACTGCCACCGCCCCTTTGGGTTCCCGGATGTGTCGATCTTACTTGCTGTCGGTTTTGGCTTCGGTTACAGAGCGCGGCTCGCAGGCCGTGATGAGGTGATCCAGCACCCGCATGAGGCCCTCCGGGGGCTCGGACTGGCTGGCATGGACATGCACCTCATATTTGGCGCTGTTGTCTGTCTTGCGGGTGTTTTCCCGGTGGGTACTGACCGAACCGCTGATTTTCACCGAAAAAGGACCCCACCCCGCCTTGCCCGACAAGGAGGCGCTTGCGTCCGTCTTGGACGAGGACTCCGCGCTGGTCTTGACTTCCATGTTGAATTTGACATCCACTTCGTCGATCAACAAGGCGGGAATCGGTACGATGGAGAGTACCGGAGCCTTGATGTTCATGGTTTCGGACGTGATGGTTCCGTCGGGAAGGTTCACCGGCCGGGTGGCCTCAAAATCTACCGTGCGCGTCGTCAGGGACTTGTCGCTGCCGTTTTCAATCAGGCCCACCTCGTTGATGAACTGCGTTTCGGCCTTGGCCAGTTGTACCTGTGCATTGCATGCCGCCTGAAGCGGCCCGCCGATGAGGGACTCCATGGGGAGCCCGCTGAATTGATTTGCCATGTCACCCATAACCAACCTCCTTGACTGATTGCGTTCATGTGTGTGCATCATCCAATCATCCAGGCCCTCATCCCCTTGCCCCCCTTATGTCTCCACAAACTTTGCCAGGCTCTGTTCTATGCGTGCCACCACCTCGGGGGGCTCCCCTCCTTCAAAGGTGATGCGGACCTTGGCGGTTTTCTTGTTTAGGCCCCCAAAAAATGAGCCGCCACCGGCTACCAGAAGACGCCTTTTCATTCGATCCACCATGGCCCGCTTGGACTTGCGGCTTTCCAGCCTCAGGCTCATCTTCTTTTTTTCCCACTCCTCCTTGCTTAAGGGAGCTGTCGCCTCTTGCGCGTCGGGGTTCTCTTCCGTGATATCAAGGCTGCCGATGGGAACCTCCATTTCCACTTCAAGGCATTTAAGAACAATGGAATTCTGAGGCACCAGGGTGATTTTGGGAATGTCCACCGACACCATGGCAGGGGCGATTTCGTTGCCCTTGTCGTCGAGCTTTCCTGCCTCGGGGTGGGGGTTCGGGAGTTTCAGAGGGATGGTGACAGGTTCCCCGGTGTCCGTAAAATACTCTGCGATTTGCCGTGTATGTTGCGTTTCAGCGACTTCCTGGGCCTCCACCACCGCATACTGGATCGCCTCAAGCAATTCATTGATCGAAAATCCTTTTGCCATGGTTTCTCCTTGCGCAGAAGCAGACCAACTCGAGGTGTCAGGTCATGACGAAGCCAAGCCAGCTGCTGCCATGATTACGGGTCGTTGCCATGTGTCGGATGTATCGGAAGGTGAAAAAAGGGTGGAGCGAAAACACGTTGTTTCAAAATCGTGGGTATCCGCATTCTTGCGGTAGAGTCTTATTTTCCACTATACCACTGCCGCAGGTCAGGTCCAAGCAAAACGCGTTATTCAAAGTAAAACCTGTGTGTTAAACTTTTCAGAAGTTTAGCCCCCGGCAGGGCTGCCGGAGGCTTTTTTCCATTTTACTTTATTCCGCCCAGTATCCCACAACACGCGCACAAATCAACATGGCTTTTTCCATGTCCTGGAGGCTGACCCATTCCATGGGGCCGTGGGGGTTCTGCATGCCGCAGAAGATGTTGGGGGTGGGGATCCCTTTTTCGGTCATAAGGGAGCCGTCGGTGCCGCCTCTGAAGGCGAGCATGTTGGGGATGAAGCCTTCATCGATGTAGGCTTTTTTGGCGATGTCGGCAGGGCGCATGTCGTTTTCAAGCCAGTAGCGCATGTTGCGGTATTCGGGCCGGATGTTGCAGGTGATGCGGGCGCGGGGTTCGGTTTTGGCTACGAGGGCGCAGGTCTCCTGCAGGAGCTTGGCCTGGTCTTCAAGGCCTTCCAGCTCAAAGTCCCGGAGGTTGAGTTTTAAGGTGACTTCGGCTGCGTTGCCGGAGATGCTCTCAGTAAAGATGAATCCTTCCCGGCCTTCGGTGGACTCGGGGCTCAGGCGGTGCTTGGGCAGGAGCTCAATGATCTTGGAGGCGAGGTACAGGGCGTTGACCAGGCGGTCCTTGGCGCAGCAGGTGTGGATGGAGACGCCCTTGATGTTGACCTCGGCCTGGTCGGCGGAGAAGGTCTCGGCCACGAGGTCGCCGGGGTTTTCTCCGTCCAGGGTGTAGGCAAAGTCGGCGTGGATGTCTTTCATGAGGGCGTCGCTGACGCCTCTGCCGATCTCTTCATCCGGGGTAAAGCAGATGCGCACGTCCCCCCGGGGGATCTCCGGGTGTTCGTTGAGATAGTCGATGAGGCCCATGATGATGGCAATACCCGCCTTGTCGTCGGCCCCCAACAGGGTGGTGCCGCTGGCCGTGACAATGTCCTCTCCTTTTTTTCCTTTCAGGTGCGGGTTCTCCTCCGGGTCGATGACCACGGCCGGGTCGTCGGGCAGCACGATGGTGTTGCCGTCCCAGTTGTGATGCACGATGGGCTTGACCCCTTCGGCGTGGAAGGAGGGGGCGGTATCCACATGGGCCACAAAGGCGATGGTGGGGATTTTTTTGTCTTTCACATTGCCGGGGAGGGTGCCGAACACGGCGCCGTAGTCCGTAAGGCAGGCGTCTTCGATACCCACGTTTTTCAGCTCTTCCACCATCATCCGGGAGAGGTCGAGCTGGCAGGGCGTGCTGGGAGCCGTGGGGGAGGTTGAGTCGCTCTGGGTGTCGACTTTGCAGTATCGGACAAATCGTTCTTCAAGTGTGTTTATGCGTGTTTCAGACATGGGGTCTCCTGAACATGTTGGATATGCAATGACGGGCTGATTCGATCATGCCACGGGAAAGGCTGGGATGAAAAGGGGGAGCTGGCGAGTCGTTTGTTGTAACGGCAGGAGCATAGCGATTCCACGCCCGGTCACCGATGGTTCTTAACGAATACCCAATTGCGTTGTCCTTGTTTCGCTGGTGTTATTCTATGGGCCTTCAGAGAGCAGGCACTTGCCCCCCTTCCTAAAAGATCGAAAATTCTTTGTAACTATTCCGTTTATGCCTCCGGCGGCCCTGCCGGGGGCTAACCGTTTAAAAAGTTTAACAAACAGGTTTTAACAAACAGTTTCAGGCCAACCTGCTTTACATGTGGCACCGCCTTGCGGCCGGAGCTGAATGGTTAAACTCTTGAACCAAACGTTTGCAGGTGCGGCAAATTTTGACGCGTTTTTTGGTCCGTCATCGCAATGCCGCACAGGAGTGCGGCGCTCCAAAGCGTTAACGTTGTCTTCGGGTGTAGCCCGCGGCGAACGCCCCTGCGATTTTCCCTATCGGAACGAAGGGGAAAGCGCAGGGGCAATCAGCTTTCGAGGTGGCTCACCTCGCCGCCGGAGGCAGGCTTTTGGCGTTTTTTTACACTGCCCTGGCTTCGTCCTGCATCTGGTCTGCCATGACCTGCTCGGCCAGGTGGCAGGCCACGAAGTGTCCGGGGGACACCTCTTTGAGGCTGGGGGTCTCGCTGGTGCAGGCGCCGATCTTCTCGTAGTAGCAGCGGCCTGCAAAGCGGCACCCTGGAGGCGGGTTGATGGGGCTGGGTACGTCGCCTTCGAGGATGATCCGCTCCCGGTCGAGGTTGGGTACGGGGATGGTGATGGCCGAGAGAAGCGCCTTGGTGTAGGCGTGGACCGGGGCTTTGAAGATGGTCTTGTAGTCGGCCATCTCCACGATACGGCCCAGGTACATCACGGCGATACGATCAGACACGTGGTGGACCACGGAGAGGTCGTGGGAGATGAAGAGGTAGGTGAGGCCCATCTCTTTCTGGAGGGTGTCCAGAAGGTTCAGGACCTGGGCCTGGATGCAGACGTCCAAGGCCGACACCGGCTCGTCCAGGACGAGGAACTCGGGGTTCAGAGCCAGGGCCCGTGCGATGCCCACGCGCTGGCGACGGCCGCCGTCGAGCTCGTGGGGGTAGGTATTGGCAAGCCGTGACCCCAGGCCCACGATGTCCATGAGTTCCCGCACGCGTTTGGCGCGGTCACTGCTGGAGCCGAGCCCTTTGACGTCCAGGGGCTCGGAGATGATGTCCGAGACGGAGAGGCGCGGGTTCAGGCTGGAGTAGGGGTCCTGAAAGACCATCTGCATCTTGGCGCGCATGGCCTTCATCTCTTTTTTGGACAGGGGCAGGATGTCGCTCCCGTTGAAGAGAACTTCCCCGGAGGAGGGCTCCAGGAGCCGGATGACGGCTCGACCCGTGGTGGACTTGCCGCAGCCGGATTCGCCCACGAGCCCCAAGGTCTCACCTTTGTTGATGTCGAAGGTGACATCGTCCACGGCGTGGAGGGGCCCTTTTTTGGTGTCAAAGTACTTTTTCAGGTTCTGGACCTGGATAAACGGGGCGCTCAAGCGTCACCTCCTTCCAGAAAGCAGGCCACCATGTGGCCGTCTTCGCGGACGACGGGTTGCGGGATCTCGGTGCTGCAGCGGGCCATGGCCTTGTCGCACCGGGGATGAAAGGGGCACCCTTTCGGCATGTCCGTGGGGTCCGGGGGAAGGCCCGGGATGACGGCGAGGCTCTCGCGCTCCTCTTCCACGTTGGGGATGGAGGCAAACAGCCCTTTTGTGTAGGGGTGCTTCGGGTTGGCGTAGAGCAGCTCGGTGGTGGCCTCTTCCACGATGCGGCCCGCGTACATGATGGCCACCCGGTCGCAGGTCTCGGCAACGATGCCGAGGTCGTGGGTGATCATGATCATGGCGGTGTCGAATTTTTTCTTCAGGGCCTTCATGAGCTCCAGCACCTGGGCCTGTATGGTGACGTCCAGGGCCGTGGTGGGCTCGTCCGCAATGAGAAGGGCCGGGTTGCAGGCCAGGGCAATGGCGATGATGACCCGTTGCTTCATGCCCCCGCTGAACTGGTGGGGATACTCCCCTGCCCGATCGGGCTGGATGCCCACGGTCTCCAGCATGGCCAGGGCCCGCTTCAGGGCCTCTTCCTTGGAGACCTTGTTGTGCAGGGCGATCATCTCCGCCACCTGCTCGTCCACGGGCAGGATGGGGTTCAGGGAGGTCATGGGATCCTGGAAGATCATGGCGATCTTGCCGCCACGGATCTTGCGCATATCGGCCTCGGAGGTCTTGGTGAGGTCCTGGCCCTCAAAGAGGATCTCCCCTCCGGTGATGCGCCCGGGCGGGTCCGCGATGAGCTGCATGACGGACAGGGCCATGGTGGTCTTGCCCGCGCCGGTCTCTCCCACGAGCCCTAAGGTCTCGCCCTTGTCGATGGCGAGGTGAAAGTCGGAGATGGCTTTCACCGCTCCGTTGTCGGTGCTGTACCGGACGCTTAAGTCCCGGATGGATAGCAAAGGTGTGTCGGACATATATCGTGACTCCAAATCAGAGCTGGTTTCAAGCTTAGTTCTTAAGTTTCGGGTCCAGGGCGTCCCGGAGGCCGTCGCCCAGGAAGTTGAGGCCCAGGATGGTGATCATGATGGCCAGGCCCGGGAAGATGGTCATGTAGGGGTAGTCCCGGATGAATTCACGTCCGCCGGAGAGCATGGCACCCCATTCGGGGGTGGGGGGCTCCAGACCGAGGCCGATGAAGCTCAGGCCCGCTGCAATAAGAATGGCAAAGGCCACGCCCAGGGTGGCCTGGACGATGATGGGGGCCATGCAGTTGGGCAGGATGTGGCGGCAGATGATGCGCAGGTCGCTGGACCCCACGGAGACGGCGGCCTCCACAAACTCCTGGTCCCGGATGGAGAGAACCGAGGCCCGGACGAGGCGGGCGTACTGCGGGATGGCGGCGATGCCCACGGCCAGCATGAGGTTCAAGAGGCCCGGACCCAGGGAGGCGGCCACGGAGATGGCCAGCAGCAGCTGGGGAATGGAGAGCAGGATGTCCATGAGGCGCATGAGGATGTTGTCGGTGCGGCCTCCGTAGTACCCGGCCACGGCGCCGATGAAGCCCCCGGCCATGACGGAGAAGCCCACGGCCACGAAGCCCACCTGCAGGGAGATGCGGCTGCCGTAGATGATGCGGCTGAAGATGTCCCGTCCGAATTCGTCGGTGCCGAACCAGTGGGCCCCGGACGGGCCTTCCAGGGTGGCGAAAAGGTCCTGCTCGTCAAAGGGAAAGGGGGCGATGACATTGGCAAAGAGGGCCGTGAGCAGCAGGGCAAAGAGGATGAAAAGGCCCATCATGGCCATGCGGTTTTTTTTGAGGCGGCCGAAGACCTGGCCCCAGAGAGAATTTTTCTTGGTCTGCACGGAGGCTCCTTTACGTGTACTGGGATTTGATGCGGGGGTCGAGCCAGGCGTAGAGCAGGTCCACTCCCAGGTTCACCAGGCAGAAGGCCAGGGCGATGAAGAGAACGCCCCCCTGGACCATGGGGTAATCCCTCATTTCAATGGAGCTCACCATGAGGCGTCCCAGCCCCGGGATGGAGAAGATGATCTCGGTTAAGACCGCACCGCCCAGGAGGATACCGAACTGGATACCGGCGATGGTGACCACGGGAACCAGGGCGTTGGGAAGGGCGTGCTTGCGGATGACCACACTCTCTTTCTGGCCCTTGGAGCGGGCCGTACGGATGTAGTCCTGGCGCACCACTTCCAGCATGCTGGAGCGGGTCATACGGGTGATGATGGCAACACTCTGGAGGCC
Source organism: Desulfoluna spongiiphila (assembly GCF_900101345.1). GTDB lineage: Bacteria > Desulfobacterota > Desulfobacteria > Desulfobacterales > Desulfolunaceae > Desulfoluna > Desulfoluna spongiiphila. The sequence continues at coordinate 117,942 of NZ_FMUX01000011.1, read as the reverse complement.
CAGGGTCACGGCAGGCATGACCATGGCGGCAAGGGAGTCAAAGCCGGATGGCGGCAGCCAGGCGAGTTTTACCGTAAAAAGCAGGATCAAAAGCAGGCCCAGCCAGAACACCGGCATGGAGATGCCGATGAGGGCAAAGAGGGTGACGATGTTGTCAAAGATGGAGTACTGCTTCACGGCCGTGACAATGCCGCAGGGGATCCCCACCAAAAGGGCGATGCCCATGGCCAGGGCCGAGAGCTTCAGGGTGATGGGAAAGGCCGTCATCAACTCGTCCCATACGGGGCGCTTGGTGATGTAGGACCGGCCGATGTCCCCGTGCACCACGGCTTTGTAGACATAGCGGCCGAATTGAAAAAGGAAGGGGTCGTCAAGGCCCATTTCCGCCCGCAGGTTGTCCACATCTTCCTGGGGCGCCTGCTCCCCCAACACCATTCGGGCCGGATCGCCGGGCGTGACGTACATCATGACAAAAACAATGAAGACAACGCCAAGGATCACAGGGATCAGCATGGCGCATCGTCTCAGAATATAGCCGAGCAATTCGACCTCCTTACATGGTAATAAAATCGCCTCCGGCGGCCCTGCCGGAGGCCAAACTTCTGAAAAGTTTGACAAACAGGTTTTAAAATTTCATGCGGGCATTTCACCCATTGCGCATACCTTCTTGCATTGCGAACAAAGAGAGGTGGGCTACGGAATGGTTGCAGGGGCACCGCAATAAACGTTTGGCTGCCGCCTTGCTTTTCCCTCTTGTTCGTCAGGAAAAAGCAAGGCGGCCCTCCGAAGTGACTCTCCAGAAGGCCTTTTTTCTGAAAGATGAAGAACCTTTCTTACAGAAAGCGTGGGTGCAGCCTGCCACGACGTGTTGTGGCAAGCTGCACCCTTTAAGGGGCATGCTTATTTAAGCCTACTTCTTCATTTTCACTTCGTAGAGGGCGTGGAAGCCGTAGGGGCTGGGGGTGAACCCTTCCAGGTAGTTCTGGACGCCGAAGGCGATCTTTTTGTTGGCCAAAAAGACCCAGGGCGCTTTTTCACGGAGCTTGTCCTGGATGTCGAAGTAGAGGGCCTTGCGCTCGGCTCCGTCGGGGGTGATGCGGGCCTTGTCCAGGAGGGCGTCCACTTCGGGATCGCCGAAGGCTGCAAAGTTGTTGCCGCCGATCTGCGAGGAGTGGAAGGTGGGGTAGACGGCCATGTCCGGGTCGGGGGTCTGGCAGGTCCATCCCACGATGAAGAGCTCGTGCTTGTTGTCTTTCAGGCCCTGGAGGTAGGCGCCCCACTCCAGTACCTGGATCTTGACGGTGACGCCGATTTTTTTGAGCTGGGCCTGAATGATGGTGGCCATATCCACGCGCACCTTCTTGGAGTTGGTCCAGAGGGTGGTGGTGAGGCCGTCAGGGTAACCGGCTTCGGCAAGGAGCTTTTTGGCCTTTTTGATGTCGGTCTTGGAGGGCTCCAGGTCGTTGTTGGAGTACTTGACGTTGGGAGCGATGGGGCCAAAGGCGGGGAAGGCGTTGCCGCGGAACACGGCTTTGACGCTGCCCGGGATGTTGATGGCAAGGGTCAGGGCCTGACGAAGTTTTTCGTTGTCGTAAGGGGCCTTGCTGCAGTTGAAGCCCATGTAGGTGGTGGCGGTGTCCACCAGGGTCAGGAGCTCCAGGTTTTTGTTGGCTTTTACGCGGGACACGTCCAGGGAGGAGACCTCAAAGGAGATGTCCACATCGCCGCTCTCCAGCTCAATGGTGCGGTTGGAGGCTTCGGGGATGACGCGCAGGACCATTTTGGGGAACTCGGGCTTGGCGCCGTGGTAGCCTTCAAAACGGGTAAGCTCCATGCGATCGCCTTTTTTCCAGGCGGTGAGCTTGTAGGGGCCGGTGCCTACGGGATTGAATCCGTAGTCGTCGCCTGCGGCTTCAACGGCTTTCTGGTTGATGATGACGCCGCCGCCGAAGTGGGTGAGGGCAGCCAGAAAGGAGCTCATGGCGTCCTTGGTTTTCACCTCAAAGGTGAGGTCGTCGATTTTTTTGAAGCCTGCGGGGTCGATGACACCCAGGATGTGGCGAACGGAGGCCCCTTTTTCATAGGCGCGCTTCAGGCTGTAGAGGGCGTCGTCTGCGGTGAGGGTCTCGCCGTTGTGGAACTTGACCCCTTTTTTCAGGGTAAACCGATAGGTCTTGCCGTCGACGCGGTCGATCTTTTCGGCCAGGGAGGGAACGACATCCCCTTTGGCGTCGATGGCCACCAGGGTCTCATAGATCTGGCGCATGGCGTTGGATGAGGCCACGTCGTTGGTCATATAGGGATCGAGGGTTTTTGCGTCGTAGGTGGTGGCGACAACAAGGGTATCGGGGTGCTTGGACGTACGGGCAAGGGCGTTGGGAGCTGCGACCATAAGGGCGAGCAGGGCCACCAGGCCGCCCTTGGCCAGACGGCTGAACGAGAGCGTTCGATTCATTGAAAAACCTCCAGTGATTATAAAAAATAAGATGAACTTTGATTCTCATTAATAGGTAGGCCCTGTCAATTTTTTTGTCTGACTTTAGGTGCATGGAATTTGGGTGAAAGGGGGTGTTTTAGGCTTGAAAAACAATATTTTTGGGCGCTTTCTCCTTATGTGCCGGGTGGTTATGTGCCAGGCTGGGCCGTTTGCTAAGAAAGGGGTTCGTCTCCGCAGGTAGGATCCGTGCGGAAGGAACACGGACCGGGGTCCTGTTTAGAAATACAGGCAATATCCGATGTATCAAGGACCTTAAGGACCGCTTGGGTGCAACCGTTGAGGGAGTATCCTGCGTGAAAATGGGCTGACAGCACGGTGGCGGGCTGGTACACTTTCTCTTGGCGCTGCGACGCAGCAGCCGAAACGAGTGACCTGCAGGCAGGTGGGGGGAAGACAGGGACCCTTGCCCCACCCGGACAACGGGAGGAGGCAACCGCACACCCGGGGCCGTGGCTTCGGGATGACACCAAAGGAGGATCAGATGATCAAGCATGTCGTCGCATTTCGAATGGACAAAAAACTCAGCGCAGATGAAAAAACAGATGCGATGAATAAGATGAAATCCCTTCTGGAGGCGCTTCCTCCGAAAATAGACGAACTGGAAGCAGCGGAGGTGGGCATCAACTTCAACCCTACGGATGCCGCCTTTGATGTGGTCCTCACCACCACCCATCTCAGTAAGGAGGCCCTGGGCACCTACGCGGGACATCCCGAGCACCTGGAAGTCCTGGCCTATATCCGATCCGTCATCTCCGAGCGTATTGTGGTGGATTACGAGGTGTCATAAAAAATCAAAAGCAGAGGTTTTCGTGGAGCACAAAGGGCCGTGATTGATCCTTAGCTGGATTGATCACGGCTTTTTCGTTTGAGATGTTCAATTTATTGAACGAGAGGTGATTCATCATGTTGAACTACAGGTGTTTATCCACGATAGTGGCCGTGGAAAAATAATGCTTAAGGGCAGTGTCTCTGCCATTGTAAATAAATATATTCTTTCAGTCTTACAAGTATCTGTTTTTTTGACTATTTTTATCTGTTTGCTTTTGGGGCTAAATCGTCCTGTTTTTACCAAATAGTGGAACACAACGTGCAAAATCGAATAAGCAAACCCCCCAAGTCGCACGAAACGCGTACCAAAGGTTCAGCCCTCTTTTTTGCATCCGACTCTATCGTTCAAGCGTCCGTTTTAGACATGGGGCATCATGTTCTGCTAAAAACAGGAGTCGGTTATGAAATATTTGATGATATTTATCTGTGTGCTGAGTTTCACGGGGTGTGCGTCTACCTCGGAATGGAAGGTGAACACGGTGGCGATGGAGCGAGAGGTGTCAAAGACTCTCCAGCTTTATCCTTCCCAGACAGACTATCGTATCCTCATCGTTCCGGACAGAAAGGCTGTTACCATGGAACACAAGCGCATTTATGGGCGGGAAACCGATGCACCCGCATTTTATTCTTCCGTGAAAAACCTCATCGTGATCCCGAGGGAGTGTGAAATCCGTATTCTGCGTCATGAAATCGGCCATGCCGTGGTTCGAGCCTATTTTAAAGCCCCGGTTCCCAGTTGGCTCCATGAGGAGTTGGCCCGCAAAGCGGAAGTGTCCGCTCCGGAGTCGTAACGGAGAATGGCTCCCGGATGAAGCTGTCTATCATATCCTAAGGCTTAAGAAACCGCTCCACCCCCGCCACGAGAAACGCCACCGCGTCTTCCCCCACCTTGAGGATATCTGTCTCTCCCTCTTTCCAGAAAAGGTAGTTGTAGGCTACCCGTTCGTAGATACCGACGATACTGACGGCCAATACGTCCGCAGATTCCGGGTTGGTCAGGGGCCGGTCCATGTTTTCAGCCATGAACAAAATCGCTTTTCTTACATCCTCGGTGAGCTGGGTAAAGCCCTTTTTCCTGGCTTTTTCCACGGCCTGGCTGTGGCCCACTGCTTCCCGGAAAAGAAGGGTTACCTTTTCAGGGTGCGGGATGCAAAAGTCCTTGAAAAAGGAGAGCCCTGCCCCCTTGAACCCGTCAAGGGTGCCGTCGGAGAGGCTGAATTCCGAGCCCACGAGTTTTCTGAGTTCGTAGGAGATCTCTTCGGTGAGTCGGATGAGAAGGGCCTCTTTGTTTTTGAAGTAGAAGTAGACCGTGCCCACGGAGACTTCGGCGGCGTTGGCGATTTCGCTGGCGCTGGTCCGGTGAAATCCTTTTGCCACAAAGAGCCTTAAGGCCGCATCAAGAATGGTGCGCTCCCGGTGGGCCTTTTCCCGTTTGCGGCGTACCGTTGAGGGTTTTTCCTGCATGGGGGTGTCTGTGTTTTCCTGCATCAATCTCTCCGAAGTCTGTGTTTCTGGGCAATCCATCCGTATTTCATAGCAAACCCCACAACGCGGGCCAAGGCAAAGAAGGCGGTATCGGCCCATGAGACGTTTTGTGATGCGCTCGGCGCTTCGGGTATGCCGTGGCCCTAGGGTGCGGTTCTCGAAGCGTTAAAAAAAACCGAGAAAGGTCGACTGAAACGGAGCACCGCACCCCGGTGCGGCTTTTGTGGCCGTCGTTACCCGTACCGCACAGGAGTGCGGCACTCCAGGGGACAAGGGGGCTTGGGGGGGTGATATAAATTAGGCCGATGGAGCGCAACTATTCAGCTTGCGTTTGAGCTGAATGGTTACATTAAGGCCCGACGTTTGTTTGAAAGGCGGATGCGATTTTTCCCGAGGACCGAGGGGGAAAGCGCACCCGCAACCTGCTTTTTTTCTTTTATCTTGGGTGGCTGACACACTGTTCTCCCAGCGCCGCCGGCACCTCCATGGGCTGGCACCGGAGGTATTCTCCCAGGGTTTTTGCCTGGGCATCGATGCGGGAGGAGGCGGCCACGCCGTCGCCCAGGAGGCCCCGGATATAAAAATTGACGGCGTTTAAGTTGGGCAGGGACCAGCGGTCCACGGCAAAGGGGGCCAGGTCGGGCAGGAGTTCCTTTAGGCGTGTCGGGGTGAGGGCTTCCTGCAAGAAGTGAAAGGCCTCCGGGGTTTTGGCCCAGACGCCCAGGTTGGCGTTGCCCCCCTTGTCCCCGGAGCGGGTTGCGAACAGGTGCCCCATGGGCAGGGTGACGGTGGCGCCTGCCGCTGGCGTCTTGTCCCCGGGCGTATCCGGGGGCAGGGCACCGGCGCCGCTTCCCTCCACGGGATCCACGAGGAAGGTGGTGCCTTTGATGTGAACGGCTTCGCAAAGGTTGCCTTTGTGGATGAGGGCGGGCCAGTGGATGGTCTCCGGGACGGCCGGTGCCGGAGGGGCCGTGAGGTTGAACCCGGGGATGGAGGAGAGGGCGAGTTCCACCACCTTGGCGGTGAAGGCGCGACCCACTTTTTTTTCGTCCGGGTCCCGCACGGTGATGCGAAGAAGGTTCATGGCCTCCTCCATGCACCGGGGGCACGTGTGGGCGCATCTTAAGAGCTGGGTCTCCACCGAAGCGAATCCGTCCCGCCCGTCGGGGCCGTCAAAGAGCATCTCTTCCACGATGCGAGCCTTTTCGTCCGGGTCAAGGCCCGTGAGAAGAACCGAGATCGTGTTCCGGTACCCTCCGATGGTGTTGATGCACACCTTTGCCGTTGCAGGGGGTGACGTGCCCTTGCACCCCGAGAGCCGCACCCGGTTTTTTCCGTCTTCGGCAACGTGCAGGGTGTCGAACCGGGCCGTGACGTCCGGGTTCAGGTAGGCCGGAGACTCGATTTCATAGAGGAGCTGGGCCGTGACCGTCCCCACGGAGACAAGGCCCCCCGTGCCCTCGTGCTTGGTGATGACCGAAGAGCCGTCTTGATCCATGACGGCCAGGGGAAAACCCACCTTTGTCCAGGAGGGGACCTCTTCGAAATGGGAGTAGTTGCCCCCGGTGGCCTGGGTGCCGCATTCAATGACGTGGCCGGCCGCCACCGCGCCTGCAAGGGCATCCCAGTCGTCCCGCTTCCAGCCGAAATGCCAGGCGCTGGGGCCCGACACAAGGGCTGCGTCGGCAAGGCGTCCCCCGATGACGATGTCCGCCCCCTGGCTTAGGGCTTCGGTAATCCCCCAACCTCCCAAATAGGCGTTGGCCGTGATGGGAAAGACCCCGCCCTCGGACAGGGGCGTGTCCCGGTCAAGGTGGCAAAACGCCTCCCCGCCTTTCTGGAGCCCTGCAAGGTTGGGCATGAGGTCGTCCCCTTCGATGCAGGCAATGATCGGTGAAAGCCCCAATGCAGCCGCCATCTTTTCAAGGGCAGCGCAAAGTCCCTTCGGGTTGAGCCCCCCTGCGTTGGCCACCACGCGGATTCCGCGCTCCAGGCAGGTGCCCATCACCTGCTCCATCTGTTTTAAAAAGGTCCCCGCATACCCCAGGGACGGATCCTTGCGCCGGGCCTTGAAGAGCAGGGCCATGGTCAGCTCCGCCAGGTAATCCCCGGTGAGCACATGGATCTCTCCGTCTTCCACCATCTCCTTCATGGCTGAGAACCGATCCCCGTAAAAACCGCTGCAGTTGGCGATGATCAATTTTTCGCCGGCATGTTCGTGTGGCATGAGGCCTCCTGCTCTGCAAATGCTTCGGGGCTTCGCCCCTGCACATTTGCTTACGGGCTTTGCCCGTGGTGAATGGTAAGGGATTACGCAAAAAACAAATGTACAAATCCCGTATCTGTTCAGCTTATGCCTCCGGTAGCCCTGCCGGGGGGCAAGCTTTTGCCTGATCTCATAAAGACGGTCTAACAAACAGGTCTTTATGGTTCGTTTTGAATGACGTTTGGGTCTTGGTCATCGTTTGTGCTGCGACCTTCAAAAAACCGAGAAAGATCGACAGAAACGGAGCGCCGCACTCCGGTGCGGCTTTTTTTGTCCGTTGTTACCAGTGCCGCACAGGAGTGCGGCGCTCCAGGGGACAAGGGTGTATGAATACCCCCACAGCAAAGATCACGGGCGCAGCCCGTCAGCGAATGTGATCACCCCGAGGAGCGAGGGAGGGGGGAGCATTCGTAACCTGCTTTCGAGGTGGCACACCTCGCCGCCGGAGGCTTTTTTTTATTATGTTCCCGTAAACTCCGGAGCCCTTTTTTCCATAAAGGCCTTGAGGCCTTCGGCTGCGTCTTGTGTGGCGATGACGCGGGTGAGGGCCTGGGCGAGACTGTCAACTGCTTTGTCAAAGGGCAGGGTCTCCACGGATGCGAACGCTTCCTTACCCAGGCGCAGGCCGATGGGGCTCTTGCCTGCCAGAATAGAGAGGAGATCACGGGTCTCGGTCTCAAGGGCCTCTGCGGGGTGGAGCCTTGTGACAAGGCCCATGGACAGGGCTTCGTCGGCTTCGATCATGCGGCCGGTGAGGATCATCTCCATGGCTTTTTTGCGGGGGACGTTTCGGAAGATGAGGGCCCCGATCATCATGGGAAAGAGCCCCACGTTGACCTCCGGGGTGCCGAAGCGGCTCTTGGCATCGGCCAGGACCATGTCGCAGGCGAGCATCAGGCCCATGCCCCCGGCCAGGCAGTACCCTCGGACCATGGCCACCGTGGGCTTTGGAAAGCTGTAAAGTCGGTGGAGAAGCCGGGCGTAGGCCAGGGCCGTGGGCAGGGAGTCCCCGTCGGTCTTGATGGCCGAGCCCAGGTCCGCCCCGGTGCAGAAGGCCCGGGGTCCGGCACCACGGATGAGAACGCACCGTACCGAGGTGTCCGCCTCAGCGGCGTCCAGATGATCGTGGAAGAGAGCAATGGCCTCCGGGCTCAAGGCATTTTTCCGGGCCTCGCGGTTGATGGTGATGCAGGCCGCGGCATCCGTGACCATGTAAAGCAGGTGGGGTGCGTCCGTCATGGCAATCTCCTTTGTTGTGGAAAAAAACGCCTTCTATGGTGAACGTCAATTCAAAACGCAAGCCTCCGGCGGCGAGGTGAGCCACCTCGAAAGCTGATTGCCTTTGCACTTTTTCCTTCGTTCCTCAGGAAAAAGTGCAAGGGCTCGGGCTTTGCCCAACATAAAGGTTAACGATTTATTCGGACAGAGTCGCAAGCTTCGAAGTCGCAGGAACCGTGATCTTAAGATGTTGATTGTCTGGGTTAACCGCCGGTTCCTGTTTTTTCTTCCTCCTGCCCTTTGGGTTCAATGCTCACAAGGATCTCGCCCGGCATCACCTGATCGCCCGGGTTGGTGTTGATGGCCGAAACCATGGCGTCAAAGGGGGCTGCCAGGGTGGTCTCCATCTTCATGGCGGAGAGGGTGACAAGGGGGGTGCCTTTGTCCACATGGTCGCCTGGGGCCACGAGGACGGCCACCACCACCGAGGGCATGGGGGGGGTGACGTCTCCGGGCAGCTCGTCGGGGGCGCTTGGTGTGTGGGCAAGCCGGTCCGCGTCGAGGACATCCATGGAGATGCCGCCTATGGTGACTCGCTTTCCACCTTCGATGGCCTCCACATGGGCGAGGAGGCCCCGGCCGTTGATACACAGGTGGAGTTTTGTCTCATCCACGGGCACGGCCGAGACGCTGTACGGGGTTCCGTCCATTTCGGTGGAGAATCCGTCCTTGTGGGTGGTGCAGGTGAGGGTGGTTTCGGTGTCTCCTGTTTTGCATCGGTAGTCCATGGTCTTCTCCATGTCGGATGAAAGGCGGTTTGGTGACCGTCAGTGATATGCGATGACTTTGTTTGCGGTTACGGGCGAAGCCCGTCAGCGAATGTGATCGGCCTGAGGAACGAAGGCCGGGAGCATTCGCGCCCCTGGGGTGCAGGGGATTTATCCCCTGCTTATATGCGAAAGGCTCCGAGTTGGGTCCAGGGAGACGGTTGGGCGGAGGGGCCTTCGGGCGATGTTGCCTTTGCCTGGCCGAAGAGGTCGTGGGCCACGTAGGCGAGCAGGGCTTCCACCTCCGGGCGGGTCGGGGACCAGTCCGAGAGGGTGGTGTCGATTGTGTCGGTTTTGACTTGACCGTCCCGGAAGGCTTCGGACTCCAGGAGGTCGATGAGAAAGGGCACGGGGCTTGTGATGCCGGTGATGACGGTTTGCTTGAGGGCCCGGACCATGCGTTGGGTGGCGGCCTGCCGGTCCTGGCCGAAGGTGATGAGTTTGGACAGGATGGGGTCGTACTCCATGGGCACGGTCCACCCCTGGTAAACCCCGCTGTCCACACGGACGCCGGGCCCTGAGGGCTCCACCAGGGTCTGGATGGTGCCGGGGGAGGGCATGAAGCCGTTTGCCGGGTCTTCTGCGTAGATGCGGCACTCCACGGCGTGGCCCCGTGGAATGATGTCCTTCTGGGACAAGGCCAAGGGCTCGCCCGCTGCGATGCGGATCTGTTCTCTCACCAGGTCCACGCCGGTGACCATTTCGGTGACGGGATGCTCCACCTGGAGGCGGGTGTTGACCTCCAAAAAGTAAAAGTTCATCTCCTTGTCGACCAGGAATTCAAAGGTACCTGCGTTGGTGTACCCCACGGCTTTGGCCGCGTTGACCGCCGCCATGCCCATGGTGTGCCTGAGCGTGTCATCCACCACCGGGGAGGGGCACTCTTCCACGATTTTCTGGTGGCGGCGCTGGGCCGAACACTCCCGCTCGATGAGGTGAATGGCGTTGCCATGGGTATCGGCCAGGACCTGCACCTCGATGTGGCGGGGCCCTTCCAGGTATTTTTCGATGTAGACCTCACCGCTTCCAAAGGCTGCCAGGGCTTCTCCCGATGCCGAGGTCAGGGCCGCCTCAAGCTCCGAAGGCCGAGCCACCGTGCGCATCCCCTTGCCCCCACCTCCGGCAGCCGCCTTCACCACCACGGGATATCCCATGGCAAGGGTCGCCTTCTCCTGCTCTTCCAGGGAGGCCCCTCCCCCTAAAGTCCCCGGGATGATGGGAAGCCCCTCGGCAGACAGCCTCTTTCTTGCAGCCGTCTTGTCCCCCAGCAGGCGGATCACCCCAGGCTCCGGCCCAATAAAGAGAAACCCTTCGGCCCTGCACCTCTCGGCAAACTCCGCGTTCTCAGCCAGGAACCCGTACCCCGGGTGAACAGCTCCGGCTCCCGTTGCCCGGGTCGCCCCAACAATGGCGTCCATGTTGAGATAGCTCTGCGTTGCCTCGGCAGGCCCGATACACACCGCCTCATCTGCCATGAGCACATGGGCCGCCCTGCGATCCACCTCCGAATACACCGCCACCGTCCCGATTCCCATCTCACGGCAGGTGCGCATAATCCGAACCGCAATCTCCCCTCGATTGGCGATCAACATCTTATCAATGGTCTGAGTCATTTTTGCCTCGTGGTTAACATCGGGTTAAAAAGCGTGCCTCCGGCGGCGAGGTGAGCCACCTCGAAAGCATATTGCCATTGCGCTTCGCCCTTCGTTCCTCAGGGCAAATCGCAATGGCGTTCGCCGCGGGCTGCGCCCGCCTCCAAAGCTGAGGCCTATGTGGGTCTTTTCACAAGTTCCGTGAAGGTGCGGATACGGTGTCGTCACCTTGCCGTAAATCAGATTTGATCTGTGTGCCTTCAGCCATTTTATTTTTTAGGGTCGTTTCTAACATTTTGATCCTCGTTTCCTTTACCCACGGGCGAAACCCGTCAGCGAATGTGATCGACCCGAGGAACGAGGGGCGGGAGCATTCGCCACCCGCTTTCGAGGTGGCACACCTCGCCGCCGGAGGCTTTTCCCCTTACATACGAAATACCCCAAACCCTTCCTTGTCATCGCGCAATGGGGCGTTGAGGGCTGCGGAGATGGAGAGGGCCAGGACGGTGCGGGTGTCTTTGGGGTCGATGATGCCGTCATCCCAGAGGTGGGAGGTGCTGTAGTAGGCGTCTCCTTCCTTTCGGGCGGCGTCCATGACCGGGACCCTGATCTGATCGACCATCTCGTCGGTGAGGGGGGGCTGACCTTCCCGTGCGAGTTGCTCATTCTTAACGGTGACAAGGACGTCAGAGGCCTGCTCTCCGCCCATGACGCCGATTTCGTGGCTGGGCCAGGTCCAGAGGAGGCGGGGGCTGTATGCCCTGCCGCACATGCCGTAGTTGCCGGCGCCGAAGGAGGCGCCCACCATGACGGTGAACTTGGGGACCGAGGCGGTGGCCACGGCGTTGACCATCTTGTGGCCGTCTTTGGTGATGCCCTGGGCTTCGTAGGCTTTGCCGATGATGTAGCCGTTGATGTTCTGGAGGAAGACCAGGGGGATGCCCCGCCGGTCGCAGAGCTGGATGAACTGGGTGGCTTTGAGGGCGCTCTCGGAGAAGAGGATGCCGTTGTTGCCCAGGATGCCCACGGGGTAGCCGTGGATGCGGGCGAAGCCGCACACCAGGGTGGGGCCGTAGAGGGGCTTGAACTCATGGAAGTCACTGCCGTCCACGAGGCGGGCGATGATCTCCCGGACCTCGTAGGGGGTTTTGAGCTCCTGGCTGGCGATGCCGTAGATCTCTTCGGGGTCGTAGAGGGGCTCTTTGGGGGCCTCCATGGGGAGGGGGCATTTTTCGGTTCTGGGGAGCTGCCGGATGGATTCGCGCACCATGGACAGTGCCTGGGCGTCGTTTTCCGCCTGGTAATCGGAGACCCCGGACTCCCGGCAGTGGAGGTCGGCCCCGCCAAGTTCTTCGGCGGTGACCTCCTCCCCTGTGGCGGCCTTGACCAGAGGGGGGCCACCCAGGAAGATGGCCCCGGTGCCCTTCACATGGACCACCTCGTCGCTCATGGCCGGGATGTAGGCAGCCCCGGCCGTGCAGAGGCCCATGACCGAGGTGACTTGGGGGATGCCCATCTTGGACATCATGGCCTGGTTGTAGAAGACCCGGCCCCCGTCGTCGATATCGGGAAACACCTCGGACTGCAACGGCAGAAAGGCTCCGCCCGAGTCGATGAGGTAGACCGTGGGCAGGCGATTCTCCATGGCCACGGCCTGACACCGGAGGGTCTTTTTCACCCCCATGGGGTAGACCGTGCCCCCCTTGATGGTGGGGTCGTTGGCGTGGACCATCACCTCCCGGCCGTGAATCACCCCGATGCCCATGACGCTGCCCGCTCCGTGGACTTTTCCGTCGTACTGCCCGTAGGCGGCCAGGGCCCCCAGCTCCAGAAAGGGCGTGTTGCGATCCAGGAGAAGGTCCAGCCGCTCCCGCACCGAAAGTTTGCCTTGCTGGGCCAGACGGGACCTCGCCTTTTCCGAGCGCGCTTCCCGCGCCTCACCGAGCCGCTGTTTGAGTACCCCCACCCGCTCAGCCATCGCCTCAAAATTCTTCCGGTAGGTGTCAGACTTTGTATCCACCGCAGATCTGATAACAGCCATAAATCCTCCGTATTTAGAATCATGCTTTCTATGGGAACCATAGAGCACAGAGAAAAAATAAAAGCGTGCCTCCGGCGGCGAGGGTGGCGAAGCCTCTATAGCGAAAAACACCTCGGAAGCGGGTTGCAAATGCTCCCGACCTTCGTTCCTCAGGTCGCTCACATTCGCCGATGGGCTGCGCCCGTGGTTTAAAATGGTGTCATGATGACCGTCGTAAAATCGTATCCAACGAATAGTCGACGTTTGTGGCAGCATTTGAAATGTGGGGCTTGGTCATCGTTTGGGCCACCAGGATGTTATTGATGACACCGCCCCAAAAGGTCGACAGCCCGTAGGGTGCACTCTGTGCACCGTGTCCGGGTCACCAAAGGCCTCCATTTTACCGATACGTTCGGGGCATGGCGGGTTTTGATTTTGGTGCACGGAGTGCACCCTACGAATCGGTTCTTTGCAGGTCGCGGCCCAAACGATGATCAAGGCCGAAATGACAATCGGCTTTCAAGGTGGCACACCTTGCCGCCGGAGGCTGTTTTTATACCGTCAATATTTCAGCAGCATATTGCCGATGGCCTCTTTGGCCTGGCCTACGGAGGCGCCTTCCACGCGCAGGGCCTGGATGGTCGCCAGTCGGTCGGCGGGGCCTCCTTTTTCAAAGCCTTGTTCGCCCATGACGGAGAGGGCGGAGGAGACGATCTCTTCGGCGGCGTCGCTGCAGAAGACCCGGGCGCAGTGTGCGGCCATGGCGGCGTCGCTCTCCTCGGTGTTGATGAGGGCTGAGGCGTTGGCGTTCATGAGGCGACTGGTCTGGAGCAGGGTGTACATGGTGGCCAGGGTGAAGCCCACCTCCTGGCGTGCGATGAGGGGCTTGCCGCCGTCGGGTTTGGTTTTGGCCGCTTTTTTGGCCTGCTCGAAGAGGGCGGCCGCGTGGCCGGTGGCTTCGGAGGCCTGGAGCTGGGTTTTCAGGAGGGTGAGCAGGGTGGGGATGGGGGCGCTTGGATCGGGTACGGCCACGTGGGTGTGGGCAAGGCTTGCGCCGTAGGCCGTTAAGGTAAACAGGCCGGTGGCCCCCTGGGTGAGGGTGATATCCGGGGTCCCTTGCTCGATGATAAAAAGGGCAGGGGCTTTGTCCACGGTCCCGGCGGCGAGGATGAGATCGGCTGAGTCGGCGCCGGGGATTCCCGTTAAGGTGCCGGAGATGAGGGTTTCGGTGCCGTGGGCTTTTCCGGTGAGCCCCGGGTCGCCCTGGACCGTCTCAAAGGCTGCGGTGGCAAGGGTTTCTCCTTTTTGGACGGGCTCCACCCAGGCAGCCTGCCAGGAGTCCGGTCCGAACCGTTCCATGAGGGGGGCTGCAATGCGCAGGCCGTATTCAATGGTGCGGTAGGCTGCGGGCTTCCATTGGGCCAGGCGCTCCTGGGCGCCGGGCAGGGCGTTTGAGAGGCCGGGGGCGTCCAGGGTCGTGTAGCCGGTGTCCGACAGCAGTGTGATCAAGGGCTTCGGGTGCTCATCGGGGTTGGTGCCGAGGATGGTTTCAAGGGAGAGAAACAGGTCGCGTTCTTCCCGGGTGTGGTCGAAATTCATGGGCTGGTCCCCCCTATATCATTTTGGAGATGATCATTTTCTGGACATCGGAGGTGCCGCCGCCGATGGGGGCGAGGCGTCCGTCCCGGAACATGCGTTCCACGCCGTATTCGTGGCAGTAGCCGTAGCCGCCGTGGAGCAGGAGGGCGTCGTTGCTGGGGCCGAGGAGCCAGTCCCCCACAAAGAGCTTGGCCACGGCGGCCTCCAGGTGGTTGACAGGCTTGCCCTGGCCTTTGCACCAGGCGATGCGGTAGACGAGGAGCTTTGCCGCTTCGGCGAAGATCTTTATGGAGGCGAGTTTTTCTTTGGTGGCGTAGAATGTTCCGATGGGGCGGCCGAACTGTTCCCGGCCTTTGGCGTAGGCCACGGACCGGGCCAGGGCGTGGTTGATTCCCCCCACCATGGGAGAGAGCAGGGCGCTCCGGTCCCACTCCACGGTCTGCATGGCCATGAGAAAGCCCGTGCCTTCTTCGCCGACGAGGTTTTTTGCCGGGATGGCACAGTCGGAGAAGAAGAGTTCCGAGGTCTGGGAACTTCTGCAGCCCAGTTTGTTCATGGGGGGACCCGACTCAAAGCCTGGGGTTCCTTTTTCCACGATAAAGGCGGAGATGCCGTCGTGGGCTTTTTCCGGGTCGGTTTTGGCGTAGATGAGTGCCACGTCGGCGATGGGGCCGTTGGTGATGAAGGTTTTGCTGCCGTTCAACACGTACGTGTCGCCTTGTTTGATGGCCGTGGTTTTCATGGAGGCGACATCGGAGCCGGCGCTGGGTTCGGTGAGCCCCATGCAGCCGATTTTTTCTCCGGAGATGAGGTCCGGCAGGTAGGTTTGCCTTTGGGCCTCGGTGCCGTGGCAGAAGAGGGTGTCGGCGCAGAGGAAGGAGTGGGCACCGTAGGAGAGGGTGAGGCCTCCGTCCACACCTGCTTCGCCCAGGGCTTCTCCGGCCAGTACCGTGGTAACCACGTCGGCCTCGGCCCCCCCGTAGGCTTCCGGGAGGTGGAGGCCCAGGAGGCCAAACTCTCCCATTTTGCGGAAGGCTTCAAAGTCGAAGGTGTGGTTGCGGTCGTTTTCTTCCACTCGGGGGAGGATCTCTTTCCGGGCGAACCGGATCACCTCTTTTTTGAACATCAGTTGGTCTTTGGTAAACGCGAATTCCATAAGGCCTCCAAGGGTGGGGTGGGTGGTCCCGGCGATCAGGCAGGGCCGGGCGGGAAGCTTGGATGAAACGCAATTCCAAAATTGAATGCTATTCAGAATAAAAATATAATTCATTTTAAATGTCAAGGAAAGAGTGTGTCCACCCCGGGCAAGGCTTGAATATTACCGGGTGGTTATCCCGGGGGCGGCCCTGGGCCACGTGGGCATGAATGTCCATCTAATATTAGGAATGCTCCTGTTTTAAATGTCCAGTTGTGCGAAAATTTAAATTTGTGAAACAGTGGGTTATGGGTGGTACGAGAACCCCTTGATGGGCGTATGTCTTTAGAATGGTGCGGGAACGGGGCGCTGTTAGCATCATAATTACAAGGGTTTTAAAGTCGGTATATTTATGTTAGCCTGTTCCGGTTTTTGCGAGATGACTGACTTTGTTGCGCTTTTTAGATGCGACAAGGTTTTGAAAAGTTATTTGAAAACAAATTGTTGCTTTATTGCTTTCTTAGTATTTTAAATTTCGGGTAGTCTGCTGCTCGTGTAAGGTATGAAGTGAGTGATCATCCCGCATGTTTTCTCGGCCCCCGGCGAGGTTGTCCTTGTGCCGTGGGGCGGATTCCGGTTGTTCCGGAGAGGCGAGAAGGATCTGCAGGCATATT
The DNA here is from genome assembly GCF_900101345.1 of Desulfoluna spongiiphila. GTDB lineage: Bacteria > Desulfobacterota > Desulfobacteria > Desulfobacterales > Desulfolunaceae > Desulfoluna > Desulfoluna spongiiphila. The sequence continues at coordinate 101,801 of NZ_FMUX01000011.1, read as the reverse complement.
TTGCATGGGGCCCGTACGGCAGCTTTCCGGCGGCAACACCCGAAGAAATCAGGACTATGAGCCTGGTTTCTTCGGGTGTGCTGCAGGGCTTCATGATGTTTCAACGGCCCGTGTCACACGGGTCGACGGTCAGGCTTTCCATCGCCACTTCGGGTTGTCTTGAAACTCTCAGTGGATTTTTTTTATGACAGACAGTGAGTTAAGCTCCCAGGACCCCTCCGCTCCCTCTTCGGAGCCTTCGGGTGCGTCCCCCCGTTTCGATGTCCATCCCCAGGTATTTTTCACCTCGGCCGCCATTATCGTTGGCTTTGTGGTGTTCACCATCTTTTTTCATCAGAAGGTCGGCGATTTTTTTGGTCCGCTCCAGGCCGCTATTTCGTCCAACGCCGGCTGGTTCTTTGTCTGGACCATGAACATCATTCTCTTTTTTGCACTCTACCTGATGTTCAGCCGATACGGCGACATCCGCCTGGGAGGGGAAGACGCCGAGCCGGACTTCAGCACCATGAGCTGGTTTGCCATGCTTTTTTCAGCGGGCATGGGCATCGGCCTTCTCTTTTACGGGGTGGCAGAGCCCATGTATCACTTCGGCGCCAGCCCGTTTCCTGCGGCGGGGAACACGGAAGCGGCCCGAACCGCCATGGCCATTACGTTTCTCCATTGGGGATTCCATCCCTGGGCGGTGTACTCCATCGTGGGGCTGGCCCTGGCCTTTTTCAGCTTCAACAAGGGGCTTCCCCTGTCCATTCGTGCGGTGTTTTATCCCCTTCTCGGTGAGCGAATCCACGGCTTCTGGGGCAATGTCATAGACATCCTGGCCACGGTGGCCACCCTTTTCGGTGTGGCCACGTCCCTTGGGTTCGGGGTGCAGCAGATAAACGCCGGGCTGGCACACCTCTTCGGGTGGGAGCAGAGCGCCACCACCCAGCTTTGGCTCATCGCAGGGATCACGGCCATTGCCACGACCTCCGTGGTCAAAGGTCTGGACTCGGGTATTCGAAGGCTCTCGGAACTTAACGTCTGGCTGGCCACGGGGCTGCTGCTGTTTGTCCTGGTGTGCGGGCCCACCCTCTTTATTTTCAACGGCCTGCTCGAAAACATCGGATCCTATATCCAGGAATTCCCCAGGCTGGCCACCTGGAGCGAAACCTTTGAGAACACCAACTGGCAGAACGGCTGGACCGTGTTTTACTGGGGGTGGTGGATTGCCTGGTCTCCTTTTGTGGGGATGTTTATTGCCCGGGTGTCCAAGGGGCGTACCGTTCGGGAGTTTATCATGGGCGTCCTCTGCGTCCCGGCCTTTGTCACCTTTGTCTGGCTGACGGTGTTCGGCAACTCCGCGCTGTTCATCGAGATGTTCGGCGGCGGCGGTATCGCCGAGGTTGTGGCCAAGAACGTACCGGTCTCTTTGTTTGTGCTTCTTGAGAATTTTCCTTTTTCCAACGTTTCCTGCCTGCTGGGGATTCTGGTGGTGGTGAGCTTTTTTGTCACGTCTTCGGACTCCGGTTCCATGGTTATCGACATCATTACCGCCGGCGGCAACCCGGATCCTCCCATTCCCCAGCGCCTTTTCTGGGCTGTCCTGGAAGGGGTGGTGGCTGCGACCCTGCTTCTCTGCGGCGGCCTGGCCGCCCTGCAGTCCGCGGTGATCACCACGGGGCTGCCCTTTGGTGTTGTGTTGATCATCATGTGTGTGAGCCTGAAAAAAGGGCTCAATGAGTACATAGGGATTCAGACCTTCAGCGTAAAAACAGGGAAAAAGAAAACCGAAGAGTTTGAGATTGAAGGGGCCGAGGCGCCCCATGTGATTTTTGGACGCAAGAAAAGCGCCTGATCTGCAAAGGAGGACATGAGATGCTACAGGATGTGAGTCAGAAATTTGCAGGCGGGTGCATGATGCTGGTGCGGAAGAAAGAGAGCGCCGTGGTGTTCCTCGGAACAGCCTTTCTCATGCACGATGACGGGTATTTGCTTACGGCATCCCATCTTATCGGAGACGATCCCGAAGGGTTGATGGTGGTTCCCACAAGCAACCCGGACGATTTCATGCCCATCAGCCTGGACCGGGTATCGGCCATGAGCGTCACCGTCTCGGCCGTGGACACGGTCCACAACGCCGCGTTGCTCGAAATCGACCGAAACCTGCGTATCCGGACCCCGGATCACTTGGGAGGGACTACGGCGAACCTGAGCATGGGGACCAGCCTGCTCAGCCTGGGCTTTCCCTTCGGGCACGACGAAATGCACAACCTCGTGGCCCAGAGTGCAATTTTAAGTTCCAAGGTGCGGTCCAGAAACGGGACACGGCTTTTGCTCTTCGACGCCATGGTCTACGACGGCGTGGCCGGTGGCCCCCTGGTCAATGCCGATGACGGCCGGGTCGTCGGCGTGGTCATCGGGCGTTTTTCCCCGGTTGAAGACGGGGGGGATTTTGCCCGGGGCAGTAGGCTTTCCGGGTACGATACCCAGATCAGCTATGCCGTCTCCATTGAGTACGGCCTTGCGCTGATGGAGCAACAGGGGCTTGACGTGGCCTGATCCCCATTTTAGTCATACGATGTAATGAGAAACGCCTTCGGTGAACGCCGAAGGCGTTTTTTTTGTGCGAAGGGACACGCGAGCTGTAACGGCATTTCGTCGCGTTTTATCATCGGTCCTTTGCCGGGATGTTCCCGGGGCAGCGCTGTCGGGGGATCTGAGGGGGCGGGCATAGTTCGTTGAAATTCAGGTGTGTTCTGATTTTTTCGCCCTTTTAAAGACCGGTTGTTCTGTTATTTGTCAACGCGTATTGACAGGCTGAATCAGCAGGTATATCACACCTCAGGCATGTGCCGTGATTGTTCCCTGACCCGTCCGCGCGATGCGCCTTGGCGTGTCCGTCAGGAGGTGGTGCCGGCGTTTGCCAAACGCGAATCGTGATGTGTGCTTTGGACCTCTATGAACCCCTTGGAGTATGGTTTTTATGCGTTACAACACAGTTACCGAAGGCCTTGAGCACGACCTGCGGGCGACGGTCCATTATCTCCTGGTTCTTGTGGTGATGGGGGGATACGGTGCGGGGATCTGCCCCATGGTTCATTCCATGCCGGTGGTGGCGTGGCTTTTTATCGTCGGCACCGTGCTGGTCTTTGCGCGCGGGGCCAGGGCCGGGCTCAGCCGGTTTGTGTTTCAACGGACGCCGCCCCGATGGCAGGTGGCAGGGCTCTTTTTTCTGGATGTGGTGCTTCTGGGGGGGGCGGGGGTTGTCATCAGCATGCAGGGTGACAGCTGGTACGGTGGCGGAATGCGAAGTGCCATTGAGCTCTCCACCGGTTTTATGAGCCTGGGCTTTTTTATCGGGACGGATCTGGCATTGATTCATAACCGGCGGCTGGCTTTGACCCTGGGGCGCGGGCTGTTTACCATGACGGGGCATTTTGTATCGGTGTCCAGAAAGCTGGTGCTGGTGACGGTCAGTTCCCTTGTGGCTGTGACGGTGACCCTGGGCATTGTGATTTTCAATGATTTTTACTGGCTCACCGGCCAAAGCATGGAGGCGCTGGCAAGCTATAAAAAAGCGGTGTTTTTCAACCAGGTATTTGTCATCACCATGCTCATGGGCTACACGGCCAATATCGTGATGACCTACGCCCGGAACATACACTTGTTTCTTGACGAGGAGACGCGAACCTTAAGCGCCGTGGCCGCCGGAAATTTTAATACCCGGGTGCCTGTGGCCTTCAACAACGAGCTGGGGGTCATCGCCAGCTACACCAATCGGATGATTGACGGGCTGCAGGCCCAGAATCTCATGGTGGAGAAGCTCCGGGATGTCATCATCAACAGCATGGCCTCCCTGGCGGAAACCCGGGACAACGAAACCGGCTCCCACATTCGGCGGACCCAGCACTACGTGAAGCTCCTTGCCGAGACCCTGGCGGAAGTTCCCGGGTATCGGGACGTGCTGACCCCTTCGGCCATTGACCTCCTGTACAAGACCGCCCCCCTCCACGACATTGGAAAGGTGGGGGTACCGGATGCCATTCTCCTGAAGCCCGGTCCCCTTACAGAGGAAGAGTTTTCAGTCATGAAGCTTCACACCCTGAGGGGAGAGGAAGCCATCCGGCGGGCGGAGTTCAAGATGGGTCCCGGAGCGGACACCTCGTTTCTCAGCTGCGCCAGGGAGATTGCCGGGGGGCACCATGAAAAGTGGGACGGCAGCGGGTATCCCCGGGGGCTGTCGGGCTGCGGTATTCCCCTTTCGGCGAGGCTCATGGCCCTGGCCGATGTCTACGACGCCCTGCGATCCAGGCGGGTTTATAAGGATGCCTGTGACCACGGTGAGGCGCGCCGGATTATCCTTGAGGGGCGGGGCACCCACTTTGATCCGGATGTGGTGGATGCCTTTGTTGCCTGTGAAGACCGTTTTGTGGGTGTTTCAAGCCGTTTTGAGGATACTGGGGAGTCGCGGCAGGAGACCCTGCCCATGGTGGGGTAAGTGAGGGGGGTGGGGTGCGGCAGGGGGGCATGACGAGCCCGATCCCTGCCGCCTGCAAGGCGCATCAATCACCGATGCGGCGCACCTCCCGTACGGAGCGGATGCGCTTGATGTTCTGGATGACTTTTTTGATCTGGTCGGTGTTGCTGACATTCAAGGTAAAGGTGCACTCGTAACCACCCTGTTCCTGGCGGCTCATGACAAGATCCACGATGTTGGCCTGGCTGTCGCTGATGGCCGAGGTGATTTTGGCCAGCAGGCCCACCTGGTCCTGGGAGCGGACCAGGATGCTGACGGGAAGGCTCTCCTGGGTTTCATTGGCCCAGGTGACATCCACGCAGCGTTCCGGGCTCAGGGTGAGGGCGTTGGTGCAGTTGCTGCGATGAATGGTGATGCCCTGGCCCTGGGTGACGTAGCCGGTGATTTCGTCGCCCGGCACGGGGTTGCAGCATTTGCCCAGGCGGATGAGGATGTTGTCGATGCCCTTGACGATGACGGCATCTCCCTCTTTCTTTTTCCGTGACCGACCCATGAGGCGGTGGAAAAGGGAGGGTTCGTGCTTGGGCTGTTTATCCTCCTGGGGCAGGAACCGGTTGACCACCTGCCGGGGCGTGACCTTTCCGTAGCCCACATTTTCGATGAGGGAGGAGACCCCTTTGTAGCCGAAGGCGGTGGAGGCCTCTTCCATCTCCGGGGTGGCCGAGAGCTTGTTGAAGTTGAGGCTGTGCTTTCGGAACTCTTTTTCCAGGAGGTCCTTGCCCAGGGCCACGCTGTGCTCTTTTTCGTCGGAGCGGATAAAGTGGCGGATCCTGGAGCGGGCCTTGACGGTTTTTACAAAGCCGATCCAGTCTTTGCTGGGGGTGTTGCCCTTGGTGATGATGATTTCTACGGCATCTCCGGTCTGGAGCTCGTAGGTGAGGGAGACCAGGCGGCCGTTGACCTTGGCGCCGCTGCACTGATTGCCCACCTCGGTGTGGATGGCGTAGGCAAAATCGATGGGGGTGGCGCCCTTGGGAAGGGTCTTTATCTCTCCCTTGGGGCTGAAGACGTACACCTCGTCCTGGAAAAGATCGATGCGGACGTTTTCCATGAACTCGCCCGGGTTTTTGACATTTTCCTGGTTCTCCACCAGATCCTGTACCCAGGCGTAGGCCTCCCCTAACTTTTCGTCGGCGACCTTCCCCTCTTTGTAGGACCAGTGGGCGGCAATGCCCGATTTGGCGACCTTGTCCATCTCCTTGGTGCGGATCTGCACCTCGATGCGGTGGCCCCCCGGACCCACCACCGTGGTGTGGAGGGACTGGTACATGTTGGGCTTGGGCACGCCGATGTAGTCTTTGAATTTTCCGGCGATGGGGCTCCAGGTGCTGTGGATGATGCCCAGGGCCGTGTAGCACTGGGGGATGGTGTCGAGGATGATGCGGAAGGCCACGAGGTCGTAGATCTCGTCGAAGGAGAGCTGCTGGGAGATCATTTTGTGGTAGATGCTGTAGAGCTGCTTGTAACGGCCCATGACCTGGCCGTGGAGGCCCGCATCTTCCATGAGCTCGCGGATGCGCTTCTTGGTGGTGGCCACCATCTCTTCCTGGGCCAGCTGATCGTCTTTCACCTGCTCCCGGATTTTTTTGTATTCATCGGGGAGCAGGGTGTCAAAGGCCATGTCCTCCAGCTCCTGTTTGAGCCAGTAGATGCCCAGACGGGAGGCGATGGGCACATAAAGGTCCATGGTCTCCTTGGCGATCTGCTTCTTTTTCTCCTCTTTTTTGTGGAACTTCAGGGTGCGCATGTTGTGCAGGCGGTCGGCCAGCTTGATGAGGATGACCCGGATGTCGTTGGCCATGGCCAGGATCATCTTTCGGATGCTCTCGGCCTGGCGCTGCTGGGAGGTGGCGAAGCTGAGCTTGCTGAGTTTGGTCACGCCGGCCACGATATGGCACACTCCGGTGCCGAAGTACTGGGCGATCTCCTCTTCCGTGGCGTGGGTGTCCTCAACGACGTCGTGGAGCAGGGCGGCTGCCACGCTCTCCACGTCGAGTTTCATGTCGGCCAGGATGTAGGCCACTTCCAGGGGGTGGGTGAGGTAGGGCTCTCCGGACAGGCGGGTCTGGCCGTCGTGGACGCGTGCGGAAAAGATGTACGCCCGTTCCACGATGTCCAGGTCGGCATCGGGATGGATTTCTATGATTCTGTCCAGGATATCGTTAATACGGATCATCGGTACTGCTGCCTCACCACGTGGCCGCTACGGGGCCATATCTAAAGGTTGTCGATGGGGGCGCCATGGGGCGCCCGGTGGTTTTTCTGTAAGAAAACGGAACTGTTCAGATGAATGTTGCCTCCGGCGGCCCTGCCGGGGGCCAACCTTTTAAAAAGTTTGGCAAACAGGCCTTAAGCAAGCCTTTCCAGGCTCCGCCGAAATAATTTCCACTTTTTCACATTCGAAAAGTTTTTTGCGGAGCTTTTTTTCAAAAAAGCGACCCGCCGGAGGCAAGCTGAATAGTTACCAAAAAGTTTAACAAACAGGTCTTGAAATAAAGAATCTCGACCACATTCACCGCTGTTAACAAGTCCTATGCTTTCAAAAAGTATTAATAGGCCTTGGCGAAGACAACCCGCTTTTTGCTGGGCTTGCCGCAGCAGATGCAGGTGCCTTCCTCTTCCTCCCCTTCAAAGGGGATGCATCGGATGGTGACTTTAAGGTCGGTTTTGATCTTCTCTTCGCAGGCGCCGTCTCCGCACCAGTGGGAGAGGGCAAAGCCACCGTGGATTTCGGGCTTGTCTTCATTTTCCGCGGTGAACCAGGCGTAGAAGGCCTCTTTGTCGTCGATGGGGCGGGTGTTCTCCTCCCTGTAAGCCAGGGCCCGGTCAAAAAGGCTCTGCTGGATCTCGTCCAGGATGGCCGGCAGGGTAGCCAAAAGCTCTTCGCGCTTGACGCCGCGTTTCTCCCTGGGGGAGAGGTCGCGTCGGGCCATGAAGACCGAGTCTTCGTTCATGTCCCGGGGGCCGATCTCGGCACGCACGGGAATCCCCTTCTTGATCCAGTCCCAGCCCCTGGCACCGCCGATCTCCCGTTCGTCCACTTCCACCTCGATGGCGCGGCCGTGGTAGGTGACCTGGGAGAGCTCTTCGGCGAGCTTCCGGGTGTAGGCAAGGACCGCCTCTTTCTCTTCGGGCTTGCGGAAGATGGGCAGGAGCACGATGTGGGCGGGGGCGATGCGGGGGGGCATGATGACGCCGTCGTCGTCTCCGTGGGTCATGATCATCCCGCCGATGAGGCGGGTGGAGGTGCCCCAGGAGGTGGTCCAGGCGTGCTCCTCTTTTTCGTCGGCGCTCTGGAAGGTGATGCCGGAGCTTTTGGCGAAGTTCTGGCCGAGAAAATGGGAGGTACCGGCCTGGAGGGCCTTTCGGTCCTGCATCATGGCCTCAATGCAGAGGGTATCCACGGCACCGGGGAACCGCTCGGAGTCGGATTTTCGCCCCCGGATCACGGGCATGGCGAGGTACTCTTCGGCAAAGTTTGCGTAGACTTCCAGCATCTGCTCGGTGCGGGAAAACGCTTCTTCCGAGGTGGCGTGGGCCGTGTGCCCCTCCTGCCAGAGGAATTCGCTGGTGCGAAGGAAGGTTCGGGTTCGCATCTCCCAGCGGACGACGTTGGCCCACTGGTTGATGAGGACGGGCAGGTCCCGGTAGCTTGAGATCCACTTGGCAAAGGAGTCCCCGATGATGGTCTCGGAGGTGGGGCGCACGATGAGGGGCTCGGCGAGCTTTCCGGCGGGCACCAGGCCGCCTTCGGGGCCTGCTTCGAGGCGGTGGTGGGTCACCACGGCGCACTCCTTGGCAAACCCTTCCACGTGTTCCGCTTCTTTTTCAAGGAAGCTTAAAGGGATGAAGAGGGGAAAGTAGGCGTTTTTGACGCCGGTCTTCTTGAACATGGCGTCCATGGATTTCTGGATGTTCTCCCACAGGGCGTAGCCCCAGGGTTTGATCACCATGCAGCCGCGCACAGGGGAGCTTTCAGCCATGTCGGAGGCCTTGACCACCTGCTGGTACCACTGGGGGTAGTCGTCGGTTCGGGTGGGGGTAATCGCTGTCTGTACCTTTTTTGCCATTGTCGTCCTCATGCGTATAGCGGCCGGTTTTTCAATGCGGGCCGTGATCGGTTTCTTTAAGGCGCTGTTTTTGCCAGATAGTTGAGCCGGGTTTGGCAAACAGCTCTTGTGTGTTGGTGTGGCGACGTGCGCCCATAACCAAAAATGATGGTAACTATTCAGCTCAAAAAAAACAGCCTTCGGCGGCAAGGTGTGCCACCTTGAAAGCGGGTTGCGAATGCAAATCACATCCGCCTTTAAAGTAGAATTTATTCAAGAAGCCTTTTTAAGACCTGTTTGTTACACTTTTTAAAAGTATAGCCCCCGGCAGGGCCGCCGGAGGCATTATTTTTTTTCAAAGGCATCGATGGCGGCCAGGAGCACCTCCACCAGCTGATCTTCGGGGAATTTTTTGACCACCTTCCCCTTTTCGAACAGAATTCCGATGCCGTGGCCCCCTGCCACGCCGATGTCTGCTTCCCGGGCCTCTCCGGGGCCGTTGACCACGCATCCCATGATGGCGATCTTCACCGGGGTTTTGCGTCCCAGAAGGGCCTGTTCCACCTGCTCCACAATGGAGAACAGGTCGATGTTGCAGCGGCCGCAGGTGGGGCAGGAGACGATCTCCGGGCCGAAGCGCCGGAGCTCGAGGGATTTTAGGATCTCCTGGCCCACGCGGATCTCTTCCACGGGGTCCCGGGTGAGGGAGACTCGGATGGTGTCCCCGATGCCCTCGGCAAGGAGCATGCCGATGCCGATGGAGGATTTTACCACCCCGGGGAAGAGGGAACCCGCCTCGGTAACCCCTACGTGCAGGGGGTAGTCCACCTGGCCGGAGAGGAGGCGGTAGGCTTCCACGGTCCGGGTAACGTCCGAGGCCTTGAGGGAGATTTTGATATCGAAAAAGTCGAGCTCTTCCAGGATCCGGATGTTCTCCATGGCGCTTGCCACCATGGCCTCGGGGGTAACCCCGTCGAACCGGTCCAGGATCTCCTGGGAGAGGGAGCCGGCATTGACGCCGATACGGATGGGCAGGCCGCGCTCTTTGGCGCAGGAGACCACCTTGATGACCTTTTCCCGGCTGCCGATGTTGCCGGGGTTGATCCGCAGGGCATCGGCTCCGTGCTCGGCAGCGGCAATGGCCAGCCGATGGTCGAAGTGGATGTCGGCGATCAGGGGAATGGTGATCTCTTTTTTGATGGCGGCGATGGCTTCGGCCGCCTCCATTCCGGGTACCGCCACCCGGACGATCTCGCATCCCACCTCTTCCAGGCGGTGGATCTGGGCCACGGTGGCGGCAACGTCTTCGGTGCGGGTGTTGGTCATGGACTGCACCGAGATGGGGGCGTCACCTCCCACGGGCACCCCTCCGACACGGAGGGTTCGGGTCTTTTTTCGTGTCTGAACCAGGGACATCGTTTTATCTCTTTCGCTGGAAGGGGCCGGTGCCGGGCCGGCGCCATGCGGGCTTCGGCAGGATGGGGGCCGCTACGGTGGCCGGGATGAGATCATACCGGCTCCTTACCGAGGGGCTTGGCGAAAGCGCCTTCCAGCTGCTATTGTATCAGACGGGGATGGGGTGAACCAGATGGTTCTGTCCCGCCTTGATGCATGTCTGGGAGTCAGGCACCCGGAAATGTAACAAACAGATCACTTGATTCACACGGCTGGCGTGTTGCCCGCCAGGGAGCTGTCGGGCGCGTGTGCGCTGAGACGGCCTGTGCCGCGGGTCGCGATCCATGCAGTGGTTCCGAGTCCCTTGTAATCATAACGGCCCGGAAGAAACAGGCAAACATCCCTTGGGCGACGGGGCGGTTTATGCACCCTACAGATGGGCACAACGGGCACCATCGGTGCGTGGATACCACCTGCCGGTCGGGATGAGCGGAATGCATTGTTTCTGGCGGGAACCGTCATGATAAATGTTGGAAAAGAGTATCAGAACAGCACAGCCCATGGCAAGGGAAATGAGGCAGGGAAAAGGCCCGTTTCATGGGGCTTGGGGTAAATCAACGAAGGAAAGATCCGTGCACGGGGAGGTGACGCAATGGCAGTGTCAAAAGACGAGGTAATCAAGGAGTTGAAAGGGGCTGCACGGCAGGGGCGCATCAGCTGTGCCCTCGCCCTGTCCACGGCCTTTCGCTGTGGCGTGACGCCGGGGGAAGCCGGAACATGCCTTGATGAGCAGGGGATCCGTATCGAGTCCTGCCAGCTCGGGCTCTTCGGGTACGGACCCGGAAAGCAGAAACGGATTCAGATGCCCGAGACCATCTCCGGCGAGGTGGCGGACTGGATGGCGGATCGTGCCGAGGCACATGGCCACATCACCTGTTCGGAGATTTTTGCCAAGGCCAAAGAGGACGGGCTCTCCAGGGCCCTCTTGGCCGGGGCCTGCGAGAAGACGGGGGTCAAGATCCGGGCCTGCCAGCTGGGCGCGTTTTTTTAAGGGACCGGAATGTCGGCAGGTAAGGGTAAAACATATTGGAATAATATCAAAAAACTTGGTAGGCTGTCTCCGTGGTTGCCGTATTGTTTATCCGTTGTACCGAGCCGCTGCGCCATATTTTTAACGGTGCAGATGTCCATTTGTCACTGTTCAGCTCCGAAAAGCTGCCTCCGGCGGCAAGGTGTGCCACCTTGAAAGCAGGTTGCGGATACGCTTTGCCCCTCGTTCCTCGGGGAAAATCACATCCGCCTTTAAAACGGGATTCATGCAGGAAGGATTTTTAAGACCTGTTTGTTAAACTTTTTAAAAGTTTAGCCCCCGGCAGGGCCGCCTGAGGCATAAGCTGGATAGTTACGTCCATTTAATTCTTTCAGGAGGTACTTCCATGGCCTTGCCCAAAGACATGTATCAATGCCAGGTCCACAACTGTGGCTATGTGTACGACCCCGACAAGGGGGAGCCCAAAACAAACACCCCGCCCGGCACCGCGTTTAAAGACCTGCCTGACGACTGGGCCTGCCCGTTCTGTCAGGCCTCCAAAAAGAGCTTCCGGCCCCTGGCCGGTCCCGGCTCTGTGGCGGAGGAGGAGGGGTAAAGTGCATGGAAGAAAGCCTCCGGCGGCAAGGTGTGCCACCTTGAAAGCGGGTTGCAAATGCGTTTTCCCCTTCGTTCAAGGCATGGTGAAGGCATCGTGTCAAATAGCTGTTTACTGAACTTTGCAAAGGCTTGGCCCCCGGCTTGGCCCCCGGCAGGGCCGCCGGAGGCAACGTGGGCCATTTGGGCTCATCGTTGTGCCTTCGCTTACGCTGCGACGACGTAAAAAAAACGGGCCGTTTCCCATCCGGAAGAGGATGGAAAACGGCCCGTTTTGATTTTTATCAGGGCCCGGGCGTTTAGCCCGCCCCTTTCTTACTTGAGAAAGGGGTTGTACTGCTTTTCGGTGCCGATGGTGGTTTTGGGGCCGTGGCCCGTGTAGACCACGGTGTCATCGGGCAGGGAAAAGAGCTGCTCCTTGATGCTGGAGATGAGGGTGGCGTAGTTTCCGCCGGGGAGATCGGTTCTTCCGATGGAGCCGTAGAAGAGGGTGTCCCCGGAGAAGGCCGTCTTCTCCTCTTTGCAGTACAGGGTGATCCCGCCGGGGGTATGGCCCGGTGTGTGGAGGACCGCCAGGGTCTTGTTGCCGAAGGTGACGGTGTCCCCGTCGGCCAGGAGGCGATCGGCGGGGGGCGAGTTTTCCGCCCTGAGGCCGAAGGCCATGGCCGTGACGGACAGCTCCTGGAGCATGGATGCGTCGGCTTCATGGATCATGAGATCTGCGCCCGTGGCTTCTTTCAGGCGCTTGTTGGCCCCCACATGGTCAAAGTGCCCGTGGGTATTGATGATGGCTTTCACGGTGAGCTTTTCATCGGCCAGGGCCTTTAAGATGCGTGAGGCGTCGTCGCCGGGATCAATGACGACCGCTTCGCGGGTGGTTTCACACCCGAGGATGATGCAGTTGGCACCGATGGGTCCCACAACAAGGTCTGTGATCAGCAAGGTCGGGTCCTCCTAAGAATTTAGCTGTTGTCAGCGGACACGGCATCGAGGATACCGTTGATAAAGGCGCCCGACTCTGCGGTTCCAAAGTGTTTGCCGATCTCAATGGCCTCGTTGATGGCTACCTTGTCCGGGACATCTTCAAGGAACATGATCTCAAACACCCCGACTCGCAAAGCGTTTCGATCCACGGAAGACATGCGGTAGACCTTCCAGTTCTTGGATCGGCTTGCGATGGCGGCGTCGATCTCTTCAAGGTGGTCCAGGACACCGAGGGTGAGCGTATCGAAAAAGGGCAGACACGCCTCGTCGGTGATGTAATGGCCACGAAAGAGCTCCACCGCTGTGTGGCGGGCATGGGGCTGTATATCCGCAAAAAAGAGAGCCTGCAATGCAAGCTCCCGTGCGCCTCGTCTTACTCCCATTTACTTCTGTCCTTCATCCATGACGGTCATGAGGTTGGCCATTTCGATGGCAGCCAGGGCGCAGTCAAATCCTTTGTTGCCGGCTTTGGTGCCTGCACGCTCAATGGCCTGCTCGATGGTATCGGTGGTGACGACCCCGAAGATCACGGGGATGTTGGCTTCCAGGCTGACGTGGGCCACGCCTTTGGACACTTCGGCACAGACGTAGTCGAAGTGGGGAGTGGCCCCGCGGATGACGGCACCCAGACAGATGACGGCGTCGTACTTTTCGGTCTGCACGGCTTTTTTAGCCAGCAGGGGGATTTCGTACGCTCCGGGGACTTTGATGATGTCGATGTCGGCGTCATGCGTGCCGCTTCGCGTGAGGGCATCTACTGCACCGCCCACAAGGCGTTCAGTAATAAAGTCGTTGAAGCGGCTCACGACGATGGCAAATTTTTTGCCTTCGGAAATCAGGTTGGACTGGATGATATTGGGCATGGTGAGTCCCTTTCCCTTGAAGGTTCAGTCAAAAATGTGAAAACGGAAGCGACCGGCGGGCCGGCCGCTCCGGGTTTATTGTCTCTGGGGCCTGCTCCCTACATGTTGTGGGAGTCTTTCTTTGGTTCGATGTTCAGGGTGTGGCCCATTTTCAGTTTTTTGCAGGTCAGGTAGCCCTGGTTGTAGACGTTGGTGTGCACCTCAATGGGCACCTGTTCCACAACGGAGAGCCCGTATCCCTGCAGGCCGACCATCTTCTTGGGGTTGTTGGTCATGAGGCGCATCTTGCGCACGCCGATGTCGGCGAGCATCTGGGCCCCGATGCCGTAATCCCTCAGGTCTGCCTTGAAGCCCAGCTTTTCGTTGGCCTCCACGGTGTCGTAGCCCTGGCGCTGGAGTTCGTAGGCCTTCAGCTTGTTGACCAGGCCGATGCCGCGCCCCTCCTGGCGAAGGTAGAGGATGACCCCTGAGCCTTCGTCGTTGATACGGGCCATGGCGCGCTGGAGCTGGTCGCCGCAGTCGCATTTCATGGAACCGAAGATGTCGCCGGTCATGCACTCGGAGTGCACGCGCACGAGGACGGGCTCCTCCGGGTTGATCTCCCCTTTGACCATGGCGATGTGGGTCAGGTTGTCCAGGTCGTTTTCATAGGCGATGATCTTGAAGTCGCCTCCGAAGGAGGTGGGGATAATGGTCTCGGCGGCCCTTTTGACAAAGGACTCTTTTTTCATGCGGTACTCCACCAGGTCCGCCACGGTGCAGATGCCGATGCCGTGCTCCTTGCTGAACTCTTCCAGGGAGGGCATGCGGGCCATGGTGCCGTCGTCATCCATGATCTCACAGATGACGGCCGCCGGCTTCAGGCCGGCCAGGCGTGACAGGTCCACGGACCCTTCGGTCTGTCCTACACGGACCATGACCCCACCGTCCCGGGCGCGCAAGGGGAAGATGTGGCCCGGTCGGGCAATGTCGGCCGCCGTGGTTTCGTCGGCCACCGCGGTGAGGATGGTGGTGGCACGGTCGGCGGCGGAGATACCGGTGGTGACCCCTTCCCTGGCTTCGATGGAGACAGTGAACCCGGTGCCGAACTGGCTGGTGTTGTCGTCCACCATCATGGGAAGCTCCAGGTGGTCGCACATCTGAGAGGACATGGGCAGGCAGATGAGCCCCCGTCCGTATTTGGCCATGAAGTTGATGGCCTCGGGAGTGACCGCCTCGGCGGCCATGGTCAGGTCTCCTTCGTTTTCGCGGTCCTCGTCATCGGCCAGGATGACCATGCGACCTGAACGAATCTCTTCAATGGCTTCTTCAATGGATATAACGGGCATATCAGACTCCTCTTACTCCTCTTGCACTCTATATCAAAGAGGCCCGCATCGGCCTCTTTTTCTCGCGTCTATGGCTTAAAGAAACCCCTTGTCCGCCAGAAAGGCCATATCGATGGGTGAGGCCTTGGGCTCCTGTTCGGCCTTGGGCGTCATGAGAAATTTTTCGATGTATTTGCCCACCAGGTCGGTTTCGATGTTGACGATGGACCCCGGCGGTTTCTGGCCGATGCTGGTGATCTCTGCGGTGTGGGGGATGATGCTCAGGGTGAAGGTGGTGTCGGTGATGGCATTGATGGTAAGGCTGATGCCGTCGACGGCCACGGATCCTTTTTCGATCATGTAGCGGGAGAGGTGCTTTTCCACGGCGATGGTGACAATGACGGCGTTGGCCTGGCGCTCTTTGCTGACAATGGTACCGACGCCGTCCACGTGGCCGGAGACGATGTGGCCGTCCAGGCGATCGGAGAGGCGCAGGGCCCGTTCCAGGTTAACGCGGGTGCCGACATGGATGGTGGAAAAGACGGTGCGACGAATGGTCTCGGGGGCGACGTCCACTTCAAAACGACGGCCGTCCAGAACCACGGCGGTGAGGCAGGAGCCGTTCACAGCGATGCTGTCCCCGATCTTGACGTGGTCGAGGGGAAAGTCTGCCTCGATGGCAAAGCGGGACCCCTGGCCTGTGGGGCGGATGTCCCTGATGGTGCCGAATCCTTCAATAATTCCGGTGAACATACCTCATCGCCTTTTATCAAGAAAGCTGTTCCTGGCGCGGCGTGCAGCAGGCACGTCCATCAGCGCAAGGGGCGGCTGGCGCCCTACAGGTAGCCCTCGATCATTACATCATTGTCAAAGTGTCGAACAGCAACCCGGGAAAGGGTCAGGGCCTCGTCCATGGAGAGGGGCCCTCGGCCCGCCGTGACGGGAAACCCGTCGTCTCCGGTGAGGAGCTTGGGCGCGATGTAGATGCGGAACTTGTCCACGATCTTCGCGTCCAGGGCGGATTTGAGAAGCGTGGCCCCCCCTTCGAGGAGGATGCTCTGGATCTTCTCTTCTCCCAGAATTGCCATGAGTCGGTCAAGATCCACGTGGTTGTCCTTTAAGGGAACCTCAAGGACCCGCGCTCCGGCGGCCGTGAGGCGCGCCTTTTTCCGGGCGGTTTCGCTCTTTTCAGGTGGAATCTTACCGCAAACGATTATTGTATCAGAATCGGATTTGAGCTGCAATACCTTCGCCTGCTCGTCGATGGTGAGATGGCTGTCGAGGACAATGCGGACAGGATCTTTTCCGCCGGATTCCAGGCGGCAGGTGAGGGAGGGGTTGTCGGCTTTGACCGTGCCGATGCCCACCAGGATGGCGTCCACTGCGTGTCGGAGTTCGTGGACGTGGCGCCTGGATTTTTCACCGGTGATCCACTGGGAGTGGCCCGTGGAGGCGGCGGTGCGCCCGTCCAGGGTGGCGGCGCTCTTGGCGATGACAAAGGGGAGGCCCGTTTGGACGTGCTTGATGAAGCCTTCGTTTATGGCAAGGGCTTTCTCGCGGAGGATGCCGCAGGTTACCTCGACCCCCTGGGACCTGAGGCGCGCAATGCCGCCTGAGGCTACGGGGTTGGGGTCTTCCATGGCGATGAAGACACGCCGGATCCCGGCGTTTAAGATTTTTTCAGTGCAGGGCGGGGTCTTGCCGGTGTGATTGCAGGGCTCTAAGGTGACATAGATGTCGCCCCCTTCGGCCCGGTCGCCTGCCTCATCAATGGCAAAGACCTCGGCATGGGGGCCTCCGCAGGCCTTGTGCCAGCCGCGTCCCACCACCCGTCCGTTGTTGACCACCACAGCCCCGACCGCGGGGTTGGGGGAGGTCCATCCGATGCCCCGTGCCGCTAAGGCAAGGGCCATCTCCATGTACTCCTGAGCCTCCATGGCTCTCCCCTTTTATATTAAAAAACGCCTCCGGCGGCCCTGCCGGGGGCCAAACTTTTGCCCATTTTATGAGCTGTGTTTGATAAACAGGTTTTAAAAAATCTATGGGCCGATTTATGGATTTTGTGGCTTCGTGTCAAGATCGCCTTTCGGACTGCCGTTGGGGGCCGAATGACCTCAGGCGTTTTTAACGGGCGCTGCCCGTCAGCAAATGTGAAGGACCTGAGGAACGAAGGTCGGGAGCATTTGCATCCTGGGGTCAAGGGGATCATCCCCTGGCCGCCGAAGGCCGTTTTGTTATTGCGTCTCTTTCGAAAGAAGCCCTTTGAGCTCCATGACGAAGTCGTTGACGTCTTTGAACTCTCTGTAGACCGAGGCGAATCGGACATAGGCGATGTCGTTCTTGCCGTGGAGCCAGATCATCACCTTCTCGCCGATTTTCTGGGAGGGGATCTCCTTTTCTCCGGTCTCCCGAAGGTCCCGTTCCAGCTCGTCCAGATAGGCGTCGATGACGTTGACGCTGATATCCAGTTTCTCGCAGGCCCGGTAAAGGCCCGAGGCCACCTTGCTTCGGTTGAACTCTTCCCGTCGGCCGTCTTTTTTAACGATCATCACCGGGAGTTTTTCCACGTGTTCATAGGTGGTGAAGCGCCGGCCGCAGGCGAGGCACTCCCGGCGCCTCCGGATCTCGTTTTTATCCTTGGTGTCCCGTGAGTCCACGACTTTTGTGTTGTCTTCGGCGCAGTAGGGGCATTTCATGGCGTTCTCCTTGTGACAGTGGTCTGATTGCCTACACTCCGGTTCAGGGGACCTGAATCACTTCAACACCTGCTTCGCTGAGCATCTCTTCGGAAATCGCGTCGGCATAGCCCGACTGGTACACGATCTTCTTTACCCCTGCGTTGATGAGCAGTTTGGCGCAGATGGAGCAGGGCAGGTTGGTGCAGAAGAGGGTGGCGCCGTTGATGGAGACCCCGTAGTGGGCGGCCTGGACAATGGCATTTTGTTCCGCGTGGACACCGCGGCAGAGCTCATGGCGCTCTCCGGAGGGGACGCCCAGCTGCTCTCGCAGGCAGCCGGTTTCGGCGCAGTGGCGAACCCCGCTGGGGGCACCGTTGTAGCCCGTGGCCAGAATCCGCTTGTCTTTGACAAGGATGGCTCCCACCGCACGGCGCGTGCAGGTGGAGCGCTTGGCCACCAGCTCGGTGATGTCCATGAAGTACTGGGCCCATGAGGGGCGTGTCTGTTCCGGTTCCATGTGGGCGGCTCCTTGGCGGTCGGATGGCCCGGTGCGTGTGACCGGGCCATCCGTTCGGGCAACAGGGTCGGTGTCGATGACCCGTTAGGCAGTAAACAGAGGGAAGGCCTCGCAAAGGGCCTTCACCTCGTGTCGAATCGTTTCAATGGCAGAGGGGTTGTCTTTGTTCGTCAGGGCCTTGGCCATGAAACCGGCCACCTGCTTCATCTCCGCCTCCTTCATGCCGCGGGTGGTGAGCACCGGGGTGCCGATGCGGATACCACTGGTGACAAAGGGGCTGCGGGTGTCGAAGGGAACCACGTTCTTGTTGGCGGTGATGCCGGCGCGGTCCAGGGTCTCTTCGGCCTCTTTGCCCGTGATGTCCATGCGGGTGAGGTCCAGGAGCATGAGGTGGTTGTCGGTCCCGCCGGAGACGAGGTCGAAGCCGTTTTCCATGAGGGCATCGGCCAGGACGGCAGCGTTTTTGACGATCTGGGCCTGGTAGGCCTTGAATTCGTCGGTGGCCGCTTCCTTGAAGGCGATGGCCTTGGCTGCGATGACGTGCATGAGGGGTCCTCCCTGGATACCGGGGAAGATCTGCTTGTTCATGACGCTGGTAAGGTCTTTACCCGAAAGGATCAGGCCGCCCCTGGGACCCCTTAAGGTCTTGTGGGTGGTGGAGGTGACCACGTCCGCATAGGGGACGGGGTTGGGGTGGACGCCACCGGCAACCAGGCCGGCAATGTGCGCCATGTCCACCATCAGGGCGGCGCCGGTGCGCTTGGCAATGGCGGCAAAGGCTTCGAAGTCGAGGGTCCTCGGGTAGGCACTGGCCCCCACGATGATGAGCTTGGGCTTGCACTCCCGGGCCGTGGCTTCCACATGATCGAGGTCGATCATGCCGGTCTCTTTTTCCACGCCGTAGTGGACAAAGTCGAACAGCTTGCCGGAGAAGCTGGCGGGGCTGCCGTGGGTAAGGTGGCCGCCGTGGGCGAGGTCCATGCCCATGACGGTGTCGCCGGGCTCAAGCATGCCGAAAAGGGCCGCCATGTTGGCCTGGGAGCCGGAGTGGGGCTGAACGTTGGCGTAGGCCGCACCGAAAAGCTCTTTGGCGCGCTCGATGGCGATGGCCTCGGCCGTGTCCACGTGACCGCATCCGCCGTAGTAGCGCTTGCCGGGGTACCCCTCGGCATACTTGTTGGTCAGGGGAGAGCCCATGGCCTCCATGACCGGCGCGCTGACCGCGTTTTCCGATGCGATAAGTTCGAGGTTGTTCTCTTGCCGTGAGATCTCGTTCTCAATGGCAAGGGCTATATCCGGGTCCACATCTCTAATACACTTCAGGTTCACCTTTGCTTCCTCTTCAGCCGTGTGTTCGGCATGTCAGCCGGGTTTGGGCTTATCAGCCGTGTTTTCGGTTGGTGAAGGACGCCACGTCGAATGGCTTTGAAGGTACCGCAGCCGAGGGGCCTTGCGGCCTGGCCGGTGTGGGTTGGCCATCTACGGGTGTGCGGTGGACCAACGGCATGGCCGCGGTCTTTGCCGGGAATGTGCCCTTAACAAAGAGCGGCAGGTCACTTTCGACGCGGGTCACAGCTTTCAGGCTCTCACCGCCTGCGCCCCCCATCGTCAGGACTCCCGCCGTGCAGGCCCCTGCCCTCAAGGGTTCGCTCCCCATAGAAAAGCGGTGTCGCCGTGCAGTTTTCCCTTGTTGATCAGAAGGATTCAAACATCTGGATACGATCCAGGTGACGTCCTCCCTCAAAGGGGGTTTCCATCCAGATCCGGACAAGGTCCAGGGCCAGGGATTCGCCGATGACGCGGGCGCCCATGACCAGGATGTTGCTGTTGTTGTGCATGCGGCTCATGCGGGCGGAAAAACCGTCGCTTACCAGGGCCGCACGGACACCTTTGAAACGGTTGGCGGCCATGGACATGCCGAGGCCGGTACCGCACAGAAGGATGCCCTTCGGGTGTGTCCCGTCGGAGACCTTGCCGGCCACCTCTTTAGCAAAATCGGGATAGTTGACGGACTCGGGTCCGTGGCAACCCGCATCCACTACCTTTACCCCTTTGCTTTCCAGAAAGATTTTTATGGTCTCTTTCAAGGGATAGGCGGCGTGGTCGCATCCGATGATGACTTCGGTCTCATACGGGGTTGTGTCGTTGCTCATGATCTCATCGTACCTTATACATACAAGGAAGGGTGGGAACGGCCCACCCTGTCAACCTGATCGTCATGGTCTTTTTGTCTCTTCTCCCCGCAAGGGGGAGAGTCCCTCGTCGGCCTTGCGGCCGGCACGCTACACGCGTGCTTCGATGTACTCGATGGCGTCTTTGACGCGAACGAGCTCTTCAGCCTCATCGTCGGAGATTTCGATATCGAAAACCTCTTCCATGGACATGATCAGCTCCACGAGATCCAGGGAGTCGGCTCCCAGGTCGTTGACGAAATGTGCGTCAGGGACCACGTCACCGGCTTCGACTTTCAGCTTTTCAGAGACTACTTTTTTGATTTTGTCTTCTACGGACATCGCTACCTCTTGTGTCGTTATGATGTGAACATGCCCCCATTGACATGGAGTACCTGCCCGGTGATGTAGGCGGCTCGCTCCGAGGCGAGAAACGCCACAACACCGGCCACCTCGGAAGGTGAGCCGGTACGTTGCATGGGGATCTGGTCGATGATAGACCCGATGGCTTCCTCCGAAAGGGTGGCGGTCATGTCGGTATCGATGAACCCCGGTGCCACGGCATTGACCGTGATTTGCCTGGAGGCCAGCTCGCGGGCCGCTGAACGGGTGAGGCCGATGAGCCCCGCCTTGGAGGCGCAGTAGTTGGCCTGGCCGGCATTGCCCGTGACTCCCACCATGGAGGTGATGTTGATGATGCGGCCGTAACGCTGCTTCATCATGGGCCGTGCCGCGGCTTTCAGGCAGAAAAAAGCCCCTTTGAGATTGGTGTCGCACACCGTCTCCCAATCGGACTCTTTCATGCGGACCAGAAGGCCGTCCCGCGTGACGCCGGCATTGTTCACCAGCACATCCATGCGCCCGGTGTCGTCCACCACCTTTTTTATAAAGGCGGATACCTCCGCTTCGGAGGTGACATCCACACGGATGCCCACGGCCGTTCCGCCCTTTTCAGCGACAAGGGACTCGGTCTGCCTTGCCGCCTCTTCGGACGACGCATAGTTGAAAAAGATGCGGGTATCGGGACCGGCGAATTCGAGGCAGACCGCTCGGCCTATGCCCCGGGACCCTCCGGTGACAACGATGCTGCGTGGATTGGTGTCAGGCATGGACCCTACACTCCAGGGAATAAACGTGGCGCCTTGCACGCTTTAACTGACAACGTGCGGATTCGACACATCGTGTGATCGCTACTCTTCGTCTTCAGCCAGAACGCTGCGGCCTTTGTAGGTTCCGCAGTCGGGGCACGCCTGGTGCATCATCTTGGGCTCACCGCACTCGGGGCAGACAGAGACATTGGGGGCCTCGGTTTTGTAATGGGTGCGACGTTTTCTCGCCTTGGATTTGGAGGTCTTGTGCTTTGGAACTGCCATGGTTATCTCCTAACTCATTTATTTCTTTGAAAAATTATGTATAATAATAGAACAGTCTTAACCGCCCTTATTTATTTTATTTAAAGGCGATTGTCAAGAATATTCACGTGCTTATATTTTGGCTACTTGTGCTGGCACAGCAACTGTGGTAATTGGCCATGAGCCGTAGATAGCGCAGATCCCTATCGATCCACAACGTTTTTTTTGTGCGGATGCGGATTGACGGGCCTAAAAAAATATTTTTTTTGCCCCTGCCCGGCTGAAGGTTGCCTTCGACGGCCCTGTCGGAGGGCAAACTTTTGAAACATTTGATAAACCGGTTTTAAGGCGATATCGGCTATTCCGCCGTTTATGTCGCGCCCTGATGCACCTCGGTTCCTTTTGCCGCGCCTGGGGGCGTGGGTGAGGTGCTTGTTATCAAAAAGCGACCCGCCGGGGGCAGGCTGAATCGCCATTTTCCTTTTTATAATAGATACCACAGGAGATGTTATGGGTGAGATTATAACACGGTTTCCGCCGAGTCCCACGGGTTACCTTCACGTCGGCGGAGCACGCACCGCCCTGTTCAACTGGCTTTACGCACGCAAGACCGGCGGAACCTTCATCCTCCGCATCGAAGACACAGATCTGGAACGTTCCACCGAGGAGTCTGTTCAGGCCATTTTCGACGGGCTGGAGTGGCTGGGCATTGACTGGGACCAGGGTCCCTTCTACCAGACCAAGCGCTTTGACCTTTATAAGGAGGTGATCAACAAGCTCCTTGAAGACGGTCATGCCTACTGGTGCACCTGCACCCCGGAAGAGATCGATGAGATGCGGGAGACCGCCCGGGCCAAAGGGGAGAAGCCAAAATACAACGGGAAATGCCGCGAGAAAAACCTGGGGCCCACCGAAGGGGCCGTGGTTCGTTTCAAGGTGCCCCTGGCCGGATCCACCGCCTTTGACGACATGGTCAAGGGGCGGATCTCCATTCCAAATGCCGAGCTCGATGATTTTATCATCCAGCGAAGCGACGGAACCCCCACTTACAACCTCGCCGTGGCCGTGGATGACCTGACCATGAAGGTGAACACCATCTTGCGGGGCGACGACCACGTCAACAACACCCCCAAGCAGGTCCTCATCGTCAAGGCCATGGGGGAAGAGGTGCCCACCTACGGCCACGTGCCCATGGTACTGGGGGCGGACAAGGCCCGTCTCAGCAAGCGCCACGGCGCCACCAGCGTCACCGAGTACCGGGACATGGGGATCCTTCCCGATGCCATGATCAACTACCTGGCGCGTCTGGGCTGGTCCTGCGGGGACCAGGAGTTCTTCACCCGCGAGGACCTCATCGAAAAGTTTACCCCGGACAACATCGGTCGCTCCCCCGGCGTTTTTGATCAGGACAAGCTCATGGCCATCAACCACGAGCACATCCAGGCCAAGCCCACCGAAGAGATCACCGACGCCCTTCTGCCTTTCCTCGACAAGGCGGGCATTGTGGCCGAAGACCGGGCGCAGCTGGAAAAGGCGGTGAAAACCCTGGCCCCCCGAAGCCACACCCTGGTGGAGATGGCCGAGAACGCCCGCTTCTTTTTCGAAGGGATCAAAGAGTACGACGCCAAAATGGCCAAAAAAGCCTTCAAGCCCGAGGCCGCAGACGTGCTTCTTGCCATGAAAGAAGCCCTGGCCGAGGTGGCGTTTACCCAGGAAGCCCTTTCTGCGACCTTCAAGGCCGTGGTGGAAAAATTGGAGGTCGGCTTCGGCAAGGTTGCCATGCCCATGCGCCTGGCTGTCTCCGGTACCGGCGCCAGCCCCGACATGTACGAGATGCTCGAAGTCCTCGGCAAAGAGGAGACCTTAAAGCGCATCGACGACGCCGTGGCACACATCCGAAGCCTCGGGTAAGGGTACAAGAGAAAAAAAAACATACAAAAAATAATGCCTCCGGCGGCAAGGTGTGCCACCTTGAAAGCAGGTTGCCGCTGGGCTTTGTCCCCTCGTTTCTCGGGTCAAACTCCGGCGGTATTCTGTTAAGGCATTGTGAGACCATTTCTTTCCGGCAACCCAAGAACGGGGGCCCTTTTCGAGGGTGGGCTATTAGGATAAGGGTTACTTCCAGGGATGAAAAAAAGTGCAGTGCTCACTTTTTTTTCTTGACTCTTTGGGCTCTCTGGCCTATAAACGTCTCGCAACCGATTGAGTTGTCTGCTGGGATGTCGTCCAATGGCAAGACTACGGATTCTGATTCCGTCTATCGGGGTTCGAATCCCTGCATCCCAGCCACACCGAATATAAAGCCCCTTCGAGCAATCGAAGGGGCTTTTTTGCGTTTGGGCATTCTTTTTTAGTCTCGCATGCATTCGGATTTGCGTTGTATCAGGCAGTCCTGCAGGAGGCATTTTGAGCAGGGCTCTGGCCTGCAGAGCATTGACGGTGTTGTCGGTTTTATGCCAGCTCAAGCCCGGACTGGGCCCGGGTCGCTTCATCGTGAAAGGAGACGATGCGGGACATCTCATCGTCCATGGCGTCGGAGCCGAAGTGCCTGATCAGGGTGCAGGTGGCCAGTTCCCTGGTTTTGTCCCCATAGGCCGAAAGCCAGTGGCGAACTTCCTGCTCTGCCCCTTGATCCGGCCACGGAAAAGGCACGTGCAGGGCGCGGAGCCCGCAGCGCCAGGGTTTGGGGGTGAGGCGGGCTCGAAAGCATTTTTGTGCTTTGCAGAGCCTTATGTAGAGGGGATCGGCACCTAAGACCTCCATCATGTCGCAGGTCAGCTTTGCCGTGGGGGCCGCGTGGGTGTGGGTGACAAGGTAGCGAAGGCCGCCCCGTGTCCGGTAGGCCCTGATGCCAAAATTCGAATCGGCCCGTACCATGGTTTCCACCTTTGAAAGGGCTTCGGTTTCCTTTAACTCACGCGGAGGCATGGGGTTGTTGCCGAACACGGCGCTTGCCCTGTGTTTGAGCCGGTCCCACAGGGACGGCTCCGGCAGATCCACGTCGATAAACATGGCCCGCGCCGTGTTGAGAACCCTGCAGCCGTAAGCATTGAGGGTGACGGCTGCCCAGAGGCTGCCATCTTCTGACGGCCATGTGTCGAGGATCTCTTCCCGCATGGGGCGGTCACCATAGAGGTAGGTGTCCGGGCGATTGCCCTTGAGGATCATTTCAGCCACAGCGTCAGCCCGTCGGCGTCCTTTTTCCTTCGCGTCGGCGACGCTGGTATCGGACCAGCCCCAGCAGGAAAGGGGGGCCATGGGTTTTCCCGTGAGGATGTTTCGCGTGTGGACGTCATGGCGTGTGGTACCTTTGGCCCAGTATGCTGGAATGTTCATGGTTTAGAATACCACTCCGGTGTATCCCACGAAACTGTCCGAGGGGCTCTTGTTAAAGCTGGTGATATGGGCGACTTCAAGGCCGCGGTCAATGCCCAGGGCGCGGGCGGCAGCCAGGGTGGCGGTGACGGCACCGGCGCAGCAGGCGTTGCGCCGGGTGAGGGCGTCTCCGGTGAAGTAGGCGGCGTCAAGGCCGGTCATGCGATCGATGGCTTCTTGATCGTTGGCATCATAGACCCAGGCCCTTGCCTCTTTGCCTTTGCCTTGGGAGGTGAAATCGAAGTTGGGCCCGTAGTGGGTGAGGTCGGTGGAGCCGATGACCTTTACGGTAAGCCCCAGGTTGCAGGCGGTGGTTACCACGGATTCTCCGACGGTCTCGGCACATTTGTTGGGGGCGACTCCCATGAGGCAGACCGGTGTTTCTCCGAAGAAATAGCGGATAAAGGGAAGCTGGAGTTCCAGGGTGTTCTCAGGGGCCATGAACGGCCCCATTTCCCTTCGCACAAAGGGGTTTTTGCCCAAGGCCTCGGAGAATGCCTCGTGGATCTTCAAATCTCCGAAGGGGGTTTCAAGGGTCCCTTCAGTCATGACGCTGGTGGGGTCCGACGGGCCCAGGTGGTGCCCGAACAGGACCACCAGGTCCGGCAATTCGCCCCGGGCGACGGTTTCAATCACCCGGCAGGCGATGCTCCCTGAAAAAAACCACCCCGCATGGGGCACGATTCCCGCCCGGTACCCTTCCCCGTCGGGGCGTTTCAACCACCCCTCTTTCCGATACCCTTCCAGCTCCTTGAGACAGGCCTCCCGGCTCTCCGGATACCACTGCCCGCGAAGGGCCGCGCGCTTTCTTGCACCCATACTCTCCCCTCCTGGATTTATTTTAATATAAGGTAGTATATCGCGGGGTTTTGGGGAAGAAAAATCGCGACTGTTCAGCTTATGCCTCCGGCGGCCCTGCCGGGGGCCAAACTTTTGAAAAGTTTGATAAACAGGTTTTGAGTGCTGTGTCGTTTTATTCTTATGTCTTGGTTTACCGGCGGCTTTAAGCTTAACGAATAAACATCCCCTTTTGCCGTTCAGCCCCAACGGGGCTGAACGGCAAAAGGGGATGTGACCGGAACGTTTTTGCGGAGCTTTTTTCAAAAAGCGACCCGCCGGAGGCCTTTGTTATTGCCCTTCTTACAACGGGATGTTGCCGTGTTTTTTCTCAGGCCTGGATTCCCGTTTGGAGCACATGACATCCAGGGCGTCGAGGAGGTGGTTCCGGGTCTCGGAGGGCACGATGACGGCGTCGATATAGCCCCGGGCCGCAGCGATATAGGGGGTGAGAAAAAGATCATTGTATTCCCCGATTTTTTCGGTGCGTATGGCCTCGGGGTTGTCGGCGCCTTTGATTTCTTTGCGGTGAATGACGTTGGCGGCGCCCTGGGCCCCCATGACGGCGATTTCCGCCGTGGGCCAGGCAAAGGCCATGTCGGCGCCCAGGTGACGCGAGCTCATGGCGAGGTAGGCACCCCCGTAGTCCTTTTTGGTGATGAGAAGGAGTTTGGGCACGGTGGCTTCGGAGTAGCTCCAGAGGAGTTTGGCCCCGTGGCGGATGATGCCCCCCCACTCCTGCTGAATACCGGGGAGAAAGCCGGGCACGTCGGCAAGGGTCAAGAGCGGGATGTTGAAGGCGTCGCAGAAGCGGATAAAGCGGCTGGCCTTGTCCGAGGTGTTGATATCAAGGCACCCGGCCAGGACCTTGGGCTGGTTGGCGATGACGCCGACCGTTCGGCCCCCCAGGCGGATGAAGCAGGTGATGATGTTCGGGGCAAAGAGGCTGTGGGGCTCGAAATAGGTCCCGTGGTCGGCCACGGCCCGGATGAGGTCGAACATGTCGTAGGGCTTCATGGGGTTTTCCGGGATCAGGGTATCGAGCTCCGGGCAGAGGCGGTGGATGGGTTCCTCGGAAAGGGCCCGTGGCGGCGCTTCCCTGTTGTTGGCCGGAAGGTAGGAGAGAAGGGCCTTTATGTTGGTGATGCAGTCGTCATCGTCTTCGCAGGCAAAGTGGGCCACCCCGCTTTTGGTGCAGTGGGTGACGGCCCCGCCCAGGGTATCGAAGCCCACGTCTTCGCCAGTGACCGATCGGATGACGTCGGGCCCGGTGATGAACATGTGGCTGGATTTTTTGACCATGAAGACGAAATCGGTCATGGCCGGGGAGTAGACGGCCCCCCCCGCCGTGGCGCCCATGATGGCTGAGATCTGGGGAATTACCCCGGAGGCGCCTGCGTTTCGAAAGAAGATCTCTCCGTACCCTGCCAGGGCGTCCACCCCCTCCTGGATGCGGGCGCCGCCGGAGTCGTTCATGCCGATAATGGGAACCCCGGCCTTCATGGCCATGTCCATGACCTTGCAGATTTTTTTTGCGTGCATTTCCCCCAGGCTGCCGGCGCGTGAGGTGACATCCTGGGCATAGGCAAAGACGGGCCGGCCATTTACCAGGCCATGGCCGGTGACCACGCCGTCGGCTGGGATCTCCACCCGGTCCATGCCGAAGTTGGTGCAGCGGTGGGCCACGAAGCGGTCTATTTCCCGGAAGGAGCCCCTGTCAAAGAGGCGGTCGAGGCGTTCCCTGGCCGTGAGCTTGCCCTTGGCCTTTTGCTTTTCAACGGCCGTTGCTCCCCCCATGGTCAGCGTCTCTGCGTCTTTCTCCTTCAGGTTGTGGATCATTTTCTGGACGCGATTCATGCGTTCTCCTTACGGGTTCCCGGTTGATGGAAATGATGCGCTTTGCATACGGGCGATAATCGGGGTGAACATTATTATCATGAAAGCCGAATCAGGGGAATGGCCCACTGATTTTTGTGGTGGCCTGAAAAAAGTCAATTGGCCCTCGGCATGCCCCATGGAATGGGGGCAGCGGGCGGGACCGGTGCATTGGAGTGTGTGTTACGAAGGTATGGCTTCGTGGGCGTTGTGACTGGCTTGCCTTCGGGTGCCTGGAATACTGACCTGGGCGTTTTGAGCTTGCGTGAGCGGAGACGGCGGGGTGGCAGGCGGCCTGAACGGTCGCTCAGTCACGGGTTACGTACCACATTTTTTTTTGGCGTGTCAAGCAGGCGGGAGGGGTAACGCCTCGCAATTGCCTGCAAAATGAAAAGGGCGTGCTGTTTGATAAAAAAAGCCCCGCTCGCTGTGAACGGGGCTTTTAAATGTTTCCTGTCTTACATCCGGCGTGCAGGTCAGGTGCTGCTTACCCGCAGAGGGCCAGAAGAACACCGGCGGCAACCGCCGAACCGATGACGCCGGCCACGTTGGGGCCCATGGCGTGCATCAGCAGGAAGTTGTGGGGGTTCTCTTCAACACCCACACCGTTGACCACGCGTGCTGCCATGGGGACGGCGGAGACACCGGCGGCGCCGATGAGGGGGTTGATCTTCTCTTTGCTCATGCGGTTCATCAACTTCGCCAGGAGAACACCTGCTGCGGTGCCGATGGCAAAGGCCACGAGACCGAGGAGGAGGATCCCCAGGGTTTCAAGCTGCAGGAATTTATCCGCAGCCAGCTTGGAGCCCACGGAGATGCCCAGCAGGATGGTGACGATGTTGATCAGCTCGTTGGCGGCGGTCTTGGAGAGTCGCTCCACAACACCACACTCCTTGAGCAGGTTGCCGAACATCAGCATGCCGATCAGGGGCGTTGCATCCGGCAGGAGCAGGATACAGATACCCAGGACCATCAGGGGGAAGACAATCTTTTCCACCTTGTTGACGTGGCGAAGCTGCTTCATCTCAATGGCCCGTTCCTCTTTGGAGGTGAAGGCCCTCATGATGGGCGGCTGGATGATGGGCACCAGGGCCATGTAGGAGTATGCCGCCACGGCGATGGCTCCCAGCAGATCCGGTGATAGCCGCCCCGCTAGGAAGATGGCCGTGGGGCCGTCCGCGCCTCCGATGATACCGATGGCAGCGGCGTCCTGCAGGGAGAAATCGATGCCGGGGACAACCTGGGTCAGCACCAGGGCACCGATGAGGGTGGTGAAGATGCCGAACTGGGCTGCCGCACCCAGGAGGGCGGTCTTCGGGTTGGCGATGAGGGGGCCGAAGTCCGTCATGGCACCCACGCCCATAAAGATCAGCAGGGGAAAGAGCCCTGTTTTGATCCCGAAGCCGTAGATGAGGCCGAGGAACCCTTCCGGCCCGGCAATGCCTGCCACCGGAATGTTGGCAAGGATGCCGCCGAAGCCGATGGGAATCAAGAGGAGGGGTTCAAATCCCTTCTTGATGGCCAGCCAGATGAGGATACAGCCCACGGCAATCATGATGAGCTGGCCGATTCCCAGGGGAATCAGCTGGTGGTTGTCGGTTGTCTTCTCAGAGAAAATCTCTTTGGCACCGTTTACAAAGGCGTTGAGCCCGGTGCTTTTCCAGAGCTTTTCCACTTTCCCCATGGAGGCATCTGCGGCGGGTGCCGGTGCCGGAGCGCTGGCAGCGCTCGCCATGGAGACCCCGGTGAAGAGGCAGAGAGCGACAATCGCTGCCACAACCGCCAGGGGCTTGGCGGAGAATTTTTGTGTCAATCTCATATATCGAGTCATGGTTCTATCCTGTCCGTTCAGTCGTTTGAAGGCATAAAGCGTGCGTGGGTCAATCCCCTAAGCAATGGTGACCAGGCTCTGGCCGGATGCCACCTGGTCGCCGGCAGATACCGAAACGCTGGTGACCGTACCGCCCACGGGGGACTTGACCTCCACTTCCATCTTCATGGCTTCCTGAACGAGCAGGGTATCGCCGGGCTTGACGGCGGCCCCGTTTGCGACCAGGACCTTGATGACGGCGCCGGGCATCTGGGCCTTCACCTCTTCTCCGCCCGATGCGGGTGCGGGGGCTGCTGCTGCGGGAGCCGGAGCGGCAACCGGGGCTGCAACGGGCGCACCGTCGGCCTGGATCTGGAGGAGGACCTGGTCGGCGTTTACCTGGTCGCCGGTGGCCACGAGGATTTCAGCGACGGTGCCGTCCATGGGGGCTTTCACCTCCACTTCCATTTTCATGGCTTCCTGGACAAGCAGGGTGTCACCGGCCTTGACCCGGGAGCCTTGGGCGGCGGTGATGCGAACCACGGCGCCGGGCATCTGGGCCTTGACGGCCTCTTTGGCGCCCGGGGCTGCAGCAACCGGTGCGGCAGGTGCGGCGGCAAGTCCTTCGGCAACATTGACGTTGTAGGCCGTTCCGTTGACCACGGCGGTGTTGCCGTCGAGCTTCACGGCGTAAGTGCTGCCGCCCACGGTAACGGTGTAGCCTTCGGGGGCCGCCTTGGTTTCGACCTTTTCCTCTTTGGCCGCATTCTTGCGGACGCCGATGGTGGCCTTGCCGAGGAGGTAGTTGATGCCTTTGTCCCCGCAGGATGCGGTGATGAACAGGTTCTCATCGGTGACGGGCAGGTTGTTCTCTTCGAGCTTTTTCTGGGCGCAGCCGAGACCCTTGGTGGGATCTTCTTCGTTGATCTCCAGGGGGCTTCGGGTGGTGGGCTCAAGGCCGAGCTGCTCGGAGGCGATCTTCATGATCTCGGGATCGGGGGCCACGGGGGTCTTGCCGAAGTATCCGAGGACCATCTTGCCGTAGCCTTCGGCAACCTTCTTCCATTTGCCCATCATGACGTTGTTGAAGGCCTGCTGGAAGTAGAACTGGCTTACGGGGGTGACGGAGGTGCCGAACCCGCCGCGACGGACCACTTCGTCCATGGCTTCGATCACTTCGGGGAAACGGTCCATGATGTTGTTGTCGCGCATCATCTGGGAGTTCGCCGTCAGGGCACCGCCGGGCATGGGAGACCAGGGAATGATGGGCTCCACGGCCTTGGCTTCGGGGGGCAGGAAGTAGTCCTTCATGCACTCCTTGAACACCTCTTCGGCCTCACGGATCTTGTCGATGTCGCAGTCCAGCTCGTAGTCGGTGCCGCGCAGGGCGTGCCACATGGTCATGATGTCGGGCTGGCAGGTGCCGCCGGAGCAGGGCGCCATGGAGAGGTCGATGACATCCACGCCCGCGTCCAGGGCCGCTTTGTAGCCAATGACGCCGATGCCAGCGGTGTCGTGGGTGTGGAACTGCACGGGGACGTCCGCGGGGAGGATCTCCTTGGCACGCTTGATGGTGTCGTAGACCGTGGACGGAAAGCTGGTGCCCGAGGCGTCCTTGAAGCAGACCGAGTGGTAGGGGATGCCCGCGTCTATGATCTGCTTGAGCATGTTGACGTAGAAATCGGCGTCGTGGGCGCCGGTGCAGCCGGGAGGCAGGGCCATCATGGAGATGACCACCTGGTGCTTGAGGCCGGCTTCGGCGATGCACTGCCCGCTGTAGATAAGGTTGTTGACGTCGTTCAAGGCGTCAAAGTTACGGATGGAGCTGATCCCGTGCTTTTTGAACATCTCGGCGTGGAGCTTGATGACGTCCTTGGGCTGGGAGTCCAGAGCCACCACGTTGATGCCTCGGGCCAGGGTCTGCAGGTCTGCGTCGGGACCGGCCGCAGCGCGGAACCGGTCCATCATGTCAAAGGCACACTCGTTGCTGTAAAAATAGAGTGCCTGAAAACGGGCGCCGCCGCCTGCTTCAAAATAGTTACAGCCCGCAGCAGCTGCTGCTTCAACGGCGGGCATAAAATCGTCAGTAAATACTCGCGCTCCGTAGACCGACTGGAAACCATCACGAAACGCTGTGTTCATGAAACGAACTAATTTCTTAGCCATAATCTTCTATCCCTTTCGTTAGCTGCGCGCGCAGGCTTTTACAGCCGCAATGGCCACCGCGATTTCAGCCAGGTCATCTCCAGCCTGCTGAAACACTGCGGTTTTCGGTTTTTCCAAAGGTCCACCCGTCACATCGGCATCGGTAAATCGCTCTAGCACCTTTGCCGAGATTTTCATTGCGTAGACCAGGAGGGTCAGAAACGCGAAGACCACTCCCATGCCTGCAACCATCAATCCCAGACCTTCAACAATCATACTCTATCCCCTCCACATAATAATCGATGTCTTTCATCCAATAGGCGTTCCATCTGCTCAAGGCAGGGTGAATGCGCGGAGTCGACGGTGCGGTCGATACATCCCGCGGCAGGCAGAAGCCACGCCCGGTGCGAAAGCATCTTTTCTCATGATGATGCCATGTTTCCACGGCATCAATGTATGCCGAACGGCACCTGCCCGTATCCCATCGGGCAGGGGGCATTCGCGCATCAATCTTCAATATCGGTAAGGCGGGTCAAAGCCCTCGGAAAACCGAAAAGCGATGGATCCCAGGGGGCAGTACTCCCTTGTGGTGACAATGATCACCTTGAGACGGCTCCCAATTCCTTTTTTGTCGTCAGACGTACGTTAATTGTGTCGTTCAGATCGAGGTATTGGCCATGTAGGCACTGAAAGTATATTACTAGAATCGAACAATTTTGTACATTTGTGCGATAATGTCAAGTAAAAAAAATACGAGCTATTGTAGGACGATACCTTTGAAATGATGCGTGGCGATGGGGTGGGGAACTTGGCAAGCAGTGGATTTCATGAATATTGATACGGCAGGGCCTGTTATTTGTCGGGCTGAACTGGCCTTGGGGGGAGGGATTTTGAAAGCCTTCGGATTGATCGGTATTTTGGTCTGTTGCCTCGGTTTGCCTGCCGCAGAGCATAAAAAAAGCGGAAAGATGCAAGTGAAAAACATCTTTCCGCCGGGTAACCACTGGAAGGGTTGTGAACGGGTGTTGATCGCCGTTTTCCTCTGTGGGTAACTACTTGTATTTTTTCATGACCCTGGCAAATCCCGGGAGGGCCCCGGTGATGGTTTTCGCATCCACGCAGAACGAGATGCGGAAATGGCCGGGTCCTGCGAATCCACTGCCCGGCACCACGAGGATGAGTTCCTCCTGAAGTTCTCTTACGAACGCCACGTCGTTTTCGATGGGGGATTTGGGGAAGAGGTAGAAGGCGCCTTTGGGGGCTGTAAATTCATAGCCGGCGTCGGTGAGGCCGTCAACGAGGAGCTGTCGGTTTTTCTCATAGGGGGTCATGTCCACGTTGACGCCCTGAATTTCTGCAATGACCCGCTGCATGATGGCCGGTGCGTTGACATAGCCCAAAATGCGGTTGCACAGGGCCAGGCCGCCCAGGAAGAGGCCCTTGCCTTCGAAGTCGGGGTGAATCGCGATGTAGCCGATACGCTCGCCGGGGATGGAGATGTCCTTGGAGTAGGAGGTCACCACCACGCTGTTGGGGTAGCTGGTCATGATGGAGGGCACGCTAATGCCCACGTAGGTGATCTTCCGGTAAGGCTCGTCGGAGATGAGGACAATGGGATGGCCTATGTCCCGGCTCTTGCGGGCAAGAAGGTCTCCCAACGCATCGAGGCTCGCCTTGTCGTATACCTGGCCGGTGGGGTTGTTGGGGGTGTTGATGAGGACGGCCTTGGTTTTTTCGCAGACGGCCTCTTCGATGGCGTCAAGGTCCAGGGTAAAGTCCGGGTTGGTTTGGACGGTTTTCACCACCCCGCCGTGGTTGTCGGCGTAGAAGTTGTATTCCACAAAGTAGGGCGCCGGGCAGATCACCTCGTCGCCGGGGTCCATGAGGGTTTTCAGGACCACGTTGAGGGCACCTGCCGCCCCGCAGGTCATGACGATGTCGTTTTCATCCAGGGTGACCCCCTGCTGCTCGGAGACAAACCCCGCCACAGCCTCGCGCACAAAGGGGTAGCCGGTGTTGGGCATGTAGGAGTGGATGCCTTCTCCGGAGGAGGCCGCCACCTTCATGAGGCTCTCCTTGAATTCAGCCGGGGGGGCGAGGTAGGGGTTGCCGAGGCTGAAGTCGTATACCTTGTCCGCGCCGTGCTCAGCCTTGAGCCGGGCACCCTCCTCAAACATTTTGCGGATAAATGATGATTTTTCGATGGCACCCTTGATCTTGGTCGAAATGGTCATGAAATCCTCCGGTCCGTCTATCTCTATGGTGAATGAAAAGAACGCATATCAGCCACGAAGCCTGCCGTGTGTCCGGGCAGGCGGCATCGTCGCGGCGTCCATGTTTTTACCTGGGAACCGATATGGTTGCTGCAAACCAAACGAAGCGTTTGATGAGATCGGTATGAATCACTTTTATTTCACAGGATGTGGAAAAAAATCAAAGAAATTTATCCATAAAGAGGCGGCTGGGCAGTGCCGGGGGAGGTCTCCGGTGGATCGCTTTTTTGAAAAAAGCTCAGCATAAAACGTATCTGATTCGAAAATATCGAAATTGTTTCGGCAGAGCACCGAAAGGCTTGCCAAAGACCTGTTTGTTAAACTTTTCAAAGGTTTGGCCCCCGGCAGGGCCGCCGGAGGCTTCTCTATTACTGGATTCCGCCTTCCATGGCGGCGTAGAACCCTTTGCGCCAGGCCATGAAGCGGTCTTCCATGATGGCCTGCCTGATCTCTCCCACGAGGTTCATATAATAATGAAGGTTGTGGATGGTGTTGAGGCGGTAGGCCAGGAGTTCCTTGGATTTGTAGAGGTGCCGCAAGTAGGCCCTGGAGTAGTTGCGGCAGGTGTAGCAGGTGCACACCGGATCCAGGGGTTTTTCATCTTTCCGGTATCGCTGGTTGGCGATGTTGAGGGCCCCTTCGGAGGTGAAGAGCTTTCCGTTTCGGGCGTTTCGGCTGGGCATGACGCAGTCGAACATGTCGGCGCCCATCATGACCAGCTCCACGATGTCCGAGGGGGTGCCAACGCCCATGATGTAGCGGGGTTTCTCTTCGGGCATCAGGGCCAGGGTGTGCTCGCCCATTTCCATCATCAGCTCCTTGGGCTCACCCACGGAGAGGCCGCCGATGGAGTAGCCGGGGAAATCGATGCCGCAGATCTGTTCCACCGAGGCGGAGCGCAGATCCTTGTACATGCCCCCCTGGACAATGCCGAAGGCGTTGTTGCGAAGGTCGGTCTCCTGCTGCCAGAAATCAAAGCAGCGCTGGGCCCAACGGGTGGTGAGTTCCATGGACTCCTTGGTGGCCCTGTGGTCCGAGGGGTAGGGGGTGCACTCGTCCAGGCACATCATGATGTCCGAGTCGATGTGGTTCTGAACCTCGATGGATCTTTCCGGGGTAAAGACGTGCCGGGAGCCGTCGATGTGGGATTGAAACGACACCCCCTCTTCCGTGCGCTTGGTGAGCTTGGCCAGGGAAAAAAACTGAAACCCGCCGCTGTCCGTTAAAATGGGGTGCTTCCATTTCATGAAATCATGGAGCCCGCCAAACACGTCCAGCACCTCAGTGCCGGGCCGCAGGTACAGATGGTACGTGTTGCCCAGGATGATCTGGGCTCCCGCTTCTTCAAGGTCCTCCACCGACACGGCCTTCACAGACCCCACCGTGCCCACAGGCATGAAAATGGGGGTCTTGATTTCTCCCCGACGGGTCTTGATCGTGGCTGCCCGGGCCCGACACTCCGTGGACTGGGCCTCTTTGGTATATGTAAGTCTCATCGTCTGTCCTTAAATTTATTAAAAATCTGCCTCCGGCGGCAAGGGGCTGAGCCCCTTGACCCCAGGCTTGCAAATGCTCCGTCCCTTCGTTCCTCAGGAACGTCACATTTGCTGACGGGTTTCGCCCGTGGGAACGGTTGAGGTGGTAATTTCACCTCCGTGGAGCTCGAGGGCGCTTGAAACGTGGGGTCTATTCGAAATCGAAGAAGATACGACATCGTATCCCCAGCCTTACGGAGCTTGCGGCAATGCCCGGGTAGTCTCCAGCATTGGTGGCGGGCGTAGCCCGCGGCAAAGCGCAAGGGCAATCAGCTTTCGAGGTGTTTTCGCTATAGTGGCTTCGCCACCCTCGCCGCCGGAGGCATGTTTTTGCGGCATCCATCTACCCGATAAACATCGCATCGCCATAGCTGAAGAATCGGTATTTTTGGCTTACGGCTTCTTCGTAGGCGGTAAAGATGGTGTCTCTTCCGGCAAAGGCGGAGACGAGCATGAGCAGTGTCGACTCCGGGGTGTGGAAGTTGGTGACCATGGCATCCACGCATTTGAACCGGTAGCCGGGGTAGATGAAGATGTCGCAGGGGCCGGCGCCGGAGGTGAGGGTGCCGTCTTCTTTGGAGGCGAACTCCAGGGTGCGCACCGAGGTGGTGCCCACGGCCACCACACGGCGCCCTTGGGCTTTGGCGGTGTTGACGGCATGGGCAGTCTCTTCGGAGACTTCGTACCATTCGGTGTGGATGGCGTGGTCCCGGATGTCGTCTACCCGTACGGGCTCGAAGGTACCGTACCCCACGTGGAGGGTCAGTTCGGCAATGTCGACGCCCTTTGCCTTCAGGGTCTCCATGAGCTCGTCCGTGAAGTGGAGCCCTGCGGTGGGGGCAGCCACGGCACCGCGGTTTTTGGCGTAGACCGTCTGGTAGGTCTTTTTGTCAAAGGCGTCCGCGTCCCGCTTGATGTACGGGGGTAGGGGCATGTTGCCGTGGGCTTCGAGTTGCCGGTCAAAGTCGCCGTCGCATTCGAAGCGGAGGCGGTAGATGCCTTGGTCAAAGCTTTCCACCACAGCCGAGAAATGTTCTCCGAAGCGGATGGGGGTGTCGGGCTTGACGCGTTTGGAGGCCTTGAGCAGGCAGCGGCAGGAGAAGGTCCCTTCGCGGTCCATGGCCGCCATCCCTTCCCGGTAGTCCAGGATTAGCACCTCCACCTTTCCGCCGCTCTCCTTGTGGCCGATGAGCCGGGCGGGGATGACGCTGGTGTTGTTCACCACCAGGAGGTCGCCTTTATTAAGGAGGCCGGAGAGGTCGGAAAAATGCCGGTGGTGCCTTGCGCCGGTGGTGCGTTCCAGGTGCAGGAGCCTTGAGTCGGTGCGGTTTTTTTCCGGGTGGCGCGCGATGAGCTCGTCCGGAAGGTCGAATCGATAATCACTGAGTTGGTACATCTCTTACATATTCCCCAGATAGACGAGGGCAAGCCCCCCAAGCATCATGAACAGCCCCATGCTTCTCAATCGGTTTTCCGGCTGGGCAGCCAGGGTCAGGAGAATCTGGCGTGCCCTGTTCGGGAAGCCGAACCAGGGAAGGCCTTCAACGATCATCACCATTCCGATAACGCAAAGAAAGTATTTCATATGGTCTGCTGTGCCTTGACACATCGGTAGGAACGGCAACATGATCGGCCTGTCCCGCCCGGTGTGGTTCATTTCATGTGCCGGTCGCCTTGGCTCCGGCCCAAAACAGTTTGAAAAACCCGTATTTATAGTATGGGGATCGGGGTTTGTCAAAATGTATATGGGCTGGTCTCGGTGAGGGGTTGTTCGCTGTATCCCCCTTCGGTTACGGAGGAATGCGTCTCAATGGGGTTGGGTGAGGGCCAGCTGTCGGGGCGGGGACGAGACAGCAAAGGCTCCCGCGGTGGTACCGGAATCAAGGTCAACGCACAGGGCCCTGCTCCTTGGAATGTCCGGTGCCCATGAATAAGGGTTTGTCATCAAACCTGAAATCTTCTATAATCCTTCCTTTTACACACTTACCGGTCTGTCGCTTGAGGGGCCGGTTCTTTGTTATGATATCGCCCATGCAGCGGAGTCGGATATGGAATATGAAGTCGTCATTGGCCTTGAAATACATGCACAGCTGAAAACCAACACGAAAATCTTTTGCGGGTGCTCCACCGCCTTCGGGGCGGAGCCCAACAGCCAGACCTGTCCGGTGTGCACAGGGATGCCCGGGGTGCTGCCGGTTCTTAACAAGACGGCCGTGGCCTACGCGGCCAAGGCCGGGATCGCCACCAACTGCACCATCAACCGGGTGAACCGGTTTGCCCGGAAGAACTACTTCTATCCGGATCTCCCCCTGGGGTACCAGATCACCCAGTTTGCCCTGCCCATCGCCGAGCACGGCCATCTGGACATCGAATTGTCCGATGGTTCCACCAAGCGCATCGGCATCACCCGGATCCACATGGAAAACGATGCCGGTAAGCTCAATCACGACCCCATGCGGCCCATCAGCCTGGTGAACCTCAACCGGGCCGGGGTACCCCTCATTGAGATCGTGTCCGAGCCGGACATGCGTTCCGCCGAAGAGGCCGGTGCCCTCGTGCGAAAAATGCATCAGCTCGTGCGCCACATCGGGGTGTGCGACGGAAACATGGAGGAGGGAAGCCTGCGGTGCGACGCCAACGTCTCCCTGCGTCCCAGGGGCCAGAAGGAGTTCGGCACCCGCACCGAGATGAAGAACCTAAACTCCTTCCGGAACATTGAGCGGGCCATCCGCTACGAGATCAACCGGCAGGCCGATATCCTGGACAACGGCGGTGAGGTGATCCAGGAGACCCGACTCTGGAACGCGGATAAGGAGATCTCCACCTCCATGCGCAGCAAAGAGGATGCCCACGATTATCGGTATTTCCCCGATCCCGACCTTCTGCCCGTGGTCATCGACGACGCCTGGTACGACGAAATCGCAGGTGGCCTTCCCGAGCTTCCCGACGCCATGAAGAGGCGCTACGTGGAGGAGCTGGGTCTGCCTGCTGCCGATGCCGAGGTCCTCACCTCCTCCATCGAACTGGCCACCTACTTTGACGCCTGTCTGGCAAGCTTCGGCACAAAACCCAAGCAGGCCAAGCTGGCAGCCAACTGGGTCATGGGATCGGTTCTGGCCCTTCTGCACACCGATGGCATGGACCTGGCAAACGTGCCGGTGTCCGCCCCCATGCTGGCCGGGCTCCTTGCCCTCATCGAGAGCGATGTCATCAGCGGCACCATGGCCAAGACCGTCTTTGACGAAATGGCCGCAAGCGGGAAAGAGGCCAAGGTGATTGTGGACGAGAAGGGCCTTGCCCAGGTCTCCGACACCTCCGAGATCGAAGGCGTTGTGGACAAGCTCCTGGCCGACAACCCCAAAGAGGTGGAGGCCTTCCGCGGCGGCAAGAAGAAGCTCATGGGCTTCTTCGTGGGTCAGGTCATGAAGGCCACCAAGGGCAAGGGCAACCCCAAGGTGGTGAATCAACTCCTGAACGAGAAGTTGAACGGTTGATGGGCTGAAAAAGAAAAAGCAAAAGCATAAAAAAAGCCTCCGGCGGCCTTGCCGGGGGCCAAACTTTTGAAAAGTTTGATAAACAGGTTTGTGTTATCAAAGCTCCTGCTTTCTATAGATTGCAGGGGCTTTTTTTGTCGGTACGGGGTGATTGGGGCTTCGTGCAACTTTGGTCTGTTGTTGCGGAAGGCCTCCGGCATGGTCGGTTACTTCTTGTGGGTGGGCTGGGAATGCCATGATTGATTATATTCGAACAGTTACAGCCATGTAGCAGTGCAGGCCGTCCTTTTTGTAGTGCTTTGCAATTGTGGGGAAATGCGGAGGGATAGTGGGAATGGTGTGGTAATAAAAGAAATACGGTGAGTTATCCCAGCCTTTATGTCGCAGTGTAAAACAAGCGTATGATTCTTGGTGTATAAAAAAGGCCCGCCGAAATGGCGAGCCCTTTTTAAATTACCTAAAATCTAAGTATTGCTTAAATTAGAAAGCAACGTTGATTTTGGCGTAGGCGTCGTAACGAGCGTCTTCGAAAGAAGACTCGTCTGCGTTGTCACCGTCAAGGTAAGCAACGCCGGTAGAGAGGGTCACTGCGTCGGAAGCCTTGTAGTAAGCGTTGACATCGAGTTCGTAAACGCTGTCATAGTAGTAGGCGGTACCGAAGGTGGGGTCATCTTCGCCTATGTAGTCTTTATCCACGTTGGTGAAGGCGTAAGCAAGGGAAGTGTCGACGCTTACTTTTTCAGTGATGGTTTTGCCAAGTTTGACACGTACCAGGGAGGAGCCATCGAGGGTTACGTCGTCACCAAGGATATCCATGGGAGCGAGCTCGTCGCCTACAACGTAAACGGACTTGTCGTCAGCACCGGCGTAGAGGATGCCGAGGTTAACGCTGAGGCCGCCAACAGTGGTACCGGCGTCAACCCATGCACCGAAAACGCTGCCTTCGGCTTTGTTGTCATTGTCATTGGAGAAGTCAGCGTAACCGAATTCAGACTCAATGCTGATGGCGCCGAGTTTACCGGTAACGGCAACCATGAAACGAGCTTCTTCTTTGTCGTTTTTCTGGTCGTCGTTGTAGTAGATGGCGGGCATGATGCTCAGGTCACCGGCATTTGCGGTGAAACCGAGGAGGTAGCCGTCCTGGTCCAAGTCGTCGTCGGTCGTAAGGCCTTCTTCAATCTTTTCGTTTTTCAGGACCAAAGTGCCGAAGGGGAGGGCCTGCTCAACCTGTACGAAGTAGTTCTTGTCGGCGTTGTCGCCGAAGAGGGTACCCCAAGAGTCGCGGTTGGGAGCAACACCGCCGGTGAAGGTGGTGTCGGTGGCGAACTTGTGGGTCATGGTGGCGGTGGTTACCTGAAGGCTATTCTGAGCATCAAAGTCATTTTTGTAGGCATTAGCCTTTGGAGAGCTTACCCAGTCTTCGTCGAAGGCTTCCACAACCAGTTTGGCGGAGGTGTTTTCGTTTACGATGAAGTCGGTTTTCACTTCAAAGTCAGACTCATAGTAGCTGTAGTCGTTACCATCTTTGCTCTGGTTGGCGTGACCTTTAATGAAAAAAGAACCGTTCATCTTCACTTCTGCGAAGGCAGGAGCGCTGATGAAAAGGCCGGCGAGCATTGCAGCGAACACTTTCTTGAACATTAATAAATCTCCTTATCGTTCAGGTTTCAAATAGTCCCCCGGCGCGTGGCATGTAAGCTTCGGACAGGTCCCTGAAGGCGCGTCAGACCAATCGCAAGGCAGGATGCGTGGCATTGCCGGTGTTGACCATGACTCCGGTTTCGCAGGAAGGTATCACCATACTGTGTGGGAATCGTTAGAAAAACATGAAGATTCCCGGGCGTAACAACAAGCAGCAACCGGATAACATAAAGCAACACGTCAATTATGTTACCTTAATTAAGATTTAGTTCTTAAAAAATTTCATGGGGAATGTCAATATAATTATGCGATTTTGGAAGGCTGCTGGGTGTTATGATCATTCATAAAAACAAGGAGATATGAGGAAGGTCTGTTCCGGGTAGAAAAAAACTTCACCCAGCGGGGATATGATGATAGTCTAAAAAAAGTGAAGTTTGTATGTATTGTCAATACACTACTATGGAAAATTACCTTTATAAATGAGTGCTCTGGCAAATTAAACGATACGCGCCATCAAGTGATGGACCAGACACACGTATCCTGAGTGGCGGGTGGGGGATCGTCCTCGTTGAGGCGTTCAACACGTATCAATTGTATCATGCTATTTGTCCGAGCCCTTATGGGTCTGAACACGGCGAGTGAGCCGAGAGAGGATGTTTATGAGATTCCACATGATGAAGCGGGTTGTCGGCTTGTTGGTAACCCTGGTGTTCCTTGCTGCTGGAACGGCCATGGGGGCTCAGCCCTGCCTGTCCATTGACGAGGTGGCTTACAACGGGCCGGAAACCAGCGGGTATCTGAAAACGGGGGTGTCCCAGATGGTGGCCAACCGCTTGGGCGAAGCCGGTGTCTTTGTTCTTGAAACCTGCGATGGGCCCTCCCTTGCCATCAGCGTGACCCTGTTTGGCGGTACCGCCAACCTGGGAGCCACGATTAAAAAGGAAGGGTTTCATTTTTCCCGCTCCGGCGTCGAGGGAGAACTGATTGGTTTTGTACAGGAACTTGCCGATGAAGTGGCTGCAAAGATGACCGGCAAGGTCAAGGCTTCTCCTGCTCCGGCGGTAACGGAAAAGGCCCCAACACCCGATACTGCCGCTGCCGATGTGCAACCCCTTCGAAGCGAGGTCTTTCCTTTGGAAGTCCAGAGCGTCGCTGTGGGAGATCTCACCGGCGACGGGGTTATGGAAGCCGTGGTGGCATCCAGAGGGGTCCTGCAGCTTCTGTCGGTTTCCAAAGAGGCCATCACCGAAGTGGGCCGGGTGAGTTGTCCAGATTACCTGAAACCTGTGCGTCTTGATATGCTCGATTTTAACAATGACGGCAAGGCAGAGCTTCTGCTTTCAACCGTACATACCGTGAACCAGGACCCCTTTACCCTTGTGTTCCGTCACGACGGCACCACACTGGCCCAGATGGGAAAACCGGCGCCATTCCTTACTGCTGTTGTGACCCTTCCTGAAGGGGGGCGTACTTGTATCGCTCAGCGGCTCAGCGGCATCGATTACTGGGGCGACATGCACCGGGTGAGCCTGGGGGCTAAAGGCCTTGAGTTGGGTCAGCCTCTGGAGATGGGCGATGCCTTTCATGTCCTTGGATGGGACATGGCACCTATCTTAAAGGGCGAAGGCAAAGGCTATTTTCTTCTTTCAGAAGGGGGGCGCCTGGCATTCTGGGGCGATGCCACCTCCGACAGCGTGTACCGCAGCGATGAAAACTACGGGGGGTCCCGTTTTTTTCTCACCAAGACAGAAGGGTCCAGAAAGCAAGAAGAGAGGCGTTATCTGGTTTCACGCGTGAAATCCGTGGACCATGGGGCGTTAAAAGGGGTGGGGGTACTGCAGCACAAGGACTCGCTGGGGCATCTGTTTCAGGGGATGACACGATACAAAAACGGCCGGGTGGTGGTTGTGGGGTGGAACGGGTATGAGTTGGCTCCCCAGGCAACCTCGGCTGCCTTTAAGGGCTTTTTAATCGACTTTGACATCGTGGATATCGACGGAGACGGCGAGCTGGAAGTCTTTGGCGGCATCCTGAACAAAAAGGCCGGCCTTTCCGGCAAAGGTCGCTCCTATTTTGTTTTGTCTTCCCTGAAGTAATTCAAAGGGTACAGATCAACCGGTAACGGCTGATTTGACATAAAAAAGGTGGCACCCTGTCTTTTCGGAGACGAGGTGCCATTTTTTTTTATTGATTCTGTGCCGAAGTTGTCCCGCCACAGGTGGTGTGAAGGCGTCGCACCGGTACCATATAGGGTGAATAAGCAATCAAGTCCTTAAGAATAAAGAGAAAACATCCACGGGGTATGTTTGTGATCATCATCTGGGTTGATGAAAGTCCTAAATTCAACTTGACAAACACGGCCTTGTTTCCTATTCATCTACTTTAATAATAGTGATAACGCACATGAAGTAAATGTGAAGAACATTTATTCGAATTATATCCAAGTCATTTTTTTTAATGAAAGGAGACGTGCACATGTCCAACTTAGTTGCTCCCCATGGTGGAAAAGGCCTTACCATTTGCCTTCTCGAAGGGGCTGAAAAAGAAGCAGAACTGAAAAAAGCCGAAGGCCTCAAGAAGATCACCATCAGCCCCCGTGCCGAAGGCGACCTCATCATGATGGGGATCGGCGGTTTCAGCCCCCTGACGGGCTTCATGGGCAAAGCCGACTGGAAAGGCGTTTGTGATGATTTCCTCCTGGCTGACGGGACCTTCTGGCCCATCCCCGTGACCCTCGACGCCGCCAAGGAAGACGCCGACGCCATCACCGACGGCGAAGAGATTGCCCTGGTGACCGCCGAAGGCGAGATCATGGCCACCATGAAGGTCACCGAGAAGTTTGAGATGACCGAAGCCGACAAGCGCTACGAGTGCGAGAAGGTCTTCATGGGTGAAGGCACTCCCACGGCTGAAGAGTTCTGGAAAATCGCCGAAGACGATCACCCCGGTGTTCAAATGGTCATGAACCAGAAGGCCTTCAACCTGGCCGGCCCCGTGAAGGTTCTCTCCGAAGGCGAATACCCCGAGAAGTACAAAGGTGTGTACCTGACTCCCGCAGAGTCCCGTGCCATTTTTGACGAGCGCGGCTGGAGCACCGTTGCTGCCCTTCAGCTTCGTAACCCCATGCACCGCTCCCATGAGTATCTGGCAAAGCTTGCTGCCGAGGTATGTGACGGCGTGTTCATCCACTCCCTCGTGGGCAACCTGAAGCCCGGCGATATCCCCGCGGAAGTTCGCGTAAAATGCATCGATACCCTCGTTGATAAGTACTTTGTCAAAGAGAACGTTCTCCAGGGCGGGTATCCCCTTGACATGCGTTACGCAGGTCCTCGTGAAGGCCTCCTTCACGCCACCTTCCGTCAGAACTACGGCGTCTCCAAGATGATCATCGGCCGTGACCACGCCGGTGTTGGCGACTTCTACGGCATGTTCGAAGCCCAGGATCTCTTCGACAAGATTCCCCAGCCCGAAGATGCAGGCAAGCGCCTCCTCTGTGAGCCCCTGAAGATCGACTGGACCTTCTACTGCAAGAAGTGCGACGGCATGGCTTCCCTGCGAACCTGCCCCCACAGCAAAGAAGACCGCGTTATCCTTTCCGGCACCATGCTGCGTAAAGGCCTCTCCGAAGGTACCGAGATTCCCGATCACTTTGGTCGTGAAGAAGTTCTCGTCATCCTCCGCGAGTACTATGCCGGTCTCACCGAGAAAGTTGAGATCAAAACCCACGCTGCCGCTCTCGGCAAATAGCATGGGCCTTCACTCCTGACGGGGTGAGATAGTTTGTTTGCTTGTAAAAGGGCGGTGCAGAGATGCACCGCCCTTTTTGTTTTTTGATTATGATTCTTTATCGTAGCTATTCAGGTTAAGTCTCCGGCGGCCCTGTCGGCTCCTAAACTTTTAAAAAGTTAATCATACAGGTCTTATAAACTGCTGGAATGGATTTCGTTTAAAGGGTGGATGTGCTTTGACCCGAGGGACGAGGGGCAAAGTGCATCCGCAACCTGCTTTCAAGGTGGCACACCTTGCCGCCGGGGGCAGCTTTTTGGAACTGAATAGTTAATCTTGTTAATGCAAAATCGGGGATAGCAGGAACTTTGGTAGGATGGGGAAGGTCATACTGTGCCCATCACGACGGGGGATAACCGTCTCTATTGTAACCCGGAGAACATAAACCATGGTGCAGTGTGTCTGTGGTTGCCCCTCAGGGCAGTGAAAACGCTCGAA
Organism: Desulfoluna spongiiphila; assembly: GCF_900101345.1. Taxonomy (GTDB): domain Bacteria; phylum Desulfobacterota; class Desulfobacteria; order Desulfobacterales; family Desulfolunaceae; genus Desulfoluna; species Desulfoluna spongiiphila. Next base: position 57,115 of record NZ_FMUX01000011.1, on the reverse strand, counting down.
ATGGAGTGGACTCTTATTCGGGTATGAAGAAGCCCGGGCCATGATGAAGTTCTCATTACGAGTCAAACCTGCACTGATATGGTGATGGGCCGACAGTGAGGTGCGGAATTACCGGGAAGATGTGTTGCTTCCGAAGGTCTTTTAGGCGGGCTGTCCAGGTTTTTTCGATTTTCTCCATGCCCAGTTACGTATGACAAACAAAAAAAGGAGAGCCGCGCGAAGCGAGGCTCTCCTTTTTTTAATCAGATGTGGCCATAGCCACTACTGGCGGTTTGCGTATTCTGCGTAGGTCATACCCACAATGCGGTAGACAAAGTGTGCCAGCTTGGAGAAGGGCACGTACGCAAAGAGGTGAAAGACCGCGATGAGGTGGATGTAGTAGAGCAGGTAGGTCCCGAAGGTGGAGCCTGCCAGGCGGGCCATTTCGGTCAAGAGACCGGTGGCACCCAGGAGAACGACAAGGCCCAGGAGGTACCAGTCTTTGTAGTTGCTGGTCTTGTCTTTGCCGAGGCGGTCCTTGATCATCAGGGTCGCGCCCAGAACAATGAGGATCCCGCCCAGGTTACCGAACCACTTGAGGGGGTTGATCTGGGAGTAGGGACCGGCGCTTCCCACCACATAGAGGAGAAAGAACCCGATGGACGTGGCGATAAAGCAACCGACGAATCCGTAGAGAACCATCATGTGGGCGGTACCGCGTGCCTTGTTTTCTCCGCACTCGTTGAACTGGGTGTGCTTGAGAATCTTGGGAAGCACGGCGGGGATGGTCTTGAGGAACGCTTTGATGTCCAGGTCCTGCTTGTCGGTCTTGCCTTCGGCCAGGGCATTTTCGTGCATGTCGTTCAGCATGCGCTTGAGGCCCAGGTAGAAGATCACGATGGCAGCAGTGGCCAGGGGGATGAAGGTCAGGTCCACCAGCCAGGAGGAGATAAAGCGGGCCTGGGCGATGGGGGCGTCGGTGTGGTGTACCCAGTGAGCGCCGAAAAAGCCGAAGAGCTTTTCCATGGTGCCGCCGAAGGCCATGGTGATGATGGCCATGAGGGCGAACCAGGCCGCCGGAATGGCGGTGAGGATCCAGAACTTGCTCTTGTCGGTGACCATTTTGGCCAGCTTTTTGGGCTGGGCATACTCGGAGATGGCGTATGAGCGGATGGCCGAGAGCACATCACCGGGCTGGGCGCCTCGGGGGCACAGGGTGGAGCAGTCGCCGCACTCATGGCAGAGCCAGATGTCGGCACTGCCCACCACGCGATCTTTAAGGCCCCAGGAGGCCGCGATCATCTCTTTTCGGGGAAAGGGTGAATCTTCAGGGGCAATGGGGCATGCAACGGAGCAGGTGGCACACTGAAAACACTTCTTCAGAGAGTCGCCGCCGAGTCCCACCACTTCATCAATGAACTCCAGGTTTGGATTCACAAGGGTATTATCGGACATGAGAATTCCTCCTCATCGTATTTCTGCGTTAGAAACTCGCTTGAAGGGGCCTCCCCTCGCATGGGAAAGGAGGCTCCGATCATTGCATCAAAAAGGCCGGGTCTTAGAATCCCTTAAAGGGGTTGGGACCCAGGGCCACCACCTGCTCAACAAAGCTGTTGACGATTTCAGGCAGTTTGTCGGCTTCGTCGATGGCGATCTCGAACTGGGCCACACGCTCTTCTTCAAGGGCAAGGGAAGCCAAGGCGTCACCGATTTTCTTCATACGGACATCGGCCAGCTCAGAGCCTTTGACAAAGTGGCACTGGTAGTCGTCACCGTGCTTGCAGCCGAGGAGGAAGACACCGTCCATACCTTGGGAGAGGGCATCTTTGATCCAGACCACGTTGACGGATCCCAGGCAACGGACGGGAATAAAGCGAACCTGGGCATCCACGCCGAGTTTTTTCATGGCGGCCATGTCCAGGGCCGGCAGGGCGTCGTTCTCGCAGATGAGGCCGAGAATACGCATGGGGGGCTCGTAGTAATCGTCTTCGGAGGGGACCCAGACGGATTTGACCTGGGAACCGACGGAGTCGATGTTGTAGTCGGCAAAACCGATGATACGCTCGGGGCAGGCACCCATACAGGTTCCGCAGCGGCGGCACCTTGTGGGGTTGGGTTTCGGGGTCCCGCGCTCGTCGTCGTCCAGGGCGCCGAAGGGGCACTCTTCGGTACAGCGCTTGCACTGGGTGCAGCGCTGGAAGAAGAAGTCCGGGAAGGTCATGTCGCCGCTTCGGGGGTGAACCGCAACCCCGCGGTTGACGGACTCAAGGCACTGAATGGCTTTCAGGGCCGCGCCGCTGGCGTCTTCGATGGACTCTTCCATGGTCAGTGCGCGGCGAATGGCACCTGCCGCGTAGATGCCCGTTCGCTGGGTCTCGTAGGGGAAGCAGATGAAGTTGGAGTCTGCGTACCCGTCGAAGATGTCGTTGTCACGGAAGCCCGGTCCCTGGCGGTAAGCCAGGTTGATGACGGCGTCGTCCACGGTAACAGGGACCATGCCGGCGGCCAGGACCACGAGATCGGCCTTTACCTTGAGGTTGTCGCCCAGCAGGGTGCCGTTGGCTTCCACAAGAAAGCCCTTGCCCTCTTTGGCAACGGAGGCGATGTCGCCCTTGGTCATGAAGACCCCGTTGTCCTGCTGCATGCTCTTGTAGAATTCCTCGGTGAGACCGGGGGTGCGCATGTGCTGGTAGAAGATGTATGCCTTGCCATCTTCGTAGTCTTCGCGGACGTACTTGGCCTGTTTCAGGGCCACAAGGCTGGTGACGGAGCCTGCGTAGTCGAAGTCGCGGTCGCTTCCGGCACCAGGGCTCTGGATAAAGACCACGTTCTTGGCCTCTTTGCCGTCGGAGGGGCGAGTCAGCTTGCCTGCTGCTGCCATCTCTTCGAACTGGGCGTTGGTCACCACATCGGGGTCGTCGATGGAGAGGTGGGGGTACGCCTCGGCAGTGAGTTCAGCGGGTCGCCAGCCGGCGGCCAGGACCACAGCACCGAATTTTTCGCCGTCGGGGTCGACGGTGAGGATGTCCTCACGGCCCTCGTTGTACTCCTTATACTTTGCGGCCTGGGCTTCGGCGTCCAGCTCGTTGCCCGCTTCGTCCACCTTCATCTCTGCGGGGAGGGGAAAGGGCACGTCAAAGGGGATCTTTTCGCCTGGTTTTTTCAGGGTCACGGTGAAGTCACCGGGCTGGCCGGCGATTCGGGCCACAACCGTACCGGTTTTTACCGTGATGTTGGAGAAAGAGCTCAGCTTGGCGATGGTGTCGTTTACCACCGGAGGCATCAGCTCGGTGTAGGGCTCACCCTGGGGCATCTGCTTGCGCATCTTGGCTGCCCAACCGCCCAGCTTGGCCTCTTTTTCAACGATGGTGACATCGGCGCCGGTTTTTGCGGCATCGATGGCCGAGTTCATGCCGGTGATGCCGCCGCCGATGACCAGGATCTTGTTGCTCTGGTTCTCAAGCTTGAAGGGCTCGGGCAGTTCCACCTTGTCCAGGCGGGCCAGGCTCATGCGGAGGTAGTCGTTGGCGGCCAGCTGGATGTTGTCCACAAAGTAATCGTCGTCGTCGGGGCCCTTGGCGGGGTACTTCTCGCGGCTCATGGTCCAGACCACCTGCTCACGGACACTGGCGCGGTCCACGAGGCAGTTGTCCCATTTGAAGATGTCGTAATTGACCCTTCGGGAGCAGCCCACAATGGAGAGGGTGTTGACGCCGTCGTTGACGTCGGCGTTGATCATCTCAAGGCCGGCTTTGCCGCAGAGGCACTCGTGACGCTTGACGGTGTAGCCGTCGTCTTCAGCCACACCCGCCAGCTCGTCGATATTTAAGACATCGCCGATTCCACAACCTGTGCAGATATATACACCATATTTTTTAGCCATGGTTATTTACCTCCCTACTACGGTTTGAATCGCTTTCAGGGCCATACCTGTAGCATTCTGGTTGGAAGACACAACATCGGCGGGCTTGTTGGCGCAACCGCACCCGAACATGCCACCCTTTTCAAAGTCGTTGACGATGAAGCCGTTGTCGTTGAAGGTGAGATCTGCCTGGGGCTTGTCCGTTGAGAGGCTGGGCTCCATGCCCGTGGCCAGGACAACGAGATCGGCTGTCTGGCGCATTTTTTTGCCGGTGACGGCGTTTTCCGCCACCACGGTCACGCAGCCGTTGTCGGCATCGGATACCTCGGCCACCTTGCCCTTGACGAAGAAGACCTTCTCGTCTTCCTTGAGCTTGTTGTAAAATTTTTCATAGCGCTGGCCCGGAGCACGGAGGTCGATGTAGTAGATGGTGACCTCGCAGTCGGGGTACTGGGCGCGCAGGTAGGTGGCATGCTTGAGGGACGCCATGCAACAGATGTAGGAGCAGTAGGGAAGGTGGTTCTCATCCCGGGAGCCCGCACACTGAACAAAGACAACGCTTTTCGGAGCGGCATCGTCTGAAGGACGGACAATCTTGCCCTCGGTGGGACCGGTGGAGGAGGCCATGCGCTCCAGCATCATGTTGGTGATGATGTTCTGGTGGCGACCGAAACCCAGGTTGTCGATGCGGGTTGCGTCGTAAGGCTTCCAGCCGGTGGCCCAGACCACGGAGGCCACCTTCACGGTGGTGGTGGTCTCGGTCATGGAAAAATCAATGGCGTCGTACTTGCAGGCCTCTTCGCACTTCTTCTTGTCGTCGGCGCTGATGTACTCGCTGATGACATACTTGGCGGGGAAGGCCATGGGGTGGGGCAGGTACGCTGCCTTGGTGCGGTCCATCCCGAAGTTGAGCTCGTTTTCAATTTCCCCTTCACACGCTTCGGTACAGGCGCCGCAGCCGGTGCAGTTGTCGTTGACGAAGCGGGGACGGGTTTTCAGGGTCACCTCATAATTCCCGGGGGTCCCTTCGACCTTCACCACTTCTGTCATGGTCTGCACGTGAATGGCAGGGTTGTCCTTGATCCGGCGGAAGTTGATTTCAAGTCCGCAGGTGGGAGGACAGAGTTTGGGAAAGTACTGGTTCAACTGGAGAACACGTCCGCCAAGGTAGGCATTTTTTTCAACCAGGATGACCTCGTGGCCGGTTTCCGCGGCTTCGAGGGTGGTGGTCAGTCCGCTGATCCCACCGCCAACGACCAAAATGCTTGCACTAGCAGGGGCTGCTTTGTCGATTGTCATGCTATCCCTCCATGCATAAATGTTTATAAACTGTCGAAAACCTATGTATTCGCTACTCTTTTTTGTAGACCCGGGGGACAAGATGGCGTTTTGTTCACTTTCTCCTTTTGTCACCTTGGTGTGCGTGTCCACATTCCGTCGGGCTTCGGCGTGGAGTGCTGAAGCCCGCAAAAATCTGGACACAACATTTCGGCGAAGGAAAAAATGTTCACGACCAAAAAATAAATTCAGTCCCATGAAAGAGTAATGGGCATTAAAAAAAGCCTCCAGACATCGCAAGGGACATCTGGAGGCTTATTTAAGCTACTTCATCACAGCTTCCCTTAGAATTACTTCATGGGGATGATTCTGTGGTAGGGCTCTTTGATCATGGTCCACTCGTTGGTCTTCCTGTCGAAGGCAGAGTTTACGAAGCAGAACCACTCCTCGTCGTCCTGTCCGGGGTAATCCGCCTGGTAGTAGAAGCCAGGATAACGGGTTTCCTTACGGAACTGGATGTGACGGACGTGGGCTTCTACCGTGTAGATACGGTGGTAGATTTCCCAGCATCGCATCAGCTCGTGAAGATCGCCGGCTGCGAGTTTCTCGCAGTCTTCGTGCATCATCTTGAGCAGGTCGTCGATGAGGATCTCGAGGGCCTTGGAGCTGGTCTGGTAGTAGGTGGCCGTACCGCCGCCGTATTCGTTGGTGGCCTTCATGAGACGAAGGGCCATGCCGTCGGGCTTGCAGTAGTTGGGGTTCAGGTTCTGAGCCGTGGTGAACTCGCAGTTGTCGAGGAAGGTGCGAACGGGCTTCCACACGAGGTCGACGAGCTCTTCTTTGGTCTCGGCCAGCTCAGGCTTGAAGGGGTTGTCCGTGATGTACTGGACCATACCCTTGGCAGCCACACGACCTTCGTAGTGAGAACCGGAGGAGAACTTGTGACCGGAGCAGCCAACGCCGTCACCTGCGGTGAAGAGGCCGGGGACGGTGGTCATACGGTTGTAGACCTTGTCGCCGACGCCCCACTTGTAAGACTCGGGAACCCAGTCCTCATCGGGACCGGAGCACCAGAGGCCGCAGCAACCGGAGTGAGATCCGAGGAGGTACGGTTCGGTGGGCATGATCTCGGAGTCTTTTTTCTCGGGCTCGGTGTTGGTGGCGCACCAGAGGTTGGCCTGGCCGCAGGTCATGTCAAGGAAGTCTTCCCAAGCTTCGGACTCGAGGTGCTTGAGCTCTTTCTTGTCCATGGTCTCGCCGAGTTTCTGAAGGGCGAGGGTGGTCTTCATGATGATGGGACCACGACCGGCTTTCATTTCGAAGAGCATCAGGTGGTTACGCAGACAGGTCGGCGTGATGGCAGCCGTTCCGTAAGGAGCGTAGTTGGCCAGTTCTTCCTTGGAACGATCGGTGGCGGCGTAGTTTTCGCCGATGCCGTTTTCAAGGTGAGCTTTGAAGAGGAGGAACCAGGCACCCACGGGGCCGTAACCGTCTTTGAAACGGGCGGGGGTGAAACGGTTTTCCATCATGGAGAGCTGAGCGCCGGCACGGAGGCACATGGTGTAGGTGGAACCTGCGTTCCATACGGGGTACCATGCACGACCCTTGCCTTCACCAACGGAACGGGGCTGGTAGATGTTAACCGCGCCACCGCAGGCAACCATCATGGTCTGGGCCTTGATGATGTAGACCTTGTTCTCACGGGTGGAGAAACCAACGGCGCCGGCGATCTTGGAGGGATCGTTTTTGTCGTTGAGGAGTTCAACAATGAATACACGCTCAAGGATGTTCTCTTCGCCGAGGGCCTTTTTGGCGGCTTCAGCAACGATACGCTTGTAGGATTCACCGTTGATCATGATCTGCCACTTGCCGGTACGAACAGGCGTGGCACCATCTTTCAGGAGGCCCATCTTGAGGCCTTTTTTGCCGTCCATGCTCTTGCCGTCGGCGGACTTCTTCCACATGGGAAGGCCCCACTCTTCGAAGAGGTGAACGGAGTCGTCCACGTGACGGCCTACGTCAAAGGAGAGGTCTTCACGGATGATACCCATGAGGTCGTTACGGACCATGCGGGTGTAATCATCGGGGGTGTTGTCGCCGATGTAGGTGTTGATGGCGGAGAGACCCTGGGCAACAGCACCGGAACGCTCCATGGCGGCTTTGTCAACGAGAAGGATTTTGGTGTCGTCGCTGGCCCACTTCTTGACTTCGAAAGCGGTACCGCAGGCAGCCATGCCGCCGCCTACAATCAGAATATCAACTTCCATTTCGACGACTTCAGGGTCGCGAACAGCTTTCAGTTCTCCCAAAGGCTTGTTAGGTAATGCCATTATTATTTCCTCCTAAAAAGAAATTTTTGTGTCGTAATCAGAAACACCTTCGTGGTGACAACAAACCTATGCAAGCTCAAGGGGCCGTGCAAGGGTAACGCCGTCTGCTTCCTCGGTAGAGAGGAGGGCTGAGCTCAGGTCTTTGCCTTTGAGATCGTCGTAGGCGTTGGCTGAGCCTTCGGAAGTGGTTCTGATGGGGAACTTGAAGCGCTTGACGACGCCGTTGCGGAACTTACAGGTCCACATGATGTCCTCGGTGCCCATCATGGGCATGATGCTGGAGCCCATGGGCACGAAGTCGGAGTAACCACGTACTTCGATGGCCTGTGAGGGGCAGATTTTGACGCAGGAAAAGCATTCCCAGCACTGATCAGGCTCCTGGTTGTAAGCCTTCATCGCGGTGGGATCCAGAACCATCAAGTCGTTGGGGCAGATGTACATACATGCTGTCTTCTCCCCGCCTTTGCAACCGTCACATTTTTCAGCGATTACATAGCTTGGCATTTGCTATACCTCCCTGATAGGGCATTGATCACCTGTTCAATGCCTCGTTAACTTTTGGTGATTCTCCGGAGTGGAGGCATCACCACTGACACTGTTGCCTGAAGTGTTACAACTCCTGGCTACGATAATAAAAAAATTATGTATCCGCAGAGTTCGTCCTCTCCACAGATATATAATGTTCTTCTCGAATTGCTTTATTTAATAGGTGATAGTGTCTATCAATCCTACTTCCCATGATAATAATTAAGCTGCAAAGTATCACCGGGCCTGGGCCTTGTCAACCATTTTTAGAGAAGTAAATTCCCTAAAAAAAAGAGCTATCTACTGTGTTTTTAGGGGTGTTTCCACATCTTCGATTATGAGGGGTTGTTCATACCAGATATAGGTATCTGTCGGATTTTAAATGGAAAGCTTTGCCTCTGAACCCGGGGGGCTGTGTCTGAGGTAACATCTTTAAGATGCGACGGTTTATGGTGCTTTTCGGGCCTTTTTTCAGGGTTCGTTAAAAGGAATTTATCATAAGTCAGGGTGAACGATGTTCTAGTAAATCAATAATATTGAAGGTTTCCATCAGTGAATTGACGTTCAGTGGAGCCGCAGTATGGGTGTGGTGACCTGTCGGGGGTCTCGAAGCCGAGGGAAGCCTCCGTCGCGCGGCCTTGACATTGGTACCGGCCTGGGTGACCATGGGGTGCCGTCGGGGCGATGCGGCCCTGAAAACGAAGGAGGTGTTCCTTTGGGTATGATGCAGTGATCGCTGCGGGATGCGAGCATCCGCGGCAACCATCGGGGAGCCGACAGGCCCCGGAGACTTGTTTTAGGTTTGACCTTAGACGGAGGTGTTATGAGCGGTGAACCACAGTTTATTGGAATCGACGAATCCTTTACCTTTGCATGCGGCTCCCACAAGGGGTGTTTCAACCAGTGCTGCTGCGATCTCAACCAGTTTCTCTACCCCTACGACATCCTGCGGTTGAGCCGGGCCCTGAAAATACCCACGGGGGAGTTTCTGGATACCTATACCTTTATATACACAGGGGATAGCACCGGGCTTCCCGTGGTCTCGTTCAAGACCTCAACAAGGGATCACAATGCCTGTCCCTTTGTCACGGACCAGGGCTGCTCGGTGTACGAGGACCGCCCCGCCTCCTGTCGCATCTTTCCCCTTGCCCGGGCCCTTGCCCGCTCCCGGGAGGACGGCTCCGTCAACGAGTATTATGCCGTCATCGAGGACCCCATCTGCGAAGGCTTTGTCGGTGGTGAGCTGTGGACACCCAGGCGCTGGGTGGAAAATCAGGGCCTTGTTCCCTACAACGAGCGCAACGATCTCATGATCGAGCTCATCAGCTTGAAGCAGCAGCTCATGCCCGGTCGCCTGGAAGGGGACGACCGCAAGGCCTTCGAGCTGGCCTGTTACGACCTTGACGCATTCCGTGCCCAGGTGGCGGATGGCTCCATCGCCTTTGATGCAGACCAGAAAAAAGCCATCATGGAAGACGACGATGCCCTCCTGCACGGGGCCATGGACTGGATTCGTGAGCGCCTCTTCGGCAGTCGGCGGGCCTCGTAATCTCGGGCTCAGGGAAGCTTTCCGGCCAAAGATGCCTCCGGCGGCCCTGCCGTGGGCCAAATATTTGAAAAGTTTGACAAACAGGTTTTGTGAACGGTCTCGGTATATTCGGAACCCGCTGTTAACTCAAAAATTCCTGACTTAACGATTGTGCATCCCCTTCTGGCGCCCAGCCCCGACGGGGCTGGGCGCCAGAAGGGGATGCAACCGGAAAGTTTTTGCGGAGCTTTTTTCAAAAAGCGACCCGCCGGAGGCAAACTGAATAGTTGCAATGAACTCTACTTGAAAGGCGAATGTGATTTTCCCTGAGGAACGAAGGGGAAAGCGCATTCGCAACCTGCTTTCGAGGTGGCTCACCTCGCCGCCGGAGGCAGGCTTTTCCATGCAGTTTAACCATAGAAGGCTTTTTTCCGGTTTTTGGCCTTGGCCGAAAGAAAGGGATCCTGAATAATGACAGATGAACGTGTGGCGCTGGTGTTGGGTGCTGTGAAGGGGATCGGCCGGGAGATCGGGTTGTCCCTTGCGCGGCGTGGTATTCGGACGGTGCTGACCTGGCACGACTGGGAAGAGAGCCTGCCGGAGCTGGAAGCAGCCTTTGGGGAGGCGGGGTGCGACCATGAGATCGTCCGTGTGGACTTGACCGACACCGAGGCGATCCCCGGGCTTATTGAGCGGGTGATCGAACGCTTCGGCCGCCTGGATATCCTCATCAACAACATCGAACGCGGGGGCATGCCCGTGGTCCACGGGAGCTATACGAAAAATCAGTGGGAGCTCGAGGTGGCAACCACCCTTACGGCCAAGCGCTGGGTGTTCGAAGCGGCCTTGCCTCACCTTAAAAAAGCCCCTTCGGGCTGCGTGGTGAACCTCTCCTCCATTGCCGGCGTGGTGGGACGAAGCGGGCCCGCCAGTTATATCTTCAATGAAGGCTACTCCGCGCTGAACCGCGGCATCTCCCTTTTGACTGAAACCTGGGCCCGTCTGGGCGCGCCGTCCGTCCGGGTCAACGAGCTGATGCTGGGTATCATGGATACCCGCCACGGAAAGGGTACCCGCGGGTGGGGCATGTATCCCGAGAATGTCAAGGAGGGGATTGTGGACCATACCCTTCTGGGTCGGACCGGCGCACCTGAAGACGTGGTAAAGGCCGTTAACTTTCTTGTCTTTGACGCCCCTTTTATGACCGGCTCCGTGATTCGCCTGGACGGGGGGTATGTGCTGGGGGGGGACGCGGTGTGGGAGATGCCTGAGGGTGTGGAGAAACTCTAAGGGCTGGTTTGAAATACCTTCAATGGCCAACAAAAATCCAAAAAGCATGCCTCCGGCGGGTCGCTTTTTGAAAAAAGCTCCGCAAAAACTTTCCGGTTGGCAACAGCCCTTCTTCCCCGCCCTGCGGGGAAGAAGGGCTGTTGCCAAATTGAAGGTATATGACGGGTCAATAAAGGTGCATACGACCGCAACGACTTTAAAACCTGTTTGTCAAACTTTTCAAAAATTTGGCCCCCGGCAGGGCCGCCGGAGGCTTGTTTGAGCTGAATAGTTACGGCTTTATTTCATTTTGATTGTTTTTGACGGCAGCCCGAAGAGGAAGACCCGGATCCACTCAAATCCGAATTTCATGACGGCCACGTCATCCCGCCTCAGCTTCATTTTGAGATCGTTTTTGATCTTGCAGCGTTTTAAAAACGAGCTCCCGAAGATAAACTCCCTGAAATCATCCACGTTGTAGGCCGCCATAAAGGCCATCTTGGCGCGCTGGCCCTGCGGGCCTTCCGCGCCCCAGGGGTTGCCGGAGAACAGGGCCTCCACTTCGCCCCAGAGTTCGTTCATGGCGTTGTGGTTTTCGGCGTTCTGGTCTTTTTGCCATGCTTCGGGGGTGAGTTCCCGGGGGTCGTGGATGCCCTCGCAGAAGGACGGGGGGCGCAGGAAAAGGACCCGCTCTTTGGCGCCGTCGGCGTTGTAGTAGATACCGTGTTCGCAGGGGAAGGTGCGGCAGGTGTCGGGGCGGTGCGCGTAGGCGGTGCAGCCTGCTTCGGACAGGAAGATGCAGGTGGCTTCTTCGTTGTCGTTCATGCGGAGCAGCAGCTCGGGAAGGGCTTTGCCGTCCCGCAGGACGGCGTCGGTGTACCTGTCGATGAAGTCCCCTGCAGAAAGGCCCAGGCCCTGCTTCAGGCGCAGCACATCGTAGGGGCTGAGGAACAGGTTCAGGTTGCGGCAGCATCGGTTGTAGCAGGCCAGGCCGTCGTGGCAGCGGAACCGAAAGGTCTCGCCTGTGCCGATGAGTCCCTCCAGGTTGTCTATGGTCTCTGTTTTCACTTGTTTCATGGGTGTTTCTCCGTGCTGATCCGCTACAGCAGAATCATTTCGGCAATGGTGAGCTTCAGGCGGTCTGCAAAGCCGGTCTCTTCCCTCAGCCCCTTTTCAAGGATGGCCATCTCCCGGTAGAGGGGGGTGCGGTTCAGGGGCTGGCTTTCGGGGCTGGCCTGTTCAAAACGGGCGCATCCGGGGCCGTCGATGACGGAGCCGTCGGGCCGTTCCAGGATATGGGCCACGCCGTGGAGGCGGCACACCATGGGGCGATGGTCATACAGCATGCATTTGCCTTCTTCCATGAGGGGGCAGGGGACTTTTTCGTCTGTCTCGCCGTTTGCCCGCCGGTGAAGCAGGGGGGCGGCCTCCTGGGCCCGGAACGTGATGGTGGCAAGGGCCTCCTCCGGGAGGGTGGCCAGCCCCTCTTTGAGGTAGAAGAGTTCCATGAGGGTGTGGTGATAAAAAAGGGAAAGGCAGCAGTTGTCCTCGCACCCGGTGCAGGTGAACCCGCTTCCCGCCGAGGCCGCGTCGTAGCTGCGGTCCATTTTGTCGAAGAGGTGTTTTATCCTGTGGGCCCATTCGGGGTTCTCTATTTTGATGAGGGGGCGGGGTCTGCTCATGGGGTCTCTGCCTTTGTATCGGGTGTCGGGGCCTTGCTGTGGCGAGGGCTCCCTGGGTTTTCGCAGGCGGTGTTCATACCAGCGACGACGGAAAAAAATGGCGCTCGTAAAGCTCCAGGGCGTACCGGTCGGTGATGCTGGCAATGAAGTCGCATACGGAGCGCTCCTTGGAGCGGCTCTTGTTGTGGTTCGGCATCTCTAAAGCGGCGAGCTCGTGGGAGAAGATAGTTTCGTTCTCCTCTTGCAGGAAGAAGGTGTAGAGCTCCCGCAGGATTTTTTTGGATTTTACGAACTCGTTGTGGACCTGGGGTGATCTGTAGACGTTGTGGTAGAGAAAATTGCGCAGCTCGTCCATGGCCCGGTGAACTTCGTCGGTGATCTGGAGTTTCAGCTCCCCGTTTTCAGGGTGGGAGGCGTAGACGAGATCCCGGACCATGGTGGTGGCCCGGTCCGGGTGGGTGTTGCCGAGGACCCGCACGCACCGCTCGGGGATTTGCTTCTCACAGATGACCCCGCTCCGGATGGCGTCATCGAGGTCGTGGTTCAGGTAGGCCATGATATCGGCCACGCGGACTACCTGGCCCTCCACGGTGCAGGCCTTTTCCCGTTTGCTCTCCGGGATGATGGTGCCGTAGCCCTTGGAGTGTTTCAGGATCCCGTCGCGCACCTCAAGGGTGAGGTTGAGTCCGGCCCCGTTTTTTTCCAGGATATCGATGACCCGAAGGCTCTGGATGGGGTGCGAGAAATTGCCGGAGTAGATCTCTTTCAGGACGGTTTCTCCGCTGTGCCCGAAGGGGGTGTGGCCCAGGTCATGGCCCAGGGCGATGGCTTCGGTCAGGTCCTCGTTGAGGCGCATGGCCCGCGCAACGGCCCGCGCAATCTGGGCCACCTCAAGGGTGTGGGTCAGCCGGGTGCGGTAATGTTCGCCCAGCGGGGAGAGAAACACCTGTGTTTTGTGTTTAAGGCGCCTGAAGGCGTTGCAGTAGACAATGCGTTCCCGGTCGCGTTGAAAGTCGCTTCGGATGGGGCAGGCCTCTTCGCCCCGGACCCGGCCTCTGGATTGCGAGCTTGGTAGCCCGTAGGGGGAGATAAAGCTCTCCTCCCTTTTTTCGAATTCTTCTCGTGATGTCATGATGGCCTTGTCCCTCTCTTCAGAACCATCTCTGGTGGCGTGCAAGGCGCCGGAAACGAACGGTGGACGCGGCAGGTGCGTGGTGCCTTTACCTGCGCAGGGCGTGACCGTCCATGGGCGCACCATGGCGAAATAAAACAACCTTTATATAACAGGTTGGGGGGTAAATACAAGGTGGGTCCGGGAAAGCCCCGCTGTGCAGGCCCTTTCAGCGACGACCACGGGTGTGGCAGGGCCAACGCATGTGGATTTTGCCTCCGGCGGTCCTGCTGGGGGGCAAACTTTTGAAAGGTTTGGCAAACAGGTGTTGAGTGTCACTCTGGTTCATTTAAATATACTCGTATTTCTCTTGATTTCGCCTAAAGCACAGGCAGCCGAAAAGTTTTTGCGGCGTTTTTTTTCAAAAAGCGACCCGTCGGAGGCAACTCACGGTTGCATGCGTTTGCCCTGACGGGTGTGGTGCGGGCCCTTGTCTCGGTGTGTGGGATCGGTTAAACTGGCTTGGTGGAAAAAGGGGTTGCGCCTCAAGGAGGCATGTATGACGGAAGGGCACCATCTTGTATTGGGGACGCTCACCGACTGCCTGACAGGGAAAACACTGACAGATACCCACGATGAGCGATATCGACAGGGGATTGCCAGGCACTTGTTGGGCGTGTGCGGGTTTGCAGCGGAGGAGATCGAGGCGTCCCGGGTCATTGAGGTGGGGGCCGGGGAGAAAAAAGCCCGGTTTCCCGTGGATTTTATTGTCTCGCTTGGCGGAATCGCCGCCATGGTGGTGCGGTATCGGCCCGGCTCCATCGTTACCCGGCACCGTTCGGGCCAGGCCCTGTGTCTGGTGCTGGCCCCCCACGAAATTCCCGTTGTTGTGGTGACCAACGGGGAGGAAGCCGACGTGTTGCATGGCGGCACCGGAGAGTTAAGGGGTCAGGGGTTTGATGCAATCCCCTCCCGCGGCGAGCTTGAGGCCGTGGTTTCGGAGGCCAATATGGCGCCGGTGTCCGACAGGCGCCGGGAGTTGGCCCACCGGATTCTCTTTGCCTGTGAGGTGGATGACAGCTGTCCCTGCGATACATCGATCAGCAGGCTGGATTGATGACGCCCTTTGGCTTGGATAAAACAAGCCTCCGGAGGCAAGGTGTGCCACCTTGAAAGCAGGTTGCGGATGTGATTTGCCCAAAAAGATTTTTTAAAACCTGTTTGTTGCACTTTTTAAACGTTTAGCCCCCGGCGGGGCCGCCGGAGCCAGGCTTTTTTTATTTGATTCAACCGGAAGCGGGGTGTGAGTGTGTGTGGAGAGGATGTCCGTTGGATGAGGGTTGCCCTTGACGAGGCGGAAAAGGCCCTTGAGGGAGGAGATTTCCCTGTGGGCTGTATTGTGGTGGCACGCGGGCGCGTGGTTGCCACCGGCAGGCGCAGCGGAACCGCCGCCGGGCCCGGCAATGAGCTGGATCATGCCGAGGTGACGGCGCTGAGGTGCCTGCTGGAGTCCGGGGGGTTGCCCGAAGGGGCGGACGCCACCTTGTACTGCACCATGGAGCCTTGTCTCATGTGTTTTGGGGCTATTTTGCTCAGCGGGGTGTCCCGCGTGGTGTGGGCCTATGAAGACGCCATGGGGGGCGGGGCGTCCTGTGATCTTGCCAGTGTGGGGCCTTTGTATGCCCAGGCTGGCGTCGAGGTTCGGGGCCGGGTTCTGCGGAAAGAGAGTCTGGCGCTGTTTAAATCGTTTTTCGCCAACCCCGATAACGGGTACTGGAAGGACAGTTTTCTGGAGAAGTATACCCTTGAGGCTGTTTGATGCTTCGGGGGCGGGGCGTCGGTGAGCCCCGGCCCGGTAGGGTTTCCACGATTAACAACCCGGAAAAAGTATCTTTTTTCTTGCATTTGTGCCAAATCTTCTATAAATAGAACGTTTGTTAATGATACATTATCCGCAAAATAGACTGTGATTGCGGAACGATAGCTTGAAACAGTAGACCACGAGGAGGAGAACATAGCTAACCGCAGCAAAATCAACGTCAACAACAAGATCAGAGCAAGAGAAGTACGCGTCATTGGTTCCGATGGAACACAACTTGGCGTGCTTCCTATTCAGAAGGCATTGAACACAGCCGCTGAAGGCGGACTCGATCTTGTTGAGGTGGCACCGAACTCGACTCCTCCTGTTTGCAAGATTATGGATTTTGGTCGTTTCAAGTATGAAGAGACCAAGAAGCGGCAGGAGGCGAAGAAGAAGCAGAGCTCCTTCCAGATGAAGGAGATCAAGGTCCGGCCCAAGACAGGTGACCATGACCTGGAGACCAAGGTCGGTCACATCAAAAAGTTTATCGGTAAAAAGAACAAGGTCAAGGTAACCTGTATGTTCCGCGGGCGTGAAATTACCCTCTCCGCCCTGGGGCGCGAGTTGCTTGCCCGTGTTGCCGAAGAGACTGCAGACGTCGCGACGGTAGAGCAGATGCCCAAGTTTGAAGGGCGTACCATGTTCATCATCCTCGCTCCCAAGTAAGATGTCTTCGCAAAGCGCACACGTCACCCCCTGGTCCCCCCGGATACCCGGAAGGCCTGGCCGGTGACTTGCGGCTTTTTTGCGGGGTCATCATAATGCCTTCGACTCCGGGGTCCCCCGTTTCCCGGTTCGGGGCGTCAACGTGATGACATTCGGCGCAGGCGGTACCGTGCACGTTCGGTGAGCCTGTCATTTTACGGCCTTTGGCCTGCAGATGTCTGCGCCATCTTAAAAGTGAAAGAGGTTTTACACCATGCCCAAGATCAAGACCAACAGAGCGGCTGCAAAGCGCTTTAAAATTACCGGTTCCGGTAAAATTAAGTTCAACAAGTCCAACTCAAGCCACATCCTTACCAAAAAGACCACCAAGCGTAAGCGGTCTTTGCGGCTTGCACAGGTGCTTGATGCAACCAACGTAAAAGCTGTCAAGCGAATGCTTCCCAACGGATAGTTCTTTGACGGAGACGGTCACCCCACCTAAGAATCCATGTTGTGTGCAGCAGAAGTAGCGCATGAAACATGCGATCACGGGTTGAAGCGGGTTGGCCTGCAGTATCTTGAAAGTTATCGGACTGCAGCTGGACACGGTTTCAGCCTCAGCCACCATCACCAGAAAAAACGGCGGACATCGCTGACCCCTTCAAGGTAAAGAAGTCGGGCTGTGATGTAACGAAGGAGATAGAAAGACAATGAGAGTAAAAAGAGGAACTAAAGCGAGGCAGCGCAGAAATAAGGTTCTTAAGCTGGCCAAAGGTTTTCGTGGAGGTCGCAGCAAACTGTTTCGCACGGCGGCCGACTCCGTAGACAAGGCGCTGATGTACGCATACCGCGACCGCAAGCAGAAGAAACGTGACTTCCGCAGGCTCTGGATCGCCCGAATCAATGCCGGTGCCCGAATGAACGGCCTCTCCTACAGCAAGTTCATTCACGGCCTGAAGCTGGCCAAGATCGACCTGGACCGAAAGGTTCTGGCTGAACTGGCCGTGTCCGATCCTGCAGCGTTTACCGTGATTGCAGAGCGAGCGTCCCAGCAGCTTTAAGGAGATCGATTCCCTGCCACAGTCGGGTCGTGCATTGGCGGCCTTGGTGCCACGCATGTCGACCCGCTCTTTCGGATGGGACTTTTTCGGGGTAAGGCGCTCGCTTTGATGAAGCAAGCCGCCTTGCCTCGTTTTTTTAACAGGTCCCGACCCTCTTGAAGGTTGAGGCCATCCAAACGGGACACGTAGCGCGACCGTGGAAACTAATATCGAACAGATCTATAGTGAGGCCCTTTCCGACATTGAGGCGGCCTCCGATGAGAAAAGCGTGAAAACCCTTTCCACCCACTATTTGGGTCGAAAGGGTTTTGTGACTCAGTACCTTAAAAACATCTCCTCGCTTCCCGAAGCGGAGCGTCCCCTGGCGGGCAAGCGGGCCAACGAAATGAAGCGGGGTCTCGACGGCGCGATCACACAGCGCCTTGCCGTCCTTGCGGCGGAAGCCGAGGCGTCTGATCCCGGGATTGACGTCACCCTTCCCGGGCGCCAGGCCGAAGCCGGCTCCTTCCACCCCATCACCCGGATTACCACCGAGATCTGTGAGATTTTTACCCGTCTCGGATTTTCCGTTGTTGAAGGGCCCGAGGTGGAGAGCGACTACTACAACTTTGAAGCTCTCAATATCCCCAAGCACCATCCCGCCCGGGACATGCAGGACACCTTCTATATCTCCCCTGAAACCGTTCTCAGGACCCACACCTCCCCCACCCAGCCCCGCGTGATGGAAAAGAGCGAGCCGCCCGTGCGGATCATCGCTCCGGGCAAGGTGTATCGGTGCGACTCCGACTTGACCCATACCGCCATGTTCCACCAGGTGGAAGGGCTCTACGTGGATAAAAAGGTCTCCTTCGGGGACTTGAAGGGGGTGCTTACCTCCTTTATCCATCAGATGTTCGATCCGGGCATCTCCCTTCGGTTCCGTCCCAGTTTTTTTCCCTTTACCGAGCCCAGCGCCGAGGTGGACATCAAGTGCGTGATCTGCAGGGGCAAGGGATGTCGTGTCTGTTCCCATACCGGCTGGCTTGAGATCCTGGGGTCCGGCATGGTTCATCCGGCGGTCCTGGAGAACGTGGGCTACGATACCGACAAGGTGAGCGGCTTCGCCTTCGGCATGGGCGTTGAGCGTATCACCATGCTGAAATACGGCGTGGATGATATCCGGAAATATTTCGAAAACGACATCAGGTTTCTGAGGCAATTCTAAGATGAAATTCAGTCTAAGCTGGTTAAAAGAATACATACCCCTGGAGATGGGGATCGAAGGCCTCACCGACGGGCTCACCATGGCCGGCCTGGAGGTCGACTCCGTTACCCCTCTTTATGACTCCCTTGACGGTGTCGTCGTTGCCCGGATTGTGGAGGCAAAGCCCCACCCCAACGCCGACAAGCTTCGGCTCTGTCAGGTGGACGCCGGGGGCGAAGAGCCCGTGGGGATCGTCTGCGGCGCACCCAATGCCGCCGAGGGCCTTGTGGTGCCCTGCGCCCTTCCCGGTGCGGTGCTGCCCGGGGGCGTCAAGATCAAGAAGGGGAAAATCCGCGGTGAAAAATCCGGCGGCATGCTCTGCAGTGCGCGGGAGCTTCAGCTGGACACCGATGCCTCGGGCTTGATGGAGCTCGCTGCCGACCTTGTGCCCGGCACGCCCATAAAGGAGGCCCTGGCGCTTTACGACTCCATGGTGGAGATCGACCTGACTCCCAACCGCCCCGATTGCCTGAGCGTGCTGGGTGTGGCCCGTGAGGCCGGATCTTTTCAGGAGCCGCCGGTGAAGCTCACCCTTCCTGAGGTTGCCCTTCCCGAGGCCAAGGCCTCCCTGGGCACCATCGCCGATCACACCTCGGTCACCATCGAAGACGCGGACCTGTGCTGGCGCTATGCCGCCCGCCTTGTTTTCGACGTCACGGTGGGGCCCTCTCCTGCCTGGCTCCAGCGGCGCCTGCTCTCCGTGGGGCTTACGCCCATCAACAACATCGTGGACATCACCAACTTTGTGATGATGGAGACCGGACAGCCCCTGCACGCCTTTGATTTTGACCGCCTGGCGGAAAACCGCATTGTGGTCAAGCGGGCCACCGAGGGCGAGGCCTTTACCACCCTGGACGACAAAGAGCACAAGCTCTCCTCGGATATGCTGATGATCTGCGACGGCGAAAAGCCCGTTGCCATCGGCGGGGTGATGGGTGGCGTGAACTCTGAGATCGAAGAGGGGACCACCCGTGTGCTCCTGGAGAGTGCCTGCTTCAACCCCACGTCGGTGCGCAAGACCTCCAAGCTCACCGGGATTCACTCCGATGCCTCCCACCGCTTTGAGCGCGGCAGCGACCCTGAAGGCGTGCTGTATGCCCTGAACCGGGCCACGGCTCTCATTGCAGAGCTCGGCAGCGGTGCCCTGGTGGAGGGGCTCATCGACGAGAACCCGGTGCCCTATGCGCCCCGGACCATTTCGGTGAACGTCGAGGCCCTGAACAACCGTCTCGGTACCTCTTTGACGGCCGAGGAGATGGCCGGGTACCTTGCCCGTGTTGATTTTGCCGTCACCGTTGCGGACGCCAATACCCTGGAAGTGATTCCTCCCTCCTTCCGCGTGGATGTGGAACGGCCCGAGGATATCTCCGAGGAGATTGCCCGTCTCTGGGGGTACAACAACATCGAGACCTCCTATGCCAAGGTGGTGGCTGCCAACGAGAGTTACCCACCTGCCTTTGTGGCCCGCCAGGCGGTTCGCAGTGCCTTTGTGGGGCTTGGATTCAATGAAGCCGTCAACTACAGCTTTATCCGGGAAGATGCCGTGGATCGCCTGCGGTTTGCAGACGGGGACCCCAGGCGTTGCCTGGTGACCATCTTGAACCCCATCTCCGAAGAGCAGAAGGTGATGCGAACTTCCCTTGTGGCAGGGCTTTTGTCCTCCGCCGTTCGGAACATCAGCGTGCAGGAACGCAGCTTGAGGCTTTTTGAAGTCGGGGCCACCTTCATCGCCGGAGAGGGGGAGTCCCTTCCCCGGGAGCCCGAGATGCTGGCAGGTCTTGTTACCGGTGACCGCCGGTCCGCTTCCTGGTTCGGCAAGGAGGAGCCGTGTGACTTCTTCGATCTCAAAGGGGCCCTCGAAGGTTTTTTTGAGGCGCTGCACGTTTCCGGGGTCGCTTTCCGGCCCATGGCGGCAGATGATTGCAGCTATACCCGCCCCGGTTACACGGCTGAGATTCTGCTGGACGATGAGGTGATCGGTCTTGCCGGTAAAGTGCACGGCGAGGTCCTGAAAAGCTTTGAGCTCAAGCAGGATGTCTATGTGTTTGAAATGGCCATGGCGCCCCTTGCGGCCCGTATTTCAGGGGACCGTCAGGCGATGCCCATCCCGAAATTTCCCTCCGTGACCCGGGACGTGACCATGATCTGTGAGGCTTCCGTTCGTGCAGGTGATGCCGTGGCATCCATCCTGGATGAAAAGCAGCCCCTCATTGAGGGGGCGTGGCTCCTGGATCGGTATGCCGGTGAGAACATCCCCGAAGGCAAGCAGAGCCTTACCTTCAGGGTGGTTTATCGATCTGCCGACAAGACCCTCAACGACAAGGCCGTCAACAAGATCCATACCCGAATCATGGAGATGCTGCTTACGCGTTTCGATGGTGTCCTTCCCTAACGTTCCACTCAGGAGCCGATAGCACAGGAAACGCTGTGATCGGGCAGAAGAGGGGCGTCTATGGCGCCCCTTTTTTTTGAGGTTGCCGAGCCCGGGGCCGCCCTTGGGCGGGGCCGGGCAAAGCGCCCTGCCGAAGGGAGTCAGGCGTTGCTGCGCCCCCTGCCATGGGGCGGGGCACGCGATGTGTCAGGCGGTGATAAATGGAGGTTGGTGCGGGCTTTCCGCAAAGACGGTCCAGTTGCCTGGATACTTCATGGAGGGGAGGAGAAAATGGGTATTGTCCCTCAGAAAAAGTATTTTAAGATCAGTGAGGTGAGCAGTCTGACCGGGTTGGAATCCCATGTTCTGCGCTTCTGGGAAGGCGAGTTTTCCGCCATTCGGCCCAAGCGTACAGAGTCCGGTCAGCGGATGTACCGCAGGAAAGACATCGACGTGATCCTGGAGATCAAGCGCCTGCTTCACGATGAGCGTTATACCATTGAAGGGGCCAAAAAAATGATCGGGGCCAGGGGCAAAGAGAAAGATGCCTCCCCGGCGGGGACCCGTGATTTTCTCAAAGAGATTGTCGATGAATTGCGGTTGATTCGGGCCATGGTTTAGGCCGGGAGGGGCCGCATGAGCCGCGCCTCTGATTAATGTATTGACAATACACTTTTTTTATCTTATTAGAATAGGCTGGAAATTTGAGGGAGCTGCGCGCAACGCTTGCTCCGGTGGGTTGAATCCCGCCGGCACCGGGCGTCGAAGGGTTTTGCCCTGTCGTATTCACCATTCGTGCGCCCCTCGGAACAGTCCCATTTTTCGGGGCTTTTGCTGGGTGAGCCCCGTTCCTTGAGGCCATTCGGCAGTGGCATGTGATCTTCGGGTCACTGCCGTTACATGAAGGTCTGTTGCATTCGGGAACGGGCAAAACGCCCGTTTTTTGTTTTTTACTGCGCTGTGTTACAGTGGGATGAACGGATAGGCGGTATGGGTACCAGCTCCAAAAAACAGAAAAATCGAAAAAAAGAGAGCCGACCGCGTTCGGTTATCACCGAAAGGCACCTTGCCGAGGCTCGGCGTATAGCCGATGACCTGTGCGAGGGGGAAGGGCTGGAGCTTGTTCACATGGAGACCGTGACGGAGCTCGGCCAGTCGATCCTGCGCCTTTATATTGATAAAGAAGGCGGGGTGAGCCTGGGAGACTGCACCGGCGTGAGCCGCCAGCTTGGCGATCTGCTGGATGTTTCCCTGGAGATCCGGGGCGAATATCGCCTGGAGGTCTCGTCACCGGGCCTTGATCGTCCGATTTCCAAGCCGTCGGATTTTGATCGCTTTAAAGACCGCTTGGCTATGATCACGACGCACTCTCCAATCGGAGGGAGAAGCCGCTTCAAAGGCACTCTCCTCGGGCTGGCCCCGGGTGAGATGGTATGCATGGACGTGGATGGAACAACGCACGAGATTGCCCTTGAGAACATCAAACGTGCCAGACTTGTCGGAAATATTGGAGAGAGCTGATGCAAATTTCAGAGATCAAACGAGTTGTTGAGCAGGTCAGCAAAGACAAGGGTATCGATTTTCATGTGCTGATCAAGACGATGGAAGAGGCCCTTGCGTCTGCTGCCCGGAAAAAACTGGGCAAGAATGCCGACATCGAGGTTCAGTATAACGAAGAATCCGGTGAGATCGAGGTCTTCCAGTTTAAAGAAGTGGTGGACGAGGTGGTGGACCCCGATGTGGAGATCACCTTCGAAGACGGGCGCAAGCTGGACCGCGACTGCGAAATGGGGGACAGCCTCGGCCTGAAGGTCGACACCTCCACGTTTGGTCGCATTGCCGCCCAGTCGGCCAAGCAGGTCATCATCCAGAAGATGAAGGACGCCGAGCGTGAAGCCATCTACGAAAGCTTCATTGACCGCAAGGGTGAGATCATCAACGGCATTGTTCAGCGTGTGGACCGGGGAGACCTCATCGTCAACCTCGGCAACACCGAAGCCGTGCTTCCCGTTCGGGAGCAGATCCCCCGGGAGACCTTCCGCAGGGGCGATCGCGTACGCGCCCTGATCAAGGACATCCTCCTGGAGTCCCGTGGTCCCCAGGTGGTCCTGACCCGAGCCAGCTCGGAGTTTCTCATCGCCCTGTTCAAGACCGAGGTCCCCGAAATCATGGAAGGGGTGGTCAAGATCAACGGCGCTGCCCGGGAGTCAGGTGTTCGCGCCAAGATTGCCGTCAGCTCCATCGATTCGGATATCGATCCCGTGGGTGCCTGCGTGGGCATGCGGGGAAGCCGCGTCCAGAACGTGGTTCAGGAGCTTAAAGGGGAGAAGATCGATATCATTCCCTGGCATCCCGATGCCGCGCGCTACGTCTGCAACGCCCTGGCCCCTGCCGAGATCGCCAAGGTGATCATTGATGAAGATACCATGACCATGGAAGTGATTGTCCCTGTGGACTACCTCTCCGTGGCCATCGGAAAGAAAGGCCAGAACGTCCGGCTTGCATCCATTTTGACCGGATGGCAGCTGGATGTGGTCAGTGAAGAAGAGCACAGCCGGTCTCTCAAGGACGAGTTCAATAACCTGATGAGTATCCCCGGTGTCGGCGCGGCCCAGGCCGAAGCCCTTCATTCCAGTGGGTACTACACCGTCGAAGATGTGGCGGATGCCTCCATGGGCGATCTCCTTGATATTGACGGCTTCGACGAGGAACGGGCAACCCTGGTCCTTGAATCCGCCCGAAATCCGGAGCCTGCGGAGACGGGAAGCGAAGAAGACGAGTCAGCGGCAGACGACGCCGCTGCAACCGACATCCCTGAAGACGAGATGTCAGTGGAATCCGAGCCGGAGACTTCGGCGACCGATGAGGTCGACGGGGATGACGACAGCCCGGAGCAGGAATCAGAACCCGAGCCGGAACCCCTGGACGCCGATGAGGCCGACGAGGAAGGCGATAGCCCGGAGCAGGAATCAGACCCCGAGCCGAATCCCGACGCGTAAGCCTTAAAACCCGGGCGGGCGTCACACAAGGATTGGTTTTTCGGTAAGCCGTGTGAACAGGGAGTTGTTGCAGAATATATTGCAGAATATATTAGGGGGAGTGAATGGCAAAAATCAGAGTCTATGAACTTGCCAAAAGCCTGAATATGACCAACCGAGCGTTGCTCAACAAGATTGAGGCAATGGGCATTGAGGTTGGAAGTCATATGAGTTCTCTTGAGGATGAGACCGTTGAGTTGATCCGAAAGAATCTCTTTGGCGATACAGATCCGGAGACTCGGGACAAGCGCGTTCGAAAAACCGTTATCAGGCGACGCAAGCGCAGTAACGATGAAGAAAACGCCGAGGCCGACGAGGCCTCCGAGATGGAAGCCCCCGCCGGGGCGGAAAAAGAGGTGGAGCGTCCCGAGGTCGAGCCTCCTCAGCCAGAAACCGCTGACGAAGCCGCCCCCGAGACCACTCCCCCTGTTGAAGAGGCGGTAGAGGCGGATACGCCTGTGGTCGCGGCGGACGACGAGGCACCCGATGCCAATGCGGAGTCCGATTCCGTGAAACCCAAGAAAGCTAAGAAAAGTGAGCCGGCCCGCATCATCAAGCGCCCCGTGGCTGACGAGCCTTCCCCGGAAGAGCCCGAAGTACCCGAGGTCGCCCCTGAGCCCGCAAGCGTGACGCCAGCTCCCGTTGCCGAAGCACCGGAAGAGCCTGTTGCTGAGGTTAAGAACGAAGAGGAGAGTGTCGCAGAAATGAATGCCGAACCCGCCCAAGAGGCGGCACCGGTGGCTGAGAAAGTCGCTGAAAAAGACGTGACTCCGGCTCCTGAAGCCGGAGATGCCGGTAAGACGGGAGAATCTGATGAGGCGGATGCTTCTGCGGCTGATAAAGACGAGCCCAAGAAGAAGCGCAAAAAAGTGAAGAAATTCACCGCTGCCAAGATTATCAAGCTTCCCGAGCCGGGCACCAAGCCTTCCTTCCTCAAGGAGAAAGAGGCACCCACCAATCGTGGCAATGGTTACTCCCGACCTGCAGCGCCTTCCCGTGATCGCAATGAGCGACCCGCTGAGCCGAACATGCCGCCCACGGGCGGAGAAGCGGCCGGCGATGCCCGCGGCAAGAAAGGCCGTCGCGGACGTGGCGGGGAAGCCGGAGGCGATGCCTACGGGGCTCGCAAGAAGGGCCGCAAGAAGACCGTGGTGGAGGGCAACGCCCTTTACTCCGAAGGTCGCGGCCGCAAAGGGCGCAAGGGCGGCAGGCACAAGCAGCAGCCCGTGGGCCAGAAAACCCAGATTACCGTACCCAAGGCCATCAAGCGCCGCATCAAGGTGGACGATACCATCGCCCTGTCCGAGCTTGCAAAGCGCATGGGCATCAAAGCCAATGACATGATCATCAAGCTCATGGGCATGGGTGTCATGGCCACGGTAAACCAGACCATCGATTACGATACCGCCGAACTTGTTGCTGTGGAGTTCGGTTTTGAAGTGGAGCGTGCGGCCTTCGAAGAGGAGACCATCTTAAGCACCTCCGTCGTGGACGAGGATCCCTCAAAGCGTGTGACCCGGTCCCCCGTGGTCACCATCATGGGCCACGTCGACCACGGCAAGACCTCGCTCCTTGACGTGATCCGGAAGACCTCCGTCACCTCCGGGGAAGCCGGGGGCATTACCCAGCACATCGGTGCCTACCATGTGCAGACCGAAAACGGAGCCATCGCCTTCCTTGATACTCCCGGCCACGAGGCGTTTACCGCCATGTGTGCCCGCGGTGCCAAGGTTACCGACCTGGTTATCCTGGTGGTGGCCGCCGACGACGGCGTCATGCCCCAGACCGTTGAGGCCCTGAACCACGCCAAGGCAGCAGAAGTTCCCATCATCGTGGCGGTGAACAAGATCGATAAGCCCGATGCCGACCCGGATCGCGTCAAGCGCGAGCTTTCCGAGCACGGGGTCCTGGCGGAAGACTGGGGTGGGGATACCATCTTTGTCAACGTGTCCGCCAAGAGCCACGAAGGGATCAGCGATCTCTTGGACATGGTCCTTCTCCAGGCGGAAGTCCTGGAACTGGCCGCCAACCCCGATCGCCTGGCCATCGGCCATGTGGTGGAGGCCAAGCTCGATATCGGGCGCGGTCCCCTGGCCACTGTGCTGATCCAGGAGGGCACCCTGAAATCAGGGCAGTCCGTGGTCTGCGGTATGTACCACGGCAAGATCCGAGCCATGTTCAACGACAAAGGCGAGCAGGTTGCCACTGCCGGTCCCTCCATGCCTGTTGAGATCATCGGTTTGACCGGTGTTCCCGAAGCAGGGGATGAGATGGTTGCGGTCAAGGACGACAAAGACGCCAAGCAGGTGAGCGCGCACCGTGTCCAGAAGGCCCGTGCACGTGAACTGGCCAAGAACAGCCGCGTGACCCTGGATCGTCTCTTTGAGCAGATGGAAGAGGGCGAGGTCAAGGATCTCAACCTTATCATCAAGGCCGACGTTCACGGTTCCATCGAAGCCCTCAGGGAGTCTTTGGGCAAGCTCACCACCAGTGAGGTCAAGGTCAATGTGATCCACGCCGCCACCGGTACCGTCACCGAATCCGATGTCTCCCTGGCCGCGGTGTCCAACGCCATTATCCTCGGCTTTGCCGTACGCCCTGCAACCAAGGTCCAGAACATGGCCAAGGAAGAGAGCGTGGATATGCGGTTCTATGACATCATCTACGATGCCATCAAGGACCTCAAGGATGCCATGGTCGGACTCATGGAGTCCACCTTCGAAGAGAAGATCCTCGGCAGGGCCGAAGTTCGCGACACCTTTGTGATTCCCAAGAAAGGGACCATCGCAGGGTGTTACGTCCTCGAAGGCAAGATCGTCCGCGGGAACAAGGTCCGCCTCCTGCGCGACGGGGTCATCGTCTACGACGGCAACCTCGGCTCCCTCAGGCGGTTTAAAGACGACGCCAAAGAGGTGGCCCAGGGCTACGAATGCGGTATCGGCATCGAGAACTACAACGATGTCAAGCTCGGTGACACCATCGACTGCTACTACCTGGAAGAGATCAAGCCTTCCCTCGATTAGAACGACCTGCCGGCCTTCGGGCCGGCATTTCTTTCTGATGCTTTTCAAAAGAATTCTTCGTTGCAATGCCCCGCCATACACCTCACCGGTTTTTCATGACGGGGCATTTCAGCGTTTGACACCAAAGGATACATACCCAGTATGAAGCCGTTTTCTCGTGCTGAACGGGTCAGCGTAAAAATACAGTCCACCCTCTCGGAGCTGCTGCATAAAAAGGTGAGCGATCCCCGCCTTGAGATGGCCACCGTTACCGGCGTGAAGCTCACCGACGACCTGCGCCATGCCCAGGTCTTTTTCTGCGTTTCCGGCGGAAAAAAAGCCAAGTACGAGGCCCTGGCAGGGTTCAAGAGCGCTTCGGGGTTCCTGAGGAAATCCCTGGCCGGTAAGCTCGGGCTGAAGTTCATGCCGGCGTTGACCTTCGTGTATGACGAATCCCTCGATTACGGGTCGCATATCAACGAGGTACTCAAGTCCCTCTCGGTGGATGGTGATTCCGATACAGAAGGCGAGTCGGATTCGTAACCCGGTAACTTCAGTGACGACGTCACGCGTTGGTACGCAGGGTTCCGTGGTTTTTCCTGTGACCTTATACAGACGGATCGTTTAAGAGCTATACGAGGCCATCAGGATGAAGATTCTGGAATCCCTGAAAGAGAGCAGGAGTCTGCTTTTACTGACCCATGTCCGGCCTGACGGCGACGCCATCGGGTCGGCTCTGGCCCTGGGACGCGCCCTGACGTTGATGGGCAAACACGTGCGGCTTTACAACGAGAGTCCCATTCCCGCCATTTTTCGTTTTCTCCCCGGCATCGAACAGATCGTGTCCGACCCCGGCAACCTGTCGGCCTACGACACCGCAGTGGTGCTGGACTGCAGCGACCTCTCCCGGGTGGGATCCCTTGCCGATGAGGTGGGGCGGATTCCGACCCTTCTCAACATCGATCACCACATGACAAACACCGGCTTCGGTTGCCATCGCCTGGTGGACTCTTCCGCTTCCTCCACAGGGGAGCTGGTGTACCGCCTGCTGACCGACCTGGATGCTGATATCGATGAGGGCATGGCCTATGCCATCTACACGGCCATCTTCACCGATACCGGTTCGTTCCTGTTCCAGAATACCACCCCGGAGGCGTATTTTATCTGCGGCCGCATGGTGGAGATGGGGGTGGACTCCTACAAGGTGGCCCAGACCCTTTTTGCCACCTACTCCCTGGGTCGCCTCAAGCTTTTGAACATGGTGCTGGACACCATTGAGATCTCGGGTAACGGCAAGCTCTCGGTCATGTACCTGACCCAGGAAATGCTGCGTGAGACCGAGACCAGCGTGGACGACATCAACGGCCTGGTGAACTATGCCAAGCACATCGAAGATGTGCAGGTGGCCGTTCTCATCCAGGAGTCCCGACCCCTTTCCGGAGACAGCCCCAAGCCCCATTATCACGTCAGCCTGCGGTCCAACGGCCCCGTGGACGTGGGAACCATTGCCGCGGCCTACGGTGGCGGCGGGCACCCGGGCGCAGCCGCCTTTACCTCCTTCACCAGCCTCAAGGACATCAAAAAGGAAGTGCTTCGGATCTCCGATGCACTGTAGAAAATAGATGAACGACGGTATTTTACTCATCGACAAGCCGGCGGGAATCTCATCGGCGTCGGTTGTCTATCGCATCAAGAAGCGGTTTCGTTTTTCCAAGGTGGGCCATGCGGGCACCCTGGATCCTTTTGCCACCGGCCTGATGGTCATCACCGTGGGGAAGGCCACGCGCCTCTCCCGGTTTTTTCTCGACGCGGACAAGCGCTACACCGCACGCCTCGGCCTGGGCACCCTCACCGACACGCTGGACCCCGAAGGAGAGGTTCTCACCACCGAAACCCCGGAGGCCATGACCGCCCTTGAGGCGCGGCTGGAGCTCTCCAGGGTGGAGGCCCTGTGTGCCGACTTTACCGGTGACTTTATGCAGGTCCCCCCGGTGTACTCCGCCCTGAAACACAACGGGGTGCCTTTGTACAAGCTGGCCCGTAAGGGCCAGGCCGTGGAAAAACCCCCCCGGCCCGTGACCCTGCATGAGAACCGGCTCATCGCCTTCTCCTTTCCCCATATCGATTTTGAGGTCAACTGCTCCAAGGGAACCTATATCCGCAGCCTGGCCCGGGACATGGCAGAAGCCCTGGGCACCGTGGGGCACCTTACCTCCCTTCGCCGCATCGAAAGTTCCGGCTTCCATGTGGAAGAAGCCCTGCCCCTTTCCGATACAGAGACCATGGACAGGGAAGAGCTGAACCTGATTCCCATGGCTGACGCCCTCTCCCACCTTCCTGCCATGGTTGTGGACGAGAAGACCCGGGCCCTTGTGATGAACGGAAATCCCCTTGCCTGGACGCCCTGCGGCGAAGAGGCCGGGGCGGATTTTTGCCGGGTCCTGGACACCGAGGGGGCCTTGATCGCCATGGTGGAGGCAGCAAAATGCGGGTCACATCATAAATATTGTTGTGTTTTTAACGCATAAAGGTATAATTATTCGTTATTTGTGCGTCGGGGTTCCCTTGTGGGGCCTGCCGGTGCATGCATAAAGCAGAAGCAACTGCCCGATGATGCAGCCGGTCTGAATGGAATATCGGATCGGATAAGGCCGGGCGGGGCTGGCGGATTCGTTTGCCAAACGGTTTGCCGGTTTTCATTATTCCAATTTATTCATTAAGGGCGATTATGCACGACGGAGCGGAAAGGATCCCTCCCGAGGGTGCACGTCCAGACAGGAGGCAGTACCATGGTATTTACCACTGAGCAGAAACTGGGAACCATCGAGCAGTACAAAACACACGAGTCCGACACCGGCTCACCCGAAGTGCAGGTCGCGCTTCTGACCGACCGAATCAAGTACCTCACCGATCACGTCAAGGTACACAAGAAAGACCACCACTCACGTCGTGGCCTTCTGATTCTCGTCGGGCGTCGCCGTCGTCTTCTGAACTACCTCAAGAAGAAGAACATCACTCGGTACCGTGAGCTGATCGCACGACTCGGCCTCAAACGATAGATGGTTTTTAGCGGGAGGCGCGGGAAATAGTTCCCGTGCCTTCCGCTCTCCCATACCCCTTACCGCCGCACACGAGGCAACTCGTAACCGAACTCCTTTTAAATAAGCACACCTGAGGTATCGACCCCCGTAACCTGGGTGGATGGCTCACGCGTGCCGTTATTTATGAGGACGTTCGATGAGGGGCCTCTATATGACGCAGCGGTTTCACCTAACCAAGGAGCAATAGATGCAAGAATACAGCTTTGAAACCGAGCTGAATGGAAAGACACTGACCCTTAAAACCGGAAAAATCGCCAAGCAGGCCTCCGGGGCCGTCATCGCACAGATGGGCGAAACCAGTGTTCTGGTCACCGTTGTGGGTGCCGATAAAAACAAGGAGGGAATCGACTTCCTTCCCCTCTCCGTGGAGTACCAGGAGAAGATTTACTCCGCCGGCCGTATCCCCGGCAACTACTTCAGGCGTGAGCAGGGTCGTCCCAGCGAGAAGGAGATCCTCACCTGCCGTCTGATCGACCGCCCCATCCGTCCCCTCTTTGCCGACGGGTATGGCTGCGAGACCCAGGTCATCGCCACCGTCATGAGCATGGACAAGGAGAACGAGCCCGATGTGCTGGCCATGATCGCCACCTTTGCGGCGCTCCACATCTCCGAGCTGCCCTTTGAAGGCCCCATCGCCGCCGTGCGAGTGGCCCGTGTGGACGGTGAGTTTGTCATCAACCCCACCTTGAGCCAGATTGCCGAGTGCGACATCAACATCGTCCTGGCCTGCTCCAAGACCGGTGTCACCATGGTGGAGGCCGGAGCCAAAGTGGTTTCCGAAGCCGACATGATCGAGGCCCTCGAAGCAGGTCACAACGCCATTCAGCCCCTCATCGAACTCCAGGAGCAGATGCGGGCCGCTGTGGGCCGTGAAAAGCGCGTGGTGGAAGCCCCCGTCATGGACGAGTCCCTGTACGCCTTCGTTGAAGGTCAGGTGGCAGCCAAGATCAAGGAGGCCCTGCAGGTCAAAGACAAGATGGAGCGCAAAGCCGCTGTGTCCGCTGTCAAGAAAGAGCTCGTTGAGGGCCTCTCCGAAGAGCAGGCCGAGCGCAAGGACGAGATCTCCGAGATCTTCGGCAAGCTCAGCAAGAAAGTGGCCCGTTCCATCATCCTCGAAGACGGACACCGCATCGACGGCCGTGCCTTTGATGAGATCCGAAACATCTCCTGCGACGTGAACGTTCTGGCCCGCCCCCACGGCAGCGCCCTGTTCACCCGCGGCGAGACCCAGGTCATGGGTATCCTGACCCTGGGTTCCGGCATGGACGAGCAGCGTGTGGAGACCCTCTCCGGGGACACCACCAAGCCGTTTATGCTGCACTACAACTTCCCTCCCTACTCCGTGGGTGAGTGCAAGCGCGTAGGGGCTCCCAGCCGACGTGAAATCGGTCACGGTGCCCTGGCTTTCCGAGCCATCGAGCCGATCCTGCCCACCAAGGAAGACTTTGAGTACACCGTGCGCCTCGTCTCCGAGGTTACCGAGTCCAACGGCAGCTCCTCCATGGGCACCGTCTGCTCGTGCACCCTGGCCCTTATGGACGGCGGCGTGCCCATCTCCACTCCCGTTTCCGGCATCGCCATGGGACTCGTGAAAGAGGGCGACAAGGTGGCCATTCTCTCCGACATCCTCGGCGACGAAGACCACACCGGCGACATGGACTTCAAAGTGGCCGGTACCGCAGAGGGCATCACCGCCCTTCAGATGGACATCAAAATCAACGAGCTCCCCAAGGAGATCATGGTAAAAGCTCTGGAGCAGGCCCGAACCGGTCGTCTCCACATCCTCGACAGGATGCTTGAAGCCATCGACGCTCCCCGTGAGGAGATCTCCGTCCACGCACCCAAGGTGCACGTGGTCAAGATCAACCCGGACAAGATCCGTGACATCATCGGCCCCGGCGGCAAGAACATCCGTCAGATCCAGGCCGACACCAATACCCGCCTGGAAGTCTCCGACGACGGCACCGTGAAGATCACCGCCGTTAATGCCGAAGACGCCGCCAAAGCGGTTCAGATCGTTAACGACATCGGTACCGACCCCGAGCCCGGTGAAGAGTACGAAGGCACCGTCGTGAAGATTGCCGATTTCGGCGCCTTTGTTGCCATCCGCCCGGGTGTGGACGGCCTCGTCCACATCTCCGAGCTTGCCCACTACCGTGTGAACAGCGTCTCCGACATCGTCAGCGAAGGCGATAAGCTGAAGGTCCGTGTCCTTGAAGTGACCCGTGACGGAAAGATCCGCCTGAGCCACAAAGCCATGCTGCCCGTTCCCGAAGGTGTCGAGCCGCGTCCTCCCCGCGAAGATCGCGGTGGGCGACGGGACGACCGAGGTGGACGACGGGATGACCGTGGACGCGGTGGAAGAGGCGGTCGAGGGGGCAATGACAGGGGCCGTCGATAAGACCACACTGGCAAATGGTGTACGCATCGTATCGAGACGGATCGACCACGTTCGATCTGTCTCCATGGGCGTCTGGGTAGACGCAGGCGCCCGTGACGAGGCCGTGACGGAAGGGGGACTTTCCCACTTCATCGAGCACATGCTCTTCAAGGGGACCCAAAAGCGTTCGGCTTACGACATTGCCAAGGCATTCGATGCCATCGGCGGTCAGACCAACGCCTTTACCTCCATGGAGAACACCTGCTATCACGCCCGCGTGATGGACGAGCATCTCGTCACCATGGCCGATCTCCTGAGCGATATCTTTTTGAACTCCACCTTTTCGGAAGAAGAGGTGGAGAGCGAAAGACCCGTGATCCTGTCTGAGATCGGCATGGTGGAGGACAACCCCGAGGACCATATCCACACCCTGCTTGAAGAGCGTTTCTGGGGTGAACATGCCCTGGGGCGGTCCATCCTCGGCACACGGGATCAGATCCTGGCCTACAACCGAGAGGATCTGGTGAGCTTTTTTTCTCATCTCTACCAGCCCGATCGGGTGCTGATCTCCTGCGCGGGGCATGTGGATCACGATGAGATCCTCTCCCTTCTGGCTCCGGCCTTTGAAGGGATCAAGGCCCGCGACGGCTTTCCCGTTCGGGAAGTGCCCACGCCCTCTTCCGGGGTGAGCGTTTTGTCCCGGGACATCGAGCAGACCCATGTGAGCCTGGCCTGGCCCGGTCTTCCGGTCACCGATGAGATGCGCTTTGCCTCCTCCCTGATGAACACCATCCTGGGCGGGAACATGAGTTCCCGGCTTTTTCAGGAGATCAGGGAAAAACGGGGCCTTGCCTACAACGTCTATTCGTTCAACGCATCCTACGTGGACAGCGGCATGGTTGGCGTCTACGCCGGCGTGAGTCCTGACAAGCTGACGGAATGCCTGGACGTGACACAACACGAGCTGACCCGCCTCTGCGAACACGGCGTGGATGAAGAGACCCTGGCCGAGGCCAAGGCCTTTACCAAGGGGAACATCCTCCTCGCCTCCGAGAGCGTGGACAGCCAGATGGCCCGTCTCGCCTCCAGCGAGTTCCACTTCGGCCGACAGCTTCCCATGGAAGAGGTGGTGGCACAGATCGACGCCGTCACCGTGGAAGAGGTCCGGCGTGTCGCGGAGATGGCCTTCAGCCAGGAACCGGCCGTGGCCGTCCTCGGTCCCGATCCGTCCGAAGCAAAGATCCGAAAGGTCTTCGGGCTGTGATGACTGCAGGCTGACCCCCAGTGCCGGCTCCGTGAGAGAAAAAAATCAAGGGTACCTCCCGTTTGGGGGGTACCTTTTTTTGTCTCTGCCTGTTACGGTAGCTTTTTGACGACGCCGCAAAAAAGTCTGGTCCACACTCTCTTGTCTTTCGGTTCCTCTTTCATGGTAGCACCGTCTTGCGAATATGCCGTAACCGCTCTTGAGACCTGTTTGTCAAACGTTTCAAAAGTTTGGCCCCCGGCAGGGCCGCCGGAGGCGTTTTTAGTTTATTTCTTATTTTTCATTTGGAGCCCGATATGACCGACAGACCCCGGGTGGCCTTTAAGCGCCTCGACCCGCAGAAAAACAGCGACGTGCCTCTGCCCCGCTACATGACCGAAGAGGCTGCCGGCATGGACATCCACGCCGCCAACGAGACCCCCGTGACCCTGGCTCCCGGAGCCGTGGCCCTGATCCCCACCGGCTTTTCCATGGCCCTTCCCAAGGGGTTTGAAGCCCAGATCCGACCCCGGAGCGGCCTGGCCGTCAAATACGGTATCGGCATCGTCAACGCCCCGGGCACCATCGACAGCGACTACCGGGGCGAGGTGAAGGTGGCCCTTATCAACTTTGGCGCCGATCCCTTCACCATCAACCGCAACGAACGCATCGCCCAGATGATCGTGACTCGCGTCTGGCAGGCCGAAATCACCGTGGTGGACGACCTTGACGCCACAGAGCGCGGCGACGGCGGCTTCGGCCACACCGGAGTATGAGGCCGGTACAAAACCAAAACATAAAAAAAGCGATGCCTCCGGCGGCAAGGTGTGCCACCTTGAAAGCCGCTTGCGAATGCGCTTTACCCCTCGTTCCTCGGGTCAAAGCACATTCGCCATTAAACAGAATTCAATCAAGAAGTCTTTTTAAGACCTGTTTGTTAAACTTTTTAAAAGTTTAGCCCCCGTCAGGGCCGCTGGAGGCATAAGCTGAATAGTTACGTTTTTTTAAACCTGTTTGACAGCCTTTTCAAAAGGTTGGTCCCCGGTAGCGCCCCCGGAGGCATGTTTCTTTTTGGGATGACGTGAGATGACTGAGATTCTGGAACCGGAAAACTGTTTTTGCCAGCTTGCCAGCGGGAGCAAGGGCAACGCCCTGTATGTGAAGGGGGGAGAGACGGCGGTGCTGTTTGACTGCGGGCTATCGGGTCGGGAGCTTGAGCGGCGCATGGCCGAGCGGGACCTTGATCCGACGACCCTTTCTGCCGTGGTGGTCTCCCATGAGCACACGGACCATGTGGGCGGGGCCGGGGTGATATGCCGCCGGTTCGGGATCCCTTTGTACATCACCGAGGCGACCCGCACCGGGTCGACCAAGAAGCTGGGTAAGACCAAGGCCATGGATATTCAGGCCATGGAGTGCGGGAAGCGGTTTTCCGTCGGGTCCCTTGAGATCCATCCCTTTTCCATCTCCCATGATGCGGCCGATACCTCCGGATTTCGCGTGACCGCTTCCTCCGGGGCGGTTCTCGGAATCGCCACCGACCTGGGCATTGCCGGGCATCTCGTCAAAGAGCATCTGTCCGGTTGCCATGCCCTGGTTCTGGAATCCAACCACGACCCGGAACTCCTCTACGCCAACCCCAACTACCCCTGGCCCCTCAAGCAGCGCGTGCGCAGCCGCGTGGGCCATCTCTCCAATGAAGAGGCCGCCACCCTCCTCGATGCCATCGACAGGTCCAGGCTCTCCCACCTCGTCCTTGCTCACCTGAGCGAAGAGAACAATACCCCTGATCTGGCCCTTGCCGCCGCCTACGGGGTCCTGAACGGCAGCAACACCTCCATCACCGTCGCCAAGCAGAACCTGCCCACCCCTGTGCTCTCCTTTTAGTCTTTTTGGTACACCGGTTTTGCAACGATTCCGCCTATGCCTCCGGCGGTCCTGCCGGGGACCAAATTCTATAAAAATTTGATAAACAGGTCTTGAGAATGGTTCGGCATGTTGCAAGCTGTTGCTAACAGGAACGTTCTTTACGACATGGCTGAACCGGAACGTCTCTGCAGAGCCGCTGGCGGCAACTGAATCGGTACCCCCATCATCCATAAAAAAACGCCGTGTGCCCGGGATACCAACTATAAACGAGCAATCGTTTATTTATAGGTGTCCATAAGACGCCCATGATCATTCCTGGGACCCTTTTCAAGATAAGGGTGTCGGTAGCATCGGGTATTATGACCGTGGACCCTGTTATCATCATACTGTTTTAAAAAATAAATAATAAAAGAACGATCGTTTAGCTCTTACGGATGAAAAGTGCGATCACACACTATGCGATGGTCCGGGTGCGTCTAAGGGAGAAGGTCCTTTGGCCTTGAGACGTATACCCAAGGAATCACGGGATTGCCATTTTGCATGGCCATACGGTTTGGTGAAAGCCGGAGGGGCATGGGGCCTTTAAGGGGAAAGGGAGTTGGCCTTGCGCCATTGCGATACACAGAAAGATTGAAAAACTTAATAATGAATGAACGATTGTTTATTTATAAGGGCTCAAAAGTTCAGCTTTTTCGTGCCTTTCGTTCTGGACTGGAAAGGGATGGCATTCATGGGGCGCTTCCACATTTCCGGGGAGGTTATCATCAAGATACGACAAATGTCGCTGACAGGATGTCCAGATCTGGTGTGCATTGGGGCGGCCAAAAAGGTGAGATAGAAAGGCGATGCTTTTTATGGGGAACGTGAAGGGTAGATCCGTCTTGGTGACCGGGGAATGATTCCCCGGACCAAGGCGAGGTTTTCAAAAAAACGGTAACGATTCAGCTTGTCGTTGCCTCCGGTGGGCCTTATCGATCCTTGTCGAGGATTCGACGGGTTTACACCCAATACCCTTCATCGTGTTTTCAGAAGAATGAAATGGGTCTCTCCTGCAAAAACGGTTAGGGCATGTCACACATCACGCGAATGCACCGAGAACGCATGCATAACAACAGCTTCCATGCATTCGCCATAGGGTTTCAAGGTGCCCCCACCTTGCCGCCGGAGGCATTGCTTTTGTTTTTTCCTGAGCCCTCTGTGGTCCGTTCAACGTTGACCATAGACGGCAGGCTATGCCTCGGGGGCTGCCACAGCATCCCAGGCGCAGGAGAAGGCGGCTTCGAGGCCGTCGTCGTCCATGGCAATTCCGTCTTTCACGTGTTGTTTGGCCAGCTGGGTGAGGGGGTGGAAGGCAAAGGCCACAAGGAGTTCCATGGGGACCTGTTTGAGGACCCCCTCCTTTTGGCCTCGTTCGATGAGGTGGGTAAAGGGGGCGAAAAATCCTTTGGCCTCTTCCTCTTCCACTGCATCTGCAATGGGGGCGTTGCAGAACTGCTCGGCAAACACGAAGTGGTCCGGGTAGGCGAGGTAATAGGCGTAGAGGTTTTCCCACATGAGGCGGAAGGCGTCGCGGATGTCCAGCTCGTCGTCCAGGCTGTCTAAGATGGCCCTGCTCATTTCCCGCTTTACCTCTATATAGAGGGTGAGGAGGAGGTGATCCTTGTTTTCGAAGTAGATGTAGATGGTAGCAGGGGAGACACCGGCTTCCCGTGCGATCTTGGACATGGAGGTGTGGGCCAGCCCCAGGTTGTTGATCAGCACCATGGCGGCGTTGAGGATGGCTTCTCGTTTTGTTTCGTCTTTAGGTCTCATGGTATTTTAATAAATGATCGTTCATTTAATGTCAAGGGACGTTCAAAACTGCTGGCGTCTTTGTTTGGTATGGGGCGCAATGACTTGAATTGTTGGGCAAATGGTGGGGTGCTGTGGCAGGGTGTCGGGTGGCCACTGGGGCGCTCCATGGCTCCAGGACATCCCGTGCCGGGGGTTTTCCACATGGGGCAGGGTCAGTTTGCGGCAGCGTTACGGGTGGCCTCAGGGTGGTCTGCCAGGCGCTCTTTGACGGCGATGATCCGGGGAAGAATGCCCATGAACCGGGTGATCAGCTCCGGGTCAAAGAGGCCTCCGGACTCCTTTCGGAGGTAGTCCACAGCGCGGGTCATTTCCCAGGCTTCTTTGTACGGGCGTTTGGAGGTCAGGGCATCAAAGACGTCGGCCACGGCCACGATGCGGCCTTCGATGGGGATGGCTTCCCCTTTAAGCCGGCGGGGGTAGCCGCTGCCGTCCCAGCGTTCGTGGTGGGTGAGGGCAATGGCGCGGGCCATCTGGAGAAGAAGAGAGGGGTTGCGTCCGATGATTTCCGCACCGATTTTCGGATGCCGTCTCATGATCTGCCATTCGTCTTCGGAGAGGGCGGTTTGTTTCTGGAGGATGCGGTCCGGGATACCTATTTTTCCGATGTCATGCATGGGGGCGGCGTTGTAGAGCCGATTGACCTCAACTTCGGGCAGGCCGATGGCCTGGCCGAGCAGTCGGGCGTAATGGCTCATGCGCAGGATGTGGAGCCCGGTTTCATCGTCTTTGTATTCCGATGCCCTTCCCAGTCGCTGGATGATTTCAAGGCGTGTGTCGTTGAGTTCCACGGTCCGTTCCTTGACCCTGGCATCCAGGACGCGGTTCTGGTTGTAGAGCGTGAGGTGGGTGGAGATGCGTGCTTTTAAGATGGAGGGGCTGATGGGTTTGGTGATGTAGTCGGCGGCCCCCATCTCAAGGCCCGTTGTTTCGTCTTGGATTTCAGCCATGGCGGTGACGAAGATGACGGGGATGTTTCGGGTTCGAGGGTCTTTTTTAAGGGCGATACATGTCTGGTAGCCGCTCATGCCCGGCATCATCACATCCAGGAGAATGAGGTCCGGGAGGCTCCCCGTGGCCATGGTCAGGGCTTTGGCCCCGCTTTCGGCGAACATCAGGTGATAATGGTTTTTGAGGATATGTTTGATGACCTCTCGGTTGATGGGTTCATCATCCACGGTCAAGATGGTCCATTTGTCCACGCGTGGTCTCCTGGTATGGGTGGTGGTTTTGACGGTGCCTTGGGGTGTCAGGCAGGGACAGTCAGGCTTTGTCCCCCCACTTGTTCAGAACCCAGAGAACGTGTTTTTTTATGCCCATAAAGGCCTTTACCAGCGCCGGGTCAAAGTGGCCTCCGGACTCTTCGGCAATATGCGCCATGGCTTTTTCCACGGGCCATGCGTTTTTATAGGGCCGTTTGCTGGTCAGGGCGTCAAAGACATCGGCCAGGGCAACGATGCGTCCTTCATAGGGGATGGCTTCACCGGCAAGACCCCTGGGGTAGCCGGTACCGTTCCATTTTTCATGGTGGGTCAGGGCAATGGTGCGCGCGTATTTCAGGAGTTCGGAGTCATCTTCGCCGATAATTTCCGCTCCGATCTCGGGGTGGAGCTTCATGGTGGCCCACTCTTCGGGGGTGAGGGGGCCTTTTTTCTGGAGGATCTTGTCGGGGATGCCGATTTTGCCCACATCGTGCATGGGAGCGGCGGTGAAGAGGCGTTCCGCCTCTTGCTGGGTGAGGCCGGCGGCCAGGGCGATCAGCCTGGAGTAGTGGCTCATGCGGATGATGTGGGCCCCGGTTTCATCGTCTTTGTACTCCGAGGCCCGCCCCAGCTGCTGAATGATTTTCAGGCGGCTGGTGTTGAGGTCACGGGTCCGTTTGGCAACGGCATGTTCAAGCTCCCTGTTCTGGTCATAGAGGGCCAGGTGGGTGTTCACCCGTGCCTTTAAGATGGGGGGGCTGATGGGCTTGGTGATGTAGTCCACGGCCCCTAACTGCAATCCTTTTTTTTCGTCCTCCACATCTCCCATGGCTGTGACAAAGATGATGGGGATACGTCGGGTCCGGGGGTCTTCCTTGAGGCTCCGGCACAGATCGTACCCGTTGAGGTCCGGCATCATCACGTCCAGGAGCAGAAGGTCCGGCTGATGTTTGTACGCGGCGTGGAGCCCCTCCCGACCACTGGTGGAGAAGGCCAGGTCGTAGCTCTCCTTTAAAATAAGGCGGATGATCTGAAGGTTGCCGGGCTCGTCGTCCACCGCAAGTATCTTATGTCTCTGCACCATGGGCTCTCCCGTTTAGGTAAATGTTCATCTCGCGGGCTGTTTTCCGGGCCTCTTCTTCAGCCCCTCGAAAGTCAAAAAGATCCACCCGGTTTTGGAGCCGCCGGGTGTGAGCCTCGGAGATGCAGGCGGCAGACGGCTCCAGAAGGGGGATGACCCGGTCCGGGTTGTCCGAGCACAGGGCGCCAAGGAGTTCTTCAAACCAGGTGGCCACCTGGTCGGAGGGTCGTTCGGGGTGTTCCGTGGCCAGGTCCGGGGTTTCCGTGGCCGGGGGATCCAGGGTGTGAACCAACCGCTGGAAAGCGCTGTGAAGGGAAACAATCAGGGGGCGTGTTTTCTCGATCTCTTCGGGGCCGGGAAGGGGGGTGAGATCTTGGCAGGCCTTGTGGACCTCGGTCATGCACAGGTTTGCCGACGCCCCCTTGATGGCATGGAGTGTCTGGTGAACCGCATCGGTACCTCCGGTTTCCATGGCCCTGAGCATGGTCCTGGGGGCTTCCTTGAATTTGTGTACGAAGGAGGTAAGGGCCTTGAGGTAAACGTTCCGGTCTCCCCAGGTGGTCATGGCCTGCCGCGTATCAACCCCCGAAATCTCCGGCCACTCTTCGGGTGAGGGGGACGGGGGTTCTTTCACGGTGGGCCCGGAGAACTCCTTAACGGGCAGAGAGGTCTCCATGGCAGCGTAGAGGCGCATGAAGTCAATGGGTTTGGTGACCACCTCGTTCATGCCTGCGTCCAGGCACTCTTTGACATCCTGCTTGCCGGCACTGGCCGTGAGGCCGATGATGGGAATGGTTCGGCAGGCCTCTCCCGCGCCGCCCCGACGGATCTCCCGGGTGGCTTCCAGGCCGTCCATCTCGGGCATGTGGACGTCCATGAGGATGAGATCAAAGGGGCCACGGGAAAGGGCGGCGAAAACCTCAAGGCCGTTGCTGACGGAGACGGCCCGGTGGCCCTGCTGTTCCAGGCGGATCATGATGAGTTTGGCGTTTTCATCGATGTCCTCGGCCACAAGGACGGAGAGGACCATTGGCAAGGAGGCCGGGCGTTGAGGCTGAGACGGAGGCTCCGGCTGCATGGCCGTGGCTTCGGGCAGGGTGAGGGTCAGGTGAAAGGTACTCCCCGTACCCACCGTGCTCTTTACCCAGATGTTGCCCCCCATGAGTTCCGTGAGCTGCTTGGCAATGGCCGTGCCCAGGCCGGTGCCCCCGTATCGCCGTGTGGATGAGTCGTCGGCCTGGGCAAAGGGTTCGAAGATGCGTTTCAGCTGGTTCTGGGGAATCCCGATGCCTGTGTCGTCGACGGCAAAATGGATCTCGTTGTTTTGGAGGGATTCCACATGCATGGTGATGCTTCCGTTGTGGGTGAACTTGACGGCATTGGAAAGGAGGTTGAAGAGGACTTGCCTGAGGCGCATGGGGTCACCCGAGCAGTACCGGGGCAGGGGCGTGGCCATGAACAACCGCAGTGAGAGCTTTTTTTCCCGCGCGGCAACAGCCATGGTATGGCACACGTCACGCAGCAGGGCGGCCAGGTTGAAGGGGGTGAGCTCCAGCTCCATGCGTCCTCCTTCGAGTTTGGAGATGTCCAGGATGTCGTCAAGGAGGCCCAAAAGGCTCCAGGAGGAGCGGTGGGCAACCTCCAGGTAGCTTCGAAGTTCCGTGGGCAGGTCGTCTTTCTCCAGGGCCAGGGCCAGAAACCCCAGCAGGGCGTTCATGGGGGTACGTATTTCATGGCTCATGTTGGAGATGAAATTGGACTTTGCCTGGTTGGCGGCCTCGGCCTTTTCCATGGCGACTTTCAGGTCTTTTGTGCGTTCATGGATCATGGCACGCAGGTTGTCCCGGTGTTTGACCAGCTCGGCGTCTGCGGTTTTCTGGTGGGTGATCTCCAGGACAGAGCCCACAAACAGGGTCTCTTCGGTCTGTTTCATTTCAGAGACGGCAAGCCATATGGGGAACACCTCTCCGTTTTTTCTCCTGCCCTTGACCTCCTGCTCGATGCCGATGGCCCGTTTTTCTCCGGACAGGAGGTATCGCCGGATAAAGCGGTCGTGTTCCCGTCGGTAGGGCAGGGGCATGAGGATGCGGATGTTCTGTCCCAACACCTCGCCGGAGGCGTACCCAAACATGCGCTCGGCCGCGGTGTTGAAGGAACGAAGGGTTCCGGCGTGGTCGATGGTGATCAGGCCGGCCGCCGCCGTGTCGATGATGGCCGAGAGGCGTCGTTCGTTTTCGGTGAATGCTTTATCGCGGAGGGCAAGTCGGGTTTTCATGGTGTGAATGGACTGGGTCAGAAGGCCGATTTCATCCCCCGATTTTTGGGGCAGGGCGATGTCAAATTTGGCGTTGGCGATGTGGTGGGCCGCAATGCCGAGCCTGTTTAAGGGGCGGGTGATTCGTTTGGTGGTGTAAAACAGGAGGGCAAGCATCAGGGCTCCGGGCAGGGCAATAAACAGGAGGCCCATGCGGGCGGCTGCCCGGGTTCGTTTTGCGGTGAGGGCCTTGACATCCGCTCCTAGGCGCAGGATGGCAATCTCTTCGACCCCGTGGGTGATGGAGGCCTCAAACCAGGTCAGGGGGGTGGTCTCGGGGGGCTCGGGGGCCAGGGGGTAGATCTGCTTTCCCCGGGCATCGGACAGGGCGATGCGGCTCCAGACCGGTGAGCTTTCAAGGGCATGCTCCAGGGAGCCCACAAGACCCCCCGGAGGGGCGGAAATGATCCCCGGGCGCATGGCCTCGGCGAGGATGGAGACCTCGGCCTCCCCCAGGACCAGGAGCTCTGCTTCTACCCTGCGGGTGTAGGACGGCAGCCACCAGAAGAGGTAGCAGGAGAGCAGGATGAGCGTAAAAAGGGCCATAAAAAGAGTGATTTTAAGGCGAAGGCTCATGGCAGGTTTCCTTTGGACGGCGGAACATGAGGGCAGGGGCCGCGAACGAAGGGATGGTGCCTGTCTGTTGGTCGGGGTGTTCTTTGTTGAAGAGGGCCTGCACGAAGACTCGGGGCCCCTGACGGTGGGGGCATTTGGCAGGCATCGCATGATGCACTTGCAATGTGTCAGTATACCACAGATCGGGAGCGACCTTAAAGGGGCGTAAAAATCTGCATTGAATCCACGAAAAAGCCTGTGTAGAGTGCAGGAGGTCCCCCGGTTCCGCTCCGGCTTATTTTACGTCAGACCTTGGAGAAGATTGTCTATGGATACCTATGCCATTGTGCGCCCCGAACACCTCAACCACCACGGGTACCTTTTTGGAGGGGCCCTGCTCAAATGGATCGACGAATACGCCTGGCTCGTGGCTTCCCGGGATTTTCCCGGCTGCACCCTGGTGACCATCGGCATGGCAGACATCGTCTTCAAGCAGAGGGTGATCAGCGGCGCTATCCTGAGGTTTCAGATTGAGCCGGTGAAAAAGGGCGGCTCGTCGGTGCGGTACGGGGTGGAGGTGTTCTCCGATGAGCCCGGGGCCACGGATGAGCGGCATGTGTTCTCCACCACCATCACCTTCGTCCGGCTGGACGAGGAGGGGCAAAAATGCGCCCTCCCGGCCGAGGTGCGCTACCGATCCCTTGCTGGGGGGAGGCTCACCATCTGATCTGCACCTTATCCCGGATACTTCACGCGAAAACGGCCGGTCTAAATCAATAAATTTCATGACGGCTGGCTATGGTGAGGTGGCCGGGGCCTTCCGATGTTACGGGAGTGTTCATGATTCTTCTTGTTGCAGCGCTGCTTATACTGGTGATCCTCTTCGGCCCGCAGGCGTGGGCACGGTACACCCTTGCCCGTTACAACCGGGATGCCTATTTTTCGGGTACCGGCTCCGAGTTTGCCCGGCTGCTGATAGAAGAGCTGGGGTTAAAGGGTGTCACCGTGGCGGTGTCCCCCCTGGGCGATCATTATGACCCGGAGCAAAAGAGTGTGGGGCTGCGACCGGCCTTTGCCGAAGGACGGACCCTGTCCGCCGTTGTGGTGGCCGCCCATGAGGTGGCCCACGCCCTCCAGCATGCCCGGGGCTATCCTCCCCTCTTGGCCCGGGGCCGGCTCATCAGGCTGGCGAATGCCGTGGATCGGTGCGGCACCCTTATCTTTATCGTGTTTCCCCTTGTGGGTATCGTGCTCAAGGCTCCCTTTATGGGGCGGGTCATTCTGGTGGGGGCGGGGATTCTTCTTCTCATGCCGGTCCTGGTGCACCT
Source organism: Desulfoluna spongiiphila (assembly GCF_900101345.1). Lineage (GTDB taxonomy): Bacteria > Desulfobacterota > Desulfobacteria > Desulfobacterales > Desulfolunaceae > Desulfoluna > Desulfoluna spongiiphila. The sequence goes on along the minus strand of NZ_FMUX01000011.1, from coordinate 13,406 downwards.
GGTGACCCTGCCCGTGGAGTTTGACGCCAGCTTTAACCGGGCCCTGCCCCTTCTCAAGTCCGGCCCGTACATTCCCGAAGAGGACCTTCCCGCAGCGCGACGGATTCTTGTTGCCTGCGCCCTTACCTATGTGGCTGCCGCCCTGGCCGGTTTTTTCAACGTCTGGCGCTGGGCCCGGGTGCTGCGCCGCTGAGGGTTCTGAACCTTGTGGCTCGACCCGATCCGGGCATCCCCCGGCATTGCCATTCCCGGTGGGTTCGACTATCGTGACGCCGTACCCGGTGTGTGGAGGGTGCGTTTATTATGATGGGCGGATGGTAACCCATCAGCCAAAAAGAGTTTCCGTCGGTTTTGTCGGGGGTAAGTACTTTAAAAATTATATAAACAGGTTTGTAACTATTCAGCTTGCCTCCGGCGGGTCGCTTTTTTGAAAAAAAGCTCCGCAAAAAACGTTTCTAATGCGAAAAAGTGGAATTTATTTCGGCGGAGCCTGGAAAGGCTCGCTTAAGACCTGTTTGTCAAACTTTTTAAAAGTTTGGCCCCCGGCAGGGCCGCCGGAGGCTTGTTTGAGCTGAATAGTTACACAGGTTAAAAAAAAACATTCAAACCAATCCAAATCAAAAGTGTATCCGCAACCTGTTTTCAAGGTGGCACACCTTGCCGCCGGAGGTTTTTTGTGTGGGAGGGATTTGAACAGTGACGAACGGATTAGGGTAACGATGGGCGACATAGAGATGAGGGCACCCGTTGACGGGGTGCACGGCACCGGAGGTGCCGGGGGGGCAAAATCCCTTGTGGCGGTTGATGAAGGGCGGGGCGAAGCGTCCAGGGAGCCCTGTCCTGGGGCGATGGCTGTGGAAAGGATTCCCATGCCTCGGGGCGTCCGTCGGGTGGCGTGGGTGTTTTTTTCTTTGGCGGCCCTTGCCGCTGTGATCACCTTCGTGGGGTGGTTTACAGCCACCGGGGACCTTGCCCCTGCCTTGACGCACGGAGCCATGGTGCTGATGCTGGCCTGCCCATGCGTCCTGGGGGTGGCACTGCCCATGGCCGCTTATCGGGGCGCTTCGGTAAGGGGGATCGGCCTGGTCAACCGCCGGGCGCTGGAGCACTGCGACCGGCTTGACACGGTGGTGTTTTGCAGCGGTGGCGGCCTGACCCGGGGGCGGCCCCGGGTGATCCACGCGATTCCCATGAACGGCGAGACCGAGTCCCGGCTGGTGCGTCTTGCCGATGCGGTGGAGGCGGGATCCGACCACCTGCTGGCCCGGGCCGTGGCCCTGTACGCTGAGCGCGTGGGCAATTTCCGGAGCCGGGCAACCGGTTTTCAATCCCATGGGGGGCGTGGTGTCGAGGCGGAGGTTAACGGCCGTATCGTGCGGGTGGGCAAGGCGAGTTGGCTTACGTCCCTCGGGGTCTGCTTTCATCATGAAGGCGAGGTTCTCGACGCCCTTGAAGCCGATGGGAACACCACCCTGGTGGTGGAATCGGGTGGCAAGATTTTCGGGTTTCTGGCTGTTTCCGATGGGATCGTCCCCGGAGCGGAATCGGTGGTGGCAGACCTTCAGCGCATGGGCCTCACCGTGCTTTTTATGACCGGTAGCCCTTACGCCTCAGCCCGGGGGCTGGCTTTACGCCTCGGTATGGACGGCGTGGTAGCCGATCTGGCCCCGGGGGAAAAAGGCGGGGCCGTGGCCGCGCTTCGGGCCCGGGGAAAGCGGGTCGGTGTGGTCGGAGGCGGCGCTGAAGACGCATCGGCCCTGGCTGAGGCCAACCTGGGCATTGCCGTTCAAAACGCCTCCCAGGGGCCGGCAGAGGCCGCCGACGTGGTGCTGGGTTCCGGGACCCTTGAAAACGTTTCCCGGGTTGTGGGCATGGGACGCGCTTTTTGTCGCTCCCTGCGCCAGAACCTGGGCCTCTCCCTTGCTTTTTTCCTTTTTCTTTTCCCCTTTGCAGCGGGCCTTTGCCGCGGAGTCTCCGGGCTTCCTGTCATGCTTCGGGAACCCCATCCCATGGCCTGGGCTGCCGTCACGGCCGCTGTGTGCCTCACCGTTGCACTGAACAGTTTCCGCCGGACAAAACCATAGGGCCTCCCCAGCCTGGTCACAGCGGTTCATTCCTTGTCTGCCTCCGGCGGTCCTGCCGGGGGCTCTCTTTTTCTGTCCACGTTACAATAGAAGGGTTACCCTTGGTCCTGGCGTTGGGGGGGCGGGGTGACCAGTCGGAATCCCACGTTGGGGAAGGTGTCCTGAAGGGTGGCTTCGGGGTACATGCCGGGGCGGGCAAGGGGCGGGCCGGTTTCGGATGGATCGCGTTCGGAGAGGATCCACTCGGTCATCACCGACGTGTCAATGCCCCGAAGACCGAAGGTGTTTGGCTCGAAGACAAGCACGGGGAAGGGAAAGGGGAATCGCTCCGGTGCAGGCTCCTCGGGGTTGGAGGGTGCACCCGATGCCGCGGCGTCCCACTGGGCCCTGGTGGGCAGTGTTTTGTCGTAGAATGTGGCGTAGGCACGCGCCGCATGGCCCGAGACATTGACCACGGGACAGGCTGCGCTGTCCCCGCTTATGAGGACAAACTGGCCGTTTTCATAGGCGATGGGGGCCTGGTGGTTGACGCCCCCCGGGGGCGTGTGCCCCGACCCCTGATTGATGACCATCCAGAGTATCCCGTCTCCCAGCACCCGGTTGTTCGTCACGGTGACCCGCGCCCTGGGCTGCTGGTTTAAAAAAGAGATGAACTGGAGGTTGGTGACCTGGGTCTCCGACATGTAAAAGGGGGCAATGGTTTTCCCACCGTTCTGGGACGGGGGAACGGTGACGCGGAACATGGTGGTGTTGTTTTCCGCCAGGAGGGGCTGGCCCGCCGGGGGTTCTCCGGAGGGGCCGGCCATTTCAGCCGGAATGCCATCGGGTTGATCGTCCAGATCCGGCCCGGAGAAGTGCCAGAGAAGGATGAGGCACAGGGCGGAAAGAAGAAACAGGATGGCCCATGCGTACAGGGGGTGCCGTGTTTTTTTTGCATTTGCGGTCGAAGGGGCCCCGGCCAGGGGCAGGGCTTCGGTAAGTTGCCGACTCATGTGCGCCACGGAGGCGGGGCGCTCCTCAGGGGCCTCGGCGGTGGTTGAGGCGATGACCCTGTCGAGGGCTATAAAAAAAGGGGATTCCGGGGATGAGAGCCTTGCCTGCTTGAAGGTCAGGGGTCTCAGGGCATCAGGGCCGGCCATGGCCTCAAAGAGGATCTTGCCCAGGGCGTAGACATCGGACTGGTGGGTTGTCTGGCGAAAATCGGCCATGTGTTCGGGTGACATGTACTGGAGGGTTCCCAGCATGTCCATGGTGTGGGTGAGGCCCTGCCATTTTCCGGATCGCGCCAGTCCGAAATCGGATATTTTGGGCTTTGTCCCGTCCATGAGGATGTTTTCGGGCTTCAGGTCCCGGTGGACAATGCCCCCGGCATGCATGGCCTCCACCCCTTCCAGCAGGGGGAGAAAGGTGCGCCGGATCCACCGGGCGGCCAGGTCATCTTCCGGGTCGAAGCCGCTCTCGGGCATGGTATCCCGCAAGGTGGCCCCCGGTACGAACTCCATGGCGATAAACTCAAGGGCATCGCTGCCGTCCGGCGGGGTGTAGATGCCGTGGTCATAGACCTGGACGACGTAAGGGTGCCGGATGGATGCCATGGCCTCCACCTCCCGCCTGAAGCGCTTGAGGGCCGTCTCCCGCTCTTCGTCGTCCCCTTGAAAGGAGTGGAGCCACTCCTGGGAGATGACCTTGATGGCCACATCGCGTTTCAGGTTGGCCTGGTGCGCACGGTACACTTCTCCCATGCCGCCTTTGGCGATAAATTCAAGCACGATCCATTTGTCATGGATGACCGTGCCGAGGGGCAGGTTGTGAGTGCCCGGGGGCGGTGTGTGTTCCATGGTGAGGGTCTCTTGGTCGGTCTTTGGTGCGGGACGGCGGTACGTGTGGTTGGGTGCGCGGTCCCGGACAGAAAAAAAGGGGTGGTTTGAAAAGGGGCGCTTTGAGGTAACACGTTGTCAGAATAGGTGCTGCGGGTCAAGGTTTTTGGGCGGGCAGAGGCCACGGGTCCTTTTCCGAAGGGGCCATAAAAAAAGGGCGACCCCCGGGGTCGCCCTTTTGCGTGCTTACAGGTTCCGCTTCAGACCGCTTATCCCATGCCCTTGAAGCCGAAGAAGGCCAGGGCGATGAAGCCTGCGGTGATGAGGCCGATGGAGGTGTCCCGCAAGGGGCGGGGGACACGGGCCAGGATCACGCGCTCCCTGACCCCGGCAAAGAGGACAAGGGCCAGGCCGAAACCTGTGGCGTAGCAGAATGAAGAGATCAGGGCCTGCATGAAGGTGTACTCTTCGTTGATGTTGATGAGGCAGACCCCCATTACCGCACAGTTGGTGGTAATAAGGGGTAAAAAGATGCCCAGGCCCGCGTAGAGGGAGGGCATGCTCTTTTTAAGGAACATCTCCACAAACTGCACCAGGGAGGCGATGATGAGGATGAAGGCCACGGTCCTCAGGAACTGAAGGTCCAGGGGCTTCAAAATGGCCGCCTCCACCGTCCAGGTGGTGATGCCCGCCATCACGAGAACGAAGATGACGGCCATGCTCATGCCCACGGCGGTGTCCATGCTCTTGGAGGTCCCCAGGAAGGGGCAGGCCCCCAGGTTCTGGGTGAGCATGATGTTGTTGACGAAGATACAGCTGATGGCCAGCATAATGTATTCGGTCATGGTGTGTCGCCCTCCTTTCTATTTCGACGATGCGATGTTCATGAGGCAGAGGAGAATGCCCAGCCCGATGAACGCGCCGGGGGCCTCAACCATGAAGGTGAAGGGTTGAAAGGCATCTCCGAAAACGCTGTGCCCCAGAAAGGTCCCTGCACCGAGCACCTCACGGAAGGTGCCGAGCACCGCCAGGGAGAGGGTGAAGCCCAGGCCGATGCCCAGGCCGTCGGCCAGGGAGTGGGCGACATCGTTCTTGCAGGCAAAGGCTTCGGCCCGGCCCAGAACGATACAGTTGACCACGATCAGGGGAATAAAGATCCCCAGCTTCAGGTAGAGGGGGTAGGAGAAGGCCTGCATGAGAAACTCCACCACGGTGACGAAGGTGGCGATGATGGTGATAAAGCAGGCGATGCGGATCTTCGACGGGATGATGTTCCGCAGCATGGAGATAAGGATGTTGGAGCAGACCAGCACGAAGGTGGTGGCGACGCCCATGCCGATGCCGTTTTCCACGGACCGGGTGACGGCCAGGACCGGGCAGAGGCCGAGCACCAGGCGAAATGGGGGGATCTCTTCCCAAAGACCCTTAACGAACTCCTGGGATAATGATTTGGCCATCAGTTGGTCCCTCCTTCAGACGCGAGGTTGTCCATGCTTTTTACCAGTTCCGGCTTCAGGCGCGTGTAGATTGCGTTGGCTTCATTCACGGCCACGCAGACGGCACGGCTGGTGATGGTGGCTCCGGAGATGGCGTCGATGTCACCGCCGTCCTTGCTGACCGAGGCGGTCTGGTCGATGCCGGTTCCTTCAAACTGGGCCACAAAGGAGGGGTCCTCCTTGGCCTTGGAGCCGAATCCGGGGGTCTCGGTGGAGATGGTGACCCCGCTGCCGACGATGGTGTCGCTTTCGATATCAAAGGCCACCAGGAGCCCGACGGGCCCTGAGAATCCTTTGCCGAAGGCTTCAAGGGTTACAATTTTCTGATCGCCGATCCTGCCGGGGAAGATGGTGTGGGACACCTCACCGTCTTTGACCTTGAAACGATCGGCCATGGGGTCATTTTCCGCATCCGCAAGGATGTTTCGGATGACCGGTTCCTTTTGAAATTTGAGCTGCTGGTACTCGATGCGGTCCATCGTCAGGGTTCGAACCCCGGCCAGCACCCCGCCCGAGACGGAGGTGAGGACGGCAAGAACCAGTACCATCTTAAACATGTCGTTCATTTTACACCTTTCCCAAAGCTTTCGGTCGGATCATGTCGAGGATGGGGTTTGCCAGGTTCATAAGAAGCACGGCAAACAGGGCTCCATCCACCCAGGCACCCTTGTTTCTGATCAGCACGGTGAGAACCCCGCCCCCGAAGCCGTAGATCAGCATGGGGATGACGTTTACCGGAGAGGAGGCGTCTTCCGTGGCCAGGAAGAAGGCGGCCACCAGCGTGTAACCGCTGAGGAGATGGAAAACAGGCCCCGCGTAAAGGTCCGGGTTGCTCATGTTGAAGAGCCAGGCGCTGATAAAGGCGCCCGCCAGAAAGGAGAGGGAGACCTCCCAGCGGTTGATGCCGCGGATCATCAGGAAGATGCCGCCGGCGATGAGCCCGGCACCGCAGACCGCCCCGATGCCTCCGGCCTGGTGGCCCATGAGGAGCTCCATGGGGGCGTAGAGGTCGGCCATTTCAGCGCCGAAGAACTTCACGTTGACCAGGGGGTCCACCATGGTCCACAGCATGTCGTAATCCACGAGCATGCCGTTGAAGTTCATGAGGGAGGGCCAGGAGACGGTGAGGACCGCCGCCGAAAGGGCGGGCGGGCAGAAGGGGTTGCCCCCGATGCCGCCGAAGGCCACCTTGCCCATGATGACAGCCACAAAGGTGCCGGTGATGACCATCCACCAGGGGGCTGTTGCGGGCAGCAGCATGGAGAGGATGAGGCCGACCATGGCCGCGTTGCCGTCTCCGACGGTGGGCTGCTGCTTCATGAGGGTGTTGGCGATGAGCTCCCAGAAGAGGGCCGAGGCAACGGCCAGGGCGGAGACGCCCACGGCAGGGGCCCCGAACATCACCCAGCCGGGGATCAGGGCCACAAGGGCTGCGGCCATGATGAGGTAGCTGCGCTTCATGACGGTGCAGGCGTCCCTGTAAAAGGGCGCATGGGATACAATCAGTTTGGTCGAATCAGTCATTGGAGCCTCCCGTTTCAGCACTCTTTTTACTCTCGGCAAGGGTGTGCCGTGCCAGCATGATCTGCTGGAACAGAGGCATCTTGGCCACGCAGATGAAGCTGCAGAGGCCGCATTCCACACAGGCGTCGAGGTCGTACTTTTCCACTGCCTCTTCGTAGAGGCCGTTTTCCAGCATGCGGATAAGAAGGTTTACCGGGATGTTGGCCGGACAGACGCGCACGCACTTGCCGCAGTTGATGCAGTAGGTGTCGGTGAGGCGCGGCATGTTATCCGGGCCGTAGCAGAGGATGGCGTCGGTGTCGGGGTCCACGGGGAACTCCGGGGTGTAGACCGACATGCCGGTGAGGGGGCCGCCCACGATGAGGTGGTCCCGCTTGACAAGGGTCTCTCCCACCGCCTCAAAGATTCGAGCAATGGGAGTACCGATGCGGGCATTCACCAGCTTGGTCTGTTTGTCCTTGAGGGTGAGGCTGACGAGTTTTTCCTGGGGAATGCTGCGGGTGCGAAGGGCCTTTCCGGCAGCTGCCACAGATTCGGCGCTGAAGAGAAGGAAGCCGGATTCTTCCAGGGTTTTTCCTGCCTCAATGGGGGTGCCGGAAAGGCGCGCGGCCAAAAGGGCGGGGTTGCCGTTGGGGTAGAGGTTTTTTACCCCGACGGTTTCGCAGCCGGTGTCTCCGGCCTCGGCTTCCAGGTACCTGGGCAGGACCAGAACCACGCGGGCCTTGGGGGCCAGCTCTTTGATAAAGTCCGCACCGCGCTTGAAGTCGGCTTTCCGCGCCTGCAGGGCGTACTGGTTCACGTTGGTGAAGAGGTCCTTCTCCATGGCGCTTAATATCACGGTGTGGATGCCCTCGTCCGCAAGCCGGGTGAAGGGCGGGCAGCCGGGGAGATGGGACAGGCAGGTGAGGCTCGCCTCGCCTTTGGGGTCCTGATCCAGGGCCTCGGCGAATACGGGGGAGGCCTCCCCCTCTTCGCTTGTGGCGATGTTGATCAGGGCGAAGTGCCGTCCGTAGTTTCCGGTACGGGTTTCCGCGCTGGTGACGGTGCCGGAGACGGGCACGGTCAGGTCTTTTTTCTCTTCATCAAACAGTCCGTAGAGGGCTCCTCGTTGAACCTCCACCCCTTTTTTCAGGATGGTTTTCTTTTTATCCACGAGGCTTTTCTGATCGGCACCCACCTGAATCTGGAGGGTGACTTCCCCGGGAAGACCGGTGTCCACGGGGTCGGGAAGTCCGCCCTGCACCGTCTCGTAGGGCAGTTTTGCCGCCAGGTAGCCGAAAAACGATCGTCGTATCATTGTAGTAGTCTCAGTCCCTATGTTGTGATGGTGTTTTGTTGATGTGTCCACCCGCCTGAGGCGGCCGTGTGCTCGCAGGCCGGTCCGTCAAGGCTTGGGTCGTGGCATCATCACATGACGAATTGGCCCTTTACTTTGGCGTGGCATGGCATGACGCGCACTCGGTGGGGCCGGCCTCCATCTCTTCATGGCAACCGATACACTGGGCGTGTATAGCGTCGGTTCGACCCATCACATCGTCGTCTTCCGACGCGCCGGGCTCATGGCATTCGCTGCAGTTGTACTCTTCATCACCGTCATCCAGGTTGTGGTGACATGAAGCGCAGTCCGTGTCGTACTCATTGACATGGATCTGGTGGGTAAAAAGCACATCCCCCGCGCTTCCCTTGAAGAGCATACGAACCGGTTCTTCCGGCGCATCAGGCTTCAGCACCGTGTAACACAGCGCCGCCGTCGCCAGCAGAACCAATCCCAGTATTACGGCCAGTTTCCTCTCGTTTTCTGGGCGCATCCTAAGTCAACTTCCTCTCTCATCCTTGCAGGTCTTGGTGGAAGGCGTGAGCCCCTTGGTTTTTCGGCCATGGGCGAGCCGGAGCCCGGCGCCCATGTGCAAAACCCTCCGGCATGTCGACGGGTGTTGCATCCGTTCTTCCAATAAAGTCCTGGGTGGTTAAATAGTGAGTGTGTTTCTCAAGGCAGCGTCAAGCGGAAGGGCCATGGGAATCCATGGCGCACAACGCCAAGGCGGTTGTCCTGAAACACCGGTCGGATAGCTGACCGATGTCACGTATCGTGACCAAGATGGCCGCAACGTACGTATATGCGACGTTCCTGTTCCCGATTTCCTGACTGTCCCCCTTCATGTGATGACGCCTTGGTCCGGTTTGGCATGCCCGTAAAAAAATGGGGCAGCCGTTCCGTGTCGCTCCACAAGCTTGAGAAATCCCTGTTTTTTGGCCGTCCTGGGGGAACCACTGTGAATCTATGTAGAAACCGGGCACACCCTTGGGCCAGGTGAAAAATCATCGAGCAATTAATCGCAAGAACTGTACCAGAAAACCTTCTTATTGTGTAGCGATGGATTTGACAAGGCAGGGGGGGATTTTTGCTCCGGGTTGCCGGAAAGCTGCAATTGACAGTGGATTGACTCCGCAAATCAGGACAAAAAAGGTCTCATTTACAGGAGCAATTCCAGAAAAAAGAGAGCGCCCCTTTTTGAAAAACGTTCCCTGAAAGGGGCATTATCGATGAGATAGGACCGTCCTCAGGCCAGGGGAGCGCCGGGAAGAATGCGAGTAATGCGTGGGGTGTAGGTTTCGCCCTGGGCAATTTTTCCTTCGAAGAGGCGAATGATGACAAAGGAGACGGCCAGGGCGCCGAATCCGCCGATTCCGGCGGCAAGGGAGGGGTTTATCCCGTGGCCCGGTCCCAGGGTGTTTCCCGCAGCAGCCCCTGCCATGAGGGCAAACACCGGGAAGATGTACGCAAGAAGTGACATCTTGATGAGGGTGCCCGTGCCGATGGAGACCAGGACACGGTCACCGATGTCGGCCCCTGCATCGTTGATGGCACAGACTTCCATGGATTTTCCGGAGGCATGGCAGGAGCCCTTGGAGGCGCAGCCCTCGCAGGCGGAGGTGCGGACGGTTTCCACCCAGGCGCGGCCGTGGGATGCTTTTTTAATGATGATGCCTTCTTCTTGTCTCATGGTGTGTCCTTGGTGTGAGAGGTTCAATCCGGCCTGCCTCTTTTCAGGGGGCCAGTGGCACCATATAAGATGCCCGCATAAAAATCAAAGGCCCGGTCCCTTCGGCATCGGGTGCCGGCAAAAGAACGGTGTGTGGCGAGAAGGGCTCTTCCGGATAGTTCATGTAAAAACGATCAGTCCGAAGCAATAAGAGATCATGACAGGGTGTTACTGGGAGAGATTGAGACGCTTCAAAAACGCAAATGGAATTCACCGCTTTCTGCTCGATTATCTCACCCTTCGGGCCATGGGGGGTAATTAAAAAACCCGCATCGTCAACCGCGGCCGAGACTGGTCTGGAGAATGAAAAACGGGGGGATGGTTTTCGTTTCTCCAGACAAGGGGCCGGGACGATGCGGGTTCGGTGCCAATGCAGGCAACGAAAGAACGTTACAACATGCGTGCCAGGTGGCGCACAAAAATTTTCCCAACTATTTCAGGGGGAGGCGACGGCCCGATGTCCCCAGGGTGTCCGAAATACCGGATGCGTGGGTGGGGCTGTACGGATTTTTGGAAAATGGCGAGGCCTGTGCGGCCAAAAGAGATGGGATTTTCAAGCGTTGGGTGGCCCCGGGTGCCCCGTGGGAAAAAAGATGCATTTGAAAAAGTGGCATAATTTTTGTATGAAGTAGGGGACAACGACGGGTCACGAACCCGTCCGTGGAAAGGGGTGGCCGGAAAAGCCCGATGCAGGGTGTGTCCCCGGTGAAGCCACAGGTTGTATGGCAACGGGGCCATTCCATGTGCCGGTACTTGTTTACCGGGTCACCATTTACTGAAATGGTATCGTTGTAAAAAGTCAGGTATTTACATTTTGGGAAACCAGCTGTAAAGTGACCTCGACCTTACGGAGTGAAGAGGTCGGGACGACCCGTCGTCTCATTGACTTTTGACACGTTTATCAAGACTGTGTGGCGGGTGATACGAGGCGACCCCGGTGGTTGCCGGAACCAACACCTAATATCCTTTTATGGGGTAGTTATGACCATTGTGATTCCTTTACTGGTACTTTGTGGGCTGGGAGCTGCCATCGGCCTTCTGCTTGCCCTTGCCGACAAAAAACTTGCCGTCGAGACCAACCCTCTTATTGACGAGGTCTCCGACATTCTCCCTGCGGGTAACTGCGCCAACTGTGGCTTTGCCGGATGCGGTCAGTATGCCGAAGCCGTGGTGGAAGACCCGAACGTGCGCCCTGACCTCTGCACGCCGGGGGGCAATGAGGTGGCCCAGAAAATTGCCGCCCTCACCGGAAAAAAAGCTGCGGAGATCAAGCCTGTGAAGGCTGTGGCCCGCTGCAAGGGCTGTCCCGAAACCAACAGCACCACCAAATACATCTACAACGGCTTGAACGACTGCGAAGCCGCTGCCAATCTCTTTGCCGGGGAAAAAGGCTGCGAATACGGCTGTCTGGGTCTGGGTAACTGCGTTCGCGCCTGTCCCTTCGACGCCCTTGTCATCGACGAGCTCAACGTACCCAAGGTGAACGTGGGCAAATGCGTGGGGTGCGGTCTGTGCGTTACGGCCTGTCCCAGGGGCATCATGGCCCTGGTCCCCGACAACGCCGTCAGCGTCATCGGCTGCCAGAACCGCCAGAAGGGCGGCCAGACCAAGAAGGTCTGCAACGTGGGCTGTATCGGTTGCCGTCTCTGCGTGAAAGCCTGCCCCCACGATGCCATGAAGGTGGTGGACAACCTCTGCGAGATCGACTACGACAAGTGCCAGTTCTGTGAAGACGCTCCCTGTCTCCAGGTGCAGTGCAAGCCCGGGGTTATCGCCCCCGGTTATGGCGCCCCCATCAAGTTCCTCACCGGAAAGATGACCGAACTTGAAGACAAGGTCGAGGCCAAGGCCACCGAGGCGGCCGCACCTGAAAAAGTAGTGGAAGCACCCAAAGAGGAAAAAAAGGAAGCGGCTGACGCCGAAGCCTGATTCGTTTAGCGTTACATGCATGAAATAAGGGGTACCGACCTTGGGGTCGGTGCCCTTTTTTATTTGGGGGAAGGGCTTGCGTCGGCTTCGAGGGGGGCAAGTTTTTGAAATGTTAGATAAACAGGCTTTAAAAAATAGATTTAGGCCAATCAAAATCAAAGGCGAATGTGATTTTCCCTGAGGAACGAAGGGGAAAGCGCATTCGCAACCTGCTTTCGAGGTGGCACACCTCGCCGCCGGAGGCATCGCTTTTATTTCTCAGCCATCAGCACCAGGGTCGCCTCCATGAAGGGGAGGAGGTCGGCTTCGATGATGAGGTCGCTGACGGCATGGATGGCGGCGTCGGGATCCTGGTTTACTGAGACCACGGTCGTGCTTTGGGGGATTCCTGCAAGGTGCTGCGTGGAGCCTGAGATGCCCAGGGCGATGTAGAGATCGGCAGAGACCGAGGTGCCCGTGATGCCAACCTGGCAGGGGTAGGGCATCCAGCCCATGTCCACAAGGGGGCGGGAGCATGCTTTGGCAGCCCCGGGGAGGGCGTCTGCGAACCGGTGGAACAGGGGCAGGTGTTCCCTGGCTTTTATCCCACGGCCCACGGAGACCACCACCCGGGCGCCTGCCAGGGCGGCGCTACCTTTTTCCCGGGCCGATGTGGATTGGATGCGGACAGCTCCCGGGGGCACGGGCAAGGGGCGCACGGTGACAGTCCCCGGCGCATCAGCCTCCGGTGCCGGGGAGATGGCCCCGGGCTGCAATGTGACCACCCCGCCTTGGGGGGCCTTGGTGTGCAGGCGGGAGGTGCCACCTCCGGCGGACCGGAAAAAGGTTGCCGTCTCTGTGTCGTATTCCGTCACGCAAGAGATCGTGGGAAGTCCCAGGACAACGGCAAGGGCAGGGGCTACCTCCATGGCCCACGGGGTGTGGGGGAGCAGAAGGTATCGGGCGGCCTCTGCGGAGAGTACGTCCTTGAGAGCCGTTGCCACGGCCATGGCCGAGTGCTCCTCCGGGGTGCACACCAGGCCCAGGGTTTTTATCCCCGATGCTTCGGCAAACTGTCGGGCGCCAAGGGCTGCCTCTTTTCCGTACACCAGTGCCGTTATGCCGGATTTATTGGTTTTGTTCAGCCGCAGGGCCAGGGCCGCCAACTCCATGGAGACGGCTGGCAGGTGATTGCCGGAGATGTCGATGATGAGTGTAATCATGATTTCAAGCCATGGGAAACAGGTGATTTAGGTAATAGATAATAGGAAATAGGTTATAGGTGATCGGCTTTCGAGGTTCTTTTCGCTACAGTCTCACCGCCGGGGGCCAAACTTTTAAAAAGTTTGACAAACAGGTCTTAAGCAAGCCTTTCCAGGCTCCGCCGAAATAATTTCCATTTTTTCGCATTAGAAACGTTTTTTGCGGAGCTTTTTTTCAAAAAAGCGACCTGCCGGAGGCAAGCTGAATAGTTACAAAAAGTTAAACAAACAGCTCTAAAAACTCTTTTTGAATGAATGCCGTTTTAAAGGC
>NZ_FMUX01000002.1 GCF_900101345.1 Desulfoluna spongiiphila | reverse complement strand
TTCAGCTCAAAAAAACAGCCTCCGGCGGCAAGGTGTGCCACCTTGAAAGCAGGTTGCGGATGCGTTTTGCCCCTCGTTCCTCGGGTCAAATCACATCCGCCTTTAAAGTAAAAATTCATTCAAAAAGATTTTTTAAAACCTGTTTGTTAAACTTTTTAAAAGTTTAGCCCCCGGCAGGGCCGACGGAGGCATAAGCTGAATAGTTACAAAAAGTAATTTAATGCACAGCCTCCTCTCCATCTCACTCCTCAACAATAATCGCAACGGTTTCGCTGGCGTCCTGGTCCCCGTCGCTGACAGAGAATTCCATGCGGTGAATGCCTGTGTCCCCCGGCCCCGGCCGCCATTGAAACAGGCCGGTTGCAGGGGTAAAAGTGGCGCCGTCTGGAAGGCCTGTCGCCGAAAAATGAAGGCTGTCCCCGCGATCGGGGTCTGTGGCGCTGAGGGTGAACTGAACAAGGCCTCCGACCGAAACCCGCCTCGCCCCAGTGGACTCAAGCAAAGGGGGCTGATTGTCCGCCATGGGCCTGGCCGGGCGAAAGGATTTTTCAGAATGGCTGTTGGTGTTGCCGAAGGCATCGGTGGAGAAGATGCGATAGACATAGGAACCACATTCAGAAGCACCCGTGAGATCTGTGATGGATAGGGCGTGGGTTCTGGTGAGGCTGGAATCGCTTACCTCCTGATCATCATGGTACTCCGCGCCATATTTAATCCTGCTTGTGGTGGGTTCATCCGTTTTCCAGTGAACCGTGACGCTGGTTTCCGTGGTATCGGTGAGGTGGATATCCGTGATGAGGGGCACCCTGGTGTCGGGGCCGGACAGGGTGGACACCGAAAGCGGCTGGCTGACAAGGCTCTTGTTGTTCCGGGAATCAAAAGCCACCACCGTGTAGCGATAGGTCGCATCGGGGTTTACCCTGTCGTCTGTGCAGGTCGGAACGATGGCGGTATCTATGGGGTGCCCGTCCCGATAGACAATGTAGCCGGCAAGGTGGTGGTTGTCCACGGCGGCTTCCCAGGTAAGAGTCACCTCTTCTGATGTGACCGATGTGGCGGCAAGATTGGATGGTGGTGAGGGCGGGATGGTGTCTGCAACGCTCTCCCCGGGGGAGACCTTGAAGACGTGGGCAATGGGTTTGCCCGGACTGAAATACCCCTCCACATCCAGTTCAAGAACATAAAGAAGGTTGTGCTCCCGGTCGTACCCGACCCCACCCAAAGATTTGCCGCGGGTACGGATATCCTGAACAGAAAGACCCATGTTGGCCGTGAACAGGAGGTCCTGAGCATTAAAAACGGCATAGGGCTGAACATCACCCGGGGAGAGGGTGCCCTCTGCCACATGGGCGATGAGCACCGGATCATAGAAGAGCAAAGCGCCATAGTCCGGGCAGGCGTGGTACCCTTTGCTGATTGAGTAATCGTCGGGCTGGGGGGCTCCATAGGTCCAGAGGCCACCGGCCCTCTCCCGGACCCCTCTTTTGCCGGCAACAACGACAGCAGACCGGTCCCCTGCCGTCAGCCAGGCCCCATCGACCCAATCATCACTGAAGCCCATTCCCCGAACCGGGTGCTCGCTGGTGTGCTTGAGCAGCTCGATGGCGCCAAGCTGGCAGCCGTCTGCAGGCGGGTTGCCGTCGTTCCACGGGCCGAACACATAGAGTGCGGGCCCCCAGCTTCCGTTGTTGGGCGTCCTGTATCTGCCCCCTGCAAGGTATTTCCCCGGGGTATGGGTATCTGCCCAGGAAACCGGAACATCAAAAAGGTACTTGCTTGTGGACGCCGCCGGAAAATCCCCCAGGCGCCACATGCCGTGGCTCTGTGGTGCGGAAAGATCGAGCTCCGCCCATCCGTGGTAAGGATCATCTTCGTGGGGCATATAGTACTCATAAAGGGTCCAGTACAGCTTATCCGAGTCCTGGCTCCCCTGCCTGGGATAATACTGAATATCCACCAGGGTTGTGCCGTTGAGCCCAAGGGTCTGGCGGCCTTCCGTGATATCTGCAAAGGGTTGGAGCGTGGTTGCCCGGGGCAGGTCGTCCAGGTTTTTGTCAGGTGAAATGACCGGGACCGGAATGGAAAATTCGGAGACATGGTTTGTGTAGGTGTGGCTTATGCTGAAAAGTGATCCGGGAAACCCGTCAGCCTCTCCTCCGAAATCTCCTTCGGGGTAAAATGTCATGCCATGGCCGCCACCGTCCCACCGGGCCATGGGTTCGTCTTCGCCATGCCCATCGGGAAGCTTGAACGCCCCCAGATAGAGAAGATCATGCTCGGGCAGAAGGCAACTGTATGGCGACTCCTTCAAGCTAAAATTTGCAGTGATGGTGCTGGCCTTCGAGACTGTTATCGTAATGCTCGATTCCGTGCTGAACGCCGGAATATCCCCACTCCATCCACCAAAAACTGACCCCTCATCCACAACGGATGTGAGTGTGACCGTGGACATCTTCTCCACCTCCGTCCGGCAAACACCCTGGCAGTCAAGGATGCCGGGATCACAGGCGATATGGCCGGAGCCGTCTCCTGCTTTGATGAGGGTCAGGGTGGGGATGGGGTCTGGTGTGGGCGTCGGGGCATGGGTGGAGGAATGTGATACCTGCGCCGGCTCATCGCTGCCGGAAGAGCCACAGGAAGGAAGGATAAAAAGTGCAGGCATGCAGAGCAATAGAGAGATCAACAGTCTAGACATATACGGCTCCTGGAGTCGATGTCGCGATAAAGTGAGAAGTCTTTGCTTGAGATACCACAACATATGCAAAACCGCGAACAAGGTCAAACGACAACATCCTGATAGATCGGAATAAAACAATTCAAAAAAGCACCTGAACGAGTGATATCCTTATGCATTCAAAAAAATACAGGGTAGTATTTTAGCAGCTCCTCCCGAGGGGATATATCGCGACCTTTATTTAGTATCGCGAACAAGTAAACCGATAATCAAGCAACACACCTGACAACATGTCATGTCCGATTTCCTCACCCCTCGGGCGAGCCCAGTCCACCCATCGTCGTCTTCACATCTCTTTTTTGAGGCCAGGGAACAGGCAGCATGTGCTTTCACTTTTCTATTCCTGCCACCCAAGCCCCTCCTTTTTTTCACCATAGACCTTTTGGCAGGAACAAAGTCGGTGTATGCTTTCCATTACCCGGAAAAAGAAACGACGCAGATTCCCGCCCCATGGGGACGGGAGTCCAGACACAAAAAACCATAAGGACGATCAGATGTTCAGAGAAATGAAACGTGGGAAAAAGAGATTAAGCGACGAGGGCACCCAGGCGATTCTTGAGGCCGGAGATTACGGCATCCTCTCCACTGTGGGTGAAGACGGCACCCCGTACGGGATTCCCTTGAACTATGTGTTCCATGACGGGCGGATCATTTTTCATTGCGCCCCGTCCGGGCACAAACTGGACAACATCGCCCATTGCTCCCGGGTCTCCTTCTGCGTGGTGGCCCAGGCCGATATCGTGCCGGAAAAATTCACCACCCGGTTCCAGAGCGTCGTGGCCTTCGGCACGGCCCGTATCCTGGAGGGAGACGAGAAAAAAGAGGGGCTCCTGACCCTTGTCCGAAGGCTCTGCCCCGACCATATCCCCGCCGGGGAGACCTACATCAATAACGCCTGGGACAAGACCACGGTGGTGGCCGTGGACATCGCTCACCTCTCCGGCAAGGCCGCCCCGGGCCCCGGTGGTCGGGAATAAGCCGACCTTGACGCTACACAGTTGCTAAGCGCGTCCAAATTCCGTATACTTTGGATCAATTATACCCACACCGCCCGCCTTTTCCGCCCCTTCCCGGGGTCCGGGACAAGGGCGGTCCCTGACCTTTCCGCCCGCACCGTCCTGAGACTCACCCAACAAGGGCCCATGCCCGGCAGGAGCCGATCTGCACGCCCTGCCAGCCTTTTCACAGCCATACCAGCCTGTTTCCGGCATGCACTGAATCTGTCATGCCCCCGTTTTATGATTGCGGATTCCCTAACCTTCATTCATTGAAAAAGGAAAGCGCCATGACGTTACTCAAAAAAAGTTGTGTACGAACCCTGGCCCTGTTGATTTTTTTCTTTGTGAGCTCAACCTCGGGAGTTGCGGCAGAAAGCGAGCTCCTGCCCCTGGATTCGTTCAACCTCACTCCAGAGCAGATGGAGCTCATTGAGGACACCATTGAAGAGTACATCATCAAAAAGCATGAAATGATGACGGAAATCGAGGCCAAGTTCTCGGAGCTCACCACCGTGCTTCGCCAGGAGGAACAGGTAACCACAAGCCGTCAGGAGAAAAAAACAGCAAGAAACGTCAACAGACTGGTCACCGACATCAGCAAACTCTACGGCAAAATGATCCGAACCAAGGTGGAGTATATCCTTAAGGTCAAAAACGTCCTCACCGAGGACCAGCGATTCCGCCTGGTTCACAGCCTGGAATTCGAGGATCATTATTCAGACCGGGCCTTTCCTTCCCAGGTGCGCCTGGATGACCTCATCGACCTGCTGGGCCTCACCGACAAGCAAGTCAAAGAGATCATCCGAAACAGAACCCAGATGATGGTCAATGAATTGAAAATTGAGCGGGATATCCAGATCAAGGTCATTGACCTCGGAGCCGAGTTGATAAATGAAGAGGTCAACAGTGATAAGGTGGACAAGATCCTTCTGGACATCACCGACCTGGGGACCAAGCTCATCGACAACAAGGTCAAGTACAAATTGAAATCCAAGGATGTCCTGACCACGCCCCAAAAGAAACAACTGCTGCACATGATCCTCCTTACCAGGGGATCGGCAAGCTAAAGGAAAAAAAGGGACACACCCAAGGAAGTCCTCTTCCGATTCAGCAGGAAGGTGTCCCCCCATTTTTACGCGCAGCCTTAGCCCGGACATTTCAAAAAAAAGTAATTCAAGGGTTTCGCTTCGATTCCCTCACCCTTGTGGCGATCCGGATGCATTCCTCTGCTGCGTTATCAGAGATCGGAGGTAAGCGGTTACGCCTGCAACTCTGAGGCCTTGCTTATAAGCGCACCCGACTCGTGAAATATTCACGTCAAAACCATATCCAAACAGAATGAGGGGGGGGGCTCCGACCTCCCCTCTTTTTGTTTTTGCTCCCTCCCTATAATACCCGCCTAATTTTCATATTCACTAAATCCATCTCTACGAAAAGCTGAAGACACATGACAATGTGACCTCATCGCCCTCATTTCTATTTATTATATTTAAAATATGAGATATGCAGAAATATCTTACAATGACAAACGATCTTTATACCGGATCAGGGTGCAAACGCGGTTAGATTTCGAACCTATAAGAATCACTTCTTCACGTTTCGATACTAACGAGGGCAAAAATAACACCCGCATGAACATCGTGGTCCGCTTGCAAGCCGAGACGTGCTCGCCGGTTGCCTGACATCATTTCACGTCATGTTGCCTTGGGCCGAACCTCCCAAAGGTTTTGCACCTCAGTGCGTAACAAGGGGGGAAAGGTATGTACTTACATGGCGAAATACTTTTTGTTCTGACAGACAATGTAACTGCCGGGGAGCGGTCAATAAATGAGGACATCAACAAAAAGCAAGGTCGATTTCGTTCAATGCGTCAGCATAGTGCTGGGTATCATCATGCTGGCTGCAGGAAGCGCATCGGCAGCAGACATCACCATAACGGGTGACGCCGGGCCCCAGACCCTTACAGAAACCCAGAACATCATCGTCAAAAGCGGGGGTTCGGTAAGCAGTGATGCGCTTGGTATCCCCGCCATCAACGGCAGTACTACCAATCAAGGAGGCAATGTCATCACCGTTGAAAGCAATGCCTCGGTCACTGCCTCGGAAACGGTAAACAACATACAGACAATCAGACTCTATGGAACCCTCACCGACGACACAAAAATCGGCCTTGCAGGGGGTGGTTCCTTATCACAGGGGGCTTCCAACATTCTTAATCTGCAAGCAGGATCCCTGGTATCGACACAGGCATCAAACGGAGCTGTCGAAGTCGGCTCAAATAACCTGGTCACTGCTTCGGGCACCATTCAGACCACAAAAAACGGTAGCGACTGCATTATTGTCAGGGCCAACAACAACGACATCACCGCCACCGGTGACTTTTCCACGGTGCTAAACAGCTCCGACGGCATCTGGGGGGGAACCGCCTCAAACAACCTGGTCCGCTTTTCAGGGACCATCCACACAACCGGCGATACTTCCGACGGCATCGATTTCAGCGAAGGGAACGAAAACGCCCTGTTCGTCTCCGGTTCCATCACGACAACCGGCCTGGGGTCGGATGGCCTGGAGGTCGGGTCCCACAGCACCCTCACCGTCACCGGTGCCCTTGAAAGCACAGGGGAGTCTTCCCACGGAATCTATGCCTACCTTGAAGGCAACATTTCCCATATTTCAGGGAGCATCTCAGCCACCGGCATCAACGCCCATGCCATCCACTCCGGGCAAGCCGGTTACTCCGGTGAAAGCAACATCTATCACCTCCTCAGCGGCGCGAGCCTCACCGGCGGCATCCACAATGCCGACTCAGACGACAACGCCACCTCATACCTCACCTTCGGGTATGCCAAAGACAGCACAGGTCAAGCCATCCTCACCCAGGCCGACCACGGGTTTGCCCTGACCGTGACGGACAGCATCACATCGGACTCTTCCGGCAGCTGGGACGGCTATTTTGCAGGCGGCACCACCACCCTTGACGGGGACACCAACGCGTTTCACACCATCAATGTGGGGGGAGACACCTTTGCCCCGCTCACCCTCTTTGCCGGTGAGGTGACCGAAACCGACATTGCACGGATCAGCGGAGCCGCGGCCACCTTGAACGTCTCCAAAGCCATCACCACAGATGGAGACATTCATGTGGGGACCGGCAGTGTATACACCCTTTCGGGCACCCACACGCACAGCGGGGCGGCTCCGACCCTTGACGGCACCCTCACACTTCAGGGCGGAACCTTTCTTTCGGACAACGGGTTTGGCTCTCTGGGAGCCGGCGGGATGGTACGGGGCTCGGGTACGATGGACCTCAAGGGTACCACCTGGACAACCGGGGGCAACGGCGGCAGCATCCGGGCAGACGGCGCGCTGGTCATTGCAAACGGCGATCTTGTTGTCTCTGCAAAGGACACGGCAGCGGTGGGGATCGCACCCGACGGCAACACGTCCAGCATCACGGTTGCCAGCACGGCTGATTTTACCGGGGCCACGGTCTCGGTGGACGCTGCGGGCGGGGTACCCAACACCGACTACGAGTTGATTCAAGCCGGTACACTGACCCTGGCAGAAGGGGACGTGACATTTTCGGATAACTCCGGGATCTTCGATTTCATTTTTTCAGTCGAGAACAACACACTCACCGTCACCACCGGTGATACGCAATTCGCAGCCATTGCAGCGGCCATGGCCCCGGCACACCTCCCCTTCGCAACAATCCTCGACAATACCTACACCAGCCACTCTGCGGAACTGCAGGGCGTGTATCAAGGGTTGGCCATGCTCCCCACAACATCGGACGTGAGCCAGGCCATGATCGAGCTACAACCCGTCACCAACACCACGGCATTGATCCATGCCGGTGTTCAGCACACCAACATGGCCATGGGATACCTGTTCGATACCTTTCGCATACCGGCTTTCCCGGGGGGCAACGACGAAGCAGACACACGCCCTGGGGCAGGCACGGAAAACAACATGGCCCCAATCCCCACTACGGGATGGCGGGCCTTCGCAGGGCTGTACGGCGGATTTGGAGACCAGGATGGGGAACAGGGCCTTGTCGGCTACGACTATGACTGGCACGGCCTCCTTTGCGGGGGAGAGTACACCCTGTCCCCACAGGCACGCATCGGCCTTCTGCTGGGATATGCCAAAGGGGACAGCGACCTTGATGGTGGCGGCGGAAGCAGCGAGGACGAGATGTATCGATTCGGTCCCTACGCCAGCATCTCCAAAGACATCTTCTTCTTTGACACCGCAGCAACCTTCGGCGTGCACAATATAGACACATGGCGCGACATCGGGTTTCTCGACACCCGAATCACCGGCGATCGAACGGCCCATGACTTCAGCTGGCTCAACCGCATTGGCTGTGACATGGTCTTTGGAAACAAGATGACCCTCACGCCCAGCTACATCCTGACGTACACGAGGGTCTCGGATTCCCACTACACCGAAGATGAGGACCCCTCAGGGGCACACCTGATGGTGGACACCGATACCAGCGACTCCCTCGTCCATGAATTAAATCTGAAAGCAGGTATCCTCTTGCATCTTGATGACCACATAGTCTTCCATCCAGAGGCATGGTGCGGCTGGCAATATGAACAGCTCGATCCCGGCGGAGAAGTGACTGCGGCCTTTGCGGCCATGCCTTCGGAGCACTGGTCCCTCAATGCACTGGAACCTGACGACAACCGGGTGCGTATCGGCGCATCGGCAACGATGCACATCGATGGACGCCATTCCTTCGTGGCCAGGTATGACCGGGTGTTTCGGGATGACGGGTATGACGCCTCCGTGAGCCTGGGCATCAACATCCAACTATAGCCTTATCCCGATACCGTAGACACGACCCAAACAAAAGGGCAGGCGAAACAAACACATCGCCTGCCCTTCGGCTGTACACAGATATTGCTTATTTCATCATGCTCTTTTTTCTTAAACCCATAACCCCAAGAAGCCCAATGGCAAGCAGAAAGAACGTTGCGGGCTCGGGAACGGGCGCACCGGAAACGGGCTCAACAGCAGAAAACTCCGCATAGGCCCCGCCATAGTCAAAGCCGTCAGCCATTGCCGTCACGAAGAACGTCAGTGTGTGGGTACCGGCGGTAAGGAACAGGTCGTTGTACAGACCATGGAAATACCCGCTTCCGTCCACATAGGTCTCGTCCCAGGCCACCTCGGCACCATCAACATAAAAAGCGAACTCATCGCCGGGTGCAAACGCATCCCAGGCTGTGGCCACAGCCATGCTGGAATCTTCGGCCACGGTAATAGACCACTCGTCCTGACTCGAATCCTGGTCGATACTGTCGATCTGGCCCAACCCACCGGTCCAGGCAAAATACCCGGTCCAGCCTTGGGTGGGGTCGATGGTTGTCGCCCCCAGAGGACCGGCCAAAGCAAACACCAAAAAGCATAACATACATAAAATTTTTCTCATTTTCTGCAGTCCTTTGCTTTTGCGGCAAGAGCAACCCGGCCATCTCCCCATGAGACCCGTGGGCTTTCCGTCCCCGACTCACATCGGGTTTGGCTTTTTCTTGTATTGACCGCCAGATTAGCAAAAAACATACCACCAACATGTAGCGAATCAAGCAAAACGCTTGCACCACATATGGAACATTACGGGCAGGTTTAGGGAATTCAGGTTATAGCATGGCAGGAATGATGTAATGGATTACATCATTTGGTGGGCAGGCCCTTTGCTCTTTATGGATTCGCGTCAAGCCATTCGTCAAAGGATTTTCTGGCAGCGTTTGCAAGGACCCTTCGAAAGGTTGTTTTGTTTCCCAGATACAGGCAATGCCGAATGACGGAATAGGGATTAAACCCTTCGGTCTGGTTCTTTTTTATAGAATAATCGTTGTAGGCTTTTACTTTGGTAATATTTTTGTTTATCAGCTTATGAAATTTCGCCCGCGTTATCCCCGGACACAACTCATGGACATTTTGCACAAACCCATCCACTTTATGGGTTTCAAACTCGTAGTTACTGAAAAAATGACCGCTGATCCTAAGAAAGTTGAACGCGTTGAGTTCATAGACATTTTTGTTCTTTTTCGCTTTTTGTTCAGGTTCGGCATCAGACGTGGGGGAAGGGATGTCTTCCTTACTGGCCTTTTCAATCTCGGCAAGGGTGGCGTCCCTTATCTCTCGGAATTCACTGTCTGCCAATTCGAAAAGGGCAGAGAGAACATTGATTCGTCTTTTAAGATGCTGCGGAATTGATTTTTTGTATTTGATTTTGTGGTCAAGGGCACTCCAGGAATCCTGGATAATGGTTCGTATTTGAATTTCAAAATTAAATTCACTGTACGGTTTGTATTCAGGAAGGTTTCGCCTGTCCTCGTTTAACCGTAAATCCACGTGAAGCCCTTTGTAGCCAAAAGAGTCTTCAGTACTCTCCAATTCAGCGATTTTATCCGTCACGTCAATCACATCGAAGTGTTCATTGAGCATGTCTGATAATTTTTCTATATCGTCTTGATACAGACACACCACCCTTAACCCTATCAAATCCGTTATGTATTCTTTTATTTCATAGGGCGTTTCTGTTTCTTCGAGCTTGGAACGATATTTACGCGAAAATTTCTTAATGCACTCTTCTTTATGTTTCACACGCCCGTAGACGGTTGAACCCGTGAGGGAAGACTCGTTTGTTATCAGGGCTTTTACCAACGTGGCAAATGATTTTCTTGCCTCATCGAGTATCAGAAAATTCTGGTCGTAATATGCTCTGAAGGCTTTTTTTTCTTTTTCAAAATCGAGTGAAGGCATTGAACAATCCTTGTGCTTATATAGACACGGCAAACCGAGTAGCGAGGGGACCTCTTGCCCCACCGGCCCCTCTCAAAAATAAATACCGATCAAATTGAAATCCACAGTGTCTTATCAAAACACAAAATCCCGGACATGAATAGCCGATACTTCACAGGGAATGAACAGGTTCGCCTAACGTCCCTCCCCGCATACATATCGACAAGGTGGGGCTGGGGGTCACCGACACCTTGTATGATAACAGACTGAACACGACTCGTGAAATATCCGGGCTAAGGCGAAACCTTTTCATGCCGTTTTTCCGGCAACACAACCGCTTGAGCAACAATGACATCTTTGCCGTTGTATCTGACTGACGGAGCCCCATACAGCCTGTATCCCTCGTCAATGAACGATGAAACCCTCTCACAGAAACCGGCATCGTCCTTACCGGTAATCAGGCGGTAATTTAATCTCTTATCCATTGCCTGGGTCCAATGCGTTGGGTTGGAGATCAGCAATTCTGACGGTGCCATGGCACGGGGCAACAGCGCAGCCCGCTAAAAGGCCCTTACGGTTCATGCCACTCCCGGTTGTACTGCTCATAGGTGGGGAGGTCCTGCCCCGGTGATGGGTCATGACGTTGATCCATTTCCTGCATTTGCCTGGAGCTTTCGTACATGCCGCGCAACACATTGTCACCGGTACTTTCGCTTGTCGCGCAGGCGCACATAAACCCCATAAGCCCCACCACAGCAACACATCGCAATGCAAATTTCAAGGTCGCCTCCTTACGGTCCGGGTTGTCAGAAAATAACGACGGGGTCACATGTCACTGAGTAAGGGAGTCTTAACTCGAAGATCAGGCGGAATTATCCCCGGCGTCTTCTTCTGTGGTTTGCAAAACCGAGCCATTAACCAGATTGCTTGTGTGGCTCTTTAATTCAATACCTTTATACAGAGTAATAGCTATAATAATTGCCCCGAACAAGGCAAAGAAAGTACCAGGGGCTGCTTTTTTTACAACCAGCTTGGTATCACCAAACTCCGTTTCAAGCTCGCCAGCGTTGCCCCAGATATTGGCCATAAAGAGGCGAAACCCCAAATACGCAAAGAGGCTCCCCACCAGGAGAGAGGACAGTTTGTATAGTGTAACCGAAAGAACAATAAATGAATTTGAACTCATACCAACCCCATGGGTATCACATAGCCTTCATCACCTGATAACGAACCAGGTGGCGTCATCTTTTCCCGGAGGGCCATGGAGCACCCCGCCGCCTCAGTCCTTCAGGAACGTCTCGTTTTCAATCCGTATCTTTTTCAGCAGAACAGCTGCGTCGTTTTTTCCCAGGAGTTGCTCGAGGTGCCCTCTGGACTCTTCAAGCAACCCGTCAAAGAAACGGCGCCTTTCACTTGCGGGTTTTTTCGCCACCTCGGACCATTCGGAGTATGCGCTCTTTTCTATGGCTGCCTTCGCCGCAAAACGAAACGCTCCCTTGATGGCCAATTCATCAATCTCCGGGAAACTGCTTTTCGCAATGGTAGCGAACACCTTGATTTTTTCTTCCTGTTTCTTGCTGCCGATGGTGGCCATTTCGTCCTCCCTGTTGCTGTCTCGTGGGCGGCTTTTGCGCAGAGCGCCTTTGATGGAAAACCCTGCGTTCATCACATACGCAGGCCACCATGGCCAGTTGCCATCTTTGTAACGGCAATTCCCATGCCTGCTTCCCCCCCGCCTTACCCCGGATATGTCACGATAAACGGCCATCAATCCGTTCTTGCGGAAGCTAACCGGACAACATTCAATCATTTTAAAAATGCAAAATATACGTTGCGGTTTTCCGTTCGATTTTCTCACCCTTCGAGCGAGCCGGGTGCTGCTGATGTGTTAGCTATACGAAAGATTCCACCCCTTGATCAAGGAAGAAATAGCAATAGTCACTGAGCGGGCACATATGAGACATGCAATGACGATGAGAACAGAGGCAGGGCAAGGGACACGCAGCCCCCATCATCTCAATATTCAACAAAAAACCAAAGTTTATCATCTTTGGACGCCTGTTCTCCTTTCTTACCCTTCTGGCGAACCGAATGCACGCATCTTCTTCGTTGCCGGAGTTTTGAGGAAATCACACCATCTGCAGAGCCGGTGCCCTGAATAGAAACGTACTCGATTCGTCACCCGGTATAGAACACCTTCACAGCGACTTCAGGGCCCCCACCCTGCCGTTCCCTTGCCCAGAAACAAAAGGGGTTCAGGAGTCTGCAACAACTGCTTTTCGGTTACCGTTTTTCCGAAAGCCCCACCTAACCCACCGCATTTCTGGCCCTCCCTTTGCCAGCCTTGAGCCTTAAGGCTCCACCCCCATGGGGAACACTTGAAAATTTATTGATTCTAACAAACAGGCAAGATATTAACTATCCGCCCAACGTAGAACATGCGTTCATCCACATAGGGGTTCGATCACTTATTTGTCGCTTGGGTACAACAATGAAAAACAGAGCGGAAGGCCCTGGTCACCGCTCATTTCATATTCTTTGTATGGAATATTTTTTAATGAGTAATCCATGAGGGATGACTCAATCGGTGGTTTATGATCTTACGAACGAACAGCGATCATCGGCCTCAACATCACCATAAAAAAGGTAGCCGGGTTCGCAGGCGGATGGCCTGTATTCCACACCTTTTTCGTATGCCAGAAGGGGAAAAAGTGAAGCGTCAGTTCCTGAGTTTTTTTGCGTCCTGTGTTTTGATCATGGCGGCTGCGGGCTCCGCATCCGCCGCCGGTTTTGCCTTGTATGAATGGAGCGCCCGAGGCAATGCCCTTGGCGGCACCCTCGTGGGACGCGCGGACGATCCCTCGGCGGTGGCCTTTAACCCCGCCGGCATCACCCAGCTTGACGGCACCCAGGTGGCCTTCGGGGCCTCCTTTGCCCACCCCATCTGTGAGGTAGAGACCGAAAAATCGGGCGTTGTCACCACCTCCAAGAGCGATAACGGCATCTTCGTCATCCCCCAGTTTTACGTGACGCATAAACTCAATGACAAATGGTCCGCAGGGTTCGGTGAGTTCTCCCGATTCGGCCTGGGTTTCGAGTACCACGACGACTGGCCCGGAGCCTTCAACGTCTACGAGGCCACCATCAAGAGCGTGTCCCTGAACCCGAACATCGCCTACCAGGTCACGGACCGGCTCTCC
Source organism: Desulfoluna spongiiphila (assembly GCF_900101345.1). Taxonomy (GTDB): domain Bacteria; phylum Desulfobacterota; class Desulfobacteria; order Desulfobacterales; family Desulfolunaceae; genus Desulfoluna; species Desulfoluna spongiiphila. Next base: position 531,094 of record NZ_FMUX01000002.1, on the reverse strand, counting down.
GTGGCCGTGGGGGTAGAGTATGTGTATGTGGATCTGAACATCAAAAACAAATACAATACGGGGCTTCCCCCGGCAGATTCACCCTCATCCGAACTGTCCGCCGACGGCGACGGCACCGCCCTCACCGCCGGGATCCACTACAAACTCGACAACTGGCGGTTCGGCTTCGGCTACCACAGCCAGGCCAAGATCGATGCCAGTGGAGATACAACCGTTTCGGGAATGACAGGCCGTAAGGCCGTACTAAACGGTGCGCATAAAACCACCGGCTCCGTGGTCCTGCCGGACATGCTCAGCTTCGGCATTGCCTGCTACCCCACAAAGAACCTGAGCGTGGAGGTGGGCGCCATCCACACACGCTGGTCCACCTACACCGACCTGGACCTGGACATTGAAACCCTGGGTCCCCACCCCCAGCCCAAAAACTCCGACGACGTCTGGCGCTACAACATCGGCGTGGAGTACGGGGTCACCGACAACTGGGACCTCCGGGCCAGCTACTGCTTTGACGAAGCCCCCGAAGATCAGATGTACGTGGATTACATGATCCCCGCATCCGACCGCCACCTCATCGGCGTGGGCACGGGCTATACCTTCGGAGCCTGGACCGTGGACCTGGCCTACACCTACATCAAGGCGGAAAAGGTGAACTACGACAAGGCCGTTACCCCCATTAACGGCATCCTGCCCGGCACCTCCAAAAACGGGGTCACCCACATGGGGGCCGTCACCATGGGGTACGTGTTCTGATTAAGGAAAAATCACCTGCATTAAAAAAAACCGACCCGGGGAGCCCGGGTCGGTTTTTTTATTTCCGGAAGGGTGGCAACCCCTTGCGGGGCTGCCGGTGTCAGGGGACAGCATCGTTGCTGTCGGGGAACATACGGGAAGGAGGATTGGGGGAAGGAGATAGGTATAAACAGGTTACGCTGCGCTGCGGCTCTGTTTGCAGCACGTCCCGCCGCAGCACTTGTGATCGCCCCCGCAGGAGTGGTCACCGCAGCAGGAGAGGATGGCCTCTTCCGGGATCACGGAGGAAGGATCCGGGGATTCGGTTAAGTCCGGCTCATCGGCATGGATCATGCCGGTACCGCTGCACAGGGGGCACAGCCCGCCGGAGTGGAGAATGCGCGTCACGCCGCCGCCTAAGGGAACCAGCTTGAACGGAACCCGGGATTCCGCAAGGTAGCCCACCAGCCACTTGACGAAGAGGTCGTTTTTCAAATCCACAGAGTCAAATTTTCCCTGGGCCAATTTTGTCATCATCTTGATTTGAAACGAACGCATGACCTTGGATTCTCTCTTCGTCATCGTACAGCTCCTCCGGCGTATCGCCTTATCAATTCAGTGCATGGAAAATCATCCGGGGCCTGCCAAGGCCCCGGAGACATGAACGTTATGCCGCAGCCACTCCCGTGGCCCACGCGTCGATTTCGTCCTCATAATCATCGGGCTCGCCGTCAATTTTAAGGCCTTCGGCAACCAGTGTGCCGCCGATGTTCCGAACCTTCTCTTCGATGGCGTCCACGGCACCGCAGAACCAGGTGTAGGAGCTGTCTCCGCAACCGAAGACCCCCACCTTCTTTCCGCCCAGGGCCGCTTTGTCCATGGCCTCATAGTAGTCGATGAAATCGTCCTGCAGCTCGATTTCATCTTCACCCCAGGTGGAGCACCCGTAAAGAACCAGATCGTAACCGGCCTCATCTCCGGGCGTTGCATCGCTGACATTCTGAACCGTCACCTCAAGCCCTTTGGCGTTGAGGATTCCGCCGATACGTTCAGCCGTATTTTCCGTATTTCCTGTGGTGGACCCAAAAATAATCAGTGCGCGTGCCATATGCCCTCCGCGTGGTTGTGTTGGAAGCAGTCGTCAATATAGGGCATGTCCATTCGCCCGGTGGGGCGAGAACATCACTCTCGAACCTGGAGTATACATAGACCCAAATATTTTTTGGGTCAACTAAAAAGTTAGGCACACCTAAAATTTTCCGCAACCCCAACAGTCCCCCTCATCCCTCCCGCCTTTCCGGCATGGTTTCAGGGCGCATTCAAAGAAGCCCCGGACACACATGGAAAGGAGCCCCCCCGAGCCCTGATTTCCAAAGGAATTTTCCTCTATGTGCTCCCCGCCAAACCGCCCTTGTCACCGTCCCTTCATCGGGAACAACTCCCCATGATGTCTCTTTTATTTCGAGGTGTTATTGACAGATTCCTTAAGATCATCTATCGGTATTTTAAAACCATCGTCATCGTGATGAACAGTGATTAAACTTTTGATCTCCAGTGGAGAAAAACATGATCACCCTCACCTGCTCAGATAAACCCTGGCTGGCTCACTACGACAAAGGCGTCCCCCCCGCCATAGATTATCGCCGCCTCACACTCCCCCAGATGTTCCAGACCACGGTGGGACGATACCCCCGGCACACCGCCCTCATCTATCACGGACGCCATATCACCTACGCCGAACTGCAAGTCCTGGTACGGACCTTCTCCATCACCCTGACCACCCTCGGCATACGCAAAGGCGACGTGGTGGGGATCTGGCTTCCCAACACCGTTGCCACGGTGGTTTCATACTACGCGGCACTCACCATAGGGGCCATCGTGGTGATGGCCAACCCGTTGTCCAGCGACCGCGAAATCACCCACCAGATGAACGACTCCGACACCAAGCTCATCATCACCCTGGACGTCCTGGCCGAACGCGCCATCGCCCTTCGAGAAAAAACCGAAATCGACGTCGTGATCCATGCCTCCCTCGGCGACTTCCTCCCTGCCCCCCTGAAGTGGGTCTTCCCTTTCATGGCCCGAAAGCAGGGCCTTACGGTAAAGGTCCCCGGAGCCCACCGGGTTTACAGCTGGAAGGAGGCCATGGCCCTGCGGGGCACCCCCATCCCGGAGCCGGCCATCCATCCCGACGAGGTGGCGGTCTACCAGTACACCGGCGGCACCACGGGACGCCCCAAGGGGGCCATGCTCACCCACACCAACCTCACCTGCATGACCCAGATGTATGAAGCGTGGTTCCAGCTTGAAAAAGGAGCCGAACGGGTCCTGGCCGCCCCGCCTTTTTTCCATGTGCTGGGCATGTCAACGGCCATGAACCTTCCCATCCACATGGGCTGGACCACGGTGCTGATCCCCAAACCCCAGCCGGACAGGCTCCTTGAGGCCATCCGAAAATTCAAGCCCACCCTGGCCCCCCTGGTGCCCACCATGTGCATGGGAATCCTGGAAGAAAAGGCCCTGGCCCACACCGACCTGACCTCCTTTAAACTCATCACCTCCGGGGCCTCCTCCCTTCCTGAAGAGGTCCTTTATCGCTTCAAAAAGCTCACGGGTGTCACCATCAACGAAGGCTACGGCATGACCGAAACCTCCCCCCAAACCCACCTCAACCCCTTGAAAGGTGAAAAGAAACCCGGCAGCATCGGCATCCCTTTTCCGGGCACCGAGGTGCGCATCATGGACCTTGAGACCGGAACCCGGGAGCTCTTAACCGGAGAAGCCGGTGAAATGTGGTTCAAAGGGCCCCAGGTCACCTGCGGCTACCTGGGCCAGTACGGGGAAAACGAGACGGCATTTCAGGACGGGTGGTTCAGGTCGGAGGATATCGCCTGGATGGATGAAGACGGGTATTTTTACATCGTGGACCGCAAAAAAGACATTATCATCTCAAGCGGCTACAGCATCTATCCGAGGGAAGTGGAGGAGGTGCTCTACGACCATGAGGATGTCCTCAAGGCCGCCGTCATCGGCGTTGCCGACACCCACAGAGGGGAAAACGTCAAGGCCTTTGTCACCCCCAAACCCGGCCGGAATCCCACGGTGGAGTCCCTCATGGCCCACTGCCGCAAAGAGCTGGCAAAATACAAGTGGCCCGTGGAGATCGATATCATCGATGCCATGCCCGAATCCACGGTGGGCAAGATCCTTAAAACCGACCTGAGGCAACAGACGGCCTGAGGGCGTCAAAGATGTCGTTCTCTGTAAAGCAGGGCCTTTGAAGCCCCAGCCTGCGCCCCAGGGCCAGGGCATCGGGAAGGGGAAGATCAAGGGAAGGGTCGGAAAAAAGGGAACGCGGGTCCCCCAGGGCCCGAACATGGCCTGACCCAAGGACCAGCATGGAGTCAAAGGATGCGGCAAGGTTCATGTCATGGGTCACGGCCACCACCGAGCTGCCCCGTGCCCCCAAGGCATCCATCACCTGCATTACCATCTGCCGCCCTGCAGCGTCCTGGCCCGAAAGGGGTTCGTCCAGGAGGACCAGGGGCGTCTCCATCATTAAGACCGAGGCCAGGCAAACCCTTTTGCGCCTCGCCCGGGAAAGATCATGGGGGTTGCTCTCAAGGTCCCCTTTTATGCCGCACAGGCTTGCCGCATGGGCCATGCGTTTCTCAATGACGTCGGGAGCCAGTCCCGCAAGGGAAAGGGCAAACCGCAACTCATCGGACACCCGAGATGCAAAAATCTGGTCATCCGGATTCTGGAAAAGAATGGACACATGACGGGTCCGCCGGGAGGGGCGCAGGGAAGCCATGGGGCAATCGCCCACGAAAACAGTCCCTTTTTGAGGAGAGAGCAGCCCGGCAAGAAGGCGCAGCAGGGTGCTCTTGCCCGATCCGTTGGGCCCCACCACCGCAAGGGAGGTTCCGGCCTCAAGGGCAAAGGAGACCTCCCGGAGCACCGGAGCACCGTCACCGTATCCGCAGGTAAGGTTGTCTACACGCATCACAGGCACCACCTCCCCTCCGCATCATCAAGGGCCAGGGGCAACGGCCCCGCATAAAGCCCCCGGGTCCGTGCAGCCTGTGCGACCCGGGTCACCAGGGGCACGGTGAGCCCCCAGCCTTGGGGGTCGCCGTCATCGGGCAACGCCGCCAGAGGCCCGTCGTACACCATCCTCCCCCCATCCAGGACCACCGCCCGGTCTGCAAGGCCTGCCATCTCCCCCAGATCGTTTCCCGACACCACCAGGGTGGCCCCCCGGGCCTTGAGGTCACCAAGCACGCCTTTTATCTCGTCCCTGGACGCTGGATCCAGCTGGGCAAAGGGCTCATCAAGGAGTAGGAGCCCGGGGCCACCGGCCAGAAGCACGGCAAGGGCCACGCGCTTTGCCTCCCCGCCTGACAGAGTAAACGGGTTGCGCTCCGCAAGGTGAGCCACCCCCACGCGCCCCAGGAGCTCCCACACCGCCATGTCGCGCCCCCTTGCATCCCCGCCGTCAAGGGCCAGGGCCACCTCTTCAAACACGGTGAAGGCCAGCCCCGAGAGCTGCGCCGTGGGATCTTCCAGGGAGAGCCCCGTGCGTTTTGGGCGCCGACCCACACAGCAGCTCCCATGCACAAGGCACTCCCCGGTAAGGCGTCCGGGATAAAACCGAACCATGAGCCCTGCCAGAAGCGACAAAAGGGTGGTGCGGCCCGAACCGTCGGCCCCCAGCAGCGCAAGGCACTCCCCCCCTTTAACGGAAAAGCTCACCTCCCTCAGACTGGGCATCGAAGCCCCCGCATACGTAAAGGAACATGTTTCTACCTGAACAGCATCCATACCCGATATCCCAACGCGCCGACCACCAGGGCGGCTGAAGCCAGGCGAAGCAAGGCTTCCCCCGGCGGTTCATAAACATCTTCGGCCCGACGGCGTTTCAGCCCCCCGCGAAGCTCCAGGGCCATGGCCCGCTTCTCCACATCGGCAAGGGCCCCCAGGAGCAGCGGCCCCACCAGGGGCACCAGGTGCCTTGCCCGGGCCATGGGCCCGCCGTCAAGATCCAGGCCACGGGCCCGCTGGGCATCCAGCACGCACGAGGCGCGATGCTTAAGCAGGGGCACAAGATTCACGGTGGTGGCAAGGACATACACCAGAAACGGAGAGGCTCCGCGCCGACGCAGGTCGGTCAGGAGCTCGGAAGCGGGCGTGGACACGGCAAAAAGGCACAGGGAACCGAGCATCACCCCCACCCGTGAAAAAATGGACAAAGCAAGAAAAGCATTATCCCGGCCCACCTCAACAGGCCCATACGCCCACAGCACCTCACCGGAAACCGGCATGGCCACAAGGTACATCAGGGCAAGGAGCGCGCCAAAGGGGATCAAAAGGGCAAGGGTCCGGCCCACCCATGTCACAGCCGCACCGCTGGTGGTCCCCAGGGGCACAACCACGATCAGGGGCAACAGACTCAAGGGCGGATCAAAAAGCAGAAACGTCACCGGCACCATGCCCGCCAGCAGGCAAAGCCGGGTCCAGGGAGACCAGGTAAGAAGAGGAGGTGTCATACATTTCCGGATACGCCGCACGCCGATGCGGCTTTTTAGTCCGTCGTTACCCGTGCCGCACAGGAGTGCGGCGCTCCAGGGGACAAGGATGTTCGGGGGTGATGTAATTAGGCCGATGTTTGTTTGAAAAGCGGTAACTATTCAGCTCAAAATGACTCCGGCGGCCCTGTCTGGGGCCAAACGTTTGAAAAGTTAGACAAACAGGTCTTACAAACGACCGGGACCTTCCTGAAAGTATTCGACGAGCCCACTGCTTCAAGCTCAACGAACATGCAACCGAAAAGTTTTTGCGGATCATTTTTCAAAAAGCGACCCACCGGAGGCAGGCTGAATATTACGCAGAGAAACGGGGCAGACGGGCCATCATCCGATCCGGCAGGGAACGAATCAGGGCAAAGGCCACCAGGGCCGTGGGGACCTTGTCTAGGGGCTCCACCATGAGGTTCTTGTAAAACGCGGCGGAGGTGACCTTGATGCCGGATTTCACCAGGACCGCGGTGATGAGGGACGCCCCGCTGCCCTCGACGCCGCCGTAGACAAAGACCACGATGGGCGTGGCCACAAAGGGGGTTGTCACGGCAACCACCACGCCGGAAAGGGCCGCTTTCCACCAGGTATCGGCAAGGCCCCACCGGGCGCAGAGCCCTGCGGCAAAGCCGATCCAGGCAGCCACAGGGAAAAAAGGCAGCGCCGATGGAGAAAAAAGCCCCCAGGCGGCATTGGAAAGCCCCCCGGTGACGGCTCCGGCAAAGGGTCCGCAGGCAAACCCCACAAGGAGGGTGCCGATGCAGTCCAGATAGACCGGAAGCTTCAGCAGGGCAACGAGCTGGCCCACCGCAATGTTGATGGCCATGGCCACGGGAATCAGGGCCACCGTAAAAGTCGTGAATTCGTCTTGGATCTTCATTGTTCCCCCTCCACTTGCAACGTATTGTCTGTGCTTCCCCATGGGTCTCGGCTCAGGTTCCGCGATTCGTACCACCCGGGATCACGGAGGGTCAAAACGATAATTTCAATATTCTCCCTGCAAATCATTGATCACCCGAATATCCCATACCGGATCCGGATGCCTTGCGTTGCGAGAGGAAGGAACAGCCCTCCATTGATAACCCACGATTAAAATGATATATTTTCTTAAACATTCCAAATAAATCGCCACCACCCCATCAATTTCGCAATACAACCATCCGGAACGACACGCTCATGAAAGATGGGAATCCGGTGGCCCGCATCATCGATGTTCTTACCCTTGGGCTGAATCAAACACCAGAAGTCAGCTTAAACGCCAGAAAAACCCCTCACACAAGCCCAAAGGAACAGCCACACGTATCAGCCGTTTTTTGTGCATCACCCGCTCAAAGCAGTCCCGCGCCATCTCCACACATCATGCGCCCCCGTCGGGAAAAGGGGGTGCATACACCCACCATCAACATAAGGAGAGATCACATGAAAAAGACAACAGGACTTCTGATTGGTTTTCTGATCGCCATGTACGGCTTGGGCTGTATGGGACAAATGGGACTCAGCCAGAAAGCCATAGGCGTCAACCTCAAGCTCGTTGATAACCGCTACGGCCGAGCCGGCATTTATATCCTCGGGGCACCCGTCTATGCCGTCACATCCATCATCGATCTGTTCATCATCAACAGCATCGAATTCTGGACAGGCACAAACCCCATCACCAAAAAAAAGCCGGCCATTGTCGATACCCCTGTGGATGCCTGGATGAAGGTCGACGATAATCTGGACCCCGCAGCAACGGAGGCACCGCTCTCCTCTACAAAACCGTCGTTGGAGTCCATTGATATCGCCCCGTCAAACAACGACACGTTGAAAATGGACCTTCGATTCAACGATGGCACACACCAGTCCGTGGTGGGGATTCGGGACCCCGACGGGTATGTCAAAATCTATGTGGATGACCGCCTTGTCGCCTTGGCAACCCATGAGGCGCTTTTGCGGTATGTCTCAAGCATTCCCGACACTCGCCGGACAACGGTTGCTGCAAAGAGCCCGGAGTAAGTCCGTGGCCTCGGCAGCCCCCACGAACCCGGGCCACACAGAGCGCCGGGGACATGGTCCCGGACCGCTTTTATTTTGCATTTCCAGGGGCTCGTAGTATACAACCCACCCATGAGCCCCACACTACCCATACATGATGTTCTGGATGAGATTCGAGATGCCCTTGAAGCAGGGCTTTCGGCCGTGATACAGGCCCCGCCCGGCGCGGGAAAGACCACCGGGGTCCCCCTGGCCCTGTTGGAGGCCCCGTTCCTGGCCGGACGGAAAATCGTGATGCTGGAGCCCAGGCGCCTTGCGGCCCGGGCCTCTGCAACACGCATGGCAGAAATGCTTGGCGAACAGGTCGGAGAGACCGTGGGGTATCGCATCCGCATGGAGAAAAAAATCTCGGCCGCCACCCGCATCGAGGTGGTCACCGAAGGGATCCTCACGCGGATGATCCAGTCAGACCCGGAACTCTCGGGGATCGGGCTGGTGATCTTCGACGAATTCCACGAACGGAACCTAAACAGCGACCTGGGGCTGGCCCTGACCCTGGAGTGCCAGGGGGTGCTGCGGGAAGACCTGCGGGTCCTCCTCATGAGCGCCACCCTGGATGCGGCGCCTGCCGCCAGACTCCTCGGAGACGCCCCTGTCATCACCTCCGAAGGCCGGGCCTTTCCCGTGACGACCCGCCATCTCCCCCTGCGCGAGCCCACCCCCACCCGCCGGGACATCGAAGCGGCCTGTGCCCGGGCCGTGACCAAAGGGCTCTGCGAAGAAGACGGCGACATGCTCGTCTTCCTGCCCGGGGCCGGGGAGATCCGGCGGGTGGAAGAACGACTCCGAAAGATGGACCTCCCGCCCCATACGGACCTCTACCCCCTGTTCGGGGCCCTCACCAAAGCCGAGCAGGACCATGCCATCAAGCCCTCCCCTGCAGGGCGCAGAAAGGTGGTGCTGGCAACGGCCATTGCCGAGACATCCCTTACCATCGACGGCGTGACCCTGGTGGTGGATGCCGGACTCATGCGGGTTTCCCGGTTCTCACCGGGCTCGGGCATGGGACGCCTGGTCACCCTGCCCGTCTCCAAAGCCTCGGCAGACCAGAGACGCGGCCGTGCCGGACGAACCGCCCCGGGAATCTGCTACCGCCTCTGGAGCGAGGCCCGCACAGGCACCCTCACCCCCTTTACCGCCCCGGAGATTCTCCACGCGGACCTGGCTCCCCTGGTGCTGGAACTGGCCCTCTGGGGGGTCACCGACCCGGCGGAACTCACCTGGCTCGATGTACCCCCCGAAGGGTCCTGCGGCCAGGCCAGGGAGGTTCTCAAAGCACTTGGCGGCCTGGACGAAAAGGGCCACATCACCGCCCACGGCAAGGCCATGGCCCGACTCGGTGTGCACCCCAGGCTGGCCCACATGCTCTTGGTGGCAAAAGAGAAAAAAGCAGGGCCCGAGGCCTGCCTCCTGGCCGCCCTGCTCACGGAACGGGACCCCCTGGCCGGAAACCGCAACGATGTCGACATCCGGCTGCGCATGGAGGCCATGATCAAAAAAGGAAACCGGGACGCCCGGCTCAACCCCGGGGCCGCGGCCCGCATCAGGGAGACAGCCCGCCAGCTTGGCGGCCGCCTTGCCATCAAGGGGGCCCCCAACAATCCCGCCCTTGCCGGACGCCTGTTGGCCCTTGCCTTTCCCGACCGCATCGCCATGGCGCGGCCGGGGCGGCCCGGATACTTCCAGATGACCTCGGGCAGCGGCGCCTTTATCCATGAGTCCGATCCCCTGGCCTTTGAACCCTTCATCGCCATCGCAGACCTGGACGGCAACCGCCAAAACGCGCGGGTCTACCTTGGTGCGCCCCTGGCCCAAGAGCGCCTTGAAGCAGACCACGGCCGTCGCATGACCCAGGAAGTGGTGGTGTCCTGGAATGAGAAAAAAGGAAGGGTGGAGGCTGTTACGCGCCGCAGCCTGGGCGCCGTGGTGCTGTCTGAAAATCCCTTAAAAAAACCCGATGCCGACGCCGTCACCTGCGCGCTGATCCAGGGCATCCAATCCCGGGGCCTGTCGGTTCTGCCCTGGAACAAAACCACCCGAAGCCTTCAGACCCGGGTTCTTTTTCTCCGCAACCACGCAGGGTTTGACGACCTGCCGGATCTCTCCGATACCGCCCTTGAAAAGACCGCGCCCCAGTGGCTGGCCCCCTTTCTCATCGGCATCACCGGCATGGGCGCCTTAAGCAAAATGGACCTTGCAGGAGCCCTCACCGCCCTGATCCCCTTTGCCTGGCACCGGAAAATCGACACCCTGGCCCCCACCCACATGGCTATCCCCAGCGGCACCCGCATCCCCCTGGACTACGGAAGCGGAGAGCCCCCGGTCCTTGCCGCCCGCATCCAGCAGCTCTTCGGCCTCACCGACACCCCCACCGTGGCAAAGGGCCGCGTGCCCGTCACCTGCCACCTCCTGTCCCCTGCATCACGCCCCATGCAGGTGACCAAAGACCTCTCAAGCTTCTGGGCCAACACCTACCCCGAGGTGAAAAAAGAGCTCAAAGCCCGCTACCCCAAACACCCCTGGCCCGACGACCCCCTCACCGCCATCGCCACCAACCGGGCCAAACGCAAAAGGACATAAGAAAGGAAAAAAAGCCTCCGGCGGCAAGGTGAGCCACCTTGAAAGCTGCTTGCCATTGCGCCTCGCCCTTCGTTCCTCAGGGCAAATCGCAATGGCATTCGCCGCGAACAGTGGTCAACGCCGGAGCGTCTCAAACACAAACCGAACGCAAGCTCACCCTGTAATCCCCTATGCCCTATCACCTATCCACACCCCCACTCACCATTCACTATTCACCATTCACTGCCCCCCTTCCCCCTTGAAACAAACCCGAATCCCCTGTATTTTAAAACAAGTCCCACTCCACCGCAGCCGCCCCTCCTTGTGCATGCACCCGCCCGCTCATGACACCTTCCGTCCGGTTTCCCCGACCCAGGGCCACTGTGCCGTCGTCAAACGGCTGCGATCACGCACCACCACCCATCAACCCAAGGAGGGCCATCATGAAGATGCTCATGCATGTCACATTTCCCCACGAGCCGTTTAACACCCTGGTGAAAAAGGGGACCGCCGTCATCCTGCTCGATGAAATCCTCGAAGAAATAAAACCTTTTTCGGTCTGGTTCACCGAGGAGAACGGCATGCGGGCCGCCGTCCTCATCATCAACGTCACCAACGCCTCGGGGCTTCCCTTCTACTCGGAGCCCTTTTTCCTCAACTTTGACGCAGACGTCCATTTCCGCATCGTCATGTCGCCGGAGGATCTTTCCAATGCGGGCCTTGAGGATCTGGGCAAAAAATGGAGCTGATGCGCAACTGAACGGTTTTACAAGGGAGAGGATCGAAACTGGATATCGGTATGGGGTATCTGGATATAGCGAAGGATGGTGGAGGTCTTGGAGTAACCGCCTTTCTGGAAAATGCGGGACAGGTTGATGCCGATCCCTCCGTAAAGATATCGCCTGGGGTTTACCCCGGTGCCGTCATAGCCCCGGGTGTAGTACCCCAGGTGAAACTCCAGGTACTGCGCATAACCGGTGCGAAAACGCCTGAAGCCGCTGAGTTTAAGGGCCGCGAGGAATTTCATGTTTTCGTAATCGGTGAGGAGATCCGGCTCGTCAAAGGAGGGTGTGTACTCAACGCGAAAATCCAGCTTTTCTGAAACCTGCGGAAACCGGAGGGTCAGGTAGCCGACGCCCGCGCCGACGGTATTCATCAGAAAATCTTCATGGGAAAACCCGAAGCTGCTGAACGAGTCCCCCACCTCCATGAACCCCATGAGCCCAAAGGCGGACAGGGAGCCGTACAGAGCGGCTTCGGACTCCGAATAGCCCCAGGTGGAGCACAGATGGCTCATGCCGTGGGAGAGGACATAGGTGGTGTAGGCGTGACCGAGTTTGTCCGCGCCGCCGTGATCCGTATCCTGGCCGAACCACCCTTCCCGGGTGGTCCGGGGCCTGTTCTGGCCGTAGTCCCAGTTGGCGATGCCCCAGCCCGTGATCACGAGAACGCCTGCGGCATTGGCCGCAAGAAGTTTGTCGCCCTTGTCCATCTCACTGGCTGAGACAGGACAAGGGATAAGAACTGCACGTATGAACACGATGGCCATAACGGCAATGATGATATGAAATCGTAAGGCGCTCATCATAGCTACAGCCTCAACGAATTACTTACGCATCGTGTATCCTTTCGGTCCTTGCATACACCTTGCGCAAGGCGGTTTCCGTCACGGACCTGATGCTGTCCGCACTGCTCACCGACACATCCAGGTCCTGGAGGAGCCCGTTGCCGATGTTGTAAATCCAGCCGTGGACGGTGAGGGGTTTCCCCGCCTGCCAGGCCACTTCGGCGGTGGTGGTGCGACAGACGTTCCTGACCTGCTCGATGATATTGAGCTCGCAGAGACGATCGTTGCGGGCCACCGGATCGGAGATGCCGTCCAGAAAATCCCCGTGGGTGAACTGGATGTCCCGGAGGTGACGAAGCCAGTTGTTGACCAGGCCCCGCGAGGAGTTTGCAAGGGCCTCTTTTACACCCCCGCAATCATAGTGGCCGCAGACGATGATGTCCTTGATGTTCAGCACCTCCACGGCGTACTGAATCACGGACAGGCCGTTAAAATCCGTGTGAATGACCATGTTGGCCACGTTGCGGTGCACAAACACCTCTCCGGGCAGGAGCCCCACCAGCTCGTTGGCGGGCACCCGGCTGTCCGAGCAGCCGATCCAGAGGTAATCCGGGCTTTGCTGGTTGGCGAGTTTCTTGAAAAAATCCCCCTGCTCGCGGGTCACCTGAGCAGACCACTCCCGGTTGTTTTTAAACAGCTTCTTGAGCTCTCCCATACGTCGTCCCTGATCCTGATCTATAGGTCTCGTTTCAGCCTGCACGGGGCCTGCCAGCTCGACCCGCTTCCCGAAAGCTTCCCGGCTTTCGCGCGTATGGAAGCATGGGCCGTGCCCTGGCCGTCCCTGTCAGCAAACCACTTAAACGTTCATCACACACATCAGATGTAATTGGTGATGACCACCCGGGTCCCCTCGCCCACCCCACTGGTAATCTCCAGCTTGTCGGCGTTTCTCCGCATGTTCGGAAGGCCCATGCCCGCACCGAATCCCATGGAGATGACCGCGGCCGAGGCCGTGGAAAACCCCTCGGTCATGGCCTGGGGGATGTCCTCGATGCCGGGACCTTCATCCACCACCTCCACCACAATCCTCTCCAGGTTGATGTCGGCCGTAAGCGTGCCGCCCCCCACGGCATGGGCCACGACATTGACCTCAGCTTCGTAGATGGCCACGGTGGTCTTTTTGATGATTTTGGTGTCCACGTTGAGCTGCTTGAGAATGTGTTTTACCTGACTGGACGCGGTTCCGGCTTTTGCAAAGTCCCCGTCCTCAATTTCAAATTCGAACTTCATAACACCCCTTCATGTTGGGAGGCCCTCGTCAAAAAACGGGTTCGAGGCCGGCGTCAAAGAGAATCCCGCTTGCCTTGTACACCGAGCAATCCACTTCAATGAGGATCAGACCGGTGCGTTCCGCCAGGTCCTTCATGGCCGGGCTCACCTTCTTTCCCCGGGCGATGACCACACAATCGATCTCCGCCATCTCTGCGGTACGAATGGTCTGAAGCGTACACAGCCCGGTGATAAGAAGAACACTTTCCACTTCCAGGGTCAGGACGTCGCTCAGGAGGTCGGCGGCAAAACCGAAGGAGACAGGGGTCTCGACCCTCTCTTTTCCGGTGACGATGTTCCCCCCCAGAAGGGTTGTAATATTGGTTATTTTCATTGGCTTCATTTTATATCATATCATTATGGAACACGAGGCGCTCGTCCATTCCTGCGCTGATCTCATCCAAGTTTTCCCGAATCATTTCCTGAACAGCCCGCATGATGGACGGGTTGGTCATGGAGACACCGCCAAGGGCTTCATTCACCTCAACGGTGTTGAACCGGTAGACACCCACATCGGTGGTGTGGGTATAAAAAAAGTCAATCTCAGGGGCCGATGCCGCCGTCATCACTATACTTCCGGCTATATCCCCTGCCACGGGGCGATCCAGGTGGGCGTACTCGAACGCCACGGTCACCGTGGTGCCCTCCCCCGGGGCGGAATCAATGACAAGGTCCCCGCCGCACTGCTGGGCCCCCTGCTTTAAAAGGGATAGTCCGAGGCCGATGCGGCGCTCCTTGCGGGTGGTCACCCAGGGGCTGAAGACCTCTTCCAGCAGCTCCGGGCTCATCCCCTTGCCGTCGTCTTCAAACACCATCCTGTAGACATTTTCCCTGCGGCTCTCCGTGATGGTAAGGCTCACCTTTCGCGCCCCGGCCCTCACCGAGTTGCCGAGGATATCAAGGACATAAAGGGACAGCTCGTTCACAACGCCACCTTCCGTCCCCCGCCACCGGCCAGGGCCAGGCGAATCTCATCCAAACCGGGTGTTTCCAAGGTAAACTCCGTGGTCACCGAACCGATATCTTCCACGTAATGGGCATCCGAACCGCAGACAAAGGGAAGCCCCGACACCACGGGAAAACGCCTGCACACCTGGTCCCTGTGCTCCTTCCTGGCCACTTCCAATGCGTCCGCCCGAAACCCTCTGGGCATGATGCCGAGCTGGCTGAAGAGGCTGTTCTTCCCCTTGGCCACATGGGCGCAGACCAAAAGGCCCCCCGCCTTTCTGACGGCTGAAGCCGTCTCGTGGATATCGGTGGTAAGGGAGGCAATAAGAAGACGCTCCTCCTGGTAGACCACGCGCTCGGTGCGATCCACCACCACCTGATAGCCGAAAAGCTCCGGCCGGTTTCGGATCACCGTCAGGTGGTCGTCAATCCATCCCTGGAAAGCCTCGGCCTCACCCAGGCTGCCGAAATAGGCCAAAAGGTGCACCTCTTCCCGGGTGGTAAGCTCCACGCCGGGCAGGACAAAAAGCCCTTGTTCTTCTGCCAGCTCCGTGACGATGCGGCACTGCCGGGTGGTGTTGTGGTCCGTGATCCCCAAAATGGAGATGCCCAGGCCCGCACACGCCGACACAATGCCCGCAGGACTCATGGAGACGTCCCCGCAGGGAGAGAGCACGGTGTGGAGGTGAAGATCAGCCCGGAAGGTCTGCATCGCCTGCCAGCATCCGGTGGAGGCGACCCGCTACCTCAAAGGTCTCGGCCGTGGCGCCCAGAAGGGGCATGCCCTCGCGGTTGCTGTCCTCTATGGTATCGGCGTCCGGGGTAAACCCCTTGACGACGATGACCCCGGCCAGATCCTTGAGGGCGGCAATTCCCACCACGTTCCTGTGGGACTGCAGGGTCACCCAGAGATCGCCCTCGTCCGAGCATCCCATGACGTCCGAGAGAAGGTCGGACACATAGCCCCCTTTAATCTCGCGATCCAGACCCGACTCCCCGCCGAACACGGTGAGGTTCATTTTTTCAACAAGCTCTTTAACCTTCATCATTCCTCCAGATCAATGGACGCGCCATCGAGTCTATTTTGCCCCCACACATCAGCCAGGATCGTTCCGGCGTCGGTGAGGGTCATCTGTCCCCTTTCCACCTGCTTTTTCTGCAGGAACACACACTGCCGAAGGACGGCGTCGCCGTTGACCACATCCTCAGCAAGGGCCTGACAGTTGGGAGAACCGCAGAGCCCGCAGTCCACGCCCGGCAAAAAGGCGAGGATCTTTCGGAGTCGTTCCATCTTCACCATGGCCCGTCCCATGTCCTCATCAAGCTTCATGGCGGGCTTGGGCTTGATCTTGCCCAGCATGATGTGATCCACGAGGTACTCCGTGTCGTCATCGATGTCGTCCCACCGGTCCGGGTCCTTTAAGGGGGCGGCGTTTTTCGATCGCTCCGCCCGGTTCCGGAGACGCTCCACGGTGAGGAACCGGTTGCAGCTGGTGAGCACGCCCCCGGCGCAGCTCTGGTCGCAGGACCGGAGCTCCAGAAAATCGATATCGGAGATCTCCTCGTTTTCCATGTTTTCCAGAAATTCAAAAACGTTGGCAATGCCGTCGATGGCAAGGCTGCGCCCCCGGGCGTATTCGGACTCCCCTGCCGTGAGGAACCAGAGCACCCCCTTCTCGCACAGGGTCTCTGCCAGGGGTTCAGGGGGCATGGACTTCTCTTCGCCCCGGATGCGCTTCCACACCCGGTTGTAGATATAGTCCATGTTGATCACCCCGTTTAAAATCTTGCGTTCATGGGGGTTGGGGGTCTTCACCGCCGAGATCTTGGCGGCGCAGGGGGTCACGTAAAAGGTACCGATCTCGTCGTCGGGCACCCCCTGGGCCAGGAGCTGGCGGCGGTAAAACAGGGCGGCGATGTCCACGGGGGCCTTCATGGGGATCACGTGGTCGAGAAGGGAGGGAAAGCGCGTCTGGATCAGGCGAAGGACCGCCGGGCAGAAGGAGGAGATAAAGGGTTTTTTCACCTGGTTGTTCTTGATGAATCGGGCCGTGGCCAGGTGGAACACCCGCCACATCATCCCCACCTCAAACACGTCGGTAAAGCCCATCTCCAAAAGCTCGGAATAGATCCGCTGCTTGGGGATGGTCTCGGGGAACTGCCCCTTGAGAATCGAGGGCAAAAGGGCCACCCGGCGCGTGTACTTGAAGATCTCGTTGAAGTCGTCCTGCTCCACCCGGATGGCCGATTCCGGGCATGCCCGGTAGCACTTTCCGCAGTCGATGCACCGGTTCTGGAAGATCAGCGGCTTGCCGTTGCGGATCCGGATGGCGTCGGTGGGACACACGGACATGCACCGGCAACATCCCCGGCACTTCTCCTCATCCACCCGCAGTGCATGATGTATGGCGTTGTTGCTCATGGCATCTTCCACGTTATTCTGGTTTGTAGCGCCCTGCCTCCGACGTCGCCCGGAACCCGAAGCCAGGGCCGAAGCAGCGACCCCGTGTCCCGGCATGCCGGAACACAGGGCCTTCTGCGAGCCTATTTGTCGTCTTTGTAGTCGTCCAGGATGTTGATGACATCATCCGGGGTGACCCGGCCGTAAATTTTCTCCCCGACCATGACCACAGGGGCCAGGCCGCAGGCGCCGATACAGCGCAGGCTGTCCATGGAGAACTTCCCATCCGGGGTGGTCTCCCCCAGGTCGATGCCCAGAAGGAGCTTGAATTCATCCATCACGTCCATGGCACCCTTAACAAAACAGGCGGTTCCTGTACAGATGGAGATGTGATGCTTGCCCCGGGGTTCCATGACAAACAGGGAGTAAAAGGTCACCACACCGTAAACGGTGGAGACGGGAATGTCGAGTTCTTCGGCAATTACCTCCTGCACGTCCGGGGGCAGGTAGCCGCAGAAATCCTGGCTTTTGTGAAGTATGTTGATGAGTTCGCCCTTGTCGTTGCCGAAGCTTTGACAGATGGACTGAATCTCCTTTACCGCGTTGGGAGACAACTTGGCTTGTACTGAGGTCATAGCGATTCATTCCTGTATCATGAGATCGTTGGGGTCGGCGCCGGAGCACGTGTCCGGCACACCCGACCTGTTCAAACGGATCCTATTTGGTTTTCCTGCCGCTGCGGTCCATGTAATGGGTGTGGAGCAGCGCGTGGGGCTTCTCTCCCAGGGGTTCGCCCAGGTACTCTTCATAGAGCTTCTTGATATGGGGATTCTCGTGGGATTTTCGGATCACCTTGCCCGCGTCTTCGCTGTACAGGGCCTGCTGGCGAGCCTTAATCACGGACTCGTCCCCCTGGTGAAAGGGCTGGCCGCCGCCGCCGATGCATCCCCCCGGACAGGCCATCACCTCGATGGCGTGGTAAGGAGAGGTCCCTTTTCGGATCTCCTCCATGAGGACCCGGGCGTTGGCAAGGCCAT
Source organism: Desulfoluna spongiiphila (assembly GCF_900101345.1). GTDB lineage: Bacteria > Desulfobacterota > Desulfobacteria > Desulfobacterales > Desulfolunaceae > Desulfoluna > Desulfoluna spongiiphila. The sequence continues at coordinate 512,914 of NZ_FMUX01000002.1, read as the reverse complement.
GGGCGATGCCGATCTTGATATCGATCCCTGCAAAATCCACGGTGGCCGAGCGGATGCCGTCAAACCCGCGCAGGGCTTTGAAATCCACCTCTTCAAGGGTCTCCCCCGTGTGGAACTCGTAGGCGCTACGGGCAGCGGCCTCGATGACCCCGCCGGTGGTGCCGAAGATCACGGCGGCCCCGGTGGACTCCCCCAGGGGTGAGTCGAAGTCGTCGTCTTCCAGGCGGTGAAAATCGATGTTGGCACGCTTGATCAGAGAGGCCAGCTCACGGGTGGTGAGGGTAATGTCCACGTCCCGGTTGCCGTCCACGGCGAACTCCTCCCGGGCGCATTCGGCCTTCTTGGCCACACAGGGCATCACCGACACAACCACCATCTCCTGGCGTTTCACCCCGATCTTCTCGGCCAGGTAGCTCTTGGCGATGGAGCCGAACATCTGCATGGGGGAACGGGCCGTGGAGGGGTAGTCCAACAGGTCGGGGAACCTTTTCTCCAGGTGGTTTACCCAGGCCGGACAGCAGGAGGTGATGATGGGAAGCTTCACCGAGGTGTCCCCGCCGAGGTGACGGGTGAGGCGATCCAGAAGCTCGGAGGCCTCCTCCATGATGGTGAGGTCGGCGGCAAAGTCCGTGTCAAAGACGTAGTCGAAATCAAGGCGCCTCAGGGCCGCTGCCAGCTTGCCCGTCACCAGGGTGCCCGGGGCCATGCCGAACTCTTCCCCCAGGGCGGTACGCACCGCCGGGGCCACCTGGACCACAACGGTCTTGGCCGGGTCGGCGATGGCGCGGAGCACGGCGCCGGTCTCATCTTTTTCCGAAAGGGCCCCGGTGGGGCAGACGGCCACGCACTGGCCGCAATAGGTGCACTTCGTGGTGTCCAGGTCCCGGTCGAAGGCCGTGACAACCACGGACTCGAAGCCTCGGTTTACGGCCGTTAAAACCCCCACGCCCTGGACTTCGCGGCAGATGTTCTCGCACCTGCGGCACATGACGCACTTGTCCGGGTCCCGCACGATGGCAGGGGAGGAGGTGTCCTTCACGTGGTGGGACATCTCCCCTTCATAGGAAATGTTGCGGATGCCGAAGGTATGGGCCAGGTCCTGGAGCTCGCAGCAGCCCGCCTTGGCACAGCTCAGGCAATCCTTGGGGTGATCGGAGAGAAGCAGCTCCAGGTTAATGCGCCGGGCGCTGAGCACCCTCTGGGTCCGGGTCTTTACCACCATGCCGGGGGCGGCAAGGGTGGTGCAGGCAGGGGCCAGGTTGCGGCGCCCTTCCACCTCCACCACGCAAAGCCTGCAGGAGGCGTTGCTGCTGTGAAAACCAATGCCGGAAAGATCCATATGGCACAGGGCCGGTACGGTGATGCCCTGCTCCCTGGCCGCCTCGAGGACGGTGGTCCCTTCGGGCACCTCAACGGGTTGATCGTCTATGGTCAGTTTGATGGATTCCATGGTTCTTCGTCCTTAGCTTTTGGTGATGGCATCGAATTTACAGTTGTCATAGCAGACCCCGCACTTGATGCAGTGGAAGCTGTCGATGGTATGGGGCTGCTTTCTCACCCCTTCCACGGCATTCACCGGGCACTTCCTGGCGCACAGGGTACAGCCCACGCACTTGTCGTGGTCGATGGCGTAGGTCACCAGGGCCTTGCACTGACCTGCCGGGCAGGTGTGGTCGGTGACGTGGGCCAGGTACTCATCGTAAAAGTTGTCCAGGGTGGAGAGGACCGGGTTGGGCGAGGTCTGGCCCAGGCCGCAGAGGGCCGTGTCCTTGATGGCTTCCCCCAGCTCCCGGAGCTTGAGGAGATCATCCAGGGTGCCCTTGCCCTCGGTGATCTTCTCCAGGGTCTCGTAGAGGCGCTTGTTGCCGATACGGCAGGGGGTGCACTTGCCGCAGGACTCCTCCACGGTAAAGTCGAGGTAAAACTTGGCGATGGAGACCATGCAGTCGTCCTCGTCCATGATGATCATCCCGCCGGAGCCCATCATGGAGCCGTTGGCCACGAGGTTGTCGTAGTCGATGGGCACGTCCAGGTGCTCTTCGGTGAGGCAGCCCCCGGAGGGTCCCCCGGTCTGCACGGCCTTGAATTTCTTGCCGCTGGAGATGCCGCCGCCGATGTCGTAGATCACCTCCCGCAGGGTGGTGCCCATGGGCACCTCGATGAGGCCCACGTTGCGGATCTTTCCAGCCAGGGCAAAGACTTTGGTGCCTTTGGAGTTCTCCGTGCCGATGGAAGAAAACCAGTCGGCCCCGCGGGTGATGATGACGGGGATGTTGGCCAGGGTCTCCACGTTGTTCACGTTGGTGGGCTTGTCGTAGTAGCCGGACTCCGCAGGGAAGGGAGGCTTCATCGTGGGCTCGCCGCGGTGTCCCTCCATGGAGTGGATCAGGGCCGTCTCCTCGCCGCAGACAAAGGCGCCTGCACCGTACTTGAGTTCAATATCGAAGTTGAACCCGCTGCCCATGATGTCCTTGCCCAAAAGGCCGAACCCGCGGGCCTGCTCAATGGCAATAAGGAGCCGCTGGATGGCCAGGGGGTATTCGGCACGGATATAGATAAGGCCCGTCTCGGCGCCCATGGCGTAGCCGCAGATGGCCATGGCTTCCAGCACCGAATGGGGATCGCCCTCCAGGATGGATCGGTCCATGAAGGCCCCGGGGTCACCTTCGTCGGCGTTGCAGACCACATACTTTTCGTCCCCTGCAGCGGCCCGGGCGTACTGCCACTTCAGCCCCGTGGGGAAACCTCCGCCCCCCCTGCCGCGCAGGCCGGAACACTTCACCTCCTCGATGACCTTTTCAGGGCTCATCTCAAGCAGGGCCTTGCCCAAAGCCTGGTACCCGTCCCGGGCGATGTACTCGTCGATGTTCTCCGGGTCGATGAACCCGCTGTTCCGAAGGGCGATGCGGATCTGCTTGCGGTAGAACCCCATGTGCTTGGAGTCGGAGATCCTGTCGCCGCTTTTCGGGTCGGTGTAGAGAAGCCGCTCCACCCGCCGTCCCTTGACCACGTGCTCTTCGATGAGGGTGTCGGCGTCGGAGGGGCTGACCTCCACATAAAAGGTGTTGTCCGGCATGAACTTGACAATGGGGCCCTTCTCGCAGAAGCCGAAACACCCCGTCTTCACCACCTGGACCTCCCGTTGAAGGTTGCGCTTTTTGATGCCCTGGTCCAGTTTTTGAAATATCAGATCGCTTTCCGACGCCCGGCACCCGGTACCGGCGCAGACCAGAATATGCGTTTTGTATCGTCCCATCTCGTGTGTGCTCCTTCGTGTCTGTCGGGCTCAAGGGAAACCGGGCCGCAGGGCCGGTACCCGAAAAAGCCCCGGGGCGTTAGTCTTTGTCCACCACTTCGTAATTCACAGGAATGATGCCGGGCAGGAGTTCACCCCGGGCCACGTAACGATCCACAATCTCCGCCGCTTTGTCCGTGGTCACCTCGCCGAACACCACGGGATCGCTTCCGGGAAGCGTCACCTCGATGGTGGGCTCGGCATAGCAGTACCCCATGCACCCCGTCTGGGTGACCACCGCCTCGATGTTTCGGCGATCCAGCTGATCCACCAGGGCGCTGAGCACCTCCTTGCCGCCGGCCGCAATGCCGCAGGTGGCCATGGCTACCCGAATCTGAACCAGTTGGTCGCAGCGTTCTCCGTTTTCCCTTAAATGGACACTGGACTGGAGTTTCTCTTTCATTTTCCGTAAATCATCCAGGGACTTGATCTTTGTCATGATTACCCTCCGGTCATTGCTTCAGGCCGAACAGCCGGTGCAAATCAATATAGAGTTTTTGGATAAGGGGAATGCGAACAGGTCGGAAAAGACGGAGTGTCGAGGGGAAAACTGAGCAGGGGAGCGCATCTGCGTCCATGGAAAGGGCGTACGTCGACGAAACGGGGACCAACCGGGAGGTCATCCCCTGAAGAGGGCAGGCGTTGAGATCATACTGCGGGATGAGAATGTGCCTGACAAAAACCCGATACGACGATTTCCTTAGTTACTCACCTCACCCGACAGAAAAAGCAATCACGATTACTTACTAAAAAGCGATATGTTATCACCACCATAGATTCCGACGAAAAACCATAAATGTAAAATTCAAGCCATTAGTCAAGGGCAAACCTGATAAATTCTGCTGATGCCATAGATAAATGGAAAACACTTTACATTGGCTTAATTTTCGAATATGAACACTTTCCCCACAAAGACCCCTTGCAATTTTCTCTTCTGATCTTTGAGGGTTGACAGGGAACCTGCCCAGATCCATCAGAAGGGACCAAAACGCCTTGGGCACGAAAATTGCGTCCCTGCACGGGACGCCCTGCGAATCCAATCCGGGACGTGAAAATTGTTTACGAGTGTGCCGGACACATCGCTATGTGACGGCCTGGGGATCAATAGAAACCCGCCTCAGAGGATCGGCCCGCGTTGGAATCATTCCAAAAGCGGCACGCAGCGGAACCTGTTCCCCCCGCATCCCGAAGGCCCCCTTTTTACTCTTTTCCTTCACGGCCTTTCCCCGAATCGGGCCACCCCTATACCGGGGTACGGGGAACCGTTTGCGCAAAAGGTTCCCTGTCTGATACATTAAACAAAAAACAGTCATCAGGGCCTCTTTGCATCCAGGCCGAAGCCTGCCGCGGAGAAAACGCCCTGACCCCTTCTGCGGGTGAGGTTCCCCTGAAGGCACCAACGCATACATCAGAACAGACCATACTGGGGTTTTTCATGAAAAAAGGCACACTCATCAACTCAGAAATCAGCCACGCCGTGGCACGGCTCGGACACCTGGACGGACTCTGCGTCTGCGACGCGGGGCTGCCCATCCCCGCCGAGCCCCGACGCATCGACCTGGCCTTAAGCCGCGGCATCCCGTCCTTCATCGACACCGTCAAAGCCGTGCTTTCGGAGATGACCCTGGATTCCGTGGAAATGGCCGAAGAGTTCCCGGAAAAAAGCCCGGAACTCCACGAGGCCTTCATGGCCCTTCTCAAACAGGAGGAGGAGGCCATGGGCAAAGAGATCCCCATCCTCGCCGTTCGCCACGAGGCCTTCAAGCTTGCCACCAAACGGTGCCGGGCCGTGGTGCGCACCGGGGAGTTTACCCCGTACGCCAACGTGATCCTCAAGGCGGGGGTCCGATTTTAAAAGCAACGGAACACGCCACAGCCCTTGACGCAAGCCCCGGTGACCTTGTCTCGGATCCGCAACAGCGGACGGTACCCGGGGCTTGCGTTCCTTTAAAACAAGCCGAAATGTGGTATGCTCAAATCATACAGTAATTGGCGCCTGACCCGATACGCCTCCCCCCTCCTCTTGCTCCCATACCCTGATCCCGGTGTTCCCACACGAAGGCCAGGTGTATCCCATGTGTTCAACCCGATGACATGTTTGGAGCGATCCCATGCCCCAACCCATCCTGCACCTTTCGGGAATCGAAAAGAGCTTTCCCGGCGTCAAGGCCCTGGACGCCGTCCACCTGTCCGTCACCCCCGGACGCGTCATGGCCCTGGTGGGGGAAAACGGCGCAGGAAAATCAACCCTCATGAAGGTGCTCACCGGCATCTACCGGGCCGATGCCGGACACATCGTCTACGACGGCCAGGAGGTCTCCTTTCCAGGCCCCCGGCACTCCCAGGAGGCGGGCATCGGCATCATCCACCAGGAGCTCAACCTCCTGCCGGAGCTCACCATCGCCGAAAACATCTTTCTGGGAAGGGAAAAAACATCCCGCTTCGGCCGGATTCTCTGGGGCGAGATGTACGCCGAGGCGGATCGCCTCCTGGCGAGACTGAAGGTCCCCCACAACGCCAAAACCAGGCTGGGAACCCTGGGCATCGGGGCGCAGCAGATGGTGGAGATCGCCAAGGCCCTCTCCTTCGAGTCCAGGGTCATCATCATGGACGAACCCACCGACGCCCTCACCGACACGGAGACCGAGGCCCTCTTTGCCGTCATCGAAGAGCTCAAGGCGGGAGGCCGCGGCATCGTCTACATCTCCCACCGCCTGGCCGAGATTTTCGCAATCTGTGACGACGTGACCGTGCTCCGGGACGGCACCTTCATCGCAGAGCGCCCCGTCGCGGAACTCGATGAAGAGACCTTGATCGAAATGATGGTGGGCCGGCGCCTGGACGAGCAGTATCCCCGGGTGCGTTCGGTTCCCCGGGAAACCAGCCTCAAGGTGAGCGACCTCCGGGCAAACGGGGTCAACGGGGCCTCGTTTTCGGTTCAGAGGGGAGAGATCCTGGGGGTTTCAGGGCTCATGGGCTCGGGCCGCACCGAGCTCATGCGGGCCATCATCGGGGCCAACCCCATCACCCGGGGCACTCTCCGCCTCTTTGGCGCGCCCCTTGCCGTCAAAAGCCCCAAAGACGCCATCGACGCCGGTATCGCCTACATCAGCGAAGACCGCAAAGCCGACGGCCTGGTGGCCATGCTCAGCGTCAAGGAGAACATGACCCTGGCCGCCCTCCAGACCTTCTGCTCCACAACAGGTCGCCTCCGGCACACCGCAGAGCGCCGGGCCGTGGATGGGTTCATCGCCAGATTCGCCATCAAAACCCCGGGCCAAGGCCAGGCCATCGGCAACCTCTCCGGGGGAAACCAGCAGAAGGTAGCCATCGCCAAGGGCCTCATGACCCGACCCAAGGTACTCATCCTGGACGAACCGACACGGGGCGTGGACGTGGGGGCGAAAAAAGAGATCTACCAGCTTATCAACACCTTTAAAGAGGAGGGGATGAGCATCATCCTCGTCTCCTCGGAGATGCCCGAGATCCTCGGCATGAGCGATCGCATCATCGTGATGCACGAAGGCCGCGTCACCGGCGAATTCCCGGCCGAGGACGCCACCCAGGAAAAACTCATGGCCTGCGCCGTGGGCAACATGGAGACAGATGCCCCATGACCCCCAGCAAAACGCCCCTGGCCCACGGACGCCCGTCCCTCAAAGACCGGCTCATCGAACAAAAATCCCTCATCGCCCTTCTCGTGATGATCGTCATCGTCTCCCTTTTAAACCCCCACTTCTTCACCCTGGCCAATCTCCTGAACATCCTCAGGCAAACCGCCGTGAACGCCATCATGGCCGTGGGCATGACCCTGGTCATCCTCACCGCAGGCATCGACCTTTCCGTGGGCTCCATCCTGGCCCTGGCAGGCGCCGTGGGGGCCAGCCTCATCGCCCTGGAGCTCCCCGTGGGCCTCTGCATTGCAGCCGCCCTTGCCACAGGCACCGCCGTGGGGGCCGTCAGCGGCATCATCATCGCCAAGGGCAGGGTCCAGGCCTTCATCGCCACCCTGGTGGCCATGACCCTGGTCAGGGGCCTCACCCTCGTCTACACCGAGGGACGCCCCATCTCCACAGGCTTCACAGACACCGCCGACGCCTTTGCCGTCATCGGCACCGGCTACCTCCTGGGCATCCCGGTTCCCGTCTGGATCATGGTCGTCACCTTCGGCCTGGCCTGGTACCTCCTCAACCACACCCGCCTGGGCCGCTACATCTACGCCCTGGGCGGCAACGAAGAAGCCACGCGCCTGTCCGGTATCAACACAGACCGCGTCAAGATAACGGTCTACGCCATCTGCGGCTTCCTGGCCGCCCTGGCAGGGCTCATCATCACCTCCCGCCTCTCCTCGGCACAACCCACCGCAGGGGCAGGCTACGAACTGGACGCCATCGCCGCCGTGGTCCTGGGCGGCACCAGCCTCATGGGAGGCAAAGGCACCATCATGGGCACCCTCATCGGCGCCCTGATCATCGGATTTTTAAACAACGCCCTCAACCTGCTGGACGTCTCCTCCTACTACCAGATGATCGCCAAAGCCGTGGTGATCCTCCTGGCAGTCCTGGTGGATACCCGCAGCAAGACATAGAAAAAACGCCTCCGGCGGCCAGGGGATTTTTAGCCTAAGTGGCTTCGCCACCCCTGGACCCCAGGTTCGGGAATGCTCTTTCGCCTTCGTTCCTCAGGCTCATCACATTCCCTGACGGGCTTCGCCCGTGTTAAATGCGAAGCGCAAGGGGCAATGCCTGGGACCGAGAAAAACATCATGACCAAGGAGTTCGATCATGAAAAAAACAACCGGTTTGATCACAGCGCTTATCGTGGTACTGGGGATCTCTGCCCCGGCCCTGGCCAAAGACACCCTGGCCCTGGTTGTCTCCACCCTCAACAACCCGTTTTTCGTCACCATGAAAGACGGGGCAGAGAAAAAAGCCGCCGAGCTGGGCGTCTCCCTCATCGTGCTGGATTCCCAGAACGACCCCAGCAAAGAGCTGGCCAACGTGGAGGACCTCTCGGTCCGGGGTGTCAAGGCCATCCTCATCAACCCCACGGACTCCGATGCGGTCTCCAACGCCATCCGCATGATCAACAGAACGAAAATCCCCGTCCTCACCCTTGACCGGGGCGCCAGCCGGGGCAAGGTGGCCAGCCACATCGCCTCGGACAACGTGGAAGGGGGCGCCATGGCAGGTGACTTCATCGCAGCGAAGCTGGGCAAAGGGGCCAAGGTGATCCAGCTCGAAGGCCTGGCAGGCACCTCTGCCGCCCGGGACCGGGGCAAAGGATTCCTCAAATCCGCCAAGGCCAACGGACTCACCATCATCGCCAGCCAGCCAGCAGACTTCGACCGCACCAAAGGCCTCAACGTCATGGAGAACCTCCTGGCCGCCCACGGCGATGTCCAGGCTGTCTTCGCCCAGAACGATGAAATGGCCCTGGGCGCCATCCGCGCCCTGCAGGCGGCCAATAAAAAAGCCCTGGTCGTGGGCTTTGACGGCACCGACGACGGCATCAAAGCCGTCCAGCGCGGCGACATGGCCGCCACCATCGCCCAGCAACCCGCCCTCATCGGCACCCTGGGCGTGGAAACCGCTGTCGGCGTCCTCAAAGGCAACGCCGTGGATCCGTACATCCCCGTGCCGTTGAAGGTGATTACGGAGTAAAAAGCCAAACGCATGCCTCCGGCGGCCCTGCCGGGGGCTAAACTTTTAAAAAGTTTAATAAACAGGTTAGAAAGAACTGATTCAGGCCAGTCACAACCTCCCATCGAACGGGAGGCTTTATTGTTAACCACTCAAAGCGATCTGTTTCTGTGCCTTAAGGCACCTATGCACCACTACCGGTTAGGTTTCTTTTTTGTTCTTGATAATCGTTTCGGCCATCGGCGTGTTACAACATCACCCGGTCACCCTTGAACCCTGGAGCGCCGCACTCCGGTGCGGCATGGGTAACGACGGACTAAAAAGCCGCACCGGAGTGCGGCGCTCCGTTTCGATGCGCTTCACTTATGTAATAAACCGTTAATATTCACAAAAAGCTATCTACTCCTACTGGTAGAGCTGTCAAACGTGGAGAGTCCTTCACCATAGGTGGGGGTTTACCCTCTGAATTAAAATCAAAGGCGAATGTGATTTTCCCCGAGGAACGACGGGAAAAGCGCATTCGCAAGCTGCTTTCGAGGTGGCACACCTCGCCGCCGGAGACATCGCTTTTATTTTTTCCTGAGTGCTCTGTGACTCTGTTGTTCTTCCGACTTTAACCATTTAGAAGGCACGCTTTTAAATTCAATAATTTGGGAGAAACACGGGATGATAGGAAAGCCGTTGGTTGTATTGGGCAGTGTCAACGCCGACCACATTCTGCAGGTAAAGGAGCTTCCCCGGCCCGGGGAGACGGTGACGGGCCACGGGTACCGGGTGGTGCCCGGGGGCAAGGGGGCCAACCAGGCGGTGGCGGCCGTACGGCTCGGGGCGAGGACTGCGTTTATCGCCTGTGTGGGGGAAGACGACTTTGGTCGCCGCATGAAGGATGCCTTTCAGGCCAAGGGCATGGACACCCGAGGGATCATGGTCGAAGAGGGCATGCCCACGGGCATGGCCATGATCTTTGTGGCGGAAAACGGAGAGAACTGCATCGGCATCTCGCCGGAGGCCAACGCCTGCCTGACGCCGGAGCGCCTCGCCCCGCACCTGGGGCTCATCCGGGGGGCATCGGCCCTTCTCATGCAGATGGAAACACCCATGGAGACGGTGATCATGGCTGCGGAAGAAGCAAAAAAAGCGGGGGTTCCCGTGGCATTGAACCCGGCTCCGGCGCGATCCCTGCCCGAAGAGCTCCTTAAAAATCTTGCCATCATCACCCCCAATGAAACCGAGGCCGCGGCCCTCACCGGCATCGCCATCCAGGATGCGGCCAGTGCCATGGAGGCCGCCGCCTGCCTCCACGGCATGGGGGTGGCGACGGTGATCATCACCCTGGGGGCCAAGGGGGCCTTTGTGAGCGCCAAAGGCAGGGGGGCGGTGGTTCCCGGATTCCACGTCACCCCCGTGGACACCACCGCCGCCGGAGACACCTTCAACGGGGCCCTCATGGCTGCCCTGCAACGGGGCGACCAGCTCCCCGAAGCCATTGCTTTTTCCCACGCCGCAGCCGCCCTTTCCGTCATGCGCATGGGCGCCCAGACCTCCATCCCCACGCGCAAGGAGGCCGAGGATTTTCTGAGAGCGCAGAGGTAGGGTGCGCTTGCGCACCATTGCCCGGTAAACCAAAAACCTTCGCCATTTTTATACGGTGTGTGGGTCATCCAAGCACCTCGCCTTCCATGACCGGTTTGGTTCTTCGGCGGTGCGCAAGCGCACCCTACCCTGATTCCCCGAAATCTCCCGCATGACATGGCATATCGGCCCCACCCCAATCATTGGGATACACCCCTTGTGCAACGTACCGATGATAGGTAGACCACGGCCACGTCGAAACCACCTCAACCACGCCATGCTTCACCGGGTTGTAATGGATATAATCCATGTGCGTTTCAAAATCACGGTCGTCGCGGATCCGGTGCTCCCAAAACCGCCGTTGCCAGATCGTTCCTTCCCCCCGGCGCGACCGCGATTCGGACATCATCTCATCCCGGAAAAAACACGTTTCGCAAGCAGCCGTCACATGCTGCTTGATCTTTGCCCACCTAAGGCTGAAATCCCCGTCTCCCGCAGGCAAGGTCCAGATGCAATGCAAATGGTCGGGAAGAAGCACCCACGCGTCGATGGTAAACGGAGAAACAGCCCTCACCCTCTCGATCCCTTCCCTCAAAGCCTTCCGGACAGGCTCTTCACACAAAATCGGCCGACGCATGTGGGTGACCACGGTAAAAAAAAGTGTGGCGCCAGCGATCTTCTCGCGTCGATAATTTGGCATGTTCCACCTCCTTTTTTCAACATCCACACAAGGTGCATCCAAACCCCACAGTTTCCATGACCGATTCGGCCCGCCGTCAGCCGCCCGGTACACGTAGGGTGTGCTTGCGCACCATTACCCGTTAAACCAACACCCTTCGCCATGTCTATGAGCTTCGGCGGTGCGCAAGCGCACCCTACCACCTATCGCATAGGACCTGTTTCCTGCCTTTCTGTCCTACGACCTCAAAAGGTAAAAAAACCCGTAAGCTTCGCTTACGATGTCCTCGCGACACGGAAGCCGAGGCCATGGCTACGGTAGCTGGGGCTGCAGCTGCGACGATTGGCGCTCCGGCAGTTGCGGGCGTAGTCGCCCCAGCTGCCGCCACGTATCACCCGGTTGGAGCCTGATGACGGCCCCACTGGATCGGTAACATGACCTGTTGGATAACTGCCATACCAATCCTGGCACCATTCATAGACGTTCCCAGGCATGTCATACAATCCCCAAGCATTTGGATCTTTCTGAGCCACAGGATGGGTCTTGCTCCCCGAATTATCATCATACCAGCCAGGCGACAAAAGCCTCATGCCGTTGGCATATGGCGCGTCGCTCCCCCCACGGCACCCATACTCCCACTCCGCCTCCGTCGGAAGCCGGTAACGATTCCCCCCTTCACGCGCGTTCAACTTCCGGATAAATTCCTGAGCATCCTCCCACGACACCTTCTCCACTGGGCACTCATCACCGCAGTTTTTAAAACGGGACGGGTTGCTCCCCATGACCGCCTTCCACTGCCCCTGGGTTACCTCCGTCGCTTGGAGATAATACCCCGTGGACAGCGTCACACGGTGCTGCGTCTCGTCATTAGAGCGCCCCGACTCACCCAAAGGACTCCCCATCAGAAACGTCCCAGGCTTGATGTAGACAAACTCCATCCCGAGGCTATTCGTCATTTTTTTATTTTGAAGCGACATTGCAACCGACGTTGTTTTACCCGCTACCACCTTGACCAAGGCCTCTTTGGAATAATAACCCTTTGCCTTGACCAAAAGTCTGTATTCTCCCGGTGCAAGCTGAAGCCCCGGACGATAAGCTTCCTTAATTCCAATCAACACCACCGATGCCCCAGCGGGCGAGGTGTCGATGGTCAGCCTCCCAGAGGGAACCAGCGCCACCTTCTCGTATTTCGTCTCCCCGGCAGCCAATCGAATCACCAGCTTCCGAGACACATGATGCCTGGCTGAAGCCACCACGTCATACGCCCCCGGAGGAAGCACCATACCGGGACTGTATGTCTCCGGGATTCCCTTGATCACAACCCGAGCATCGGCAGGGATGGTTTTAATGGTCACGGTCGGCATACGCTTTAAAGCCATGGCCACCTCTTTCGCCTCACCCCGGGCAAGGGCAACGGTTTTCCGTGCTTCCACATACCCCTCATGGGCCACCTCAACCTCATACCTCCCGGGCGCAAGTTTCATCCCGGGGGCATACGCGGGTTCAATATTCAATATGCGAACCGTTGCCCCTTCGGGCTTGGTGCTCACTGTCAGACGCCCACCGTTCAAAAGCGCTTCGGTGTCATAAAGCCCCACCCCTTCGGCGTCTTCCGGGTGATTGCCCACGAGCCGTCGCCAGGCTGTTTCTTTTAAATCCCGGCCCTCTTCCGTGGCGATGAGCCCCTGGTAGACCTCCACATCTTTTTTCAACAGGGTGTATTTGCGTAGCCTTTGCTCTTCTTTTCGGTGCGCGACCTCATCGCGTTTCCTCAGCTCCAGCTGCACCAGGGCTTCGCTCACCTCTTTTTTCTCCTGTATCAGCCCCAGCATCGCCTCCAGACTGTCGCCTTTTTTTACGGCCCCTGTGTCCAGGCGCTCTTTCATGCCTCCAATGGACGATTCAAGCCGGGTGAGGGTTTCTCTGGTCTCCTCAATCTGCCTGTCCATTCGCTTCAGGGAAGGCATTCCCGCAAGAAGATCCTTTGGCGGCCGCGACGGATGCGCCACGGGCACCGTAGTTTCGGCAAACGCGGGTTCTGCAGTTGCCTGCACACCGGGCTGCGGGTTATCTGGCCCCACCAGCCCGTAGACCCCGGCGACCACCGCCAAAACAATCACAACCGCTACCGCCAGCCACACCGTTTTTTTTCTCTTCGGCTCATCCACCTTCGCCGGCACTTTGGCTTGCCCGGCCCTGGGCACGTCCTTCCCGTCGAGGGCGTCCTTCACCTCGTCAAAGCTGCGAAACCGGTCCGCATACTCTTTTTCCAGGCACCGGAGCACAAGGAAGTTTAATGCGTTGGAGACGCCGTCCAGGGATTCCGGTGGATTGTTTAAAATCTGGTATTCGATGGACCCTTTGTAGAAGGGGGGATGCCCGGAAAGGAGTTCATAGAGAAGCGCCCCAAAAGAATAAATATCGGCCTCACGCCCCACGGACCGGCCATTGATCTGCTCGGGCGACATATAGACCAAGGTGCCGGAGGAACTGGAGTTGGCGATGCGGCTCATGGAGCTCTTCACCGTCTCGGAGATTCCGAAATCCGTGATCTTGGGCGTGCCGTCTTTGGCAATAAGAATGTTCTGGGGCTTGATGTCTTTGTGGATCACCCCCTGGGCGTGGGCGTAGGCCAGGCCTTCGGCAATCGCCTTTGCAAAACGAACCGCGTCCTCTTCCCGGAGTTTTATCTCCGGCGTGTTCAGCTTCACCTCGGTAAGGCTCAGCCCCTCGACACACTCCATGTCGATATACTTGATGGGCCCTTCATCCTGGAACTCGAAGATCCTGACAATATTGGAGTGATTGAGGCGGGCCATGGTCGCCGCTTCATTGCCGATGCTCTCCATGGCCTCCCGGTCCGAGGCCACCGCCTCGGGCAGCACTTTCAGGGCTTTTTCACACTTCATCTTCCGGTCAAAAACCCGGTAGACAGCCCCAAAACCGCCTTGGCCCAACTTTTCCTTTACCTCGTAGCGGTCATCAATGAGATGCCCTTCAGGCAATTGCTCCAGGTTCACCACCCCGTAGGCCGGGCAATCTTTCACAACGGTTTTGAAGGGGTCCGGTGCCCCTGAATTACCAGGGCCTTCACCCACCGGCGTGCCGCAGGCCAGGCAGAACCTTGCCTTGGCATCCAGCTCCTCCCCGCATTTTGTGCATGTCGCCATGCTCCCCCCTGTCTGTATCAAGATTTCTTGTATTTCTTATAATGATTCGGTGCGCATGGCTCACCCTATGATTTTCGGCAACCGGTCCGATATGGCCCCGCCCATCCAAAACCAAGCGCAACCGTTTTTATTACTACAAAACAAAAAAACTTAACAATGATCTAATTCACATGACTAACACCTACCCACCGCACAAGGAACACATGCCATATAAAACCCGGCCCCCTGGATTTCCTGCATCGTTCATGGAGGTATTCTCATATCCTCACCTGAGCCCAAACATCATCCACCACCCAGCATCCCGTAGGGTGTGCTTGCGCACCATTGCCCGGTAAGCCGACACGCTTCGCCATGTCTATGCGGGGCAAGGGGCCTCCGAGCTCATCGGCTCCCATGGCCGCTTCGGCGCTTCGGCGGTGCGCAAGCGCACCCTACCTATCACCTACCTCCTATCTCCCCTTGCCCAACGCCACGCATCATGTTACCTCTTTCATCACAGCCTATCCCCCCCACAAAGCCCCCCCTGCCCTTTCCTCACATCAAAGGAGACATCATGAAACGCGCCCTGTCCGTTCTGGCTCTCTGCCTTGTCATCGGCCTCTCCCATGCGTCCCCTGCCGCGGCGTTTTTTACCCGGGGCACCATCAACCGGGACCTGTCCTACGACTGCCTGGCCCTCACCCCGCCCCCTTCCGGGGCAAAAACGTACAAGCCCAAGGCATCGGGTGTCCTTGAAAATACCACCCGAAGCAAAATATCCCTCACCGCCGAGCTCTCCTTCTGCAATGTCTTTGGGGAACCCCTGGGCACCGTCAAAATCCGCTGCACCATCCCCCCCATGAAAAAAAGAGCCTTCAAAGCCACCCCCAAAGGCAAGGTCCCGGCCGACATCAAGGATGCCCACCACGTGGAGTGGACCCTGCTTCGCATGACAAAAGGCTAAACGGGGCTAAAAAAGCAGCCTCCGGCGGCAAGGTGTGCCACCTTGAAAGCAGGTTGCGAATGCGCTTTCCCCTTCGTTCCTCAGGGAAAATCTCATTCGCCATTGGTTCAGATTAAACTCAATCTGAGTTTAAAACCTGTTTATTCAAATTTTTAAAAGTTTAGCCCCCGGCAGGACCGCCGGAGGCATAAGCTGAATAGTGACAAAGTACCGGCCCTATCAAATGAACAAATATAGGTTTTGTTCATTTTTTCATTGACACCCATGTACAGTCTCAGTAACCATGGGATATCTCACATCCTTTTCCACACAACGCAGAAAACCAAAGGAGGACCAGCCTATGACACCGGCCGCCCAGCAAGGACTCGCTGCCCTGAGGGACACATCTCACTTTCAATGGACTCTTATTCCGATCCTGCTTCTTGTGATCTATGTCTACTCTGTGGAGATGGGCAAGGAAAACTGGAAGGTGGTTCTGGCGGGGCTCGCCTTCATCGGGATGGATTTTTTCAACGAACTCTGGAACGGACTGGTCTTTCACTTCACCGGGCACGCCCCGGTCTGGGGAGCCCCGGCCGACTCCAGCTACATCATCCTCATCGGCTGGAACATCGAGATTCTCTTTATGTTCATGGTCATGGGCGTGGCCGCGGTAAAGAGCCTTCCCGCCGACAAGAACAAGAAAATCCTGGGGGTCCCCAACCGCTCCTTTTACATTATCCTGTTTACCACGGCCTGCGTGGTGGTGGAGTGCGTTCTAAACGCCATCGGGGCCCTGACCTGGGACTGGGCCTGGTGGAGCATCAAGTTCCCCATTTTTATCTTCCTCATCGGGTACCTGCCCTTTTTCGTCGTCTCCTTCTGGGTCCACGACATGGAGACCGACCGGCAGCGCGTCAAGGTGGTCTCCTCCATCCTTGCCTTTGATTTTGCCTGCGCGGCAGTCTTCGGCGGCCTGGACTGGATTTAGGAAAGCTTAAAACGAGGCCCCCAACGATAAGGTGAGCCACCTTGAAAGCCGTTTGCCGCTGTGATTTGCCCCTCCTTTTCGGGTCAAATCACAGCGGCATGTTTCGTAAGGGGTGTGGCTTTATTTCTTGCGCGAGGCCTTACCAAAAGCTGGGATCTACCTCGGTTCGCCTTCGCCAAGGCGATTTGTGGAGAAACCGCCGCAAAAATATTCCGGTTGCACCAGCCTGCTTTACACCCTGCCAACCGTCCTGACACCCAATGCCCGCCCCCTAAACAAACACCCGAAACGCCCATCGGTTATTCCCTGATTTCAAATAACTTACCCTCCATCAAAGCAAATCAACGTTTGGTATGCTACTTGCTCACTGGTCATACGGTATGACTGAATTCATGACTGACCACGGGAGAGACAAACATGCCAAAACAGCTTACGATCAGGCAAAAAGCAGTGTTTCTGCTCATCGGAATCACGGCCGGGGTTTCCATCATCTGCGTCCACTCCAACCTTGCCATGAAAGGAATCGTCACCATTGATCGAACCCTTGGACTCATGGGGGAGATGAACTTAAAAATCCTGGAGTGCAGGCGCCAGGAAAAAAACTTTCAACTTCGCGGTTTCAAGGCCCATGGAACGGACACGAAAAACTCCCTTGAAAAATGGGAGGGACACTGCAAGGCCATCCTGAAACTGCTGGATCGTGCAGGGCAGGCGGTCCCGGATGTTTACCGGGAATCCGTGGACCGGGCCACACAGGAGATTCTAGCCTACAGCAGGGATTTTCGCCATTTGACGACCCTTTACGGCACCCCGGAATACAAAACCCGAAAGGCGGAACTGGAATCCATCATGGTCTCCCATGCCCGCTCCTGCCAGAAGCTCACCAGAGAGATTGCTGCTCTGGAAAACGAAAGAAAGCACAGCCTCATCACCCGGTCCAGGCGATTGAACCTGGCCGTGGGGGTCGTGGTCATCTCCAGCCTGGTGCTCCTGGGCTTTGTCCTCATCAAAAAACTGGTGCAACCGGTTCGGATGCTCTCCGGGGCCCTGGAAGACATCGCCTCAAGGGACGGCAACCTCACCGTTCGCCTCCCCGTGAAGAACAGGGACGAGATCGGCAGGCTGGCCCACTGGTTCAACGTTTTTGTGGGCAACATCCACGCCATCATCGGCGACGTCTCCCGGGAGACGGACGCCCTGGTCTGTGCCTCGGGCAACCTGGACGCCATCTCCGGCACCATGACCCGCAACGCCGAAAGCACCGCGGACCGTTCCGGGACCGTTGCCGCGGCGGGCTCTCAGATGAGCGCTTCCCTCAGCGCCATCTTCACGGCCTCCGAAGAGGCCACGGCCAACCTCACCAAGGTGGCCACGGCAACCGAGGAGATGCAGGCCTCCATGGACCACATTGCCGTGAAAGCAAAAAAAGCGCGCTCCATATCGGAACGCGCCGTCTCAACCGCCGGGTCCTCATCCCTGAGGATCCGGGAACTGACAACATCAGCCAGGGACATCAGCAACGTCGCCGAGACCATCACCGAAATCTCCAACCAGACCAACCTCCTCGCCTTAAACGCAACCATCGAAGCGTCCAGGGCCGGGGCCGCAGGCAAGGGATTTTCCGTGGTCGCCAATGAGATCAAAGCCCTGTCCAAACAGACCGCCGACGCAACCTTGGATATCCACACCCACCTTGCCGGCATGCAGAAGACCACCCAGGTCACGGCAGAGGGGATTGAAGACATCGCCGGGGTCATCCACGACATCGACACCATCATCTCCGACATCGCCGCCGCTGTGGACCAGCAGTCCGCAACCACCCGCGAGGTGTCGGGACGCCTGGCCCGGACATCCGGACGCATCGGCGACGTCAACGGCAACCTGGCCGAAGGCACCGTTGCCGCCAAAGAGATCGCCGGGGATATCGCTGAAATTGACGGGGCCTCACAGGACATCCTGAAAACCGCCGTCTCCGTGGGACGGGACGCCGACGCCCTGGCGGACATCGGCTCCCGCCTCAAAAAACGAATCGCCCAATTCAGCTTATAGAAAAGGGAATGATGCCTCCGGCGGCCCTGCCGGGGGCCAAACTTTTGAAAAGTTTGACAAACAGCTATATAACAAGATTCCTCAACATCCCCTGAATGAAAGGTGAATGTGATTTTCCCCGAGGAACGAGGGGGAAAGCGCATTCGCAACCTGCTTTCGAGGTGGCACACCTCGCCGCCGGAGGCATGTTTTTGTTTTTTTTGAGACCTCTGCACCCGGCTTTAACCATAGAAGACACGTCATTACGCCTTGAACCACCAACGCTGGGCGCACCGGAACCCATCGAGTTCCCAGTTCACGGCGGGCTTATGAAGGCCGATCTTTTTGCTTGCGGCGGCGATGTCCATGCCGAAGGCCGGGATGATGACCCCGCCTTCATCGCTGACGAGCCGCTGCATCTCTTCGTACTGTTTTCTCCGGGTGGCCTCATCGAGCTCTCCCCGTGCCGCCACCAGCAGCTCGTTGAACCGCTTGTGCTTCCAGTTGGTGTCGTTCCAGGCGGCGTTATCGGCGTAGGCGGTGGAGAACATCATGTCTTCGGTGACGCGGCCGCCCCAGAAGACCGCGCAAAAGGTTTTTTTGAGCCAGACATTGCTCCAGTAGCCGTCATTGGGCTCTCGCACCACGTTGACATCGATCCCGGCCTTTGCCGAACTCTCCCGAAAGAGGACGCCGGCATCCACGGCACCGGGAAAGGCGGCGTCGGCCACGTGAAGATCCACCTTCAGGTGGTCCAGCCCCGCTTTTTTCAGGTAGTGCTTTGCCTTGTCCGGGTCATACACCCGCTGGGGCAGGTCCCCTGCGTGGTACCTGTTCCCGGAGCTGATGGGATGATCGTTGCCCACCACGGCATACCCCCGGAACACGGTCTTCACAAGCTGCTCCCGGTCCACGGCGTGCTTTAAGGCCATGCGCACGTTGTTGTCGCTGTACGGGGCCGCGTCCGTATGCATGGCAAAGGTGTAATGCCTGTAGCCGCGTTGCTTGACGAGCTGAATCCCGGGCATGCGCTCAAGAAAACGCAGGGTCTTTAACTCACACCGGTTGATCAGGTCCACCTGCCCGGTTTTCAAGGCGTTGGTGCGTGCGTTGATGTCGTTGATGGCCAGGGTCTCCACCTCATCGAACCATCCCCTGTCATCCCTGAAGTAACCGGAGTTCCGCTCGGTGAGGCTGCGAACCCCGGGCTCAAAGGACTTGAGACGGTAAGCCCCGGTGAAAATCCC
Source organism: Desulfoluna spongiiphila (assembly GCF_900101345.1). Classification (GTDB taxonomy): domain Bacteria; phylum Desulfobacterota; class Desulfobacteria; order Desulfobacterales; family Desulfolunaceae; genus Desulfoluna; species Desulfoluna spongiiphila. The sequence continues at coordinate 493,368 of NZ_FMUX01000002.1, read as the reverse complement.
GTCCGTGCCGTCGTGGCCCTCGGGTACGATGACCAGGTGGTAATCCGTGAGGATGTAGGGGAAATCGGCGTTGGGAGAGGCAAGCTCCATGCGCACGGTGTACGCGTCCTCTTTGACGATCTCTTTGATGGACTTCACTATGGCCTTGGCGGCCGAGGTGCTCTTCTCCCCCCGGTGGAGGTTGATGGAGTGGATCACATCGTCGGCGGTCATGGTCTTGCCGTTGTGGAAGGTCACCCCTTTTCGCAACTTGAACACCCAGGTTGAGGCATCGGCCGATGATTCATAGCTCTCGGCAAGCTCCGGAACGGCCCGGCCCTCATTGTCGATCTCCATGAGGCTGTTGCCCAGCTGCCCGTAAACGAGGGTCTGGATCATCATGTCCGTCATCACCGCAGGGGAGAGGGTGTCCGTGGTGGAGGCACCCCCCATGCCCATGCGCAGGCGGCCGCCCCGTTTCGGGCCTTCCGCAGCCTGGGCCCCCATGGGAAACAGCGACGGGGCAACGGCCAGGGCAAGCCCTAAGGTCGCGGCACGCCGCATGAACTCTCGGCGCGAGATGCGCCCTGTCTCAACAAGGGATTCCAACTCATGTAATGAATGCATACGTCTTTGCTGATTCCTTTCTCCGGTACGGATTTCGTAACACGTCTGCGGTGCCTTCTATGGTGAAAGTTCATGGAAGAAAGCCTCCGGCGGCAAGGTGTGCCACCTTGAAAGCGGGTTGCAAATGCGCTTTCCCCTTCGTTCCTCAGGGAAAATCACATTCGCCTTTCATTCAAGGCATGGTGAGGGCATCGTGTTAAATAGCTGTTTGTCAAACTTTTCAAAAGTTTGGCCCCCGGCAGGGCCGCCGGAGGCATCTTTAAGCGGGTTGCCGCAGCGATGTATTGTGTGGCCCTTACGCCACGCTCCCTTCGAGGTAGTTGTCGAGCCAGTCGGTGTCCATCTCCGGCACGGAAGCGAGAAGCTTTTCGGTGTAGGCGTGGTGCGGAGGGCTGAGGACCTCGGCCCTCGGGCCCTGCTCCACGATGCGCCCTTTGAGCATGACCACCACTTCGTCGGCGATGGCTTTCACGGTGTTCAGGTCGTGGGTGATAAACAGGTAGGAGACCCCAAGCTCCTTTTGCAGGCGCCGAAGAAGATTCAGCACCGATTCGGCCACGAGCTGGTCCAGGGCCGAGGTCACCTCATCGCAGATGATGAGATCGGGCTTGGCCGCCAGGGCCCGGGCGATGCAGACCCGCTGCTTTTCACCCCCGGAGAGTTCCGACGGGTAGCGGGAGATGTAGGCCTCGGGAAGCTCCACCATGGCAAGCAGTTCGGCAACCCGACCCCGGATGGCCTCCTTGTCCATGCCGAAATAGAAGGCAAGGGGGCGACCGATGATCTCAAGGAGGGTCTGGCGCGGGTTCACGGCCACATCCGGCATCTGGTAAATCATCTGCAGGCGCCTTAAGGTCTCCCGGTCACGCTGGGCGGTTTTCGGCTTGAGCAGGTCGTCCCCGAAGCGAATCCGCCCTTTGGACGGGGGCAACAGGCCGGTGATCACCCGGGCCAGGGTGCTCTTGCCGCTTCCGGACTCCCCCACCACCGCCACGGTCCTCTTCTTCCCCACATGCAGGGAGATATCTTTCAGAACCCGTTCCCCTTTTTTGTATCCGGCGGTGATGCCGTCGACCTTTAAAATCGTCTCCCCGGGCGTCTCCCCTTTTCGCTTTTTCCCTTTGCCGAGGCGCACGGAGATCAACTCTTTGGTGTAGCTCTCTTGGGGTTCGTCCAGGAGGGCCTCGGCCGCCCCCTCCTCCACGAGGTTCCCGTCCTTTAGCACCATGATCCGATCCGCCATCTGGGCCACCACGGCCAGGTCGTGACTGATGTAGATGGCCGCGGTGTTCTTGTCGCGGATCACGTCCCGAATGGCGGCCAGCACCTCGATCTGGGTGGTGACATCAAGGGCGGTGGTGGGCTCGTCAAAGATGATGATATCCGGGTCTGCGGCCATGGCCATGGCCACCATGGCCCGCTGGAGCTGGCCACCGGAGACCTGGTGGGGATACCGGTACCCGATCTGGTCCGGCTGGGGAAGATTCAGGCGATCGTAAAGGCTGACCGCCTTCTCCTCGGCACGGGCTTTTCCGGCGATGCCGTGCTGCACCGGGACCTCGGTAAACTGCCGGATCAGGGTATGTGCCGGATTGAAAGAAGCGGCCGAACTCTGGGCCACGTAGGCGATGCGGGTCCCCCAGAGTTTTCGCCGCCGGGATGGAGACTTGGCCATAAGGTCCATGCCGTCAAAGACGATGGACCCTTTCGTCACTTCGCACCCGGAGCGAATGTACCCCATGGCGGCCAGGCCCAGGGTGGATTTTCCCGCCCCGGACTCGCCGATGAGCCCCAGGACCTCGCCCCGCGCAAGGGACAGGTCGATGCCGTGGATAATCTCCTCGCGGTGATCCCCCTGGCCCCCTGCGATATGGATATCGGTCAGGGTCAACAGACCGCTGCTTTTTTCCTTTTTATTCTTGGACATAAGAAATCTCCTTATAAACCGATGCCTCCGGCGGCCAGGGGCTGAGCCCCTTGCCCCCAGGTTACTTTTTCAACTGCTTAATGTGTTGACTTTCCCTGGATATTGAGAAACCAGTCCACCACCAGGTTCACCCCGATGGTCAACACAGCAATCACAGAGGCGGGCCAGAGGGCGGCGGGAATCCCGAAGGTGATGGCCCCGGCGTTTTCCCGGACCATGCTCCCCCAGTCCGCTGCCGGGGGCTGAAAGCCAAGGCCCAGAAAGCTCAAGGCGCTGATAAAAAGGAACACAAAGCAAAACCGCATGCCGAACTCAGCAATAAGGGGCGGCAGGGTGTTGGGCAAAATCTCCCGGCGCATGACCCACCAGAGCCCTTCACCCCTGAGGCGGGCAGCCTCCACATAGGGCATCACCTCCACATCCATGGCAACGGCCCGGGCCAGGCGAAACACCCGGGTGGAGTCCAGAAGGGAGAGGACCACCACAAGCACCGTCACCGAGGTTCCCATCACCGACAGCACCATAAGGGCGAAAATCAGGGGAGGAAAAGCCATGACAATGTCTACAAGGCGTCCCAGGACCTGATCCACCCACCCTTTCAAGGTGGCCGCGGCCAAGCCCAGAAAGGTCCCGGAGACAAAGGCGATAAAGGTAATCAACAGGGCAATGCCTATGGTGTTGCGCGCACCGTAGATCAGGCGCGTCAGCATGTCCCGCCCGATATGGTCCGTTCCCAGGAGATGACCGGCCCCCATGGGCAGCCACACATCCCCCACCACTTCGGTCTCACCGTAGGGGGCCAAAGCCGGGCCCACCAGAAAAACAAGTAAATTCAGAACAATCACCGTCACCCCGAACAGGGCACTGGGCGACATACGCTTTAATGTGTGCATTATCTGTTTCATATCCCCCCCTATTTCGGATGCCGAAGGCGCGGGTTGCTCACCATGGACAACACGTCCGCCGTCAGGTTCAGCCCCACGTAGGTCACGGCAAAAATAAGGCCGCTGGCCTGCACCACGGGCAGGTCCCGCTTGGATACGGAGTCCACCAGAAGCTGTCCAAGCCCCGGGTAGACAAAGACCACCTCCACCACCACCACACCCACAACCAGGTAGGCCAGGTTGATGGCGATGACATTGATAATGGGAGCCAGGGCGTTGGGAAGGGCGTGGGCGAAGACGATCCGCCGTCGGGAGATCCCCTTGAGGCGGGCCATCTCGATGAAGGGAAGGTCCATCACGTTGATGATGGCAGCTCGGGTCATGCGCATCATGTGTGCCAGGACCACCAGGGTAAGCGTGATACAGGGAAGGGTGATGGTGTGCAGCTTCACCGCAAGGGACATGTCGCGGGTCAGGGTGGAGATGCTGGGAAAAAGAGCCAGCTTGACGGAAAAAAGCGTGATGAGGATATAGGCCACGAAAAACTCAGGAAAGGAGATGGCGCTCAGCGTGGAGATGGAGAGAAACCGGTCCATCCAGGTGTCCCGGTACAGGGCGGCAAACATGCCGAGACAAAGCGCCAGGGGGACAGCCACCAGGGCCGTGGTCCCCGCAAGGAACAGGGTGTTCTTAAACCGCCACCCGATAAGCTCGGCGATGGGTTTTCCGCTGGCAAGGGAGTTTCCAAAATCTCCCCTGACCACCTCGGCCAGCCAGGTCCCGTAGCGGACATGGGCCGGAAGGTCGAGGTTAAGTTCAGCACGAAAGGCTGCAACAGTTTCCGGCAGGGCATTCTGGCCCAGTACCGACTCGGCGAGATCCCCGGGAAGGGCCTCCACACCGACAAAAATAAGAACCGAGATCACCAGCAGGGTCCCGATGCCGATGGCCAGTCTCTGGGCCACCATCTTTACCATTGGGTTGAAGATAAAACCATTCATAACACGCGCCATGCGGCCACCACGATCCATCACCCGTTTTTCCAAAATAAAGTGGACGATGCATGACAAAAGACCCGGAATCCACCGGATCTCCTCGCTCCTTTCTTTTATGGTTTCCAAAGGGAAGCCAGGTGGCTTCACCTTCTCGCTCATCTGTCGCCTGGATCCCGGAACAGACACCTCAAAGGCCGAAAACCCTTCTACGAAAGCCGCCCATTGAGACAGGGCGCAGAAAGACCGGAGGGACTACACGCCGCAGCAATGGATCCCAGGCTTTCGTAGAGATTCTGTCGCCTTCAAACTATAAACATTGATTTTACAAATCTACTTAGCATACATAAAAGATTATCCCTTCACAACCCGGTAACAGATAAAATACGAGCATCGTACCCCCCCCCGCAGCGACGCAACGCCATACGCACGGTCTCGGTCAGTGCAGGTAACGCTTCATTATAACATACAAAAGAAAAACATTTAAAAAGAGAGGGGGGAGGGGCAGGACAAACGCATTTAACTGCAAGTTGCCTCCGGCGGGTCGCTTTTTGAAAAAAGCTCCACAAAAACGTTTCGGTTGCCTGCACATCAGGCGAAAGCAATCGAAATACGAGCACATTCGCATGAACCATGCATCGCACTCAATACCTGTTTGTCCAACGTTTCAAAAGCTTGCCCCCCGGCAGGGCCGCCGGAGGCAAAATCCAAATGCGTTGGCCCTGGGGGGAGGGGCTCTCGTACCCTGCAGACGGAGGCACCAGCCCCCACGAAACGAGACCCGGCATGCGATAACCCGGATATTTCATGAGAGAACGATCATACGAAATGTTACTCCCGGCTTTCTGACAAGGACACACCGGAGTCATTTTCAAGCAAAGCAGGAAGGAATTGAATGGGACGATAATGACGACCCCGGATGAGACAGGCCCCTCAAGGGGCTGTTAAGCGGCACGGCTCCGGCCCATGGGATCGCAGCAGGGCGGGCCACAGGGCCAGCCATCCCCGCTGGTGTGCGGCGTCATCCACCAGCACCGGGGCGGGGGCCCTGCAAGGCGCCATGCGGGAGGCAAAGGATGCGTAGATTGCAGGGGGAATCACCGCATCGTCTTTGCCCACAAAATGCCGCTGGGGAATGGACGCCAGCGCCCCTGCGACATCGGCCGGGTTCAGGGAGGCGGAAAGGGGCGTCAGTCCGTGGAGTTTACAAAAAGCCTCGGTATCCAGGTTTCCCGCCACCGTGGTCAGGCTGTCCACGTCACCCCGCCGGGCGCTCAGAAGGGCCGCCACGGCCGCACCGCCGGAAAATCCCACCAGTTCCAGGCGACCGTAGCCGCCCTGCGCCTTCAAGACGTCCAGGGCGCGGCCCATCTCTGAGATAACCTCAGGAGAAAAGGGGTGGGTCGACCAGTACCGAGGGCGACAGGCATCTGTCTGCAGGTACTGGCAGGGCCTCGCCAGATAGGCCTTGTCAAGAATGGGATCGGCGAGCATCAGGTTCAGGGCGGTGGGATTCACAGGGGAAGGATGGGCCGACGGCACATGGCGGGTGCGCCAGGCCAGGCCGTCCCCTTCGATATAGACGCGCAGCACGTCGGAACGGGAGAGGGCCGGCGCCAGGGCCGCCAGGGTAAACAGCTGGCCCTCGATTCGGCACGTCTCCAACCCGGCCAGTCCGCCGCGCTGCCCAAGATCGACAAAGGTCAGCTGACGCGGTGCCGTGGCGCACCCGCTTGCCACCCACATCGCCGCTACCGCACATAGCGCCCGGCGCCGGATTTTTCCTGCCAGTCCCATTCGGACCTCCCGTGGTGTGTCCCTAAAAAACAGCCATGCCCCGTATAAACGAGGCATGGCTGCTTTTCCAGATTTTTTTAACTCGCGGGATATCCAAATGCCCTGCGCTGATTAAAACTCAAACCGCAGCTTGCCGCTGACGCTGTGTGCCACAAAATCTTCGCGGCCTGCGTAGTCGTAACCGAGGCGAAGGCTCACGGCGCTCTCCTCCAGGCTGGCCAGGGTCAGGGCCGTGGAGAGATCCCAGCTGGTCTCGGCAGGATCTGCACCGCTGGCGATGAAGGCGGTACTGCCCCCCACAAATTTTGCGGTGGTAAGGATGCCGTCGCCTTTAAGGTCGTAACGCACCAGGGCGGAGACCTCAGGGGTAAGAACGCCCCAGGACTTTACCCAGCTGCGCTGCAGGGTGGCACCGCCGCCGACATTGAAAACCGAGTAATCCTGGGATTCCACCTCAAGGGCCCCGCTGTCCTTGCCCCCGGACTCGGTGTACCCGTCGTAGTCCTTGAAGGAGTACTCAACGGCCAGCAGGGGGTTTACCTGCCATCCGGCCGCGCTCAGCTTCATGCCCGCCTTGGCCATGGCATTGTAGCTGGTGCTGTCGTAGTCGGCGGTAAAGGTTGCATCGCCCAGGCGCCGGACGCTGTCCACATTGCCCATGCCCGCGGAGAGGACCGCTTCGCCGAACCATATCCCTCCGTCATAACTTCCGTAGAGACTCAAAAGGTGGTCGTCCATGTCCATTTCGGAGCTGTTGTCGTCGGCCTCGGCCTCGGATTTGCCCTGGGTCACGGCAACGCCCACGGTAAGAGCCCCTACCTGGCGGTCAAGGCCCAGGCTGAGGCCGGTGGTATCCGCGTCAAAGCCCACCACGCCGTCACGCTCGTCCTGGTCGGCATCGGTAAAGCTGGCGTTGTACCACAGCCCCCCTGAAGCCACGATTTCGTCCCCGCTGTTCAGGCCCATGAGCCCGCCCAGACGGTTGCCGATGTTGGTGTGGGAAGCCCCCACGGTCTGGGTCATGCCGGTAAGGAAGGCCCCGTTGACGCTGGGAGACCAGGCTTCGGGGTCGGTACCCAGGACAAAGGACGTTGGCATATCGGCCAGGGCGGCGGTAAAGGCAGCACCTCCGTTACGGGACACACCAGCCTCGGCGGGGTTCAAGAAACGAACCCGGGCCACCAATTCGGTATCGGATGACGTATCCACCCAGCTCAGGCCCAGCAGCGGGGAGTTGCCTTTGACCTCAAGGGTCACCTTGGCTCTGGTTCCCTGCACGTCGGCACCTGACTCAAGCAAGGCAAAGGTCTGGCTCTGCCCGGGCCTGGTAAGGCCGAGGCCTTCGTTGGGAAGAATGCGGAAGGTGGAGCCATCGGCGAGCTTGGCGGAGTCTGTCTGGAAGTAGAAGGTGTTCTTCGCAGCGGATGAAACGTAGGAACAATCGTCTGTCCCCTTGAAATCCACCTGCAGGATGCCTGTTGAGGCATTGTCCAGGGCGACGCCCTTCAGTCGACCGGCGATAAGCCCTTTGTTGGTCACGGTCAGATCTGGCATCGTGATCATTGGGGTTCGGGCCTTGATCTCGGTCCGAACCACGGCCCACTCCCCTTCAAGGGACGAGGTCGCATCCAGGGTGACGCTTCCGCTGCCCAGAGCAATGGCTACGCATTCAGGGCCGCCCTCGCCCTCTTCTTCCGATGCCCCGGAACGTGACGCCACGGCCTTCACCACACTCCCACGGGTCAAGGCAATCTCAAGGTTGCTCCCATCGCCGTCACTGGCGCCAATGCCCACGGCTCCAGCCAGTACCCCCTTGGCTTCAGCCAAAACCCTGGTGTTGTCCAGGGAAATGGTGGTCTTGCCACCCAGGGAAAATGTGGAAATACCAACGGCCATGGCTGTGGGTTTCTCAATGGAAAAATCCTTTGTCCGAGGCCCTTCGGCCACAGCCGAAGCGCGAACCGTGGAGTCAGTCATCGCAAGGGTAGCGGGGTCCGAATCCGTCTCTCCACTCAGCCCGTTCAGGGTAATGCCGGAGACAAAGGCGAGGCAATTTTCGGCTGAAGCTTTGCCGGTGACATCAATGGTGGAGCGCGTCAGCCGGATGGACGTGTGGTCATCAGGCATCTTTAATGCAGCCACATCGCCGACACGAAACTCATCCCCTTCCATTCCCCGGGGCATGACCAGTATCCCGCACACAGGCATGTCAGGTTCCCCGACCAGGGCCATGTTCCTGCCGTCTACAACACTGGCCGAGGCCGTTGCCGTCAGTGTCACATGGGAGTCCGTCAACCGAATGTTCGCTTGATTGTAACCTAAGGCACCGATACCCACAGGAAGGAGGCCCACGGAATCCCGCCCAATCCCTGCCGCGGCATGCCCCTTCTCGGTGAGATGGGCAGTGGCGCTCATGGTACCGCTCAGGACGGCCTGGTTTAAGTCGACGTCCACCGTATCGACATTCAGCATGCCCACCACCGTAGCGGCGGCAAACACCTTGCTCGAGGAGCCTTTTTTCAGGTCACCGGTGGTAGCCGAAGCCGTGGCGGTGATATGGCCTCCTTCCGCCACCTTGAGGATGCCGTGATCGGTATCCACCATGGTAACACCCCCGGACAATGCCGTGTCTCCAGAGGCGTTGCTTTCAACACCGGAATGGCCAATCAGGGTGAATTGAGCCCGCTCAAGGTCAAGATCTCCCGCGCCCAGGTGAAACGCCGTGGCCACGGCCTCAGCTCCGGTGGCCGATGCATGCAGAAGCGACTCACCGTCCAGAGTCACATCGGCACGCGTGACACCACCTATTTCCATCCCAGAGACACCTGCATAACCATTGACACCCAATGCAGTCCCCGATGCCTGGATGGTCGACTGACCATCCACCCTCACCGTGAGATCCTTCACGTTATGGACTTCCACCCCACTGGCATACGCGCTGCCATCCGTGCCGGAAGAAACCGCCGACGCACGGATAGACGACGTGCCATCCAGAAACACCTCACCTTTGTCCGTACCTTTAATCTCCACCCCATCGGCATCCATGTCCGCGTCCTCAAGGGAAGACGACGCCGTAACCGTCATCGCGGAGCCACCGGACAAGCGGACCACCCCGTGCTTGACATCAATGATGCCCACGCCCCTGGCTTCGCCTTCGGGATCACCATCGGCCCCTGTCACAGCAGCGGCCTTTCCCGCCACCTCCAACCTGGCCCCATGGGCCATGGTCAGGGAGGCAGTGTCCGGCAACTTGACCTTTTCCAGCTTGACCCCGTACACCTTCCCGTCCGCGGCCGAGGCCTTGACCCGTGCGGCATCCAGGGAGACATGGGCGTTATCGGCATCGGTGATCAAGATGGCCGAGGTGTCCGTGGCCTTGGTGGAGGCCACCGTCACTGCCGCCCCCTTGGCCAGAGTAACGCTGTTTTCGCTCTCTTTCTCATCTCCATCGATACCGATGGCAGACACAGGATCGCTGCCTTCGGAATCGGTTGTAAGGGTCACCGTGGCCCCCTCTTTCAGGCAAACGGAAGACCCGGCCCCCAAGATGGCCGCCCCGCGACCACCCCTGACATTCAGCGCCGCCCCTTCTGCCACTTGCAGGGTCAGGTCTCGGGTACCCGCATAATTCTTTGCCTCCGTATTGCCCGTTCCTGTCAGCACCACGGGGGACATCGGAGCCGCCTCCCCTGCCACGGCCACGCGAGGAAGTCCCCCCGCCCCGCACACCATCAGGACCAGAAGCCCCGCACACGTCCAATCCAATCGAATCTTTTTCACGAGAAACACACCTTTCATCGTATCCATAACGAACCAACATGCCTTCACGGGCACACGTGCCGTCCATTCCCGTATGCCCATGCCTTGAAACCTGACCTGCAACCGTATCTTCGCCACAAAAAAAGCCCACATTGTGTGGGCTGAAAGACAGCAAAACGGCTGAAATCTGGAAAAAAAGGCAGCTCACCAAACGAAACAAGGCCCCCCGCGCGGCGCCTTTGATTTTTTGGTGGTTATAAAATCTCCAAAAGAAGAAACATAGTTAAAAGAAGGTTAAAATATTTGGCTAATAGGAAGACATGAAAGAAGCCATTATCTCCCATGACACCCTGCCGCAAGAGGCCCATTCAGAAACAACTTCAGGAAGGCGAAGGATTACGGGGCTCGTTTTTGTCTCTTTTTCCAAGAACGAAAAGAAGAAAAAAGGCCATGAGGAGGGCAAAGGAGAGGGGAAACACGAAAAAGGTGTCCATAAAGAGGCGGTCTTCAAGGCCCTGCCCGGAGAGCAGAGGGGTTTCGGCCAGGAGCGGGCGCCGCTCCATGGCGAGGATGACGGCGTAGAGCATGCCCAGGAGGCCATAGGAGATGTTGTACGCCAGGCCCTTGAAGCTGAGGACCGTGGCCCGGGTTTCAGACGCGGCCAGGCGGTTCAGGTAATGGCTGACGAAAAAGGCCACCATGCTCATGGCTCCGAAGAGGACCAGGGCGGGGACAAGGCCAAGGTAGGGTGGAAAAAAGGCCATCCAGACAAGGCTGACAAGGGTAAGGGACCCCAGGACCATCAGGTTAAACCGGGGAGATCGGGTCTCGGCCAGGTGCCGGGAGACTTTGGGCACCACGATGCCCAGGGCCGCCACCAGAGCGCCGATGAGGCCGAAACTCGCCTCGGGGATGCCGATGACCCGGTAGTACTGGCTTGCCAGGGTAATCACCATGCGCATGACCCCGTCAAAAATAAGGCCCGCCAGGATCACCGTAAGGGCAAAGGAGGTGGTGAGGATCCAGCGGCCGGCTTCAAGGGTCTTTGCAAAGGCTTCCGCCGTGGATGGCTGCTCGGCATGGGCCGGGTCGGCGGGTTCGGACATGGCCAGGGCGCACCCCAGGGTAAACAGCCCGAACACAAAGGTCAGCACCAGGGGAATACGCAGGGTCAGGTCCTGGGTCACGGAGATCCCAAGGCCCAGAAAGGAAAAAAATCGCCCCATGACCTCCGGGTCGTACACCACACCGCCCAAAACCATGGCCACCACAAAAGCCACGGACTGCACCCGCATCTGGACCTCAAGTACCCGGCCCCAGGCCCCTTCCATGCCCTCCCGCTTCAGGGCGTCATAGGCCAGGGCTTCGTCCGCCCCGCTGGCAGACGCCTCGGCCAGGCCGCTGAGGACCCGGTTCACCAGAAACAGGGTAAAAAGGAGCCCGCCGCCCCGGATGGGAGCCACGCACAGGAGAGAAAGCTCCACCACCATCATGGCCCCGGTGGCCACCAGCAGGCGCTTGCGGCCGAGGGTGTCGGCAAGGGCCCCGGACGGCACCTCCGCCACCACGATCACGGCGGCCCAGACCGCGTTGAGAAGAGCAAACTGTGAGACGGTGAGGCCGAAGTCAAGAAAAAGGATCGAAAACACGGGGTAGTAAAACCGGGCGGTAAAAAAAAGGCGGAAGGCGATAAAGAGACGGACGTTCCTGAGGGAAAAAGGGGACCTGGTCGGTGCAGCATGCATGGCATATCTCCCATGGGACACCCGACCTGCAATGCCCGGTTGATAAAGACAAAACACAAAGGCCACGGGGCGATTCCCACGGCCTGACAGGATCGAATCGCCCTTGCCCAATGGAGCCCGCAAACCGGATGCGCATCGACATGCTCTGCCGGGGCCGGCAAAATTCCCTTTTGTCCCGAACGGTTGCAACGGGCCCCGAAATTCAGGAATATCAGGACTCACCGAGAGCATGCTCACACCAGGGTGAGCACAGCCTTTTTTTTCCTTTACGGGAACCGCATCAAAGCCGGGATGTCAAGCCGCTGTCATTCCAGACAATACCCACAAATACCGTATAAAATCAAGGAGATTAGGTTTTTCTTATTTATCCCGTGTTCCGGCTGTGGTATTCATGAATACATGATAATTTTATCATTATTTCATTATGTTTTACTTAGGAGAGGAACGCATCATGAACAAGATTCTCAGAATCGACACCAAGAGGAAAGAATTTTCTTATTCTGACCCGGACGACCGCCATGCCATCCTTGGGGGACGTGCCCTGACATCCCGCATTGTCATGGACGAGGTCCCGCCGACATGTCACCCCTTGAGCGCCGACAACAAGCTCGTCATCGCCCCGGGCCTGCTTTCCGGTACCACCGCCGCCAACTCCGGCAGGCTCTCCGTGGGCTCCAAGTCCCCCCTCACCGGTGGGATCAAAGAGAGCAATGCCGGTGGGCTGGTGTCCCAGAAGCTGGCCCGCATGGGCATCCAGGCCATTATCATCGAAGACAAGCCCGAAGAAGAAGACTACAGCCTGATCCATATCACCAAAGACGGCGTTGCCTTCCTTCCCGCCGATGATCTGGTGGGCATGACCAACTCCGAGGTGATCAACACCCTCTGGAAGCGATTCGGCGAAAAGGTAGGCGTGGCCTGCATCGGCCCGGCCGGAGAGCAGCGCTTAACCGGTGCCTCCATCCAGCTGGCCGACCCCAAGGGCAACCCCGGACGGGCCGCAGGGCGCGGGGGCCTGGGTGCGGTGATGGGCTCGAAAAAAATCAAGGCCATGGTCATCGACGATGCCGGCTGCGAGCGTGTGAAGCCCGCCAACAAGGAGGCCTTCTCCGAGGTGGCCAAAAAATGGGCCAAGCTCCTCACCAGCCACCCCGTTTCCGGCGAAGGCCTTCCCGCCTTCGGCACAGCCATTCTGGTCAACGTGGTCAACGAGGCGGGCGCCATGCCCACCAAGAACTTCCGAACCGGCCGGTTCGACCGGGCGGAAAAGATCAGCGGCGAGATGATGGCCGAGCTCATCGAAAAACGCGGCGGCATCATCAAAGAGGGCTGCCACCCGGGATGCGTCATCAAGTGCTCCCAGGCCTACCACGACAAAAACGGGGACTACCTCACCTCCGGGTTTGAGTACGAAACCGTCTGGGCCTTCGGCGCCCACTGCCTCATCGACGACCTGGACGCCATCGCCGAGATGGACCGTCTCTGCGACGACATCGGCCTGGACACCATCGACGCGGGCGTGGCCATCGGCATGGCCATGGAGGGCGGCCTCATCGAGTGGGGAGACAAGGCCGGTGCCATCGATCTTCTCAACAAGGTAAGAACAGGCGACCCCGTGGGCAAAATCATCGGCAACGGCGCGGCCTTTACCGGCCAGGCCCTGGGCGTGGACCGCATCCCCGTGGTCAAAAAACAGGCCCTGCCCGCCTACGACCCCCGAGCCGTCAAAGGCGTGGGCGTCACCTACGCCACCACCCCCATGGGGGCCGACCACACCGCAGGCTACGGTGTCTGCCAGAACATCCTCAAGGTGGGCGGAGACGTGGACGCCCTGAAAAAAGAGGGCAACATCGACGTGTCCAAAAACCTCCAGGTGGCCACCGCCGTCCTGGACGCCGCAGGCCTCTGCATCTTTGTGGCCTTCCCTGTCCTGGACAGCGAAGAGGGCTTCGGCATGATCGTGGACATGATCAACGCCCGCTACGGCATCAACCTGACCGCCGACGACGTCCTGGCCATCGGCATCAACACCCTGGAGACGGAAAAGGCCTTCAACCGTGCCGCAGGTTTCACCAAGCACGACGATCGCCTGCCCGCCATGTTCAAAGAGAACCTGGAGCCCCACAACGTCACCTGGGACTTCTCCGACGATGAACTCGACAGCACCCTCTCCTTCGGGTAACTGACGACGATTCCGGACAAACAAAGAGCCGTGACCTTGACCCTTAAGGCACGGCTCTTTGTGCAAGAAGCAGAGGTTCCACACGACACACGCAACGGGAGTCCCATGAAACTTGAACTCAAACTCTTTGCAACACTACGTCCCTACCTGAAAGGCACCTGTGAAGACGGCGCCCTGGAGATGCCTGACGAATCCACGGTGGCCGATGTCATTGACCACCTGAAGCTCCCGGAGGAGCAGGTCCGACTGGTCTTTGTCAACGGCAGGCACGCGGGGCGGGACCAGGTGCTACGCTCCGGCGACCGGGTGGGAATCTTTCCCCCGGTGGGCGGTGGTTGAACGTCAAGGCCCCTTCTATACGCCGGGTTAAAAATCAGCTATACTTCCTGAATATCGGTAAGTCCTTCGTGCATCGGCCATTTGAACATCCACACGTCACCTGGAGATTTAGATATGCCCAAGACCCCGTTTGACCAGCCCTCCTTTCATCAACACATGCCCCCGGAACTCCCCCTGGACAAGTGGCAGCGCCTCGTGAATCTCATCGCCGTCATTTACAAATCGCCCGGTGCATGGTTGATGCAGGCCAATAGAACAGGCATCGAAACCCTGGTGGTGGACAACGGCCCCCGCAATCCCTTTAAACCCGGAGACGCCGTGGCGCAGGATGTCAACATCTATTGCCGCCATGTCATCACCGGAAACAAACCCCTTTACGTCCGCAACGCAGACCTTGAAGATTGCTGGGAGGACAACCCGGAATACAAGGATCACGGGTTCAAATCCTACCTGGGGGTTCCCATCCAATGGCCCGACGGCACGGTCTTCGGGACCCTCTGCACCATGGATACCGTGGAAACAGACTACCCGGGCGAATATGTCGAGCTCATGCATCAGCTCAAGTATGCCATCGACGGCGACCTCAGCCAGCTCGTCACCGCACGCAAATTAAAGGAACTGAGCCTTAAAGATGAGCTGACCCAGCTCAACAACCGACGCGGCTTCATGGACCTGGCCCGCAAAATGATCCAACTGGCGCGCCGCAACGATTTTTCCATCTCCATGACCTTTTTTGACCTCAACGGCCTGAAAGAGATCAACGACACCTCCGGCCACCAGACGGGTGACCGCCTGATCCAGGCCTTTGCCCGGGCTCTCATTGAGGCCACCCGCATCGAAGACTGCGCCGCGCGCATGGGGGGCGATGAGTTCGTGCTCCTCGCCCTTCAAAAAACCCTGCCGGAGACCGACATGCTGGTCAACCGAGTACGGCAAACCTTTGAAGCCATCCTTGCAGACGACCCGCAGATCACGAACCCCTCCTTCTGCTTCGGGACCCGGACCTGTGGCCCCTCGGAGCCCTACACCATCGACTCCCTGCTTCTGGAGTCCGACGCCCTCATGTATGAAGACAAGAAACGGTTTAAAGAAGGGAATGGGGAATAGGGAATAGGGAATAGGGAATAGGGAATAGGGAATAGGGAATTTTAGTCGAAAACCAGGTGTGTGCCAGAAAAACCGACCCGATGGGCCGGTTTTTTTATTCAGAGGATAAACCCCCATCTTTGATGGGGGGCTCCCCTCTGAATTACATTTTGCATTTTTGAAATGCCTAAACATGCCCCAGTAACCAACTGTAATAAAATTGCATTATTTTGATTTGATCGTTTCTTCATGAAATATCCGGGTTAGTCCTCTCCCTTCCGGCAAAGCAGGTGCACATAGCGCCCCATGGAGGCAAAGGGCTCTTTGCGGCAGTGGGCCCGTTCCACTTCCAGGGTGTCTTCGTAGCTCCGGTCGTTCAGCACGTCTTTTCGCATGTATTCCGTGAAGACCCGCACCCCGGTTTTCCGGGTGACGGTCAGGCCCATATCGGCCACCCACGCCTCCACCTCTGCAGGGTCCAGGGGGTGAAGGGGGGTAAAGCTCCGGGAAAACCCGCCGAACTCCCCGGACATCACCTTGCGAAAATTGCCGAGGATGGCGTTGCGATGGATAAGGCAGTTGACGTTATAAAACATCAGGGAAAGGGAGCCCCCCGGCGCCAGTGACCCCACCAGGGCTTCAAGGGAGGCTTTGGGCTCCACCAACCATTCCAGAACGGCATGAAAAAGGATCACATCAAAGGCGCCCTCCTTTCCCGTGATGAATCCCTGGAACGGCCCGTGGTAAAAGGCGCATCGCTCCGTCACCCCTGCTTCCGAAGCCATGGAACCCGCAAGCTCCAGCATCCGCTCCGACAAATCGCAGAAATGAACCCGGTGGCCCTTTCCGGCCAGCTCGCAGCCCATCTGGGCCATGCCGCAACCCGCATCCAGAATCTCCATGGGCCGGTCTCCGCCGTACAGACCGGGCAGGTTCTCCTGCAGATCTTCGGTGAGCAGGGCCAGGCGAATGCGCCCCTTGGTGGTGCCGTAGATACTCTTTGCAAAGCGATCGGCCAGATCGTCAAAATTCCGGTCTTCTCTGGGATGGCTGTCGTCCATGGGTCCTGTCCTGTGGCGTTTAAGGTGTGGTTATCGTGTGCTCTGTTCCAGATACACCCATTGCCCCCCAAAGTCGAGGCAACCCCGCCAAAAAATATACACGGTCCAGAAGCGATGCCTTCTATGGTTAAAGTCGGATGAATGACAGAGGCAAGAGGGCTCAGGAAAAACAAAAGCAATGCCTCCGGCGGCGAGGTGTACCACCTCGAAAGCAGATTGCGAGTGCGCTTTGCCCCTCGTTCCTCGGGTCAAAACACATCCGCCTTTCAAACAAACGTCGGCCGTGATCACCGTTTAAGCCATTGGCGTATTTACATCCCCCCCCCGAACACCCTTGTCCCCTGGAGCGCCGCACTCCTCTGCGGCACGGGCAACGACGGACTAAAAAGCCCCACAGGAATGCGGCGTTCCGTTTCGGTGGATCTTTCTCGTTTTTTTGACGGTCTCGGCCTAAACGATGACCAAGACCCAAACGTCATTTAAAACAAACCATTAAGACCTGTTTGTTGGACCCTTTTGTATAAGATCAGACAAAAGGTTACCCCCGCTGGGCCGCCAAAGGCAAAAAAACAAATGCATTAACCCTGCCCCTGAAACGTCAAGGACTTGCGCCCCACAGGTTGAGCTGGTAGGGTACATTTCTTTTTTTTACTTGAACTGGCAAGGAACATCCCATGCTCACCGTCGCTGCGGCCCTTATCCGCAAAGAAGATAAAATCCTTGTGGCACGTCACCGGCCGGGAACCCGCCATGCCGGACGCTGGGAGTTTCCCGGTGGAAAGGTAGAGGCAGGGGAAACGCCCGAGGAGGCCATCGTCCGTGAAATCCAAGAAGAGCTGGGCATCCTGACCACGGTCTCTGCTTTCTTTGGGGAGAGCATCGCCCACACCGAAACCTCCGACATCCGGCTGCTGGTCTTTGAGCTGGCCTGGGACTCCGGGGACCTTGCCCCCACAGACCACGACCGCATCGACTGGGTACGCCCCGAAGACCTTCTCAGCTACGACCTCCTTGAGCCCGATCAGCCCATCGCCCGTCAATACATGGACCGTGAGGAGCCCCAAGCCAGTTGAAAGCATGCCGCCGTATCCCGTATCGCCTGTTCTGCGCAAGCCGAAACACCCTGCTGTGTGAGATCGCCTTCTCCTTTTCCGAGCCCTCTGCCCACCACGGGCGCGTCACCATCACCCTCACCTACCCGGAGCCATCGGCAGGCGGTGCCGTCAGGCGTCATGCCCAATCCCAGAGCTGGTTTACAAACAGCCGCCAGGAGCTGCTCATGTGTGTCGGGCGGTTTTCCCTTCCGGATTCCTTGAAGCGACGCGGCATCGGCTCCTGGATCTGGTCGAGGCTCCATGGGCACCTCCCCGCCGAGGTACAGGACCGGTTGATCCTGACGGGGTCCCTTTCGTCCACTGATGCCGTTGTCCCCCGTACCGATACCGAAGGCCGGCCCATGATGGGCAGCCAGGGGCCCCTGATGATGAACCAGGTGGCCCTGCGCAACCGATTCTGGAGCCGGATGCTTCGGCCCGTAGAAGACAACAGGCCGGTCCTCTGGTGCGACGCCGAGGGCAACGGTGCCTTTCGCGGTCAATTCAGGGATCCCCATCACAAGCGGGCCTGCCGCCGCATCCTGGCCGAGCCCCTTCCTTCAGACCAACGGTGCCGTCAATCCGCATAAAAAAAGGGTGCATGATTTCATGCACCCTTTTTCCTGCTTCGTTCTAGACCACCACTATTTCAAAATCTTAATGGTAGGCAAAGACGCTCCTGACCTCACTTGTCCGAAACATGATTCCTGTTGAACTCGGTCTCCACCATCACACCGAACTTGTACGCTTCGTAGCCTTCGTTATGGGGAAGCACGGCGTACCCGCCGACCCAGGGGCTCTCCTCGGCCAGCTCTTCGAGGCGGGTGTAGGTGCGCTCTGCCTCAAGGGTTCCGTCGTGGGTATCCGCCACGTAGTTTTTCGGGATGTGGACCCTGCGAACGGTCACACGCAAATCCCCGCTCGCCATCTCCTTGGCCCTCACCTCCACCACGCGGCCCTCGCCGTTGGTAAAATAACTGGTCCCCCCAAGCCCCTGCTCAATGGCCTCGGTGCCCAGGGCATACAGGTCGCTGCCGGGAGCAGCGATCCGACCGTGCGTAAAATCAAACAGCCCTGCCGCGGCCGGTCCGGCCGCCAGGGTAACAGCCAGAATCACCATGGCTGCGGGCAGAAAACGCACCACACATCGTTTCATACTATTCATGATTGTTGCCTCCGCTTGACTCACCTGTGCCGGCGTTCTGCCGGCGGGATCATTGAACGACCCATGCAGCCTGCCACGGGTCGATGGGATTGCCGACCTCGGATTGAGAAGGAAGACAGCGCAGCCCACACCATGACGAATGAACACTGTTTCAAGAACAGCTCAATCGGGGAAAGCCTGAATGTTATGAACACCGGGGGAATAAGATACGGAAGTGTGTGAAAATGAGAGTGACGTGTCAACAGGGCATCATCGAAGGGACTCCCTGATTGATTTCTCACTAAATATACCATAGGCCCAAGGGGTGATCAAGGCGATTGAAATCAATCAGTTAATAAAAAAGTCATCCACCTCGTGCATCGCGAAAAACAAGCCGTGCCACGGCTTTCGCGCCCCATGGTCCCGCCGGGCATCCGTCATGGGGGCGACGCTTTTTTGCCGTAATCGCCACAATTTATTTGACGAAGACCAAGCAATCCCATTAGCATTCCGGTGAGATGGAACGGTACGAAACTAAAACGTACGAGCGCGATGCCTCCGGCGACAAGGTGAACCACCTTGAAAACGGGATGACGTGTGCCTTTGTTTTTTACCTGACCCCCGACTCACCGCGCATTGGAAACTCGCGGCTTCGTGCCGTGTGGCCCCCTGTCAGCGCGCACACATGTCTCATCACTTTAAACACACCCCACCCAAGGACCGACGGATACGGAGACCGCCATGGAACGACTTACGTTTAGCTGCGAAGGACGCATCGGCCGACTCACCCTCAACCGACCGGACAAATACAACGCCTTTGACGAAACGATGGTAGACGAGCTGGAAACCCTTTTTGCCAGCCTCATGTACAATGAGGAGGTGGGGGTTCTCATCCTTGACGGAGGCCGGGCCAAGGGCTTCTGCGCAGGCCTCGACATGCAGGGTTACGGGCCGGACATCTTTGCCATGCGCCCGGTGGACGCCTACAACGCCCAGGCTCGCATGAGCCGCCTGATGCTCGCCATGCGCCGCATTCCCCAGCCGGTAATCTGCTGTGTCCACGGCGCCGCCGCCGGCATCGGGTTCTCCCTGGTCATGGCCTCAGACATCCGGATCCTTGCGGACAATGCCCGCTTCTCCGCCGCCTACATCAACATCGGCCTGGGCGGTGCCGACATGGCCTCCAGCTACTTCCTCCCCCGCCTCATCGGTTCCGGACGGGCCAACGAGTACCTCCTCACCGGCAACTGGATGAGCGCTGAAGAGGCCATGGCCTTAGGGTTTGCCAGTCGCCTGGTCCCCAAAGAGGCCATGCTCCCTGCGGCCACGGAGCTGGCCACCATCATGCTCTCCAAAAACCCCCTGGGAATCCGCATGACCAAGGAGGCCATCAACGCCAACATCGATGCCGGGGGCCTGGAAACCTGCCTCCAGATGGAAGACCGAAACCAGATGCTCATGGCCTTTGCCATGCACAACCCGAACCAATAGCAACAGGAGACCCGCACCATGACATCGGTTGTTTTGTATGAAAAAAAGGGGGCCGTGGGCCTCATCACCCTCAACCGTCCCGAGCGCAAAAACGCCATCACCCAGCAGCTGCTCACGGAATTGTTTGACTGTGTGGAAGAGGCCGACGCCGACGGCGAGGTGGGAGCCCTGGTTCTTTGCGGGCAGGGAAACAGCTTCTGCTCGGGCATCGACCTGGACTGCCTGGCCACAGACAATCTGGTCAATCCCCGGGGGGACGGCAGGGACATGGTGGATGTGTTCCAGAAATGCGCCACCCCGATCATCGGGGCGGTGAGCGGATACGCCATCACAGGGGGATTTGAGCTGGCACTGAACTGCGATTTTCTCATCGCCGACGATTCCGCCTGCTTCATGGATACCCACGCCAAAATCGGCATCCACCCGGGATGGGGCATGACCCAGCTCCTTCAGCAGGCCGTGGGCCGGAGGCGGGCCCTTCAGATCTCCCTGACCTGCGAGAAGATCCCCGCCGACAAGGCATTTTGCTGGGGCCTCGTCAACGAAGTGGTGAGCCGGGAGGCCCTGCTCCCCCGGGCCCTGGAGCTGGCAAGCCTTATCGCCTCGGTGAACCGGGAGATGATGCACACCGTCAAGTCCTACATCGAGGTGCAGAGCGGGGCCCATGTGGACGAGGGGCTCGCCCGGGAAAAAGCCGCCTTCAAAACCTTTGCAGCCAAGGCGCTCATGTGTTGACAGGCTGCGCCCAGGACATAAAAAACCCGTGAACCATTGGGTTCACGGGCAGTATCGCTTCGATCGTTCAACCTCGGCCATAACAACTCCGGGTGGCCGCTAAACCATGGATCAGGGTCTGTACGATTCGATCTTCTCCAGCTTTCCGGCTTTGAAATAGAGGATGTACATGTACCCGCTGATGGGGCCGTAAACCCACCGTTCGATGTTCAGCTCCATATTCCCGGTGGTCTTGCCGACGATCTCCCTGCTTGACGGCTCGCCGCAGTTTTTCAGGATATCGATATCAAGCATCCCCTGCTTGACAATGGTCGACCCGCACCGGAATGAGGTGGCGGCAACGGCTGGAACTGCCGACGCCAGCAAAAAAACAGCAACGATGGCAAAAGCCAGACTTTTTACTCGTATCATGTTTGCTCCTTTAACTGATTTATGGGATAGCGCTCCAAAACCACCGGTGTCTTCGAGGGCTTCCCCATACGAAGGCACAACTCAAAAAAAGCCATAACTTTCCTACCTGAAACTCAGATAGTCAAATCAACCGGCACACATCAGAATAACGCGAGAAAAAGCAGACACTAAAAACCGAAAGCAAAAAAAGGTGGTTCGGAAGGGACCTAAGGCTTATCCAATCACTCATCATGATACCAGCACCGCAAAAGCACTGTCAACACTTCCATTTACGAACGGATGCGCAGGCAATGCCCCCGTTGATATCAAGCTCCCGGTCATGCCGCTGCAAGGCGAAAGAAAGCGTGAGCTGTTGAGGGACTTTTTCTGGTATGGTGGGCGGGGTGGAGCAATCCCCCTGCAACTCTCTACCTCAAAGGAGGCACATCGCACCATGCCCGAACTCAACGCCGTGTTTTTTGATGTGGACGGGGTCCTCCTGGACTCTCTTCCCCCCCACCTTGCCATCTGCACAGAGCTGAACACCCGGTATAACCTGGGGCTGACCATTCCCACGGTGGAAGGGTTCAAGGAAATCGCCGGAAGCGGGGTCCCCATCAGCCCCATGACGGCCTTTTTTCGCGCCGTGGGGTTTCCCAAATCAGCGGCCGAAAAGGGAGACCAAGAGTACCGGAACAGGTTTGCGACGAGCTACGACGTCCCCTTATTTGACGGGGTTGCAGAGATGCTGCGACGGCTCTCGGACGCAGGCCTTCCCCTGGGCATTGTCACGGCAAACACCCTGGAAAACATAAAAACCCCTCTGGGGCCCTCCTTCGCCCTTTTTCACCCCGACTGCATCTTTACACGCGACACCACAGGGGGCCTTTCCAAAGCCGATGCCATCGTCCGCGGTGCACGCACCCTGGGCATCCATCCGTCCTCCCTTCTCTTCGTAGGGGACCAGCCGTCGGATCGCAGCGCCGCAGAACAAGCAGGGGCGCTCTTTCTGGGCGTCACCTACGGCTGGGGGCTCGCCCAAGGGACCACGGGCCACCCGTCGGCCGGATCCCCGGATGAGATCACGGCCTGGGTAACCCGCACCATGGGCACCGTCACCACATAATCCTCTGCACGCCGGCCCCGGCCATGGTATAGAGAAACGGTACGCCGGTGATCACCCGGGAGACATGATGCCCATGCTCCGCCGGGACACCGGCAATGACCTGAAACCACATCGTCATCGACAAAGGACAACACCATGGCCAGTGCAAAAGCCCGCCACATCCTTGTGGCAACTGAAAAAGAGTGCAACGACCTGAAGAAGAAAATAGAAAACGGCGGCGATTTTGCCAAACTCGCCAAAAAATTCTCCACCTGCCCCTCCGGTGAGCAGGGCGGTTTCCTGGGCGAATTCAAGCCCGGGGAGATGGTTCCCGAATTCGACAAGGTGGTCTTTTCCGCAGAACCCGGCGTGGTCAGCGGCCCCGTCAAAACCGACTTCGGCTACCACCTCGTGGAGGTCATCAGCCGCAAAGACTGATGGCTGAGGGCTCAGCCCATGCATCAGCCGCATTCCCGGCCCCCGGACACGCACCGGGGCCCGGGCGTCGGGGCGTACCCCCAAAATGCCCCGCTGCCACCCCCTGAATAATCTGCTCCTTCTGCCCAAACTGTGCTATGAACTTGTGATATATCAGATAGCACGTCCCCGAAGGGGTCGCCCGTGGGGGCCCGCTGTCTCAACCTGAGCCACAGGGAGCATCGCATGAACGTCATGGGGCATCTTTTCCGCCATTTTTTTTATGATTTGTGGATCGATCCGCCGGGGTGGGTGGTTTTCTTCAGTATCTTCTGGCTGGTGAGTGTCTTTTCCGTGAGTACCGGCGTGGTCCCGGCCCTCTTCCTGGGGGGCGGCACAACCCTGATTCTGCTTGCGGCCAACGCTTTTTTCTCCTGGGCGTCCGCCTCCTCGTATTTCCAAAAAGAGGCCCCGCCTTCCCTTCGGTACGTCCTTCCCGTGCTTCGGGGGATCCTCTACCTTCTCTGCGCCTCCATGCTCGTCCCCTTTCTGGAACTCTTCCTGCGGCTCCTGGCCCCCCAGGCCTATCCGTACCTCCAGGCCCTCTCCCCCTACATCCCCATAGGCTGCCTGATCCTCAGCCGGTTCGGCGGGTTCCCTCGCCATCACGCCGTAAAAACGTCCCTTGCGGACGGCGCCCTCACTGGCATGGGCTTCACCGTCTACCTCCTCTTCATCGGCCTGGTCACCCAGTTCCTTTCAGACCATGGCAAAAGCCCCTTTTACGGCGCTGTGCTGGGGGGGGGCCTCCTGGGGCTTATTGCCTATGCGGTGCGGGAAAACAAAAAAAAACGGGATGAGCCTTGAAATAGCTTAAAAAAATGCCTCCGGCGGCAAGGTGTGCCACCTTGAAAGCAAATTGCGAATGCGCTTTCCCCCTCGTTCCTCGGGGAAAATCACATTCGCCTTTCATACTCGGTCTGCCGAAGGCATCTCTACACCGCATGCCACAATCCCTCCTCGGAGACCTCCGCAAGCCCGGCCTTTTCCAAACGGAGAAGGTGCTTTTCAATCATGCTCTTTTCCCAGAAGACCACAAAACAGGTAGGGTGACGGGGGTAAATCAGCCTCCTGGCTGCAAGGGCATGGATATCGGCGGGCTGCTCGCCAATGGCGGCAAGGACCCTCTCTTCCCGCTGCAGGATACGCCCCCGGAACTCGGCCAGCACCTCTGCTGAGGAGCCGTTGAACACCTGTTTGCTGTGGGAAGAGACCAGGGCCTTTGGTTTCAAGGCCATGAGCCGGTCAATGGAGCCCATGAGCTCATCGATATCCGCGTCGGGGTCTGCGTAATTGGGCCCCACCGCCGTCAGGCAGATGTCACCGGCAAAGAGGATCTCCTCCTCGGGAAAAAACAGGGCGCAGTGGCCTGCGGTGTGACCGGGGGTGTGAAGGACCTCCATGCGGGTCCGCCCGCAGTCGATCACCTCACCGTCCGTCAGGGTGCCGTGGACCGGACGCTCTTGATACAGCAGGTCCGGTGCCACCGGAAACTCATCCATGTAATCCTGAAATCCCCCGCCCATGAGGCGATGCCACCCTCCGCTGGCCGCCACGAGGTCCACATCCCCCATGGCCGATCTCTCTTTTGAGTGCACACACACCCTGGCCCGGGGGAACAACCCGTTGCCCTTGACATGGTCAATGTGGCGATGGGTGTTGATGATCAGATCCACGCCGTCGGGGTCAATATCCGACAGCCCCTCTCCCCCGCCGGTTTCCACAAGAACCCGGCACTCTCCATCCACATACAGGCAGTTTGACCCGCCATATCCCGCATTCACGATCAGGGAGACATCGTCCCCCAATGAAACAACCATTCTTCACATACCCCATCTCCGCGTTACAGCGGCTTTGTTTCTATCCCCGACAAAATCAGTTTACAGGTCTTCTCAGCCATGTGCGACGGATCCATGGAGGCGGTGTTCATCATGTTCACATGCATGGTGAGCCCGGAGACCAGGCCCAGAATCCCCACAGATGTGGCCCGGGAGTCGGTGTCGCTGCGAAACTCGCCCCTGGCTTTTCCCTGGTCCACAACCGTTTCCAGGATGGTTCGAAGCTCCGTCATGGCCCGGTCCATGGACTCGGTCAGGCCCGCGTTTCCCCTGCCCCGCATGGCGATGCGCCAGAGGTCCAGCATGTTGACCGTATGGGGCGTCAGGGAGGCCACCGACCGGATGGCCTCTGTCACCACCGCCGACAGCTCTGCTGAAGCGCCCCGCCCTGCGGCCGAAAAAACGGCTCCTTCAAACAAGTCCCGCCACATGCGGAAACGCATTCCGGCGATGAACCCGAGGATCTCTTCCTTGGACGAAAAGTAGTCGTAAAAAGAGCCCTTGGAGATCCCTGCCGCCTCGGTGATGGCTCGGACCGGCGTGTTCTCGTACCCCTCAAGGAAAAAAAGATGGGCCGCCTGCTCCGCGATCTCTTCCCGCCTTGCCTCTTTGTCCACAATCTTCGGCATTCCAGCCCCCTTAGGTTATGACTGACCGACCGGTCATAAAAAAACAACGAGTGTATCCCACCCCGTGGAGGGAATCAACCCGATTGCCCTTTCCGTCCATGAAAACCCTGTTGCCAAATCCCTTCAGCGTATTATAGATTGGCGGTCACACGCACAACCGGTGATGCGAGCCAATAAACCAACGCCCACGTTGCGTGCCCGATTTCAGTTTACACAGCATCAAGACACCCCCCATGAGGTCCCCATGAGTCATCCGGCATCCAAGGCAACTTCGGTTGTCCTCCACTACCTGTCCTACCTTCCCCTGGCAGGGGTCACTCTCTCCGTCTTCGTCACCCTCAAAGCCCTGGTCCTTCAGATCATGCTCGTGGTGAACAAAGGGGGCTGGGCCTGGCTGAAAATGCACCAGGCCGCAGACCTGGGGTTCCTCCAGCTCATCCTGGACGACCGGCTCTCCGCCGTGAGGCGCCAGCTGATCCTGGGGGCGGCCAAACTCGCCAACACACCGGCCCTCATCGTCTTTCCCTGCATCGCCCTTGTGTGCTGGCTCATGGGCAAAGGCCTCCAGGCCCTGGCCAAGGGGATAAAGTAACCCGGCCAAAGAGGCCTCCGGCGGCCCTGCCGGGGGCTAAACTTTTAAAAAGTTTAACAAACAGGCCTTAAAAAGCAAATTCAGGCCAATCAAAATCAAAATCAAAAGCGAATATGATTTTCCCTGAGGAACGAAGGGGAAAGCGCATTCGCAACCTGCTTTCGAGGTGGCACACCTCACCGCCGGAGGCCTTCTTCCATGCACTTTAACCATAGAAGGCGGGCGAAGTGACTGAACGCCAGGAGTGCCAGGCCTATCCTTCCAGAATGTACCCCGTTGCCAACTCCGTAAAGGCCCGCACCTGGGCGTCGGCCCAGGCCTGGTCTTTGCCGAGTTCGTCGGCCATGAGCTGTGCCACCTCCGGGGCGGCGGCCATTGCGGCCCGGGCATCCAGAATCAGGGAGCGGGTCCGTCTGGCCAGGACATCCTCCACGGTGCGGGCCATTTCATTTCGGGTGGCCCAGACCACCTCGGCCTTTCGATAGGGCAGCTTCTCGTGGAGAAGGCCGGCCAGGTCCGGGTTCTCTTTTTCGATACGCTTGATGAGGCGGGCGTCGCTGCCGTAAAGTGGGTAAGGGGCGTTTCCTGCTTCGTCGGCGGACCAGCCGTGGAGGTTGAGGTACGCCGTTCGTGAGGGGCGTTCCGGAAGGCCGGCCACCTTCATGGCATGGTCCACCACGTCCTCGCCCATCTTCCGGTAGGTGGTCCACTTGCCCCCGGCGATGGTGACCAGCCCTGAATTGGAGATCTCCAGGTGGTGATCCCGGGAGAGGGCCGCGGTCTTTTTAGCGCTGGTTGAGCCGATGAGGGGACGAACGCCGGCAAACACGCTCAGGACATCCCGCCGCTCGGGATTTTTCGTGAGGTAGCGGGCGGCATGGGTAAGGAGAAACTCGATCTCCTCCTCCTTGGGACCGGGCTCCATGACCGGTTTTTCAATGGGGGTATCCGTGGTGCCCACAATGACCCGGTCGTGCCAGGGCACGGCAAAAAGGACGCGGCCGTCGTCGGTCTGGGGAACCATCACCGCGCTGTCCCCGGGCAGAAAAGATTTATCCAGGACAATGTGCACCCCCTGACTCGGGGCGATCATGGGCTCCCGGGAGGCATCATCGAGCAGGCAGAGCTCATCCACGAACATCCCCGTGGCGTTGACCACGCTGCGCCCCATGATCTCCAGGCTGTCACCGCTTTCTGCGTCCACGGCCCGAACCCCTGACACCAGCCCCTTGTTCTTGATAAGCCCTTCCACCCGCATGGCGTTTAAAAGACAGGCTCCGTGATCCTCTGCGGTTAAGGCCAGGGTGATGGCCAGCCGGGCGTCATCGAACTGGCCGTCGTAGTACATCACGCCGCCCTTCAAGTCTTCCGGCTCCAGGGTGGGGATGAGCTCAAGGGTCCGCTCGCGGCTCAAGTGCTTGGACGGCTTGATTCCGAGCTTTCCGGCCAGCATGTCGTAAAACTTCATGCCAATGCCGTAAAACGGGCCCTCCCACCAGCTGTAATTGGGCACAATAAAGGACTGGTGACGGGCCAGGTGCGGGGCATTGTGAAAAAGCAGCCCCCGCTCATGCAACGCCTCCAGGACCAGGGTAATGTTGCCCTGCTGGAGGTACCGGACACCGCCGTGGATAAGTTTGGTGCTTCGGCTGGAGGTGCCTTGAGAAAAATCCGCCTGCTCCAGGAGCAGGGTGGTGTATCCCCGGGAGGCAGCCTCCACGGCCACCCCAAGGCCGGTGGCCCCGCCGCCCACCACGATCATGTCCCATACGCGTCCACGCTCTGCTGCCTGAGAAAGCATCCCGGTTCTGTTCATGAGTCCTCCTTACCCGCTGCGTTACATCGGTTCAATCCAAAGATCCATGCCCGAAACCACCCCGTTTGTCCCGGCGATGCCGAGGCATGGCCCGCAAAACGGCCTGCCGCCGAAATTTAATTTGCACTGCGCCGTAAAGCCGTTATATTATGAATAAGTAGCGCCATTCACTCCATTTCTCATGCCCCATTCATTCCGCCCGGTCAACACCGGCCCGCACATTCTCACCCCATGCGTTTCCCGGCGCGTTGACATGCCCAAGACCATTCTATGTCGAAAAACAAGCCCCGTCAAAACTCTGGACCATACCGAAGGCGTATGGCCTGTTACCAGATGTTCAACCATGGATCATTCAATACAAGGAAAGACCATGAACAAAAAAAGCCAACACGAGGAGCTGACCCGCACACTTCTCGAAGAACTCAGAAGGGGTATCACCCCTGAAAAAGAGATGTCCCATTTTCTTGAGTCCACCTTTTCCATCACCATGCCCGAGGAGCTGCGCCTCGTTTTTGACAATGAGGAACACCCCGACCGGGACATGCTCTTTGAGCTGCTCTTCTTCCCCGACCGCCAGACCAAGCTGAAATTAGAACCCCTCTTCACCGAGTGCCGATGCACGTCCGAAGACGAAAAGGCCCTCCTTGATGCTGTCTGCGGGGAGACGGTCATCGTCGACATCACCCTGGAGGATGCCACCGAGCCCGTCAGCGTCACCCTGCCCAGGGAGTGCATGGAGCTGTTCGTCAAACGGCTCAACGTCAAGGCGAACCCGCCGCAAAGCGTGGTGGATGCCGCACGGGCCCATCTGGCCGGGGGACGGGACGATCTCTTCCTTGTGCTGCTTCGGGGTGAAAAGATGCGATGGACCGACGAAACCACGGGATTTCTCAACCGGCTCCTCAAGGGCCTGTCTAACCGCGGCGCCGACCTGGAGACCCACCTGGTGACCGCCATCATCACCATGAGCTCCTTTAACGGCGGCCACAGCCTGCAGGACCACTTCATGGCCATCCGCCAGGACATGGAAGCCGCAGCGGAAAAAGCCCATCAATTTGAAGAGGGATTAAAGACCCTGACCATGGAGACCATGATGATGCAGGGCATGATCGGGCCCTCCCACACGGAAAAAGAGATGCGCCACAAAATACGCGTCCTCGATACCCTGATCATGGAAGGCTTCGGGGTCGACCCCACCTTGCTGGAACCGGTGCGGGTGGACCTGGGGGACTTCTCCGGAGGCGACGGGGTAACAGGCATGTTCAAAGCCATGACCTGACCCCCACAGTGTTACTTCCCGTTCATCAGGGTTTCGGCAACATCCCTGCTGAACTCGGCAACCAACCGGCTCAGGGCTTTGGCCCGGGCCGGTTGGTCGGCCCCTTCCACATCGCCGGACAGGGAGGTATGACGCATAAAAAGCATCTCCTTCTCTCCGTTTTTCACCCCCCAGCGCACATCCAGCACAGCCTTTCCCGCCTCATCGGTATCAAATCGCACCACGTCCATAAAAACCTGCATGGAAACAGAGGCCTTCGGGGTATCAAAGGGGTAGAGAAACACCTTGTCCCCCCCGGTGAGGCGAGACAGATTTTCCGCCACGGTACGGGCAATGCCCTCATCCAACGGTTCTGCCCACCGTTGGTACTCGTTCACCGAAAGGGTGTGGTCGCTTTTGCGGGCCACCATCTGTGGGCGGTCCAGGTAGGACGGCAGGTCAACGGGTCCCACCACCACGTAGGTCGACGGATCCCAGCTTCCGGCCTCCGCGGATGCCGCCACGGGATGGAGCAGGTGATAGGTTACCGCGGTGGAAGAGGAGGTGCATCCGGCCATGAGCAGCAGTGCTCCCGCAACAATCAGGTTCACAATCTTCGGCATGTTTTTTCTCCAGTGGCATCAAAGCGGGACCGGATGCAATCACCGTGTTGCATCCCAAAAATCCCGCATCTCGTTGTTGTGGCGAATCCATGGCGGGTGAATCAAGGACAGGTCCCCGTCCCTACTTCCCCTTGTCCTTTCCGAACACCAGCGCTTCAGGGTGACGCTCCAGATAGTCGGCCAGGGCCCGCAGGGCGCGGGCTGCCTCGGACACGTCGCCGAGCATGCGGTTCAACCGGTAGGTAACGGCCGAGTCGGCACCCAGACCTGCGTCCAGGCTCTCAAGGGTCTTTTCCGCCGTCTCCACCATGGACTGTGACGAAACAGCCACCTCTTCCAGGACCTTCAGGGTTCGCTGGATCCCCTCGCCGGAGTTCACCGCCAGGGTCCTTGTCTCCACGGCCGCCCCTTCGATGGACGTGGTGATGGGGGCAATGGATTTTCGGGCCTCCTGCATGAGGCCCGTGAACTCACCCATGGCCTCGTTCAGGTTTCCGAAGGTATCGTTCTCTTCCACCGAAACGATCAGGCGATCGATGGCGTCCACCGTGGAGAGAAACCGGTCGGCGATGGCCTCCACGGGAATGTTTTCCACGGTCCGGGACAGCTCCGAGATGTCGGACAAAACCGTGGGCAGCTCATCAATGTCCTTGGATTTGCCCGTGAGGGTGTAGGCCTTGTCCGGGTGGAACCCGATGGCCACATAGAGCTTTCCCGTCAGCAGGCTGTCGATCTTGAGCTGTGCCCGAAGGCCTCGTTTCACCAGCTCTGTCCTGAAATCATCTTCATCCATGGACCCCAGGATCAGCTCGGTATCCGCCCCGTAGTCCATGAGCTTGATCCGGTCGCTGTCCACCTCGATATGGACCGGCGTACAAAAGGAGAGGTTCTTCATGTCAAACACCAGGTCGATGCCCGTCACATTGCCGACCTTCACCCCCATGAATCGCACGGGGGCTCCCACATCAAGTCCTTTCAGGGAATCTTCGAAATAGAGGACAAAACGGTCCTTGTCTTTAAAAAACTCTCCCGCCCCGAAGGTGACCACCATGGCCGAGGCCAGGAGGCAGCCCCCCACCACAAAGGCGCCGATGATGCTTAGTTTTGCTTTCTGTTTCATGCCCGCTCCAATTGGTTTGGTTCCCTTCTGCAGGGAAGGAACCCTTCCCCAACGTCACACCATGGCTACTGGTCGTCTGCACCACGCGTTAAAAATCGAATCACCCGGGCATCCTCGGACCGGTCGAGAAGCTCCCTGGGGTTGCCGGAGGCGATCATGGTTTTCGTCTCCGCGTCCAGAAAAACCGAATCGGTGCCGATGGCAAAGATACTGGCCAGCTCGTGGGTCACCACCACGATGGTTGCCCCCAGGGACTCCTTGAGTTCCAGGATCAGATCATCCAGGCGGCGGGCACTCACCGGGTCGAGGCCTGCCGAGGGTTCGTCAAAAAAGAGGACCTCGGGGTCAAGGGCCATGGCCCGGGCCAGCCCCGCCCGTTTCTTCATGCCGCCGCTGATCTCTGCCGGAAGGTGCTCTTCAAATCCGCCCAGCCCCACAAGGGAGAGCTTGAACATCACCAGCTCCCGGATCTCCGACGGGGTGTAGTCGCTGTACTGATACAGGGGAAGGGCCACGTTTTCAAACAGGGTCATGGAGCTGAAAAGCGCCCCGCTCTGGTAGAGGATCCCGATGCGCTGCATCAGGGCGCTCTGCTCCCGGGAGGGTACATCGTACAGGGAGGTCGGGCCATGGAACACCTTTCCCCGGGCGGGTTCCTTCAACCCCACAAGGTGGCGGAGCAAGGTGCTCTTTCCGCAGCCGCTGCCCCCCATGATGATAAAAATCTCCCCTTGGCCCACCTCAAAGGTGAGATTCCGTTGTATCACCCTCGGGCCGTAGGCCATGGTGAGGTCCGTCACTTTTAAGGGGGGCTCCCCGGTTCGTGTCCTGGTCATGTTAGATTCCGATGATGCTGGTGACCACGGCGATGAGGCCGTCGGCGATGATAATGCCCACAATGGAGGCGACCACGGCCCGTGTGGCCGCATCCCCCACATCCGAGGCGCTGCGCCCGCATCGCATGCCGTGATAGCAGCCGGCCATGGCAATGATGACGCCGTACAGGATGCTCTTGAGGATGCCGTGCATGAACTGGGTGATGTCAAGGGCTGCCCGGGTCTGGTTCCAGTACTGAACCCAGGGGATGTCCAGCATCCCCACCCCGATGGCCATGCCGCCCCCGATGCCCAGGAAATCCGCATACAGACAAAGCAGGGGCATCATCAGCACCAGGGCCACCATCCTCGGTATCACCAGGTACTCCGCCGGGTTCAACCCCATGGTGGTGAGGGCGTCCACCTCTTCATTGACCTGCATGGTACCGAGTTGAGCGGCAAAGGCGGCGCCGGTGCGCCCGGCCATGATGATGCCCGTCATCATGGCCCCGAGCTCACGGGCCATGGCAAGGCCGACAATGTCGGCCACATAAATCTGGGCCCCGAACAGCTTGAGCTGCACCGAGCCCACAAAGGCAAAAATCACACCGATGACAAGGCTGATAAGGGAAACGATGGGAAGGGCCGACGCCCCGCAGTCCTGGAGGAGAAGAAAAAAATCGTCGCGCCTGAAGCGGCCCCTGCCGGTGAGAACCCGGCCCAGGCCCAGGGCCACCTCCCCCACAAAGGAGAGGGTATCCACGAGCACCATCCACGCAGCGGTGGTTTTAAGGCCCGCACGCAGCAGCAGGGATTCCCGGGGCGCCTCAACCGGAACGGCATCGCCCCCGGCCCCCTGGGCGGCCAGGGCCATGAGCCGGAGCATCCCCTTGGGAATCCCCTCCTCATCCACGGCCACGTCCCGGGATTTGAGGTCGGCAACCAGCCCGCTCACAAAAACGGCCAGCCGGGAATCCCAGCTGACAAGGCCTGTGGTGTCAAAGCGCACCTGCCGGGCCGCTTCCAGGGCATGGACGGACTCCGAAAGCCGGAGCTTCGGACCGGCCTGGCGCCAGGGGCCGTACAGGCGAATCACGCCTTGCCCCTGCTCCGTTGTGATGGTGATACCGCCCTGCTCCTGCATGCCTTACCGCTCCCTGTTCCAATCCGTCCAGTCAACCCGACTCCGGTCGTTGCCCATGGTCTGTCGTGGGTGCCCCCTCAATGCAAGACAGATATACGTGCATTGCACCGATAATACAAGCAGGATAGCCCGTCAGAAGGGGCTTAGAGCAAAAAAACGGTTGGCGTTGTGAACGCCGACAGGCAGGCGGCCAGATGCCGCCGTGGCCCTGTTCCGTCCGCTCCACAGCGCCCCCTTGAGCTCCCTTTCCCGGAACAATACTCATTAAAAAAAACAAGGGGTGTCACCTTAATTTGCATTGAAAACAAGAACACATTCAACTATATTTGGAATACATACACAGGATTCATCATCTCCCCTTGAGCCTCACCAGACAAGACGTCCCGCAGCCTCACAACCTGACGAAACAGACGCCCCAACCCGCTGTAATTCCTTCCTGAAATGATTCTGTTTTAACATACCGATGTTCGTACATACCCACGCATCAAGCGACCGGACCCATTGTTCTGGTGGCAGGTGCTTTTGTGTTCATCTGCAATGCGCCGCGTGGCCCCACGAGCCCTTTTCCGGAGACACAACACGCCTTGCCGAGCAAGGCCTGCGCCCGGAGGACGCCGGTGGCCATGTGTACGGACCCGTTATACGTATCTTATCAACACCATAGTCAAGGATACACCATGGACAGGAAACACAGCAACACGTCATCCACCCTCAGGAACAGTGCTGAGACACGACGCATCTACTCCGTCGTGTTTGAACAGAAAGGGGCCTCTCCGCCCCGGAGCGTTCTCATCACCAGCGGCTGGTGGGGTGAGGGAAAGACCACCCTGGCCTGCAACCTGGCCGCCCTGGCCGCCGGGGAAAAAGGGAAAAAGGTGCTGCTTATCGATTACAACTGGTTTTCTCCGGAGGTGCACACACAATTCGGCATCCCCGCAGAGCCCCCGCCGAGTTCGTCCCGCGATGTCCTGGACAAAGTCATCGCCGTGCCGGGCATGGGGGACCTGTCCATCCTCACGGCCGCCGCCTTCACCGGATCGGAGAGCTGGAACGACGCCAGCTCCATTCCCAGCCAGGCCGCCCTGATCAACGAGGCCAAAAACAGGTACGACCTGATCTTCATCGACGCCTCGGCCGTCTACCCCACGAACCGCAACATGAACGACCCCATGCTGTTAGGCAAAGCCGCCGACGGGGTGATCCTCGTGGCCCTGACCCATGTCACCCCCAAGTCAAAAACCAAGCGTGCCTGCTGCGCCCTCCAGTCCAGCGGTGCCCTCGTGCTCGGCATTGTCGCCAACCAGTGGCGAAACCCCTTGTCGCCCTTGAGCCACGGCCCCGCACGTCGCCACGGGACGGGGAAAGCCGGCACGCGTTTATTACCCTCTAACCGCTAACCGCGATATCGTGAGGTTGACCATGATTTTTTACCTTGAGCGATTGGCCTATCGCCTTACCGCACATTGGATCTTTTTCTGGATGGTCCTGATCCCGCCCCTGGTGTATGTCGGCTATATGGCCTTGACGCCAAGCGTATACACCCTTTCATCCAGTTTTGCCGTTCCCCAGGACGCCCCGGTGGCCCAGACAGGCTCCCCCACCGGGGTGGCCCCTTTGGCCCCCCTTCTCTCAAGCCCCTCTCGCTGGGAGTCGTTCGTCAAAAGCAATTTCAACTCCCAGCGCATCATGGGATACCCCCGGGGCTACGGGCTGCCCATCTCTCCGAAAAAAACCAACACGATCTACAATGAGGCACTGACCAACCTGACGCTCAGGGTCGAGGACAACAACCTGCGAACCATTTACACGGGGAGTGACAAGGAACTGGGAAGCCACCTGGTCTTTTACTACAGCACCACCCTCCACCAGAGAATCCAGGAGGGGTACAAGCGACAGGGCGCCCACATCAAGGCACCGGTCATCGACGTTCCCCGCATGGACCCCCTGGCACCGGCCACACGCCTTGCCTGGAGCAGCGACCGGGCCCTGCCCACGCTCCTGTGGCTCTTTGCTGGGCTCGCGGCCTTTGTCTTTGTGCACATCCTGTTGGACACCATGGACAGCTCCTACAAATCCGAAAAACAGATTGCCGAAGACACCCGGCTTCCGATTTTGGGCCGGCTCCCGAACTTAAATGCAATACCCGTTGGGAAAGACACCCCCCAACACCATGACTTATAAGCAGAAACGTAATGAGATACACGCCCGCAACACGAGATTTACGCACACGCACCTGGAATGTTCCCGTCAGCACCTCCCATGGCTCGGAGCGAACGCGGCCCCTCCTTCGGATGGGGTTTCGCTCCCTTTTCGTCCTGTGGGCTTTTGTTTTCTGGCTTCTCGCCCCCATGGGGGCCCACGCAGGGGAGGCCACCCTCTCCTGGCCCCCTGCCGCCGAAGCCGCTCATTACGTCGTCTATTGGGGCACCAGCTCCGGTGAATACGGCCAGCAGAGCGCCAACATTCCGCAGCCCTCGCCCCTGACCTCCCAGATCACCCATGTGGTGCCCGGCCTGTCCGAAGGCACCACCTATTTTTTTGCCGTCAAAGGGTTTAACGCCTGCAACGGGGCCTCGGACTTTTCCAACGAAGTGTCCAAGACCATTGCCCTGCCGGGTGCAAACACGCCCCCTGTGGCCAATGCCGGTTCAGATCAGCGGCACCCGGACACCACCGACGGGTCTCCTACCTCCGTGACCCTGAGCGGCACCGCATCCAGTGATCCGGATGGCTCCATTGCCAGCTATGCCTGGAGCCGTGTGGACACGAACACGGCCTACACCGTGGTGCTCCAGAACGCCGGTTCGGCCTCTGCCTCCTTTTCGGCACCGGAAGTAACCGGGGACGTCGCCTTTGAGTTCGAGCTCACCGTCACCGACGACAAAGGGGCCACAGACACCGACCGGGTGACGGTCACCGTCACCGAACGTGTGGAGCAGACAGGGGACGCCACCCTGACCTGGCCCTCCTCGGCCGAGGCCTCGTACTATATCGTCTACTGGGGAACGGAATCGGGGGCCTACACCGACCACAGCACCAGCATCCCGCAACCCGCGGCCCTTCCGCCCCAGATGGTCTACTCCGTGCCCGGCCTGGCCCAGGACACCACCTACTACTTTGCCGTCAAGGCCTTCAACGCCTGCAATCAGCCGTCCGACTTCACAAACGAAGTCACCAAGACCATTCCCCTTCCCGGTGGAAACGTCTCCCCTGCGGCCGATGCCGGCTCTGATCAATCCCACCCGGAAACCATCGGCGGCATCCCCACGCGCATCACCCTGGATGCCTCGGGCTCCACGGATTCAGACGGCACGATCATCGCCTACCACTGGCGGCGTGTGGACTCCCACTCCGACGTGTCCACCATTCTCTCAAGTCCCACGGCCGTGCGGCCCTCGTTTAATGCGCCCAGCGTCTCCACCAACACCGACCTTGTCTTCGAGCTCACGGTGACCGACGACAACGGGGCCACCGATGCCGACCGCGTAACAATAACCATCACCAACGTCAACCAGGCCCCCATGGCCAACGCCGGACCGGACCAGACCCGGCCCGAAACCACCGATGGGGTCCCCACGACCGTCACCCTGGACGGCTCCGCCTCCAGCGACCCGGACGGGTCCATCACCGGGTACGCCTGGACCCGTATCGACTCTCAGACGGGCATCGCCATCTCGCTGCAGAACAGCGACACGGCCACCCCGAGCTTTGTGGCCCCGGATGTCTCGGCCAACACCACCTTTGAGTTTGAACTCACCGTCACAGACACCAGCGGTGCCACCGCCTCGGACCGCGTCCGCACCACCATCACCCACGTGAACCAGGCGCCCGTGGCCAACGCAGGCCCGGATCAAATCCATCCTGAAACCACCGGTGGGGTGCCCACCGTCGTCACCTTGAACGGCAACGGCTCCAGCGATGCGGACGGTACCCTCACCCGCTACGCCTGGGCCCGCACCGATACCAACAGCGGGGTTTCGGTCTCGCTCCAGGATGCGGACACGCCCACGCCACGGTTTACGGCCCCCACCGTATCCGCGGACACCCCCCTGGAGTTCGAGCTCACCGTCACCGATGACAACGGCGCCACCGCTTCGGATCGGGTCCTTGTCACCATCACGCGCCTCAACAGGCCGCCCGTGGCCAACGCAGGCCCGGACCAGACCCACCCGGAGATCACCTCCGACGGCACCCCCACCACCGTCGTGTTGAACGGTACGGGCTCCAGCGACCCGGACGGCACCATCACCGGCTACGCCTGGGCTCGCACGGACTCAAACACAAAGGTGACCGTCACCCTTGATAACGCCGACACGGCCACCCCCAGCTTTGTCTCTCCCGACGTCGGGTCCCACACCGCCCTTGAATTCACCCTGACGGTCACCGATGCGGACGGTGCCACGGATCAGGACACCACCCAGGTGATCCTGACCAAGGTCAACCGAAATCCAAAAGCCAACGCCGGGCCGGACCAGACCGTCGACCAGCAGGCTGAGGTGACCCTGTCCGGTGCCAACTCCAGCGACCCGGACGGCACCATCACCGCCTTTGCATGGGAACAGGTCCCCACCGCCGACGAGCCGGTGGTCGCCCTCTCCGGTGCCGACACGGAAACGGCAACCTTTACGTCCCCCGATGTGGACGCCGACGGCACCGCCCTGACCTTCCAGCTGACGGTCACCGACAATGAGGGAGCCACCCATTCGGCCACGAGCCTTGTGAACGTCACCTATGAAAACCAGCCCCCCGTGGCTGATGCCGGGCCGGACCGCACCGCACGGGAAGGGGAACCCGTCACCCTCTCGGCGGTCAACTCCTCGGACCCCGACAACGACCCCATTGCCGCGTACCGCTGGGAACAGCTGGAAGGACCGTCTGTTGACCTCATGGACGCCGATACCGCCGTTGCCGGCTTCACGGCTCCGGACGTGGGCCCCTCCGGGGGCAGCCTGACCTTTAAACTGACCGTGACGGACAGCCGCGGGCTTTCGGCCACGGCACAGACCGTCATCAACGTGATCTTCGTCAACCAGCCCCCGGTGGCCGACGCCGGGGCCGACCAGACCCTGGCCGCAGGCGGGACCGTAACCCTTTCGGCGGCGGGCTCCACGGACCCGGACAACGGCATCGCCTCCTATGCATGGACCCAGACCCTGGGCCCCCCGGCGGGCATTTCGGATACAACGGCTGTGGCCCCCACCGTCACGATTCCTGACGACATCCCAGACGGTACCCAGCTCACCTTCATGGTGACCGTGACCGATACAGGAGGCCTCACCGGCACCGACACCGTGCTGGTCAACATCTCCAACCTCAACCAGCCCCCCGTGGCCGAGGCCGGGCCCGGCCAGACCGTGCGTAACGGCACGGAAGTGACCCTCTCCGCGGCAGGGTCCAGCGACCCCGACGGCACCATTGCATCCTACCGCTGGGCACAGAAAACCGGGCCGGTGGTGACCCTGTCCGATGCCTCGGCCGAGGCACCGGTCTTCACCGCCCGTGCCGATGGTCCCGATGGATCGACCCTGACCTTTGAACTGACGGTCACGGACAACGACGGACTCTCCGCTACGGACCAGGTCATCATCAACGTCACCGATACCAACCAGCCCCCGGTGGCAAGGGCGGGTGAAGATTTTTCCGCCGATGAAAAAAGCACGGCAACCCTCTCGGGTGAGAAATCTTCGGATCCTGATGACGGCATCGCAGCCTACAGATGGGAGCAGGTCTCCGGCCCCTACGTGGCCCTTGCAACACCCGATGAGGCCGTCACAACCTTTACCGCGCCGGATGTCACCATGGACGAAGCCACCCTGACATTCCGTCTCAAGGTCACGGACAACGGCGGGCTTTTCGCCACCGACGAGGTGACCGTTACCATCGCCTTTGTCAACCAGCCCCCCGTGGCCTCTGCTGGGCCCGACCAGGTGGTGGACGAAGGGGCCATCGTCACCCTCTCTGCGGCCGGAAGCCATGACCCGGACAACAACCTGGCCGGCTATCTCTGGGAACAGATCGAAGGGCCTACGGCTTTCCTGTCCGACGCTGAAACCGTCAGCCCCACCTTCACGGCCCCCATTGTGGGTGCCGGAGGGGCAAGGCTCCTCTTCCGTGTTACCGTCACGGACAGCCAGGGGCTCACGGCCACGGACACCGCCGCCGTTCAGATCCTCTTTGTCAACCAGGCCCCCGTGGCCCATGCCGGTGAAGACCAGTTCGTGCTGGAGGGAGAGACGGTCACCTTAAACGGAACCTCCTCCCAGGATCCGGATGACGGCATCTCCACCTGGACCTGGGAACAGACGGCCGGGCCCACCGTGACCCTGACGCCCCCGGGGGCATCCGTCGTCCACTTTGTGGCGCCCAAATCCACACCGGGCGGCGTGGAGCTTGAGTTCACGCTGACGGTAACGGACAACGGCGGCCTGTCGCATTCGGACGCCACCAAGGTCACCGATACCCTCGTGCAGACCAACCCTACGGACGATACGGGCAACGCCTCCATCGAGATCCTGGACAGCCGCATGCAGCACCGAGACTGGCTCAGCATCGGCTGGGATGCCTACAGGAAAAACAACAACGAAGCCCGGGTGGCCAGCGGCGACCTGGACGGAGACGGCTACAATGAATTGGTGATTGGTCTGGGGCCTGTGGATTCGGATCCCTCCATTCCCGGCGGGTACTTCCAGATCATCTCCCATGACTTCAAGCACCTGGCCTGGGGGCAGATTCCCTGGGAAGAGTACAACGCTGAAAACGGAGAGACATGGCCTGCATGCGGGGACATCGACGGAGACGGTGTCGATGAAATTGTGGTGGGATTGGGCAAAGGGGGGCAGGGAAAACTGGCTGTCTTCTCATACAGCCTCGGCAACGTCGCGCTCCGCCAGTGGACCTCGATCCCCTGGGATGCCTACAACGAGGCCATCGGGGAAACCCGGCCCGCCTTCGGCAACATCGACGACGACCCCTGCATGGAGATCGTGGTGGGACTGGGATCGGACGAAAGCACCAGCTTTACGCCCAACGGCCGCTACGCCATCCTGGACAAGGATTGCAACAACAACCTGAACGGCCCCTTTGAGCTCAAGGCCTGGGGACAGAGCCAGTGGACCGAATACAACGCTTCCAACGGGGCCACCTGGCCGACCTGTGGGGATATCGACGGCGACGGACGGGATGAAATCCTCCTGGGCCTGGGGGCCGGCGGGGAAGGACGCACCGAGATCGCCACCTATGTCAACGGCGCCCCGGTCCACCACAGCTGGCTCACCGTGGACTGGAACGACTACAACAGCATGCAGGGAGAGACGCGCCCGGCCACCACGGACATCAATAACGACGGCACCGACGAGATCATCATCGGCCTCGGCCCCGTCCCCGACGACGAGCACCTGCCCGAAGGACGTTTCCCCGCCATGACCGCGGATCAGTCCGTGGTGCAGTGGGGGCAACTGGGGCTCTCACCCTACAACAAAGCCAACGGTGAGAGCAGGCCCACGCCCTTTGTCTCCAACGGCGAACACTTCGTGGCCATCGGCATGGGACCCTACATCCCCGAGGAACCCGACACCGATCCCGACGAAGACGAACCCCCCGCGTCCGGTTCCGGCTCATCGGCCTGTTTCATCGATGCCTTACGTGGCGGGCAGTAACAACTCAATCCAAAAAGCCCCCGGCGGCCCTGCCGGGGGCTAAACGTTTGCCTGATCTTATAACGACGGGTTTAACAAACAGGCTTTAAAAACAGATTCAGGCCAATCAAAATTAAAAGAGAATTGGCCACGTGCTTTCAAGGTGGCACACCTTGCCGCCGGAGGCATCTTTTTGGTTTTTACTATGAGCCCTTTGTCACTGCCCGTGGCCCAGGCGTCCCGGGATGTCGTGTGTGGAATGACCATTCAGGGCTGCTGATAGCGGGGAAAAAACGAACCCCTCACCGGCGGCATAATCCAGAAACATCTCGATGTCTGCCAGAAACCGCGCCAGGTCTTTTTCGCTGCCCACAAAGGGGCTCTTGCCAGGCAGCATGGAGGTGGAATGAAACGAGAGGTTGAGATACCGGTGCCCGAAGCGAATGCATTGCCTCGCCAGGCGAACCATCTCCGGGCCGCTGCTCAGCTCCGGTGAAAGCCACCTGAAATTGAGCAGCCCCAGGCGATCCAGGATACCCAGCAGGCGAAGCCGGGAGAGCGGTTTTTTGCGGAGTTTTTCCATGAGGGAATAACAGGAGCGACCGTTTTTCTGGTAAAACCCCACGGTGGGGGGAACCTCAAGGAGGGTACCCTTTGGATCGGACGCCATCGGGTGGTCGGGATGAAACCGGTAGGCTGCGGTGTGGCCCCGGCTGAAATCGGGACCACCATAAGGGGCCCAATCCACAAAGGGGCTGATGGAGGTGTCGATGCGGTACCCCAGCGAGTCGATGGTCCGCGCCACCTTTTCGTCAAATCCCCACCGTCCGGCCCTGAAACAGGCGGGGGTGAGGTTGAAGCGGTCTTCGATGGCGGCATGAAGGCGCGTCATCTTTTTTTTCACCAAGGCCTCGGGCAGGTTGCACATCATGGAATTTTCCACCGAAATTTCTTCCTCATACGGTGGGGTGTTCCAGGGATGGCAATGGGTCCCGATCTCGCATCGCCCGTCATCGCAGATACCTTTTAAAATCTCCCGAGCCCTGTCGTCCGTTGCCACGGGCCAGTTGATCAGGTAGGTGGGAACAGCGCCGTACCGGTCAAACAGCCGCTGAAGCTCAGGGATCCTCTTCAGGTTTTCCACGGGATTGTCCGTGGCGTTGTACACATCCCAGGAGTCCTCTTCGGTGTCGATGGTGATATACACGTGAACGGTCATTTGGTTCCCTCCAGATACATCGGCGCCTCACTGGAAAAATACTCAGTCACCCAGGTAAAAATGATGCCCATCAGATGCCGCCGTACGGACATTGCCGTGTAGGTGTGGTTGGCCTCTTCAAGATATTCGAGCTGGAGCTTCCCCTTGAAGTCCGTGGTCTTGAACATGTCCGTGAACTGCTCCGCGTAGTTGTAGTACCCGGCGATGCCCCCCGAATAGATATAGAGCATCCGGACCCCTCGGCCCGCCATCTCCCCCAGCTCTCCGGCCACCCGCGCCTTAGGCGGGAAATCACGATCGTAGACATCCCCCCCGTCCCCTGCCCCCCTCCCGAATGCGGGGATAATCCGGGCCACGGCCCTGCCTAAGCATTTGGCCACGAACCAGGCCAGCCGCACGGGGTTGATCATGTACGGGGCGTAGTCCTTTAAGTAAAACCGCAAGGTGGGGTAGGTAAACCCATCCAACATCACCACCCCGCAGACCCGCTCGTCCACGCTGGCAACGGCATGGGCGTTGTCCGCCCCGGAACAGAGACCCACCAGCACAAAGGTCTCGATCCCCTTTTTTTCCGCCAGAAGGTCCATGGCATCGATGATGTCGTCCCTGGAGCGTTCCGCATAATCCCGGGAATCCCGGGGCATGGGGCTGTCACCCAGGCCGGAGCCGTCAAACCGGAGCACATGGAACCCCGAAGCCTCAAACCCCCGGGCCAGTTCCACATAAAGACGATACGGCCCCACACGATGAAGGAGCCCCGCGTTGAGCAACAG
Organism: Desulfoluna spongiiphila; assembly: GCF_900101345.1. Taxonomy (GTDB): domain Bacteria; phylum Desulfobacterota; class Desulfobacteria; order Desulfobacterales; family Desulfolunaceae; genus Desulfoluna; species Desulfoluna spongiiphila. Next base: position 451,093 of record NZ_FMUX01000002.1, on the reverse strand, counting down.
GACACCGGGCAGCCCCCCAGGCCCGGCCTCAGGCTCGGAAAGAATCCCCACAAGGTTCTGGTGTTCTCCGAATACCAGTACTTTTTCCATAACAAGCCTCCTTATGGGGATATCAAAATGAGAGGAAAAACTCGCCTTCGTCACAGAGGGCCAAGAAAAAAACAAAAGCGATGCCTCCGGCGGCGAGGTGTGCCACCTCGAAAGCAGGTTGCGAATGCGCTTTCCCCTTCGTTCCTCAGGGAAAATCACATTCGCCTTTGATTTTGATTGGCCTGAATCTGTTTTTAAAACCTGTTTGTTAAACCCGTCGTTATAAGATCAGACAAAAGCTTAGCTCCCTGCAGGGCCGCCGGAGGCAATTTTAACTTGGCTGCCTCCGGCGGCAAGGGTGACGAAACCACGTTAGGCAAAAAACACATTGAAAGCAGGTTGCGGATTCCTTTTACCCCTCGTTCCTCGGGGACAAATCACATCCGCATTTAAAGCTGCTCTCCGATGGCCTGAACCATGGCGTTGGCCACCAGGACCTCGTCGTGGCCGTCATACTTGTCCCACCCTGCGGGTTCCGGTACGAAGGTGGTGTCCACGGTGTTCCCGGCCGCCACCAGGGCCTCTTTGAAGCGATCGTACTCGGGTCTTTCTTCGGACAGGGCCAGGTGAACGGAACCGGGCAGCGGACGCTCATGGACCAGAAGGTTCACGGCCCCGATGGAGGCGATCATCTCCTGTGAAAAGGGAAACCCTAGGATCTCTTCGTCCCCGTGGTCCGGCGAGGCCACCCCGCCGGCGCGCCTCAGATCGTCGAGGTATGTGTCTCCGTCCACCACCGGATCCCAGAGCACCAGCTCACGGAGTCCCAGGAGGTCGCCCGCAGCGCCAACGGCAAGGGAAGCCCCGAGACGGATCCCCACCACGGAGAGCCTGCGGGCACCGGAGATATCCGTCAACTCATGGCTGGCCGTCACAAGGTCCCGGTGCCATTGGGCCATGCTTCCCTCAGCGCTCTTTCCGGCGGAGTCCCCCACGCCGTAGTAGTCGAACTTGAGCACGTGGCGCCCGGCAGCGGAAAGGGCAAGGGCCAGCTGCCGGATCGCCATGTGGGTCCTGATATGCTCATGGGCCACAGGGGCTGATATCAGGACCCCGTCCTGGTGCAGGCCTGCTCCGGCCGGGGGGTAATAGACTCCGAAGAGCTGGGTATCGGGAGCTCCGAAATAAAATGGGACCATGGGCGCATCTCACCTTTCATCTCTGGCGACGGTCAGGCCGGTCGGTTCTCATTGGCGGGCACCTCCACGGGATCTTCCTTGGGTTTTAAGGCCCCTGCGACCTTCTCCCAGAGCTGCCGGAGTTTGTTCCCGGGGCCATTCCCGTCGCCGGACTCTGCAAAGGGATACCGGGCCGCAATCTGTCCGAGGGTGTTTAAAAAGATATCCCGGGGGCTAAGCCGCACCCCGGTCTCTTTGAGCACCCGGGCGATGACACGGATGGCCAAAAGGGAGTGGCCACCGGCATCAAAAAAGTTGTCGTGAACCCCCACCCGTGCGATGCCCAGCTCTTCCTGCCAGATCCCGGCCAGGATTTTTTCGCTCTCGGTTTCCGGGGCCACAAACTCCTGGGTCTGGACCGTGCCCAGGCTGAAGGATTCTTGGATTTTTTTCCGGTCGATCTTGCCGGCAGGGGTGAGGGGCAGCTGGTCGATCTCGATAAAGTGCTGGGGAATCATGTAGTCCGGCAGGGTCTTTCGCAGGTGCTTTCGCAACTGGGAGCCGGTGGCCGAAGCCCCTTGTTCGTAGAGGAGGTGCGCCACGAGGCGTACGTCCCCTGCGCTCTCTTCCCGGACGGTGACGATGCCCTGGCGGACGGCCTCGTGGTCGGTAAGGCTGGCCTCGATCTCCCCGGGCTCGATGCGAAAACCCCGCACCTTCACCTGGTTGTCCATCCGGCTCAGGTACTCGATGCTCCCGTCGGGATGGAACCGTGCCAGGTCCCCCGTCCTGTAGAGCCTTGCCCCGGGATCCTCTGCAAAGGGATCCGGGATGAATCGTTCTGCGGTGAGCTCCGGGCGATCCAGATAGCCCCGGGTCACCCCGTCCCCCCCGATGAAGAGTTCTCCGGGCACCCCCACGGGCAGGGGCTGCATCTGGCGGTCCAGGATATGGATCTGCGTGTTGGCGATGGGCCGTCCCACGTGGATGGGGCCGCCGTCCCTGTCCAGCAGGCAGCATGTGGACCACACCGTCGTTTCCGTGGGGCCGTACATGTTCCACACCTCGGCCACCCGTCCGGTGAGCTCTTCGGCGAGGTCCGGCGGAAAGGCCTCCCCACCGCAGAGGATTTTCATGGTGTCCGAGCCTTCCCATCCCGCGGCCAGCAGCAGCCGCCACGTCCCCGGAGTGGCCTGCATCACCGTCGTCCCCGAACGTTTAAGGGCTGAAACCAGCTCCAGGCCGTCCCGGGCGGTTTCGCGGCCCGCGATGACCACCTGGGCTCCCACGCTCAAGGGAAGGAAAAGCTCCAGCACGGCAATATCAAAGGAGAGGGTCGTCACGGCCATAAGGATGTCCCGGGGCCCAAGCCCCGGGGTCCGGGCCATGCTCGTGAGAAAATTCACCACGGTGCCGTGGGGCACCTGGACCCCTTTGGGTTTGCCCGTGGAACCGGAGGTAAAGATCACGTAGGCAAGGTGCCCCGGCTCGGGTTGCTCCCAGGCGCTCTCCATGCCTTCTGCCTGTCCGGGAAGGATATCCCTGTCCAGGCAGATGACCAGGGCGCTGTTCTCGGGCAGATTCGCAAGCAGCGCCCCCTCGGTGAGGAGCACCGAGACCTTGGCGCTCTCCACCATGTAGGCAAGGCGCTCGGCCGGGTACTCCGGGTCCAGGGGCACGTAGGCCCCACCCGCCTTGAGAATCCCCAACAGGCCGGCAAGCATGTCCGCGGACCGCTCCACACAAATCCCCACCAGGACATCCGGCCCCACCCCCGAGATGCGAAGGTGGGCGGCAATGGCCTCGGCCCGCTCATTCAACTCCCCGTAGGTAAGCGATACCCCGTCGCATGACACGGCCGGGGCGTCGGGGTGGCGTTCAACCTGGGCCTCAAAGAGGCCATGGATACAGGCCTCCCGGGGGTAGGAGGTCGCTGTTTCGTTCCACTGCCCCAGCAATGCCTGTTCCGAGGCCGAGAGAACCGGAAGCTTTGCCAGCTCTGCGGAAGGCTCAGCCACGATGCCTTCCAAGAGCACCGCATAGCTTTCGAGCAACCGCTTGATGGTCTCCACGGAAAACAGGTCCGTGGCGTACTCGAAGGCCACCTTCATGCCGGTGCCCTCCCTGCCGATGGTGCACATCAGGTCGGTCTGGGCCACATGGGTCTCCACGGGTTCTTCCCGCCACGACACGCCGCCCATGGTGCGGTCCTGCTCCATGTCCCCCAGGAAGACAAAGAGCACCTGGTAGAGGGCGGTCATGCTCAGGTCCCGGTGGGGGTTGAGCTCCTGGACCAGGCGTTCAAAGGGCATCTCCTGATGGTTGTACGCGTCGAGACACACCTCTTTGACGCGCCCCAGAAGCTCCGTAAAGGTCAAGGTCCCCCCACAGGCCGTGCGCAGCACCAGGGTGTTGGTAAAAAAACCGACGATCTCTTCGGTCTCCCCATGGACGCGGTTGGCAAAGGGAGAACCCACACAGAGCTCCTCCTGGCTCGTGTAGCGATACAAAAGGGCCTTGAACGCGGCCAGAAAGATCATGAACAGGGTGGCCCCTTCCCTGCGAGCCAACGCCTCCAGAGGGGCGGCCAGGGCCTCGGGGATCACCAGGGTCTCGGTGGCCCCCCGGCCGGAGAACTCGGCGGGACGCGGAAAGTCCGCAGGAAGCTGCAGAACGGGCAAGTCCCCTGCCAGCTGATGTTTCCAGTAAGCCAGCTGCCGTTGATACGCCTCGCTCGAAAGCCACGCCTCCTGCTGCCAGCGGGAGTACTCCGGGTAGGTAATGGGAAGGGTCGGAAGATCAGGGGTGCTCCCCGTTGCAAAGGCCTCGTAAAAGACGAACAGTTCCCGCTGGAAGATGACAAAGGAGATGCCGTCAAAGATGCTGTGGTGGGGCATGAAAAAGAGCACGTGCTCCGTGTCGGAAAGGGTCACCAGGCCCGCGCGCACCAAGGGACCTTTTGCCAAATCAAGGGGCCTGGCCGCCTCGGTTTCCAGATAGCCCGCCAGCGTCTGCTCCCGCGACTCCGCGGGCAGCGTGCTGTAATCCACCTCGGCAAAATCGATCTCCTGGGAAGGGGCCACCACCTGCACCGGCACGTCTCCGTCCATGGCAAAGGTCGTTCGCAGGGCATCATGGCGATCCATGAACGCCTGGAGGCTCCGCCTCATCACCTCCCCGTCAACGGCCCCTGAAAACCGGATGGCAAAGGGAAGGCTGTACACAGGGGAGAGGGGGTTGATCTGATCAACATACCAGAGGCGCTTCTGCATGGACGAGAGCGGGGCGTTGCCGTCCCATGGGGTGTCCTCGACAAAGCGGGTGATTCCGTGGGTCTCTGCCCCGTCCGCCGGTTCCCGGGCCTGCTCGGGTGCCTCAGCCGCCGGGCGAGCCGGCACGCTCTCGGCCAGTGCCGATTCGATGAACGCGGCCAGTTTCGGGAAGGTGGCATACTCCCCCACCAGGTGCCGAAAGCCCAGGGTAACGCCGAAGACGCTCTTCAGTCGATTGCTCACCTGGGTGAGAAACAAAGAATCCATGCCCATCTCAAGGAAGGTAACCGAGGGGGAAAAGGCATTGAAATCAATCCCCGACAGCTCGTGCATGATCTCTTTCAGGCGCGCCACAATGGCATCGGTGCCGGTCTCCTGCCGAGGGGCAAGGGACGCCTCGGGAACCTCAGCGGCATGGACGGCCTCCTCCGAGACGGGCACCTCGGTCACGTCGCCCGCAGGGGCCCTGTCCGCCGGTTCAATCCAGTGACGTGTCCGCTCAAAGGGGTAGGTGGGCAGCAGGATGCGCTGCCTGCGCTCGGCAGCAGAAAAACCCTCCCAGTCCACCTGCCCCCCGGAGAGCCAGTACTCGCCCAGGGCTTTCAGCAGGCAGGCCAGGGCCGGGAGACGCTCTTTGGCATGGCCCAGGGAGGAGATAACGGTCTGGGCCGCCTCCCGGTTCGGATGCTGCCTGGCCGAGGTGCTCAGGGCCGTTCCGGGCCCCACCTCAATGAGCACCCGGCCGGAGACCTTCTGCAGCTCCCGGATCCCGTCGCTGAACAGCACGGGTCGACGGAGCTGGCTCACCCAGTACCCCGGGTCCGTGGCCATTTCCTCGGTGATCCAGGTGCCCGTCACGTTGGAGATAAAAGGAAGCTCCGGGGGATGGAAGGACACGCCCTCCAAGGCCTCGGCAAAGGAAGCCAGGGCCGGTTCCATCATCTCCGAATGAAACGCATGGGAGGTATGAAGCCGGGTGGTGTCGATCTCCCGGGCGGCCAGGGCCTGTTCAAAGGCCTCCATGTGCTCGTGGGCCCCGGAGACCACGCAAAGGGACGGGGCGTTGACCGCAGCCAGGGCGATTCCCGGCGTCAGCAAGGGGGTGAGCTCCTCCACGGAAAGCCGCAGGGCACGCATGCTCCCTTCGGGCATCTGCTGCATCAGGCGTCCCCGGGTGGCCACCACGGCCAGGGCGTCCTCCAGGGAAAAGACCCCGGCCAGGGTGGCGGCCACATACTCACCGATGCTGTGGCCGATCATGGCATCCGGACGAACACCCCAGCTCTGCCAGAGCTCGGCCAGGGCATACTCCACCGCAAACAGGCAAGGCTGGGTCAGCTCGGTGCGGGCCAGCCGCCGGGTTGCCTCCTCCTCCTGCCCTTCGGCGGGAAAAAGGATCTCCCGGATGTCCAGGCCGAGGTGCGGCACAAGGCCTTCGGCGCACCGGTCCAGGGTCTCCTGGAATACCGGCTCGCATTCGTAAACCTGATGCCCCATCCGGACGTACTGGGACCCCTGGCCGGAAAACATGAACACCACCGAGGGATCCCGCCTGCCCGGGGTGCGAGTCATGGCCCACGGTCCCTCTTCCTGCCGGGCCGCGGCAATGGCCTCCTGTGCGTCGCGGCAGATAAAGGCCCGCCGCACGGCCATGTCCTGACGCCCCACCTGAAGGGTGTAGGCCACGTCCCCTAAGGGCACCTCCCCCCGGGATGCCAGGCAATCGGCAAGGCGCTCGGCCTGGGCTTCAAGGGCCGTCTCCGTCTTTGCCGAGAGCAGCATCAGCTTCCAGGGGCGCTCCTCCCCGGAAGGAGGAGGCTCCGGCCCCTCTTCCAGCACGGCGTGGGCGTTGGTCCCTCCGATGCCGAAGGAACTCACACCGGCCCGCCTCGGGAGGTGCTCCGGGGCCCAGTCCATGGGCCGGTCCACCACATAAAAGGGGCTGTTTTCAAAATCGATCTCCGGGTTGGGGCTCTGAAAATGAAGGCTCGCAGGAATTTTTCCGTGCTGCAGGCACAGGGAGGCCTTGATCAAGCCCACCACCCCTGCGGCGGCATCGGAGTGGCCGATATTGCTCTTCACCGAGCCGATGCCGCAAAAACGGCGAGCATCGGTCTTCATGCGAAAGGCCTTGGTGAGGGCCGCGACCTCGATGGGGTCCCCCAGGGGCGTTGCCGTTCCGTGGGCCTCCACGTAGGAGATGGTCTCGGGCTCCACCTCGGCGGCGGCGTGGGCCATGGCGATGACCTCGGCCTGTCCCTGGACGCTCGGCGCGGCGTACCCGATCTTCTGGGAGCCGTCGTTGTTCACGGCAACCCCCTTGATCACGGCGATGACCTGATCCCCGTCGGCCAGGGCATCTTCCATGCGCTTCAAGGCCACGACCCCCACCCCGCCGCTGAAGACCGTCCCCTGGGCCTTGGCGTCAAAGGGACGGCAGTGTCCGTCCGGGGAGTTAATGGCCCCTTCCTGGTAGAGGTACCCGGACTCCTGGGGAAAAATCACCGACACCCCGCCGGCCAGGCAAAGATCGGAGTCATAGTTCAAAAGGCTCTGGCAGGCATAGTACACCGACACAAGGGAGGTGGAGCACCCGGTCTGGATGTTGACGCTGGGCCCTTTCAAGTTCAGTCGGTGGGAGGTCCGGGTGGTCAGAAACTCCATGCGGTTGCTCAAGATGGCGGCAAACCCGTCCGGGGTTCGCTGGCGAATCATCCGCTCCAGGTGGTCGTGGTTCCGGGTGATGTTGTGCAGGAAATAGCTGTCGATGAAGCTCCCCCCGCCGAACAGGCCGATGACCCCCTCGTAGGTTTCCGGATCATACCCGGCCCGCTCAAGGGTCTCCCACACACACTCCAGCCAGAGGCGGTGCTGGGGATCCAGCAGGGAGGCCTCCCGGGGGTTAAAGCCGAAGAAACCGGCATCAAAAAGATCGGCACCGTCGATGATGCCCCGGGCGGCCACGTAGCTGGGGTCGTCCTTGACGGCATCGTAATCCAGCTCATGCTTTTTAAGGGCCTCGTCGGACACCACGGTAATGGACTCCACGCCGTTCACGAGGTTCTCCCAAAAGGCCTCACAACTCGAAGCCCCGGGGAAACGGCCCGACATGCCCACAACGGCAATGGCATTTGCATACTGATCCACCTGGCTCATGTGCGATCTCCCGTTCTATTTTTTTTTCTCCTGGACAATGTCTCTTTTCTCTTTTTCAGCCTCGCCTGCATGTCGTCGCGTGCCGGGGCCGGCTCCGACCCCGCCTGGGGTTTAAGGAAGTCGGCCACCGCACGGATGGTGGGATACTCGAAGAGATGGTGGACTTTCAGGTCGGCCTTCAGCGTACCGGCCAGCTTGTTGGCCACCTCCACAAGGAGAAAGGAGTCTCCTCCCACCTCAAAAAAGTTGTCGTCGACGCCCACATCATCCACCCCCAGATGGGCTTGCCAGACCTCTGCGATGGCGCTTTCAACCTCGTTGCCGGGGGCGGCGTAGAGGGTTGCCACATCGGGTCTGTCCGTGGTGGGTGCCGGCAGGGCCTTGCGATCCACCTTGCCGTTTCCCATGAGGGGCAGGGCCTCAAGCTGGATAAAATACGAGGGGATCATAAACTCGGGAAGTTTTCCCACCAGAAAGCCCCGCAGGGCCGCGGCCATGCCCGTGACCCCCTCGGTGACCACCACATAGGCCACCACCTTCTTGTTGCCCACCCCGTCCTCCCGGGCGGCCACCACGGCTTCCAGGACATCGGGGTGCCCGCAGACCACCGCCTCGATCTCCCCCAGCTCGATGCGCAATCCCCGGACCTTGACCTGGAAATCGTTTCGCCCCAGGTACTCAATCTGGCCGTCGGGCAGGTAACGGGCCAGGTCGCCGGTTTTGTACAGGCGGGCGTCGGGCTCCTCCACGAAGGGGTCGGGGATGAAGCGCTCCCGGGTCAGCTTCGGCCGGTTCAGGTAGCCCCTGGCCACCTGAACCCCGCCGATATGAAGCTCCCCGGCCACCCCCACCGGCACAGGCTCCATGTGCCGGTCCAGGACATGGATGCGGGTGTTGGCAACGGGCCTGCCGATGGGCACCACAAGGCCGCGGTCTTCCCGCCTGCATTCCCAGAAGGTGACGTCCACCGCCGCTTCCGTGGGCCCATACAGGTTGTGGAGTTCCGCGTTCAGGGTGTCGAAGAACCGGTCCCTGAGTTCGCAGGCCAGGGCCTCGCCGCTGCAGATCACCTTGGTCAGGCTTCGGCAGCGCTCCCCGTGATCTTCCCGGAGAAAAAGCTGCAGCATGGAGGGGACAAAGTGGAGAACGGTTATGGCCTCGTCCTCGATGAGGTGCCCCAGGGCTCCGGGGTCTTTGTGAACCCCCGGCGGCGCCACCACCAGGCGGGCCCCGAAGAGCAGGGGCCAGAAAAATTCCCAGACGGACACATCAAAGCTGTATGGGGTTTTCTGAAGGACACGGTCCTCTGCGGTGAGGTTGTAGGCCTCCTGCATCCAGTACAGGCGGTTGCTGATGCCCCGGTGGGAATTCATGACCCCCTTGGGCCTGCCCGTGGACCCCGAGGTGTAAATCACGTAGGCCAGGTTGTCCTCGGTCACCCCCGAAACAGGGGGCTCATCAGATTCCCGGGCCACCGTCTCCCACTGGGTATCCAGGCAGATCACCACCGCCGAATGGGCCGGTAGCACCCCCTGAAATCGCTCCTGGGTGAGAAGCACGGGCACCTCGGTGTCCTCCAGCATAAAAGCCAGGCGCTCCGCAGGATAATCCGGGTCCAGGGGGACATAGGCCCCTCCGGCCTTCAAGGTTCCGTAGAGGGCCACGATCATCTCCACGGAACGTTCCATGAACACCCCCACACGTTTTTCAGGCCCCACCCCGAGCTTCTGCAGGGCATGGGCAAGGCGGTTGGCGCGCCGGGACAGTTCCCGGTAGGTCAGGGCCTCGTCCCCCCACCCGACGGCCACGGCATCGGGGGTCTTTGCCACCTGAACCTCAAACATATCGTGGAGGCACACGGGCTCAGGGTAGGTCCTTGCCGTGTCGTTCCAGGCCACCAGCAGCTTGTCCCGCTCGGAGCAGCTCAGCAGGGGCAGACGATCCAGGGGGCTCTCCCCGGATCCGGCCACGGCCTCCAGCAGCACCTCGAAACTTTCGCACATGCGGGCCACGGTGGCGGCGGAAAAAAGCTCTGCGTTGTAGACGAAAGCGCCGTGCCAGCGCTCGCCCTCGTCCCGGACAAAAAGGGAGAGGTCGCATGCGGGCCCCCGTTCGGCCCCTCCGGGAAGGGGCCCGTCCTGGAAGGTAAACATCGCCTGAAAAAGAGGGTGGGCATCCGGGGCGTGGTCCGGGTCCAGGAGTTCAGCAAGGCGGGCCAGGGAGATCCCCGCACGGGTCCGTGCCGTGCGGGCGGCCTCACAGATGCGGCCATGGAGGGCATCAAAGGTGCAGGGTTCCGACACATCCGCACGCAAGGGGAACACATGGGGTGAGGCCCCGCCGTTTTCGGGGCGGTCCCCGTTTGTCCCCGAGACCCCCACCATCAAATCCGTCTGGCCGGAATACCGCGCCAGCAGGGTAACGTAAGCGGACAACAACAGGGAGGAAACGGTCCCCCCTTCCGAGAGGACCCGCCCTTTGAAGGCTTTCAGGCACTCCTGCGAAAGGCGAAACCTATGGGTACCGCCCCGAAAGACCAGTTTGGCGGGACGCGGCTGATCCACCGGCAGTTGAAGCACGGGCAGATCCGTGCCCAGGGTCTCTGACCAGTAAGCGAGCTCTGCCGCCTCCGCTGAGCCACCGGGGGCCGTCCCCGATCGGAAGGCCTCTCCGGAGCAATCCACGGAGACCCCGGCCTCCCGGAGAGAGACCGCCGTCTCCCGGATGAAGGCGTCGTCGGTGCCTCCCTGGCCGGGGCGCCGAAGGGAGGTGAGAATCACCGGCTGGCCGGACTCGGAAACCTGCTGGCGGGCCAGAAGGGCCAGGGTGCTTCCCGGCCCCACCTCAAGCAGGACCCCTGCGGGCTGCGCCAGCAACGTGGACACGCCCTTGGAAAAACGCACAGGCTCCCGCAGGTGGGACGCCCAATAGGTGGGGTCCATGGCCTGGGATGCGGTGAGCCAGGTCCCCGTCACGTTGGAGACAATGGGAATCCGAGGGGCTGCGGGACAGACCTTGCTCACACAGGCCTCAAAAGGGGCAAGGGCCGGTTCCATCATCTCCGAATGAAAGGCATGGGAGGTACGCAGCTGCGTCCATCGGGCCTTTTTGCCTTCCATTTTCATGGCCTTGCCCAGCCTCTCTTCAAGGGCCTCGATCGACGCCCGGGGCCCGGACACCACACACCGGGACGGGGCGTTGATCACAGCAACAGAGAGCCCGTCACTCAAAAACGGGATGATCTTCTCTTCGGGCAGCCCCACGGCCAGCATGGCCCCTCCGGGTTGCCCCTGCATGAGGCGTCCGCGTGCGGCCACCAGCGACAGGGCGTCGTCCAGGGAGAAGACCCCGGCCAGGCAGGCGGCGGTGTATTCGCCGATGCTGTGCCCGATCATGGCCCGGGGCTGAACGCCCCAGCTCATCCAGAGCCGGGCCAGGGCATATTCCAGCGTAAAGAGAACCGGCTGGGTGATGGCGGTCTGTTTCAGCCTCTCGGACACCTCGGTGTCCTCATCGGGTGAAGGGTACATGATTCGGCGGATATCACAGCCCATAAGGGGCACCAGCCGATCTGCGCAATAGTTCACCCAGTCCCTGAACTCCGGTTCCCCCCGGTACAACCCCTCTGCCATGCGCACATGCTGGGCCCCCTGCCCGGTAAACATGAACGTAACCGGGGGCCCCGCAGACGACCTGGCACCCTGTTCCCGTTCCCACGGAACGGGAGGGGCCGGTCTCTGACCCGGACCGCCCGGAAGGTCCCCGTCCCTTCCCAGGGGCATCGGCACGTCCCCGAGGCGCATGTCCGGTGTCGCCATGACATGCCTCAAACACCCCTCGAAGGCCGAGGCAAGGGAGACGATGGTCTCCTCGGTAAACAGGCCCGCCCGGTACTTGAAAACACAGGCCAGGCCCTCATCGGTATCAACAACTTCCAGAACCAGCTCGTACTGGCCCTCTTCCTGCTCCAGGGGGTAAGGCATGATGCCCATGCCGCCGAAATCCACCGGCACCTCATGGGCCGCCCCCATGAAAAAATCCGCTGCCGGCCCCAGGATCTTGCGGTTGAGCATGTTGAACATCACCTGGAAGAGAGGCGACCGGCTGGGATCCCGGTCCAGGCCAAGCCTCTCCACAAGCAGGGGAAAGGGGTAGGTCTGATGATCCAGGGCCTGCAGGACAACCCGCCTGCTCCGCCTCAGGTGTTCCCGAAAGCTCATGCTCGGCGACAACTCCCCGCGCATGGCCACCATGTTGATAAAATGCCCGCAGGCGCCTTTGTATTCAGGCCGGACGCGTCCCACCGCCGGTGTGCCGATGATCAGGTCCCCCTGGTTGCAGAAACGCATCAGGGTCACCTGGAAAACCGCCAGCAGCATGACGTAGACCGTGACGTTTTCGTTTCCCACAAACCCCCGAAGGGCGTCATAGGTCTCCCCGGTCAGGTGGAACGGGTAGCAGTCCCCGGTAAAACGCGGAGAGACGGGGGGGGTGCCGTCCAGGGGAAGATTCATCACCGGCAGGGGAGCCGACAGCCGATCCCGCCAGAAGTGCTCCAGCCGCGTGCCCTCCTCACCGGCCAGCATCTCCTGCTGGTAATCGACAAAATCACGGTACTGACGTTCCACCGGGGAAAGCCCCGCCTCCCCCCCGGAGACCGCCGCCCGGTAGAGCCTGCCGAACTCATCGATGAGAAGGTTAAAGGAGCTCCCGTCGCTGGCGATGTGATGAATCGTCATCACAAAAATGTGTTCGCCCCCTGAAAGCTCGAAAAGGCAGACCCTCAAAAGCGGTCCCCGTTCCAGGTCAAAGGGCCGGGCGTGGTACCCCTGGACCAGCTCCTTGAGCGCTTCTTTGGAGAGCTCCTGGGCGTCCACCAGGTGAAACTCCGGCTCCATGGCGTCGTGGACAGTCTGGCAGGTCTGCCCCCCTGAGCCGTCAAAGCCGTAGGTGGTCCTGAGGATCTCGTGGCGGGCGCTCAGCTGCCGGCACACGCCCGGTACCACCTCGGGACGGATCTCCGTCACGATGCGGGCTGACAGGGAGACGTTGTAACAGGCCGAATCCGGGTCCATGCGGTTGAGGATCCAGAGGGACTGCTGGTTGTACGACAGGGGGCAGGTCCTGTGATCCTCCACGGGGGGTGCCCCCAGGTGTGCCAGCAGGCCGGGCTTGTTCAGCTTGATCAGCCGCCTCAGCTCGGGGGTCATGCGCCCTTTGGGGGCTCGGAACTTGAGGCCTCCGCCTTCGACCCACAGGGAGATATCCAGCCGGCCCAGTTTTTCCATGATGTACGCGATGCTCATAGGTCACCCTCTTCCCATTCCACGACGTCCTCGTCCGAGCCCGTTGCGTCACCGGACATGGCCTGTGACTCCTCGGCCGGTCCCTTCGGAGCCTCCTCAAACAGCTGCCCGTACAGGGTGGCCGCGATGTCGTCCAGGCTCTGCCCCTCAAAAAAGTCCATGAGAGAAAGGCTCACCCCCCACTGGGATTCCACCTCGTCCATCACCTCCACGGCCATAAGGGAATCAAACCCAAGGTCATTGATCCGCATGCCCCCTTCCAGGGATTCCGGAGAAATCCCCAGGGCATCAGCCACACGCGCCACGACATAGGATGTCAAGAGATCAAGGCGGTCATGGGGCTGGGCAGCCAGGACCTGCCCGGGCCCCAGCCCCGTGACGCAGCCGTCCCCATGCCCCCCCCGCTCAACAGCACGCGGGGTCCCCGGGGCCACGTGCAGTTTGGGGATCCCGCGGGAGCCCGACGCCCGTTTCTCTCCGCCGGAGACAAAAAGCTGCCTGAAAATGGAGTGATGCTCATGGCGCAGCACCCGATGCCACTTCACGGCGAGCCGGTCCAGGAGCCCCGAGGGCAGATACCCGTCCTTCACAAGCTGGGAGGGGATGCCCACCCCCTCGGACTTAAGGAACATGTCGTCGCCGGTTACGGCGCTGTGGGCGCACACCACCTCCAGGTCCACATCGGTGAACCCGCCTTTCCTGAGAAGGGGAGGCAGCTCGCGGCCGATGAGGGGGTTGCCCCCCTCGTCCACCCTCAGGCGGCAATACGCCTCATAGAGTTCGCCCAACTCCGGGATTTCGGGCTGGGTCCGCAGGTGCATGGCAAAATCATTGTCCACGAACACGGCCCTGCCCCCCGGCTTCAGGACCCGATGGACCTCCCGGACAGCGCCGAGGGGGTCGGGCAGGTGCTCCAGCACCAGCCGGGTAATGACAAAATCAAAACTCCCCGAGGTAAAGCCCAGGTCCATGATGGACTGCTCCGAGATATCGCACCGCCCCTCCAGCCTCTCCTTGAGGATGGCCACAAGGTAAGGGTCTACCTCAATGGCCGTAGCCCGACACCCCGGATACGCCGTCAAAAGGTTTTCAATGACATGGCCGGGACCGCTCCCGCATTCCAGCACCCGCATACCGTCCTTCAGGCCGAACCGACGGTACGCCTCCACCTCCTTTTGCCAGAAGAGGTCCACCTGGGAACGAAGGCGGTTTACCTCGCCTTCCACATTGGTCGAAAACTCTTTGATTCTGTATGACCTTGAGCAATGCATCCTTGTCTCCATCCATAGTCTTTCATTCGCCGTCGCCTTTGTCAGGGCGACCGCCTGCGACGGGCAATGGCCCGCTTCTTCTGTGAGGCGCGGTCCGTGATCTTGGTCTGCGCCACAGCCGGTTGTGCCGAGTCCCCGGAGAGGTACTGGGCAAAGGCGGCAATGGTGGGGTACTGAAACAGCGCCACGACGGGCACCTTGCGCTTCAACGCCTCCCCCACCCGTCCCACCACCCGCACCCCCAGAAGGGAGTTGCCCCCCAACTCGAAAAAGCTGTCCCCGGTGCCGATGGTGTCCACCTTCAGCACCTGGCCCCAGATCTCGGAAAGGAGCTTTTCAAGGTCGTTTTGCGGGGCCGTAAACGCCTGAGTTGTCTGGGGCCGACGGGTCTCCGGCACCGGAAGTCCTTTGCGGTCCACCTTGCCGTTGGGGGTCAGGGGCAGGGAGGCAATGGGCATGAAAATGGAAGGAATCATGTAGTCGGGAAGGTTCCGGGCAAGATGCTTTCGCAGGTCGGAGGCAAGGGTTTGGCCCCCGTTGGTGTGGGTAAGATACGCCACGAGCCGCGCATCCCCGGGCTCGAACTCATACACCGACACAATGGCCTGGGAGACGACAGGGTGGGTGGCAAGCGCCGTCTCCACCTCTTCGGCCTCAATCCTGAACCCGTTTATCTTCAACTGGAAATCCGCCCGGCCCAACACCTCGATGGTGCCGTCGGCACGGTAGCGGGCAAGGTCCCCCGTGTTGTACATTCGGGCCTCGGGGTCTTTGGCAAAGGGATCGGGAACAAACATCTCCCCGGTCAGCTCGGGCTGGTGCAGGTACCCCCTGGCCACCCCGGCCCCACCGATAAAAAGGGTCCCGGAGACCCCCGTGGGGACCGGTTGCATCCCGGAATCCAGAATGTAGATCCGGGTGTTGTCGATGGGACGCCCCACAGACACCTTGGCCTCCCCTGCCGTGACCCGGGAGCAGGTGGACCAGACCGTTGTCTCGGTGGGGCCGTACATGTTCCATACCCGTGAAGACCGGTCCGTAAGGGCAGTGGCCAGATCCGAGGACATGGCCTCTCCGCCGCAGAGGACGTTCAGGTCGTCGCCCCCCTGCCACCCGGCGGCGATAAGAAGTCGCCAGGTCACGGGGGTGGCCTGGAGCAGGGTCACCCCATGCCGGGCAAGGGCTTCCAGGAGCAACCGGCCGTCGGCCACGGCCTCCCTGGGGGCGATAACCACCCGTGCCCCCACAATCAGCGGCAGGTAGAGTTCCAACACGGTAATGTCAAAGGAGAGGGTCGTCACGGCCAGCACCACGTCCTCTGCGGTCAGGCCGGGCCGCTTGGCCATGCTGGACAGAAAATTGACCACGGCGTCGTGATGGACCGCCACGCCCTTGGGGCGCCCCGTGGACCCCGAGGTGTAGATCACATAGGCCAGATCCTCGGGCGAAACCGCGATATCCGGGTTCTCTGCGGATTGCCCGGCCATGGCCCCCCGGTCCGTGTCCATGAATACCTGACGGGCCGTGCACGAGGAAAGATCGTCCTTGAGGCTCTCCTGGGTCAGCACCACGGGCGCCTCGGTGTGGGAGAGCATGTATTGCAGCCTCTCCCTGGGAAAGGCCGGATCCAGGGGGACATAGGCCGCACCGCTCTTCATCACCCCCACAAGGGCCACGAGCATGTCCAGGGAGCGTTCCAGGTGAACCCCCACAAGGTCCCCGGGCTTCACGCCCCGGGCCCCAAGGTATCGGGCCAGCTGGTTGGCCTGGCGGTTCAGCTCACCGTACGTGAGGGACGCCCCTTCATAAACGGCGGCCACCGCATGGGGACCGGCATCCACCTGGGCCTCGATGAGCCTGTGGATCACCGTACCCCGGGACGCCGGCGCCTCGGTTTGGTTCCACTCCACGCACAGGGTCTCTTTTTCCCGTTCGGACACCACGGGGATGCTGGAGATGGGTCGGTCCCCGTCCCGGAGGATCTCCCGAAGAAGCGTCCGGTAGTTCTCCGAAACCTGCCGTACCATGGCCTCATCAAAGAGCTCCGAGTTGTATTCAAAGTACCCCCTGATGCCATCGTCCCCTTCCCAGAAGGTGAAAAAAAGGTCGAGCTGAGCCCCTCCGCTGTGCACGGCCAGGGGTTCCACGTCAAGGCCCTCAAGGCGCATCCCCACCGGCGGGTCAAGTGTGAACCCGGCCTGGAACAAGGGGTTGTGGTTGACCTCCTTCCGGGGTTCCACGGTGTGAGCCAAAAGGCGATAGGGTGCCTCCTGGTGCCTGTGTGCGCCCAGCATGGCCTGCCGAACCTCCCCGAGGAGTTCGGGAAAACTGGTCTCTCCGGACACGGTCACAGCCAGGGGAAGGATGTTGACAAAACACCCCAGGGTATCTTTGTACCGGGCCTTGCGGCGATTGGTCAGGGGCACGCCGATGGTGAGCTGGGGGTTGCCCCCGTAGCGGAAAAGCAAGGCGGCGTAAGCGGCGAGAAGGGTCAGAAAAATCGTGACGCTGCGATCACGGCTGAGCTGCTTCAACTCGCCCACAAAGGAGGGTTCCAGGTGAAAAAACACGGCCTCGCCTTCAAGGGAGACAAGCTCCGGCCGTTTTTTTTCCATGGGCAGGTCAAGGAAATCGGTGCGGCCCTTGAGATGCTCCTTCCAGTACAGGAGCATGGACCGGCACTCGTCCCCGGCCAGCCAGTCCCTCTGCCACCTTGAAAACTCGGCGTAGGGAACCGTGGAAGGCGGCTGAAGGGCCGGGCGCTGACTCACCGCCGCCCCGTAAAGGGCGGAGAGTTCCTCGGTGAACAACTCCTTTGTCCGAAGATCGGTAATGATATGGTGCATGACAATGAGAAACAGGTGCTCGCTCTCCCCTGTTCGAAAAAGACGGAAACGGATCAGGGGAAGTTCAGACAGGGAAAAGGGCCGCCGCAACTCTTCCCGGACACACCGGTTCACCTCCTCCTCCCCTTCGGGCACATCGCAGGCCAGGGGAAGGGTCAGGCTGGGCGCCACACGCTGCACCAGGTCCCCCCGGTCCATGGCAAAGCGGGTCCGCAGAATCTGATGACGCCCCAGCATGTCGTTGAGGCTTTTTTCAAGGCTGTCGCGATCCAAGGATCCCCTGATGCGAAAAAGAAGGGGGATGTTGTACGCAGGGCTCTCCGGATGAAGCTGGTTCAAGAGCCAGAACTGTTCCTGAATGGCCGAAGCCGGATAGCTCGCGGCCTCGCTGCTGAAGGTCGTCATGATTCCTCCCGGGGTTATGTTACGGCACGGATTGGGATGTCGGTGTCGGTCTGCCTGTGGATGTAATCCACGATCTTCAGGACCGAGCCGAAGTTGTCTCGGTTCATGTCGTCGTCGGCCACCTCCATGTCAAAGGCGGACTCCATGAAAGTGACGATCTCGACCAGGCCGAAGGAGTCGATGATCCCCTCGTCGATCATGGACAGGTCCAGCTTGATGTCGCTGCGTTCCACCATGAAGTTCCGTGTGATGAACTCCAGCAGCGCCTCCTGGATCTCCTTTTTTCGAAACGCGATCGTGTTGTCCCCGTCAAAGCCCTTGCCGGGCTGATCCCCTGTGTTCACTGGTTCCATGGTCATGTCCCCCCCATCGCTTCCAGGCCCCCGGAACAGGCCTCCTGCCTCCGGGGCTCAAGGGAATCGATGTCGTTGGCTGTCATGCCGAGTTGGCTCATCACCGATTGATACTGATCAACCGGCTGGTCGAAAATCTTTTCAAGGGCCTCGTCCCTTGTCATCAGCCCTTTTCGAATAAGATGACTGAGTTCCAGCTCATAGGGGCTGTATCCGTATTTCACCTGATGGATGTGGTTGTTAAATGTGTTCAGACGGCAATTGGAAGAGCAGCCGTCCACATCCCCGGGCCGTTCCCAGCCCAGGGGCTCGATGGCGCGGACGATCTCCGCCTCGGTGATGTCCTCCAGGCAGAGAAGGTTCATGGTGTGCGGGTAGGAGGTCACCGTCTCAATAAGGGACTCCCGGATCCCGTAATAGGCATCCGCCTCATCCCCGACGTGACTCCTGAGGTTGGCCATGGCGGTTTCCCGGCTCTGTTGGAGAAACCGGTAGTTGGTCTTGTACATCACCCCGTTGGCGGGAATCTGACCGAGGGTAAACCCCGCCAGGATAAAGGGAATCCCACGTTCAAGGGCCATGGTCTGGGCGGTGATGTTCACAAGGGAGATGCAGGCGTGGCATCCGGAAGAGATGCGCAAAAGAGCCCGGTCGCCGAAGATATCATTGAGGGCGCTGGCCTTGATGACGGACCGGAAAAAGGGCGCCGACGGCCTCACCGTAATCTGGTCCACGCCCAGGCCGTCCACCACCCGGTTGATGTTGTCCAGGGCCCCCGAGGACAAAAACCCGTTGTCCAGGGTGAAGGAGAGCACCCTCAACCCGTATTTTTTCACTGCCAGCATCAGGGTATAGGTGCTGTCCTTGCCCCCGCTGTAGCACATCAGCGCATCGTACCGGCCTTGACCCCGGTTGCGGCTGATCATTGCCTCGATCTTCTCCTTTGCGCGGGCAATGGCCTCCGCGTCCGAGGTCACCTGCAACTTGTCCCTGCAAAAATTGCAGACCCCCTCTTCGTTGAACTTGATCCCGGGAAAAGCGGCCGAAAGCACGCAGCTCACGCAGCGTCCCGATTCATGATCCGTCATATGGCAGCCCTCTTTTTTTACTTACGGTTGGCAATCACGTGCCATGGGCCGGGGACACTCCCCGATCACGGGCCCCGGTCAAGGAGGTCACCTTCCTTACCGGTCGTCGATCCTCACGGTCATCGCCGCAGGATCCAGTGGGTCTTTTTTGGGGTTCCTGGCCCAGTGATGGGTCATCTGGCACGACAGGATAAAGGTGATGAGCATGTTGTCCCGGTAGCCAACCTCGGCGGGCATCCCCCGGTTGAATTTTGCCACCAGCCTCCCCACCATGGTCTCGTCAAAGACTCCGTACTCCCTGACCACATCCTCCGAGAGAAAATGGGCCGCCTGCTCGGACAGGCCGCCCCCATGGAAAAACGATTTCAGATCCGGGGCCGTGTAGGGCTTTTTGGGACGGTTGATGATGGCATCCGGCAGATGGTGCCCGTAGGTTTTTCCCAAAAGGTACTTCTGGGAAAATCCCCGGAGTTTGAACCTGTCCTTGAAATAGAAGAGGGCCTCCACCACCCGGTGGTCCAGGAAGGGATAACGCCCCTCCACCCCATGGGCCAGGGACATCCGATCTCCCTGGGACGAGAGCAGGTACCCTGAGAGCAGGGTCTTCATCTCCATGAACTGGTTCTTCTGAAGAAGGGTCCAGGTGGAAAAGTTATCGGGGACCACCTGCCTTGCCGTCTCGATGAGGCGGTCCTTTTCAAAGGTCAGCGGGTAGTCCTTGTGAAAGTAGTTGGAGAGGATCCGGTTGTTGCCGGCCCGAATGTTGAGACCGGACAATTCGTTGTCGTACTCCTTTAAAAACCCTTCGTAGTACATCTTCATCAACCCGTACTGCCTGGGATTGCTGTAGTGCCGAAGGTGGGGGTAGAGCTTTTTGATCAACAGGGGCCGCATCTTGGAGGCGGGATCCCGGCCCCAGAATTCCAGGAGTTTCAGCTCTTTGAAGGAGTCGTACCCGCAGAGGATCTCATCGGCCCCCTCCCCGGTGAGCACCACCTTGATCCCGTTCTCCCGGACCTTTTCGGAGAGCATGAACAGGGGTACCCCGGCCGTTCGGAACACGGGGCGTTCAAAATGGTACACGGCATCGAGGAAATGCTCGTCGATATGCCTGTAGCCCACCTCAAGGGCCAGGTGATCGGAATTGATGCGGGAGACCATCTCCTTTTGAAAAAAGGACTCGTCAAATTCGGCGTCTTCAAAGGCCACGGAAAAGGTCTTGAACCGGTCGCGATTCCACAGGGAGGTCAGGTGGGTTATGACGGAGGAGTCGATGCCCCCGCTCAGGTAGGCCCCCACCGGGACATCGCTCCTGAGCCTCAGCCGCACCGAGTCCAGGAGCAATTCCTCCAAAGCCTCCCCGGCCTCCTCAAGGGTTGCCGGGGACACCCCGCAGGACTCGCCGATCTCATAGTAGCGATGGACCGACGCACGCCCCTGTGTGGTGAACCGTTCATAGGTCCCGGCCGAAACACTCCGGATCTTATTGTAGACGGTGCTGTCGCCCATGGTGTTCCACAGCAGGGCATGCTCGAAAAGCGCCTGCATGTCCATGGTCCGCCGGTACCCTGAAAGGGTATCAAAGGCCTTGATCTCCGATGAGAAATACCACCCCCCCTCGTGCTCCAGGACATACAGGGGCCGAATCCCGTAGCGATCCCGCGCCACCACCAGCTCCTTTTCCCGCCGATCCCAGATCAGCATGGCAAACTGGCCGTTAAAAAGGGAAAAGGCCTCGGCGCCGTATACCTCAAAGGCCTTCAGGGCCACCTCCGTGTCGCTTGTGGTGGAAAAAACAACCCCTTTTTTTTCGAGGTCCCCGCGAAGTTCGATGTGGTTGTAGATCTCCCCGTTGTAAGAGATCACGTACCGATCACTCATCATGGGCTGGTGGCCGCCCTGAAGGTCCACAATGGAGAGGCGGGTGTGGCCCAGGGCCATCTCCACGCCGCAATAGATGCCCCACCCGTCAGGCCCCCGGTGGTTCAAGGTGGAGACCATCGAGCAGATGGCCCTCTCCCGTGACGACCCGTCCAGGCCACCGGCCAATATTCCTGCAACGCCGCACATAGGCATGGTTCCTTGCATTGTCGGCCGTACCCGCCCTTCCCCTGCCGGATCGGGCACCGGTACGGTGTCGTGTTTTGGTTGTGGATCACATCCGTGCCCCCGCGGCCTACCCGCGCAGCAGGAACAGGCTGTAAACCCGAAGCTTTACGTGTTCCATCAGGAGTTCCCGGAGGTAGGCCTTGTCATCGGAGCCCCCCACAAGGATGGAGACCCCCTGCCCTTGGAAAAAGTAGGCAAAGGACTGCCGCACGCGCTTTGTGTGGTGTGGTGAGGTGACCAGCACCAGGCTCTTTTGGTTCCGCTTCGCAAGGAGCAACGCCACCGCCTCGGCTTCGGAGTAGGTCCCCCAGAACCCCTCCATGACAGGGACGGCCTCCGTGTCGGAGACAGGAACGCCCAGGTCGACAAGCTGCCTCACCACCCAGGCGTCGCGGCTGATCACGCGACCCAGCCCCCAGTCCCTCACCGTGTCGCCGTCTCGATGAAAGTAGAGAATTTTTTTCGAGACACCCTGGTGGTACAACGCGGCGGCCCGCTTCAGATGGGACCGGGTGCTTCTCACCCCCCCGCCAAGGACATAGATAACGTCCGCCGTTCCACGAATGGGGGAATCCATGTCAACGAGCTCCCGCCTGAGGGCGTCCCTCAACCCCGCTTTAAGTGGGGAAGCCCCCCAGGCCAGAACAGCCGCACCGAAGGCAACGAGGAGAAGACCGAGGACCCAGGTCCTGGCGGTGGTTCCTGCGGGAGCCTGCCCCCCTGTTGTTGCTTTTGGCCTGCGCACGATAAGCGATCCGCCACCCGGCGACGACGCCGGTGGACTGCCTTGGAAGGATGATGTGGTGTATACAATGAGAAAACCAACGATTTCAGCATGAAACTGAGGGACAATGTGGGATGCGGGCAAGGGGCTCAGCAAAGACAGTCAGGATATCGAGGGGACGGGGAGGGTCGGGGCCTCATTTCAACGGCCGTGTGTGGCCTTTTTTAAGTAAAACGGGCCAACGGCAACATCGGTGGACGGAGTCGTCGAAAGCCGATTCGCTACCCGTTTTCAGCCAGGATTCATCCCTTTCGGGTTGGCACAAACCCATGATGAAAAAGCAGGTAGACGTGTGTCACATTCGATTTATAACAGGTTAAAAATTAAGTATATTATAGCACAAGAACTCAATACATCAAGACAATTCAACCCGCCGGTTCCCGGGGGTCGTCCCGGGTTGCCTTGGCGGCTTTTTTCCTGGGAATCGTGATTCCGGGGAGCTTTCGGCCCGCATCCCTGACCGTTTGTTTTTCCAGGCGCGTCACCCCTTTGGAAAAGCCCACCACCATGGTCATGTCGCAAAGCAGGTTGATCATCCTTGGCGATCCCCCCGAATACTCGTGGATCTCCTTGATGGCGGCCTTGGTAAAGCAATTGACCTCGGCCCCGGCCTTCTTCAGCCGCGAGGCGATGTACCGGTATGTCTCCTCCAGCCCCAGGGGCTCGATGCTGTAACTCAGGGTAATGCGCTGGCGAAGGGCCCGGAACTTCTGCTTGCCGATGGCGTCAAGGAACTCCGCCTGGCCCACAAAGAAAATATTGAGGAGCTTGACGCCGTTGCGCTCCATGTTGGAGAGCATGCGCACGTCGTCCAGCAGTTTTTCGCTCATCCTCTGGGCTTCATCAATGATAAGCAGGACAATCTTTCGCCTGTTGAAGCTCTCATGAAGAAAGGCTCCGAAGGCGGTGATAAACTGGCCTTTGGACGAGAAAGACGCATCCATCTTGAACCCACGGGCCATGAACCTGTAAAAGTCCATGACGCCCACCCCGGGATCGGGGATGGTCGTGTGGATGATATCGCCGGAGAGATCTTTGACAAGGGCCTTGATGAGGGTGGTTTTCCCCGCGCCCACATCACCGGTCAGCAAAAGGATCCCCTTGTTCTCAAGTACCCCGTACCGCAGCATGGCATAGGCTTCTTGGTGCTTCTCACCGAGCCAGAGAAATTCCGGGTCCGCCGTGATTTCAAAGGGCCTGGTTTTCAGGTTGTAATGCTTCACGTACATGGCTGCACTCCTTGGCCTGGAGACCATACGTCATGGACACAGCCCCGGGGAGGGGCCGACAAGCAACGCAACGTTCAGGTGCAGGGCCCGGTCTGCGCAGCCCCCCGTACCGACACGTGGCCACGGGCCAATCACCATGGGGAAAAGCCCGGTCCGTCCGTTTTTTTCCGGCGGCCGCCTCCCCCTGTTACCCGGGCAAATTGTGTAATGTGTTACACACCGACACACCAAATTGTGTAATAAAACTCTCACCCCTCCCCCCCGGAGAAGCGGCACCAGACAGCACCAAAGGTGAACACACTGTATTTACAAACCATCCATTGTCGGCGATTCACCCTCGGACCCTGGCATCATTCATGCATTAGTTCACACTAAGCTGCAACCTCTCTCTCATCCACCCCATGACTGGATCGCACTCGCCCCTTCCGGGCTGCGAATCCAACATATTCCATATTTCTTCTCCATATCGCCTCATCATTCACACCTCTATCCTGGAGAAATAATGAAATACCGTTTGAGTCCCTGGCTATTGGCGTTTTTTGCCATGTTTTTGGCAAGCGAAACTGTCTTTGCCGCACCGCACATAATGATCAAATCCATGGAGGCCTCTAAGGCCGGTTACGCAGCCCATCACACCCTGGTTGCTTCCACCGCCACAGGCCTCACTTCTTCCAACCCCACGCGCGTCGCCACCGCCCTGGACGGGCAGGGCACGCACATGGCCCTGAGCCAGGATGTGCAACCGGTCAATGCGGGTCTGAGCGTCCCGGCCGCTGCCAAGGTCGATGTGACGCCGGTGTATGACCCCGCCTCCCTCTTTTTGCTGGGCATAAGTCTTTTGGGCCTTGCAGGCATCTGCCGGCGAAGGCTTGAAGCAAAAAGAACCCATTGACAAGGGCGCCCTGCAAGGGGCCTGCACATGAAAAAAGGAGAATGGCAACCCATTCTCCTTTTTTCATGCAAACCGGCACAGGCTCCCCGCCCCGCGTCCCCATGTCCTCCTTAAAATGAAGCACCCCACCCTTTTACGGGGCCCCTACCGCTCCGAGGAAGTCCACATCACGATGCGGTGGCCGCTCCAGTAAAGTTTCCAGGCAAGGGCAATGGCAATGTTTACGGTGACAAAATAGCCGGGAATGCGCAGCACGGAATGGGCAAAGGGCACCTTGCGAACGTACTCGGCAGCGGCGATGCCGTAAAAAACCGCCTGGCAGACAAACAACAGGCAGAAAAAAAACGATGAGAGCGCCAGCACAAGGTTTGCCCCAAAGACGATCACGAGAAAAAACGGCACCAGCCACCGGCAGAGCTTGTGTCCCAGCAGCTGGTAGGCAAAAAGACCGAACCTGAAGGGGTTTAAAAACCGTCTGCTCTCAAAGAACACGGTGAGACCCCGGACAACGGTCCTGACCTTCCGTTCCAACTCCTTGTCCGGGTCTGCGATGTCCTTGTAATACCCCAGCACCTTGGGATCGCTCACCCCCCGGTAGCCCATTTCCACGGCGGACAGCAGCATCCGGAAGTCGCTTTGCATCTCACCGGAGAAATCACGGCACACCTCTTTTCTGGCGGCAAAAAAAGAGCCGCTGAGCCCCACCACCGAGTGAACCTCCGACTCCACCCTGCGCACCCACATCTCATACCGGACATACACCCCTTCCCCGCACGGCTTGCCGTCCCGTGTCAGGAGCCTGTCTTCGCTGGACACACACCCCACCGAAGGGTCGGCAAAGTTGGCCACAATGACTCGCACCCCATGGGGGTCCAGGGCGGTGGCCACATCCGAAAAGATCACGATATCGCCCCGGGCATGCCCCAGGGCCGCCTTCTGGGCCTTTTCCTTGCCGCTGCGCCCCGCCATCTGGATAAAATCGACCCCCCGCCCTTCAAATTCCCCCACAATATCGGCGGTACCGTCCGTGGAGCCGTCCGAGGCCACGATGACCTGAAATTTTTCCCCGGGGTAATCAAGAGCAAGGGTATCCTCAAGCTTTTGCCGTATCCTCTTCTCTTCGTTGTAGGCCGCGATGATAAAGGTCACCGAAGGAAGAATGGACATTTTGCGGACCGAAGCATGCCGCGGCCGCATCAGCTTCAGGGAAAGGGGGTAGCCGAAATAGGCGAAGAAAATCATGAACACGGACCCCACGAACAACCATGCACTCATCGTTCCCCCTCGGGCGATGCCAGCAGCCCCTCATACAATTGGTAGTAACGATCCGCCATTGCCGCTGCGGAAAACCGGTCCCGCACAGTGACGGCGGCCTGTTCGGCCACCTGCCTGCGCAGCTGGCTGCTCTCGCACAACGGCGCAAGGCACCGGGCAAAATCCTCGGGATGTCGTGTGGGCATCAGGTACCCGTCCGTGCCGTGGGTGATGATCTCACCGATCCCCCCGACGTCGGGGGCCACCACAGGCACCCCGGCGGCCATGGCCTCCAGGATGCTCATGGGAATGCCCTCGTGGACCGAGGTGTTGAGGTAAATATCGATGGACCGATAAAAAGTGGGCATGTCCGAAACGTGCCCGGAAAAGAGAAAACAGCCCTGCAGCCCGCAGGCCTCGGCTTGTGCCTGGAGTTCTGCCCTCAAGGGGCCGTCACCTGCCAGCCTGAACCGCACGAATGGGAGCATTTGCCTCACCACCCGTGCCACATCGATCATCAAGGCAAAATCCTTCACCGGATAAAACCGGCCTGCGGAGCCGATGGTGACGGTCTGCCCCTCGGTTCGGGGAGGAAGGGTCCCGGAAAACGCGACCCCATTGTAAACCACACAGGCCTTTCCACCCGTCAGGCCGAAGCTCCGCGCCATGGTTTTCCGGAGATCGTCGGAGACACAGACATACCGTTGAAAACCGTACGTGAGTAAAAGGGTGTTCAATTTTGATGTACATCGCTTTGCCAATCCCGCATCCCGGGGGGAGGTCTCCGGCATCCCGTGCTGGGTAGACACCAGCCTCGGCCTTCGAAAGACCCCTCCGGCCAGAAAAGCGAGGATATTCTCCTTGTACCTGTGGGCGTGGACAATGTCCGGTGCCGTGGCCTTGAGGATCCCCCGCACCCTCACAAGAAGGGTGGCAAAGGAGAGCCTGGCTTCTGATACCACAAACACCCGGACCCCTTCCTGCTCAAGGCTTCGGGACAGCCTGCCCGGGTTCAGGGCGATGACCTGCACCGCCACCTTCCCCGAGGCGTGCAGGGTGCGGATCAGGTTCCAGGCCATGACCTCGGCACCGGCCCAGAGATCGTCGGACACGATATAACAGACGCGCATCATGGCCTGTCCGCCAAAGAATTGTAACTATTCAGCTCCAAAAATCAGCCTTCTATGGTTAAAGTCGGGTGAACGACAGGGGCATCAGAGTAAAAACCAAGGCAACTATTCAGCCTGCCTCCGGCGGGTCGCTTTTTTGAAAAAAAGCTCCGCAAAAAACGTTTCTAATGCACGCGAAAAAGTGAAAATTATTTCGGCAGAGCCTGGAAAGGCTTGCTTAAGACCTGTTTGTCAAACTTTTTAAAAGTTTGGCCCCCGGCAGGGCCGCCGGAGGCTTGGTTGAGCTGAATAGTTACCGTTTAAGAAAAGAAAAGCTCCTCGCCACCAGATACACCGAGTGGTAGAAAAAATTCGGCACCAGGGCTTTGGGGGAAATGAGGCCGAATTTGTTCACGGTCAGCACCGCGTTCAAGGCCATGGCCGTCCCCCCCCGCAGCCATGGCAGCAAACACGTGTCCCGTGGCCAGCAAAAGGAGGCTGAGGAACCACAACGCGCTGTGAACCACAGCCGCCATGGCCACCTTTGATTTCATGAACGCAGCCGGGGTCTGCATGTCCCCGGTGCCGTGCCAGAGCTCCCTTAAAAAAAAGGCTTTTACCGTTTTCGGGTACCCTTCGTGGTGGGTCTTGTACCCCGGGTTGATGCGGAGCTCCGCCCCCCCGGACCGGGCCCTGTCGCAAAAGTCCACGTCTTCTCCCGTGATCAGGTCCTCGCGAAACCCGCCCACGGCATCGAACACGGCCCGGGTTGTGATGATGTTTCCCCCGTTCAGGTAGGTTGCCGCCCGGTGTGTCCGACGAACCAGGCGGTCGAACCACACCTCCTCCAGGGCACTGGGTTCTTCGGAGAGGTCATACCGGGCGCCCGTCACCAGCAATGGCCCTGCCTCCAGCAGGGACAGATCCTGCCGCAACTGCTTTGCCCACTCGCAGGTGATCAACACATCGGCATCAAGAAAAACAAGAACCGGTGCGGAGGACGACAAGACCCCCAGGTTCCGCGCCCGCGAAATGGTGACCCGTTCGTCAAGGGTGACGAGGGTCACCCCGTCAAAGCCCTTGACGATGGCTTCGGTGCCGTCGGTGGAGCCGTTGTCCACCACCACCACTTCCCTTAAGAGGCCGCCGTCCAGCACATCGGACACACGCCGCAGGGTGGCGCCGATGAAGGCCTCTTCGTTGTAAGCAGGGATGATGACAGACAGAGATGGGGGATGTTGATCCATGGTATGCTTTTCGTTTATAAACGGTCAGATATTAGGGTGGTCGCTAAAAAAACGATGCCTCCGGCGGCGAGGTGAGCCACCTCGAAAGCTGGTTGCCAAAGGTTTGGCCGCCGGAGGCATCTTTGGGCCATGTTCTTTTACACGTTACGCACAGACCGGGTCAGTTGACCTCAAGGGGGCCGACCTCGCCGCCGCCCCAGGGGGCCTCAAGGGTCACAAACATCTTCCAGGGGGACCAGCCGGACAGGTTGCCGCCTTCATCCGCCTGCCTGACCCGCGCATAATAGGTGGTACACTGGGCAAGGGAAGACTGGCCCGCAAGGGTTCCACTGAAATCTCCTGCGCTGCTGTTCACCACCAGGGTGTTGCCCGTGCCGGTTACCCCCCCGGCCCACACGATGCCCGTCTCGGAGGCGGTGGTGCTCACCTGCCCTTCGAAGCCGCTCTGGGTGTGACCCGCATAGTCAAAGGCGGTTTTGTAAATGGCGGGGTTCACCGGCGAGCCAGCCATGCCGATACGCGAGGTGGCGATGACCAGGTTGTCCAGATACCGCTGCTGGGGCCGGGGGGATCCGCCGTTCCAGTAGTTGCCCAGGGAGATCATGTTGATGCCGTACTCCCGCCATGAGCCGATCCAGTTCAGGCCCGTCTGGTGGATCTCCAGCTCGCCGTCGATCCACAGGTCCTGTTCCCCGTCGCTGTTGCCCGATGAGTTGAGCTTGACCCGGGACTCAATGCAAATCCAGTGATCGGCGTTGTCCGTTTCATAGAGCTGCGTGGTCCCCGACACCGCCCCCAGCCAGGTCCCGTTGTTCTGGTCGTTGTAGGTGGTGGAGGTGACGGTGCTGCCTGAGACAAAGGTCTTGGGGTCCGTTCCCAGGGCCAGCTCATTGCCGTGCCACACGTGGGCGATCATGGCCTGACGCCAGTCCGAGGCGGAAAACACCGAGGCCCGGGTCAGCTTTTTCGCATTGCCCTGCCACCCCTTGGAGAGCTTGATGTAAAACCGCCAGTAGATTTCGTTGAAATCCTCTGAGCTGCGGCTCTTGGAACCCGCCGGATTTCGTCCGAAAAAGTAGGAGACCGACCCGGCGCTCACCTGGCCAGCCGAGAACCATTTGGCCACCAGGGACTTGGAGGATCCGCCGAAGCCCTGATCCGAAGTGATGGAAAGGGCGGTGTTGTCCCCGGCGTTGTAGTCTGAGTAGTCACTCGACAGAGACGAGGACTCAAAATCGTCCATGAAAATGGTGTCATCCCCGGCCACTTCCTGTGCCACTTCCAGGGAATCCACCCGGGGGACGGGCACATCCGTGGTGGGAGGATCCGGATCCGTGGGGTCCGTGGGATCATCGCCATCATCCTGGGGGCCCACCATGGGGATGTACGCCCCCATGCTTGCCGATTCCGCCGTGCCGTCCCCGTCCACATCCCGCCTGATGGCCATGTAGCCCGCGCTGGAATCGCTCAGGGCGAACCCATCAAGGGAGCTTGGCGAACTGCCCCCCACAAAATCAGAGGAGGTGGAACCGATGAGCTTGGAGTTGGCGCTGCCCCCGGTGTGGCTGCGCCAGGCATCCAGGGTGTAATTCACCCTGTTTTCAATAACGATGGTCCCAGTGGGATGCAGGTTCTCGTCCATCACGGAGTTGTGGGCCATGCTCTCATACCGGTGGATGGGGATATCCTTTACGAAGACGTTGCCCCTGATGTCGTTGTTCCGGGCTCCGTCCGCATCGTCGCTGAGCAGCAGCTGAGCCCCGAACACCGTGTTGTACCAGATCTTGTTGTTGTCCCCGCCGTCACCGCCGTTTTCGCTGTTCACCCGAAAGTTGGCATTGGTCACACCGATGACGTTGTCGTGGATGTAGGCATAGTTGGTGTTGGTCAAAATTGAATAGCGGTTGGCCGTGTCGTGGATGTAGTTGTAGGCAATCTCGACCTGGGGGGTGTTCACCAGGTTGGCATGCTTGTAAAAAATGCCGATGGGGGCATTGGAAAACTCGCAGTGGAGAATCCGGGCCCCGGGGGTCCGAAACAGGATCACCCCGGCGGTGTTCTGGTGAACGTCAAAACCGGGGCCCCTCACGGTGCAGTGCTGCATAAGGGCATTCTCGGCCCGCACCGACAACTTGACAAAGGCCACATTGTCCCCGCCGTCGGTCATCTCGGCCGTGCAGTGGGAGATGGTGAAATGGGTCGCCGTGGTGTTGTACCCCACATGGAAAAAGATGCCGCCTCCCCTGAAATTGATGCCCTTGACAACGTTGTAGTTCCGTTCGATATCAAAGACCTTGGCCGACCCCAGGGTGCTGACAAAGGTGACGTCTTCGGTCTCGTAATTCCGAAAGGTAATGGGACTGCCGGCGGTGCCGTCGTATCCGCTGCTTTTGGTATCGATCTCCGAGGAGATGGTGTAGGTTCCCCCCCGGAAATAGACGGTGTCTCCGGCCCGGGCGTTGAACCAGGCCTGCCGGGGCGAGGCCCATGGCTTGTCGATGGTGTTGCCGTCATAGGAGACGGAATCGCTTCCCCCGGGGGCCACATAAAGAGATTTGGCCCCACTGTCTGCGGCTCCCACGCCCCAGAAAAACAGCATCGCCCACATGACCATGCGGCACCTGATCGCCGCGCCCCTTGTCTTTGTCCTTGCGTCCATCATTTTCCTCCACATTTTTCGGCTTGCATCGCCCCTCCCATGGACAAACAATGCAATAAAAGCAACCGGCGGTGCCGCCTTCACATAAGGCCCACCAACCGACAGCCGAACATCTTATCCGAAGACGTCATGTCCTGGTGCACCGGGACCCGGTTGAGCCGGTACACATCCGACGCCCCGCTGTTCCACCCCCTTTCGGTGGTCACAGCAGCGGCAAACCCACATGCTTCGACCATGTGCGCAACAGACGGGTTCCAGTTCCCGTTGGGATAACAAAACGGCATGAACCCAGGGTCTGCCGCCCCCATGGCACACAACCGTTCTTTGGAAGTCGACAGCTCCTCTGCGACCTTTTTGTCACTGAGCAAGGTGAGTATGTGGTGACAATGGGTATGGGACCCGAAGGTCACAAGGCCCGAGGCGCGCATCTCATCGACTTCCTGCCAGTTTATAAAGGCCCGTTTCAAAGGATTGAAGCCCACCCCCCACCTCTCGGACAAAAGGGTCAGCACCCCATGGATCTCCTCGGTGGGCTCTTTTTTCAACAAAGAGACGGCGGCTTCGATCTGCTCATCCACGGACCCCTTAAGCTCTTCCAGGGCCTGCACCCTGGCATCCGGGCACGGGCTCTTCAGGCCCTGTCCCCCTTGCCGCCCGTAAAAAAGAGCCACCAGCCTGTCCGTCCAGAAAAACCGATGCTCCCCGATAAATGCGGTGGGCAGGAACACCGTGGCCGGAACCCCGCTGCGCGCCAAAAAAGGGTAGACGTTCTCATAAAAATCGATCCACCCGTCATCAAAGGTCAGCACGCAAAACGGACGCCCCCCGTCCGGCCTCTCCCCCGTAAGCGAATACGAGAGGGCCTCCCGGAGCGAGACAATGGAAAAATACTGCTTGAGGTATGCCACATGGGCTTCAAAGGTCTCGGGGGTCACGTACATCCCGGGCTGGGTGCCCGTTGCCGCCTCGGCTTCGGGAATCACCCGGTGGTACATGAGTACGGGATACGCCCCCCGGGAGAGGGCAGCCAGCTTCCGTCCCACGACCCCCGACCTGAAATACCCCCAGGCCATGGCCTGTTTCACGGCGCCCTTGGCGCGCCTGAGCTTAAACGGCCCCATGGCCCCGCCCCTCCCCGATGCCGGAGTCTTCCGTCATGGGCTCTGCGATGTTCACCGCCACGATGATAAAGCCCGTGAGGTACCAGAAATGGGCATAGTAAAGGACCGAAATAAAAGTTCCCGAGGCAAAAAAGCCCAGCATGGCGACAACAAAGCCCAGGCCCAGGGCATGAATAAACCGTTTATCCGAAGCGACCTCATCCTCCCCGTCATCGTCCCCATCGTCGTCCGATGCAGAGACCCGGATCAGCAAAAAGGCATCCTTGAAATTGGCATGCACCAGGATCAGGTACAGCACCGTCCCCACCACACCGGTTTCCGGGATCAGGGTAAACCACAGGGAGTGGGCGGCACGCCCCCACATGCTCCTCTGAAAATCATCGCCCTGGTATTCGGGAAATCGAATGGGAAAATTCTGTCCCCCCACCCCCAGGGGGTTGTCCAGGAACATCCGCCAGCCCGCTGCCCATGACTTCAATCGGGTATCGGCGGTGCTCTCCGACAAATCCGTAATGGTTGCCATCTCATCAAGGTATCCCGTGTCCACCCACAGGGCCATGGCCACGCAGGCAAAGGCCACCGCGGTAAAAGCAAGGGCCCGCCTGTTCGAAAAAAAGCACATGGTAAGGCACACCGCCAGCAGCCCCACAAAGCCGCCCCGGGACATCGAAGCCACAACCGTCAGCAGCCCGAACACCACACCGGCCAGGTACAAGAGCTTTACGGACCGCTTTTTCTCAGTGAAATAAAGGTAATAACTGATGGGAAACCACATATTCATGTACAGGGAGAGGTCGTTCTGATCATGGAAATAGTGCCCCGGCCCCAGCCACCCGTGGGTCATGGCATACAGGGCGATGTATATTTCAAGGATCACCCCCACGATCATGAGGGCCCGCAGGCGACGGACCGAGTCCACACACACAATAAGGGAGAGCACAAAGGGCATGTAGAGAAGCTGGGTCTTAAAGGCGAGAAACGCAAAATGCTGATTGCGGACAAAGGGAACGTAAGCGGCCAGAAGTACGATGAACAGGCACATGACACGCACCTGCCGGTACCTGAGGTAGTCCCTGTACCCGTTGATCAAAAGGTAAAAGGCAAGGACAAGGGTCAGGATCAGCGCGGGCCTCATGGCCCCGATGGGCAGAATCTCCTGGGGCCTGCCGTAATCGACGATGAGGTACATCACCGTGAAAAAAAACCAGGAGGCGTGTTGGGTCCCGCGGCTCAATGCCAGCCCGGGTTGCGTCACGTGCGACATGATGCTCCTGACATGGTTTCGGGGTCATGGCCTCGCGGCCACGCCCCTCAAGGAAAAGGTGCGAAGGATGGGGATCACTCTTTGGCGGCAGGTTCCGGCGACTTCCGGGCGGCCTCGGTGTAAACCGAAAGGGCATACAAAAAGAAGCCGATGGAGTAGAAAAATTCGGCAATCTCCGCATGGGACCAGTGCGCCAGGACCAGCATGGCCACTTTTTCGTAGGACACGGCCACCACGAACAGCGGGGCGCAAAGAAGCGGGGCCACGGGAAACCGCAGGGCGGTAAGAAGGGAGCGCACCTTGGGGATCCAGGCATTAAGCAGGGGGATGACGAGAAACAGGGTGCCTGCCAGGGCCACCAGCAGCCTGTGTGTATTGAAGATATGGGAGTACTTTGAAAAAAAGGCCATGTTGTGGACATTGAGCTCGTTCTGGACGTTGATCCGCGTGATGCGATCGGGAACCTCATAGGAAAACATCCATTGTCCCCAACTCTCCTCTTCCCCGGCGATAAACACGAACATCAGCCCGAAGAGCAGGTAGAAGACGATGCCCGCCAGGGACCTTTCGTCACGGTACACCTGATACCCCTTGACGAAAAAGATCACCCCGGAGGCCAGGTACAAAATAGCGGTCAACAACTCGGTATAGGCGCTCTCCTTCACCAGGAGCACATAAAGATCCATGTCCGTGACCATGACGACAAAAAAGGCCGCCGCCAGGCACAAAAACAGAAGGCTCCAGACAAAAAGCGTCCCCGGTTGATTTGACAGGTCCATGTTTTTTTTCTCTGCCGTTCCGGCCCCGGCTCTGTTCATGGCCCCTCCTTCCCATGGCGTCGTTAAAACGCCGTGATTACATTGTCGCGTTATAAAACGTGACGACATTGTTAAGGTAGATCTCTTTGACGTGCTCGGAAAACGCCCTTTTCCGAGCCGCATCCCCCAGGGACTCCCGCAAGGCCTTGTCGGCCATCAGTTGCGATAATTTTTCTGACAATTCCGAGGTATTCTCAGGTTCAAAAAGAACCCCGTCCACCCCGTCCCGGATCACCGTGGGGATCCCGTCCACATGGGCGCCGATCCTCGGTTTTCCCGCGGCCATGGACTCCACGAGCACCCGTCCCATGGCTTCCGAGCGCGAGGGCAAAACAAAAATGGAGCACTGCTTGATATGTTCGGGGACCTCCGAGGTCTCCACCG
This sequence comes from Desulfoluna spongiiphila, assembly GCF_900101345.1. GTDB lineage: Bacteria > Desulfobacterota > Desulfobacteria > Desulfobacterales > Desulfolunaceae > Desulfoluna > Desulfoluna spongiiphila. Next base: position 417,318 of record NZ_FMUX01000002.1, on the reverse strand, counting down.
GCGGGTGATGGGAGATCTGAGGATGATTGCCCATACAGGCCTCAAGCTCGCGGCGGTCCGGGTACCAGCCGAGGATCTTCAACCGCCACTGGGGAAAATCAGGGGCAACTTGTTTGAAGGCATGGATGAGGATGTCCACCCCTTTGCGCTTGAAGGGATACCCCACAAACAGGATCTCATGGTTCTCAGCCCCGTTTCCCCCTGCAAACCGGTCAATGGGCACGTAATTGGAAAAGCTGTGGATGACGCTTGTCTTCATCACCGGCTTGAAGGGGTCCACCTGGGTGGGGAAAAGGAGCTTCACCCCGTCGGCCCGCTTCAGCACCCAGGCTTCGATCCTGGGATAGAAGAATTTTTTAAGCTTCACAGAGAGGGTCTCGGCGTCGTCCATGTACTCGGCCGGGGAGGTATAGACGCCGTTGACCTCCGGGGCAAATTTCGCGTTGAGGATGCCTGCGGTGATGGCCCCCCACACCCCTGTTTTCAACGGGTCGTAGGTGACGACCAGATCGTATCGGTCCCGTTTCACCCGTGCGGCAAGGGCAAATGCCACACAGCGCATGAAAAACAGCATGTTGTACATCAGGTAATGGTCGTAACGGATTTTCGTAAAAATCACCCGGAAGTTGCCCACCTTGTTCACCTTCAGCATGTGCCCGTAGCATGACGACAGGATCACTCCCTGATAGTGAACCGACAAGTCCTCATACTTTGACAGTTCCGAAACCTTGCTGAAGGGGCGAGGTACAATAAAAACCAGTTTTTTCCTGTCGTTTCTGCCTTCCATGCCACACTCTCCTTGGTCCATGGGAGCCTCTGCCCCTCACCCCGGATATGTCACCAAGGGTAAGAAAATAGAGCAGAAAGCCTTGAGATACGTGCAACTATTCAAAAGCCAAAAGTGATGCCTCCGGCGGCAAGGTGTGCCACCTTGAAAGCAGGTTGCGAATGCACTTTCCCCCTCGTTCCTCGGGGAAAATCACATTCGCCTTTAAGGTAAAATTGATTCAAAAAGGATAAGTGTTCAGCTTGCCTCGGCAGGTCGCTTTTTTTGAAAAAAATCTCCGCAACAAGCGTTCATAGAATAAGTCGACATTATTTCGGCAGAGCCTGGAAAGGCTCGCTTAAGACCTGTTTGTCAAACTTTTTAAAAGTTTGGCCCCCGGCAGGGCCGCCGGAGGCAATGTTGAGCTGAATAGTGACTGTTTTTGAAATATTTTTTTCTGCAGCTTGACCGTTTTTCATGAACCATCCGGGACAAGGTACTGCATGAGTTTGCGGGTCAGGTTCTCCCGTGAAAAGCACTCCATGAACTCTGCCACATGGTTGTCGGGCAGAGGTCCCTCGGCATACCGGGCCATGGCGTCTTCGATGGCTCCTTTGATCTGCTCCGGCGAGTCCTCGGTGATGAGATAGGACGCCGGGCTGTACCGCCTGATGATTTCCTCGGCTTCCCCTTTCGGAATGGTGGCAAGAAACGGAATGTTCAGGGGAATCCCTTCAAACAGCTTGGTGCTGAGCATCAGTTTCATGATTCTCAGCAGCTGGAGGTGAGACCGGCGCATCACTTGAAGCACCTCTTCGTAACTCACCCGGTCGCTGACCACCACCAGGTCCTCCACCCCGTACTGGACGGCATACCCCTGGATCGCCTCCTTCTCGGAGCCGTAAAACAAGAACTGAAAAGTCTCGCTGCTGATCGCCTCTTCCTGTTTCAACCGGGCCAGGGCCGCAAAGAAATTATCCGCATACATGTTCAGGGAGGCGTTGAACTTGTAATAAAACTGCCCGGTATAAATGACGGTGAACCGGGGGAATTTTTCCGGGCGGTGCGTGGCCAGGTGGGTCGCGTCAAACCCGTTGTGAACGGTGACGACTTTCTCGGAAAACTCAGGGAACTGGGCTGCGTATTCGCGCCGCACCTCATCGGTGGTCACGATGAGCAGGTCGGTGTGCCTGAAAAACAGTTTCATGAAAAAGGCGTCGATCTTCTCTTTCAGGCGACTGATTTTAAAGCCCTCCACCGTAAGACCAAAGGGGTCCCGGAAATCAAGGACCAGCCGCTTGCCGGTGATAAGGCGGCAGGCCACACCGATAAGGGAGGCGCTGAAGGGCGAACAGGAGACATAGATGGTCTCGATCTTGTGGGCGCGGATGAGCTTGACGGCCTTTAAAATCGTCAAGGGCACCCAGCCCACAAAAAAATCGGGGATGCAGAGAAGTTCGTAAAAATAGTTCCGCTCCACCCTCCTGTTGAACAGACCTAAAAACCGATCCAAAAGGCCGTTGGCCCGCCCGAAAAACCGGATGGGGTTCACAAGGGAATACGTATAGGCCACAGGCACCCCGTCCGGTGGAGAATCCGTGCCCAGGGAGCAGTAGTGCCTGTCGGGGTTCTTGACGCTTACCACGTACGGGTTCCAGCCGTCCTTTTTCAGGTACCTGGCAAAGGCAACACTCCGTTTGCACCCCACATCGGTCAGGGGCGGAAAGTAGTAACACACCATCAAGAGATTCTTAGATGCCACAGGACCCCTCTAAGACGATTTTTATCCGTTCCCCGGAGCGACCGTCCCACAATTCCGGCACGGCGCATGGTTTCCATCGGCCGGAAAGCGCCTTTCTGCTTTCCGCCTTGAGCCTGTCGCTGTCCGACCCCACGATGAGGTTGGACCCCACCTCCACGGTGACGGGCCGTTCGGTGTTTTCCCGGATGGTGAGGCAGGGGATCTCAAGGGCCGTGGTCTCTTCCTGGAGCCCCCCGCTGTCCGTGATGACCAGAGCGGCGTCTTTCCAGAGGTACAAAAAATCGTTGTATCCCAAGGGGGGCATGCACAAAAAACCCTGCTCCACGGCCCCGCCGTTGATCCCGGCCTCGCTCAAATACCCGTCCAGTCCGAAACGCGTGATGTTTTTCCGCGTCCGGGGGTGGCAGGGAAACAGCACCGGCACCTCCCGGGCGAGCTCTCCCACCGAGGCCAGGATGGTTTCCAGCACCTCCGGGTTGTCCACGTTTGAGGGCCGATGCATGGTCAGGCAGATGTACCGCCCGCAAAGACGCTCCTTCAACGCCGCCACCTCATCGGAGACGGCGGCCTCTTCCAGCCGGCCCAGTTGGTAAAACAGGTTGTCGATCATCACATTGCCCACAAAATGAACCTGGCCGGGGCTGCACCCTGCAGAAACCAGGTTGCCGGTGGCCCCTTTTTCCGTGGTGAAAAAGATGTCGGTGATGGCATCGGTTGCAAGCCGGTTGATCTCTTCGGGCATCAGGCGATCCCCGGAGCGCAGGCCCGCTTCCACATGAATCAGGGTGGCGCTGAGTTTTTTTGCCACAAGACCCGCGGCAATGGTGGAGTTGACGTCCCCCACCACCATCACGTAATCGGGCTGCCCCTTAAGGCAAATTTCTTCAAACTTCATCATCACCGCAGCCGTTTGAAAGGCATGGGACCCGGAGCCCACCTCCAGGTTGTAATCGGGCCGTCGGATGCCCAGCTCTGCGAAAAAAGAGCCGGACATGTTGTGATCGTAATGCTGTCCGGTATGGACGATGGAGGTCTCAAAGGCCCTGGATGCGTCCAGGGCCCTGACGATGGGGGCGATCTTCATGAAATTGGGCCGGGCCCCCGCCACGACAAATATCTTTTTTTTCTTCATCGAATCACACCCCATGGGATGAAAGGGTCTGGAAAAGGCCCCGGGCCCTTCCTGCAAAAGTTAGGGCTTGGTGGCACCGTGGCTTATCCGCAGGCGCTTCATGCCCACGCTCACCACCCCGGAGACAGACTCCGCCACCTTGTCGAAAATCGCCCGTTCCAATTTAAAAAGCACCATAAGATAGGCCACGCCCCCGCCGATGACGTAAATCGCCAGCTGAGCCGCCAGGGCAAGGTCGAAGGAAGCCCTGTCCACCCCGGCCCTCAGGGCCGTCACCGCGCACACCATGGCGGCAGACGCCACCAGGGACCCCATGATGTTGGCGCAGTAAGCCGGCAGCGTGATCCCGATCTTTCGGATGGTGATGACCACCCAGACAAGGCAGAGGATGGGGTTCACGGTGAGCCAGGGGATGACGATGGCGTTGAGCCCGTAGGGAATGACCAGGTAAAAGGAGACCGGCATGAACACCGCGCAGGCCAGCTGGTAATAGAGCCCCCATTTGGGCCGCCCCTGGGCGAAATGCACAAAGCTGTTGTTGGCGTTGAGGGCGATGAAAATCTGGGCAATGCAGAGATACCGGAACAGGTCGATGATGGGGCTCCACTTCTCCGTGAGCAGCAGGGTGACAATGACGTCCCCGGTGAGAAAGCCCCCTAAGAAAAAGGGAATCACAAGGAGCATGGAGACCTTGGTGATGCTTAGATAAAACCGGTTGAACTCCTCTTTGTTTCCCTGAAGCTTGGCAAAGGCGGAGAAGGCCACCTGGTTGATGAGGGCCACAATTTTTTCCGTGGGAATTTTAGACAATTGCAGGGCCAGGGAGTAATACCCCAGGGTCCCGCTCTGCCAGGCGCGACCTGCAAAGAACTGATCCGATTTCCCCCAGAAATAAAAAATGGAGCCGCTGAAGGCCTTGGTCAGCCCGAAGCTCACATAGGGCTTAAGCTCCCGATAGCTGAAATGAAGACGGGGACAATACCGGGTCTTGGCAAAGACAAAGCAGGTGATGACTAAAAACGCGATAATCCGCCCCCCCAAAAGGGTCCATGCCCCCCCGCCCTGGGTGGCGATGATCATCATCCCCACGCATGAGATCACGGTACTGACCATCATCATGAACCCCAGAAACTTAAACCCCAACTCTTTCTTGATGAGGTTCAAGGGAATAATCTGAAGGCCCGACAGGATAAAAATCACCGAGACGGCCTGGGTCAGGGGCACGACCCTGGGCTCGTGGAGGAGGTACGCCGTCAAATACGACAACGGCACACAACTCAGGGCCACAAGGCAGCTAAACCCTAAGGAAAACCAGAACACACTGGAGAGATGTTCCGCGACGATATCCTGCTTCTGGATGATGGCGGCCCCGAGTCCCAGCTCATTAAAGATCTCGGCGTAGCCCGTCACAATGGTTGCCATGACCATCAACCCGTAATCATCGGGAACCAGGACCCGGGCGATGAAAATCGTCACCGCCCAGGAAAAGAGCTGGCTGAACAACCGGAACAAAGCCAGCCAGGAGACCCCTTTAAACGCTTTTTCAGCGACTGTCATTTACACCCGTCCCCGTCGGGCACCGCCCGAGATAAAGGGTCTCATACCGGGCAGCCATGGTTTCAGCGCTGAACCGCTCTTCAAAGACCTGCCTGCCCTTTTCCCGGTACGCGGCCATCCCGGCCTCATCCTCAAGGAGCCTTACGGCCTCGGCGGCAAGGGCACCCGGATCTGCCGGGGGCACCAGGGAGCCGTTCTCCCCATGGGTGATCACCGAGGGGATGCCCCCCACCCGGGTGGCAAGCAGGGGGCACCCGGCGGCCATGGCCTCGGGGATCACCATGGGCAGCCCTTCCCGCAGCGACGGAAGCACGCACAGGTCAAAAAGATTCAACAGCTCGGGCACATCCATGCGGGGACCGATAAAATAGACCCGATGGGCCACGCCAAGACGCCGGGCCTCCTCTTTAAGCGCCCCCTCCAGCTCGCCTTTTCCCGCAATCACAAGGGCTGCCCCCGGAAAACGGGCCGCAATCTCCGACATGGCCTGCACAAGGTAGATGCCCCCTTTCTCCTCTTCAAGGCGGGCCACAAACCCCAGAAAAGGTCCCGTATGGGTTATCCCCAGCTCACGGGCCTTGGCCTCCCGGTCCACGGACACGGCGTATCTCTCCCCTGAAATCCCGTTGACAATGGTCACCAGCTTGGCGGATTCGATCCGCTCGTAGGCCCTTAAATTGGCCACCGTATGGTCCGAGACCCCCACCACCTTGTGGGCGAACCGGGACATCACCCACTCGGCCGCCATGTACCGCCTCTTGTCGGGAAAGGCCCGGGCATGGTCCGTGTGGACCCGGGTCCCGACCCCGGCCATGAGCGCGCCTATGGTGCCGTCCACAAAGGGTTGGGTGTTGTGGGTATGGATCACCTCGATCTTTTCGCGCCTCAACAGACGCGCCACCTTGAAAAAGGAGAAATAGTCCGTGCCCTTTTTCTGGGGCAGAAGAAACACGGGAATTCCCATGGCCTCAATGCCTGCGGCAAACTCCCCCCGGCTCCTCAGGCACAGCACCGAGACCTCAAAGCGCTCCCGGTCGATGTGGCGGCACAGGTTCACCACAACCTGCTGAAGCCCTCCGATGGCCAGGTCATGGGTAATCTGCATGAGCCGTATTTTTGCCATGTTGTGTATTCTTCTCTTTGAAAAAGCAGACAAAAGCAATGCCTGCGGCGGCCCTGCCGGGGGCTAAACGTTCAAAAAGTTTAATAAACGGATTTAGTTTAATCTAGATCAAAGGCAAATGTGATTTTCCCTGAGGAACGAAGGGGAAAGCGCATTTGCAACCAGCTTTCAAGGTGGCTCACCTTGCCGCCGGAGGCACCTTTTTGGTTTTTTTTGGGCCTTCTGTGACTCTGTGGCTTATTCAAGGAGCACGTTCAGGATCCTTTGACGGTCCCTGCCCGTCACGTACGGATGCACCGGCAGGGTCACCAGCTGCCGCGCCACCTGCAAGGCCCCGGGGCAATCGGGGCTGTGGGTATGGGGCTTCAAGACGGGCAGGCGGTCCAAGGGTTCCGGGTAGGCGGTCATCACCCCCAGGCCGAGGCGTTCACTCTCCAACAGGATGGCCTGCCTGCAATGGGAATCCGCCACCAGAAGGGGGTACCTGAGCAGGGCCCCGGCAGGGCCCGGGATTTCGGGTTGCCTCAGGTCATCAGTGCCGTTCAACGCCTCGGCCCAGGCACCGGAGTGCCGCCGCCGGGCGGAAGCGGCCCGTGCCAGCCGTTTTTGCCATCCCCGCGCCAGGCCCGCCTGAAAACCGGACATGCCCTTGAGGGAAAAATCGGTGTCAAAATGGGTCTCCCCCAGTTTCAAAAAGGGGAGCGCCTTGGGGAGCCAGAAGAGGCGGGGGTCCATGAGAAGGGCCAGGGCAACGGCCTGCACACACAGCCCGACAAACTCCGGGGCCGTGTACCCGTCAAAGAGGGCCAGCTCTTCGGTGATGGCCGCGGCCAGGTCCCCTTCGGACGTCAGGACCACGCCCCCTTCCACGGTGGTAAAGGCCTTGCCGCGCCCCAGGCTGAAAAACCCCACATCACCCAAGGTCCCCAGGGGCTGACCCCGAACACTCCCCCCCAGGGCCTGGGCGGCGTCTTCGATGGCCGTTACGGAGGTGCCGTCTGTCAGTTTTCTGATGGCGGGGACATCGGCGGGCACTCCGAAAAGGTGGGTGGGCATAACGGCAAGGAGTCCGTGCCCCCTCTCTTCAAAGATCCTTTCCAGGCAGGTGTGATCAAAATCAAGGGTGCCGGGGTCGATATCGCAGAGGCACACGCGAAGCCCCGCCCGGCGAATGGCCGAGGGGACGGAGTAGCAGGTGTAGGCCGGGATCACCACCTCCCGGCGATCCGGGTGAATGCGTTGCAAGGCCTTTAAGATCAGATAGAGGCAGGCCTTGCCCGAGGAGACGAGGAACACGTGATCCGAACCGTGATACGCCTTGAGCTCCCCTTCAAAACGCCTGACCTCCGAGGCCCCGCGCATCAGGCCCTTGAGCCCGTTCGCAACGGCCCACAGGGATACCGGGGCCGCGGCCGGGGGCAGTGTGCGTCCCAGTCTCACAGGCTGATCTGCCCCCTCACCATAGGCCCGATGATCCGGGTGACGGGAACCGGCAGTCTTTTCCAGCAGGCCATCACCTTGCCGAACCGATCCCGCTCGCCGGCTGGGTTCGGCACCGAGAGTTCCTCTCCGGGGGTAAACCGATACCAGTAGAGGGGGTAAGGCTCCGGCCCCCACTGTTTTTTAAACCGGTAGGTCCCTTCACCGGGAGTGGAGCGCCCAAAATCAAAGGTGGCGTACCCCTGGTTGCAGGCATATTCGAGCATGCTCCAGTACAGGAGCATGTTGGGGCTCAACTTGTTGAAGCGCCTCCGGGTGGAGGCCCAGGGGTTCTGCAGGGCCTTTTCAAAGGCACAGACCATGGCCGCGGACACGGGCTCTCCCTCTTTTTCAACAAGGACGATCCGAGCCTTGCCCGTAAAGGTTTCCATGACGCGGTAAAACAACTTTTTGGCGTGAACCGGCGAGCCCAGGTCCCGCATATTTTCGGCAAACACCGTGTAAAAGGCAGAAACCAGCTCATCGCCCCCCACCCGGACCGTGAGGCCTTCCTTTGTGCCCCGGGAGATCTGGTTCCTGAGTTTGGACTTAAAAGAGCTCCACAGCGCCTCCGATGAATCCGGAAGGGCCAGGACCATGCGCGCTTTGTCCTGGGTCACGGAAAGGGTGTGATCCCCTTCCCCTATTCCCTGGCCCCCTTCCTCCCCAAGGGAGGAGAGCGCCATGGCCTGACGCACCTCCACACAATCGGCCCCGGCCTCTTTGCCGAGTTCAAGGGCCCGTTCCACAAGGGCCCGCTCGATTTCCGGGCTGTCGGCCACCACCCCGGCCATATCCACATAGGGCATGGAGACGAGCTTGTGACCAAAAATCCGGGACCGCATGTCCACCAGGGGGAGCACGCCCACCACCTCTTCGGCGCCATGGCGCGTCTCAAAGGCCGCAAGGCGGATGCCCCGGTGGCCGTAGACCTCCCGGACCACATCGCCCCACTGGGCCATGGCGTAGAGCGAGCCGTTGTCATGGGCGGCCAGGTAGGCGTTCCAGGCTTCCGGGGCGATGCCCCGGTCTGTGTCCGTGCTGATGATGTGCATGGGGAGTCCCCAAGGCGCTTAATAAAGCGATGCCTTCTATGGTTAAAGTCGGATGAACGACAGGGGCAAGAGGGCTCATGGTAAAAACAAAAAAGATGCCTCCGGCGGCAAGGTGTGCCACCTTGAAAGCACGTTGCGAATGCGCTTTCCCCTTCGTTCCTCAGGGAAAATCACATTCGCGTTTAAAACGGCATTCATTCAAAAAGAGTTTTTTAAAGATTAGCCCCCGGCAGGTCCGTCGGAAGCAGCTTTTACGCTTTTTCTGTGACATGGGAGAGGTGTTCGGAGCAGGTGGAAAAAACAAACCCGTCGAGGTGGTCCAGAAGGTAGGTGAGCTTGGCGAGGCAGTGGCCCAGGTTGAGGTAATGGCGAAACTTGAACATGGCCGAGGCCTGACGAACCCGCGGCTGGCCCGGGTCGATCTCCCAGGGGTGGAGATAGAAATGAAACACCCCGTCTCGGGCGGCCTCGGACTTGACCCCTGCCGCGTACAGGTGTTTGGGAATCAGGCGGAAAAAGCCCCCGCCCCCCCACGGCACCTTTCGACCGGCCACGGTCAGGTTGCTCACCGGGAGCTCGTAGAGCCCGTTGGAAAGCAGGGCCACCCCGCGATCCGCCGGGGGCATGTCGTCGAAGCTGCCGTAGCGGGCGTTTCCCGAAAAGGAGTTGTAGCTGGCATCGTAGCGATACTCGCATTCGGCCAGGAGCCGGATCAGGCGCGGCTCGATGGAAAAACTGGGGGCCCTGTATCCCGCCACGGGTTTCCCCAAGATGTCCTCAAGGCAGTGGCGGCTCGATACCAGGTCCTCGGCCAGCTCCGTGTCGGAGCAGGTGGGCACCAGCCGGTGGTTGTACCCGTGGGATGCCACCTCGTGGCCCCGGGCGTCCATCTCCCGGACAAGCTCCGGGCACCTGGCGGCCACCCACCCGAGGATAAAAAAGGTGGCCCTGACGGGACGATCACCGCCCAGGGTCTCCAGGCTGTCCAGGAGCCGCAGGGTGTTGTCCACCACGCGAAGCTCCCGGCTGCCCCAGGAGTCAAAGGGAATCCAGGGCTTGAAGTTCTCCACCTGGAACCAGTCTTCCACATCCACGGTCAGCAGGAACACCGGGGGCTCCTGCCCCACGGCATCCTGTGCCAGACCGCCATGTTGATGCTCATCTGCCCTTGCCAGCGGTTCGGCCCTGTGCATGGTCCGTCACCTCGCGCCCTCATTTGCTCGGACGCCGATTCCCTTTTTCCCCGACACATCACAGCGTGAAGAGGTTCAAGGTCATCAGCACCCTGTTTTCCTTGTACTCAAAGGTATTGTCCTCGGACTCCCGTGCCCGGAAGGTATAATCCAGGCGCACGACGGCCCGACGCATCAGCTGGTATTCGATGCCGCCCCCCACAACCAGGGAGAGGTCCTTGCGGTCATCCTGATTGGGGCGGTTGTCCTCGTAAGCGTCCCCCCGCAACTCGCCCAGTGCGCTGCACCGCCAGTCCTGGGTGAGGCTGTAGATGCCCGTGGCCCTTGTAAGGGCATAGGTGTTGAACCCGGGGTTCTCCGACTCCAGAAACTCCTCTTCGTACCCGCTGGTAAAGGTCAGCACCACCTCGCCCCGGCGCCACCCGTGAGTGGCCACCACATTGGCCACCAGAGAGGGGTAGATCTCGGTGTCGGCATCATCCTGGTCGTAGACCAGAAAACCGGCCCCGACATCGTATTGAAGATTTTTCTTCTCCCCTGCGATGCCCACCAGGGGGTTCAAGGTGTTGTAGTTTGCCCTGGCGTCCCCGGAGGTGGTGGAAAACCCCAGCCGGGCAAACAGGCGCCGTTGCCGGTCGATACCGCGCTCGCCCCCCACCACGCCGTTGAAGACGTCATAGGTGGTGTCGTCTTCGTACTCCCCGGTGGCGTAGCCCACGTCAAAGGTGGCAAAATCCAGGTCCTGAATCCGGTGCCGGCCATTGATTCGCCCCTCATACTCCCTTCCGTCCTGGGAGAGGCTCTCCTCATCGTAGTCCAGGTCCTCCCCGCTCACGACAAAGCCCAGGTTCTCATCCCTGCCGGTAAGCCAGGTACCGGTGAGACTTGAAAAGAAGTTGGTGTAGGGCAGGCGGGAGGATCGCTGGGAATTGAACCGGTCCCGGTTCTCCTCTTCGCTTCGGACAAACCGGGTGTCCAGCGCCAGATTGACGTTGCGGGAGACGTTCCCGGACAGCACCAGGTCCGCATTGTGCCCGGTGAAATCCAGGTCCGTGTTTTCGTCGTACCAGGTAAAGCGAGGCTGGTATCTCAGTTCCGTCAAGAGGCGCTGCCACTGCTTTGTGGCCTCGATCCAGGGCGCGACGCGGTAGATGATATCGTCGGTCTCGTCCCCTTCGTCCAGGAACAGGTTGTCGTTGTATTCCACCTGGGTTTCCAGCCCGAGGCGCACATCGGCCCGTACGGGCTCCGTCAGCACGCCTCCGCCCAGGGCGACGACCAGAAACACCAGCGCGGGGACCACCCATTTGCGGCTGTCTGTTGCCGTCCTGCGCGTCCTCATCATCAGGGCACCATGATGGTGTCATCGGCCAGGAGCACAATATTGCCCTTCAGGTCCTTGCCCGACAGGATATCGTGGTAATTGATGCGGATCATCGAGTCCCCTTTGTCGTTTCGCCTCAGCACGAAGATCTCTTTCTTGTTGGCCCATTCGGTAAACCCGCCTGCGATGGCAAAGGCCTGGAGCACCGTCAGCTCCTTGGACAAGGGGTACTCGCCAGCCTGGATCACCTCCCCCAGAATGTAAAACCGCTGGCTTCGCGCCTCCCTCAGGATCACCGTGACCACCGGGTTGTCGATGTACTTGCGCAGCACGCTCTCAAGGGTCGACTTCAGCTGCCGGGTGGTCCTGCCCGCAGCCGTCACATCGCTCACCAGGGGAAGGGTGATCTTCCCGTCCAGCCGGATCACGGTGTTTTCAAGGGAGAAATCGGGTTCCTTCCACACAAGGACGTCAATGATATCCCCGTACCCCAACGAGTAGCTCTCGGGGCTCTTTTGGACCGTTGACTTCTTTGTTTCAGCCAGGGCAGCGCCGATCCCCGCCCCCAGGGTCACCATCAGACACAACGCCAGAATGCCAGCCACACGCGATTGATTAGACATAGCTCCGCCCCTCGGGTTACACAACCCTCTTTAAACGTTGATTTTTGGTTGACAGATAATTGAGAAAAAACCGAACCGTTCAGCGTCTGACGCGGCATTTCCCCCCGGGAATTGCAATGCAGATTGTGCCTTGCCGTACAGGGGCCCGGAGGTGCCTATCGCGCCCCCACCCCGAACAGAACCGTCCTGACCGTGCGAAAAATGATCACGATGTCCATGAACAGGCTCATGTTCTTGATATAAAACAGGTCGTAGTTGAGCTTTTCCATGGCATCCTCCACGGAATCGCCGTACCCGTACCGGACCTGGGCCCACCCCGTCACACCGGGACGCACGGTGAAGCGTTCCGCGTAGTAGGGAAGCTCTGTCTCAAGCTGCTTGACAAAATGCGCCCTCTCCGGCCGGGGGCCCACCAGGCTCATGTCCCCTTTCAGGACGTTGAACAGCTGGGGAAGCTCGTCCACGCGCCACTTGCGGATAAAGAGCCCCACCCGGGTCACCCGTGTGTCATTTTTCAAGGCCCAGACAGGACCGGACTCCTTCTCCGCGTTCTCCACCATGGACCTGAGCTTAAAAAGCCTGTAGGGCTTATGCCCCTTCCCCAGGCGCTCTTGGGCAAACAGGAGCGGCCCCCGAGAGTCCAGCTTGATGAAAATGGCGGCCACCAGCATCACCGGGGAGAAAAGAATAAGCAGGATGGTGGAGACCACGATGTCCTCCAACCGTTTGAGCATGCTGCGCACCCGGCCTTTTCTGAACCCGCCGGAAAAAATAAGCCACGCCGGGTTGATGGAGGAGACCAGGAATTTTCCGGTGAGCATCTCGTAAAAGGTGTTCCCGTCCACCACGTCGATGCCGTTCATGCGGCACAAAAGAAGCTCCTCCACAGGAAGGCTGCCCCGCTTCTCTTTAAGGGCGACCACGATGCGCTCCACCTCGAACTCCTCGGCGGTTTTCGCCAGCCTCTCATAGGAGTGGTGATGCGGGGTACTGAGGGTATCGAGCCCGTCCACGTGTTTTTCCGTGACCAGGACTTCCACGCTGTACCCGCTGTCGATCTCCCGTTCGATCTCCCGGCAGATGTCCACGGCAAAATCCCCGTCCCCCACCACCAGGATTCTCTGGTTCAACAGCCCTGTTTTAAGGACAAAGACATAGACAAACCGCCACGTCGACAGCACGGCGACCACCACGGGCACGTAGACAAAAAAGAACCCGGTTCGAAGGCTGGCCTGGCTGAACCCGATGTAAAACAAGGCAAGAAGGATCAGGGCCATGCCCAGGGATTGAAACAGCTTGATGGCCAGGTCCATGTAGCCGGTAATGTCCTTGATGCTGTACACATTGTTGCAGTACAGGCAGAACACACAGACGATGATAATGAAGGCCGCCTTCAGGTGAAGGCCGGAGTAATCGATCCACCGGCTCCCCCCGGAGACGATGAACCAGGTGAGCAGAATACTCACGTAGAGCAGGAGGCTCTCCAGGAGGATCAGAAAGATGTTTCGAATCGTGTAGTATTTTTCGAATAAATTGATCATGGTCTTGGCACGCCTGAGCCGTTGGTGGGGGTCATTCCCGCTTGTCCCGTATGGGGACGACGCGCCCCGTCACGGCATACCGCGGGTTCATTTTTTACCGGGGTCCCTGCTCCCGTTCCCGGCTCCTTTCCTGTACGCGTAGTACTCTTTGTACCCCCGGTCCCGGGCAAAGGGGACGTCGTACCTGTTGAGGACGATGCCGATCACCTTGGTGCGGTCCACCTTGTCCAGCATGTCCGCCACCACCCGTTTGGAGGTTTTGTCGTTTCGGATAACAATAACGATTCCGTCCACGTGCCGGGACAGGGCAATGGTTTCCGGGGCGAACAGAGGGGGCGGGGAGTCGATGATGACATAGCGATCCGAGTACCGGTCCCGCACGTCGTCCAGAAGCTGGACCATGGTGGAGGAAGAGATGAGCTCAGACGGGTTTTCCACGGCTTTTCCGGCAGGAATCACAGAGAGTTTTTCCATGTGGGTGGGGTAGACCACGTCGTCAAGGGGACACTGGTTGTTCAGATAGGCCTCCAGGCCCTTGGCATCCGGCGGCAGGGCAAAAATATCCGCCACGGTGGGACGCCTCAGGTCGCTGTCGATGACCATCACCTGGTTGTCCAGGCTGCCGGCGATGGCCGCCGCCACGTTGGTTGCCACAAAGGATTTCCCTTCGGCGGGCACCGAGCTGGTCACAAGGATCAGACGGCGCTTCTTCCCGTCTTCGGGGAACATGATCGTGGTCTTGATGGACCGAAACTGCTCTGAGCTGTAGCTCCAGGGGTCAGAAAGGACCACCAGGGGATGGCCTGCGGCGCCGGGCTTCTGCTCGGCCGCCCTGTGGTCGTCGGCCCTGCTCCCGTCCGCCGGCACCTCGTTTTTCACCTTGTCGGGTGTCGAGACAACCGGTTTGTCACCACGCTCAGAGTCTCTTTTTTCAAGTGCTTTGGAAAAATGCCCCATCGTGTCACCCCTTGATATAGACCAGGCCAAGGAGGGTCCCCAGCAGGCACACCGTCGTCAGGCAGCCCGCCACGGGAAGAACCCTCGTCAGAAAAAACCGTTTGATCCCGGAGCCGTACTCAATGGTCGGGATATTGGCGATGACGGGAACCGCGGTATACACCTCCACGGACCCGGCCCCGCGAAAGGTCGGCATCATCAGCTCCAGCATGGCCACGATGCCGCACCCGAGGCCAAGGCCCGCCACCAGGATAAAAAGCACCACCTTCTGCATGTCCGGGACCATGGGCTTTTCAGGCACCCTGGCAGGATCGATGATGCGGAACTGGCCGCCTTTCTGCTGTTTTTCCATGTTCACGGCGATCTGGGATTCGATCTGCCGGTTCAACAGGGAGTGGTAGGCGCTTCTGATGTTGTCGTAGTCCCTCTGCAGGGAAATCAGCTCCTGCTCCCGTTTGGGCGTGTCCTCCACCCGCTTCTTGTAAACCCGGATCTGTGCCACCAGGGCGTCCCGCTCTTTCTCGTTCATCCGGATCTCGGCCAGAAGATCGGCCCTCTGCTGCTCAAAGGCCGAGAGGGGCCGGGACCGTGGCCGCTCGGCCACCACCTCGTCGGGCTCGGACTCCAGCTGCCGGATGGCCGACTTCACCTGCAGGACATCCGGGTGAAACTCGGTGTAGCGTTTCAGCCGAAAATTGAGTTCTTCGCGCAGGCGCTCCAGCTCCTGCTCCTTGCTCAGGGACCGCCCGGGCACGTCATCCACGGTTGTGTCCACGGGCCGATTGGACCGCTGGAGGAAAAGGTCCAGCCGTTCCTTGGACATCCTCACCTCGTTGCGCACATGGGTAAGGCGCTCGTTCAAGGAATCCAGAATGCTCAGGTTGCTCTCCAGCTGCTCGGGCAGTCCGCCCATGTAACGCTCCCGGTACTCCTTGAGCCCGGTTTCCGTTTTCACCAGCTTGACCCGCATGGCCTTGAGCTCGGCCTCCAGAAAAGAGTTGGTCCCCAGGACCAGGCTCTCCCGCAGTTTCAGGTTCTCGTCGATGATGTTGGCAGCCAGGGCTTCGGTGATCTGGGTCACCCGCACGGGATCGGTCCCCCGGTAGGAGACGGTGAAGGAGTCGGCGTTGCGGTTGCGCCCCCGGGTCAGGTCCACGGAGATGCGCTTTCTCATCACGGCGACCTTGTCCTCCATGAACATCTCCTGACTGCCCTCACCGGAAAACAGATCAAACTCCTCAATGATTTTTTCCAGGTTGGTCCGGCTCTGGATACGCTGGGAAAGGGTGGTGATGCGGATGTTGGTGTCCTCGGCCACGATGGTTCGCACCACGTCCGGGGGAAGGTTCTGGGGCTGGACCAGGATCACGGTCCGGGCCTCGTAGAAATTCTGCAGGGTCAACACACGATAAATCCCGAAAATCAGGGAAAGGGCGAGGGTAATCAGGACGATCCAATACCATTTGGCCACCATCCCGATGTAAAACTCCATGTCGTTTTTATCGCGTTGGATGCCTTTCATATATCCTCCAGCAATCATTGACGGGCTCTGCAAGCCAGAGCCGTACCGGTGAGCGATGAGGGCCGTCTTTTCGGTGAATGGATAAAGGGACAGCAGACCGTACGAATCGGTAAACGACTCTTCCACAGACGTGGAAAAGGACAGGTGAGTCCTGCGTGAGCCCTGTCGCAATCGGCATCCAGCGCGTCACGTGACACCGATCCTGCAAACTTCCCGCAATACCGTCGGCCGGCACTAAACAGACTCATGAAATAGGCAATTGGAAATTGTGAAACACCCGCAGAGAGGAGGATCAGGAGAAACCAGACAGGGAACTTTGAGCTTGATATGGCATTTATAATAATCTATTATTTATCAAGATTCAACACTATTCATGTTTTAGAAAATTGGCGACTTGGCATGATTTCCCATGCACAATCGTTCATCACAGACGCGTATGACGCGATGCGCGCCAAGGGAGGTCGGCACGCCCCGAACAGAGTCTCGCCCATGCCTCCTTTCGCAAAAAAATCGCCGTCTGAAATTGCCTTGCGACCCATGGCCGAAGGTGGCCATCGCCACCTTTTGATCCGGTGTGTTGCAAGGCGGTCATAAGTATTAGGGACACGGCAAAACGACCCGTTGTGCGCTTTCCCGACCCACGGCCCGCTCGGTGCCACCGAGCACCCATGCCCGGCCCCTCGGCCCACCGCAGAGGCCCGGCATGCGGCAACGCCTGACGCGCCGCACCTCCTCTCCCCTCCCCCGATACTGCCACATTAATGCACCCGGACCCCAAAACAGGCAACGCCATGGACACACCCCTTGTGGGCTCAAGCCCCAGCATCCAGAAAATCCGTGAGATCATCCGCCTGGTCTCCCAGGACACCTCATTAAACGTTGTCATCACCGGAGAAACCGGGGTCGGCAAGGAGGTGGTGGCGCGGGTTCTCTACGAGCTCTCACCCCGGCGTAAAAAAGAATTCGTGAAAGTGAACTGCGCGGCCATCCCCGACACCCTCCTTGAAAGCGAGCTCTTCGGGGTGGAACAGGGGGCCTACACCGGGGCCCACCGCAAGCGGAAGGGTAAATTTGAAATAGCCGACGGGGGCGTGCTCTTTCTGGACGAAATCGGGGACATGAGCTTTCACCTCCAGGCCAAGCTCCTGCACGTCCTCCAGAGCGGGGAGTACAGCCGCCTGGGTTCGGAGACCAACATCACCTCCAACACCTGGGTGATCTCGGCCACCAACCACGACCTCAAGCAGAGGATCGAAGAAAAAAAATTCCGGGAGGACCTCTACTACCGCCTTAACATGATCCAGATCAATATCCCCCCCTTACGCGAGCGGCCCGAGGACATCCCCGAACTCATCTCCCACTACACCCGCCTCTATCAGGACAAGTACCCGGACCGGGTCATCGCCCCCCTGAACACCCACACCTACGGCAGGCTCTGCAGTTTCTCCTGGCCCGGCAACGTCCGTCAGCTCGTGAGCATCCTGCAGCGGATCCTTCTCATCGGCTGCGACGAAGAGACCCTCTCCGAGATCCTCCACGAACATCCTGCCCCACCCGACAACGCCCCCGGTACCACGCCCACCACCTACGGCAGCCTCGTGGAAAAGATCCGCACCATGGCCGCCGGCACCCCGGAAGCCATGGAGGCCTTCTCCCTTAAAGCCATCAAAAAAACCGCCACCGACATCGTGGAAAAAGAGGTGATCTCCCAGGTCCTGGACCGCACCAACTGGAACCGGACCCATGCCTCAAAGATCCTAAAAATCAGCTACAAAACCCTGCTGACCAAAATCGACCGGCTCAACATCAGCGAGCCCAATTGAGAATAATAAACCGCAATAAGATTCCATTCCTTTAATTTCGTCGTTTTTCATGAAATATCCGGGCTAAACATACCGTAACCCCATGCCGTACTGGAGCGCCGCACTCCTGTGCGGCTTTTTTAAAGGCCCATGGAACGCAACAACAGGAACGGTTGTCTTCGGCTTACCGATGCTACCCTGTCCATGGACAGGTAAGCCCTGCAGGGGATGCATGCCATGTCATTTGAGATGGTTTTTTGCCGTCATTCATGTTTTGATCATGAAACATTCAATGTGGTTATATGAATTTTTACGAGGTATTCTATCGATGAGTGACGACACAAAACAGCGATTAATGGCTTTGGGCGAAGGGACCCTGGCAGACGCTCTGCTGGAATTGGGAAATACCCATCCCGACGTGTTTGATGTGATCTCGCGCATGCTGGCCACAGCGGATGAAAACGTGGAGAGGGCCAGGGAAAAACTGTCCGAGTTCAAAAGCAACGAAAAGCATCTCCCATGGGAAGAGACCTCAACCCTTGCCAACCACCTGGTCGGTATCTTGGATGATATTTACGCAGGAGCAGCCGAAAAACCTTGCCTGGGCGTAGAGCTGGTGCTGGACTTTTTTGAGACCGATGAGGCGGTCTTTGAACTGTGCGATGATTCCGGCGGAGAGGTAGGAGACGTCTACACCCATAAAGCCAGGGACCTCTTTTTGTCTTATGCCCCCCACCATCCGACAAAAGAAGACCTCGCAGACCGGGTCTTTGACTTAACCCGCACCGATACCTGCGGCGTGCGGATTGCTCTCATCGATTGCGCCGAGGACTACCTGCCCCCAGCCGTCATGAACCGGCTGATCAGCCGGTTCCGGGAGCTGCTGCACTCTGGAGGCAAAAGCCGCCAAAGGGATTGGCAGGCCTGCATCGACAGCCTTGAGGAGCAGATGGAATAGGGGTGTGTCGAACCTACACATTTTGCAGATTGGGTACCTTTTTAAAACAGCATGAGGTTGTCGCCGGTTGACCGTCACCCAATTGTTACGGGACAAAAGATCCGAGCGGCCCCTATGTTACCGGGCGTTGACGGTTGTGCACTCGCCCGATGGGCACGGCACCACACGCGCCACCCTTGCCTTGGCTACAGCGCTATGCTAAACCATTGTAAGTTAAGATAGATTCAAACGTCAAAAACCCATACAGCACCGACCTTCCCCCACATGCCCCCATCCATGCCGAGTGCACACAACGCACCCAAGCGACTCCTGGTAACGAGGTTGATATCATAAAATATCCGGGTTAGGGACGCGTCCTGCCATCACCCACATCCAGAGATCTCCATCCCCCCATCCGTAGATTAAGGAAACCCATCATGGGTAAAAAAGACAAAAAAATCATTTTGGTCGCGCAGTGTTTGATCAACCCATACTGCCGCGTTCACGTGCTTGGGCAAAATTTCCCCTTGTCCCATGAATTGGTGGATTATTTTATGAAATTACGGGTCGGCATCATTCAATACCCCTGCCCGGAAACAACCGCCATGGGATTGCAGCGCAACCCCCAGGGCAGGCAGCAATATGACAATATTTTTTTCCGCAATCATTGCAAAGAGCTTCTGCAAACCCCCTTTCTCATGGTTGAAGAATTCCTGAAAAATGGTTTTCGCCTGGTAGGCTATATCGGACTGCGCAACAGCCCGACCTGCGGCATCCACTGGGGCAAGCACAAGGTGAACAGGTACAACACGGAGTCGCCCATTCCCATTGAAAACCCTGACCCTGAAGCGCCTTTACTCATGGGCATTATGGCTGAAATTCTATCTGAAAAATTCCATGCCTTGAACATGGAGGTTCCCTTCCTTGAGTTGCCGATTCAACAGCCACCGGATTCGGAACCGCGGGCTCAGTTCTGGCTTGATCTGAAACGTCTGGTGGAGCCTCGCAATATCAAATATATGGCACCGACTGGAAATGAAAAATGAAGGGTAAATGAAAGGGATCAACCGACACATCTGAAAGAGCGGATGCCTTTTCAAAACAGCATGTGGTTAACCGCTGGATGACGATGCTGGGAAGGACCGCTGGGCAGAGTTCATTGGTGTCGACCCCCGGCGGGGACGCCGGGGGCTTTTTTTAACCAATCAAACGCCTCCACCCCACGAGGTGCGGGCGTTTTCTTTAATCGGTTTCAGACACGCTGACGTCGGAAAACGCCATAAGGTGGCTGTCATAAGCAGCAAAGTTGGAGTACAAAACCTTGGACACCGAAGAGACGGCCTGGTCCCCCGAGGAGACAAAATAGGTACGCCGTACCCCCTTGACCTTCCCGCGGCTGTCCTGGCACTTCCAGTACTCATAATAGCTGTCGATACCATACAGATCCCCATAGGGCTTGTATGAGTTCATGCAGCGATATTTTTTGACGCGTTTATCGGCTTTAAACGCTTTCCCACGTTGATCCATCATGCCATAGACATCTTTCTGAAACACCTCCATGGCCACCGGAGTCGTCTGGTTCAACCAAAGGAGAACGCCGGACCCGTCCGGGCTCGCAACGATGCCCAGGATCTCTTCCCCCGCCTCAATCCCCGGAAGGTCTTGATACTTCAGGGGCAGCGTGGTCAGAGACTGCCACCCTTTAGGGACAGAGCTCGAAAAACGA
The DNA here is from genome assembly GCF_900101345.1 of Desulfoluna spongiiphila. Taxonomy (GTDB): domain Bacteria; phylum Desulfobacterota; class Desulfobacteria; order Desulfobacterales; family Desulfolunaceae; genus Desulfoluna; species Desulfoluna spongiiphila. The sequence goes on along the minus strand of NZ_FMUX01000002.1, from coordinate 396,819 downwards.
TCGGCGCTGCCCCTATGGCCCTGACCGTTCTTATCGGCAAGGCCGGCGCATCCTCCAATCAATGGGACCAGGAGACACAAAACCATAATCATGCGTATACGGTTCATCAACGTTATTTCTCTCCTAATGGGGGCAGGTAGCTGTAATCAATCACAGGATCCAGGGTGACGGATCGGCTCAAGGAACCGAATTTCACCATCAGGTCCCGTTGATTATCGATGAACCCGTCGGGTTCCCTGCCGGTGACACTGAAACGACGAAGGGCGCACACCCGGGCAACATCCAACTCCACGCCCGTATGTTTCGGGATAAACTCCCTGGCCTCTGCCTCATGCTCTCGGATGAAAACAAAAGATTTTACAAGTCCCCTCAAAAAGGCCCTCGCCTGCTCTGGGTGGGAATCTAAAAAGGTATCACTGAAAAAAACGCCGCTGAATACAAAATCAGGAATAATATCATGAAACGATGATAAAAGCCTGCTCACACCATGCACTTCCAGCATAGTCGCGACAGGATCTCAGGTGATGATGGCATGCACCTGACTGCTGTTTAACACCGCCTCGTATTTCATAGGCTCCTGCATGTCGATGCCAAGCATGGGCTTGACGTCCTTCATGGTCAGCCCGGCCTGATCCAGGGCTTCCGACAGGATGGTCTTTGAGACGATGGACCCGCTCAAGGCAATGCGCTTTCCCTTGAGGTCCCCGACGGTTCGGATGGCAGAGCCCTTGCCCACATGAAGGCCGCATTTTGTTCCGGGGTGGGAGGTCCCAAGCCAGGAGACAACCTTCAGGGGAATCTTCCTGAGAGAGGCATGAAACAAAGCGGGCACGGGAATGTTCCCCCCTTGAATCTCTCCCCTCATGGCCGCGGCCATGATATTGGTGGCGCCGCCGATGCGCACCAGCTCCACCTTGACTCCTTCCTCTTCAAAAAAGCCTTTCTCAAGCCCGACATAAAAGGGCAGCTCATCAATATCCCGGAAATAGGAGAGCCTGAGCACCGGCAGCTCCCCGGCCACCGATGCCGGCAACCCTGTGCCGGCCACCAAAAAAAGGGCCAGAAACGGTACAACGATAAACCTCTTCATTAAATCTCCGTACTGTTAAGGGTGTAAAAAAAATGCCTCCGGCGGCAAGGTGTGCCACCTTGAAAGCAGGTTGCGAATGCTCCCCCCCTTCGTGCCTCAGGGTGATCACATTCGCTCGTTTCATAGTGAGTCTGGCATGTACCCGACCCCTGTAGGATGGGCACCCAAAGCGCGAAGCGTCCCCATCATCGTTCATGAATCGCCCCTGATCATGGTCCCAGAAACACAGGCAGCCCTACATCCCTTTATGCCAAGCCAAAACGCGATTCTGGATGATCCGGGCAATGCGATCAAAAGAGAACCCCAGGGCCGACAGGACAAGAATACCGGCAAACATTTTTTCCGTGGCAAACACCCGCTGGGCATCGATCACCATGAAGCCGATCCCCGAATCTGCTGAAAGCATCTCAACCCCGACAAGGGTGGTGACAGACATGGAGGTTGCCACACGCATGCCCGTCAGGATCACGGGCAGGGCCGAAGGAATCAGCACCCGAGACCAGAGGGTGAACCCCTCGGCCCCCAAGGAGCGCGCCGCCTGGATCAGCTTGGGGTCGACCCCCCGGATCCCGGCGATGGTGTTCAGGACAATGGGGAAAAAACAGGCCTTGGTGATGATCAACACCTTTGAGACATCACCGATGCCGAACCAGATGAAAAAAATAGGAATCACGGCAAAGGTTGAGACCGGCCGAATCAATTCGATCAGGGGATCGAACAACGCCTCCATAACCCGAGATCCGGCCACAGCCAAACCGACACCAACCCCAAGCAATGAGGCAAGAAAATAGCCGTAGACCGCCCTTGAAACGCTGTCGTAAAGATGCATCCACAGCTCCCCCGTAAAGGCCAGGGCATAAAGCTCCCTGACAATGGAGGTGGGGGCCGGGCAAAAAAAGGGATTGATCAGCCCAAGGCGTACGATCACCTCCCAGGCCACCAGGCACATCAGGGGAGAGCCCAGTTTCCTACACTTCACCAACAGGGCCGTAAGGGGAAAAATCAGGTCGGCCCTCTCCACCAGACCCGTTGGCTGAGAAAGACTCTTGACGGAACCATCCATACGCCCGCTCCTATATGTCGTCTAAAATCATGGCTTTTAAATACCGCTCATACTCAATGAACCTGGGGGAGGTAAACATCTCCCGGTCCCGGGGCCGGGGAAGGTCGATGTCGACTACCTCTTTGATCGTTCCCGGACGCTTGCTGACCACCACCACCCGGTCGGCCAGATAAACTGCCTCGGAGATACTGTGGGTGACAAACAACACCGTGCATTTGGCCTGCTGCCAGATTTTCAGCAGCTCGACCTGAAGCGTCTCACGGGTCAAGGCGTCCAGGGCCCCAAACGGCTCGTCCATTAAAATCAGCTTCGGATTGTTGGCAAGGGCCCGGGCAATGGAAACCCGCTGCTGCATCCCCCCGCTCAACTCATGGGGGTACCGTTTCTCAAAGCCTTCGAGCCCCACCATCTTGATCAGGTTACCGGACACCTCCCGGCGCTGGTCAGGGGGGACATGCCGCAACTCAGGCCCAAACTCAATATTTTGCTGCACGGTTTTCCATGGAAAAAGAAGGTACTCCTGAAACACCATGGCGCTAAGCGGGTCAGGCCCTGTGACAGGTTCCCCGTGAAACTCGAGGACCCCAGAGGTTAAGGGTTCCAGCCCGGCGGCAAGAAACAGAAACGATGACTTCCCGCATCCGCTCGGCCCGATGATGGTGATGAATTCACGCTCCTGCACCGACAACGTAAAATCCGAAAGAGCGACAATTTCCCGGTTCTCTTTGTCTCGGTAGCTTTTGCTCACCTTGGAAGCCTCTAAAAAAGCCACCTTTCCTCTCCTTGGTTGGTCGGTTACCTCATGATGCACGCCTTTAACCGTCGCGCAGTCGCCCCAGGGAGAAGGTTCATCAACAAACCTGAAGTCCCCTGTGGGCCGCCATTTCAACCCCGAGACCCTAATTGAGAAATAGCTTTTAAGTCAAACTGCTAATCCGAATAAAAAAACAGGAGCATATTGATAGATTCAATAGAGACTTTCGCCTTTGCCGATACATAGGAGAAAGCGCACTTCGACCAGCGTTCATGGTGGCTTCGCAATTCTTACCGCCGAAACTATCCCTATAACAGCTGATTAGTTACCAGTTGTGTATTGATTTTTTTTTGTGTGAGTCACGTGGTGGGTAGCGATCGCTGCGACCATGTCTTACGACCTTACGATCTCGAGCAGCATCGTGAATGGAAATCAGAAAACAGCAAGTGGTAACGGCATCGATATGCTCAGGCTTTACAAAGGCAAAACTGATGGCGCTATCATGTGTCGCCCTGGAGCGCCGCACTCCTGTGCGGCTTTTTTCCTACGAATAAACAACGCAACACCACGGCTTGAAGGTCGTGGTTCCGTTGCCGTGATTCACAGGCTTATTCATCAACAGCGGTGAGATGCCATGCGTGTCGGGTAGCGGTCACTGCGGCCATTTTCAGCTGTCCGACGGTCCCGGGCATGGTGCACGGAGTGCACCCTACGGGGTGAGGACTCATGTACGGTGGCTCGGGTTTGAGTGTTCCATGGGGGCGGACAGCATCACCGCCGCCATTCACCATTCACCAACAAAAAAGGAGTCCATCATGACCCTACCCGATACCCAACCCACCCCTGGAATGTTCTCAGGGTCTGAAATTGCGGAACTGTGCGATGCCATCAAGGATGTTCATCGCCTGCTGACCTCGGTGGGCGGATTTTTCCATGAGCTTAACGGGGCGGAAAACCCAAGCGGCAACGGCCTTCAGATCGATTTTAAAATGTGGGGGCTGCGAACCATTGCCGAGGATCTGTTGACACGGCAGTACGCCAAAATCAATCGCATGGTGGCTGTTTACAAGGAAGAGCAGGATAAGATGAAACGAGTGGCGGGATGACCGGCTGAAACCTTAAGGGCCCTGTGATTCATAAGACAAAACCCCATCAGGGGGCCATGGTTTTGACCACAATAAAGCGCCCCCCCGTGACCTGGATGATCTGTGCGCTCTTGACGGGGTCGCCGCTGCCCTGGAACCGCATGGTTCCGGTGACGCCGGAGTAATTCCGGACACCTGCCAGGCCATCGCGGATGGATTCGGAGTCGACGCGGCCCTGCTCTGCGATGACCTTGAAGATCAGGCCCAGGGCGTCGTAGATGTGGGCGGCGTTGTCGTTGGGGTCTTCTTTGTAGCGCTCGCGGTAGGAGGCGACGAATTTTTTATTCTGCGGGCTGTCCAGGTCAAGGGCGTAGTCGGTGCTGAAAAAGCCTCCTTCCAGGGCGGCGCGGTCTTTTCCGGTCTCAATGCCCCACCAGTCGTCACCCCCCAGAAAGGGCATGCGGATACCGGCCTGTCTCGCCAGGCGTGCCTGCCGGGGCACCTCGTTGCCGAAGTTGGGCAGGAACAAGAGCTCAGCGCCGCTGTCTCGGATGGTTTCGAACTGGCGAGTCCAGTCGGATTCCCCGGTGATGTAGGATTCAAAAGCCACCACACGGCCGCCCTTTGCCTCGAACTCCGTTTTAAAAAGTCCGGCCAGGCTGGTGTTGTCGTCGCTGGTCACCTCGTAGAGCACGGCGGCCTGCCTTGCGCCCAGATCCTGGTAGGCAAACCGGGCGAGGACCTCCGCCTGGAAGGTATCGCTGAAGATGGTGCGAAAGGTAAACCGTCTTCCGGCCGTGACCCGGGGGTGGGTGGCCATGGAGGTCACAAAGGGGATCTGGCGGCTCTCCGCAAGGGCGGCAACGGGAATGGCGACCTGACTGCGGGGAGCCCCCACAATGGCGGCCACTTCGTAGCGGGCGATGAGCTTGCGGGCCACATTCAGCGCAAGCTGGGGATTGCCCTGGCTGTCGGCAAAGGTCAGGGTCACCTTGAGCTTGCGGCCGTCTATCTCCAACCCGCCGTCCTCATTGATCCTGGCGGCGGCAAGCATGGCCCCGTTCACGTAGGATTTTCCCCACCTTGCGTCCGAATCCCCGGTAAGGGGCGCAATGACACCGATGCGTATCTCCGGAGGGGGCGAAGGGGAAGAGCAGGCAAAAAACACACCTGTCGACAGGCTCACAACCAATGCGGACCAGAGCAGGGATGAAAAAAATGTCGGTTTAAACATGGCCTTTCCCTTCGATACATTGCATTTGGTGCGCATGGCCAAAACCCCAGCCCCTGCTACCTGCCGATGACTGTCCCCCATATCGATGCCGTTCATGGTGCAAGGGTCGACAGATAGGTTTTGAGGTTGGTTTTCTTGTTGTTCAGTCCCAGCTTCTTCCGGATATTGTGCCTGAAGTTGGACACCGTGCTGATGGACAGGTTCAGGTGCTCGGCAATCTCCTTGCTCCCCTTGTCCTGCCGAATCAGGTCCGCCACCTTGATCTCCGTGGGGGTCAGGTCCATGTACTTTGACGAGATGCTGTTGCGAATCGGAACCACCAGCTCGTTGAGGTTTGTCTCGATAATCTTCAGGGACGTTCTGTGCTCCTCCCCACCGATGGTTTTTCTCATCTGTTCGAGGTAGGGTTTGACGTATTTTTTAAGATTCACGGCCATGTTGTCTTCGATGGCCCGTTTTTCAAGGTCCCTGTGATCCAGCATGGATTTCAGCGCCTGGTTGACCTCCTCAAGGTGCCGGGACTTTTCCCTCAGCTCTGCCGTGCGCTGGGCCACCTCCTGCTCCATCTGGTCATGCTTTTCCTGCAGCATGGCTTCCACGCGCTGGCGTTCCACGATCTCATGGTGGAGAAGCCTGATCTTGTCATGGAGCTGCTTTTTGAGCTTGCAAAAACCAAGGTGCGTCCGCACGCGGGCCAGGACCTCTTCAAACTGAAAAGGCTTGGTAATGTAATCCGCGCAGCCGAGGCCAAACCCTTTGACCTTGTCCTCGGCGTCATCCAAGGCGCTGATAAAAATAACGGGGACCTCCGCGGTGCGCCCGTCTGATTTGAGCCGCCGACACACCTCGTACCCGTCCATGCCCGACATCTTGATGTCAAGAAGGATCAGGTCTGGAAGGGAGCGCTCCACCGCCCCCAAGGCCAGAGAGCCCTTGGACGCGGCATGCACCTTGTATCCGGCTTCTGTCAGCAGCTTCACCAGGATCCTCAAATTCTCGGGGTTGTCGTCAACCACGAGAATATTTCCTTCCGTATGGTCCCAGCTTCCTGAAAGGGTGTGGTCCGTCTCCATGTGGGTCTCTCCGTACGCATGTGCCTAAAAAAAGTATTTAAAAAAGCCTCCGGCGGCAAGGTGTGCCACCTTGAAAGCAGGTTTCTACACCTTGATCAACGCAAGAATATCATCGTAGCGAAAGCTGTTGGCCAGCTCGGCCAGGGAATCGGCCACGGGGCCGTCGATCTTTCTGACCTCATCGATGATCGATGCGACGCTGCCGACATCGCAGGCCGTTGCCGCATCGGCGAGCTCTTTGAGTAGATCCTCGGGCAGCGCAGCCAGATCGTCGGGCCCGGCCTGATGTGAATTGCCCCCCCCGGATGCCGCCACACCGGTTCGTTGCGGCTCTTTCTCATAGAGGTAGCGCACCCCCAGGTGCCTCTCCATGGTGCCGAAAATGTCCGCCTCCCCAAAGGGCTTGGAGACAAAGTCGTCGCAGCCTGCAGTCAGGGCGTCCCCCTTCTGCTCGTCAAAGGAGCTCGCCGTGAGGGCGATAACCCTTACGTCCTGCCCCCCGGGGCTTGCCTTGATCTTCCGGGCGGCTTCATAACCGTCCATCACCGGCATCTTCAGATCCATCCAGATCAGGTGGGGATGCCACCGGTGAAACAGATCCACCCCTTCCTCTCCGTTGACCGCTTCCCGTACGTCAAAGCCCACGACGGTGAGCAGCCTCTTCAGCAAATCACGGCTCTGCGGGTTGTTTTCCACAATAAGGATCCGCCAGGCATGCTGGTCGGGTTGAAGCCCTGTCACCCGCCGATCCGTGCTCTTGACCTTGATCTCGGCCATATCCGCCGGTTCGAAGCGAATATCGAAGCGAAAAAGCGAGCCCCCGGCGTCCAGCCCTTCGGCAGAAATCTCGCCCCCCATGAGGTCCACGTACTGCTTGCTGATGGCAAGGCCAAGGCCCGTGCCTTCCCTCTCCTTCTCCCCGCATCCGGTCTGGGAAAAGGCATCGAAAATGATGCCGGTCTCGCCTGCCTCAATGCCCACACCGGTGTCTTCCACCTCAAAAAACAGGCGGGAAGCGTCCGGGCCGTCTTCGCCGCGCCGGACCCGCAGGATCACGCCGCCTTCGTCGGTAAATTTCACGGCATTTCCCAGCAGGTTCACGAGAACCTGGCGCAGCTTGGTCTCATCGCTCCTTATATACCGGGGCAGATCCGGGGATGTTTCCACTGCAAACGCCAACCCTTTTCCTTCGGTGCGGCTGCGCAGCATCCGCTCGATGCCCTCAAGGGTCAGGGCCAGATCAAAGCTCTGCGCCTTCAAGATGGTCCGGCCCGCTTCGATCTTGGACATCTCCAGGATATCGTTGATCAGGGCCAAAAGGTGTTCACCGCTTCGGGTGATGGTCTGCAGGGACTCCTGCTGGTCGGAAGAGGTGCGCTCGTCGCGGTTCAGCAGATGGGAAAATCCCAGGATGATATTTAATGGTGTCCGCAGCTCATGGCTCATGTTGGCCAGGAACCGGCTCTTGGCCCGACTCGCCGCCTCGGCCGACTCCTTGGCCCGCTGGAGCAGGCGGTTGGCCACGGACAACTCGGAGGTGCGCTCCTGCACCCGTTGTTCCAGCCCTTCGTTGAGGGTGCGGATTTCACCCTCGGCCCCTTTGCGCACGGCAATCTCATGCTGGAGCCTTGCGTTGATCTCCTTGAGGTCTGCGGTGCGCTCGGCGACCCGGTCCTCAAGGTGCACGCGGTGCTTTTTCACCTCGCCCACCATCCGGTTGAAGGAGCGGGCCAGGATGCCCACCTCGTCTTCGGTGAGGACCGGCACCGTGGACTCCAGATCCCCTTGGGCCACCTGCATGGCCGTGTCGGCAATGGTCCGGATGGGCCGCGCGATCTGTCGGGCCAGGACGTAAATGCCCAGGGTCAGCAGCCAGGCCGAGACAACCCCCACCAGGATAATATTCCGGGCCAGTATTCGGGCCGGCGCAAAGGCCTCCTCCAGGCTCATCTCAACCAAAAGGGCCAGCTGGCGCTCTTCCAGCCAGCGGTACACCCCGATAACCGGCACCCCGGCGTAGTTCTCGTAGATGCCCGACCCATTCAGGCCCGACACCGCGGTGTCGATGCCCTCGGTGTGGACACCCTTGGGAAACTCCAGGCGGCCGAACCGGTCAGCCGATACAAAGACGTTCAAGGAATCCACCAGGTACGATTCCCCGCTTTGGCCAAGGCCTGCGGCGTTCCGGACGATCTGGTCCATATGGTTCAAATTCATGTGGGCGGCAAGCACGCCCAGCCGCTGCTCCCCGGCCCCATCAAAAAGCGGGGTGGCAAGGGTCAGGGTCGGCTTCAGGGTCATGGGGGAAGCGTAGACGCCCTGGATGGCATTGCCCTGGAGCCCCCGTGTATAATAGATGTCCTTGGGCCGGTACAGGCCTTCCTGCTCCGGGTTGGTGGAGGCCACGATCTGTCCGCCCACGGCGGAGAGGACAAAAATCTCCTCGGGATCGGACCTGCCTGCCAGTATGTCCTCCATGATGTGGGACAAGGCCGTGTAGGCCTCCTGGTACCCCGGACTTGAGGGGCCACTCTTAAGAAGAGTTCCCGCCGATCGCCGCACGTCGGGCAGGCTGGCAAAAAAAGCCACGTCCAGCATGCGGTCTTCCACCCAGCGGTTCAACTCGCCCGCCTTAAAGGTCGCCACCGTGTCCAGACGATCAAACACCGACGCCTTAAGGGCTTCCGTGGCCTGGTGGTAAGCGATGTACCCCACCAGACTCACAATGGTCAGGGACAGGAACAAAAACGAACCCACCAGGCGGGCCATGAGGCTCTGCTTCCAAAGCCCGGGCACAGAGACTATTTTTTTTAACCGCATGGTTCGGCCCTCACCGCCTTGTTCCCCGTCCGCTGGAGTCGACACCCTTTCAGGCGACCAGACACCCTGATGTTTTTAAACCCTGTTTGACAATCATGGTCCCTGCGGCACCGCCGGAAGCCATGTTGCCCTGAATAATTGCCATCTGTTTCATCTAAATAGCATACCCCGACAGAGCCAAACAACCATCACGTTCCCTAAAAATACCCACACAAAATAGGCATAATCACATCATCAGTGGGTGGCAAAGAGGATAAACAATACGTGTATTTAGGGCATCCCCGCCAATTCATGGTTATTTTGCCCCATGGACTGTTCCCTTACACACCACGGTCCGACCGCATATAATACCCATATTGAATAGTCATTTTATAGATATTGATCGAATATTTTGTTTTGAACCAAAGCACCCTATCATGTCCAATTAAAAAGGCACAGTGTGTTCAATCAGACTCATGACACCTGTCAAAAAGATTCATACGAAGGGGGAAAAAGGCCCTTGTTCGGGAACACAAAACAACAGATCGATCAAGCCCATAGGCGCCATGGCATTGCCTTTGGGTACCGTGATGATCGCGTTCCCAGACCGTACGAATCGAATCCGGCGTTCCGCCTTAAAAGCGGTACGCAGCACCACCCTTGCTGAATGTGTGACGGTACAGCCCGGGAGCTCCGGAGAGGCTCTCGGACATTTTAATACATAAGGAGTTAAGGAGTTCAAGGATGACCAGATTAAAAACCATTATTGCAACCCTGATGATCACCCTATTTTTGGCCACTTCGTCTGCCGTAGCCGGCCCCATTGTGATCAAACTTGCCCACCCCAACGTCCCCCAGCATCCTATGGGTCAGGCGTTTGAAAAATTTAAAGAACTGCTCGAAGAACGCAGCAACGGCGAATTCCGCGTGGATATCTTCGACAGCTCAAAGTTCGGAAACTTTGACAGCGTGGTTCAAGGCCTCCAGTTCAACATGCTGCAGATGGGTTCTGCCGGCACCGCAAACCTGTCCCCCTTTTCCGATGAATTCCTGATTTTTGACCTGCCCTTCCTCTTCCCCGACTACCCCTCCACCGACAAAATCACCGACGGCCCCATCGGCATGAACGCCAGCAAGGCCCTGGAAAAAAGCGGCATCATCGGCCTCGGTTACATTGAAATCGGTTTCCGTAACCTCTGGAACAACAAAAAATCCGTAACCACCATGGCCGACGCCAAGGGTCTGAAAATCCGTTCCACCCCTTCCAAAGCGCACATCGCGACCCTGAAAAGCCTGGGAATGAACCCCACTCCCATCTCCTGGGGTGAGGTCTACACCGCCCTTCAGCAGAAAACCGTGGACGGCATCGACATCGACCTGAACCTGGCATGGCACAACAACTTCCCGGAAGTCAACAACAACGTTACCATCGTCAACAGCTTCTACAGCCCCCACCTGGTCATGATCTCCAAGCGTTTCCTGGACAGCCTCAGCCCCAAGAACAAAGAACTCGTGCTGAAAACCTTCGACGAGGTCAAACTCTATGAGCGAAAGCTGATCCGTGACGGTGAAAAAGAGATCCTGGGCAAACTCGAAGACAAAGGCGTCACCGTAACCGTTCTCACCCCCGAAGAGCGCGAGAACTGGAAAAAAGCCACTGAAGGCGTCTACAAAAAATTCGAGAAGCGAATCGGTAAAGAGCTGATCGAACAGGCCAAGGCAACCATCGCCGAGTAATGAAGAACAACCGGGTATGCCGTCCCTTCGGCATACCCGGCCACAGGAGCTCATCCGCATGATAAAATCGACCAAATCCATCATCAACCGATCCGAGGAGATTTTCTCCTCCTTGGCGCTGGTTATGATGACAGGCATCACCGTTGTCCAGGTCTTCAACAGATACGTGCTTCAGAACTCCCTCGACTGGTCCGAGGAGATCGCACGCTATCTTTTTATCTGGGCCGTTTACGTGGGGTGCAGCTACGCCACCCAGATGAACCGTCATCTGGAGGTCACGGTTATCCGCAACATGTTCGGGGGAAAATTTGCCAGGCCCGTCACCATCTTAGCCCATCTCTGCACCGTCGTGTTCTGTGCCTGCGCCACCTTCTGGGGCATCAAGTTCATCATGTTCTTATCCTCCACAGGACAGAAAACACCGGCCCTTGAGGTTCAGATGTACTGGGTTTTTCTCAGTGTTCCGGTGGGCATGGGCCTGATGGCCCTGCGAACCCTGGAGAGGCTCTGGGGGGTCATCACGGGCAAGTACGACCCTTCAATCATGGAAATCAATTAAGGAATACCCGGTCCAATGGATATGGCAATTGTTTTAACGTTTGTTTCGCTTGCGGCATTTCTCCTCCTGAGTGTGCCCATCGGGATCGCCATCGGCCTGAGTGTCACCGTGGGTATGACATTCAGCGATCTGCTCCCTTACGAATTTCTCATCCAGAAGATGGTAACATCCCTGGATGTCTTCCCCCTCATGGCGGTTCCCTTCTTCATCATGGCCGGTGAGATCATGCAGAAGGGCAGCATGGCCCAGAGGCTCCTGGCGGTATCCCGCTCTTTGGTGGGGCACATCACGGGCGGCATGGCGCATATCTCCGTGCTTACGAGCATGTTCTACGGGGCCCTTTCCGGTTCCGCACCCGCCACTGTGGCCGCCGTCGGCGGCATCATGGTTCCTGCCATGGAGGAGGAAGGGTACAGCAAGTCCTTTTCCACCGCAGTCAACACCGCCGCAGGCTGCCTTGGGGTCATCATCCCCCCCAGTGTGCCCCTGATTATTTACGGCACCACGGCCGGTGTCTCCGTAGGCGACCTCTTTATCGCAGGGGTTATCCCCGGCCTGTTTGTGGGTGCCTGCCTCATGCTGTGCAGTTATGTCCTGTCCAAAAAATACGGGTTTACCGGTTCCGGTAAGCGTGCGCCGGTTTCCGAGGTATTCTCCTCCCTGAAATCAGCCCTTCCCGCGTTAATGGTTCCCCTCATCGTCCTGGGAGGCATCTACGGCGGCTTCACCACCCCCACGGAAGCAGGCGTCATTGCCGTGGTGTACTCCCTCATCATGGAAGGCCTGTTCCTGCGGACCCTCTCCTGGAAAAAAGTCGCCGAAGTGTTCAAGGGCACGGCCCTGACCACGGCCTCCATTTTCCTGGTGGTGGCCACGGCCACGGCCCTGGGGCAGATCCTTCTCTTTTACAACCTGCCGAACCAGCTCGTGGATATCCTGACAAGCATCTCGGACAACAGGTATATCCTGATCCCCATTATCCTGGTGTTCCTGCTTGTTATGGGAACCTTCATGGACGCCCTGGCCAACATCCTGATCCTGACGCCCCTGCTCCTGCCGGTGGTCAAGCACCTGGGCATGGACCCGATCCATTTCGGGATTGTCATGATCGTGACCTCCTCCATGGGCTTTCTGACTCCCCCCGTAGGCGTCAACCTTTTCGTGGGCTGCAGCATCAGCAACCTGTCCATCGAAAAGCTCAGCGTGGCGGTGGTGCCGTTCCTGCTCACCATGGTACTGGCCCTTCTGGCCATCGTGTTTGTCCCCTCCCTCGCTCTCTGGCTGCCGGGACTGTAAAATCAAGGCCCGCACCATGCGGGCCTTCCCCCTTGAACATGGGGGGATCGACTCAGCTTGAATATGCCTTCGGCGTCTTTGCCGGAGGCATGTTTTCATTTTTTCTCTGTATCGCCGGTGTCTTCCACAGGGGCCCCAGTGCCACCCACAGAAGGCAACCCTACTCTCAACAGTTAAAAAAAGAGCCAGCATGATGAAGATTTCCAAAAGCAACGAATCCAGCGGTATCCTCGGCATCACCGGCCATGTGGGCGCGGGCCATGTCCACACCAACTTCGGTTTTGTTCAGGACGACTCCGCAGGTTTTGCGGTGATCGCCTGTCTCCTGCGAAAAGCCTTTCCCGTGCGCACCACCATCTCCTCGGTGGAGGCCGACATCGACACCGGTATCGTCACCGTACGGACTGAAGGCGGTGGCATCGGAACAGCCCGGGCCCGCAGGGGCATCACCCCCTTTGAGGCCACCCTGGCCCGCCTTGCCATCGGCATGGATGCGATCTACAGCCAGACCGTGGCGTGCACTGCCTTCGGACGAATTTACGGACAGGGCGTTCTGGAGCTCCCCGTGGCCCTTCAGACCGCCACCTGCCTGGCCGTTGTGAATACCTTTGAAAAAAATTACCCGGGTCAATTCGTCACAGGGGCTGAAGACATGCCCGGAAAGGTTGGAAAAGTCATCGGAACCGTGCTGGAAATCGACGACATCCCTGTCTCGGTAATGGCCATCATCAATGCCAGCGAGGGCGGCCTGGGACCGGACGAAGACTTAGAGGGCAACATCATGCTCGGCGACAAAGGGCGGGCCTTGAAAGAACTCGGCCTGGACGCCCTGCCCACCATCATCCTTGAGAGCAAAGCGTATGCCCCTGCCGTCTTTAAAGACAACCGGGAAGAGATGTTCTGGGTGCGTATGAACAAAGAGGTGGACAACCCCACGGTCTTTAACGCCCTCATCGAAGGAATCCGCGCCGCAGGCCTTCCCTGCACCCACTCCGACACGGCCTTTCCCCGGGGAACCGGAGACATGGAAAAGGCCACCCGGGAACTGGGCGAGCGCATTGCAGCCCTGGGCACGGCCCTGGCTGCGGCCTCCACGGCACGGGAAAAGGTAAGCCTCGTGGGCGAGCTGGCCACCATCGTCAGCCAGGACGCCGGAGGAGTGACCTTTATGTCGTCTGATCTCCACAACCTTGTGGGCGGCGGAGGCATCATGCCCGGCATGTGTGCCGTCCTGTCCATGGTGGTGTCGGAACAGACCGTCAAGACCTGGAAGATCCCGGCCTTTACGGCCCAGGATGCCGACCACTACCTTGCGATCCTTGAAAAAGCGGTTCCGGTCCTTGCCGACGGCATCGACCAGGCGAAAAAAGAGATGACCGAACGGTCCGCCTTCAAAGAGGAGGCGTTTGCCTTCCTTTACCCCGAAAAATAAGATGCACCATGGGGATCGGGCAGCGTTCACGTGATTTCGCCACGGCATATGGCGTGAAAACGTATGAACCTTAGCCACTGCCGCCCGACCCATCCGTTACGACCCGGTGTCGCCGCACCGGGTCGCTTCATCAAAAAGCCGCACGGGAGTGCGGTGCTCCGGGCATCCACGATTCCCTCCCCCCATTCCCCTTCCTTGACATCAAAAAAAACGACGATATAATACCCTACGACATCAAAAGACTGTCATCATGATCAGTTAAGACATTGTGCCCCCGCCTTTGCCTCACGTTTCAGAGAAAAAAAGCATCACGCCTCCGGCCCGAAGAGGCCGTTGAAAAACCACGAAAGCAGACAAACAGAGCGCGTGTCGTGCACGCCACGATCCGCAGATGCGTTTATTCCCCCGGCATACACGATGCCCCGGTATCCCTTTCCTTTGGGCGCCTCCGGTTCATCGAAGCAGGTCCTGTTCCACGCACCAGACTTCCTAACCCACGAAAAGGAGATGTGCATGAAAGCCAAATGTCTATGCCTGTTTTTCGCGAGTGTGTTTCTGATGATCCTTGGCACCGGTGCCTTTGCCGACCAGGCGGAACGTGAGGAATCACGGCGCTACATCAAAGCCTATTTCCCCGACAAAGAGATCGCCCTTTACGTGATCAAATCCTTTGAGCCCACCCCGCCCGAAATCAACTACGACGAGGGGTTTCTGGTGATTCATGCCACCCTAAAAGACGAGGCCTACCTCACGTCCCTGGGATTCCGCATCGAGCCCCATGAGGGGTACATCCTCCACCGAAAAGACGCCGCAGCCCCCATGGCCCTGGCCACCCAGTCGGCTGACACCATCTCTGGGTACCCCTGCTACAAGACCGTGGAAGCCACCTTCAGCGACGCCCAGGCCATGGTCACGGCCTACCCCAACCTTGCCGAAATCATCGACGCGGGGGATTCCTGGAAAAAAGAGAACACCAGCGGTGGCTACGACCTGTTTGTCTTAAAGCTCACCAACAAAACCATCACCAGCCACAAGCCAAAGCTCTTTATCACCAGTGCCATCCACGCCCGGGAGTACACCACCTCCCCCCTGGCCCTGGCCTTTGCCCACCAGCTCACCGACACCTACCAAACCGACGCGGACTCCCGGTGGATCCTCGATCATCATGAAGTTCACCTCATGCTCCACGCCAACCCGGACGGTCGCAAGCAGGCCGAAGGCGGGGCCTCCTGGCGAAAAAACAACAACACAGACTACTGCGCCCACCAGACCCCCGGGGCAGACCTGAACCGAAACTTCGACTTTCACTGGGGCGGCAGCGGGGCCAGCACCTACACCTGCGACCAGACCTATCGGGGCTCCCATGCGGCATCCGAGCCCGAGACCCAGGCGGTTCAGAACTACATGAAGGCCATCTTCGACGACCACAACGGGGGCACCCCGGGCGGCCTGGTGTCCGACGACGCCTCGGGCCTTTACATCGACATCCACAGCTACAGCGAACTGGTACTCTGGCCCTGGGGTGATACCAGCAACGCCGCCCCCAACGGCACCCAGCTCCAGACCCTGGGCCGAAAATTCGCCTACTTCAACGGCTATACCCCCCAGCAGGCCGTGGGCCTTTACCCCACCACCGGAACCACCGACGACTACGCCTACGGCGAGCTGGGCATCGCCGGGTACTGCTTTGAGCTGGGCACCGCCTTTTTCCAGTCCTGCGCTACCTACGAAAACCAAATCCTCCCTGGCAACCTTCCCGCGTTGCTCTACGCCGCCAAGGTGGCCCGGGCCCCGTACAAGACCCCGGCAGGTCCCGACATCCTCTCTCTTTCCCTGGACAACGCAGGGACCGTGACCGCCACGGCCGTTGACACCCGCTACAGCAGCGCCAACGGAACCGAAGCCTCCCAGGCCATCGCCGCCGCTGAGTACACCATCGACACCCCGCCATGGGCCCAGGGAACCGTGGCACATGCCTTACATGCCACCGACGGGGTTTTCAACGCCACCTCCGAAGGGATCACCGGCACAGTGGACACCACCGGCCTGACCGCCGGCGAACACATGGTCTTTGTGCGCGCAAAGGATGCCAACAACAACTGGGGGGCTGTCAGCGCCCTCTTCCTCACCGTGGCCCAGCCCGGCGCCCCCACGGCAGCCTTCACCTTTGCCGCAACGGATCTGACCGTTCAATTCAGCGACCAGAGCAGCGATGCCAACGGCAGCATCACCTCCCGTGCCTGGGCCTTCGGAGACGGGGCCACAAGCACCCAGACCAACCCGCAACACACCTATGCCGCCGCAGGCTCTTATACGGCGACCCTCACCGTCACCGATAACGACGGTCTCACTGCCATCGACACCCGGCAGATCGTTGTGACGGCCGACGACGGCGTCCCTGTCATCACCAACGGCGAGACCCTCACCGGCCTTGCCGCGGCAAAGGGAGACTGGCTCTACCACAAGGTGCTCCTTCCTTCAGGGGCCGCAAACCTCACCATCTCCATCAGCGACGGATCGGGGGACGCCGACCTTTACACCCGCTTTGGTGACAAACCCACCCAGTCCGACTACGATTGCAGGCCCTACAAGTGGGGCAACAACGAAACCTGCAGCAACGCCGCCCCCAGCAGCGGGGCCACCTACATCGGTATCCGTGCCTACTCCGCTTTTTCCGGGGTGAGCCTTACCGTGTCCTACCAGTAAGGGCTCGGTCGAACAATACGGATACACACATGAAGTGACGGCCGCTTTAACGATGCCAATACGTGTATCATTGCCCTACGCCAAAGGCCGTCGTCACGCAATGCGCAAGCCAGAAAAAGAGACGGTGTACTGAAACGCAAGGCACCAAACTCCATCCATAAAATAAAAACGGGCGGCTCATCTGAGCCGCCCGTTTTGCCTCTTTAAAGAAAGGCCCTTCTATCCGTTTTTTTTCTTCCAGGGTTTGTAGATCGAAAAGACAACGGCAAGGCCAAGAAGTAACGTGTTGATACCCGACGCCCAGCCCCCCACCGTCAATCCATGAAGATAAACGGGATCCTGCAACGCCGCCAAGCGCTTCAGGTTCGATATCTCCAGATTCCGGGTCACCATGGGGCCCAGATAAAAGGTCCCGCTGAGTACAATGGCAAGGGTTGCCGCCCATTTGTAGATCAACCAACCGTGCTTGAAGAAACCCCATCGGGTAAAAAGGGAATAGAGCAGACCGGTGATAAGCGTCACGACGGCTGCCGGGGTGAGAATCTTCATATCGATAAAATGAAAGATTCGATTGTACATGTACAGGGCATCACCGCTGATGATGTCTATCGAGACATACGGCATCACCGCGATGATGATCACGCTTGAGAGCCACAGGCCCGCTGCAATAAGGTGGACCGCTTTCAACATGTTCTGCTGCGATCGGCTCATGGTCTTCATGACTGCCTCCTAACCCGGATATTTCATGGGAAAACGATCAAGCCAAGCCAAGCTGATGTTATTACAGATGGTTATCCAAGCAAATTCAGATATTTCAAAAGTGCAAAATGTGATTCGCCGTTTTCTGCTCGATTTCCTCACCCTTCGGGCGAGCCGAGTGCACCCATCTTCCGCGTTATCGGAGCCTTGAGGTAAACCACTACATCTGCAGCTCTGATGCCTTGAATATAGGTGCACTCGACTCGTGAAATATCCGGGCTAACGCCAAAAAAACAATAGCTTACAATTTTGCAGACAAGGCCCTCAACGTACGAAGGGTCACGACCAGCGCGTCGGGGTCCATTCCTTCGGCGATGGCATTGGCCCACACGGCTTGAACCTCGGTGACCTGTGCCAGCACATCGCCACCTTTTTCAGAAAGGGCCACCAGCCTGGCCCGACGATGGCCCGGATTCTCCTGCAATTCGACGAAGCCCCTGGCCTCAAGCAAGGCCGTTGTCCTCCGGACACTTTGCCGAGTAAGGCCCTTGTCACGGGCAATCTGAGCCATGGTCAAAGGCACCTCATGGATGGCACCCAGTATCTGCCAGGTGGCACTTGTCAGCCCAAATTCCTTCGTCAGCCGATCCCCCGCGGCAATGAGAGCTCCGTTGAAACGAAAGGTTTCAAGAAGAATCTGTGTGAACCTTTCGGCTGCGTCCGTCCGTTTCGTGTGGTTTTGCATATCCATGACAGCACCCTCCCATAATGACAGCATGCTGTCAACTAAAAGAAACAAAGAGGGGGGATGGCATTTTGGTGGAACGCCTGCTTTTCAACTGACACGAATCCAAGGACTCAGGGATACCCCGGCTCTGTCTGCCACAGGAATCACAGACATCGCCAAAACCCTAATTGAGGGGCGAGCACGAAAAGCAACCCCTTGCACACAAAAAGATAAAGAATACCACGGGCAACATTTCCGGTATCCTGAGTAAAAACCGCACAATATACAATTATCAATCAATATCTTACAACGAGTAGTGATGTACCAAGATCAAAAAGCCTGCCCACTGTACCGGTCCTTTTCCGGAGGATTTCTTTGTGTGGCCTAACAAAGGAAAACCAAAAGACATCGCAAAGGGTACCTTCACGCGAAACGACGATAAAAAAACAACGTTAGAAAAGACAAATTTTGTCTCTAACTTATTTCTAACATAGCGAACAATTCATCCCAGCGCACAGCCTCCATGGCCGAAACATTCAATCATAAACATAATAGAAACGAAAGCTTAAACCCAAACGCCACATCAGAACAATGCCTTTTCATTGCCGGCAAAAAGGTTCAAATGCGGCATCAAATCCCATAAGAAAACAGGAAGCAAAAAAGTCATTCAAAATGGCTTGACAAAGAAAAACCATCTAATTTATAAACTAAAAACAACGAACCATTGTTCCTGTTTAAGCCTCGCAACACCTGTAAACGACCACCACCGACATACGAAACCGACCTTCCAGAAATACGACGATGGTATTTACACCGTTGCCGGGCACATCTCTCATTGTTTGATACTGTAACGCTTTATAAAAATAAAAAGGGAGCACAGAGTGCGGCCACACCCTGTACCCCCCAAGGCATGAGAATAAGAGAAGTATTCTCACTGTTACCAGCCAATATATAGACACACCCGAGGTGTGTCAAGTTGGCGACCCTTCCTTATTCTCCTTACCAAAAACGAAACCACATTTTTTTTCGTCCCGTCCCTTTACGCATCCCCGTGGATGCGGGGTGGCATGCACCCATAATAGCAAAGACGACGGGCCCCCCGGGGCTTAGTTTCTCAAAACAAATTCCTCATCGTCAGGTAATCATGAGGCAACACGAGGAGTGGCGACATGCCCTGTCCATGGAGCCCTTTTCCTGCCTGATGAGCAAACACCTGGCCTTTACCCTTACAACAGAACCTGAAAAGGAGTCGGATGATGAAGCGTGTGTTGTGTGTCTATTTTTCCCAGAGCGGACAATTGGGGGACTGCATGGATTCCCTGACCCGGCCCCTTAAAGACCTGGACGGGGTGGAGGTGGAGACCCTGGTTGTCTCCCCCCAAAAAGCATATCCCTATCCCTGGACATTCTTCCGGTTTTTCGACGTGTTTCCCGAGGCTTTCCTTGAGATCCCCCCGGCCATGGAGACACCGGCGCATGAACTGAACCCCGGAGACTACGACCTGATCATCCTTGGTTACCATGTGTGGTTTTTAAAGCTCTCCCTTCCCATGCTGGGCTTCTTGAACTCCAGGGACGCACGGGTCCTTGCGGGGACGCCAGTTGTGATGGTCAATGCCTGCCGGAACATGTGGCACCGCGCCTGGTTCCAGGTTCGCAACCTGGTCCAGGGACTGGGGGGACGCATCATCGGCCATGTGGTGCTCATCGACCAGGGGCCAGCCTCGGCAACCTTTTTGACCACCCCGCTGTGGCTGTTCACCGGACGGAAAAAAGTGATCCCCTCCCTGCCGGCGGCCGGGGTCTCGTCCGGGGACATCGATTCCCTTCAGACCGTGGGCCAGCGCCTCGGCGTCGCCCTTGAAAAAGGAGAGCTCGAAACGTGCCGCCTGGTGAAGTTGAGCGACGAGGTTCCCGAGGTGAGCGGTAAGTACATGCTGCCGGAAAAGTTCGGCCTGCTCCTCTTCTGGCCGTGGGCCACCCTCGCGCGACTGGCGGGCCGACTCTGGTACGGCCTCCGCTATCCCGTGGAGCTCTTGTTTTTTCTCTCCCTGTTTTTCTCCGTGCTGGTCATGGTGCCCCTTTGCCTGGTGGTCGGCCTGATTCTTCGCCTTTTTTTCCAGGGAAGGGTGGGAGCCTATCTCCAGTCGCTGCACAACCCCTTTGCTGCGGGCAAAGGGGGTGCCTGACAAACCGGGCGAGACAAAGCGCGTCACCGCTTCCTTATACAATGGGCCTTGACGCACCCATGTTGTCAACCACGGGCACAGCCCGTCGGCCCATGGTCCGCCCGGCTGGTCCAGAGGGAAAACCATGGGCACCTCCGAACCCGGGGAAATGCCGCGGCCGCGGCCTTCCCAAGCCTGGCCTTCGGCCACCCCATGTTTCTGTTGTCTATCCATAACGTTTCACCATTCAACCCAAAGGAGTCAGCCATGAAAGACGTCTACATCAACGACATTGCTGTTGCACTGCCCGGTGAACCCGTAGGAAACGATGAGATGGAATCAGTCCTTGGCATGATCAACGAAACCCCGTCAAAAATTCGCAACAAAATCCTGAAACACAACGGCATTGAAACCCGATACTACGCCGTTAACAAGGACACCGGTGAGATGACCCACACCAATGCCGAGCTCACGGCCCAAGCCATCAAGGGACTCGAGCCCTACTCCGGGTTTTCGGCCAGCGACATCGAGTGCCTGTGTTGCGGCTCCACCGTCCCGGATGTGACGGCCCCCGGCCACGGACTCATGGTGCACGGCGAGTTGAAATCAAAGCCTTGCGAGGTGATCTCCACGGCAGGTATCTGCCTGAGCGGCATCAGCGCCCTGAAATTCGGGTACATGAACGTGGCTTCCGGATTTTCCAAAAATGCCGTCACCACAGGATCTGAAATCGCGTCATCCATCCTGCGATCCAGTTTCTTCAAGCACAAAGAGACCAACGGCAACAAAGACATCGACAAAAACCCCGAGCTCATTTTTGACGCCGAGTTCCTGAGATGGATGCTCTCGGATGCGGCAGGGGCCGTCTACATGTCCAATGAACAAAACGCCGGGGGACTTTCCCTCAAGGTCGACTGGATCGACCATGTCTCCTTTGCCAGCGATTACGACACGTGCATGTACTCCGGCGGCAGAAAAAACAAAGAGGGCAAGATGGTGGGGTTCAGGCAGACCGGCTCCCTTGAAGAGGCCGTTGAAAACGACTTCTTCGCCCTGAAGCAGGACACCCGCCTGCTGGGGGACAACATCGTCAACATGGCCGTTCACCGGCACCTGAAGGTCGTGGTGGAGAAAAAGGGTCTCAAGGCCGACGAGATCGACTGGTTCCTCCCCCACTTCTCCTCCCACTTCTTCAAAGAACCCCTTTACAAAGGAATGAAGGAGATCGGTTTTCACGTCCCCTACGAGAAGTGGTTCACCAACCTGAGCACCAAGGGCAACACGGGTTCCGCCTCCATCTACGTGATGCTGGAAGAGCTCTTCAAGTCCGGCAACCTGAAAAAAGGCCAGAAGGTTCTGTGCTTTATCCCCGAAAGCGGCAGGTTCTCGAATGCCTACATGCTCCTTGATGCCGTGTGATGTCCCTTATATAAATAATGGTCCGGCACAACATGTGGCCGTGCCGGACCAAAGGGCATAAAAAAAGGCCCGGGGATTTTCCCGGGCCTTTTTTGTATATAGGGAGCATCATTTTGTGCGGATGTCTCAAGCACCTGAGGCACATTAGCTCATCGTATGGTCAGCGTATCACGCCAACGCCACCCAACCGGAATCGGGGTCGTTGCCGAAGCAGTCCAGCCCTGCAAAAGCACAATAGGTGTGCTCACAGAACCGGCCACGATAAATCAGGGGCGCATCAGCAGGGAGTTCCACCTCAACTTCCCAACGATAGGTCTTATTGGCTTCAAGCTCCTGGGCATCGATCACGGTGTATTCCTGATCCACCGTCACATGGGATGCCCGCACCGTCTCCAGTCGCCGCTCCACGTCACCATCCGAATCAAACTCCACGTCCACGTCGGGCACCTCGACCTCTTCCTCACCCTGAACTTTCAAATACGCGCGGCTGATCTTCACCGGGGCATCCTTGGTTTGGGCCACGACGGTCACCGTGAAAGGCTCGGAAAATGAAAAGCCGTCACATTCAACATAAACCTTTGCCGCACCGCCGGTTACAGCGTTTTTAACGGCCTTCAACTTATCAAAAAATCCCATTGAAACACCTTAATCCTTACTCATTACATTCCATCACAAAACCAACACATCAGACATTGCCATTCTACCACCCATAAGCAGCAAAAAAGAGAGAAAAAGATGAATACCCGGCCACGCTATTTGGACGGAAGTATGCCCTTCTCCACTCACAGCCACTAAGTGATACGAAAAATGCTCACGTTTCACAAGGAAGAAATCAAAACCAAAGACAGGCTTGCTCTGCTCTTTGGTTGCGGTGTTACCAACACCGAGTAAGGCGTCCTGATGTGCGATGTTTCGCGCAGTTCATCCATCAGGTTCTTCCCGACATGGACCATGACCAGCAGGGAACCAAGCAGAACAAAAACAACCACCAGTATCTCTTTTACGTTACGGGAACTGTATTTTTGCTGAGCCATTGCTTTTCACCCATTTTCTAAGGAACCTGATCAGCGATTCAATCGGCTTGATCGGGCAAAGGTATCGACACCATGGACGACGGACAAACAAAGACGCCAACACCACCAGCCCCAAAAGGAAAAACTGCAGGATGCTTCCCTTCAGGTCAAACAGGGTGCCGAATATTTCATAACTGGATATCCCCGGATTGCGATACACCATGGCAATGAGAATGGCTGCCAGTGCCAGGCCGCGCTGAAGCCACATAAGAACGAATTTATAACGGGGAACGGCATGGGCTTTGGCTCCGCCGATTGTACCGAGGCACTCCTGGGCGGCGCCGAAGGGGCAAAACCACTCACAGTAGGGGTTTTTGCCGGACGATACCAGGCAAAACAGGATTCCGCCGAGCAGCACGTACCAATACAAATGCGTATGCCAATCGGGCCAGAACCCTAAAAGCATTTTGTTGACAAGGGAGAGAGTCAACGGGTTGGTATACATAAACCCCAAAATAATCATGCCGGTGAGCATACTGAGCCAGCGCACCTTTTTTTTGTGACGAAACGATTTGCGGCGGCCGAGGAAGCCAAGGGCGAACAGCAAAAGCAGCACCCCTTCCGGCGGGCCAAAGGCAACCTGAGCGGGTTTCCTGGCTGGAACCGGAAGGTCCAGATTGTTTTCAGCCACAAAGCGGCTTCCCTCAAGGGACGCCCGCGCCACTGCCCGGGAGGTGTATGTCGCCCCGCTAATGCCGTCGATATCGTCGCCAAGCACAAAGGGATCGCTGAATTTTTTCCCGATAAAACAGGAAAAATAATCGCTTTCCTGAACGCGCTTAAACCACTCGGGCGTCTCCCGGTGACGAATAACTGCCAACCCTGTGATCTTGCCGTCAAGATCCGTTGCCACCGCCACGTTCATGGGCCCCCCGTAACCGTTTCCTTCCCCGACGCTTATGTAACCGATCAGCTGATCAGTACCATAGGCGGCATAGCTTCCCTGGGGTGTTTTTTCAATACGGTCCGCCCCGGGCATGGCCTGATACAGATAGGGCTCCGTATCTGCATGTTCCAACGTGAACCCCACAGCCCAGGCCGCCATGATGAGGAGCATGGTCCCCACGGCAAGAACACGTTCTCTTTTTCGCGAGCTGTGGTGGCTGCAGGCCGGCTTTTTCTTTTCTATCATGGATTCAGATGACATCTTTTTTACCCTGGGGCCCTTTCTGCCCTCCAGCCTGTTGGTCCGGGTACGAGGACCGTCCGTGTGCATGGGCACGCCCACCGGAACAGAGGCTTATAATCAGAAGGGGCCCGGCCTCTTGCTCAGGCGGATTGCCTGCCACGAACCGACCGCAACGTCACCACAGCCATGATGACGATGGGCAGCCCCATAAAAACAACGCTTAACCAGGCAGCCCGGGGTTCGCCTTCGTTGAAGGATCCAATAAAGGTCTGCCCCAGTAGCATAAAGGTGATAAACGACAAAAAGGTCAGGAGCCATTCATACCAAACCAGCCTCACGCATTTCTCTTTCAGCAGCGTGACGAGATAAACAGCGCCCCCTCCCATGATAAACCCGAGCAGCACATACCAGAACCAGTTCCAGCTAACGATTCGCATAATATTCCCTTTTTTCTAAGACCGTGATTTATCGAGACCGAACAGGGGAATATCCATGGGGTCGACTTCCCAGGGAGACTTCTCCAACGGTGGTTCCTGCCCATAACCAAAGACGTCGTCCATCTTCCGGATGGCCGCGTTGAGTGCCGGGGCTTTGGCAATGGACATGCGAACCAGATCATGCATGACGGCTTCATCGAACTTGGTAAAGGGACAAACGGCCTGGCAACGACTGCAATCCGGGTCGCCGCCGAGCATGTAGGCAAAACACTTCTTCGCGTCCTGGTACCACCCCTTGATCCCTTTGGCCTGCCAGGACTTGTCTCCCCCCCAAAAGGGTTCATCGGTTTTCGGAATGGCGCCGGACGGACACATTTCAGCGCATTTCTTACAGACCCTGCAAAACGTCACAATCCCAGCGTCGATGGGCTTGGTTTCAGCCAGAGGAAGGTCTGTTACAGTCAGCATAACCGTACGGAAGTTGGTGCCCCACTGGGGACTGACAAGGATACCGGCACGACCGTATTCCCCCATGCCGGACATGATGCCGAAGCCGACACTTCGGCCAACGGCACCCGTGTCCCCTCCGTAGTGCTGGTACCCGAGGCCTCGCAGGAACACGTTGATGCGATTGGAGTAGATATTGGCCCTGGAGTAAGCGGCGGTGTTGGCCGATGCCCAGCTCATGCGGTCGGTGTACTGGGCCATCCACAACGACTGCGGAATAACGGCACAGATAACCCACAAGTCCTTATCGGGCAGGACGACCGTACCGTTCCCGGCATCGTAACCTTTATCAACCTTTTCAAAACGGATGTTCCCATAAAGGAGCTTTTTGGTTTTATCCGTGAGTTTGACAAAGCCCATATCCGCAGCACCGAAAATACGCCCGGCAACGCGCAACATACGCGAGTTTTCTTCCGGTGTGCCTTCGAAACGAGGCACTCCGAACTGATCCGGGGTGTAGAACATGGTCGGATGTTCCCAGCCGTTAAAAGACGCCACCTCAGGCCCGGTCCACGACGGGGCGATGGAGCTCAGTGCCCCCCATCCCCAGCAGTTGGCGTCCCCTAAGGCACGATCACGAATGGAATAACCCGGTACGTTTTTTTTTACCTTCTCCGTTGTGGAGGCTATGTTGCGCGCGTGGATCGCCTTGTATTCTTTCTTGTTATCCCAGCCTCCGGGATTGAACAGGGTTTTATGGACCCCCGGAAATATCTCCATATGATCCCAGTCGATTTCCACGGTTGGCTCATCGACCTCTTTGACCCACCAGGGCAGATTGCGTTCTGCATAAGGCGATGCCATCATCTCATCCAGATCGGCAAAGGCCGGTGCGGCCGTTGAGCCGAGGCCGACAGCCCCGGCGCCCACAGCTCCGGCACCTATCCCGAGCATTTTCATGAAATCGCGGCGCCCCACTGTCGAGTGATAGGTTGATTTTCGAGAACCCGACCCACTCATATTTCCACCTCCCAGTCATTAACAAAAATCTGCAGGGGGATGCCCCTGCGTGTGCATGTTGTCTCTGCTTATAGTAGAGGGATACGGGACAAAAAAAATCACCCCAGAGGGTGATTTTGCAGACAGCCGGAGATCACACAAAAGGGTGATAGAAAAATGGCACGTAACCTGGGATTGACCTCGGCCCCATATCGAATGGCGTTCCGTCCCGTTAAAAGCACCGGAGCTCCGCATGACGGGCAGAGAAATGAAAGCATGATGTGTGTGGGGTAAAGAGTGCCGTTTTATCCACGGCCCTTACGAAGGCGGGAGAAGCCTGAACTCCTTGGCTTTATTGATGGCCTGGGTGCGGTTGCCCACCCCCAGTTTGCTGTAGATTCCTTTGATGTGTGTTTTCAAGGTGTTCACAGAGACAAAGAGCTGCCCTGCTGTTTTTGCATAATTCGCCCCCTTGGCAAGGCAGATGAGTACCTCCAATTCGCGAGGTGTCAGGCCTAAGGAAGCGTCCTGTGACCTGCCGGGCCGGGAGGGCTCAACTATTTTTTTCTGCACTCGCCCGACAAAACACATTGCCTCCTGCTCGTCGGGCCCCAGTCTCCTGCCGACCTGCTTCAACAACTCGTATACCGGCAGGCCTTCCCGCATGAATATCTGGCAATAGTTTTCTGGTGCAACAAGGACCACAGCGTTTTTCATACTCTCCGTCGCCCGGGCGTCATTGCCAAGCCGGCGATGGGCCAGGGCCACCTGAATCAACACGTCCACCCTGAACAGAAGGCTGGTTGTATCATCGAATGTTAAAACAAACTCATTGAGTATGAGAAGCGACTCGTCGATCCTATGGCTTTCCATGGCCATTTTGGCACCGAAAAGCTGGATGACATTTGAGTAACATGTCAACGGTTGTTGACCGGTTCGGTAGATGCCCTGAAAGTTCAAGGGGGATAAATCGGGATATTCCTTATCGGCAAGATCCCGGCCACCCTGTGGCAAAAACCCTTTGTCCGTCGAAGCCGGTTTGCCGCTCAGTATGCGGATCAGCCCCTTGCACGATGCAGCCATGAGGGTCACTGAGTCTGGCGGTGCCAGACTGTCAATGGAGGCACTCATCTCGTCCATGGCCTCAATGCCTTGCTCCGGCCTGTCTTGATCGAGAAGGCACAGAGCAAGGATCAGGTAGCCGTCCACAATGGAAAAGACGTCACCATCTTTTGTGATCTTTTTCAGCCCGTTCTTGAGATATTTTTCGGAATGAAGAAGTTCGCCTGTGTGGTAGTACACCTGGCCCATAACAACATGGGCAAGACCTGAAAAAGGGACGTCTTCGTCGTCGGATCCCTGGTAGTTCACAAGTGTTCGACAGGTTTCAAGTGCCCGTTGAAGTTCCCCATATTCCATGTAGAGTTTTGCCAATGCTATGGAATACATGAAAAAGCAGAAGGAGAGATTCTCATCAAAGGCCATGGAAACGGCTTTTCTAAAAGTCTGAATCGCCTTTCCGGGGGCGCCGCTGACCCGCTGACAGAATCCGTAGCCACCAAGAGCCAGGGTCCGCCAGAAACGTTTCTCTTCAGGAAGCACACTCAGGGCATCCCGAAAATGGCCCCTTGCTTCATCTACGGCAAACAAAGAAGCACTGCGGATGCCCTTGATGGCTAAGAAAATACCACGCTGTTCGGGTGTCGCCCCTTCCTTGCCGTTACCGAGGGGGCCAAGCTGCTTCCCGATCTGCTGGAGGCATTGGTCAAAGGCTTCAAACTCCCCCATTTCATATAGAAAGAACAGCTGGTGCAAGGTCAGGGTCAAAGGCATGTAGTCTGCGGGCACCTTTTTAAACCACTGCAGGTAGATATTGAAATGCCCACGGGCCAGTATCCGATCGATGTGTGTCTCCAGATGCGAGATAACCCGGTCGTAGTCCTTTGCCTCCAGCGCATGGTCGATGGCCTCTTCCCACATGCTGTGGGCCATGAACCAGCTTGCTGCCTGCCGGTGAAGGCGAGTTACTTCTTGCTTGCCCCGAGTGCAAAGGCGATTGCTGAGCATCTCGGCAAACCAATGGTGATAACGGTACCAGCACCGGTTGTTGTCAAGGGGGATAATAAAGAGGTTGCCCCTCTCCAGTTGCTCCAGAACCTGCTGGCTGTTTTCAATGCCAAGCAGATCGTCGCAGAGATCTGCATTGAACCGCTTAAGAATGGATGTCTGCATCAGGAAGTCTTGTATATCCTTGTCCTGATGAGCAATAACTTCACTGACAAGATAATCAGTAATATGCCGGTCTTCTCCCGACATGCTGTCGATGAATCCATTTGCATCCCGAAGCTCCCTCAGGGACAGGGCCGCAAGCTGTAATCCAGTGACCCACCCTTCGGACTGCTTCTCCAATTTGGCGACCTGCTCTCCTGTCAAGCCAAGGGACATGGAGCGATTTAAAAAACAGCGGGCCTCTTCCACGTTGAAACGCAGGTCCTCGGTCCCGACCTCATTCAGCTGATTCTTCGAGCGGAGCTTGGCAATGGGCAACGGGGGCTCTGTGCGACTGAGAAAAACCAGATGGAGGTGGGGCGGCTGATGATTGATCAAAAAACCGACGGCAGCATGGATCTCCTGGTTTTCGATCAGGTGATAGTCGTCCAGGGCCAAAATAACGCGGCGCCCTGCCTGCTCCAGATCATTGATCATTTGCGTCATGGCTGCCATGATGGCAGGCGATGCAGGGGAGGACAAAAGCTCAAACGATTTTTCTGCAACACCAGGCATACAACGGTTCAGGGCAGTGAGCAGATAGCTGAAGAAACGATGTACCTCATTGTCGTTTTCATCCAGTGAAAGCCAGGCCACCGGCAATGCCTGCCGGCTGAGCCAGGCAATGGCCAGACTGGTTTTTCCAAATCCCGCAGATGCACAGATAAGGGATACCTTGGTCGTGGATGACAGCTTGTTGTTCAGGCGTGGTCTTGGAATGG
The DNA here is from genome assembly GCF_900101345.1 of Desulfoluna spongiiphila. Taxonomy (GTDB): domain Bacteria; phylum Desulfobacterota; class Desulfobacteria; order Desulfobacterales; family Desulfolunaceae; genus Desulfoluna; species Desulfoluna spongiiphila. The sequence continues at coordinate 367,903 of NZ_FMUX01000002.1, read as the reverse complement.
CCCCATCCGGAAGAAGAGGCATATGGAATTTGGTCACCAGCAATGCATCCATCGTAAAATCCTGCCCCTTTCTTTTGATCCGCAAAACGGCCCATATATACCATACCCATGGGGATTTTTCCTATCCCTTTCCCCGGGGTGTCACGGCGTGATTTACGGGCCATCCAATGTGGCCCCAGTTTTTTTGGAATCGAGACTATTTGCCCCACCCCTGCCCCACTTTTTTGGCGGGAGTGTATCACACAAAGGGTTTCAAACGGGGAGTGGGGTAACCACAGAGAGGTAAAACGAAAGGCGATCCCAAGACAAGTCTTGGCATGCAATTCCACAAAGATCTCGTGGAATGTGGAGGATTTGACCAAAACAAAAAAGCCCCTTCCGCAGAAGGGGCTTTGGTCTTCCAAATGGCGCGCCTGGCAGGATTCGAACCTGCGACCTACGGATTCGAAGTCCGGCGCTCTATCCAGCTGAGCTACAGGCGCAAAGTGTATGGGGTGAACGACGGGATTTGAACCCGCGACAACCGGAACCACAATCCGGGGCTCTACCAACTGAGCTACGCTCACCAAAAACAAGAGACTTATACCCGATGAATCTGGCCATGACAAGGGTTTTTCAAGCATGAATGCAAAAAAAATCCCCGCCATTTCCCGCCCCGTCAACAAGCCCTTGATTTTGTGCATCGATACGCCTGAGGTCACATTTCAAGCGGTGCAAAGAAAAGCAGGCCGCGTCCCGAAGCGATCCGAATACCGGCCTTGGGACCCTTGAAAAAACCGGGCGTGCACGGCCTTGACGCCCTCCTGTCGGGGAGATTGCCTATTGACCCCCACCAGCCAACTATAATAGGTATGAATCGTGCCAAGGGGCAGAGATTTTATACATGCCCGGCATGCGTTTATCCACCCCGACACATGAACCCGGACGGCGAATCATCGCCTTGAGGTGCACCCATATGGAACGTGTGACCATTTTTATAATACGTGCGGTTCTCTCCTTTGTCTTTGGGACGCTGCTGATGCGTCTCTTTTATCCGGACAAGGGGATCGTCTTTTCTGCGGCTCTGGGCCTGCTTCTGCTGAGCCTGAGCTATTTTTCCGCATACTGGCGTCACCGAAAATCCAAATAGATGCGCATATAATGAGGAGCAAAGGGTCGTTGAAACAGATTATACTCGGCACGGCAGGACACATTGACCACGGAAAGACCAGCCTTATCCGCAGCCTGACCGGCATTGAAACGGACCGGCTTAAAGAGGAGAAGACCCGAGGCATCACCATTGAACTTGGGTTTGCCTCCATGGACCTGCCCAACGGCCAGCATGTGGGCATCGTGGATGTCCCCGGCCATGAAAAATTTGTCAAAAACATGGTGGCAGGGGCCACGGGTATCGACATCGTGGCCATGGTCATCGCCGCAGATGAGGGGGTCATGCCCCAGACCCGCGAGCACATGGAGATCTGTTCCCTTCTGGGCATCTCCCACGGCGTGGTGGTCCTCACCAAAACCGACCTCGTGGACGAGGAGTGGCTGGAGCTTGTGCAGGAAGATATCGGCGGATTCCTCGAAGGCACCTTCCTGGAGGGAGCCCCCATGATTCCCGTCTCCTCTATCACCGGCGAGGGCATGGACACTCTCAAGGCCACACTGGCCGAGCTGTCCACCACCGTGCCTCAGCGCCGCACCAGCTCCCTGTTCCGCCTGCCCGTAGACCGCGTCTTCACCATGAAGGGCTTCGGAACCGTCATCACCGGTTCGGTCATCTCAGGACAGATCTCCGTGGGGGACGCGGTTACCATCTACCCCTCGGGCACAGAGTCCAAGGTCCGTGGCATCCAGGTCCACAGCGACAGCGTGGAGACCGCCGCCTCGGGAATGCGCACCGCCATTAACTTCCAGGGCCTTGAGAAAAGCGCCATCCAGCGCGGAGAAGTGGTCTCCACGCCGGGGGACATCAAGCCCAGTTACCTCATGGACGTGGAGTTTCTCTACCTGCCCAGCGCCAAAAAGCCCTTGAAAAACCGCACCCGCATTCGCCTGCACACAGGCACCAGTGAGGTTCTGGGCTACCTGATCCTCTTGGACAGGGAGAGCCTCGACGCCGGAGACACCGCCGCAGTGCAGCTTCGCCTGGAAGAACCCGTGGCCTGCATCAAGGACGACCGATACGTCATCCGGAGCTACTCCCCGGTGCGTACCATCGGGGGGGGGCGTATCCTGAACCCCATTCCACCGAAACACAAACGCTTCAGGGACGACGTGGTCAAGGGCCTTGCAGGGCTCATGGAAAACGAGCTGCCCGAGATCATCGCCTTTCACGTTATCCAGTCCGGCTACGCGGGACTTCCCTTTTCCGACCTGAAGCTCATGACCAACTGCAGCGAAAAACAGCTCACCGGCGCCCTGTCCGGACTGCTGTCCAAACGCATGGTCATCCAGACGGACAAGGAGACCCGAACCCTGATCCACGGAGACACCTTCAACCGACTTACCGACATTGCCAAAGAATACCTGGCCGAGTACCACAAGGCCAACCCCCTGAAAGAGGGCATGTCCAAAGAGGAGTTGAAATCCAAGTTTCCAGACGTGCTGGGAAGCCGCGTCTTCACCCTTACCCTCAATCACCTGGTCAGCGAAAATGCCGTGATCCTTACCGCCGACACGGTTAAACTCGCCACCCACACCGTCGAGCTCCAGGTGGATCAGGAGCAGTTGAAAAAAGACATTATCAACGCATACAGCGACACGGCCCTTACCCCCCCCTACTTCAAGGCACTGTGCGAATCCCTGGGGGTTCCCGTGGACAAAGCCAAAGACGTGCTCCTCCTCCTTATTAAAGAAGGGGTGCTGATGAAGGTCAAAGAGGACCTGTACTTTCACCAGCCAGCCCTTGAGGGCCTGAAATCGAGAGTCCTGGCATTTTTTGAATCAAACACCGAAATGTCCACCGCCGATTTTAAAGAGATGACAGGCGGGGTCTCCCGAAAATACCTCATCCCCCTGCTGGAACACTACGACGGCATGAACCTCACCATTCGCGTGGGAGACGCCAGGCAGCTGAGGGGCCGCAGCTAATCCAGTAACACCATTAAACCCCGGCATCCTCCCATGACAAAATATCGCCCCCGGCCCGAAAGGGTCCGTGGGGCACCTTCCTTTCATCCCGATTATCGGCCGTCATGCTCCCCGGTGATCAGGTGGATTTCTCAAGGCTCAACGGGTCCCCCGCCACCCCTGCGCTCCTTAGTCTGCTCTTTTGACTTCTGCCTCAAAAATGTGCATACTGTTGGCTGTCGCTAGCCGAGTCATCAACCTGCTGTCATCGAATGCCCCCGTAGAGAAGGAGAAAACATGAGTGATCCCGCAAAAAAAAAGCTGAGCAAAGAGTTTAAGGTGTACGTCTTTTCACGGGTCGGCCTGGCCGTCATCGCGACCCTCGTCGTACTGTGGGGCGGGGCCAAGTTGTTTTACTTCTTTACCGGCAGCGACAACAATCCGTCTCCGTATCACCAGGCGGTGGAAAAAAACCCAACGCTCAAAACAGCCGACAACGCCCTGAAAAAAATGTTGGATACGAGCCACGCCGCCGACACCACCCCGGGAACACAGCCCCATGATTCCGAGGCCACAGCCAGCGCAGCACACGGAACAGCAGATATCGCCCACGGCACCCCGGCAGATCCCCACAGCGCTGCCCCCTCCCATGAAACAGCCGCAGCCAAGGACCCCGAGTCCACCCTCCACGTGGACACCCAGGGACACGAGGCCTCCACCAAAGGCTCCCACAGCTCCCTGGAACAGGATGTGGCTGATCTCTTCCCCAACGCCGTCCGGGGCACCGCCTTTGTCACGGCCCTCATCGAGCCCCTTGACTACGAGTTGTCGCAGCGCAGCCTCGGCTGGAGACCCAATGATGTCTTTACCCTCTTCACCGACAACGTGGAAAACCACCAGCTCGGCGTCCTGGAAGTAACCCGCCGCACCACGGAAAAACTCGTGGAGCGCATCGCCCGAACCGGCAGCACCATCAAATTTGACAAAAACCTCAACCTGGCCCGGGCCAAATTCAACAACGACCCCAAAAAATACTGGCTCCCCGCCCCGGAAAAATCCTATGCCCAGGCCATTGAAGAGCTGAAAACCTACAGGGAGCGCCTCAACACCAACAAGGCAACCTTTCACTCCCGGGCCGACAACCTCATCCCCCTGCTCAGCAGCTACGAGAACCTTCTGGGAGACTGCGACGACGACCTGGTCAAAACCCACGAAGAGAGCGGCGCCCCCGTCAGCACCTTCAAGGCGGACGACTACTTCTACTATGCGCAAGGTGTCTCAAGCGCCATGGCCACCATCCTGGAAGCGGTGATGGTGGACTTTGCCCCCGTCCTGGACTCCAGAGGCGCTGCCAACGACCTGCACCATGCGGTGCTGATGCTCCAGCACGCCACCGAACTTGACCCCTTCGTCGTTCAGGAAAGCGATTACAGCGGGTTCTTCGCCAACCACAGGGCCAACATGGCCGCCTTTATCAGCCATGCCCGGGCCTATATCCAGTTTGTCATCAAAACGATGAGTACGTAAGCCAGGTGATAGGTGATAGGTGATAGGTGATAGGTGATAGGTGACCTTCGCCGACGCGACACTGTTGTCAAACACAAAAGCCCGCTGTCTCTTTTTGAGACGGCGGGCTTTTCTGGTTCTGAGGGCATGGTGCGACGAGGCGCCGCTTCTCCTTTATAAGGACTGCAGGAGACGCAGCACGATGCCATCTGCCACGGCAAATCCTTTTCGGGTCAGACGGATGCTCTCGGCATCGGCCACCATCAACCCCTCATCCTCAAAACCGTTCATAACAGACCCCAGGACCGCTTTTAAATCCAGGGAAAAACGGTCCTGAAAAACTGCAAGACTCACCCCCTCCATACGCCGAAGCCCCAAGTAGAGAGCTTCCGTCATCAGCGCCTCCCGATCCAGGGCCTCTTTCCCGCCCAGGGGCCTTTCCCCTCTATCCAGACAGTCCAGCCAGTTCCCGAGGTGGGCCACGTTCCACCACCTGAAGGGATGCTCGTGCGCCTCGCCTTCGGTGTAAAACCCGTGGGCCGAAGGCCCAAGCCCCACAGTGGTGGCCATCTCCCAGTACTTGGTGTTGTGACGGGAAACGTATTGTTTTCCCCTGGCAAAGTTGGAGACCTCGTAATGGAGGTAGCCGCCTTCTGTCAGGGCATCTGACACCGCCCCGAAAAAGGCCCCCTGCTCCGTATCACCGGGCATGGAGAAATCACGTTTGCCATGGCGGACATAAAGGGGTGTTCCGGCCTCCAGGGTCAGCATGTAGCAGGAGAGGTGCTCCGGGGCATGGGCGAGAAGGGCCGCCACATCGGCATGCACCGACGCCATGTCCTGGCCCGGTACTCCGTAGATCAAATCGGCACCGATGTTTGAAAACCCGCACCCTCGGGCCTCCTTAAGGACCGCTTCAGCTTCCCTTGCGTTGTGGAGGCGTCCCAGAAACGTCAAGGTGCCGTCGTCAAGGGACTGCACCCCGATGTTCAGCCGGTTCACCCCGGCCTGTTTGAATCCGGCCAGCTTCGACGGGGTCACCGTCCCGGGGTTCACCTCAAGGGTCACCTCCACGTCCGGGGCAAAGGTAAAACGGCTGCGGGCTGCTTCAAGGAGCCCTGCCACCTCTCCGGGCTTTAAAAGAGAGGGGGTCCCCCCGCCGAAATAGACCGTATCAAAGGCAGCGCACACAGAAAGGTCGCGGGCCACCAGGTCCATCTCCCGGACAATCCCGTCCAAGTACGCCTTCTTTTGCGCAAGGGAAGACTCGGAGTAAAAGTCACAATAAGGGCATTTGCGAATGCAAAAGGGGACATGGATATAAAGGCCGGGGTTCATGGTTGAAAAGTCTCCGTAAAAAATCCTGGGTTCATACGCTTCCTATATCAGCCCCACTCGTTTTTTGGGCCATAAAAATGGCCCTGCAATAAAAAAAGAGACCTCGCCCACCGTTCAACATAGACGGCGGCCAAAGGAAAATGGGTTGGAGTACTCACCTGAATGCCTGACGTCAACAAAACAAAAACGGTTCAGAAAAATGCGCCATCGCCACCTGTTTCGCCGTATCGCGTGCTATTTCAATTGGAATACGCAGCCCTCGATCGTCCGTCACTACCCCTGACATTTCATACAAAAAGAGCCAAGCCAAAGCAATAGCAGGGGCCATGACGAATAACTAACCCAACTCAGTAGTCCCATGAACACAAAATGTAATTCGCGGATTTCGATTCAACTTTCTACCCCTTCGGGCGGACCGGCCGGCATTTCCTCTCGAAGCACCAGAAGCAGATAAAATAAAAAAACAAAGCAAAAAGTTAAGGGGGCGAAAAAAGCATTGAAAAAGCAGGCGCATTCCCCTATCTTTTACTACAACTTTTTCAGAAGCAATAATCACAAGCCATACCACATAAAGACAAAACGCCCCCCACGTTTTATCACGACGTTGCGACCGGCAGTTTCCCGAATGATTTATTATCACCGGGTGTATGCCTCACTGTTCGATTTTACCGAACAGCTAGATAAGATTCGCACAATGAGTGAGGCGAGTAGCCATCATGAGATGCCGCCATAACGCAAAGGTCACAATGAACAAAAAAGACAGCATCCCTTCACCGACCCGCCAGAGCCTTACGGAAACGCGACGCATCTACGCCATGGTGTTTGAGCAACAAAAGACATCGCCGCCAAAAACAATTCTTGTTACAAGCGGCTGGCGACATGAAGGAAAAACAACGCTGACATGCAATCTGGCAGCACTGTCCGCTCAGGAAAAAAAGAAAAATACCCTGCTCATCGATTGCAACTGGTTTGCCCCCAGGGTGCATACCCACTTCAACATCCCCGAGCTCCCCCCCACCGATGCCCCCCGCATACCAATACCCCCCTTGCATAACGTGGCCAATGTCCCGGGGATTGAGAATCTTTCGGTTCTCACCGCCCCGGCTCTGCCACGATCAGAGAGTTGGAAATATGCGCACTCTGATGAAAACATCATGGCTTTCCTGAAGAAGACAAAAGCAACATACGCTCAGGTTTTCATCGATGCGCCGTCCGTCTTCCCGACAAACCGCAACATGAACGACCCCATGTCCCTGAGCAACGTCGTGGACGGTGTAATTCTTGTCTCTCTTGTCAATGTCACCTCCAAGTCAAAAACCAAACGCGCCTGTTGCGCACTCCAGGCAAATGGCGCACCGATTTTGGGCGTTGTCGCCAATCAGTGGAGAAATCCTTTGGCACGATCATGAAAACACGATCGCCGCACCCTGTGTCACCCCCCGTTGCCCAAACCGCGATACGCAACAGAAAGGAACACCATGCTGTTTTACATCAGACGGATGTTGTATCGGATCAACAGAAACCACCGGTACCTGAGCCTGGTCATTGCCCTGCCCCTGCTCTTCCTTATGGCCATGGCATACAAGCCCCATACCTTTGCCATCTCCCTTTCGTTTCCATCGCCGGCAGATGCCCCGGTCACAGCCCCTGAATCCCCCACGGAGGCCATGACCCTTTCCGATCTCACCGCCTCCCCCGGGCAGGCCGCACGCTTCATCAAGGGAAACTTCTTCCCCCACCTGATCATCGACTACCCCCTGGGGTACAAGGCCATCGTAACCCAGGCCCAGCGGACCGAACTCTACGCAGAAGCCAGGGAGAACCTGACCATAGGCCTCAGTGAGGAAGCCCAGGTCATTGTCACCTACACGGGAAAAAACAGAAAAACCGGGGAGCGCCTGGTGACCTACTACGGCAACACCCTGTTCCGGCGTATCCAGGAGGGCTATAAGCGCCTGGACCTTCCCGCACCTCCGCCCATGGAGCGTACCCCGGAGATGACCTACACCTCGCGAACCGTCAGGCGAATCTGGGAGCCCTCACGTCTCATCCCGGCCCTCATCTGCTTTGCCGGGGGCCTCCTTCTTTTTGTCCTGGCCCAGGCGATCGTCGAAGCCCTGGACCCCTCGTACAAATCAGAAAAACAGATCGCCGAACACCTGGGAGTCCCCATCCTGGGATCCTTGCCCAATATATCACTGCAACCACTACAGCGAGAACATGATGAACAGACACGATAGAGCCGAACGCCCCCTTGCCACACAACGCTCCCCGTTTTTTTATAAAACCGCCTGCGGGCATGCCCCGAAAGGGCCGACCAACGGCACACCCCGTCCGTACCGGGTGCCCTTCGGCCTGCGGGTCGCTATCGGTGCCTTTTTCCTGTGGTGCATGATCATGGGCGGCGCCCCGGGGGCAGCCCTTGCAGGGGAGGTCACGGTCCACTGGACGCCATGCGACACAGCCGGCCACTATCGTCTCTCCTGGCGAAAGGCTTCAGGCGAGCCCGGCGTCTACTCCGGCCATGCCCTTTTGAATCACCCTGGCTCTCCGCCCCCCGTCATGAGCCATACGGTGGAAGGCCTTGAAGAGGAAACCACCTATTACTTTGCCGTAAGGGCCTACAACGAAGCGAACGAGCCGGCCGCCTACTCCCAGGAGATCTCCGTTGCCTTCGGCTCGATCAACACGGTCCCGACGGTCATCACGAGCCCTCCCCAAATTGCCGTACAAGGACAAACCATCATCCTGTCCGGAGACGGATCCAGTGATCCGGACGGCAGCATCGTCAACTGGCACTGGCGCCAGGTGTTCGGCTTTGAAGACCCGGAAGTTACCCTCACAGGCGCAGACACACAAACAGCCACCTTCATCATGCCGGAGAAGCCCGAAAAACCTGTGGACCCGGAAAACCCGGACGCACCGGAAACACCCGTCATCCTCACATTTCAGCTGACGGTCACGGACAGTGACGGGGCCACGGATTCAGCCATCACTGAGGTGCAGTTTGCCCTGGATAACCGCCCCCCCAGCGCCCATGCAGGGCCCGACCAGTTTGTCCTGGAAGAGCAAACGGTCACCCTCACTGCCCAGGCATCCATCGACCCGGATGACGGCATTGCCTCTTACCAGTGGAGCCAACCCCAGGGGCCACCGGTGACCCTGTCAAACGCTTCAAGCATCAAGCCCACCTTTACGGCCCCAGCCCTAGGTGAAGACGACAGCGCTCAACTGGTCTTCGAGGTCCTGGTCACCGATACAGAAGGCCTCGCAGACAGGGATACGGTTACAATTACCATCACCAAGCCCCTGCACGCCGATGCAGGGGGCGATCAGGTTGTCCGTGAAGGGGAAGAGGTGACTCTGGACGGCAGCGCCTCCCGGTTTCCCGAAGGCTGCCCCCCGACCTGGCACTGGAGCCAGACCGGAGGCCCTGATGTCAGCCTGGACACCCCGGATCAGGCCATGGCCCATTTTATCGCTCCCCGGTCCCTGCCACAGGATATCGAGCTGACCTTTACCCTGACCGTCTCGGACACAGACGAAAACACCAGCGAAGCTACTTGCACTGTCCGGGACACCCTCACCCCCATCGAACCCCAGACCACACCGGCACATGCATCCGTCGAAATCATTGATTGCGATATGGAGCACCGGCTATGGCTCACCGTGGGTTGGGAGAACTATCGCAAGGCGACCAAAGAAGCCCGCGTGGCATCAGGAGACCTGAACGGAGACGGCAACACCGAGCTCATCATCGGCCTGGGTCCCGTGGAAGACGACGCAGCCATTCCCGGGGGCTTCTTCCAGGTTGTCTCCCCCACGTACCAGCACCTGGCCTGGGGGCGCCTCCCCGAAGGGGAATACACCCGGTACAACGAGTGCAACGGGGAGACCTGGCCCGCCTGTGGAGACCTCAACAACGACGGCAGAGATGAAATCGTCGTGGGCCTGGGCAAAGGAGGAGAGGGCCGCCTCGCCATCTTCTCCTTTGACGGGGAGCATGTCACCTTTCAAACCACAATGACCATCCCCTGGGAGGAGTACAACATAGCCGTGGGAGAGACCCGCCCGGCCTGCGGTGACATCGACGACGACGGCTGCATGGAGATCATTGTGGGCCTGGGAGGCAGCGACCAGAGCCCTGTCTCTCCAGACGGCCGCTATGCTGTCCTGGACAGGATCTCCTGCGCCGACATGACGGTACCCTTTGACAGCGTCACCTGGGGCCGACTTACCTGGGAGGAGTACAACACGCAAAACGGCGAAACGTGGCCCACCTGCGGAAAGGTTGTGGAAGACGAGTCAGACAAAGACGAGATCATTGTCGGACTCGGAAAAGGGGGCGCAGGTCGCACAGCGGTTGTCCAATGGAAAGACGATACTCTCACCCACCTCAAATGGTTGAACGTTGCCTGGGAAGAGTACAACGCCCTTACGGGGGAGACCCGCCCCACATGCGTTGACATGGACAATGACGGCACCCATGAGCTGATTGTCGGCCTGGGGCCCGTGGAAGGGGACGCCACCCTTCCGGCGGGAAGGCTCCCGGCCATCACAGCAGACGGTGAGCTCCTCCAATGGGGAAAGATGGGTTCCGAGCCCTACAACAGGGCAAACGGGGAGAGCCGGCCTGCCGCCTTCGTCTCCGAAGGCGAACCCCTCATCGCCGTGGGCATGGGGCCCTACACATACAACGACGATGACCCTGACCCCAATGATCCCAGTGACCCACGGGACCCAACTGGCCCACAAGACACCCCGGCCGCAGGCGGTGGGTCATCAGGAGGGTGCTTCATCGAGGTATGCCGGGAGGAGTGCCCTTAGCCCGGGTATTTCATAAAAAAAACGACCAACTCAAAGCAATAAGAGGCAGTACAGCTGATTGCTCAGAAGTATCTGAAACATTTCAATCACCGTTTTCCGCTCGATTTTCTAAACCCTTCGGGCGAGCCGAGTGCACCCATCTTCTGCGTTAGCAGAGCGTTGAGGTAAACCACTGCATCTTCATGAATATGGGTGCACTTGACTCGTGAAATAACCGGATTAGAGGATGAAACGGCCGAAGCCACGGCAGCCCTTAAGACGAACGCAAATTTTCAAGGGCCCTTTCGCGGTATGACCCCCAATGCAAAACGCCGGGAAGCCTTCCGGCACCCGGCGTTTTGCTTGGATACTCCATAAAAAACGTAACTATTCAGCTCAAACAAGCCTCCGGCGGCCCTGCCGGGGGCCAAACTTTTAAAAAGTTTGACAAACAGGTCTTAAGCAAGCCTTTCCAGGCTCCGCCAAAATAATTTCCACTTTTTTACATTAGAAACGTTTTTTGCGGAGCTTTTTTTCAAAAAAGCGACCCGCCGGAGGCAAGGTGAATAGTTACTAAAAAACAATGATTACCTCATGCCGTTTTCGTCTCTCCGCTGATGCGATGCAAAAAACCCAGCTCCGTGGCCTGGGAGTTTTTGGTCCCTATGGCCACGACCTCCACCTTGCCTCCCGGCAGGCGCAGAAAATAGATCCGGCCCTTGTAGGCAAATTCCGTTTCTAAAAACGTGTCAAGCCCTTTGCCTCCGAAGACTTTCCGCTTCACAGACACCCCGCCCGGGTCGCCATTCAACTGATGAATCACCTCTTCACACTTCAGCCGCATGCCCTCATCCAACGCGAGAAAGCCCTGCACAGCCCTCTCATGAACACGCAAATTTTTATAAAGCGTGGTCAGCCGCCTGGCCGTGATCTCCCGCTCCCGATGGGCCCGTTTGCCTGCTTTTTTCTCCTTAACGGGTCGATGCGCCTCAATTTTTTGCGTCAACTGCCTGATCTCTGATTTCTGTTCCGTAAGCTGCGTTTCGTTTTCTTCCACCAGGGATTCAAGGACCTCTATCTCCTCCACCATTTCTGTTTGGCTCTCGGTGGACTCAATCAGCTCCTTTCTGGCTTTTTCAAGAGACCTCCTCAATGCCTCCTGCCGACCCCCCAGAACTTCAAGCTGCTTTTCAGCGGCTCTTTCTCCAGCCCTTAACGACGCAATGGCACAGTCTCTCTCTTGTTGCTCCGCGGAGATGTACACGACCTGCTTGCGGTACACACGATACAGGGCGCCCATGGCCAAGGCACTGAAGACAAGAAGAGCCATCACGGACAGAGGGGCCGTCGGCCCTGTGAAAAATTCCACATCAACCACCAGCCCCTCTTGCAGAAGGCGATAGTTTTCCGTTGCCACAACCTGCCGATCATCCAGAGGTGAAGAGGGTGTATCGGTTACCGGGTATAGCAGCTCGCCAAATCCGGTCCTCACCGTTATCGTCCGGCTTGAAAAAAGAACAAAGGACAAGCGCTCTGCCACATAACGCGTTAGGTTGTCCCGAACCACTTCCTTAACCGCCGCCTCTCCGTCCCAAAGCGATTTCTCGCTCTGGAGAAGCACCTGCTTCATCTTGGCCTGATGATACCCGGCGACATACCTCTCGCACAAAGGCACAGACCACACGTACAGGATAACGGGCAACAGAAGTGAAAGCATAATCTGCTTGAATGGAAGGTATTTCATACGGTTGTCCCAGTCTGGTTACGAACCGGACACGCCCATTGGCATGGTGTCGCACACGGTTCAATACTGAGCCAGAAGCTCCCGGGCCGTGTCCGACCCTTTAAAATCCTCGCTGATGTCCAGAGCCTTTTGAAAGGAGTCCTTCGCTTTTTCCACGTCTCCGTTGGCATGAAGCGCCAGCCCAAGGTGATAGTTTACCATGGCGTTTTCCGGAAGCTTGGCAAGGCTGTCTTTGAATTCCGAAATGGCACTGTCGTAAAGCCCTTTCCGGTAGTACACCAGGCCCAGGGTATCCATGACGCTGGGATCATCCGAGGCTTTGCTCTTGGCCATCCTGGCAAGCTCCAGCGCCTCATCAATCTTTTCGTTGGCATCGGCGAGTATATAAGCGAGGTTGTTCGTTGCTGCGACAATATCCCCACGTAAGGACAGGGCATGCCGATAGCTCGCCTTGGCGGTTTCCACATCCCCGGAGCCCTCGCTCAAGATTCCCATGAGCACATGGGGCATGGGGTCTTTGGGTCTTTTCTCACTCAGCCCCTTCAGCTGTGCCACCACCTTGTCGGTATTTCCCTGCTTGTGGTACACCGACGCCAGACCGTAATAGGGACGGGTGATCTCCGGGCTTACATTAATGGCGGTCAGGTACGCACCCTCTGCCTTCTTCAAGTCGCCCATCTGTGCGTAAATGTCTCCCATCATGCCGTGCACCATGCCCAACGCCGCCGGTGTCTTCTCCACCACCTTGAGCTGCTCGCGGCACAGATCAAGGGCCTCACTCTCCTCGTCATTCATCATCCGACAACGGATCATGGCTCCAAAGACATCCATCAAACCGGGGTTGATGGCCCTTGCCCTTTCGAAATCGTCCATGGCAAGGGAAAGTTCCCCCTCTGCCATGTGAAGGGTCCCGGATCGAAAAAAGACAACCGGGCTGTCCGGCCCCTGCTGCTTCAGGCGGGTATAGATCAGCTGTGCCTCGGCGTTCTCACCCAGGGACCCCAGGGCATCGGCCATAAGAAGATTGGCCTTGTATAAGTCGGGGGATACGGCAAGAACCTTTTCCAGGCTCTCCTTTGCCAGCTGGAACTCACGGTCCCTTAAATACAATTCTGCCAGGGCAACCCGGGCTTTCAGGTGGTTTGGCTTCAGCTCCAGAGCCTTCAACACATCTTTACGGGCCAAATCGTTTTTCCCAAGCCCCATCCCGGACACCCCTTTCAGGTAGAAAAGGTTGGCGTTTGTGGTGTCCTCTTTGGTTGCCACAGTGAATGTCTCCAGGGCATCACCGAACCGTCCTTGCCTGAGTTCCAGTTCCCCCCGCAAGCTTAAGGCCGGCAAAAAGCCCGGGGATGCTTCTAAGGTGCGGGCAATCATCTCCCCGGCTTTTTCTAAATCCCCACGGTTTGCGTAAAATCTCGCAACCGTCACCTCGGCATTGCCGTCGTCGGGTTTTAAAGCCAAGGCCTTGAGGTACATGGCCTCGGCTTTTTCAACATCGTCTCTCTTCTCGTAGTACCGGGCCAGCTTCATGACAGGGCGAAAGGCCGTGGGGTCTTTGGCTACGGCGTCCCGATAGGCGATTTCGGCTTTCGCGTATTTTTTCCGGGCCGAATAAAAATCCCCCAGCACAATCAGTAACCCGGCATTGTCGCTGTTGGCCGCAACAATGGCCTTCAGTTCAATTTCCGCCTTTTCAAACTGCTTGCTGCGGGTCAACAGGTTTACCAGCTCCAATCGCGGGCGAATGGCCTCCGGAGCAATGGCAGAAGCCTTGCGAAGGACCTCTTCGGCCCCCTTGAAATCCCTGGCCCGTGTCTTCAGGCGGGCCACACCGAGAAGAGGCCGGATATCTTTGCTGTTCAAGGCAAAAACACGATCGTAACTCGCCAGGGCCTCTTTGTCCTGACCATTTACAGAAAACACAGCAGCAGAGACCATCAGGTATTCCAGGTTCTCCGGTGCGCCGGCAAGGGCTTTGTCAATATGATTCCGGGCCTCTTCCGTCTTTTTAGCAAGTAAATAGAGCCTGGCAAGGTTGAAGTGGGCCTCGCTGTGGCCCGGGTCTTTTTCAACCACCTTCAGGTACGCGCGAAACGCTCTTTTCGGATCCCCCTGCTGAATGGCGATGGTCGCGATTTCATACCACCCTTTCGAGTAGGTCGGATCAATCTGAACGCAGTTTTTAAACGCCAGGAGGGCTTCCTTGACATTTCCTTCATCGACGTAGGAACGCCCCTTTTCAAAATACGCATCCCGCTTCTCGCTATCGGTTGCACAGGCGGTCACGACAAAAACAAGCACACACAAGGTCAACGCAAAACGCTTAACTACCATAGTTCTACCCCCATATTATCCATGGAAACGCTTCATCGGCATCGGTTGGTGTTGACGGTTCAGAATCATCGGAAGAGATTCAATATATTGAGGTGAAAGCGCGTATGAAAAACAAATAAAATCGCCCACCGCACATGGCGATTATAAGGGACTCCCCATGTGCCGGATTTGGTCACCGAATCGCAACTGAATATTGCTTCCGGGTTACGAATCGCACGCGTAACAATGGGTGGACACAGGTCTTTCAGGGATCATTTATTTTAAGACTACGAGTAATATCAAACCAAATTGATATGATCCCCCACCGATTGTGTCAACATATTTATTCAAAAAAGTAAAACATGAAGCTCATTACATAACTACACATAATTGTGTGTGGTCCAATTCACATTGGACCGACAATAAATGTATTCCGTCACGTCTGTCACACCTGAAGAGCCTGGCCTGACGGTGCGTATCGAAAAAAGAGTCAATAAAGAGTAAACTGGCATCAATACTGCTACTACTCTCGGCGAAAGATTCGCTGGCAGAGGTCAGCAATTAGAGTTCATCCGATTTTTTTTGCCCACCACGTTCACCTGAAAAAAATACGGTGCACCCCACCCGCACCAGAGCATTTTGACCTGATGAACGCCCATTGAGCCTTAAAATTTTGGATAAACAACTTCCCTTGTAGAACGTTTCACTCATAACACCTTACGACAGCAAAGGAGACGACGCATGAAAAACCATCTCAAAATCTGGGTCTACACCTTCCTGGCCATCTTTTTACTGGTCGGGAGCGCCTACGCCATTCCCGTCGATTCAGACAACAACCCCATCCAGAACTCCGAAGGGTATGTCTGGAACGACTCTCCGTACTGGTCCTTAACGGATTACACAACGGCTGAAGACGGCGAGAGCACCTTTATCATGACGGTCAGAAATTCCGGATACCACGCTGATTTCGGACTCTTTTCCGTCGACGACACGGCCGCTGCCACCCCCACGGTTACGGAAAAAGTCCAACTGTTCAGCAAGTCCGATTCCGTCGGCAGTGAAGCCCAGGCTTTCTTCAAAAAAGTGGGCCTTGACTGGTACATCAACACTGAAAATGATTTCAGCTCTTTAGGAGAGCCCGGCGGTGCCGTAAAATTTGACGACACCTTCGGCTTCTACTTCAGTGTGTACGCCGATGAGGCCAGCGCAGAAGCGGACTACGAGTTTTACTCAAACTGGGACCTCAACTCACCCGATGACGAAAAAGGTGTACAGCACATCGCCATTGAGTACAAACAACCCAACCTGGCCCGTATTTACCTTGACGACGAAATTGGAGAAAATCCGGATGGTGATTGGGACGACATGGCCATCATGGCCATCGACATCAGGCCCGTTCCCGAACCGGCATCCCTTGCCCTCCTCGGCATAGGTATTCTGGGGCTTGCAGGCCTCGGCCGACGAAAGTATGCCAAGAAATAGAGCGCAGCATTACCCTTAGCAACTCGATACACATAAAAAAGGAGAGTGGGGTCGTTCATCCCATTCTCTTTTTTTATGGTGCAGCACCACGATGAGACCACCGATGAAGCCAGGCATAGATTTCAACGTGTCTGCACCTAAGCAAAGGACATCATGGAAAAACCTGAAATGGGGGCCATGTCCCCCCTCGACATAAGCAATCGCACCCTTCTTATCCTTTACCTGTCACCCTACGCCCTTTATGTGCTTATTCCCATGGTCACAGACTCTCCGACATTGGGTTACGCCCTGAGGCTGGGCCTGGTCCCCCTGGCCCTGGCCCTCACCTGGAAAAACATTCTCCCCCTTACAGGGCCCAGGCCCGTTGGTTCATCGCTGCTCTGGGGAGGTCTTACGGGTGTAATCGGCTGCGTCCTATGGGTCTGTCTGGCCAAGCCCTTCGAGCCGCAAGGAAGCCATACACCGTGGTCCCCTTTGGCTTTCTGGCTCCGCTTTGCGGCCGCATCCCTTGTGGTCCCACTCTTCGAAGAACTCCTTATCCGGGGCTACCTCTTCCGCCTGATTCTCCAATGGCAGCAGGCCCAAAAAAAGGGCTCTCACTCGCCTTTGAGTGAAGCCCTTGATGAATGCGATGTACGCTCCGTTGAGCCTGGAGCCTGGAGTTCGGCTGCGATCTTTCTCAGTTCCGCCCTCTTTGCCATGGGGCACCGACTCTTCGAATGGCCGGCGGCCATGGTGTACGGAGTACTTCTCTCGATGCTCTGGGTCGTGAGAAAAGACATGGTGGCCCTTATTTCAGCCCATGCCGTGACCAATGCCTGCCTTGCTACCTATATCCGCCATACAGGGCAGTGGGCCCTCTGGTGATATTTCCGTACATGCCCCCGAGACATGTGGTCAATATTCCTGTTTAATTGGGCGGGCACGGCAGGCCCTGCAGATGATGGGGATTAAGAACATACTTGACGGCAAAATAGTAATCCACGTCCGGGTCATAGGATTGATAACACGAGTCCTCATCAGTCAATTCGTAGCGCTGGTTGTATTGCGCCATGACTTTTGCCACATCCACCGTAAAGGTCTCAGGCGAACCGGCCCTGAACGACGGTGACGGTTCCCCCGCCACATTGAGTGAGGCCCAGAAGTTATCGTATCGTTCCGAATCATACTGAAATGCTCTGGTCCTTTGATCAAAATGAAGGCGTTCAACCATGGGGACTGGGGCGTATTTCACCTGATACGATTCTATACCATCTTTGGGTGTAATCCAGTTCAAGGTGTAGCTGGAGCCCTGTCGTGTAATGCGGGGAGAACTCGAGTTTCCCATGTCTACGCGCCCGTCCCCTATCGCATCAACATACCCGGCCACCACGTCCCGGTGGTAGTAGTAATCGACAAAACGAGACATATACGGGGTGTACCCCCTCTCCCGGGACTGATAGGTCATAAGACGCCCGATATGGGGTTGATACGCCGTTAAAAATATCTCATCCCCTGTTTTTTCATACCCCAGGGACATCAGAAAAGTCAGGGGGTATTCGGCAGTGCACTCTTCATCATAGAAATTGGCCTTATCAAGGTCAAAGAGATACGGCTGATGGACCAGGTCCAACACCTCGTCCAAGGAATGCCACGCCATGCCCAGCATAAAATCTTCGAAATCCTCATAGTACAACGGATCATCAAATACATCCGGCTGATAACACCACAGACTGTTGGGTAAAATGTCGTTGGCCATAAACAGCTTGTTCCATCTTTCGTACTTCGGCCGGCTTCCATCCCTGGACAGATAGAAAAAACCCCTATCCAAATCCCAGCCATCCTTCATGTCATCCAGCCTGTCGGATCGTAGCCTGTGAATCTGCCGGACCATCAACCTGGCCCTTGATCTATAATAGGACGGATCTTTCAGGTATTGAGACAATGCACCAAGCCGCCTGAGGGCACGAGACATAACCCTTGGCATAGGCCTTTTAAAAACCCCTTCGTAGTAACTCCAATTAGGTACGCTGGTTCCCTGTCTGTAGGCGGTGTATTCGGCATATTCCGCCCATGCCTCCATCATGGATTCATCACCAGTTAAAAAATAACCGATGGGCACGGATATGTCGTGGCTATGCTCATCATCGAAAAACTTTGCATTGAAGGCCTCCTTCCCCTGGTTTTCCGGATAGGTGTTATTGTTGTTGGACCAGTAGGTCACGCCGTCTTTGTAAAAGTTAAAATCGTCGGAATAGGGTGTAGATCCGAACATCTTGTGGTGGTCATCATTTAAAGCGGATAGGAACGCACCGCTTTTCCCGGACCTCAAAAAATGGATGTATTTGCAAAGCTGAAGGTCGTACTGATTCGGGCCGCCCCCCATGCCCCAACAGTAATACCGCCGAAGGCTATCAACATTTGAAATTTCGTAGTTCCCATGCCCGACAAGAGCGAAAAAATTACGCGTTTCCTTATCACTTGCCATTCGATCTTCGCCGTAGATAGCCTTTGTCCTCAAGTAGTGCGAAAAGTTAGCCCTACCAAAAAGGGGATACTGCAGAGAATAGAATGAGTGTTTTGGTGAGGTTTCCGGCGTGGTAAAATCCAACACCATTTGTCGTTTGTCATGGGCAAAAAAAGCGAATTTAATACCTTTTTTAGAGTTATAAGGACTGTAGACGTCAAGAAAAATCGTCCCCTTATCAGACAGGGTAAACCCCGCGGGCCACATCCCGTAAAGGTTGCGAATACCAAAATTGATGCGTCTGTCACCCTTAGATACCGCCCCCCACCCTTCGGTATGGTCCGCTTCATTACCAAGACCCTTGATAATTTTTGATCCATTGACTACAGACAAGCCGACATCAGGCACCAGTCGCTCCTTGAACATATCTACGCCGCCCATATACTCAAGGTACTTGTAATTACTATACCCCTGATACAAATAAGCAGAGCTATCGACCTCAGCGCACATTTCCTTACCAGGGCCTGTTGAAAAAATAAAAACAGAAGAAGAAAGCGTCGTGGGAATCTCAACCTGGACCGAATCAAAAACTTTCATGGAGTACGATGAATAGGAGGCATTTTTAAGAATCAAATCAAGGCGCGTACGCCCGGTACCCCGATAAAAATAGATCCGCATCGTATATCCGAATAACCACTCCCCGCTTTCATTTTTGAGGTGCCCGTCGCACTTCACAACGGCTTTCACAGGACCGTTCTCTTCGATTACAGCCGTGGACATGGGATCGCGATGGGAGGCATAGGTGCTGGTTCCGCTCCGGGCTGTGATGGCCCCAGTCCCCCTTACATAATCAAAGTCCCCGATCCGCACCGACTCAAAGACATTGAAATGGGCTTTTTTTACCGTAAAGACGGCGACTCCCGTATCCACCGTAATCGTTGCCCCTGTATCCCGAGCCAGGTTCGGTCCCTTGCTGTTGCCCGTCCCGTTTGTGAGGTGCAGCTGGGTCATCTCCCCCCCCGATACGCTGGCAAGGGTATCCACTAGCACCCATTGGATATTCCCGCTTCCGTATCTGTGCAGGGGACGAAACTGGTAATGGGAGGCCCCGTTAAGGCCAAGGGCCCCGATGTCTTTGATCCCATCCGAGTCCATGAGCGGTATGCCGAAGGAGACGACTTCGTTTGCCCGGTCAAGGCCCGTCACGCCTTCGGGAAGCAGTTCATGGACCATGACGGGAATCGGCTTTTCTAACAAACCATACCCCGTAAGGGGCATGAGCCATACAGCCAGAAAAAGAGGTACAATCCAAAATAGTCGCTGGCTTGACATCAAAGCGATGCTCCCAAAAAGACTCAAGTACAAGGGGAATAAATTCCCACTTATGGGACGGTCGGAAAAACTTGGCCACCCGGCCGTCCCATTCGAAAATCAAAATTCCTGTATCATCATGATCTCGTTACACCCTGGTGGCCCACTTCTTATGGACGGAATGACTGGTGCCCCCCTCCCATTCGTATTCAATGAGGGCACTTGCAACACCCGAAGGATCGAGGTCCAATGCCGTCAGCTTACACTGCCCACACCCGTTTGACTCCTCAGGAAACGGATACTCTGTCCACCCCAAACTCATCATGGCCTTGTTGCTGCTGACCCAGTGCGTACCATTGCCACCAGTAAACGGCCCCTGCCACCCTCCCAGGCCATAAACGAGAGCGAAGAAAAACGGATCCGACGTTGCCTCCGCTGCACCAAAAAGCACGCCGTCGTTATTGAAAAACATTGGCCATGAGAACTTATCTACAACATACCCGAAACAAAACCTCTCCACACCTTGAGGCCCAGAAATTTCGATACAGCTTTCATGCTTGTCGGTTCCAACACAATTCCGAACAACAAAATCGTAACTCATCATGGGTTCCTTTCGTCGTTTATTAAGATAAATATTACGACAAATCGATTTCCGTGGCCCTGGCACACATGAGCTACAGATCTCAATAAATATCTGATAAATACCCGTACCGACGGGATCCAATAATCTGCAGGAGAGGCACACTGAATCGCTTGTATTTCGGTACAAAGGCATCCAGCCTGGAGGAGGCCTTGCGGGGGGAGAGCAGTGACAGGAAACAGACGGGTGCACGGCCCTGTCCCCTTTGCTCCCACTGGGTCGAAAGCTCTCTTTCGAACCGGACGTTGCAGGGTACATGCCCCGGATATGTCTGCCACGGAACGGCGGTAACGTGGGCCGGAAACAACCGGAGCCACTCATGAAAAATGTGTGGTAAAGAAAGTCATCCACGGGCGCCTGAGCAATGGGGGTCAGAAAATCGGGTCTCCGTCATCTTTGCGGCGCTATTTTGATACTCCGAGAAAATAAAGGCCAAATCCGACGACCGAAATCGATCGCAACCCGTTCAAAAGCCTAAGGGCCATACCATGAAATAATTATACATTATTTGCCAAAGTGATTTATATCGACGGCCCACTTCTCGATACCAGGGACACGATATATTTGCCTCTCTAAGGCATCCATAGTCTTTTTTGTTAGGGAAACACCTTTTTGGTAGGTCTTGTGGACAAACGTAACAACAGGATTGATACCTTTCCATGTCATTGTCCGCGCAAGCCCCAAAGCTTTGTCGGTTGTATTAATGAATACCTTTAGTTATAGCGCATCTATTCCATCCAAGGCAGAGTTCCGCTTTTCGTTTGTCTTTGGGCCCCAGAAGTTTTACCACTGTTGCCATAAATAGGCGACGGTCTGAACCGGTCAACGTATCGCGCATTTCATTGAGAAAGGCACATAATTCAGGCGTAAGCTCCTCAATGATGCTGGAATTTTATAATCGTTTTGTAAGGACATAACTTGTATTGAGTTTGAGGTTTAAAGTTATGCCTAAGATAATTTATATTGATTGAAAAATCTAGTACAAGTTATTTTGCTCATATCTGCAGTTTGTATAATTATTTCTTGGGCAGGCCCTAAGGTGCGTTTAAACGTGTAACGCATCGCTTTTTTGGGCACATACTCCTCAGTTCTAATGACCACTCAAAGAGTCAAGCTTCTGTGTGCTTTTTGTATCATCAAGAATTTTGCAACGAAATGAAAGGTTGCGTTCAGCATTCAATTCTTGTGGCCGACACAATCGACAACGGCCCTATTTTGCGTGAGAATTCGACTCACGCGGATAAAAATCTTCAGCACACATGATGGAATACATAATCTCTATATTCCTCGATAATACTCTGCTAACTGGCTAAGATAGATTGGAACTTGATACGTGCCTTTAAATTGGTCATAATATTTCATCGACAATAGACTCTTAAATAATCTTAAATAAAAAAATGACGGACGGCACATAGATGGTTTTACTAAGGAACCGAGAGAAAAACGTGTAAATTCTGCCAACTGAAAGTAATTAGACGCAACCCCACCCTTTTGAGGTAATTGCATTTTTGTTTCATACGGAAGATGTGCATATGCCGGATATTGTTTGGCGATCGTGTTTTGATGGAATGTGTGATCCAAAAAGTACTCAGCTGGTAACGAAGTAAGGAAGTTATATAATTCATGATCTAAATAGGGAGCGAAAACATGTGTTTTTTGACCCAAAATCCCCCAACTAGATAATGCAACAACCCTTCTTGTTCTATTCCAAAAGAAAAATTGCCCTATAGGATTTGGTGTATTTACGTATCTTTTTAATTCTTGCACAAGAAGATTAACAGCTATATCCCTATTAAATCTACTATAAGCCGAATTAGTCAGCATATGAGGCAGATGGCCCTCAAAACCTAAAATTTCGTTGGCAAGTTCCTCGAATTTGTTCCTATTGTAGAGGTTCAACCTATGTTCAGTTAAAAACAATCCTGCGGAAAGAACGTCCCCGCCAATGCCATCGAATATTGCATCGTAACCTTCTTCCAACAAATATCGTGACAAGGGTAAAATCCAAGAATGATCTAATGAGCAGAAATTGGTGAGTATATTTTTTTCTTTTTCCATTCTCAAAATGGATAAATCCTGTTCAAGAATTACGTGTTTGAAATTGAAATATTGGCATACTTCCTTGGCAATTTTTGCGTCTTCATTGGGTTTGGGGGGTTGATGCTTCATGGTTATACACGAATATGGTTTTAGTCCGGAAGCCATCAATTCAAATATAATATGGCGTGAGTCTCGACCACCAGAAAGAGGAATTCCTATTTTTTTTGGAAATGCCTCTCTAAACTTCAAGACTGAACTTTTAAATAGTTCGCCATATATATTTTGAGCATCTTTAATCGAAGGGGTTACGTTTTTCCCGCAGGATATCTCTCTGTTTTCTATACTAAGACCGTTTCGATCAAATTGTAATTTGGCACCGGGGGGTAATGCTTTAATTTCAGAAAATGGAGTGGTGTCTCCAATGAATATGCCCATTCTGAGGAATACCGCTACAGCAGCAGAATCTATCTGATAATGATCTTCGTCTGCAAGTAAATTAGCAATTGATGACGAAAAATTTACACCACTGGATGTTCTGGTGTAATAAATTGGATACATTCCAAACCTATCATTGAATATGGTCAGAATGTCGTTGTTTGTATTCCACTCGGTATAAATACCGTTATCGCCAGATAGAGAATCCAATTTATAGCCAAAAAAGCCGTTTTCTGGGCCCCGTAGAACCAATGACTCATTTACCCATTTGGCTGAACATCGAAATTCCCCTGTAGAACCAAGAACAAGCATATATCCCTCTCTCTTGATAGTATAACGAGCCTGTAGAACAACCCCTTTTTCAGGAATACCGGGACTGGACTTAAATCATTGAATACCCGTTTTCCCAAAAAAGTGAATTCTATGATTTAAAGCCATCATGAACGATTTAGACTCAATAAAACACCCCCATTGTCAGTGCCCGAATGTATCTTTTTTAAGCGCTATCAGACCATTCATAATGGTGAACGTCATTTGCTGCGATGCTCTAACTGTGAAAAGGTTTTCTCCCAAACCCACAACATCGCGATGGAAAGGATTAAATCACCCATCAGTACGGTAGCCGCAACCTTGAGGCTTCGAAGTGAAGGGCTTGGCCTTCGTGCTACAGGGCGTATATTAAACTCCCACAAGGGAACAATTGCTGGTTGGGAGAGCAAATTTGCAGAACAGAAGGCTTCTCTTATGCTGTATGCATTTTGCCATTGACTACGATCACCCCCAATCTTCGACCACGGAACGGCAAAGTTAAGGTGGAATTGGCATCCCAATTTTTCGGCGTAACTGCCTCTTCCAGTTTGATATCTGATTCGGATGAATGTTATATTCTGCAGCGAGTTTGGCTAAAGTCTTCACTCCACGGATTCCCTCGATCGCTACTTCCGCTTTGAATTTATCGGTAAATTTTCTTCGTTTTTTCCCATCTGCATCCTTCCTCTATTATCATTTTCGAAATGCAGATTCCACTTACTAATGGGGTCATATTACACCCGACATTTGGTGCGCCATAAGGCCCTGAATATAATGCCCGCTGAAGCAATTACTATGTCGACTGGGATTCGGCCTCATTAGTAAGCCAGTGGTCCTTAAACTGGGGGTAACCGCGCGTGTACACTTTAGTCGATTTTTGAGGTGTTATCAGGTGGTCTTCAGCATGGCAAAGACATCTGAAAACCAGGTTCGATCAAATAGGTGCAACCACACTCCGTACACAAGGGCGCCGATGCCGATGAGCAGGGCAACCGAGAGGTATGGGTGCACGCCCCGCGCAAAGCCGGAGTAAGAGACGACCCCGTACATCAGGAGACTTCCGCTCAACGGCACGCTGATTGCGCGAAGATACGCCCCAACCCGGATCTGGATCAGCGGAAGGGACAAAATGAGAACCACCAGCCAGCACGCGGGATACATAACGACCCAGGCGTAGCAAACGCCCAGGACGCCCCCACGGGTGGCACCCACATAAATGGACACCATCATCACCGCAAAGGTGATCATGATATTTCTCAGGGAGTAACCGGGATTGCCGATGCCTTTCAAAAGGGGCGGAAGCAGCACCGAAAGCATCCTGAAGGGCATGACAAGGCACAACAGTTTAAAAGGCTCTACAACCGCTCCCCACCTGGGCCCCACACAAATGGAGATCACCTCCGGGGCGATGCTCGACAGGCCCCAGAAAACGGGAAACACAACCAGGCTTGAAAACTTGACGGTCCTTAAAAAATAGAAGGAGACCTTCTCGAACTCGTTCTGGATTTTTGCATAGGCGGGAAAGGCGACTTGAGAAAGGATCGGGGATATCTTGTTGAGGAGAATGGAGGAGAGGTGCATGGCAACGGAGTAATACCCGAGGACCTCCTGACCCAGGAGCTTTCCGATCAATATCACGTCGAACTGGGTGTAGGTATACCACACGATCTTCTCAAAGGTGACATACCCGCTGAAGGAGGCATAGGCCCCAATGGCTCGAAACCGGAACACCGGGCGCTTCCGGATGGGGGACACAAAAAGATACCCCACCATCTGAACACAGATCAGCACGTAACTTCCCGAGACCAGAGCCCAGACACCATGGCCCAGGAGGGCCACACCCAATGTCGTCGCTCCGCTTGCGATGCTTGCCGAAAAATCGATCATGGATTTCTGCTTGAAGAGGAGCTCTTTTTCGATGAGGGCCTTTGGGATGGTCAAAAAAGGGATCACCAGAAACTGAAAGGAGAGAACGCGCACCACATGCACCAGGGCGCCGCTTTCGAAGAACAGACCAATACACGGTGCCGAGACGAACAACATGGCAAAAAGCACCACCCCCACACAGATAACAAACCCGAAAATCTGTTGAATGACAGAATCCTCAATATCCCTGGCCTGGATAATTGAAGCTCCGAACCCCAATTCACTGATAAGCTGCAAAAAACCAACAAAGATCCCGGCAGATGCCATCAACCCGTAATCCGAAGGCGACAAGAGCCTGATCACCAGAATGGTGACAGCCCAGGTAAACACCTGGCCCATAAATTTGCCGATGGTGAGCCATTTCAGTGAGTGGAGGACCTTGTTTTTCAAACTCATGTTTCGAAAAGTATCCTTGGAGTAGGTAATGAGGCAAGTCACCTCGGGCGATGCGATTCAAAACGCCGCAAGCATGCTCCGGTATGAGAGACAAAAAGGAGTGATTTGCGATGAAACCGGGCCTTCCAAGCCCAAAATTCGCGTTGCTTTTTAAGTTTTGTCCTTTATGGACAGGGTAACGAAGAAATGGTCTTTTCGTGGGCAACGGGAGCCACTTTGTAGTATTTTACAGCAAAGTAGTAATCGATATCCGGATCATACGAGCGGTAAGCAGGGTCGCCTTCAGACAAGCCATATCTGGCATTGTACGCGCTGATGACCTGCGCAACGTCCACAGAGACGGATTCGGCATCCCCCCTTTTCTGTTTCGGTACCGGTTCATTGTCCACGTTCAGTGCTGCCCAGTAGTTATCGTACGTGATCGGGTCGTACTGGTAGGTTCGGGCTACCTGATCGAAGTTAAGATTTTCCACCATGGGCACCGGAGCAACCTTGAGCTGGTACCCATGGATCCCGTCCTGTGGGGCGTTCCATGTAAGGCTGTACACGGAACCGTGGCGCGCAACGGATGACGCGCTGGAATTTCCCATATCCACACGCCCATTACCCACGGGAGCCACATAGCCTGCGACTATGTCTCGATTGTAGTAATCATGAATGAATTTTGACGAATAGGGAGAGTAGACCCGCTCTTCACTTTGCGTCACCAGCATCATCTTGTAATGGGACTTATACTGAACCAGAAAGGCATCGTCCCCCGTCATCTCGTACCCCAAGGCCATCAAAAACGAAAAGGGGTACTCCCCTCTATCATCCGACCCATTGACGGAATCCAGCGCAAGCATGTAGACTTGGTGCTCAAAGGGGATTATCTCTGTCAAGCAATGGTATGCCACCCCCAGGAGATAGTCCTGATAATCTTCGTACATCAAATCATCATCGAAATTTTCAGGACCATACGTCCAGAACGAGTTAGGAAAGATATCGTATGCCATGAACACCTTGTTACATCTCAAGCCTTCCGGACAGTTTCCGGCCTGGCTCATATAGAAAAAGCCACGGTCCAGGTCCCATCCATCCTGATCGGAGTCCAAAGGCGTTGCCCTCATGCTCATGAAATTCCTAACAATACGATATATTTTCTCCCGCCACACATCCGTACTGGCATAGAGACCAAAGGCCCCGGCACGCCTGAGGGCCCTAGAAAATATGCGGGGAAACCCCACATAGGTGGTCCCGTCGTAATAGCTTCCCACAGCCCCTTTGCCGGAGCCCTGGTCGTAAAGGGTATATTCCCCGTGATCTTTCCACGCGTCTATGAAAGACTCGTCACCTGTAAGGAAATACCCAAGGGGGACGGAGATGTCATGAGAGTGCTCCCTGTCGAAGGGTTTATAATTAAAGGCCAACTTCTCTTGTTCCGGCGGTATAACTGTATTCACGTTGGGAAAAAGTTCAGGTCCGTCAAGATAGAAATCAAAATCATCCGAATGCCGTGTTGACCCGAACATCTTGTGGTGGTCCATGTTCTGGGCAGCCAAAAATGCACCGCCGTTGCCTGTCTGCAGGTAGTGAAGATACTGGCACAAATTCACATCATACTGATTATCGCCCCCGGCCTGCCCCCAGACAAAGTGCCTGCGCATGCTGTCCACATTGGAAATCTCATAGCTTTCCAGTCCGATCTCGGCCAGGAACCTCCTCGTCTCTTCATGGGTCGCAAGCCTCTTTTCGTAATAGACGGCACCGGTGTCCTTGTAATGCTGAAATGCCGCCCTCCCGGTGAGGGGGTATTGTATGGCGTAAAAAGTCTGCCTTGGTAAGGGGGCATCCTCCTTTTTCGTAAACTCCAGCACCACCTGCCGTTTGTCATGGGCAAAAAAAGCAAACCCGATATCGTCTTTTGAGTTCCACGGGCTGAAAATATCAATGAACAGGTCACCGTCGTCCTCCATGGTAAACCCTGCGGGCCACATACCGTATAGGTTTCGAATCCCGACATTGATCTGTTTTTCGATCGAGTACATGGCCCCGAAGCCTTCGCTGTGGTCGGTCTCCTCCCCCAGTGAATGCACCTCCGAATCCCCGTTGGCGACCTTAAGCCCCACATCCGGGGCAAGACGCTGCTGAAGCATGGAGGCGCCCCCCAGATACTGCACATACTTGTGGCTGCTGTAGCCCTGGTACAGGTAGGCGGTTCCGTCTATGGTGCCATGGGCTTCCGACCCGGGCCCGGTGGAAAAAAGATAGCTGGGGTCAGAGACCGTTGTGGGCAGCTCAATGCGAAGGGACTCGAAGATCTTTACCGAATAGGAGGCCATCTCGGCGTTTTTGATGATCAGGTCAAGCCGGACTCGGCCGGTGTTCTTGTAAAAATACATGCGCATGGTGTAGCCGAAAAGCCACGGTCCGCTTTCGGGCTTAAGATGCCCATCACACCGGACAACCGCCTTCACAGGGCCGTTCTCTTCGATCGCTGCCGAGGAATCGTTATCCAGGGCCGACGAGTAGCGGGTTGTTCCACTGACGGCTGTGATCCCTCCCGTACCTCGTAAAAACGGGGTATCGCCCACAACGACAGAGTCAAACACGTTGTAGTTCTTCTTCCTGATCACAAACCGGGCAACGCCCGTATTCACCGTAATATGTTCAGGTCCATTCACTGCGAGGTGAGACCCCGCGCTGTTGCCGGAACCGTTGGTGAGCCAGATCGCCTTGCTCCCGTCTGCCTCAACCGACACCAACGTGTCCACAAGCACCCACTGAATGGTGCCGTCGGGATACCTGTGAAGTTCTCGGAACTGATAGTCCGACGAACCGACCAGGCCCAGTTCACTGACGGATCCAATCCCATCAGATGCTTTCAGGGGGATGCCGAAGGATGCGACCTCACCGGCCCTATTTCCCCCTGCCATCCCTTCGGGAAGAAGTTCATGGACTAAAATTTTAACTGCCGATTTGATTCCGCACGTCCCTTGCTGGGGGATCGAGCCACCGATACAGCACACCATGAAAAAAGAACACACGACTCGCTTCACGAAATTACACCGCAACGTATTTACCACCATCAACACCTAAAATTTTGATACACATTAAAAGGAGAAAAAAAGAATCGACTTGCAGGAAACTGCTCCAAGCCTGCACTTGATTGACCCGATCGAAAGCGCTCACAAATATATTTCGCGATAAAACCCCACAACTAATTTACTGATTCGCTGCCTGTTTCAAGAGCAGCACCCCACCAGACAAGATTTCAAAACATATTTTCAATCAGTTATAAAAACAGTCTTTTCTCATACATAGAAAAGGCTTTTTCAATTCGATCCATTCCTGAACAAAATCGAAACGCACCATTATGAATAGGTATGGGCTGTAAATATGTCAGGTGGGGGGCTGAGCGATAAAAGGTATGGAACCTGAAAATTTTTGCGGAATTCAGTCAAAAAGGTCTCACCGAAGGCATAACTGAACACGAACCTTATAATCAAGGAGGGCAAGACAACGACGGTATCGTTATTCCGTGGAAAAAAGGAATCACAGTATAATACTTCACAGCAAAGAAGTAATCCCTGGTTGAGTCATAGGACAGGTAGGCCGCTTCACCGGCTTCAAGGCCGTACCGGGCATTGTAATCATGGATGACCTGTCGTACGTCGATGGCCACGGATTCCGTCTCTCCTTCAACCTGTTTGGGTGTGGGTTCATTGCCCACGTTCAATGCAGCCCAAAAATTGTCGTAAAAGGCCGGATCATAGGTATAAGTCCTTTTTCTCTGGTCAAACCCGAGATTCTCCACCATAGGCTGTGGTGAGAACTTTATCTGGTAGCGCTTGATACCTTTTCTGGGGACCTCCCACGTCAAGGCGTAGACTGATCCGCTTCGCGAAATGTTCATGCCTACGGAATTGCCCATGTCCACACGCCCGTTCCCCAGGGGTGACACATATCCGGTGCACACGTTCCTGTTGTAATAATCATGGATAAAACGCGATGAATACAACGAGTAAACACGCTCTTTGCTCTGAACTGTCAGCATTCCGTTATAATGGGGCTTGTACCTGCTCAAAAACTGATCATTTCCCGTCATCTCATACCCATGAGCCATCAGCCCGGATAAGGGATATGCTCCGGCATCATCCAGAATGGCTGATTTGTCTAAAGTGTATGTATAGGGTTGACGCCCCAGGGGGACCAACTCATTCAATGCATGATAGGAAAGACCGAGCATGTAATCGTAGTAGTCTTCGTGGTACAATGGGTTTCCAAAACCAACTGAATCATAATAGCAAAGGGAATCAGCAAAAATCCCGTATGTCATAAACACGGTATTGGTTCGTTTTCCACCGTAGGTTTCGTTTCCGTGGCGGTGCATATATACATACCCCCGGTCCAACTGCCACCCATCCTTGTTCACGTCCTCAGGGTCGTCCCTCAAGCTGAGCAGCGTCCTTGCCATACGCCCGGCCTTCTCGTGCCACAAAGGATCCTCTGTATACTGGCCAAAGGCACCTGCCCGACGGAATGACCTTGAAAAAATACGAACATACCCAAAGTATGTTGTACCGTCGTAATAGCTAACCTCACCGTGATTTCCAGAGCCCTGGTCATACAGTGTGTACTCACCGTGATCCTTCCAGGCATTCATGATGGATTCATCGCCAGCCAGCAGGTAGCCTATGGGAACAGAAACATCATGGGAATGCTCCCGGTCTAAAAAGCGATTGTTGAAGGCAAGGGGTTGCTTATCCGGATCAATATTATTGATATTTTTAAACCGTTCAGGTCCGTAACGATAAAAATCAAAATCATCCGAGTGACGGGTGGATCCGAACATTTTATGGTGGTCCATGTTCTGGGCTGCCAGAAACGCTCCCCCGTTGCCGGTTTGCAAATAGTGAAGGTACTGGCACAAATTCATGTCGTACTGGTTTGGCCCTCCCCCCATCCCCCAGACATAGTACCTACGCATGGTGTCTACATTTGAAATTTCAAAGCTTTCCAGGCCGATCTCTTTCAGGAATTTTCGTGTTTCTCCGTGGGTTGCCAGTCTGTCGTGAGAATAGATGGCCCGGGTATCCTTGTAATGTTGAAATTTGGTTCGACCGGTCAAAGGGTATTGCACGGCATAAAATGTCCGTTGGGATGCCTTTGCCTCCGTGGTAAACTCCAGCACGACCTGCCGTTTGTCATGGGCGTAAAAGGCAAAATGAATATCGTCTTTTGTGTTGTGGGTGCTGTAGATATCAATATACAGGTGGCCCTCGTCATCCATGGTAAACCCCGCCGGCCACATACCGTAAAGGTTACGAATCCCGCAGTTGATGCGCTTAGCTCCAGAAAAATACGATGCAAACCCTTCGCTGTGGTCCGCCTCGTTTCCCAGTTCATGAATCACAGTGGCACCATTGACCACTTTGAGCCCCACGTCGGGCACCAGGCGCTCCCTTAGCAGACCGGACTCCCCCATGTACTGAACATACTTGTGGCTGCTGTAGCCCTGGTACAGATACGCTGTTCCGTCAACAGGCCCTGTGGATATGGTCCCCGGACCGGTGGAAAAAAGATAGGAGGGATTTGCGATGGTGGTGGGAAGTTCGATGCGAAGGGATTCAAATTCTTTGACGGTGAAGGAGCTTATTTCCGCATTCTTGATGATGAGGTCAAGCCGCGTTCGGCCTGTGCCCTTATAAAAATACATACGCATGGTATACCCGAAAAGCCAGTCATCAAGGGATGACTTCAGATGCCCATCACATCGGATGACAGCCTTTACCGGGCCGTTTTCTTCAATCACTGCCGTGGAGTCACCATCATTGGCCGACGAGTACCGGGTTGATTCGCTGACCGCCGTAACCCCTCCGGTGGGCTCAAGGAAGGATGTTTCGCCTACGAAAACGGAATCAAACACGTTGTAGTTCTTTTTCGTGATCACGAACCGGGCAGCACCGGTGTCCACCGATATTTTTTCCCCCAGATCCGAGGCCAACTGAGGCCCCGAGCTGTTGCCGGCCCCGTTGGTCAGCCAGACAATGCTCTCTTCCCCTGCCGAAACCGATGCCAGGGTATCCACAAGGACCCACTGAACATGGCCGCTGGGGTATCTGTGCAGCACCCTGAACTGATATGCCCCTCCCCCCACAAGACCCAATTCGTCGATGGATTGAACCCCGGCCGCCTCACTCAACGGTATCCCGAAGGATGCGACTTCATGGTTCCTGTGCAGCCCCTTTACGCCATCGGGAAGAAGTTCGTGTATCCTGATCTCCACAGGATGACCTATGGCAGGGTATCCATGTACCGTGACCCCACAGCAGAAGCAGAACGTTAACAAAAACAGCCATAGCGAACTCTTCCGCAGGCCACTACCCACGCCATGAATCGTCATGTACATCTGTCCCCCTTATAGCTCTCAACTCCCGGTCATGCAGCACAATGGAGATCGCGAACCGTCTCAACAACACAACCAATATACCTGTCGTCGATAAAGCGCATTCTTTGTCTTGGTTTGTTTATGCAGTCACCAGGCCATTCAAAAATAAGGGGGGGAAACGAATGACTTTCCATGTTAGGGGGGGCAAGGCAATAATGGGGTGTCTATTCCATTGACAATGGGTGCATCAGCAAAAAACTTTACAGAAAAAAAGTAATCTGTCTGGTCATCATAGACTTGATAGGCGGGCTGGCCGGCGGTCAGGCCATACCGGGTATTGTAAGCGTTGATTGCCTGCGCAACGTCTATGGATACCGTCTCCACATCCCCTTCAGACTGCTTGGGAGTGGGCTCATTGGCGATGTTCAACGCCGCCCAGAAATTTTCATATGCCGAAGGAGCGTATTCATACGCCCTTGTCACCTGATCGAAATTGAGGTTCTCGACCATTGGTGCCGCAGAGAACTTTATCTGATAACGGATAATCTCGTCCATGGGCGCTTGCCAGGTCAATGTGTACACAGAACCGGAACGCGAAACGCCCGGTGCACCGGAGTTTCCCAAGTCGACACGTCCGGCGCCTTCAGGAGCTACATAGCCCGTTAAAATATCGCGATTTTCATGGTTGTGTATAAATTTTGACGAATAGGGAGAATAGACCCGTTCTTTACTCTGGATAATCAGCATCTGACGATAATGGGATGTGTATTGGTCCAAGAAAGAGTCATCCCCCGTCATTTCATACCCGGCAGCCATCAAAAAGGAAAACGGATATTCTCCGGTAAGGTCCGCCGAATTGGCTTCATCAAGTTTGAATCCATAAGGCTGGTGCTCCAGAGGAATGATCTCACGCAATGAATGGAAGGCAAGCCCCAGAATATAGTCTTGATAATCTTCATACATCAAGGGGTCATCAAAGTTCCCGGGGACATAATACCAAAAGGCGTTGGGGAATATATCGTAGGCCATAAACACTTTATTGGAGCGCACGCCGTCGGGCCTGCTTCCATCTCTGCTCATATAGAAAAAGCCACGATCCGAATCCCAGCCGTCTTGATCGTCATCTTCGGGAATTGCCCGCATCCCCATAAAATTTCCTACCATTCGACCGATTTTTTCCCGCCAGACACTCGTGCTTGCATACTGCCCATAGGCTCCGGCACGCCTTAACGCCCTTGAAAAAATGCGAGGGAACCCCACGTGGATTGTCCCGTCGTAATAGCTGTCGACAGGACCTTTTCCGGACCCCTGATCGTAGAGGGTATACTCTCCGTAATCACGCCATGCGTCCATCAACGATTCGTCCCCGGTGAGAAAGTATCCCACGGGTACAGACACATCGTGGGAGTGCTCCCGGTCGAAAAATTTGCTGTTGTATGTCAGGTTTTGGTCGGGTGGGGAGGTGGTGTTCACGTTTTTAAAAAGAGTCGGTCCCTGAACATAGACATCAAAATCATCCGAATGCTTGACCGATCCGAACATCTTGTAGTGGTCATCGTTTTGTGCGGCCAGAAAGGCACCCCCGTTGCCTGTCTGAAGATAATGAAGGTACTTGCACAGCTGGAGATCATACTGATTGGATCCTCCGCCCTGCCCCCACACATAATACCTGCGCAAGGTATCCACATTGGAGATCTCATAACTCTCCAATCCGATATCGGCAAGAAAGTCCCGTGTCTCTCCATGGGTTGCCAGCCTATCTTCCCCATAAACGGCCTTTGCCTCCGCGTAATGCTCAAAATCAGCCAGCCCGGCCAGGGGGTATTGCAGGGTATAAAACGTCTGTTTGGGATCCTTTGCCTCCGGTGTGAACTCCAGAACCACCTGCCGTTTGTCGTGGGCGAAAAAGGCGAATCGGATGTCATCTTTGGTGTTGCGGGGGCTGAACACATCAATATAAAGATGCCCGTCTTCGGTCATGGTAAACCCCGTGGGCCACATGCCGTAAAGGTTCCGGATGCCGCAGTTGATCTGCATGCCCTGGGTGGCCATGGCGGCAAACCCTTCGCTGTAACTCTTCTCATCGCCCAGGGCGTGGATCACCGAGGCCCCGTTGACAACCTCAAGCCCTACATCCGGGACCAGGCGTGCCTTGAGCAAATCCGCACCGCCCAGGTACTGCACATATTTGTAGCTGCTGTAGCCCTGGTACAGGTGAGCGCTGCCGTCGATGAACCCTCCGGCCTGTACTCCCGGACCGGTTGAAAACAGATAGGAAGGGGCGACCATGGTGGTGGGAAGCTTAATACGTACCGATTCAAAGGTTTTCACGGAGTAGGAACTGATCTCTGCATTTTTGAGGATCAGGTCCAGGCGGGTACGTCCTGAGCCCTTGTAAAAGTACATGCGCATGGTGTAGCCAAAGAGCCACGGACCACTTGCGGGTTTAAGGTGACCTTCGCATCGGATCACGGCCTTGATGGGGCCATTTTCTTCGATGACCGCCGTGGACTGCTCGTCATTTGCCGAAGAGTACTGGGTTGTTCCGCTGACAGCCGTGATGCCGCCTGTGTTCGAAAGAAAAGAGGTGCCCCCGGCCACCACGGAATCAAAGACGTTGTAACGGGCTTTTCTGATGACAAACCGGGCGGCACCGGTGTCTACCGTGATGGTGTTGCCGTTATCCGCAGCCAGGTCTATGGGCAGACTGTTTCCCGAGCTGTTGCCAGAGCCATTGGTGAGCCAGATAACCGTGCTCTGCCCCGCCGGAACCGAGGCCAGTGTGTCGATGAGCACCCATTGAATGTTACCGCTCGGGTATCTGTGCAGCACCCGGAACTGATAATCCCATAGTCCGGAAAGTCCCAACTGATTGATGGTTTGAATCCCGTCACAGTCCCTTAAGGGTACCCCGAAGGTGGCCGCTTCATGGGGCCTGTCCAGCCCAGATACGCCCTCCGGGAGCAACTCGCGAACCTCGATCCTCACGGCAGGATCCACCGCACACTCGCCATGGGTCGACATAACGCCGCCAACGCAAAACATCACGACAACAGCGCACCATACGCGCCTCTTCAGGACACCCTGCAAGGATTCTTTCATCATGTTCACCTATCATGGTCAAACGAAGTGGAAAGAACAAACCGACTACCGCTCCAACGTTTCCCGCCACGCGAAAAACGTCGACCGTGATGCTATGGATTCCCCATAGGACATGAACTTTGCAGGGCATTCGCAAAGGGGCCAGGACCAGCCGCAAAAGGCGTTACATAATATGTAAGGGTTTGATTATTTGTTATATTAGCGCATAGACACCCTCTTTAAAACAGAAACAACGTTTTGTGCCACCATGGCCCAGGACCGGGACTGCCCATAGGCACCGATGGCACTGCGGTCCCAACGGGTGTCCAAAGCCCGGCGGATTCCCGCCACAAAGGAGGGCACATCCCGCGCCACCAGAACCCCTAAATCATCGGACCGGACAATCTCGGGAATACCGTTGACCCGGGTGGCCACCACCGGGGTCCCGCAGGCCAGGGACTCGGAGATGACGTTGGGCCAGCCTTCCCGCTCGCTCCCCAAAAAAAAGAGATCGGCGGCGTTGTAATAGTCCACAAGGGTTCCGTGGGGAACCTGCCCGCAGAGAACGACTCGACTGCCCAGGCCCAGGGCCTCAACCTGGCGATGAAGGGCGCCTCGTTCCACCCCGTCGCCCACAATGTACAAACAGGTATGGTCCGGCTCTTCTGCCACGATCCGACCAAAGGCCTCCACCAGGAGGTGGTGTCCCTTGAGCCGGATCAGGGACCCCACGGAGAGGATCACCCTGGCATCAAGGGGGATTCCCAGACGCTGCCGCGCCTCAGCCCGATCCGCGGGATAAAAGGCGGTGCCGTCGATGCCGTTGGGGATAACGCTCACCTTGTACGAAGGGATACCCAGCTCCACCATCATCTCCTTGAGGGAAGCACACACTGAAATGACGGCATCGGCCTGTGTCAGGGTGTAGCGAAGCAGGGGCCGGATCATGGCAAGGTTTGAAAACTGATGGATATCGCTGCCCCGGGCAGAGACCGTCACCGGCTTGTTCAGGGCCTTGCCCAAAAGGACGGCCGCAAAGGCATCCGGGTACATGTAGTGGGCGTCGATGACGTCAAAGGAAAAGCTCTTTTCCAAGGCCTTGACGGTTTTCAGAGCCCCAAGGAAAAGACACACCCCGTAGGCCGTCATCCCCACCTTGGGGGTCACAAGGTATCTGGGGTGATAAACCGTCAGGCCATCCACCCTCTCGCGGGCGGCCACCTGGGAGAAGCGATACCACGCCTTGAATCGTTTGATCGGCGGAAAATAGGGGACAGGGGCCACCACACGGACCTCATGACCATCCATCTCCGAAACCGCCTTCATCCTGTTTTTGATGAACACCCCGTGGGCAGGGGCCGTGTTGTTGGGAAACAGGGTCGAGAAAACCAGAATCTTCATCAGCCGGCCATCTCCAGATAAAGGCGGTTGTACCTGTCCACCATGGCGCGCACCGAAAAGGTCTCCCGAACCCAGGCCCGGGCTCCGGCCGCGAGCCGCCCGGCAAGGGACGGTGTGTCGAGCAACAGCTCTATCTGGCGTGTAAGGTCATCCAGATTCTCCGACTCAAAGACCAGGCCCGTGCCCATATGCGATACGATCTCGGTATTGCCCCCGACCCCTGAGGCGATGAGGGGCACCCCCAAGGCCGATGCTTCCAGCAGTGCCACCGAGATCCCCTCGGACAGGGAGGGCAACACAAACAGGTCAAAAAGGGGATAAAATCCCAGAGCATCGAGGCGTTCACCGGTAAAGATCACGTGCCCTTTTAGCCCTGGCTTTTGGGCATACGCTTCGAGGGGCTCCCGCTCGGGTCCGTCCCCGACGACCATCACCACAAGGTCTTCCCGCCCCAACCCGATGAGTCGTTCCACCGCTTTTAGCAGCAGCAGATGGTTCTTCACGGGGGACAAGCGAGAGACCACCCCTGCCACGGTTTTTCCACGCAGCCCCCAGGCGTCCCGCGACTGGGCTGGCACCTTCTCGTTCGGCGAAATCCCGTTTCGAATGGTCTCGACCTTTTTCCCCAGCACCGGATAGACAGCCTTCATCTCGTGCTCAAGGGCACCTGAAACAACGATGACACGACGGGTAAAAACCATCAGGAAACGCCAGAGACGGGGATGGGCCAACTCGGCGTTGTCCCCCCCGCTGTAACCATGGATGGTGGTCAGACATCGGAACCTCAGCCCCTGGGTCAGAATCACCGCAAGCACCGTATAAAACCACGGGGTCTCCCCGTGGGCGTGAAGGGTGGTATACCCACAGCGCACCGCCAGCCTTGCCACCTTGAAAGGCAGGGAGAGGTCAATACCCGGTTTCCTCCTGACCAGATGAACCTCATGGCCTGTGTCTTCAAGGGCCTCTGCCAGCCGCCCCTTCTCATCCAGGCAGCACACCCCATGGGAGATCCCGGCGGCCTCTCCCCCTTCGATCAGGGAAGAGACAATGCGCTCGGCCCCGCCGATCCCCAAAGAGAGCACCACGTGCAACACCCTGTCTTCAGCCTTCTTGGTTGATTGAAACCACATGTATCACCCGTTTTTCGTCTGAGGATATGACGGAAAAAACCCGTCAAAAACGCCTGCCAGCTGCGTCGTCAAAGCCCCGGCTTCAAATGCCAGGTAGTCCTTCTTCACGACGCGTTCCGCGGACCGTGCCTGCCGAATCACATCCAGAATAGCCCCCTCCATGCCCTCGGGGTCGTCGGTATCCGCTACCACCCCCAGGCCGTGGGCTTCAATGAGTTCCTGGGTGGCCCCTTCCCCGCACACCGCAAGGACAGGTTTCTGGGACCGGATATATTCAAAGAGCTTGGCGGGAATCTGCAGGCGGGTATCCGGCTGGATGAGAAGGGCGATGTCCGATTGGAACAACATATCCAGAGCTTGATTCTTAGGGACCATCCCAACACAGGTAACCATTGCGCCTACCGGGTGGGAGCCGATAAGGTTCTTGATGCGGACCTCGTCCACATGGCCGATGAAACGAACCGCCACCTCATGGGTGCCGAGACGCCCGGTGTCGATCAATCGAGTAAGGGCCTGAAGAAAACTGTCGGGAGTGCGTTTGCCGTAAAGATTACCCACATGGGTCACCACCAGGGGGGCCGTGCCGGAGGCCCTGGCCTTCAGCCCGACGTACTCCATCTCGTTATATCCGTTGGTGATGGTATGGCACTTGTTCCCAGAGCCCGCCGTGTCGGCCAACAGGGTGCGCAGCGGCTCCGTGTTGGCAATGACCGCATCGGCCCGGCGAAGGCACCATCTCTCCAGAAAACAGTTCACCCGCCTGCGAAACCCCACGTTCAGCTCGTCATAAGGATTGTTCATCCATGGGTCCCTGAAATCGATGACCAACGGCAGGTGAAAATGAGCCTTTAAAGCAAGCCCGATGAGAAACGAGGTCCAGGGCCCCCCCGACGCATAGATCAGATCGGGTTTTTCACGGCGACAGATGCGAAACCCTTCTGACAGGGCATAGGGAAACCAGCCCACCTGCTTGTCCGGAATGCGGTATGCCAGGGTGACGGCATCCTTAACCCCCTGCCAAAGCCCCTTTCCGGCGGGGGGGGATCCTGCCGCCTCTCCCTGCCCCGCACTTGCCGGGGTGGCGTTGCCCCTGAACTTTCCCCTGAGGCTGAGCATGGCGTCAATCCCCTGGAAACACTTTGTCCTGTGAACTCGCGCCGACCCGTTTACCCTGGCACAGAGCCCGTCATCAAGGGCCGTTCCCCTTTCGTAATGGCAGGGGAGCACGGTGAGCACCACCGGATCCCAGCCCCGGTCCGGGAGGTGCTCCACGAAATTCAGCACACGAAAAACGCCCGTCCCGGCAAAGGGAGGGAACTGGTAGCTGATGCACAGCACGCGTTTTCTGGTCATAACAACTCCCCGGTAAACCCGATTCACTCACACATCACGGAGCACGCCTCTTCAAAGGCTCGCTCCAGGGTGACCATTCGCATCAACTGGGCTGACGCAAGACCAAAGCCCGAAGCACAGGACTGCCGGACCACCTCGACCATGGCGCCCTTGTCGTAGAGCGCCCCTGTCTTAAGCCCCTGTGATAAAAAAACGTCCGTCAACGGCTCTGCATCATGGATCATTGCCAGAACACGTCCGTGTATATCCATCCCCTGGGCACCCTGTTGATACTGCCCTCCGGCGAGCCTGGTCCGGACCTTCCCTGCTGCGCCCCGCAGCCAGCATCCAAGATGGGCCCTGCCATGGGCAAAGGAGACCGGAGTCGCCGGCAGGTTCTCGCCCATGGGTTCCCGGGCCAGGACAGGATGGGACGCCTGGAGCAGGTGCCTGTACATGTAATTTTTGTATTTGGCGTACCATGGCAGACGAAACATGAGTTCCAGCAGCTCACCGGTCAAAAACAAGGTGCTGCACGGCATGAGCTGAAAGGTCGACGAATAGTACCTGCCATGCCAGCGTCCCATGCGACTGTTTAAATACATTAAATCAATCTTTGCGGTGTTTGAACGGGCGGTATTCTCCGTTGATAACGCTTGGATGGCCCGCTCCGTCGCCTTAAAAAACTGGGGTTTCAACTCAGGGGCCAGGAGCGCCCAGTCGTGGCCGGGAACCATGAGGCGTTTCACCAGTCGCCCCTTGTTAACGATCCGTTGCCCTCCCTTAAGGAAGAATTCCCCTTCCCACCAACGCCCCCGGAACAGCTCCCCTCCGCTGCCGTTGAACGCCAAATTAAATCTATCGCCGTGGTGTTGATGCACAGCCATGGGGATCACGTAGTCCGATACCGGGATCTCCCCGTCGGTAAGGCGAAGGGCCCTGCTGATATCGGCCATGGTCAGCCCACCCACGATGTGCCCCAGCTCATTCAACTCATGATGCCACCCCAACCGTCTGGCAATGGCGCTTGAAACCCTGACATCGTCGCTTCCCGAAAACCCGTTGCAGACCGTGGCAAAAGGAAGGTCTGCCTTCAGCAGGGTGGAGACAACCCCCCGGGAATCAAACCCGGCCGTCAGATCACACACAGGACGATCGTAAGTTACGGCCAGTGCCTTTGCGTGTCTGTCCAGGGACATAAGGGCTTTTTCCACGCAAACCTGGGTCGTAAGGGGGGGCTGGTCCGCCCCATAACCTGATAACGGTTGCCAGTACCGCAGCTTACGGGGCGCTGCCTGGTTTTTCCCGTCAAACACCCAGGCAGAGGCCGGGGGAAAGACATGGATCCCTTTGTAAAAGGTCCTGTCGCCCTGCACGTACCCCATGGAGAGAAACTCGGTGCACCCCAGAAGGTCAGGGGAAGGGGTCCCCAGCACCGCGGCCAGGGCCAGTGACGAGGTGGAAAAGAGGAAAAACCCGTCACGTTGCGCATGATAGACCTTCAGAACCCCTGCGTGATCGGAAAAAAGGGTGACTCTGGAGCACTCCTCGTCCACCGACATACCGAAAAACTGCCCCTGGAGGGACCCGGCAACTTCTTCAGGACCGCTGTCACCTGGAGAGGGGCTTCCGGAGAACACCCCCGCAACCTGGGTCCACGCCCTCCCGTTACCGGGCGACTCCAAAACAGAACGACGCATGAAAAAGGTGATCTCACAGAGTTTCCCGCGTTTCACCTGAACATTCGGGTTGTCCTTGAACTGGCCGTAGGCCGAACACAGGCGCCGGGCACAGGTGTCGCGCAGCGAAGACGGGCTGCCCACCACCCCCACAAAACCATTGACCAGGGCGGGATCTATGGGATTCACATTTTCCGCCGTCATGGCTGGATTCCTTCCGTGCCCTCAGGGCCTTGGGCTGCGTCCGCAACAGCGGACAACACTGGCACAAGCGCCGCAATCAGGTAGATGCATTCAAAATAGAGGCGATCGATAAAAATCGACGCCGTAAAAAAACCGGCAAGTCCCGTTTCCAAGGCGTAGGTATGGGCCAGCATGTGATTCCGAAGGCCCTTGTCCATGCCCATGATCCCGTGAAGGCTGCTGCGAGCCCGTCGAGTCCCTTTGAAAAGAAGCAGGATAAACACCAGATAAATGCCCAGCCCCAGTACACCCTGTTCAGTCACCACAAGGACATAGGTGTTGTGTGAGGCGCGCCTCCCCACCCTTTTTTCAATCAAATGGTCCGGGAGATAAGAGGTGCTCAGCAGGGAGAACCCCCCGCCTCCGCACCCCAGGGGGTAATCCTTGATCATGTGCAAGCCGTACCTCCAGATATCGGTGCGCCCGGCACTTTGATCCTCGATGTTCTCTTCCCCGCCGAACAGACGGGTCACCCGCGTCACATACCCTTTGTCCATGATCCCCAGCACCACCACTGCGGCCGCCACAAACCCCAGGACCATCTTTTTGATGTCCACGTCCCTGCGAGCGCCCCAGGCAAAGACCCCGGCTGCCACCAGCAGGCCCAGGAACCCGCCCCGGCTCCGCGTCATGGCAAACATGTTGAGAATAAAGGGGGTAAACAGAAGTGCGGCCACCTTTTCAAACCTGCTGCCGAAAAAAAGAAACACCACGAGAAAAGGCAGCACCAGCACCACAAGGGCCGCCAGCATGTTGGCGTCCGCGGCGTCCGGCAGGCCCACGCCGTCCAGGCGCATTCCGCTGAAATAATGCCTTGCCAAAAGAGAGAGGAAAAAGCAGTGGAACAAAATGGCCAGGACAAACCAGCGATACTGGGCAAAGGTTTTGATGATCCTGCACACCAGGTAAAAGAAGAGGACATACCGGAAAAAGTCGTAAATCCTCACCAGGGATCGATCGGCATTGTAGGCCAGGGGAATGATGCAGATCATGAGGCCCAAAAGGAGAATCAGCGCCTTCAAGGGGGCGTTCATACCATCCTTGAGCTGCTCCTTATGAATCACGCAGCTTGCCAGGACAATGCCCGCCGAGAGAAAACTCCACCGAAGGCTCGGCACGCTGGCGGCCCACCACTGGTGGGAGGGGATGTTGAAATAAACGAAGACATAAGTCAGCACCGCCCAGAAAGGCCCCCGGCACAGACCGGCCACCCACCCGACCGCCACAACAAGAAGATAAAAGATCGGATAGACCATGTGGGTGGTTGATTTCTCTCTTTTTCGGCACATGTGACCTTACAGAACACCG
Source organism: Desulfoluna spongiiphila (assembly GCF_900101345.1). GTDB lineage: Bacteria > Desulfobacterota > Desulfobacteria > Desulfobacterales > Desulfolunaceae > Desulfoluna > Desulfoluna spongiiphila. The sequence continues at coordinate 325,610 of NZ_FMUX01000002.1, read as the reverse complement.
TGCCTTCTATGGTCAACATGGATGATCCCAGGGCCACAGAGCGATGTTACAACATGACAACGGGCGAAACCCGTCAGCGAATGTGATCGGCCTGAGGAACGAAGGCCGAGAGCATTCGCGAGCCTGGGGTCAAAGGGCTCAGCCCCTTGCCGCCGGAGGCAGCCAAGTTAAAACTGCCTCCGGCGGCCCTGCCGGGAGCTAAACTTTTAAAAAGTTTAATAAACAGGTTTTAAAAAGCAAATTCAGGCCAATCAAAATCAAAAGTGAATGTGATTTTCCCTGAGGAACGAAGGGGAAAGCGCATTCGCAATCTGCTTTCGAGGTGGCACACCTCGCCGCCGGAGGCATTGCTTTTGTTCTTTCTTGAGCCCTCTTGACCCTGTGATTCATCAGACTTTAACCATAGAAGGCACGCTTCTTGAATCGATTTTGACCATAGAGGGCACCATCAGGAAAGCCATCGCCGTCCCCAGAGCTCGAAGATGAGAATCGCCCAGATCTCGAAGGCAAAGTCCCGTTGCCCTTTTTGGTGCTGGTCCCAAAGCCTTTCAACGGCCTTTTCGTTGAGGTAATTGCTGCAAAAACTGTTCTTGCTCAGGACGGTGTCTTCAAAGACGGGCTTCAGATCGTTTTTTACCCAGGAGGACAGGGGAATGGAGAACCCTTTTTTCTCCCGGTACATGCAGTCGTGGGGCAGGTGACCTGCCAGGGATTTCTTAAAGATGTATTTGCCTTCCCGTTTTTTCAGCTTCAGGTTCGAGGGCATGGCGGCCACCAGCTCCATGAACTCATGGTCCAGAACCGGGACCCTAACTTCCAGTGAGTTCGCCATGCTTGCGCGGTCCACCTTGGTGAGGATGTCATCCACCAGATAGGTCTTCATGTCCGTGTATTGAACCCGGGAGAGGGGGCAGGAGGCATCGCTTTTCCTGAAATACCTTTCATAGTGACATACGGGCGAATACCCGTTGAGTTCTTTTTTCATCTCAGGGCTGAACAGATCAGGTGCACCCTGGAACCACGCCATGGAGTTGTAATACCCTTGCACGGGCTCCCTGGACAAATTGGTCAACAGGGTTTTGGCCCGTAAAAACCTGGGCAGGCGATCCGCCTTGGGGCAAATATCCGCCAACCCCGAAATAACGGTTTTCCTGAACCATTCGGGAAACACGGCCCGCAGGCGATTCTCTGCAAAATCAAAGAGGTGGCGCCTGTATCCCGCAAAATTTTCATCGCCTCCGTCACCGGAGAGTGAAACGGTCACTTTTTCCCTTGCTATCTGGGACACATAATACGTTGGGATGGCCGATGAGTCGGCAAAGGGCTCGTCGAAATGCCACACAAGTTTATCCAGGATAGCCAGGGAGTCGGCATCCACGGTCTTTTCATGGTGGTGTGTGTTGTATTGCTCGGCGATCCTTCGGGCATAGGGAAGCTCGTTGAATGTTTCGTCTGCAAACCCGATGGAAGCTGTTTTGACCGGGGCCTCGCTTAAGCCCGCCATGAGGGCAACAACAGCGCCGGAGTCCACCCCGCCACTTAAAAACGCCCCCAAGGGGACGTCGCTTAGCATACGTAAGTCAATGGCTTCCTCAAGTTTGTGACGAACCCTGCGGCACCATTCATCCTCCGTAAGGTCAAGGGTCTGGGCAAAGGAGATATCCCAATACTCGTCAGTGCGCATGACGCCATCTTCGATGCTCAGGGTGTGACCGGGCAAGAGCTTGTGTATGCCGTCAAAAATGCTCTCCGGACCGGGGACATACATCAGGTGGAAGTAATCGCATACCGACTCAGAACGCACCTTTCTGGGTACATCGGGGTGCTCTAAAATCGCTTTGATCTCCGATCCAAAAACAAACCGGCCGGTCTCAAAAAAATAGTATAACGGCTTGATCCCCACCCTGTCCCGGGCTGCAAAGATCCTGTCCCTGCGCTGGTCCCACAGGACAAAGGCAAACATCCCCCTGAATTTTTGTACGCACGCATCCCCCCACTCTTCATAGGCATGGACAATCACCTCGGTATCCGAGTCTGTGGCAAAGCGGTGCCCTTTTCCCGTCAACTCGGTTTTGATGGACGCATAGTTGTAGATTTCCCCGTTGTACGTCACCCACACAGACCGGTCTTCATTGGGAATGGGCTGATGCCCGCTGTCCAGGGCAATGATGCTGAGCCGCCTGTGGGCCAGGCCCACATGCCCCTGCCCCGGGACGTGCTTCCACTTTGGGCGAGGTTCAGCCTCGGGGCGGTTCATGAAAAAACCTTCATCATCCGGTCCGCGATGTTTCAAAACATCGGCCATTTTTTTCAGGATATCGGGTGATACCGGTGCACGATCCGTGTTGATGATGCCTGCTATTCCACACATTGCACTATCTCTCCAAGCCCATGAAAAATGACGCTACCCAACGTGAACCTGGGCATCATAGATATCGCGGTACACAGAGGTGGTTTTCGCCCAGGTATGGGCCCGGGACACCCATGCCTTTCCCTCCTGCTCCAAGGTTGCCGCCAGGTGTCCGTCCGAGAGTACCTTTCCCAGCGCAGCCACCAGGCCTTCCAGATCTCCTGCGGGAAACATCACGCCTGTTTCCCCGTCGGTGATGAGCTCACGGTGCCCACCGACATCGCTTGCAATGAGAGCCTTTCCCATGGCCATGGCCTCAAGGGGCTTGAGCGGGGTCACCAGCTCCGTCAAGCGCATGGGGTATCGCGGGTAGACAAGCACATCGACCATGGCGTAGACCCCCGCGACCCGCTCGTGGGGCACCCGTCCCGGCATAATAACCCGATCCTCAATCCCCATCTGCCTTGCCAGGGCGCGCAGCTCAGCCTCCATCTCCCCGCCCCCCCACGAGGAGGAGCACGCACCCGTCATCGTTCCGGCTCAGTTTACCGAAGGCCTTCACCAGAAGATCCAGCCCTTCGTAGCGATAGAACGAGCCGATAAAGCCGATGACTTTTTTCCCCTCCACGCCCCATTTTCTCCGGTATTCCTCATCGGGTTTGCATGGAGCAAAGTCATCAGGGTTTACCCCGTTGAACACCGGGGTAATTTTGTCACCGGCAATGCCCCGTTTCTCAAGGTCTTTTTTCAGCCCATTGCACAATATGGCGACATGGCCCGCTTTTTTGCACACCTTTGTTTCGATGTACTTTGTCAGCCTGTATTTTAAGGCGCCCTCTTTGTAAGCCCCGTGATCCACGGCCGCGTCTTCCCAAAAGGCTCGAATTTCATACACAACAGGCGTCTTCGTCTTTTTTCCGGCAAGCAGTGCGGGAAGACCGTTCAAGGACGGAGAGTGAGCGTGGATAAGCCCGATGTCTTCGCGCTTTAGAATCTCCATGATCCTGCGATAGGTTTTTACCATGTGCTTTGCTTCGTACAGCACCGGCCACGCCCTGCCTTCCACCTTGCCCGCTCTGTAATAGTGAAACCCGTTGATAACGTCCCTGCCCGTGGAATCGCCTTTCCAGTTTTCCTCCTGCTTGGGAGTCGTCAACACCACAGGTTCATAGCCCATGTTTCTCTGGGCTTCAAAAATACTCTGGCTTCGGAAGGTATACCCGCTGTGCAGGGGCAGGCTGTGATCGAGAATGTGGAGAATTTTCATGTGATGCCTTTACTCGTTGGCCAGAAAGTTTTTAATGAAGGGCGATATCCATCAGTTTGGACACATTCCGGTTCCACGAATAGTCGCGCTGGACACAGGCCCTTGCGGCCTGTCCCAACTCGACCCTTCGCTCGGGGTCATCCATAAGGGACAAGATGGTCTCTGAAAACCCTTTGGGGCTGTCGGCCACCAGAACGTGCTTCCCGTGTGTCACCTGGATGCCCTGGATCGCCGCAGGTGTTGTCACCACGGTCTTTCCCATGGCCATGGCTTCCAGGACTTTGTTTTGAACCCCCCTTGCGATGCGAAGGGGAATGACGCAGACATCGGCTTCCTGGTAGTAGGGGCGAATGTCTTTGACAAAGCCCGTCACATGGACATCGTCCATGGCTGAAAGCTCTGTGACGGTGGGAAGGGGGTTGCTGCCGACGATATTGAACACGATGTCCGGGTGTCCCCGTCGAACCTCCGGCAGGATATCGTGGCAAAACCACCGGACCCCGTCGACATTGGCATAGTAATCCATGGCCCCGGCAAACATCAGCATGGGCTTTCCGCTCCGTTGGGAAACATCACGTTCATGCTCAGAAAAATAGTCGCTGTCCACCCCGTTGGGGACGACGAATATCCGCTCCTCATCCTTTGACAAGGCCTTAAACAAAGACGCCTCGTGATCTGATACGAAAATAGAGCGATCAAACATTCTGTGTACCTTTTGCTCATAACGCAGCAGGCGCAGCCCTTCGTTTTTATACAATACATTCAGTGGAAATTTTGTCTTTCCGGCATACTGGACCCACTTGTCCGAATCCACATCGCAAAAATCCATGACCAGGCGCATGGATCCGTCCTTTGAAGCGACAAAATCATCCTCCAGCAGGTACTGGGCCATGGGGGACGAGAAACAGATGACGGCATCGTAGGGCGTCTCCCGGGTCCAGGCGTTAAAGATCCGCTGAAACCTGCGGCGGTAAAAGTAGCGCTCAGAGATGGTTGCCCCCTTCAAAAAACTGCACACCCCGTTGACCTTGGCTTTGAAGGTGTTCAAGGGCAGCACCGCCACCCTTCGGCACAAAGCGGAGAGTTCTTTGCGGTGCTTGAGGTCCCGCCGGTCGTCGGCGAGGCAGATCAGGTCCACCTCGTGGTTCAAGGCAAGGTGCCGGATGGTGTTGTAAGACCTTATTTTATCCCCCTTGTTGGGGGGGTAGGGAATTCTGTGGGCAAGGTACAGGACGCGGCTCATGGGCTCCACCAGATCAAAAAAGAAAGGGTAACTATTCAGTTATGCCTCCGGCGGCAAGGTGTGCCACCTTGAAAGCAGGTTGCGGATTTGCTTTGCCCCTCGTCCCTCGGGTCAAAGCAAATCCGCCTTTAAAACGAAATTCATTCAAACAGATTTTTTTATGGCCTGTTTGTTAAACTTTTTAAAAGTTTAGCCCCCGGCAGGGCCGCCGGAGGCAACCGAATATCAAACAAGATACTTGGACAGCATGGGTCCGGCCACCCGGGTTGCCTGCAGGGGCATGCGCCGCCACATCTCGATGCGCCTCTGGTACTTGGGGTTGGCCGGGCTCAGGTCAGGCATCTCCCCCACGTCCAGGAGGTGGTACTGGTACGCCAGGGGCTCCGGCTCAAAGCCCCAGTTCTTTTTAAAGTGAAAAGAGCCTGTCCCCTTTTTGCTGCGGCCGAAATCGAAGCAGTGGCACCCTTTCCAGCTGGCGTCGCGCATGAGCTCCCAGTACATGAAGTCGTTGGGGGCCAGGTGCCTGAGCCGGAAATCCGAACCTGCATAGTAGGGGATCACGTGGTTTTTGTAGTAAAAGGTAAGCACCGCCGAGGCCGCGCGGCCTTCGGGGGTCCGCACCACCATGATCCGTGCGTTCTCCCCGCAGCATTTCAGGAAATTGACAAAAAACCTCTTTTGAAACACTGGTGTGCCCAGCCGGTGGTAGTTCTTGGACAAAATGTCATAAAACTCATCCAGCAGATGGTTGCCGAATTCCGACCGCAAGCCCATCTTGATGCCCTTGCGGACCATGGCCCTGGATTTTCTCGGGATGGCCTTCAGGTTGGCGTCATCGCTGGAGGAGATCTCTTTTTTAAAGTTGTAGTAAAGATCCTTGGTGGGCAGGTCCGGCATGCCGTGGCGGTTTCTAAACTCCACGTAGTGGCATTTTGTCTTTTTGGCGATGGTGTCCGATTCGTCCAGGAGTCTTGCCGTGACCGCATCCGAGTCGGTCAAGGGCCCCCCGGTTTCCGCAAAGGGCGTGGACACGACAAAGTGTCCGAACAACAGGCTCTTGATCTCAAACAGGGGCAAGACCCCCACCATACGGTCTTCTTCATCTTCTGCGATCAAATACCAGGACCGATGCCCGAAGGTCGTTTCCACCACGTGTTTCCACGACACCAGATGGAAAAAGGTGCCGTCGGCATGCCCGTTGACATACCGGTCCCACCGGTGCTCATCCCCAGCCTGGAATACCCTGACCTTAACCATAAATCGCCTCTTTCTCTTTTTGACAGGCAACGGCGTCTCCCATCAGACGCAGATAATTCCGGCACCCTGTGAACCGGACCGGGCCGAGTGCTTGTAAGCAATGGGCCAGCTTCCCGGCCGTGCGATTCAGGTTGATGTAATGCCTGAAGGCATACTGGGCCGATGCCCCTTTCACCCTGGGCTGGCCGGGATCCAGCTCCCAGGGGTGGGTGTAAAAGACAAAGGCCCCGTCCCGGTTCATCTGGCGGCGCACCCCCCCGGCGTAAAGCCGGGCCGGGATCATCCTGAAATACCCTCCGCCACCCCAGGGGATGACCTGGTCCCCTAACGTGAGGTTGCTGACAGGCACCTCATAAAAATCGTCTTGAAGCTTGATGGCGATGCCCCTCCGAAGAAACCCCGAGACATCCAGCCTGCCGTACCGGCCGTGCCGGTCAAAGGAGTTGTAACTTGAATCATAGAGGTACCCGCACTCTTGAATGAGGGCCAGCACCTCTTCGTTTACTGCAAAACTCGGGGCCCGATACCCCCACACCCTCTCCCCGATCAGGTCCTCAAGGAGTGTGCGGCTCTTCAGGAGGTCCTCCCGCAGGGCCTTTCTGGTCTGCATGGCGGGCAGATGATGATTAAACCCGTGGGATGCGATCTCATGGCCGCGGCCATAAATCTCCCGCACCAGGTGGGGATACCGTTCGGCAAGCCAGCCCAGCACAAAAAAGGTCGCCTCCCGCCGCTGCCCTCCCCCGTCCAGAAGATCCAGCAGCCCATGGATATTTTTCTCCACCCGCAGCTCCCGGTGCGGCCACGACTCAAAGGGAATCCACGGCTTGAAGTTCTCCACCTGAAACCAGTCTTCGACGTCCACCGTAAAGACAAAGGCCCCTTTGCCCCGGGTGTCGGGACCCGTCTCAGGCGCCATGGGCGACCCCCTCTTCTGCCCCCACAATTTTTCGGATCGACGACGCCACGCGTTGGGCGGTTTGCCCGTCCCACAACTCGGGGACCTCAAAACCGTGGCAAGGGGCCTGCAGGATCCCGTCAACGGACGCCTCAATATTTCTTACGGTGCAGAGACGATTGGAGCCTATGGTGACCGTCACGGGGCGTTCCGTGTTTGGCCTAAGGGTCAGGCACGGGATCTTGAGGTAGGTGGTCTCTTCCTGAACGCCGCCGGAATCGGTGAGCACAAACCGCGCGTCGCACACCAGGCTCATGAACTCGATGTAGCCCAGGGGATCACAAAACGTAAGGTTCGGCTGGGCTTTCAGCCCGTCCATAAGCGAGGTTTCCGCCAACCGCTTGGCCGTTCTCGGGTGAACGGGAAACACCAGGGGAATCTTTTTTGAGATGCGCACCAGCACCTCGCACAAGGCCTTCAAGGTGTCATCGTCGTCCACGTTGGACGGCCTGTGAAGGGTGACCACCCCGTAGTTCCCGGCCTTCAGGTGATGGCGCGTGCACACGGACCGGGCTTCAATCTTTTCCCTCAGCATCTCAAAGGCATCGATCATGATATTGCCCACGAACTGGATCTTCTCCGGGGCCACCCCTTCCTGCATCAGGTTGGCGTCACCGTCTTGCGAGGGGGTCCAGAGATAATGGGAGAGCCTGTCTGTTACCAGGCGGTTGATCTCTTCGGGCATGGACATGTCAAAGGACCTCAGGCCCGCCTCCAGATGGGCGATGGGCACCCCCAGCTTGGCTGCCGCAATGGTTGTCGCCAACGTGGAGTTGACATCCCCCACCACCACGAGAAGATCCGGGGGGTCCTTTAACAGAACCCGTTCATAGGCCATCATCACCCGTCCGGTCTGTTCGGCATGGCTTCCGCTTCCCACCCCCAGGTGAATGTGCGGCTCCGGAAGATGAAAATCCCTGAAAAAGGCGTCAGACATGTTGTCGTCGTAATGCTGCCCGGTATGGACGATGACCGGCTCGGCCCAGCCGCTGCGGGCCAGGACATGGTACAGCGGAGCAATTTTCATGAAGTTCGGCCGCGCCGCCGCAATCAAATGAATCCGTTTTTTTAAATGGGTCATAATGTGGGTGCTTTCACGTTTCCAAACATTGATTTATCACGAAGAGAAAAAAAATCGCCGCGCCAAAGGCCACCATCCCGGAAAGATCATGCATCGTCCCGTGGGCTGTCTCCGGGCTGATGTACACGGCCATCATGCCGGTGACCGTAAGCCGTAAGACATTCACCAGCACGGCAACAGGAACAGAGGACAAAAACAGGATCCATTTTTTCCAGGGTGCAAGGGGGGAGATGAAGGCAAAGGCAGCCCCCAGGGCCAGGAGCGCCATGAGGGACCGGAGCCCCGAACAGGCATCCACGACCTCTAAGGTGGTGGATGCCAGGTGCAGGACATTGCCCTCCCGAAATACCGACACCCCAAACAGAGGCAGGGCGTGGGCAGCCCCCGAAGCGGCCATGAGCTGCAGGGGAAAGGCGATCTTGTTCCAGATGATGCTGGGCAGGGGAATCATGAAGACCAGGTACCCCACCGGCACGGCCAGGGCCTTGGCCCACTGCCTGCCCAGGCAAAACAGAATGATCCCGGCCAGGGTGACCAGCATGGAGCATCGCATCACAAAGAGTTCGGCCCCGATGGTTCCCACGAAGAAAAGCAGCAGCCCCCCGCCAAACACCGCCAGCCCCAGGTGCGAAGGGGTGATGGGAAGCGCTTTCAACTGCTCTTTCCGGCGCCAGATCAGAAATCCCGAGATGAGCGGGACAAGGTACCCATGGGAGAAATTGGGGTTGGTGTTCCAGTCCGAGGTGAGCTCCGCCAGGGTTCCCAGGTACAAAAAACCGAAGGAGGCGGCCAGCAGCACCCCGTGGGCACAGCCCACCGCTTGTGGCCGGGCGCTTATCGCCCTATGAAGGAAGGTACGCATGGAGGACAGGTGCGAGGTCATGGGCAAAGGCTTTCAGTTGTTGGGTGGCGGCATCGGCATCCCCGCCGCGAACAGGCGAGATCAGCCGGACAAAGGAGCCGTCGGTGCGTCGCTTGAAAATGGAGTCCACCACAAGGTAGATCTTCTGCATGTACTCCGATGAGATGATCCGCCCCCTGGATTGGAACCAGTAGAGCACCACGTGCCGCTCACCGCCGTTTTCAATGAAAAGCTTGATGGCCTGAAAGGTATCACCGGGGCCAGTGCCCCTCACCTCTTCCAGGGACGAGTGGGTGATGGCCCAGCCCGAGCCTGGCATGCAGTTCTTCGGGGAGTGAATAAGATCGCCCTTTTTCTGGCTGTGGTAATACCCGATGTAGAGCTGTACCGCATCCCCCCGTGCCGTCCGGTAGGTTCCCAGGATGGAGTCGTCCACGCCCAGGGCCTCGTAAATTTTCTCGTCAAAGCGGCTCGTTTCACCGGTCCACGGCCCGATCTCCATGGGAAAGGCCTCAAAGGACTGTTTCAGGGGCACGGATTCGGTGAGATGCATGCCCCGAATGGCCACGGCGGCGACCAGCATCACCAATACAAGGCACACCATGCGCCCGTGGGGAAGGGCTTGGTTTTGGGTACGGGGGCTCACCTTGCAGCCTTCCGTGTGCCTGAATGAGGGACCCCGTCTTTGCCCCTGAAAAACCCGACGTACCAGTCCATGGCCTCTTCAAGGCCCTCGGTGATCCGGTGGGTGGGGCGGTAATTCAGCAGGCGGGCGGCCTTGGAGACATCGGCCTGGGAGTGCCTGACATCTCCGGCGCGAAAATCCCGGTACACGGGCTCCGGCAGCGTCAAGCCCCCCACCCGGCCGGCAAGGCTCTTTCGAATGGCCCCGTAAAGCCGGACCAGGGTGGTGCGGTCCCCCACGGCCACGTTGTACACCTGGTTGACGGCCTCATCGTTTCGGGTGGTGGCGGCAAGGAGGTTGGCCTGCACCGCGTTTTTCACATAGCAGAAATCGCGGCTGGTCTCTCCGTCGCCGTTGATAAACACGGGTTCCTGATTCAGGCACCCGGCGATCCACCTGGGGATCACCGCGGCGTAGGCGCCGTCGGGGTCCTGGCGGGGGCCGAAGATATTAAAATACCGAAGCCCGATGGAGCCCATACCATAGGCCCGCGCAAAGACATCCGCATAAAGCTCATTGACGTATTTGGTCACGGCATAGGGGGACAGGGGGCTGCCGATGGTCTCCTCCACCTTGGGCAGCCCCGGATGATCGCCGTAGGTAGAGCTTGAGGCGGCATAGACAAAACGTTTCACCCCGTTGTCCCGGGCCGCCAGCAGCATGTTGAGAAACCCCGTGTTGTTGCTGGCATGGGTTGCCAGGGGGTCTTCGATGGACCGCGGCACCGAGCCCAGGGCGGCCTGATGCAGCACGAAGTCCACACCCCTTGATGCCCTCCGGCAGGTTTCTATGTCCGTGATGTCCCCTGAGATCAATTCAAAACGGGCCCACTGCACCTCGGTCACCAGGGCCTGGACCTCATCAAGGTTTCTCCGGTGCCCCGTTGCGAAGTTGTCCAGCCCCACCACCTGCTGATCCAGCTTGAGAAGGGTTTCCAGCAGATTGGACCCGATAAAGCCTGCCACCCCGGTAATCAGCCAGGTCTGCGGCTCCCTGCTCAGCTCTTTTTCAAGGCCTGCAAACGGAGTCATGATCATAACCTCGCGTCCACCTGGTCTGCGGGGAACAGGTACTTGATATCAAAGAGCAGGTGGCGCTCCTTGCCCAGGGCCCTTATGGCATCAATGCCCATCGCCTTGAACTCGTCATGGGCCACGGCAAGGATCACCGCGTCGTAGCTCCCCGGCCCCGGTGCGTCGATGGGCCTTATCCCGTATTCTTCTTCGGCCTCCTGCCCATCGATCCAGGGGTCGTACACAGCCACCTCGGCATGATACTCGGAGAGCTCGTTGACCATGTCCACCACCCGCGTGTTTCGAAGGTCCGGGCAGTTTTCCTTGAAGGTGAGGCCCATGATGAGCACCGAAGCCCCCTGGACCTGGATCCGCCGCTTGATCATCTGCTTGACCACTTCGGAAACCACGTAGGCCCCCATGCCGTCGTTGATCCGCCGCCCGGCAAGGATAATCTCGGGGTGGTACCCTATCTCCTGGGCCTTATGGGTCAGGTAGTAGGGGTCGACCCCGATGCAGTGCCCCCCCACCAGGCCCGGTCGAAACGGGAGAAAATTCCACTTGGTGCCTGCGGCATTGAGCACCTCTTCCGTATCGATCTCCATGCGATTGAACATGATGGCAAGCTCGTTGATCAGGGCGATGTTAAGGTCCCGCTGGGTGTTCTCGATGACCTTGGCCGCTTCGGCCACACGAATGGAACTTGCCTTGTGGGTCCCTGCGTCAATCACCTTGCCGTAAAGGCTGTCTACGAACTCTGCGGCCTCCGGGGTGGAGCCTGAGGTCACCTTGAGGATCGATGTCACCCGGTGCTCTTTGTCCCCGGGGTTGATGCGCTCCGGGCTGTAGCCCGCATAAAAATCGGTATTCAGGGCCAGACCTGAGACCCGCTCAATGATAGGCACACACACCTCTTCCGTGGCCCCGGGGTACACCGTGGATTCATAGATCACCACGTCCCCTTTCCCCACCACCTGCCCCACCAGTTCACTGGCCCCTTCAAGGGGGCTCAGGTCCGGGCGCTTGTTCCCGTCGATGGGCGTGGGCACGGTCACAATGTAGACATTGCACCGTTTCAAGGCCTCCAGATCGCAGGTATAGGTAAGGAGCCTCGCCCCTTTGAGCTCTTCCGGGGCAACTTCCAGGGTGGAGTCTTCACCGCCCTCAAGCTCGTTGACACGCCCTTCATTGATGTCATAGCCCACCGTCGGAAACAGGTGTCCGAAGGCCACGGCCAGCGGAAGCCCGACATACCCCAGGCCGATCACGGCAATTTGAATCTCTTGTTCAGGAATCACAGTTCACCCAGTTTAATGTTGGTTGGGGCTGAAGAAAAAATAAATAGCACGACCAACCTATTTATTTTTACCCGAGCCCTTGGTGTCATGGGAGACAAGGCCCAAAGCCTTGCCCGTTAGCGTGTATACATATTCAGGGTCAGGACAATGCTGTTTTCGTCGTACTCATGCTCTGCAAGGTTCGATCGCCTTAAACGGTGATGGCAATCCAGCCTCACGGTGGCCTGCTTCATGAGCTGGTACTCAGCGCCACCCGTCAGCCGGACGGTCACATCCTGCCTGTCTTCCCTTCCGGCGCGGTTCTCAAGGTAGTCGTCGCCGCGCACCTCGCAGCTGCCGTCCACCCGCCATCCCTTTGCCGGAAGGTACCCTCCGGTGACAAGGCCGGTGACAAAGGTGGTAAATCCGGGTGTATCAAAATCGATATAATTCTCTTCATGGCCGGTCTCAAGGCAGGCGGACAGGTCACCGCGCCGCCACTGTTTTTCGATCTCTGCGGTTCCCACCACCGAAAGCCTGCAGGTGGTATCGGCGTCCTCTTCTTCCCGGATCAGGACCCCTGCGCCCAGATCATACCGGCCCCTCGGAAACTCCCCGGCCACCCCCGCGTAGGGGTTGACGGTGACGTAATCCGTTCGCCCGTCGCTGGTGTACGTTGAAACCCCGACCCTGCCGAACAGGCGTTTTTTTGCGGTCACCCCATGCTCAGCCCCCAAGGTGCCGCTGCCTTGCCGGTAGGAAGAGCTGACGTCGTACCAGCCTTTCACGTAATCCGCCTCAAGGGTCAGGAACCGATGGTCCCCCACCTGCGTCCGCCAGGTCACCTCCCCTCTGGCTTCGCGGCTGTCCTCGGAGGGACTCTGGCTGTCGTAATCCAGGGACTCCCCCGTACAGGACACCCTGAACGATTCGTCCCGGCCCGTTGCCCAGAGGGCGGCCAGGGTCGAGGAGAGATTCGTCACCGGCAACCGTGAGGCCCCCTGCAGGGATTGCCGGTCCGAGGTCCCCTCCTCGCTGCGCTCGATATGGTTGTCGAAAAAAAGGTCCACATGCCTGGTCACGTTGACGGAAAGACCCAGGTCGGCGTTATGGCCCGCCTGGTTGTACTCGGTGTTTCGGTCATACCAGGTGTAGCTGGGACGGTAGGCAAGGTTGACCTGATGACGGCGCCCCCTCTCCGTCAAATCCACCCAGGGAAACACCCGATACAAAAAATCCGAGGTCCCCTCCGAGGGTTCTAGAAAAAGGTTGTCATTGTACTCCACCTGGGACGTGACCCCGAGCCGGACCTCTGCAAAACAAGGGGCACAGGTCAGCCCCCAAGCAAACCAGATTACCGGCAGCAGCAAGGCCCGAAGAGATCCCCGTGGCGCAAAGCGGGTCATAGCCCCTTGAACGCTGCCCGTGCCGGGGCATCGCCCGGCATGGGAACAAAGCATACGGCTCACGGCACCACAATGGTGTCGTCCGCCCGGATGACGATGTTGCCCTTGAGGTCTTTTCCGGAGATGATATCCAGGTAGTTCACAGGGATCACCGCCTCGCCTGTCTCTTTCCTGCGCAGCACAAAGATGTCCTTCTTTTTTGCCCACTCGGTAAACCCGCCGGCGATGGCAAAGGCCTGAAGGACCGTCAACTCTTTGGTCAGGGAATACTCCCCCGTTTGCATGACCTCCCCGAGGATATAGAACCGCTGGCTCCGAGCCTCTTTTAAGAGCACTGTCACCACGGGGCTCTCAATATACTTTCGCAGAACAATTTCAAGGTGGGCCTTGAGTTGCCGGGTTGTCTGTCCTTCGGCCCGGATATCATTGACCAGGGGCAAGGTGATTTTTCCGTCGAGACGTACCGTGAGGCCTTCAACCGTAAAATCCGCCTCCTTCCACACCAGGACATCGATCACGTCCCCATAGCCCAGGGTATAGTTTGGCTCTTCCCTTTTTTTTGCCCGGGCCGGGGTCCCTGAGAAAACCCCAGCCAACAGCACAACCAAGACAACCGCAACGACCTGACGACAAGACATAGCTTCGCCCCTTGGGTTCCATGAGCCCACGATACCAACGTAAAATTGCCGTCCCCGACCAACAGAAAAACGGGTCACTATTCAGCTCAAACAAGCCTCCGGCGGCCCTGCCGGGGGCCAAACTTTTAAAAAGTTTGACAAACAGGTCTTACGTGAGCCTTCCAGGCACCGGTTGAATGGTGGCCGAAGCCCCCCAACCGACAGGGCAGCTACCTGGCCCCCACCCCGAAAAGAACCGTGCGGATGGTCCGGCACACGATCACGACATCCATGAAAATGCTCATGTTCTTGATGTAAAAAAGGTCGTAGTTGAGCTTCTCCATGGCATCTTCCACGGAGTCGCCGTACTCATACCGCACCTGGGCCCACCCCGTGACTCCGGGCCTGACGATGAACCGCTCGGCGTAGTAGGGCACCTGGGCCTCCAGCTGCTTGACGAAATGCTCCCTTTCCGGACGCGGTCCCACAAGGCTCATGTCTCCCTTGAGTACGTTGAACAATTGCGGGAGTTCGTCGATTCGCCATGTCCTGATGAATTTCCCCACACGGGTAACCCGGGGGTCCTCTCTACTGGCCCATACGGGACCGCTGAGGCCCTCGGCATTCTCCACCATGGACCTGAACTTATAGAGCCTGTATGGCTTGTGCCGAATTCCCAGGCGATCCTGGGAAAAAAGCACCGGTCCCTTGGAGTCCCATTTGATAAGAAGGGCCGTAACAAGAATCAGGGGAGAAAAAAGGGCCAGCAGAATAACGGAGGCAAACAGATCCTCGAGCCGTTTGAAGATGTTTCGAATCCGGCTCTTTTTGAATCCGTTTGAAAAGATCAGCCAGGTGGGGTTGATGGATGAGACAAGGAATTTCCCCGTCAACATCTCATAGAAGGTATTGCCCTCAACCACATCGATGCCGCTCACACGGCACAGGAGGAGTTCGTCGATGGGAAAATTGCCCCGTTTCTCTTTCAGGGCAACCACGATGCGCTTGATGCCGTTTGCTTTGGCTGTTGCGGCTAAATTATCGTAGGTGTTGATGTGCGGGGCCGTAACCGATTCCATCCCCTTGAGGGGGTTGCGCGAAAGGATCCCTTTGACGCGATACCCGCAGTCGATCTCGGCTTCTGTCTCCCGGCAGATATCGATGGCCAGGTCGCTGTCCCCGATAATATAGATGCTCTGGCTCAGCACACCGGACTTGAGCAGGTAGACATAAAAAAACCGCCAGATCGAAAGAATCGCCACCACGACGGGGATATAGACAAAAAAGAACTTCGTACCGATGATGGCCTGGTTGAAAGCCGCATACACCATCGCCAGCAGAATCATGGCCGCGCCAAAGGACTGAAACAGCTTAAAGGCCAGGTCTGCGTAGCCATTCGTATCTTTCAAGCTATAGATATTGTTGCAGTAAAGGCAGAAAATGCAGGTGGAGACAACAAGCCCCGCCTTCGTGGAGAGGCCCGACAAATCCCCGGCCCCTTCGCCGCCCGCAAAAAGAGTCGCCGAAAACAGGATGCACAGATAAAGGAGCACACTTTCAAGCATAATCAAAAACAGATTGCGTATAGTATAATAGCTTCTAAAAACGTTGATCATATCGAGTCACTACCACCTGCTGGTCCATTAATACGTCATGATGCCGCCACCATGGGAGGCACCGGTGTGTCGCAAGTCAAACCACAGACCCTGCACACGAAAAGGCGATGCCTCCGGCGGCAAGGCGAGTCACAGTGAAACCTCTATTTCGCAGCGATTTATCCCATGGCTTGTCGCGTCCCGGCCTGCGAACCCGGATATGTCACGGGTCGAGCAGAGAACCGTGAATTCCAGTCTTAGGTCGGGCACATGGTGCCATACAGACAAGGGGGCAGACGGAGTCCCCGGGACTAATCACTGCGGCATGCTTCAGTCTTGTTCAGACATCTTTATTTTACGTGAGCACTTACTTTTTTTTGCTCGGCTTCTTGCCGTAAGGGGATGGATTTCTGTAGCCGTATCCCATGCCAAAGGGGGCGTTGTGCCTGTTCAGGACGATGCCGATGACCTTGTCCCGGTCCAGCCTGTCCAGCAACTCCGCCACAGATTTTTTCTGCGTTTTATCATTTCGAATCACAACAACAATCCCGTCGACATACTTGGATATGGCGATGGTCTCCGGGGCAAACAAAGGGGGGGGGGGAATCAATAATCACATAACGATCTGAATAGCGCGCCCGGACATCTGCAATCATCTGAGTCATGGTGGACGAGGTAATCAGCTCCGACGGGTTGGGCACACCGCCTCCCGCCGGAATAAGGGATAATTTATCAATGCCCGTACGATAAATCACGTCTTCAAGGGGGCATCGGTGGTTCAAATAAAGGTCCAGGCCAGACGCTCCGGGGGGCAGCGAGAAAAATTCGGCCATGGACGGACGCCTCATATCGCTGTCGACAATAAGCACATGGTTGTCCATGCTGCCGGCAAGGGACGCCGCAATGTTTGCCGCCACAAAGGTTTTGCCTTCCCCGGGGACGGCGCTTGTCACAAGAAGGGTTCGAATATCGCGCCCGTCAGCGGGAAACATAATGGAGGTCTTGACGGCCCGAAACTGTTCCGAGCTGTACCCCCAGGGGTCCGAAAGGGTCACGAGTTTTTTGGCGGCAACCTCACCCGGAGGCCCGAGGCCCCCTGGGGTGCCGATGTGTTCGCCGTCCGGAGTCTCTTCCCTTTTACTTAGAACACCCATGGACTCACCCTTTCAGGTAGGCAAGGCAGAGAAACACCCCGATAAGGGAAAATGCCATGGCCCCCCCGGAGATGGGGACCACCCGCTTCCAGAGAAGGGCACGGACCCCACCGGATCCTTCCATGTTGGGGATCGTGGCGATGACGGGCACGGAGGTGGCCGACTCAACGGCACGGCGGCCTCGAAAGGTCTGGAACATGAACTCCAGAAGCCCGACCACCCCGCAGCCGAGGCCCAGGCCGGCGGCCAGAACAAACAGCACTATTTTTTTCATGTCGGGCTCCACCGGTTTTTCCGGGACCCTTGCAGGGTCAATAATGCGAAACTGTTCGCCCTTCTGCTTCTTTTCCATGTTCACGGCAATCTGGGCCTCAAGCTGACGGCCCAGAAGAGAGTGGTAGGCACCGCGGATGTTCTCGTAATCCCTCTGGAGGGAGAGCAGCTCCTGTTCCCTTCGGGGGGTATCCTCCACCCTTTTTTTATAGATTGCGATCTGGGCCTTGAGCTGTGTGAGCTCTTTTTCACTGACGGCAAGCTCCGCCAGGATCTCACGTCTCTGGCGATCAAGAAGCGATGCGGCCCGGGGCTTGGGTGCCTCCTGCAAAGGGCCGGCTTCTTCGGCGGGCTGCTCTTCCAGGGCGGCAATGGACGCTTTGAGCCTGCGCACATCCGGGTGCCGTTTGGTGTAGCGTTTCAGCCGGACGTTCAGCTCTTCTTTGAGGCGTTCCAGCTCGCTTTTCCCCTGGTCCGTAACGGCGGCGGCAGGCCCACCGGTCCCGGAGGCCAGGCTGAGTTTCTGGCGCACCGCGTCCAGTTGGAGCTTTGTGGCCCTGACCTCGTTCCTGGCATGGGGCAGGCGTTCGTTAAGGGAGGCCAGGATACGCAGGTTGCTGTTCAACTGCTCCGGCAGCCCTCCCATGTATCGCTCGCGGTACTCCTTGAGCCCCGTCTCCGTCTTCACGAGCTTTTTCCTCATGGTCTCCAGCTCATCTTCCAGAAAAGAGTTGGTCCCGAGAACCTGGGTTTCCCTGAGCTTCAGGTTTTCATCGATGATATACGATGCCAGGGACTGGGTAATTTTTGTGACACGGACAGGATCCGTGCCCTTGTATGTGACGGCAAAGGAGTCTGCATTGCGATTTCGCCCGTTGGTCACCTTAAACGATATGCGCCGGCGGAGGGTGTCGATCTTGTCCTCCATGTACATGTCTTTTGACTCGTGACTGGAAAACAGATGAAATTCGTCAATGATTTTCTCGAGATTCGTTCGGCTCTTGATGCGCTGGGAAAGCGTACTCACCCGGGTGTTAATGTCCTCGGCGATGATGTTTCGCACCACATCCGTGGGTAATTTCTGGGGCTGGACCAGAATGACCGTCCTTGCCTCGTAAAATCTCTGGGAGGTATAAATCAGATATATCCCCACAAAAACGGAGATCGTAACGGGTATCAACAGGACCCAGTACCACTTAACTACCATCCCTGCGATAAATTCAAAATCAATACTGGCATTACTACCTGATTCCTTCATCAAGCCCCACACAGTCATAGTAAAAGGCAATATCGAGTTCCAGAAGATTCACTTATATACCTACCGAAAGGGTGCGCGTCAACAGATTATAAAAATACAATATATTATTACCTGTCAAGGATCACAGCACACACCCAGGAGTAAAAAACCATCTTTACTCTTGCCATGGAAAAATATTTCATTTATTAATTAACTCCTTGATTTCGCGATACGCGATCCAGTCACAACAAACACAAACGTTGGAACTGATTTTAATACACACTCATGGGACACCATTCACGCTGGAGATAAATTGGGCACTGACACGCCCCCCTCTTAAGCGCACATGGCCTTTAAGTCCCTGAGTATTCCGACCGATCCGTTGTGTCCCTGCCAGGCCCGTCCCCCCAAGGGTTGAGGCCGAACCTATATATTCCCCAGGGTGACATCATGAGCACCATCCTCGTCGGGGTCAGCCCCGCCATGAATAAAATTCGCGAGACAGTAAGCCGCATCGCGCGGAACGCGGCCCTCAACGTCGTCATTACCGGCGAAACCGGTGTGGGTAAAGAGGTTGTCGCACGCTCCCTGTACGAGACATCCCTGCGAAACAAAAAAGAGTTCGTCAAGGTCAACTGTGCCGCCATTCCGGACACGCTCCTTGAAAGCGAACTCTTTGGGATCGAACAGGGCGCCTACACGGGTGCCCACAAAATGCGCAAGGGTAAATTCGAACTGGCCGACGACGGGGTCCTGTTTTTAGACGAGATCGGAGACATGACCTTTCATCTCCAGGCAAAACTCCTTCACGTGCTTCAAAGCGGGGAGTACAGCCGCCTGGGCTCTGAAACCAACTTGAGATCCAACACCTGGGTCATTTCTGCCACAAACCACGACCTGCAGCAGAAAATAGAAAAGAAAGAGTTCCGCCAGGACCTTTACTACCGGCTGAACATGGTCAAAATCCACATCCCCCCGTTACGGGAACGTCCCGAGGATATCCCCGAGCTCATTGCCCATTACACGCAGGTCTACCGGCGGATATACACGGACCGGGAGATCAGCCCGCTCAACACCTACACCTTCGACAGGCTTTGCCGCTGCCCATGGCCAGGAAACGTCCGGCAGCTTCTCAGTGCCCTGAAACGAATTCTTCTCATAGGCTGTGATCAGGCCACCCTCAGCGAAATCCTCGATGAGGAGTCTCCCCGGATTAACGGCGCCTCCCCTGCAGCCCCTCCCATCTACGACCACCTCATGGGAGAGATCCGGGACCTTGCCACCAAATCCCCGGAGGCATTGGCTGACTTTTCCCTGAAAGGAATCAAGCAACATGCGGTTGATATCATCGAGCGGGAGGCGATTTCGCAGATTTTGACTATGACGAACTGGAACAGGACACGCGCTTCAAAAATACTTAAAATCAGCTATAAAACCCTTTTGACAAAAATTTCGCAGCTCCACATCACAAAACCCCAGTGAACACAGAGCAGGGTCTGCACGATCAATGGGGCCTTGGGGGGTATCTGTAGTAAAAGGATGGTTTCTTTCAGCTCACCCCGAAAGGAGTACGTGGCATGCTGAGTTAAGGGGATGAAAAGCGCGGCTCGACGCGCAGAAAGGGCTTGTTACAGGCCGGGGAAAGCCGGCTTGTTCCGCCGTGCAAAGCAAAACGCCGGGCATCAGCGGTCAGGTACGCTTGGGGCCGTCGCCCTCTGCCCGCAAACCGATTTCGGCACCGGGCTCTTCGTCTCCCCGCCTGTCTCCCCCTTTGCGTCTCTCCGGGTAATGTTTATCGTAGGAGTAGATCCGCCTGTCCGTTGCCGTCCTTCGTTCCAAAGTTGCTGTAAGGCCTGAGTCACCCACCGTCTCCTCCCTTTGAGAAATCGGTCCGTTTTGAATTCGGTCGATGGATTTTCCGGTTCCTGTCGGTTGACGCCCACAAAACCATGCGGGCAGCCCACATGTTACCTGCCGCGCCTTTATGCCCTCTCACGTATTTCAGCAATCACCTTGCGCATGGAGTCGGCGCACACATCCAGCAGGATCCGCTCTTCGTCGCTCAAATCAAACTCAAACACCTTGTGGGCCCCCCGCTCCCCGATGGAAACGGGAAGGGACAAGGCCATGTCCGAGTATCCGTACTCACCGTTTACGAGGACACTCAAGGGAAAGATGTGCTGCTTGTTGTGAAGGTGGGACTCAACGATCTGGGTCACCTTGGTGGCTGCGGCAAAAAAACCGCTGCGCGTCTTCAAGCGCTTGACGATGTCACCGCCCCCGTGCTTCACCAGGGTCACCAGGCGATCCTCATCGTCAGGAGAAAGGTGCTCTTTCACGGGGGTCCCCCCCACATCGGCCCGGTTCACCAGGGGTATCATGTTGTCGTCATGGGTCCCGATAACGGTACAGTTCACGGCCTCCCGGGAGACATTCAAGTGCTCGGCGAGGAAAAACCGAAACCGCATGGCATCCAGGGCGCAGCCGAGACCCGTCACCTTCATCTTGGGCCACCGCTCTTTCAAGGCCCAGGTCAGAACGTCCACCGGGTTGCTGGTGACATGGACAAAGGCGTCCGGGGCCAGGGTCATCACCATCTCGCCGATCTCGTACATGATGTCGAGGTTCTGATAGAGAAGGTCCAGGCGGGTCATGCCCTCGGCCCTCTTGCCACCGGCGGTGATCACCACCACGTCCGCCCCTTCCATTTCCCCCAGAGAGCGGCACCCCGTCACCTTGGAGTCGGACCGCCAATACGGCAGGGACTGGTTGATATCCATGGCCTGGCCCACGGCAAAATCCTCCAGGATATCATAGAGGTGAATGTTCCCGAGCTGTTTGGTCGCCATAAAAGCGGCGGCAGCGGAGCCGACGTTTCCGGCCCCGGCAATGAAAATCTTGCGTACGGTCATGGAGTCCTCCTCACATGGCGTTGCGGGTGGGGAATGCATGATGCATAAGAGTGGTTTTCACGGAGAAGAATGAAACAAAGCAACCGGCATCCGGCGGTGAGCGAAGGGGCACGAGGAGAAAAAGAAAAGAGGAAGAGACAAAAATCCAGCCGGAAAAGGCCGTTTAAAAATGCGGATGCTCCCAAGGGTGCAAGGGGACCCGCAGCGGATGATCCGAAGAAAGAAAGCGCCCGAAAAAGACGCTGTATTTATTTATAATATCAAACCCGCATTTGATCAATCTTTATTCGGCACGGCCCTTTTGGGCGGGCATGGCTCCAGGCCACACCCGCACAAAAAAAAACCGTCATCCGTGGGCGAGTCATGGCGGGTGCCCGCCAAAAGCCGCCCGCCGCTACTGCTGAACCAGCTGGAGTTCCACCTTCTGATTGAGGATGGATTCGGCGATGGAGCGAAACTGGGGGGTGTAATCGGAGACATAAAACCGGTCGCAGCCTTCGCTGCCGCCCTTGTCCCGCCACTCGGGGTGGGCGTCCACATAGGCCTTGACCTGACGGGCCACGGCCGCCCCGGAGTTGATAATGGAGACACGTTTCCCCGCTTTCTGCTTGATGATGGGCTCCAGCATGGGGTAGTGGGTGCACCCGAGAATCAGGGTATCGATCTGACGGACCCGCAGCGGGTGGATATAGCTCTTGACGATCCTGCGGGTTTCGGGGCGATCAAACCACCCCTCTTCCACGAGGGGCACCAGCAGGGGACAGGGGTTGGAATGCACCGACGCGGTGGGGCGCATCTCTTTGATGCGGGTTTCGTACACCCTGCTTGCGATGGTGCCACGGGTTCCGATCACCCCGATCTGCCCCTTTTTCGAGGCGGCAAGGGCCTGCTCCACAGCCGGAGTCACCACTTCAAACACAGGCACGTCAAAGGCCTCCCTGATGGCCGCAGGGGCCACGCTGGATGCCGTGTTGCACCCCACCACGATCATCTCCGCCCCCATATCCAGGAGAAAGCGGGTGTTTTCTAAGCTGTACCGCACGACGGTCTCCCGGCTCTTGCTGCCGTAGGGAGTGCGGGCGGTGTCGCCGAAATAGATCATCTCGTGACCGGGAAGGAGTTGTTTCAAGGCACGGCAGGTGGTAAGCCCCCCGATACCCGAGTCAAAAATACCAATCATAATAGTAAAAACGCCTGTGTATGTTCTGCCGGATCCACACGGTGTCGACCATGGCCCGGCAAGGGTTGTGAATTGGACACCGTTTGGTATACTCCGCAGTGTCAGCGAAGTGGGGCCCCCACCGGGGAAAGCCCCGAACAAGCCCATGCACACGCCTTTCAGGAAAGGAGGTCCCATGCACATGGACCAGAAAATTTTCACCCTTGGCCTCCCCACGGAGACCGTCTCGTGTTACCTGCTTTTAACCGGCCTGGCAGACCAGGACCTGCCCCTGACCCGCCGTGGGGTGGAGCCGTTGTGGGCAGGGGACGCCGCAGGGTTTCATGCAGCCCTTGGGGAGCTGGAACGCCGGGGTGTCATCGCCATCCCGGAGGAGGCAGACGCCCCCTTACGCCTTCTGCCCCCTGAGATGTGGCGAGATTGACCCGGCTTCATGCCTGGCCTCATTGAGCTTGCTCTGCTCCTGGCCGACAATGCGCCGGATCACATCATGGGGAAACCCTGTCCGGATTCCCGGGCAGGCGTTGGCCATGAGGTCCCAGTTGGAAGGGACCCGAACCACGGCATCGATGAAGGGCCAGGCACGGCACATGCGGGGCTTCACCTCGTGGATGGTGCAGTTATCCTTGAAAAAAACGCAGCGCCCGTCCTCGCCTGCGGCGATCACCGGCATGCCGTCGACAATCTGGCAGCGCGTCTCCACAAACCGCTCCGGGCTCATGCCGATGAAATCGGCGATGCGGTCCACATCCTCTTCCGTCATGTAGGTGCCCCCGAAACCCGTGCAGCACTCGCCGCACTGGGTGCACTCGAAAATGTCATCACTTGTGGTGCTACTATGTATCATGTCGCGTCTCCATGGCCCGTTTCAGGGTCACCTGATCCACATATTTCAAATCCCCGCCCATGGGCACGCCCGAGGCAATGCGCGTCACCCGCACCGACAGAAGGTGGAGCTTCTCGGCGATATAGGCGGCGGTGGCCTCCCCTTCCACATTGGTCCCCGTGGCAAGGATCACCTCTGCCGGGCCTTCGGCCTTCACCCGGTTGAGGAGCTCTGCAATACGCAGGTCGTCCGGGCCGATATCGTCCATGGGCGACAACGCCCCCTGGAGGATATGGTAGGTGCCGGAGTACCCCCCGGAGGTCTCAATGGCCGCCATGTCCGCCGGTTTTTCCACCACGCAGATGCGTGACTGATCACGGGCCGTGTTGGCACAAATGGGGCAATGATCGGACTCTGAAAGAGCAAAACAGCGGCGGCAGAGCCGGACTCGCCGTTTCACCTCGGCAATGCTCCCCGCCAGAAGATCCGCTTCTCGGTGCGGGGCCTTCAGGATATGAAGGGCCAGTCGTTCGGCGCTCTTGCGGCCGATCCCCGGCAAACGGGCGAGATTGTCGATAAGCTGCTTCAACGAGGCTGGATAATGATTCATGCTGGACCTGGGAATGGGTGCAAAGCAAAACGCACGGCCCGTAAGCGGCATGCCGGAGGGAAAGCCTCCGGCAGCCTGGGCAACAAAGCAGGGGAAAAACCTACATCAGACCGGGAATATTCATCCCGCCGGTCACCTTGCTCATCTTCTCGTTGACGATGGTCCCCACCTTGGTCAGGGCGTCGTTCACAGCGGCAGCTACCATCTCCTGGAGGATCTCCACATCTTCGGGGTCCACCACTTCCGGGTCGATGGTAACAGAAAGCACTTTCTGCTTGCCGTTGGCCACCGCCTTGACCACGCCGCCACCTGCGGTACCCTCTGCGGTGTACTGGTCCATCTCGTTTTGAAGCTTCATCATCTTGGCCTGCATCTTCTGGGCCTGCTTCATCATGTTACCCATGCCTTTCATGGTCTTCCTCCTTAATGATGTTGACATCCACCTTGCCCCCGAAGACCCGTATGGCTTCATGAATCACGGGGTGCTCTTTTGCCTCGGTCACGAAACGATCGTTCCCGTGGCGCCCCCCGGAAGGGGTCTCTTCGCCGGCAATGATGGTGTGTAGGGTCACGTCCATCTCCGGGCCGAACCAGGCCCGGATCTCGTCTTCCAACTCTTTTTTCTTGCCGTTTTTAAGTCGTCCCACGGCAAAACGGTTGGCGGTGATTTCGATCTCAATACTCTTTCCCGCCACTTTTTTCAAGGCGCTTTTGGCAAGGAGCGGGGCCAGGGGGGGCCGGTTTTTACGCAGGGCCTCAAGGAACGCCCCCCATGCCTTTTCAGGCGAATCCGAAGGGTTCCAGGCAGGACGAGGTGCTTCGTTCCCTGCCGCCTGAACTGCAGCCCCCCGGGGAGGCTGAGGGGCCGAGGCCGGACCGGACAGAGCCGCCATGGCCTGTTCCGGGACGGAGTGGGCCGGTTCGATCGGGGCCGGGCTCGACGGAGCCGCCTGGACCGGTTCCGGGACGGGGCGCACCGGCTCGGCCGGGGCCGGGCTCGACGGAGCCGCCTGGATCGGTTCCGGTACGGGGCGCACCGACTCGGCCGGAGCCGGGCTCGACGCAGCCGCCTGGAGCGGTTCCGGGGCGGGGCGCACCGGCTCGGTCGGAGCCGGGCTCGACGAGGCCACCACGGCCGACTCCGGGGCGGTGCCTACCGGACCGGCAGAAGGCGCCTTGGGGGTGTATGCCGCCCGGGATTCGGAAACCCCGGCCGCACCCTGGGGTGCCCCCGATGGCGCAGGGGAGCTTCCTCCTGTCTTCTGCAGGGTGTCGATTTTTCGAATCAGGGTGTCTATTGAGAGGGCATCGGGTACCTGGAGGATCTTGATCAGGGCCAGCTCCAGGGCCATCTTGGGGGCGGCAGCATAGCGCACCGCCGGCTCTTCGGCCAGGAGCACCTCCAGGGCCTTGGTGAGGAATCCCCGGGTGGAAGCCTTGGCCATGGCGGCCAGGGCGCCCGTCTCTCCGTCGGGAAGGTCCAGCACCTCGGGCCCGGCCACGTCCAGTACCAAAAGGTTCCTTAAGGTCTGGGTCAGGCTGGAAAAGAGGCGCCGCAGATCGTTGCCCTGGGTGTAAAAGCGGTTCACCGCCGACAGAACAGCCCCGCCGTCCCTCCGAATCAGGGCCCCCACAAGGGCCATCACATCGCTCGTCTCCACGGCCCCCAGGGTGGTCAGCACCGACTCATGGGTCACGGCGCCGTCCACGGCGCTGCCGATAATCTGATCGAGGATGCTCAGGGAGTCCCGCACCGAGCCCCCCGCTTCCACGGTGATGAGATCCAGGCTCTCCTGGGGAACGGACACGCCCTCTAAGGAGCTGAGCCTTTCAAGGTGGGCCTTGAGGTCCCGGTGGGAAACACGCCGCATGTCGTGGCGCTGACAACGCGAAAGAATGGTCACCGGGATCTTGTGCACTTCGGTGGTGGCGAACATAAACAGGACATGGGGCGGCGGCTCTTCCAGGGTCTTGAGAAGGGCGTTGAAGGCCGCCATGCTGAGCATGTGCACCTCGTCGATGATGTAGATCTTAAAGGGGCTGTAGACAGGCATGTAGCTGACGTTGCTTCGCAGCTCCCTTACCTGCTCCACGCTGTTGTTGGAGGCACCGTCGATCTCAAAGACATCGGCCGAGCTGCCCTGGGTGATCTCCCGACAGGAACGGCAGGAGTTGCAGGGGTGGGGGGAACCGGTCTCCCGCCTGCCGGAACAGTTCATCGCCTTGGCAAGGATTCGTGCCACCGAGGTTTTCCCTGTGCCCCGGGGGCCGGAAAAAAGAATGGCATGGGCGACACGGTCGGCAGAAATGGCATGGGTGAGCGTGGTGGTGACGTGGGACTGCCCCACCACATCGTCAAAAAGCTGGGGTCTGTATTTTCGGGCAAGGACAAGATAGGACATGGTGACCGGTTCTCCCTGCCGGCCGAAGACCGGTTCCGGACCGGAACGCGGGCAAGGCGCCGGCGTGTCATCAAATCAGCCGCGGCCTGGTGCCGCCTCAAAAGCCCCACACAGTGCATGGGGTCACTACCAGGGATGAAACCATAAAATGAGCGGCGCTGCAAGCGCCCCGTCCATCCCGTTGCTGCCATGGGCAAGACTATGGGGCCAAAACAAAAAAAACAGGTGCCCCACGTCCGAATTGAGAGGAGGTGGTGAAAACCTGTTCCGATGTAACCTGACCCTTAATTTAGTTATAAGGGGTAGTGGCGGAGAGGGAGAGATTCGAACTCTCGGTACCTGTTACAGCACACACGCTTTCCAGGCGTGCACCTTCAGCCACTCGGTCACCTCTCCGCAAACTATAACCCTTATAATCGGTATCCGGCCTTCCACCCTTGCGTGCTGTGGAAGCCTTGCCGCCGAAGCAGCTTGTTTTGGATACCGCTCCAAAAGCGAGAGAAGATTTACGTCATCCCCATATCTTTGTCAAGGGGTTTTCTCACACTTTTCAGGGGACCTTGAAAAAGGTCCCGTGGCAGCCGCAGGCCCACCCCCCAAGGCTCTCACACAACGCCCCGGGATAACGCATCATCCCATCAGGCGCGCCTGTCGACGTAATTGGGACCGGCCACCATCAGGTTGTTGGGCATCACCGACTGAATGGTCTCCATCTTGCTTCCAAAGAGAAGGTCCCGGATCAATCCGTGGCCATAGGCCCCCAGAACCAACAGGCTGTCATGGGGGACCTCGTAAAGATTTTCTTCAAACCTGCCCCCGAAAAACAGGAGCCAGTCGTCCACATAGGCAGACATGTCATCCCCCAGGCCGCTCTCAACGATCACCCTCTCGTAATCGTCCCGTGTCTTACCCCCTTCGACCTGGGTAAAGAGGCGCAGCTTCATGCCTGTTTTTCGGGCGATACGGGCCCCTAAGCGCAGGGCATTGACCGCGTTTTCAGACCCCCCGAAGAAAACCGTGATGCTGTTCCACTGACGAAAGGAGGGGCTGGTGATCAGCACGGGAAAAAAAGCAGAGCGGATAATACGGCGCACCCGCGAGCCGATGTACCCCAACCCGATCTTGCTCGTCAGATCGCTGATGCTGCGCGGACAGCACATGAAATCAAAGTCCACGGGAATGTCCGGCAGGGTGGAGGCTGTAAAGTTTTTCGCCTTGAACACCCCGGGATCCAACCCTTCCTGCTCGGCCAGCTCCCGCGCGTGTTTTTCAGCCGTCTCCGAAGCGGTTAAGTAGGAGCTGTCCAGATCCACCTGTACCACATCCCGCTCAAAGTACATCAGGAACTTGGTGTGCTTGGGCACGTACACCACCGGAGACGCCCCCATGAGGCGACAGAAATAGAGTGATTGAAGAAAGGTCTCCCGCCCGGTGGGCGTGTTCCGAAAAATGTGGAAAAGTTGGGTATCCATAGGTTTCATGCCTTATCAGGGGTTGTCGGTGGTCTGCACCATCAGCTCTTTTCGGTATTTATCAAGGAGGGTGGCCTTGGAGATCATCCCCACAAACCGCCGGTTCACCACCAGGGGCATACTGAAAAGCCCCTGGCCGTCCATGGTTTGCAACACCTCGGCCAGCTCGTCCCCGTAGGCGATGGTGGCAACGTCGCGGTCCATGATCTGCTCCACCACCACGGCGTCGTACATGATGGTGTCAAACAGATAGGGCCGCACCCTGTCGAGGTCCACCATGCCCAGAAAATCCCCGGTGCCGGGGTCTTCCACGGGAAAATAGTTGCGTGTGGAGCGCTTGATCACCTCCACAAACTCCCGCAGGGTCATGTGGGGCGTCACGGACAGACAATCTTTTTCGATGAGTTCACCCAGGGAGAGGTCGTTGAGCACCCGCGCATCGGTGCCGGGACGGAGAAGCTGGCCCCGGTCCACCAGATCCTTCATATAAAAGGAGGCTGGCTCAAAATAGTGGGTGATGGTGGTGGAGACGGCAGAAACGACGATAAGGGGCAGGATCACCTCATACCCCCCGGTGATCTGCACGATAAGGAAAATACCGGTCAACGGGGCCTGGAGGATACCGCTGATGAGCCCGGCCATGCCCAAAAGGGCAAAGCACCCTTCCCCCACCAGGGGAATGGAGGGCCAGAGGACGGTGACGCCCCGGTAAAAGGCCAGCCCGGTAAAGCTGCCCACCACAAGGGAGGGGGCAAAGATCCCCCCGGACCCACCCCAGCCCAGGGTCAGGGAGGTGGCCAGTATCTTGGCAAAAATAGCAATGGCAGCCACTTGAAAGGCACCGTTGTAGGCCCCCACGATCATCTCACGGATGGCATGGTACCCTTCCCCCTGCACATCGGGGAAGATAAGGCCCAGAAGCCCCACCAGACAACCGCCGATGGCCGCCCGCCCCCACTTGGGAAGCTTGACCCCGGAGGAGACCCCGTTCATGGAACGCAGTGCCCGGGTCAGCAGGATGGAAAAAAGGGCCGTGGCCAGCCCGAGGCCTGCAGCCGCAACCGTATCGGCCACCCCGATATCAAACCCGGTGTGGCTGAAGGCGATCTGGTTGCCGTTGAAAAAACGGCTCACTTCCGTGCCTGCCACCGCCGCGATGGCGATGGGCACGATATTCACCGTGGACCACTCCCCCAGGACCACCTCCAGCACAAAGACCAGGCCGGCAATGGGGGCGTTGAAGATGGAAGAGATGGCACCGGCCGCCCCGCACCCCACAAGGGTCACGCGCTGGCGGTCATTTAAATTGAAGAGCTTGGCGATATTGGAGCCGATGGCCGCCCCGCTCATCACCACCGGGGCCTCAGGGCCTGCCGAGCCGCCGCTGCCGATGGTCAGGCAACTGGAGATGAGCCGCGAAACGCTGGACCTCAGGCGCAGGAGCCCCCCGTAGCGGGAGACGGCATAGATCACCTCCGGCACCCCGTGGCCGGCCCCCTCCTTCATCACATAATCGAGATAGATGGCGGACACGGCCGCACCGATCCCGGGCAGCACAAACGCCCAGGGGTAGTCCTTCAGGTGATGAACCAGTTCCATCATCGCCTCAAGGCTGCGGTTCAGGGCCAAGGCCGCCAACCCGCTTGCAATCCCCACCATGACGCCTGCCACCATCAAAATCAACCGGTCATCCGACTGAATACGCGGTAACTTCGACGGAAGTCTACACAGCCTTTTCAACATTTGAAAAGATCCCCAAAGATGTCGGAAAAGGGTTCCCGACCATAAACAAAACACGCCCCGGTATCATGACGCAAAAAGGCCCTTAAAACGCCTGAACCGGACACACCATGGTCCCCCAGCGGCGATTCGCCGCCTGAACTCCATGGGGTCTCCGGACCAGGGGTTTTCCTGGCTGAACCCAACAACTGTCGGTACCGAACCGACACCGCCGGACTAACAGATTCCATCCCCGTTGTAAAGAGGGTGCCCGTGGCCTTGCCCCACCGCAAAAAACCGGGCTCCCACACGGGCCGTCACAGACGGCTCTCGAACTCGGCCACCTTTTCCAAAAGGGCCGCCTCCGAGGGCACGCTCTCCAGAAACCGCAGAAACGCGGGTTCCCGAACACAAAAAGAAATTTTGGACAAAAGCTGAAGGTGAATCCCCACATCCGGACTCAGAATCAGGAAGAGCACGCGCACCGGAAGGTCATCCACCGCACCGAAATCCACGGGGTGCTTTAAGAAAAAGGTGGTGATGGACGGGGTCTCGCAGGCGTCCATGGGCGTTCGAGGGTGGGGAAGGGCCACACCGCGCCCCACACCGGTGGAAGCCAGGCGTTCCCGCTCGTCAAGGAGATGAAAAAGGGACTCCCTCTCCCCTTCCCCCAGCCCCCTCACCGAGGAGGTCATGTTCAGAAGGACCGACGACACATCGTCGCCATCAAGATCGTACACCACCCCTCCGCGCTCCAGGACACGGGACAGGGTCACGGCCTCCCGCGTGGCATCCACGGGCGAAGTCGGCTCATCCAGGACAAAGGTGGTGTTGTGTTTTCCGGCCCAGCTCTTAAGGGTCGCAAACCCGAAAGAGCACTCCGTCCCGGTTTTCTTCACGGGAATGCGCCCCTGGCGAATCCAGCGTTCCAGGGTGTCCCGCGGCAGGGCCATGGCCTTGGCAAGCTCATCCAATCTCAATTTCATATCCGTCACCACAAAAAAACGTAAAAGACAGGGCCGCCATCAGCCGCAGAGAAAATGTCCCCCGGGTGGCGTCGCCCCAGCGATATTTTAAAAACTTTGTATTCTATCCGATAGAAATTGAGAGTTCAACAGCAATCGTGGACACGACGCGTTCCAAAGGCAGGACGGCAAAGGAAGGGGGCAGTGATGGAAGAACAGACAAAAGGCCCGTGGCCTTCCTAATACAGCTCCCCGCCCATCGCCCGGGCGATGTAGGTGCGCTCATAGGTAATCTCCACCCGACGGTTTTTCGCGCGCCCCTCGGGGGTCCCGTTGTCGGCCACCGGTCGGTAGTGGGCAAACCCCTGGGCCTTCAACTCGGCAGGATCAATGCCCATGGAGATAAGAAAACGCACCACGCTGGTGGCACGACGGGTGGAGAGTTCCCAGTTGGAATCGTCATTGCGCCTGGCCATGGGCAGGGCGTCGGTATGCCCCGACACCGTGACGGGATAATGAAACTGGGCCAGCACCATGGCCACCTTCTCCATGACGATGCGCCCGTCCTCGGAGAGCCTTGCCTCGCCGGGCCCGAAAATGACCATGTCGGCGATGGTGATCACCGCGCCGTCTTCGGTCTCCTCCACCCGCACCTGGCCGCCGAGCTTGTTGAACATGATGAGCTCGCGCACATCGCTGACGATCTCTTCCATCTCTTTTTGGACCATCCCCCCCAGCTCATCGACGGCATGGTCCTTGGGGTCGGTGGTGTCGGTGCCCGCGTTCATCCTCAACCCTTCACGGGTGCCGGTCTCGGGAACCTGCTGCACGCCCAGGGCTGATTTCAAGGACTGAACAAGCTCCTTGAAGGTCTCCTCCTGGATGGTACTCATGGCAAAAAGCAGAACAAAAAAGCACATGAGCAGGGTCACCAGGTCGGAAAAGGTACACATCCACTCGGGGGCGCCACCGCCCTCTTCGTCGTCGCCCCCGATGGAGGCCGGAGGGTTCAGGGCCGGAGCCGCCTCTTCTTCGGCTGCGCCGGTGCCGTTTTCGTCAGCCATGGTCTACTCCTCTTTGGCGGCTTTTCCGCCCCCGGCCGACAGGTAGACGTTGAGCTTGTCTTCCATGAGCCTGGGGTGCTCCCCTTCGCGGATGGAGACCACGCCCTCGTACAGCAGGGTCATGTTCATGATCTCCTCTTCGCTGCGGAGCTTCAGCTTGTCCGACATGGGAATGAAAAACAGGTTGGCCATCAGGGCGCCGTAAAAGGTGGTGATCATGGCCACCGCCATTTTCGGCCCGATGGAGGAGGGGTCGTCGAGGTTGGCCAGCATCTGCACCAGGCCGATGAGGGTGCCCACCATGCCAAAGGCCGGGGCATAGGACCCCATGGAGGCAAGAACCGAGTACCCCACCTTGTGTTCCCGGTGGGTCAACTCCATCCTCTTTTGCATCACCGCGGCGATGTCCGAGGTTTTCACCCCGTCCACGGTCATCTGGAGGGCACTTTTCAGGTAGGGGTCTTCGGTGCTGTTGATGTCTGCTTCGATGGAGAGAAGCCCGCCCTTCCTCGCCTTGTTGGAGATCTCCACCAGAGCCTTGACCAGGTCTTCGGGTTTCTCGATCTTAAACATAAAGACCTTGCCAACGGTCTTGAAGACGCCAAGGAACTCTTTGAGGGGGTAGGCAATGAGGGTCGAGGCGATGGTCCCGCCCACAACGATCATCACCGACGGCATGTTCCAAAACAGCATCAGGCTGCTGCCCAGAAGAATACACGCGGCCGTAAAGCCAACCCCGGAAATCACACCTATCAATGAAGCCAGATCCATGTCAAGCCAACCTATCCCTTTATAAATACAGTCTCTTCCAGGGAATCGATCCGGTTGTAGCGTGCGATCTGCCTGATATACTCGTCCGTCAGGACCGTATCCTCCGGCAGGAGCATGGCACCCTTGGCTGTATAGATGGCTGAGGCGAGAACCATTCCGGGCTTCACATCAAACACATTCATTTCCACACGGCCACCGACTTCAGTTTCAGGCTTTCGTCCCAGACACTTACGCAAACAGTGTACAACCTTGGGGTCGAATCGCGTCCCTGCTTCTTCTTCCAGCCTGTCCAGACGATCTCTCTCGCTGCCGCCATCCGGCCATGCCGCCAGGGTTTCCCAGGCGTCTGCCACGGCAATGATCCGTGACGCCAAGGGGATGGCATCTTTTTTCAAGCCCCTGGGGGTCCCGCTCCCGTCGAGGTGTTCAAACAGGTGCCGGACAATGCGGGCCGTCTCTTCCAGCCCCTCCACACCGGCCAGCATCTTCCCGGCCCGTTCGGGGTGCCTGGAGAGAAAATCCGCTTCCGATTCGGAGTAGTCCAGCGGGTTTTTCCCCGCCAGGGTTTCCGATACAAAAAGCAGCCCCAGCTCGTGAAGCCGCGCGGCCTGTTCCAGGTGATGGCGCTTGTCATCCTCCATCCCCAGATCCTCGGCCATGGCCACAGACAGGCGCGCCACATCGGCGCCGTGTCCCCGTTTAAAGACCGGCCGTGCGTCCAGGGCTGAAACCAGCAGGCCCACACAGGTCGTCAGGGTGTCTGATGCCCGGGCCTCCATGGCATCGGCCCGTTCCACAGCTTTTTGCCGCTCACCCACCAGGGAAGCCACCTGCTTGAGGGCCCCGGAAAGGGCCTCCCGTTCACCGGCGAGCTCCTCCTTGAGCTCTGCCAGCCTGGCCTCCAGGGTGTCGCGGTTCCGGAGTTCGTCCTTTAAAAAACTATCGGCGTTTTCAGCCCTCTCCTTTAGCCCTTTTATCCGCAGCAGGGTCCCGATACGGGCCACGAGCTCATCGCGGGAAAAGGGCTTGACCAGGTACTCGTCCGCACCGGCACCGAGCCCCGCCACCACGTCACTCGGCTCCACATCAATGCCGGAAACCAGCATAAAGATGACGTCCCCAAGACCCTCGGATGCCCGAACCCTGCGACAGAACTCCAGCCCATCCATGCCGGGCATGGCCACATCGCTGATGATAAGGTCCGGCATGAAGTCCTGGGCGATCTCAAGCCCCTCCTCCGCATCGGCAGCGGTTTTCAGGCTGTAGTTTTCCCCTTCCAGAAACCGGGTGTAAATTTGAATCAGATCCTGGTCATCGTCCACATACAAAATTTTAGCCGTATCCATTTTTTCCATGCCTTCCGCCCTTTGGCCCGCTCACACATGCGGGCACGCCTCCCCCTTTTTATTTCGGTCTCGCCTCACGAGAGCACCCGAGACTGATGCCGAATGCATTCATGTTGATCGGCCAAACCGGCGCCGAAGTTAAAGGCATTTTCTCCCCAGCCCCTTTCCACCCCACCCGAAGAAAGCCGGAAAACCACCATTGATGCCCCGCAGAACGCTCAGGGCCCCGTGAACAAATTGCGATACACAGGCCTGTCCCTATTCGGAATACCCCGTCAACCACCAGTCGTCCCAGGCCCGGGATACAATGGCGTCGGCAAGCTTTCGCCCCGGCTCCGTCACCAGGCGCTCCAGCACCACGGCCAGCCATTTGTCGGCACCGTTGTGACCGGTGTCCATGAGCGTTCTCAGGTCAAGGACAAAGGCAAGCTGGTCTGCGTCCTTGGCAAGCCTTGCCTCAAGGGTCTCACAGGCATTGAACTCCTCCACCAGGGCGGCATACTCTTTCCCGAAGGGAAGGCCCCGGGCCTGGTCGGCCACGGCACGGGCTTCATCGGCGGAGCAGTATTTTTTCTGAACATAGTTCAGGTCCCCGGTGCGGGCCTCGGGAAGGTCGTGCACCAGGCACATGGCCAGCAGCTTGCCGGCGTCCACGGTCTCATCCATGCGGGACAGGGCAAAGGCGATGGTGGTGATCATAAAGGAGTGCTCGGCGATGCTCTCCTTTCCCCCGCCAAGGAAATGGTAGCCGGAACGCGGAATCCGCTTCAACATCCCCGCTTCAAACAAAAAATCTGCAATCCGTTCCATAAACGTTCCTCTCCCTTTGCTGCCCGATGCGTGACAACCCGTCAAGGCCCGTTCCGCGCCCCAACGGGAGCATTCGCGAAAACATTGACAAATCAGGACAATACAGGATATATGAGCTGTAAGTGTGTGACCTGTGGCACCTCAACAACGATCCGGAGCCACCCGCTGCCACCATATACAGGGGTTGTTTCCGCACCACAACCCCAGATGTAAGAAAGACGCCCGAACGGCGTCCACTCCTTGGGTTCACCTTATATCTTATGTCCCCAGAGGGCCCCAAAATACGTGAGCGCTTTCCAGTATTTGGTATTGACACACGGATGAAAAAACCGGACAGTAAAGAGCGATGCAGGGGCCTTATTTCAGACCGGATACGGTCTATATCAACTTACCTTAATTATCATACCGGAGCGATTATGGATATCAAGGCAAAACTCCGATACGCCGCCGTACTCACACTGGTCTTCCTTTTGTCCTCCGGGGTATCAGGTCTGGCTGATACCACGAAGCAGGTCGCCTCGGAAACCGGGGTGTACTACACGGTCAAAAAAGGGGACACCCTCTGGGGCCTCTCTCAAAAATTCAGCGACAATCCCTACACCTGGCCCGACCTCTGGAGCAAAAACGGACAGCTGGCCAACCCCCACCTGATCTATCCCGGCCAGAAAATCAAACTCGTCCATCGCAGCGATCTGGACGCCCTGGGCACCGGGGATTCGAGCCACGCCATGGCCGTTGACGAAGCCGGCGCCGTGGAAGCCGCCGCCATCGCGGACAAAGAGGAGCCCCGCACCTACCACTACTCCAAAATCGAGCGGGTCGGGTTCATGAAAAAAGAGCCCGTCACCCCCCACGGCACGGTCTTCAAACTCAAGGGCACCGACCAGCTGATGCTGGGCGAAGGCGACATCATCTACATCAAGGCCAGCGAAGAGACCTCCCTGGTCATCGGCGCGCGCTATGTCACCTACCGCACCATCACTCCCCGACAGATCACCGCACGGCTCCTGGACGTCAACAGAAAAAAACTCAACCGCGTCCGCAAGGAGATCGGAACCCAGCACTACCTGAGCGGGGTGGTGGAGATCATGGGAGAACGGGACGGCTTTTTCATCGCCCGCATCACCGACTCCTACCGCTCCATCAAGCTCGACGACAAGATCATGCCCTACAAAAAACGGTCCCGTGACATCCCCATCCTGGACGGCTTAGAGTCCATGGAAGGGGAGATCATCACCGCCGAGGAAGGAGAGACCACCTTCGGCCAGGACATGGTCGGCTTCATCAACCGGGGCGCCTCCGACGGCATTGCCAAGGGCCAGACCTACACGGTGTTTTACTACGAGACCAAAAAGGCCGACGACGCCTTAACAGACAAAGGCCTGATGGTCCCCGTCAACATCGGCAATTTCATTGTCCTCGACACCCAGGACGAAACGGCAACCGTTCTGGTGACCTACTCCACCCAGGGGTTCACCCCCGGAGATCATTTCACCTTTTTAAAAAAGTAATCCGCCCCAAACCAATCACAAAGGCGCCCTGACATCATGTTCAGGGCGCCTTTTTTTTCAAGTACAGAATCAATGGCTCTCCCAGGTCACCCGCAGGAGCTCCTCCCAGGTGGTGTTCCCGGCCAGGAGCTGCCGGATGCCGCTCTCCCTCAGACTCACCATCCCCTCCTTGACCCCCTGAATACGAATCGCCTCAGCGTCCGCGTCCCGGGTGGTCAGGCGACGGACTTCCTCGGAATAGGTGAGGATCTCAAAGATGGCCAGCCGGCCCAGGTACCCTGTTCCACGACACTTGAGGCACCCGGCGCCCCGAGACAGGGTCAGCATCCCTTCCCGACCCGAATCCAGGCCGAGCCCTTTTAATTTTTCGCTGTCCATCTCATAGGTCTCCACGCAATGGGGACAGACCCGCTTCACCAGGCGCTGGGCCACTACCCCGGAGAGGGTTGCCTGGATGATGTACGAGGGGATCCCGATGTCCAGCAGGCGGATAATGGCCGACGGCGCATCGTTGGTGTGCAGGGTGGAGAGGACCAGGTGGCCGGTCATGGACGCCTGGGCCGCGTTCTCTGCCGTGTCGAGGTCCCTCATCTCCCCGAGCATGATGATGTCCGGGTCCTGTCGCAGGATATTTCTTAAGATGGTGCCGAACGTGATGCCCACCTGGGGCTGGACCGCGATCTGGTTGAACTCCTCATGGACCATCTCGATGGGGTCTTCCACGGTGGTGATGTTGAGCTCCGGGCTCGCCCGTCGCCTCAAGGTGGAGTAAAGGGTGGTGGACTTGCCGCTTCCCGTGGGCCCGCACACCAGCACAATGCCGTGGGGTCGGTTCACAAGGGCTTCGTACCGAACCAGATCCTCCCCGGTAAACCCGAGTTTTTCAAGATCCTGGAACATGATGTCCGGATGCAGCACACGCATCACCACCTTCTCTCCAAAGGCCACGGGCACGGTGGAGACACGGATCTCCACCTCCGTGCCGTCTTTGTCCGTTTTGATGCGGCCGTCCTGGGGGCGCCTCTTCTCCGCCATGTCCAGGCGGCTCATGGCCTTGATGCGCGTCACCAGGGCGCTGTGAATGGTCTTAGGCAACTCGTAGACGGAGTGCAGCGCCCCGTCAATGCGCATACGGATGACGGTCACATCGCGCTTGGGCTCGATATGGATATCGCTGGCCCGCTGGTCAAAGGCATAGCTGAACAGATGATTCACCGCGTTGATGATGTGGTGGTCCGAAGACTGGATCTCCCCGTAGGATCCCAGCTTGACGAACTGCTCCAGGTTGCCCAGGTCGATGCCCGTTCCTGCATACTGTGATTTGGCCGCAGCGATGGACGACCTGAACCCGAAAAATTCGTTGATATAGCGCTCGATGTCGGACCGGGACGTCACCACGGGCCGGATGCGCATCTGGCTCACCCGCTTGAGGTCATCCAGCACCTCGGCGTTGAAGGGATCGGACATGGCCACGGTGAGCTCCCCGTCTTTGATCGCCACCGGTAGCACGAGGTGCTTCATGGCAAAATTCCTGGGGATGGTCTTGGTCACCGTCTCCATGTTGAGCTTCAAGGGGTTGATCTTCATATAATCTATGGCCCAGGCATCGGCCAGGGCCTGGTAAATCGCATCCTCATCCAGGGGCTCCCCCGGCCTGTCGGCCCGGTCCATGGAGAGGTGCCTCAGCACCTCGATGATCCCCACCTTTTTGCCCTCCCTCTTCCGAGACAGCTTTCTCTCCACGCTCTCCCGCATGGAGACAACATGCCTGGCCTGATCCTGGGAGAGGTAGCCCCCCTGAACAAGATGGGTCAACACGGATTTCGGAGATAATTTTTCACGGGAAATGGCATTCATGGCGATGGACTCTCCTTTTCGGACGGGGAAAGAGGGGGCTGCCCACCCAAGGCGGGTCGCCTGTCGCATCGATTCGTTCAGACAGGCAAGGCGGACACAGCTTACTGCTCCGTTTTTACCACAGGGATGGCGTGAGAACAACAGACGGGATCTGCCCCCCTCATTCCAAAATACCGTTCTCCCCTCCAACCACAGGCTTTTGAATCCAAGGGACAATTGTGGTAGGTTACCGTCGGGCATGCCGAGGCATGTGCACAGCGCGAAAACAAAAAATCAAATCCACCACTGACGAGGCGATACCATGACGATCACCCACATCATGATCAACGGCGTTCCGGGCAAGGTAGCCACCACCATTTTGGCCCATGCGATAAATGACGAGCGGTTCACCGTCGTTCCCTACTCCCTCACCGGCCCCGACACGGAAAAAAGCGTCCGGGTCAACGGCACGGACATCACCCTGGTCTCCCCCGAGGAGCGCAGCGCGGTGCTGAAAACCATCAAGGAGACGTACGGGCCCTTTGTCACCGTGGACTACACCCACCCCAGCGCTGTGGATGCCAACGTGGCCTTTTACTGTGCCGAAGGCCTGCCCTTTGTCATGGGCACCACGGGCGGCAACCGGGAGCAGATCCGCGCCGATGTGACCGACTCGGCCATTCCGGCTGTCATCGCCCCCAACATGGCCAAGCAGATCGTGGGCCTCCAGGCCATGATCGAGTACGGGGCCAAAAACTTCCCCGGCCTTTTCAAGGATTTTCAGATGACCGTCAAGGAGAGCCACCAGAGCTGGAAAGCCGATACCAGCGGCACGGCCAAGGCCATCATCCGCCAGTTCAACCTCCTGGGGGTGGAGTTCACCGAGGCCGACATCGACAAGGTCCGTGAACCCGAAGCCCAAAAAGCCATGGGCATCCCCGAAGAGCACCTGGACGGCCACGGCTGGCACACCTACACCCTTTGCGCCCCGGACGGCAGCTCCGAATTCGGCATCACCCACAACATCAACGGACGGGACATCTACGCCGAAGGCACCCTGGACGCCGTGGCCTTTGTGGAGAAAAAACGCCTGGCGGGCATCAAGGGTCACTGCTTCTCCATGATCGACGTCCTGAAAAATCTCTAACCGATGAAGCATCCGATTTTCGTTGACATGGATGACGTCATTGCCGAGACCACGCGCACCTATCCGGCACTTGTGAAACGGGAATTCGGCATCGAGGCCAGCTATGAGGCCATTGCCGACTTTGACCTTTCCAGCTCCTTTGGCCTGACCCGGGCACAGCTGGCCCATCTTTTCGAGGTGGTGCATACAAAGGAGGTGCTGATGGGGTTTTCACCGGTGACCGGGGTCAGGGAGGCCCTGTCCGCCTGGCAGGTGGCGGGCTACCCCATTGCCGTGGTCACCGGCCGTCCCCCTGAAACCCGGGAGCTCTCCCTGACCTGGCTGAAAATGGCAGGCATTCCCTTTGACAGCTTTGAAATTTGCGACAAATACGGGCGCCATGACCCCGCCCAGGGCCCCTTCATCACCCTGGATGAGATAAAAACCCGCACCTACACCTGCGCCGTGGAAGACTCCCTGTCCATGGCCGCCTTTCTCAGCGGTACCATGAAGGTCCCGACCTTTTTGTTCGACCGCCCCTGGAACCGGCACACCGAGGGTCACCCTGCCTGCACCCGCTGTGCGTCCTGGAAAGAGATTGCCCGTAAGGCGACCCCCTTGCTTCAGCCCTGAAGAAAAACCCATAGGCCACAATAAAAATACCCCGTTTTCGAAACAGCGGTTTCGAAAACGGGGTATACGTGTTCAGCGACGGGCTCTCTTCTTCGAGTGGACGGACAAGTGAATCAAGCCCGTCGCCGAACGCTTTCCAGAAAAAATCCTGAAAAACCCAGGGCGCGATCAAGCGCAAATCAGTGATCGCAGATATGATTTTCATCATGTCCGCAGGCGTTCTCACCGGTTTCCAGGGTCTTGGCAAGCCAGGCTTTGACCAGGACTTCAGGGTCTTCCACGGGGGCACCGGTGACCACCTCAATGTTGCTGGCGTTAAGGAGCTGCTGGGCCCTGCCGCCCATGCCGCCGGCGATGACGTGGGTCACGCCGTGGTCTGCCAGCCATTTGGGAAGCACGCCGGGCTCGTGGGGCGGAGGAACGATCTTTTCGGTGTCCTTGATCGCCCCGTCGGCAACGTTAACAAAGGCAAATTCCTGGCAATGTCCGAAGTGTGCGGTAAGCTGGCCCATGGCCAGTGGAATGGCGATTTTCATGTTTTTCTCCTTCATGTGTATACAAAAGCGGCGGCAAGGCAAGCCACCTTGAATGCGTTAGCTAAGGCGACTTAAATCCAGTGGCCCTCGACGTTGGCCTCGGAGGACTCCTGGAGTTCACCGGCCTTGAACTGTTCGACGGCCTGGCGGGCACTGCCCTTGGCCCCGGTCACAATCTTGATGCCGGCTCCGGTGAGCACGCGGAAGGCCTTGGGGCCGCAATTGCCGGTGATGATGGCGGTGCACCCCGTTTCCACGATGGTTTTACCTGCCTGGATACCCGCACCCTGGGCAGCGTTCAGGTTCTGGGAATTTTCCACCACGCTCCAGGCCATGGTCTCGGTGTCTACCACGAGAAAGCAGGCGGCGCGGCCGAACCGGGGGTCCATGGGAGCATCGAAATCCGGTGCTGTAGATGTCACTGCGATTTTCATTGGGGTTCTCCTTGGGTTACAGAGCCATCTTCAGTGGCCCGCGTTTTTCATCCAAAAAATTGACAACCTGCTGCCACACGCCACGAATCGCCGTGGCCGCAGGCCCGTCGGAACAGGTAACCAGGGGCTTACCCTGCACCATGGACGCCGTCACCGCATCGTCCACAGGGATATCGCCCAGATGATGCATCCCCTTCTCCTTTGCCACCTCACGGATACGCTCGGCCATCATGGGATGAAGGTCCCACCGGTTGATGGTGATCATGGCAGGGACCTTGAGAAAAGTGGTGAGTTCGGCCACGCGCTCCAGATCGTGGAGCCCCGAGACCGTGGGCTCGGTGACCACCACCACGGCGTCGCATCCGGTGGTGGCGGCAATCACCGGGCAGCCGATCCCCGGAGGTCCGTCCACAAGGATCAGGTTGGCGGCTGTCTCGTCCACCTTTTTGCGGGCTTCCCG
This sequence comes from Desulfoluna spongiiphila, assembly GCF_900101345.1. Lineage (GTDB taxonomy): Bacteria > Desulfobacterota > Desulfobacteria > Desulfobacterales > Desulfolunaceae > Desulfoluna > Desulfoluna spongiiphila. The sequence continues at coordinate 284,722 of NZ_FMUX01000002.1, read as the reverse complement.
ACGCAGCAGGGAGACAAGGAGGCCGGAGTTCTCCTCGGCAATGCCCAGGCGGGCGTGGACAAGGGGCCCGTTTTCCGTGCTGGAGTTGAACCAGGTACCGCAGACCCGGGGCTCCATGGTGATGGCCCCCTCGGGACAAAAATGGGCGCACACCCCGCAGCCTTCACAGGCAATGCGGTTGAGGCGCGGCCCCTTTTCAATGGCCTCGTACCGGCACCGGGTGATGCACTCCCCGCAGTGGGTGCAGGCCTGGATATCGATCTTGGGCAGGTTCCCCCCTTGAAAGGGATGCTCTTCCTCCACGGTGTGGGGGGTGATCATGTACAGGTTGGCGGCGTCGACATCGGCGTCCACCAGCACCCTGTTGGTTGCAAGGGCCGCAAAGGAAGCGGTAACGGTGGTTTTGCCGGTGCCTCCCTTGCCGCTTAAGATGGTAATCTCTTTCATCTTGTCCCCCCTTCTGCGGCTTTCCGGATCTTTTTCACCATACCGGCGAAGGCCTCGGCCATCTCCGGCATCGCCTCCACCAGGAGCCGCCCCCTGGCGTAATACTCTGCCACTTTCCGGCTGTAAGGAATCGACATCAGAATCTCAATGCCCTCCTCCTCCGCATACCGGACCACACGGTCATCCCCTGCATCGGCACGGTTAATGACGATGCCGAAGGGAATGCCCAGGACCCGCACCGCCTCCACGGCGAGCTTCAAGTCGTTGAGGCCGAAGGGCGTCGGCTCGGTGACCAGCACCACATAGTGGGTGCCGCCCATGGCGGCGATCACCGGGCAGGAGGTCCCCGGAGGGGCATCCACAATCACCAGCTCCTTGCCGTCTGCGGCCTCCTTCACCCTGTCGATGAGGGGAGGGCTCATGGCTTCGCCGACCTTCAGGCGGCCTGTAATCAGTTCGATGCCTTTGTACCGGCCCCTCTCCAACTCACCGAGTTCACGGGTGCCTTCGGTCAGAGCCCCGTTGGGGCACACCATCACGCACCCGCCACAGCTGTGGCACATGCGGGGAAAAGTATAAAGCTCGCCGGCCACCAGGGTGATGGCGGAAAACTGGCACAAATCACTGCACGCGCCGCACTGGACGCATACGTCCTGGTCCACCACCGGAACCATGGTGGTGACAGGGGTCCTTATGACCGATTCGGGATTCAAAAACAGATGGACATTGGGCTCTTCCACGTCGCAGTCAAGAAGGGTCGCCCCTTCTCCGACGGCCACGGCGAGGTTGGTGGCCACGGTGGTCTTCCCCGTGCCCCCTTTGCCGCTTGCTACCGTGATCATCATGGCGTTCACTACCCCGTCTTACGGGTTTATCTTACCGCCGGAGCCCCAGGAGGGGGTGCAAAGATGTCTGTGAAAATCATTTTGATGAGCACCAATCTCGGATGTGGGGCCGGATCGTACAATATCAAAAACGCTTGCGCACGGCATCATTCAGACTCGGGGAACTCGGCTTCTTCTTTCCAGACCCTGTGGAATTTGACGCTGTCACACGAAGGACAACCATCGGGGCGTCCGGTTCCATAGGGTTCTTCCCACCGTTTGCCGCAACCGCTGCAGACAAACAGGCGCATCTCCTCTGTGATCCGGTAGTTGCCGCCTTCCACACGCAGGGCCTTGGCGTGAACCAGGGCATCGGCCACCTTGCGCCGAGCTTCCCGCACGATGCGCCCAAGGGTGGCCCGGGACACGTTCATGCGGCGTCCCGCCTCTTCATGGGAAAGTTGTTCCAGATCACAGAGCCGAAGGGACTCCAGTTCGTCCACGGTGAGAAGGGTCTCCTCAAGCTGCCGAAGGGGAATTCCCCCCGGTTTGAAGTAGCTGAGGCTGGAGGGAACTCCCACCACCCGTTCTTTTTTTGGACGTACCATGGCTCCTCCTTAGTTATGAGCATATGCTCATAAGTTGTTATTTAGACCAGGCCAGAGACCCTGTCAATGTTTTTTTTTAAGCCAAACCAGGTCGATGCGACCAGGCCTGAAAACCGTGTAAAAAAGAGGACAAAAGAGAGTTGTTACAAACCGCATCGGCCCCCGGTCAAAAGGGCAATCCCCACCGACAGCAGCCCCTTCAAGCCACGCTTCACTATTTCCAAGCCGCCGGGGTGTGTGGTACACTTCTACCCATGGATGAGACGTACAGACAAATTCGACAGCGGGCACGGGAGCTGGTGCAAACCCTTCCTGAACCCGCCTTTTATAAAGAGGAAGCCGATGCCCTTAAGCGGTCACATCGGCTTTTTGATCGAAGCGCAGAGTTAAAGGAGCTCATCTCCCACCTGGAGGCTGAGTTGGATGAAGACTTTGGCCACGGCCTCTTCCATTCCCAGAAGGTGGCCATCGAAGCCGGTGCCATCGTGCTTGTGGAACGCAGGCGCAGCAAGGAACACAACACGGCCGACGCCCCGTGCGTAGACCGTCTCATGTTCAAGGCCCACTGCGCCGGGCTCCTGCACGACACCATGCGAAAGCACAAGGACCACGCCGAAAAAGGGGCTGCCTACGCGGAAAAAGTCCTGGCGGTTCTGCACTTTCCCCAAAACGAGATCCACGAAATCGCCTTTGCCATTGCCTGCCACGAAGCCTTTAAAACCAATGACGCAGCCTGTCCGACCGGGCCTGACGCCCAGCTCCTGGCAGACGCCCTCTACGATGCCGACAAATTCCGCTGGGGACCCGACAACTTTGCCCACACCGTCTGGGACATGGTCTCCTACGCGCGGATTCCCCTGCCCCTCTTCATGAGCCACTACCCCAGGGCCCTGGAAGGGATCGCCCGCATCAAAAAAACCTTCCGGTCCCAGACCGGAAAGCTCTACGGCCCCGGCTTCATCGACATCGGCCTGGATGTGGGGAAAAAGCTCTACACCATTATCCAGAGCGAGTTCGCCCCGAACCTGGGCGGTTGCACCGCCTCCAGCTCCACAACGCCCTGATTGCCCTCCCTCCCCAAAAAAAAACAAACACATGCCTCCGGCGGCGAGGTGTGTCACCTCGAAAGCAAATAGCGAATGCGCTTTACCCCTCGTTCCTCGGGGAAAATCACATTCGCCATTCATCCAGGGTATACGGGAAAGGACCTTGCCAAACAGCTGTTTATCAAACTTTTCAAAAGCTTGATTCCAGACAGCCAGACACATGTGTCATGTATCCTGAAAGACGCCTTGTTTGTATTTCCGTTCAGGTCAATACAACGCGGCCCATGCGTCCAATGGGCGGGGCTTCTGGCACTTTATCCGCGCAGACTTTAAGCATTCCAAATGATGCAACCGGGAATTATAGAAAAATCAAAGGGTGAGACAGGCAATGGTTGGGAAATTCATTACCACGCCCCTTCGCTTCTGACCCGAAGGAAAGGGGCGTGGTAACCGAAACTTTTTTGTAACTATTCAGCTTGCCTCCGGCGGGTCGCTTTTTTGAAAAAAAGCTCCGCAAAAAACGTTTCTAATGCACGCGAAAAAGTGGAAATTATTTCGGCGGAGCCTGGAAAGGCTTGCTTAAGACCTGTTTGTCAAACCCGGTTTTATAAATCAGGCTAAAAGTTTGGCCCCCGGCAGGGCTGCCGGAGGCTTGTTTGAGCTGAATAGTTACACTTTTTTACGGCTTGTCACGGCTTAGCCAAAGGCAAAGCGGACTCATTACAATTGATCAATGATCTTGTTGAACGTGGCGCTCGGGCGCATGAACTGCTCTGTCTTTGTTACGTCGGCCCTGTAGTACCCATCAAGGTCAACGGGGCTTCCCTGGGCACGAATCAGCTCTTCCGTGATGACGGCTTCGCTGGCCGCCAGCTTTTCGGCGATCACAGAAAACCGAGTGCTGAGGTCAGGGTCGGCGGTTTGCTCTGCAAGGGCCTGTGCCCAGTACAGGGCAAGGTAGAAATGGCTTCCCCGGGTGTCCATCTCGTTTACTTTCCGGGAAGGAGACTTTTCATTTTCCAGAAACCGGCCGATGGCCTGGTCCAGGGTTCTTGCAAACAAGCTCGCTTTTTCGTCCCCGTGGGTTGAGGCGATGTGCTCGAAAGAGGGCACAAGGGCGCAGAATTCCCCTAAGGAATCCCAGCGAAGGTGGCCTTCCTTCAACACCTGCTCCACGTGCTTGGGGGCAGACCCCCCGGCGCCTGTCTCAAACAGGCCGCCGCCTTCCATCAAGGGGACGATGGAGAGCATTTTGGCGCTGGTGCCGAGCTCGAGAATGGGAAAAAGATCCGTGAGATAATCACGCAGGACGTTTCCGGTGACAGAAATCGTATCTTCCCCCTTCCTGATTCTTTCAAGGGAATATGTCATGGCCGAAACCGGATCCATGATCTTGATGTCCAGCCCGTCGGTGTCATGATCTTTCAGGTAGGCTTCGACCTTCCGGATAAGCCGTGTATCATGGGCCCTGTTTTCATCAAGCCAGAAGACGGCAGGCGTTTTTGTGATGCGTGCACGGGTCACAGCGAGCTTCACCCAGTCCCTGATGGGCGCATCCTTGGTCTGACACGCCCGAAAGATATCGCCCTTTTCAACCGGCTGCTCCATCAGCATGTCCCCGGAGTCATCGACAACGCGAATCACACCGTCTCCGGGAGCCTCAAAGGTTTTGTCGTGGGAACCGTACTCCTCGGCTTTCTGGGCCATGAGGCCCACATTGGACACACTGCCCATGGTGGCAGGATCAAAGGCGCCGTTCCTCTGGCAATCCTCGACAACTTCACGGTACATCGTGGCGTAACAGCGATCCGGGACCATGGCGATGGTGTCATGGAGCTTGTCATCGGCACCCCACATCCTCCCGCCGTCACGGACAACCACGGGAATGGACGCATCGACAATCACATTGTTCGGGACATGCAGGTTGGTGATGCCCTTGCTTGAATCCACCATGGCAAGCTGGCACCGTGCCCCATACACCGCCATGATATCCGCCTGAATTTCAGAGCGTTTGTCGTCGGGGAGCATCTGGATTTTCGCGTAGAGATCGCCCAGGCCATTGTTCACGTTGATGCCCAGCGGGGCCAGGGCCTCCTGATGCTTGTCGAAAACATCCTTGTAGAACACCGAAACGCAGTGACCGAACATGACAGGGTCAGAGACCTTCATCATGGTGGCTTTCAGGTGCAGGGAGAGCAGCACCTTTTCCTGCCTGGCCGCGGCAATCTGCTCGGTATAAAAGGCGCGCAGGGCGCGGATGTTCATCACCGAGGAGTCCATGACCTCACCGGCCAGCAGAGGCGTTTTCTCTTTCAGAACAGAAACATGCCCTTCCAAGTCGACGTGCTCGATGCGCACGCAGCACGCCTTGTCCACCACAACGGACTTTTCGCTGGAGTAGAAATCACCGTTTGTCATATGGGCAACCCGGGCTTTGGAGTTGGTCGGCCACTCCTTCATGAGCCTGTGGGGCTTCTTTTTTCCAAAGGCTTTCACAGAGGCCGCCGCCCTCCTGTCGGAGTTCCCCTCCCTGAGGACAGGGTTCACGGCACTGCCAAGGACTTTGGCATAGCGGGTATGCAGCTCTTTTTCCGCATCGGTCTGGGGCTCTTCCGGGTAATCCGGTACATCGAACCCCTTGCCCTGCAACTCCTGGATGGCCGCTTTGAGCTGCGGAATGGAGGCGCTGATATTGGGCAGCTTGATGATATTGGTTCCTGGCTCCTTCACAAGGGCCCCGAGCTCTTCCAGGTGGTCGGCAACCTTCTGGTCCTCTTTCAGGTTCTCCGGAAAATTTGCAAGGATCCGTCCCGCAAGGGAGATGTCCTTTGTCTCAAACTGGATACCTGAACCCTTTGTAAATGACTGAAGTATGGGCAACAGAGAAAAGGTTGCCAGTGCGGGAGCCTCATCTATAGCGGTGTAAATGATACGTTTGTTTGTCATCTTGTCCTCATTTTAATTCAGGTAAACCACCAGCTGTGGCAGTGGACTCTCACAGAGGTCGGGCCTTCGCAACAATGAATCCTTAAAAAAAATGCCTCCGGCGGCGAGGTAAGCCACCTAAATAAAGCCGATTGCCCCTCATTCCCCGGGTCAAATCACAGCGGCTTCTTCACGGGATTTCGTCGTTTGTTCTTTGCAGTGGCCCTTCAACGCTCCGGGAGCCGATGGGCAGAAAGCTGCCGTCTTGTCATCCATCAACGAAAACAGTCTTTTTCTACTACCTTAAGCTCACCATCAAAGCAAGGGCTGCCTGTCGAACCCAAATAGGGACAGGCTCTTTATGTTGGACATTCCATCCATCTTGTGGCAGGCTTCACTGTATCGGTATCATATTCAAATCATAAAAAAATCCCCCCCATAAACCGATCCCGCGCATCAGATGCTGCAACACCGAAAAGGAGGATTCCATGCCACGAGTTCCCCGTATGGTCGTTACAGATTCAGGGCAAAAAGCCGCCTACCATGTGATCAGCCGCACCGCACTGGACGGCCTTCCCTTCGGCAAGGTTGAAAAAGACGAGCTGGTTCGAATCATTCAGATTTTTTCCACGATTTACTGTGTTGAGGTTTTGGGGTTCGCCATCATGGGAAACCATTTTCACCTGCTCATCGAAGTGAGCCCCGGCGACATGATCTCTGACGACGAAGTGCGAAAACGCTTTCAGAGACTCTATGGGAGGAATACGGAATTTTCTGAAGGCCGCCTGGAAGAGTACCGAGAAAGATTTTGCAGCCTCTCAGCCTACGTCAAGGACATCAAGCAAAGGTTTTCGTGCTTTTACAACAAACGAAAAAAACGCAAAGGGACCCTGTGGGGAGAACGCTTTAAAAGCGTCATCGTTGAGCAGGGGAACACGTTGATCCATTGTCTCGCATATATAGATTTAAATGCCGTGCGTGCAGGTATCGTAAAGCGACCCGAGGAGTATCGCTGGTGCTCCATCGGACACCGATTCCAAACCGGAAACAGGGACGGGTTTCTCTCACCGGATTTGGGAATACCGGATGTCAGTGAGGATGACCCATCGGCGAAACTAAAAACGTACCGGAAATACCTCTATCATTTGGGAGCCATCGAGAAGAGAGGAAAAGCAAGCATCCCCCAAGAGATTCTGGATGAAGAGACAGCCGAGAGCTTTGAGGTGAATCGCGCAAGGCGCTTCCGGTACAGGACGCGCTACTTTACGGATTCCGGAATTATAGGGTCCCGGACCTTTGTTGAGACGCATTACAACACATTCAAAGACCTTTTCCGGGCAACACGGGAGAAAGTCCCGAAGCGTGTCAAAGGAATCGAGGGGATGTACTCCTTGAAACGACTGGGGGAGGCCTGAACAACGCCCTCATCGCCAGTAGAAGAGTAGAAATGGATGTACCTGCTGTGTGGTAAAAACCAATAAACGCTAAAGGACTGTTATAGTGCCCCATGCCGGACTGCGCCTTATTGCCCCCCCCTGAACGCCCTTATCAAGCCCGAGCTTTCCTCAAGCCCCATGCACGATAGAGCAACCATGAAAAAACCGTGATTATTTGCATATCAGGTCTGGGGCTGCGCACCAAACCGGTCAAGCTGCGAACTTTGCATAAAGAGCCTGTCCCCTTTAGACTTTAGAAAAACCGCACTTTCTCATTGGGCCGGGGCCTAAGGCCTAAAAATCCATGGGCACGGCGAGCTCTTCCAGGGACTCCCAGTCCGAGATGGTGATCACCCCGCGGTTCAGCTGGATGATGCCCTCTTCCCGGAGTTTTTTGAGCTCCCGGTTCACGCTCTCGCGGGTGGCGCCCACCATCTCCCCCAGCTCTTTCTGGGTGAAGGTAAGGTCAATCTCAACGGGTTTGTCCCGTCCGTCGGAGACCTTTTCGGCCAGCTCCAGAAGGCACTTGGCAAGGCGGGTGGAGATACTGAAAAAGCAGAGGCCTTCTAAAAGGTCGTCTGTTTTCCGGATCATGGAGGAAAGGTCGCACAAGAGGGTGCGCAGGGCGTGCTCGTCTTCCTGGAGGATGTGGATAAAGGCGTCGCGCTCGAGGACCAGTAGACGGCTGGCGGTCATGGCCACGGCGTCGGCGCTTCGGCTCTGGCCGTCAAACATGGACATGGTCCCGAAAAAGGAAGGCTCCCTCAAAACCGTCAGGATGATCTCTTCCCCCACGCTGGAGGGAAGGACAATTTTAACGGCCCCCTCTTCAATGATGTACATCTCATTGCCCTCGTCCCCCTTGCGGAAAAGGGCCTCTCCCTGCTTGAGGGCCACCGGTTTTACCGCATCTGCGATGCGGTCAAGGCTGGCGGTGTCCAGGGAACGAAACAGGGGAATGGTCCGCAGCAGGTCATGTGTGAGATCCATGGCATCCTCTCATGTCAATGGTCGTAGGAGACCCCAATGTCAATTCGTCTCAGGGGTCCTGAAAAAGTCCATCGGCCCTATCGGCGAAGGGACGACAGGATCGGGGTGTTCATCACCAGGGCCGAGTAGTCCTCGGTTTTGTCAATATCCAGGGTAAACCCCGCCCTGTCAATTTCAAAATAGCGGGAAATCACATCCAGAAGGTCCTCGCGCAAATTGGTCAGGACCTCGTCGGAGACCTCCAGGCTGTCGCACACCAGGGCGAGCTTGAGGCGCTTTCTGGCCACATCGCTGCTCCGGGTCTCGCCTTTACCTCCCATCATCTTCTGCAACAGGTTGTTCAGCATCATCTCCTCCTTACCTTGCCAGACCCATTTTCCGGCCGAGGCGTTTAAAGAATCCACTGTCTGTCCGGGGAACTTCGATGGGCAGATCGGTCTGTCCGGCAAGGCGGCCTGCGATACGCTCAAAGGCGCGCCCGGCCTTGGAGTCCTTCTGCATCACCAGGGGGACCCCGGTGTTGGTGGAGACAATGACCTGTTCGTCCATCTCCACAAGGCCAAGGAGCTCAACGGAGAGCACATCCACCACGTCCTCGTGACTGAGCATGTCGCCGCGTTCCACCATCTGGGGCACGATGCGGTTCACCACCAGCTTGGGGGAGATCTCCTTGGCCAGGAGCAGGCCGATGATGCGGTCTGCATCCCGGATGGAGGAGACCTCGGGCATGCAGACCACCACGGCGTCATCAGCGGCGGCCACGGCGTTCTCGAATCCCTGCTCGATTCCGGCGGGGCAATCGATGAGGATAAAATCGTAGTCGCCTCGAATCTCTTCGATAAAGGCGGTCACCTCGTCGGGGCCCATGGTGTTCTTGTTGTCGCTCTGGGACGCGGGGATGAGAAAGAGGTTGTCGATGCGCCGGTCCTTGATGGCCACCTGGGAGGGTTTGCATCGCTGTTTGACGGCATCCACGACGTTGAAGACGATGCGGTTTTCAAGCCCCATCACCACGTCCAGGTTCCGCAGTCCGATATCCATATCCACCACAGCCGTTTTCTTGCCCGAAAGGGCCAGGGCCGCTCCGATTGAAGCCGTTGCCGTGGTCTTGCCCACACCGCCTTTACCCGATGTGATGACGATTACTCTGCCTTTCACGTATCCAACTCTCCTGTCCGTGCGTTTCTTGTTTACGATGCGCCAGCCAAAAGGCATCGCCTGATACAAAAGGACCCGCCGCCCGATGCGCCCCTTGTGCGGGTCGCCTGCCGCGGCACAAAGGCTCCGCTTACGTTCTCCAGGTGAGAACCGGGGCTTTGGCAAAGGGGTTTTCCTGCAGGTAATCGGCCACCACCACCCCGCCGTCCACCACCGAGGCATACACCACCTGCCCGGGCTTGCCGGGTGTGTGATGATCCGCCACATGGGATCCGATCTGAAGCTGCATGGGCCGGTAGTCCAGGGCCATGACAATGGAGGTCGAATCCCCCGGGGAACCGGCCATGGCCGTCCCCCGAAGGCTGCCCATCACATAGATGTCGCCTCCGGCCACCACCTCGCCCCCGGGGTTCACGTCCCCTAGGACCACCAGGTGCCGCTCCGTGGTCACCCGCTGACCGGATCTCACGCGCCCGGTCAAAACCTGGGTTTCCGAGGCCGATGGGGTGGCGATGATCTCGGCCCCTTCGCTTTCCGGCGGCTCCCCGTAGGGCAGGACACCGGAGACGGCAAAACGATCCTGCAGCACCGGGGCAAGGCGATCCGCCCAGAGGGACGAACCGGCCCAGCTGCCGGCATCCACCTGAACAAGTGCCCCGGCAGCAAGGTTTCTAAGCTGGCGAAAAATCCGAATCGTGGCCTTCAGAAGATGGTCTTCCGAAGCCTTGGGGTCCACAGAGAGCAGAAAACCGTCCCCATACCCCTTAATTTTTACCGCAGTTTTCGCCGATCCAAACAAAACCGCCACCGCATATCCTTCCTTAACATGTTGGCAACATAGCAAAAAGCCCCGTAAAACAAATCGCTCCACACGAACACAGGCCCCATCGTGGAAAACCACACCCTGCGGGTTGCCCCGGGGAATCCGCAAGCCGTGTTGCGAGGCTATCAGCAATAATAGCTATCCAAAGTAACATGCAATCATAAAAAACCAAGGGATATCGGTCAAGGCAGATCACGCAAGGTGAGTAGAATAGAGGGATGCACCAAAAGGAACTGATTTAAGAAAACAGCAAAAAGATGAGTAACATTCCGGAATTTGGATTGTTTTTATTTTCCGCCGGAAGGGGAGCGCCGGCTCCCCGTACGCGAATTTACGGAAGATAGATCCGGGGAACCCGGGAGGCAACCATGCAGGTCACTTCATAATTGATGGTGCCGATGGCCTCGGCGATCTCGTCGGCGGATACCGTTGCGTCCCCCTGGCTGCCCATGATCACCACCTCATCGCCCACGGCAACGCCGTCAATGCCGGTGACGTCCACCATGGTCATGTCCATGCAGACCCGGCCCAGCACAGGGACGCGCCTGCCCCGGACCAGCATGTGCCCGCGGCCCGACAACAGCCGGGGGTATCCGTCCCCATAGCCGCAGGGCACCGTGGCCACCACGGTCTCCTGTTCTGCCCGCCAGGTTCCGCCGTAGCTGATGAAGGCGCCTTTTTTCACGTGCTTTACCTGGACAATATTACCCTTTACCGTCATGGCAGGCCGCACGCCCAGGGCGTCCACGCGAACCTTGGCAGAAGGGTTCATCCCGTACAGGGAGATGCCCCCCCGTACCATGTCGAACCGGGCCTCGGGAAGGGTAAAGATCCCGGCCGTGTTGGCGGCGTGGCGTAATTCAAAGACAAGCCCGCGAGCCTTAAGGTCATCCAGTACGGACGTGAAACGGGCCAGCTGGTTACGGGCCTCCACAAGGTTGGCTTCATCGGCGGTGGCAAAGTGGGTAAAGATGCCTTCGGCCTGGAGCCCCGGAAGGGCTGCGGCCTCCAAGATGGCAGAAGCACATGCCCGGGCCGACGCCTCGCCGGGATCCTGCACCGCATCAAAGCCCACACGGCCCATGCCGGTGTCCACCTTGATGTGCCCGAGGACCTTGCCGCCCAGGCGTTCTGCGGCCTGGCTCAACATGCGGGCATGCCCGGCATCCACCACGGCCTGACGAAGGGCGTAGCGAATCAGCAGGGGTACCCCCGCCTCGGTGGTGACCCCCAGGATCAGGATGGGGGCTTCAATGCCCGCCTCACGCAGGGCCACTGCCTCGGAGACACGGGCCACCCCCAGCCAGGACGCCCCGTTTTCAAGGGCTGTCCGGGCCACCTGCTCGGCCCCGTGGCCATAGGCATTGGCCTTTACCACGGCCATGAGCCGCGCGGCTCCGGCGTGGGCCTTTAATATGTGGGCATTGGCGGCGATGCGCGAAAGGTCAATCTCCGCGCAGATGGGTTCGGGAACGTTACCGGTTGCTGTCATGGGCACCTCCACAGGCGCAGATGCGGAAACGGACCGCAGCCTTTGCCAGCTGCGGCCCCGCCGTCATCACGACGCCATCCTGAGCACACAGCGCCTGACCTTCTCTTCGGCAACGCACTTGAACCGCTCCAGGAGTTCGGGTGAGATCCCTTCGTAAACATCAAAAAAATCCGGATTCAGGGTGTGCTTGGGGTTAAACTCCTGCAGAGCGTAAAGCTCTGCGCCTTCAATCATGCCGGTGATGGTGTCGAGGACCGCCTCGTCGATGAAGGGCGAGGTGCAGGTGGTGCGAAACTCATGGGGCAGCCCGGAGTGCAGGATGGCCGAGACGCTCTCTTTGAGCTCGGCCTCTATGGGGCGACGGGAAAGCAGGGGCATGTAAGCGGCAGGATCGGCCTTGATGTCCATGGCCACATAGTCCAGCAGCCCCTGTTCCATCAGGGACCTCAGCATGGCCGGGCGGCTGCCGTTGGTGTCCAGCTTGACCAGAAAGCCCATCTCCTTGACCTTGCGGATGAACTCCGGGAGATCGCTGTGAAGACAGGGTTCTCCCCCGCTCACCACCACGGCGTCCAGGCGGCCCATCCGGTTTTTTAAAAACCCCAGGACCTCATCCACCCCGTAGGGTGTCTCAGGCCCTCCCTCGTTCACCAGGCCGGCGTTGTGGCAGTAGGGGCAGGTCAGGTTGCAACCGTAGGTAAAAACCACCGCCCCGATCTTTCCGGGGTAGTCGATGAGCGAGCATTTGTTCAAACCACCGATAATCATCTTGGGAACTCTCCTTCCATCACCAGATGCCGGACGCGAAGGCCCGCGCATCTGCCGCTCCAAAATAGTCGGGGCCGATCTTTCCTGCAAGGAGAAATCGGCCCCGACACACACATCAAAGGCTCGGCAGCTAGGCCGTTCCTTTTGCTGTTCCCCGTTGGACACGGGACACAGCCATCTAAAGCAGGAGCCAGTGCACGGGGCATTGCCCTGCAATGGCGGGAAAAACGGCCGCTGGGCAAACGTGTCGCCGCAACGGCCGAGACCTGCACGTGGGCAGGTTGCCTGCGTCAGGCCGCCTTACGCCACCTTAAAGGTTTCACGCATGCAGAATTCGCTCTGCTTGCCGTTGTTCCACTGGGACACGGGCCGAAGGTACCCCACCACGCGGGAATAGATCTCCGTTGCGCTGCCGCACTTCTCACAGGTCTTCACCTCCCCTGCGATGTACCCGTGGGAGGGGCAGACGCTGAAGGTGGGGGTCAGGGTAAAGTAAGGCAGGCGATAGTTGCCGGACACCTTCCGCACCAAAGACTTCACCGCTTCCACATCGGTGACCTCTTCCCCGAGGAACATGTGAAGCACGGTTCCCCCGGTGTACTTGGTCTGGAGCTCGTCCTGGAGATCCAGCACCTCGAAGAGGTCGTCGCTGTAGTTCACGGGCAGGTGGGTGGAGTTGGTGTAGAAGGGGTCGTCGCCGCCCTTGTACGCCGCTTCGTTGGCACAGGCCGCATCGGGATGACGCTTCTTGTCCTTCATGGCCAGACGGTAGCCGGTGCCTTCCCCGGGGGTGGCCTCCAGGTTGAAGATGTCACCGGTCTCATCCTGGAGCTCTTCCAGGCGGCCGCGGATGTGATCCAGGATCCTCAGGGCCAGGGCCTTGCCCTCGGTGTCGGCGATGCCCTCGCCCATGAAGTTGACCAGGGCCTCCTGCATGCCGATGATGCCGATGGTGGAAAAGTGGTTCTTCCAGTAAATCCCGAAGCGCTCCTTGATGTGGCGCAGATAGAACTTGGAGTAGGGGTACAGGTTCTTTTCGGTGAACTCTTCCAGGATCTTGCGCTTGATCACCAGGCTCTCTTTGGCCAGGTCGATGAGCTCGTCAAGGCGCGCCATAAAGGCATCTTCCGTGTCCACCTCTTTGCCGATGCGGGGCAGGTTGAGGGTGACCACGCCGATGGAGCCGGTGAGGGGGTTGGCACCGAAAAGCCCGCCGCCGCGTTTGAGGAGCTCGCGGTTGTCAAGCCGCAGGCGGCAGCACATGGACCGGGCGTCGTCGGGGCTCATGTCGGAGTTGACGAAGTTGGAGAAATAGGGAATCCCGTAGCGGCCCGTCATCTTCCAGATCATGTCGAGGTTGGGGTTGTCCCAGTCGAAATCCTCGGTGATGTTGTAAGTGGGGATGGGGAAGGTAAACACGCGCCCTTTGGCGTCCCCTTCCATCATCACCTCGGCAAAGGCACGGTTTAAGGTGTCCATCTCCTCCTGGAACTCGCCGTAGGTCTCGGTAAGGTCCTCCCCGCCGATGAGGATGGGGGTATCTTTGAGGTTCTTGGGCACCACAAGGTCCATGGTGATGTTGGTAAAGGGCGTCTGGAATCCCACACGGGTGGGGATGTTGATGTTGAAAACAAACTCCTGGAGCGCCTGCTTCACCTTGTCGTAGGAGAGGTTATCCTTGCGGATAAACGGAGCCAGCAGGGTGTCGAAGTTGCTGATGGCCTGGGCCCCTGCCGCTTCGCCCTGGAGGGTGTAAAAGAAGTTCACGATCTGGCCCAGGGCGGTGCGCAGGTGCTTGGGCGGGGTGCTCTCCACCTTGCCGGCCACGCCTTTGAAACCCACACGCAGAAGGTCCTGGAGGTCCCAGCCCACACAGTACACGGAGAGCAGGCTCAGGTCATGGATGTGAAGGTGCCCTTCGTTGTGGGCATCCCTGATGGCTTCCGGGTAAATCCGGTTGAGCCAGTACTCGGCGGTGATGTCCGAAGAGATGTAGTTGTTCAGGCCCTGGAGAGAGTAGCTCATGTTGCTGTTCTCTTTGATCTTCCAGTCGAGCTTTTTGATGTAGTTGTCCATCAGCTCGGTGTTGGCCTTGATGGTGATGTTCCGGATCTGGGCACGCTGCTCACGGTAGAGGATGTACGCCTTGGCGGTCTTGTAAAACGGAGAGTCCAGGAGCACGCGCTCTACAATATCCTGGACCTCTTCCACGTCGGGAACCGCCCCCAGACGAAGGGTGCGGGCCATGCTGAGAAACTTCATGGTCAGCATCTTGCCTTCCCGCTCCCCGAACTCCCCTGTGGCTTTCCCCGCCTTTGCGATGGCCGCCGTAATTTTGGAAGAGTCAAATTCCACCACGCTACCGTTTCGTTTTTTTATTCGTTCGAACAAATGCCTACCCCTTCTTCATCTTTAACGTTCACAGGTTTACGCAGACCGTACGAAAAGAGACGATCCTGCCCCCTCTGCATAAAGGGCGCATCTCTCGGTCGTACCAGTCAGGTTAGGGTCCCGGTTGCATAGCCGCACACCACGGTGCGGGCTGAATCAGGTAAGGGAGCTGCAATACGCGCACACATCCCCATGCTCAGCCGATGACTATGTAACCACCATCTCCTCTTGTATGTTGTAAAGACTGCTTACATCGAATTTTTATGTGGAAAGATACCGATCGACAGCCATCAAGGCAGGGAGCAACAATGCCCTATTATTGGATCGGTAACGACGTGACATGACGCCGGAATAACTGCGCAGGAAGCCCCTGCTGTGATACACCAACGCCGTCATGGATTATCTTACGGATGTCCCTCATTCAGTGGGTTGGGGATCGGGTGCCATGCACGGCATCGGGTACGGATGTGTCCCCTGCCGGGATTGCGTGACCCCTTGGGCCCCATATGACAATGGAATTTTCTGATTAATCGGGTTTCCGAGAACTCGGTTTTCAGCCTGCCGCATCCCACGCAGGGTGGTGGCATCGTGAAATCGGGTGTCAGGTAATGACCCGGGGGTGTCGTTGGGCCGGTTCAGTTGGGCTCAAAGACAGCTCAAGTTTACACAATATATAGTCAGTGTCAAGCCCATTCTCCCACATATTGTATATTCCTCCTCCGGGACACCACCAGCCAAATCTCGAAAAAAATCAAGCGCGTAGACACATTGTCACAACCGTGAACAATGACCACGCCCGTTTTTTTTTCTATTCATTCAAACCTGGGATCCACCCGAAACACGCCCTCTTTCCACCGGATTGTCCCTGGTAAAAAAAGCCATCCCACCCAACGGCAAAGGCATGCTATGTTTTTCACCGGGCCCAGTGCGCTATGCGGCCCGAAAACAGCAGACCCACAGGACGCCCAAGACACGGAAGTCCTTGGGCTTTCTTGAAGCACAAGCGGCACCGGCCGCCCCAATAACGGCCGCACCGGCCTTACGGGCCCCAACACGGGACCCTTGCAGGAGATCACCATGTTCGAAGACAAAAGGCCCCATACGCGATTAATGGAACGGACGCCCCCGGACATCAGGCGGGCCATCGGGGGGTTGTACCGTTCCCGAACCGCCACGCGCCTTCTCATCCTGGTCGCCCTTGTCTCTGCCGTGTTCGGCGGCGTGGGGCTCGATGTGTGCCTGTCGGAGCCCATGTGGGAGGCCCACGTGTGGATCCCCGCCCTGCTCATCGTCCTGGCGGTATGGATCTTTGTTTCCATCCTCCTGCACGCCATCCGCATCAAGCTCTTCACAAAGTAAGGGGCTGCACCGCCGGCCACAAAAAAACTGCCCTGTCGGTGGGTGTGACCCCGACAGGGCAGTTCGATATGACGTCATTTCCTATAAAAAGCCCGGGCAAAACGCCCGACCCGAAGCGGAACTATACCAGAAGCAACTCGGTAAAGTAGTGAAAAATGCGGGCGGTGGCCCCCCAGACGGCCATGTCCTCCACCGGGTAAAGCAGCTCATCCCACCCGGGAACACGGCCGGAGTAGGCCTTTTCATGGTGGGTTTTCACCACCTCCCCAAGGGGGATCATGACGATGCGGGCAATCTCCGAGGTGTCGTAGACCACCTCCTCTTCCTCCCCGTGCCAGATCCCGAAAAACGCTTCGATCTCGGTGCTCTTGATGGTCTGGAAATGGCCCAAAGAGCCAATGAGGTCCACCTGGTCGGGCAGAATCCCCGTCTCTTCCTCCAGCTCACGGTACGCCGTGGAGAGGGAGGAGGGATCCACGGGGTCCTGGTGCCCCCCGGGAAACGCCACCTGGTTGGCCCAGGGGTATCCCTTGTTATCGGCCTTTAAGATGGCCAGAATCGTCGGATCGGTCTCAGGGGTTCGCATGAGCATGAACACGGAGGCCTTTTTCAGATGATCCCCTCCCGAGTCGGGGTGCGCTGTGGTTCGAATCATCTCCCGGGCAAAATCCACATCAAATGGGGCCATGGCGTTCATTTACTGTTTGTACCCCTCTTTGGCCATAAACTGGAGCCGCTGCAAAAAGGTGTCGGCGTCCAGGTACCCGTTCATGAAACTGATCTGGGTACCGTTTTCATCAAGGAACAGGCTGTAGGGCAGCCCCCGAACCCGGTACTTCCGGGCCAGCTCCTTTTCCCGGTCCGCGTCCACCCGCACCGGTACGAAGTTCTCGTTTAAGTAGGCGATCACTTTTTTGGACTGAAAGGTGGTGTCGGCCATGAGGGTACAGTACTTGCACCAGGCCGCATGGAAATTGACGTAGATCTTCCTGCCGCTGGATGCGGCCAGTTCCACCCCTTCCTGATACGATTTCCACTGGATGCCGCCGGGGGCATTGTCCAGGGCAAAAGCGCTCGTGCTGGTTATCAACAGGCAGACAAGGGCCGCCGCAAACGATATCAATGCGTTGCGCATGGGTATCCTCCGGATAGGTTCTCCCACCGTGTCCGTCCCCTCCCATAAAGGCATGGGCTCCGGGCATCAATGGGCTCAGGTTGTCGCCTTCACCGGCAGGTCGTCCGCCGTCGGCACACGAAAAAACATCACCGAGCGCTGAACAGCATCAGCAGCAAAAGCGCTCCTTTTACAACACCATAATGGTTAAGGGATTGCAAGGGCATTGATATAGCCCCCGAGCAGCAGAACCCCTACGGCCACAAGCAGGGCGCCGGCCACTTTGTTCACGTAGGGCAGCACCCGGCGCGCCTTTTTCATGAAGTTCAACATGGCGTGGATAAAAACGGAGATCAGCACAAAGGGCAGGGCAAGACCCGCCGAATAGACCGTCAGGAGGGCCATGCCCCGGGTCACCGTCTCCTGATTTCCGGCAAGGACAAGGATGGATCCAAGCATGGGGCCGATGCAGGGGCTCCACCCCGCTCCGAAGGCCATACCCACCACGAACACCCCAAAAAGGTGCAGGGGCTTTTGACGCACCCTCAGGCGCTTGTCCACCTGAAGGCTGGGAACACGGAGCAGCCCCAAAAAGTGAAGCCCGAAGAGGATCACGAGGATTCCCCCGCCGATGCGGAGCCACTCCTTGCTGTCGTAGAGCAGCCCGCCGAGGGTGGAGACCGCTGCGCCCAGCAGCACGAACACGAGGGAAAAGCCCGACACATAGGCCAGGGTCGCCAGGATCACCTGCTTTCTTACCCCCACCCCTCCGGCATGGAGTTCCTCCAGGGAGAAGCCGGTTATAAAGGTAAAGTAGGCGGGAACCAGCGGCAGCACACACGGGGAAAAAAACGAGAGCAGGCCCGCAGCAAATGCCGCGCCCCAGGAAACCGTCAAAAAACCAGTCATATAATCTAAAACTCCAGTCCAAACAAAATAAGGGTGGATGTCAGGCCCGTTTTTTCAGAAAAATCGGTGTACCCTGCCAGCAAACGGGCAAATTATATGGAAGTTACCGGGGAAAGGCAAACAAAAGATAGCGTCGGTATTTCCTTACCAAACAGCAATTTAGCTCCGGAGCGCCCCGTATCCCCGACAATCACACGTCCGCTGCCCCCCATCCCCTTGAAGACACTTGAAATCATCCCGGCCTTAAAAAAAAGGATAAGTAATCTCCCCATCCTGCCGATAAGTACGGTTAAACGAATAAATAACACGTCCAACGGACAAGGCATCCAATGCACCTGACCGGCTGAGCTGGAGGTATATGCAATGATTTTTGAAGACGACGACACCTTAAGAATGTACGTGGAAGAGTCCCTGGAGCACCTTTCGGACATCGAAAGCGACCTCCTGGCCATCGAGGAGGCGGGGCTTGAAAACGGCGAAGAGCTGATCAACAATGTATTCCGAGCGGCCCACTCCATCAAGGGTGGTGCAGGGTTCATGGGGCTCACGCAGGTCAAGGAGCTCTCCCACAACCTGGAAAACGCCCTGAACATGATGCGTAACGGTGAGCTGGCTCCGGCTCCGGCGGTCATCAGCACCCTGCTCACCGCCTTCGACAAGCTGACGGACCTGGTCAACAACATCGAAACCAGCAACGAGGCGGATATCAGCAGCTTTGTCGAGGCACTCATTGCCATCGACAGCCTGCCCGAGGCCCCTGAGGCGCCCGAGGCACAGGCCCCGCCCGCCCCGTCGGCAACCGACGACGAAGATCCCCTGGCCCCCTTTGAAGTGGACCGGGAGGAGCTGGACAAATTCCTCAGGCAGGGAAAATACGTCTACCGCCTCGCCTACGACCTGGATCGGGACATCGCCGACCAGGGCAAGGTGGTCAACGAGGTCCTGAACACCCTGGGCAACAGCGGCATGATTTTAGACTCCACCGATCCCACGGTGGCTGCAGATGCCGACGGGAACCGCCCCTTCCTGGTCCTTTTTGCCTCCATCATCGAACCGGACATCGCACCCCTCCTGGCCGAGCTGGACGAATCCGCGGTTCAGGACATCACCCCGCTTCTGGGCGGCGGTGAACCCGCAGTGGAGCAGATCATCGAAGAGGCCGAGGCAACCCCTGCCCCCGCGGCCCCCAGCGCACCCGAACCGGTGCAGCCTCCCCCTGCGCCCCAGGCAGCGGCCCCTGCCGCCCCCACCCCACCCAGGGTGGAAGAGCACGACACCCGGCCCATGGAGGCAGAGACCCGAAGCAAGGGCCAGACCTCCATCCGCGTCAACCTGGAACTGCTCGACACCCTCATGACCCTGGCCGGGGAACTGGTCCTCAGCCGCAACCAGCTCATGCAGGGCATCACCGGAAGCAACACACGGGCCGTGGAGACCTCGGGCCAGCGCATCGACATGATCACCTCCGAACTCCAGGAGGCCATCATGCGCACCCGCATGCAGCCCATCTCCAACGTCTTCAACAAATTCACCCGCGTGGTCAGGGACCTTGCAGGCACCTTGAATAAAAAGGTGGACCTCTTCATTGAAGGCAAGGACGTGGAACTCGACAAAACCATCATCGAGTCCATCAACGACCCCCTCACCCACCTGGTGAGAAACTCCGTGGACCACGGCATCGAGTCCCCGGAAGACCGAACCCGCCTGGGCAAGAACCCCACGGGCCGCATCTTCCTCAAGGCCTTCCACGAAGCGGGCCAGGTCAACATCGAGATCAGTGACGACGGCGGCGGCATCGACGGGGACGCCATTGCCACGGCAGCCATCCGAAAAGGGCTCTTAAGCGAGTCCGACGTGGCCGTCATGAGCACCAAGGAGAAGGTGGGCCTCATCTTCCTGCCGGGATTCTCCACCGCACGCCAGGTGACGGATGTCTCCGGGCGCGGCGTGGGCATGGACGTGGTCAAGACCAACCTCGACAAGCTCGGCGGCATCATCGACATCCACTCCAAGCCCGGCAAGGGGACCACCATCCTCATCAAGCTGCCCCTGACCCTGGCCATCATCCCCAGCCAGATCGTCTCGGTGGAGAACGAGCGCTACGCCATCCCCCAGGTGAACCTGGACGAGCTGCTGCGCATCCCCGCAGCCCAGGTAAAGGATCGTATCGAAAAGGTGGGCAACGCCGACGTGGTCAGGCTTCGAGGGGCCCTTCTGCCCCTGCTTCGCCTCACCGACCTCCTGGACATCGCCCCCACCTTTGTCCACCCCGAAGACGGCAAAGTCTACCCGGACAAACGCCGCAACCTGGCCGACCGGCGCCAGGGTGACGAGGAGGACCTCCCCGAAGAGATCCGCGACATGCGAAGCGGTGAAGACCGGCGTTACCGAAGCGACAGCGCCATCAACATCGCCGTGGTCTCTGCGGGCAACTTCAAGTACGGCCTCGTGGTGGATGAACTCCGTGACTCCGAAGAGATCGTGGTCAAGCCCCTGGGCCGCCACCTGAGCAAATGCGACGGCTACGCCGGAGCCACCATCATGGGCGACGGCCGTGTGGCCCTCATCCTGGATGTGGCCTCCCTGGCCAAGATGGGCTCCCTCAACGAGTCCTCCTCCAAAACCATCAGCGCCGCCGAAGAGGCCTCTGCCAACGAACGCAACAGCGCGGGCAGCGACCGCACGGCCCTTCTCACCTTCAAAGGGGGCGAGGCCGAACACTTTGCGGCCCCCCTCAACCTGGTGGAACGCATTGAGCGCATCAAATCCAGTGATA
The DNA here is from genome assembly GCF_900101345.1 of Desulfoluna spongiiphila. Taxonomy (GTDB): domain Bacteria; phylum Desulfobacterota; class Desulfobacteria; order Desulfobacterales; family Desulfolunaceae; genus Desulfoluna; species Desulfoluna spongiiphila. The sequence continues at coordinate 263,656 of NZ_FMUX01000002.1, read as the reverse complement.
TTGAAGAGGTGGGCGGACGCCGGGTGATCCAGTACCGCGGCGGCACCCTGCCCTTGAACGAGGTCTCCGAAGTGGCCAACGTGGCCCCGGTCCCCGAGAGCGACCAGTACGAAGTGGTGGTCTTCCGTGTGGGAGGCCGGGAAACGGGCCTGCTTGTGACACCCCCCGTGGACGCCGTGGAAGTGGACCTCAACGTGGACTCCTCCACCTTGAAGCAGGAAGGGATCATGGGGTCCCTCATCGTGGGGGACCACACCACCCTCATGGTGGACATCTTCGAGCTGGTGCGCACGGTCAACCCCACCTGGTTTGAAGAGAACCGGCCCACGGGCCCGGACCTCGCCGCCACAAGCGGTGAAATCCGCGTGCTCTTTGCCGAAGACTCCGCCTTCTTCCGCAACCAGGTCTCCGACTTTTTAGGGGACGAAGGATTCATCGTCACCACCGCCGAAGACGGCGCCGAAGCCTGGGACTTCCTCAACAAAGGGGTGGACGACTTCACCGTCATCCTGACCGACCTGGAGATGCCCAACATGGACGGCTTTGAGCTCACGAAAAAGATCAAAGCCTCCGAGACATACGGGCACCTTCCCGTGGTGGCCCTCACCTCCCTTGCCAGCGAGCGGGACATCCACAAGGGCAAGGAAGCCGGCATCGACAGCTACCAGATCAAACTGGACCGGGAAAAGCTAATTGATGTGGTTCGAGAGTACTCGCTGTAGACCAACCCGTCAGCGTTAGGAGAGACACCATGAATGAACAGGCAAAGAAAAACGGAAACTCGTCCATGCTGGAGCTTGCCACCTTTTCCGTAGGTGAGGCCCAGTGCGGCATTGACATCCTCAAAATACAGGAAATCAACAAGCAGACCGAGGTCACCGGCGTGCCCCAGTCCCCCGACTACGTGGTGGGGGTCCTCAACCTTCGCGGGCGCATCGTCACCGTCATCGACCTCGGCCTCAAGACAGGGCTCTCCCCCATCACCCGGGACAAGGACAACAGGAACATCATCGTGGACTCCATGGGAGAACACATCGGGCTTCTGGTGGACCGCATCAGCGACGTGATGAGCGCCGACCCCAGCCACGTGGAACCCCCCCCTGCAAACCTCGGCGGCATCGAGGGGAGCTACTTCGAAGGGGTGGTCAAGACCGAGGCGGGGCTCATCGGTGTCCTGGACATCGAGCGGGTCCTCACCGAAGGGTGATGACAACAGCCCCCCTTATCGGGCCGTAACAAAAAAAAGGGTCGCTCCGACCAGGATTCGGTGATAGGTCACCTTCGCCGGAGTCGTTGCGCCCCTTCGGAAAGAAAGCGGACAAGGGACCTCCTGCGGGAGGTCTCTGTACTCCCGGAGTATCCGCACCCTGTTCGTTGCAGCCCTGGGCTCATACGCAAATGCGTTGCACACACCCACCGGGCCGGTGGCAGCACACCTCGGCATACGTCATGCCGATCCGGTGGCGCCATTCAACCTGACGGCCCCGTGCATCCGTTGTTGCCCGAGCCCTTAAACCCCTTCTTTAGTTTCCTGGAGGAATCGCCATGGATCCCATCAAGGTACTGGTGGTTGACGATACCATTCTCTATCGCAAAGTTGTCGGGGACGTCATCGCGTCCATCCCGGGTGCCGAGGTATGCGGCACCGCGGCCAACGGCCGATTTGCACTGACCAAGATCAAGACATTCAAGCCCGACCTCATCACCCTGGACATCGAAATGCCGGAGATGAACGGCTTAGAGCTTCTGGAAGAGCTGAGAAAAACGGGCATGAAACTGCCCCGCATCATCATGCTCTCCACCCTCACCACCACAGGCGGGGACATGACCATCCGGGCCCTGGAACTGGGGGCCTTTGACTTTATCACCAAGCCCCAGTCCGGTACCGCCGCGGAAAACGTCGAAAAAATACGAACCCGCCTGACGCCGGCGGTCACCGCCCTGATCCAGGAGAAAAAATTTCGCTCGCGGCTCAGCAACGCCCGGGCCACCCTGGCACGCACCGCCACCCCGCGGGAGGCAAAACCCAAACCTGCCGCAACACCGGCCAGCCCGTCACACCGGCGCATCACCCGCCCTGTGAGCCGAGCCTCCGAGGTGGTCACCATCGGTATCTCCACCGGCGGTCCCAACGCCCTGGCGGCAATGCTTCCCAAGCTTCCGGCCGACATCGGGGTGCCCGTCCTCATTGTGCAGCACATGCCGCCGGTCTTTACCAAATCCCTTGCGGCAAGCCTCAACACCAAGTGCGCCATCGAGGTCAAGGAGGCTGAAGACGGGGACCTGTTGAAACCGGGACTGGCGCTCATCGCCCCGGGCGGTAAGCAGATGCGCGTGGAGGCCCATCGAGACGGGATCCACCGCATGGTCCGCATCACCAACGATCCCCCGGAGAACAGCTGCCGGCCCTCTGCCGACTACCTCTTCCGCTCCGTGGCCGACCACTACGTGGGACGTGCCACCGGCATCATCATGACCGGCATGGGGCAGGACGGCTTCAAGGGGTTGCAGAAAATGCACGAAAACGGTGCCGTCATCCTGGCCCAGGACGAAGCCAGCTGTACGGTATACGGGATGCCCAAGGCCCCCACCGAAGCCGGAATCACGGACAAGGTGGTCCCCCTCTCCGACATGGCCCGCGCCTTGATGGGCACGCTTAAATAACGCCTTTCACCGATATGACCGAGCCCCTGCGACACGCAACCCACGGGCAGGGTGTGCCGACAGGCCGCCCCGCCCAGGCCAGAGGGCTCTGAAACGGCAACCACATCGCAACAACAAGCAGGTCCGATGAACAGACTGAAGGTCACCGATAGCGAATTCCAGGCGCTCTCAAAATACATCTATGGGATCTCGGGTATCACCCTGTCCGCAGGCAAGGAGTACCTCATCGAAACCCGGCTGGGTCAGCTCGCCACAGAATACGGCTGCCGCTCCTATCAGGAGCTCCTGACCCGATCGCGCACCGAGGCCTCGCGTGCCCTTGAGAAAAAGATCATCGACGCCATCTCCACCAACGAGACCTATTTTTTCAGGGACAATGCACCGTTCAACCTGCTTCAGCACCGCCTCATCCCGGACATCATCGACCGGAAAAGCAAAAAAGGCGGCCGGGTCACCATCCGCATCTGGAGCAGTGCCAGCTCCACGGGCCAGGAGATCTACAGCACCGCCATGGTGCTCCGTGAACTGGGCCTGCCCAAGCCGGGCTGCGACCTTCAGCTCATCGCAACGGACATCTCCGATGCAGCCATTGCACGGGCCAGCTACGGGCTCTACAGCCAGTTTGAGGTCACCCGCGGCCTCTCCCCGGCCCGCTTGGCCAAATACTTTACCCCCAAAGGGGACGGATACCGCATCAACGACGAAATCCGGAGCATGGTCTCCTTTCGCAAGCAGAACCTGCTCACCTCTTTGACCGGACTCGGCAAATTCGACATCATCCTCTGCCGCAACGTGGCCATCTACTTCACCCGTGAAGACCGGCTGCGTCTCTTCGACAACCTCTCTCGCCAGCTCGAGCCCGACGGCTGCCTCCTCATCGGATCCACGGAGTCCCTTGCCCAGGAGGAGTCGCCCTTTGTACCCATGCGCTACCTGAACTCCACTTTTTATCAATTGCAGGACACGGCGCCATCGGCCCCGGCCCGCATGAACCCCTTGAGGGCCATCAATGGATAAACAAGAACGCCAGTACATCGAAGAGCTGAACCACTGCATCGACTTCAACGATGCGGTCAAGGGCTGCGCCCTGATGCCCTTTTTCACCGCCATATCCGAAACGATGAAGCACACCACCCTGAAAAAGCTCTTCCTGAGCTGCGAATCCCCGGGGCTGCCCATCGTCAAATTCCTCACCAACGACCTGAAGAAAAAGGGCAACCACATGGAGGTGGACTGGATTATCGGCCAGTTCCTCGCCGGCAACACCTTCGGCCCCATGGACGAGAACCGCCTCTCCTTCTGGTCGGACGCCATGGTGGAGCTGGACCTGCCCCAGGCCCTGCCGCGCCTTCTGGACCTGGTCGCAACCAGCAGAGCTCCCATCGTCCTCACCGCGGCAACCCGTGCCGTCCTCGGCCTGGCCGGGGAAGACGGCCCCCCGCTCATCAGGCGCCTCTGCGAAGAGAACCGCCTCCAGGGCCAGCGCATCGCCGAGACCCTGCCCCTCACCGGCAAACCCGGATTTTTCGCGGTGGCGGCCCTCTTGGGGTCCCCCCACCACGACCTGCGCAACCTGGCCATCGATATCTTTGCCGCCGCGGGCAGCGAAGGAGTCTGCGCCCTGTCCGCCCAGCTCCGCACCGCCGACACCGACTGCACCATCCACGCTGTCAACGCCCTGGGCCGCTGCGGTGCCCCCGAGGCCCTGCCCCCGCTTTTGGGCCTGCTCGCCTCGTTGCCCCGGGACCCCAATATCCGCTACGCCGTCTACGAGGCGGCCGGCAGGCTCCCGTCCCCGAGATGGGCCCTGCACCTGGCAAGGGGGCTGGCCGACGACTCCGAGGCCGTGCGCATGTCCGCGGCCCGGGCCGTGGACCGCAACATCTCCACGCCCCTTATAAAAGGCATTACCAATATCGTCTCCTTCGGGGACGACATCGCCGCCAAGGTGGTGGGGGCCCTCATCGACTCCCAGTCAGACAACACCCTGCGGTTTCTCCTCACCATCGAGGGCTTTGAAGGGCTCACCGAGACCCACCTGATCCGCCATGCCCACCCGGACGTACGGGCCCACTGTGTGGAGTTCCTGTCGAAAAAGCGGTTCAAGGCCCTTGCCGACCGGGTCAAAAAAGCCACCGCCGATACCGGGGCGAGCCGTCCCCTCATCGTCTGCGTGGACGACTCCAAGATGATGCTCATGCTCTACATGAAAAAGCTCAACGCCCTGGGCTATGAGGTCACCACCTTTGAGAACCCGGAGACGGCAGCCCGGGAGATCCCGGCCCTTGCCCCCCGCCTGGTGGTAACAGACCTCAACATGCCCGAGATGGACGGGTTCACCCTGGCCGCCCAGCTGCGTCGCCATGCCGACCGCTCGCGCCTGCCCATCCTCATGGTCACCACCCAGAGCGACGCGGCGCCCCCGGCCGGAGACGGCGCAAGCCCCGTGGATGCCATCCTCATGAAGCCCTTCTCAGACGAGGGCCTGGCGGAGATGGTCAGCCGCCTGCTGACCGTCAAGGAAGCCGTTGATTTTTAATTCGCCCCCACGTACTATGCCACAATGAACCGACGTTTTGTGTTGACCGTCATCGCCGTTCTTGTCATCGGCACCGCGGCCGGCCTCATGGCCGGCCTTTTTTTCGGGACCACCCGGGACCTGCCCCAGATTGAGGCTTTAAAGTCCTTCAAGCCCTCGTCGGTGAGCCGTGTCTATTCCGAGGACGGGGCCCTCCTGGCCGAGTTCTATGCGGAAAAAAGAGACCCGGTGCCCCTTGCCATTGTCCCCACCCATCTCCAGAACGCCATCATCAACACCGAAGACCGGAACTTCTACGATCACAACGGGGTGGACTTAAAGGGCATCGCCCGGGCCATCGTCAAGGACATCCTCGCCCGCAACTTTGTGGAAGGGGCCAGCACCATCACCCAGCAGCTGGCCAAGACCCTTTTTCTCACCCGGGAAAAGAGCATCGACAGAAAGCTCAAGGAGGCGATCCTCGCCTTCCAGCTGGAGCGGCGCTACACCAAAAAAGAGATCCTGGAGCTCTACCTCAACCAGATCTACTTCGGCAGCGGAGCCTACGGCGTGGAGTCCGCAGCCAACATCTACTTCGGCAAAGGGGTCTCCGAGCTGACACTGGCCGAATGCGCCCTGCTGGCCGGGCTTCCCAAGTCCCCCTCCCGGTACTCCCCCCTGGTGAGCCCTGAAAAGGCCATCCGGCGGCGCAACCTTGTCCTGAAGCTCCTCCACGACCGCCACCGCATCACCACCCCGGCCTACAAAGCCGCCCTGGCCGAACCCCTGGCCCTCACCGGCAAAAGAGGCCGCGTGCACCAGGCCCCCTATTTCGTCGATTACCTCAAAGACGAGCTGGCAGGCATCGTGGGCCTGGACCGCCTCTATCAGGACGGCCTTACCATCCGCACCACCCTGAACCTGTCCCTCCAGAAGGCAGGAGAGGCCTCCATGGCCAAGAACATGGCCCGCCTAGAAGCCCGCATGAAGAGACACCGCATCAAAAACCCCGCCCCCCAATGCGCTTTTTTTGCCGTGGACGTCAACACCGGGGGCATCCTGGCCATGGCAGGCGGGCGAAACTTCAAGAAAAGCCCCTTCAACCGGGCCACCCAGGCCAAACGCCAGCCCGGCTCCTCCTTCAAGCCCTTTATTTACGGGCTGGCCGTGGAACAGGGCATCGACCAGAACCGGCTCATCCTGGACTCTCCGGTTTCCTTTTCCATGGGGCGGGGAAAAAAGCCGTGGCAACCCAAGAACTTTTCCAGAAAATACAGCGGTGAGGTCACCCTTCGAAAGGCCCTGGCCCTGTCGAAAAACATCCCCGCCGTTCGCCTTGCAGACTCCCTGGGTGTGGCCAATGTCGCCGCCTTTGCACGCCGACTGGGCATCACCTCACAGCTATCGAATAACCTCTCCCTTGCCCTGGGCACCTCCGAAACCACCCTCATGGAGCTCACACGGGCCTACGCCGTCTTTCCCAACCAGGGCGTAAAGTCGGACCCCATGGCCATTACCCGCATTGAAAACCGGGACGGCCGGGTGATCTGGGAGGGTCGGCCCAGCCATGCCGTGGCCCTCTCCCGGGAAGACGCCGCCGTCATCACCGACATGCTCGCCGCCGTGGTCACCGAGGGCACCGGAAAAGGCGCCCTGCGTGTGGGCAAACCCCTGGCCGGTAAAACCGGGACCACCGACAACTACCGGGACGCCCTCTTCCTGGGATTCTCCCCGTACGTCGCCGCAGGCGTCTGGGTAGGCAACGACAATTACACCCCCTTGGGACGCGTGGAAACCGGTGCCCGTGCCGCCCTGCCCATCTGGACCGACCTCATGGACACCGCCTGGAAAAACAGGCCCACCGCCCGCTTCGACCACCCCGACGGCGTCACCCTCCGCCACATGGACCCCGACACGGGTCGCATCGCCTCGGAGCCTGCCAAGGGCAGCGTCCCCGCCCTGTTCAAAACCCATTAAACACAATACATCTCTTCTTCGGTTCACCTTGGGTGGACAGAGAAAAAACGAAGAACGCCTCCGGCGGCGAGGTGTGCCACCTCGAAAGCAGGTTACCATTACGCTTCGCCCTTCGTTCCTCAGGGCAAATCGCAATGGCTCTCCCCGCAGGCGGGCATTCCCAGAATCCATGTAAGAGTGTGGATACGGTGTTCAGGTTTCTCAAGACCCACTTTAATCTGGGTGCCTCCGGCGGCATGAATGGTGAATACACAGTGAAAGAGGGGTTCGAACCGATTTTGCGGAAGAGATGTGGAAATGTCCGTATTTCGGACAATGAGGGGAAAAAGATTCGAACCATGGTGGGCACGTTTTGCGCGTTGCAAAGCTGCGATGAGATGATGAGATAAAGAAAAAAAGGGGGGAGGGGGAGATACGGCGGCCACCGCCTGGTCACAGGCACCTGTCATGATCGATAATCCACGACCTATAACCTATGACCTGTTTTGCCTATGACCTATGACCTGCTTTTTCTACCTGCAAATCTTGCAAAGCGGGTTGTCCTGCTCGCACCCGAAGGTGGACATGCGCTGGCCTGATTCGATGTAGTGCTCGCGGAGAGCCTTCTCAATGGTGACCACATCGCGTGTTTTCAGGGCATCCAGAATTGATTTGTGACGAAGCCAGACCGTGCGGGGAGAAAAAAGGTTACGCCAGTACCTGAAGAGAAGAAACTTGGAGAGGCCGTAGCAGTAACGGCGGGAGAGTTCCACCAGGAGCGTGTTGTCCGTCTTGGAAAACAGCATCTCATGGAACCTGTCGTCCAGGGCCGGCATGTAATCGGCGGCCGTCTCCATGGACGCCACCACCTCCATGCGGTCCACAATGGCCTGAAGGGTATCAAAATCCTTGTCGGTGAAGTCATCGATGGAGGCCGCAACGGCAGCACCTTCCAAGACCCCGCCCGTAAAGTAACTTTCCCGGATCTGCTTTTTGGTCAGGCAATTGATAAACTTGCCCTTCTGGGGAACAGAAACGATCAGGCCATCCCGGGTCAGCATCTGAAGAGCTTCCCGGACCGGAGCCCGGCTGATGGAAAGGGTGGCGGCCACGTGCACTTCATTGACCTTGTCTCCCGGGTTCAGGGACCCTTCGAGAATGGATCGTTTGATGTACTCTGTCACCTGCTCGCTGTAGGTTTTGATTTCCGCCATGGTGCGTTTGCTTCCGTATCGCAGGGTTCTCCGCTTGACAACGTCAGGCAGAAACCCGGCATAAAAGGGTATCGGGTCATGTGAACCCCATTCTATGCAACATATTGCCCATGAGATCAACCGAAACCCGTTTTTCTTCACTATTCGAGACACACATCCCGCAGGGCCCCAAAAAAAACGCAGCACCGGACCCATGTCCGATGCTGCGGGAATCACTGGCCCATATGCCTCAGGCTACCTGAAGGTATCCAGGTAAGCGTAGAGGGCGGGGGATCCACCGGTGTGGAGGAACAGAACGTTGGAGCCCTTGGGGAAGGTTCCCTTGCGCACGTGATCCACCAGGCCGGCTGCAACCTTGCCGGTGTAAACGGGGTCGAGAAGGATCGCCTCTTCACCGGCGAACAGCTTCACGGCTTCAACCATGGCGTCGGTGGGCAGGGAGTAACCGGGGCCAACATAGTCGCCGTAGCACACCACGTCTTCACGGGCTACGCCACCTTTGACGTCGAGGAGCTCAGCGGTCTTCTGAGCCAGGCCGAAAACGATCTCTTCCTGGGCTTCCTTGGTGCGGGACACGTTGATGCCGATGACGGGGATGTTGGCGTTGGTGCCGGCCATGCCGACAACCATGCCAGCGTGGGTACCGGCGGAACCGGAGGGAACAACCACGTAGTCAATGGAAAGACCGGTGGTGTTGAGCTGCTCCATCAGTTCCTGGGCGCAAGCGGCGTAACCCAGGGCACCGATGGGGTTGGACGCGCCACCGGGAACGATGTAGGGCTTCTTGCCGGCAGCCTTGAGCTCTGCTGCGGTCTTTTCCATCTCAGCCATCATGTCGGAGCCACCTTCAACGACACGCTTGGATTTCACGCCGAGGAGCTCGAAGAGGAAGTTGTTGCCGCTGCCGTCTTCTTTGTAAGAGCCCTTTACGCGCTCTTCGAGAACGAGGTGGCACTCAAGGCCTTCTTTGGCGGCCCAGGAAGCGGTGAGACGGCAGTGGTTGGACTGGATGGCACCGCAGGTGATGATGGTATCGGCGCCTTTTTCCATGGCATCGGCGATGCAGAAGTCGAGTTTACGGGTTTTGTTGCCGCCGGACGCACCGGGGAGCAGGTCGTCACGCTTGACGAAGAGGTTCACCTCGCCGCCGAGGGCTTTGCTGAGGTTTTTCATGGGCTCGACGGGAGTCTGGCCCTGGAGGTAACCGCGACGGGGAAATTTAGTGAAATTCATGGTCTTTATTTCCTTATGTTGGGAGGAATAAGCGTTTAATCGGATCTATCTGCAAGGTCCGTTTAATTCGGGCGATCATGGGTACCATCACCGCCCGGATAGTCATTTACACAGCAAAAATAGCCTCGATCTCGATGGCGGCACCCAGGGGAAGCGCGCCCACCTGGAAGGCGCTTCGGGCCGGGTACGGCTCCTTGAAATACTCTGCGTACACCTTGTTGGCTTCGGCAAAATCGGCAATGTCCGCAAGGAACACCGTCACCTTCACGGCCTTGTCAAGGGAGCTGCCGCCGGCTTCGGCCACGGCTTTGAGGTTCTCAAGGGCGCGGGTGGCTTTCTCGGCGATGGTTCCTTCCACCATGGTTGAGGTGGCGGGATCGATGGGGAGGCAACCTGAGGCAAAAACAAATCCGTTGGAGACAATCCCCTGTGAATAGGGTCCTACGGCTGCGGGTGCGTCGGGTGTCTGAATCGGCTGGGTCATAATGCGTGATATCCTTCATTATGTGGGTTATCATGTCCATCATAAGAAAGGGAAAAGGGAGGCTCCCCCTTGCATCCGTTTCAAATGTCGACATTTGACATGTATGAAGTTTTAAAGACCTCGCAAGCCTCCTGTCAAACTATTTTTTCGCCTTTTTACAAAAAAACAGTGCAGAGCCTTTGCCTGCGGGCATTTGCAGGTGTTATAAAATTTTACCCCACCTGGACACGTCGCCCATCAAACGCGCCCCCTTCCCGCCTCCATAACAATATAAATTCAGAATATTACAATAACACATCCATCGAACTCCCGGCAAACCATACCGACATGTCGATCCCCGGGGCGCCCCCGGGAAGCCTTTGGTCCCCCTTCGGTACCACCCCATCTCATCCAAGCGCCATACATCCCGTCCATAACCTTCACTTTTCAATTGATATACCGTCAGCCGGATGGTAGTTAAACACTGTTCAGTCAACATAACGCCACCGCCCCCCCCTAAGGCCCAGGCACAAAATAAATGTGCCGCGGCAAACAGCGTTCAAGGTGTTTCTCGTGACCTTTGCGCCCGGAGGCAGCCAGAGAATAATCCCCTGCACCCCAGAACACGAATCACCTCACCCCTATGAGACGACCTGTAGGTCAAACGTTTCAAAAGTTTGGCCCCCGGCAGGTCCGCCGGAGGCTGTTTTGAGTTGAACATTACGATTAAGGAGCTGCCATGCCTGTACTTTCCTTTGCACGCCGTGTGTTCACACCGAACCGCCTGACGCGGTGGGTGTTGACCGTCCTTGCCCTGGGCTTCCGCGTGCTCCCCCATGTGCGGAATAAGCTGAAGTCTCCTGAGGGGTGGATGGATTTCAGCGTGGGGGTGGCGACAGAAAACGGAAGTGTGGCCCAGGCCCTTGTGTTTCAGGGGGGACAGTGCCGGGTGGTGACGCCGATCCCTGCAAGGGTGGACGCCTGCCTCACCGCACGGGACGAGAAGAGCCTGGCCGAGCTGGTGCTCCTGCCCCCCAGCGAGGTGATGGTAATGATGCTGAAAAACCGCATCCGCACCTCGGGCAACCTTGCGTACATCCAGCTTGTAAACCGTCTGGTGGCGCTCCTGGCGGCCCCCTTGCAGGAGCGCATCCTGGGAAACGCCTCGGTGGTATCAAAGCTGAGCCTTACCGACACCCCGGCTGGGGATCGCCCCGAAGGGTATGCGGGGCTTGCCCGGCGAGCCCGCCACCACCTGACGGCCGATGCCGAAGACGACCCCGGTGTGCGTCATTTAAAAGACCCCTACCTTTCACGCTGGGATTTGGGTGCCTTTCCCCGCATCGAGGCCCTTCTGGCCCGCCACCTGAAAGCACGCCCCCGCATCTGCCCGGAGCGGGCCGAAGCCCTCACAGCCTGGCACCGAAAAAACGGCTACGAGACCAAACCCGACGGCACCGCCTGGCACCCCGTGGAACGCCAGGGCCTCGCCCTGGCCCACGTCCTCAAGTCCAAAAAGCCTGTCGTCGCCACACACCAGCTCCTGGCAGGCACCACCACATCGGATCCGGTGTGCGGGGTCGCCATCTACCCCGACACCCACGGCACCTCCCTCTGGAGCGAGCTGGACACCGTCCACCGCCGCGAGCTCAACCCCTACGATATCTCTCCGTACGCAAAAAAAGCGCTCCACGACCTCTTTCCGTTCTGGATCCATCGAAACGTCCGGGAACAGGCAAGATCCCGGTTGAAGGACCTCACCCCCCTTGAGATCGACGAAAAATGGGTGGCCTACTTCTGCTGGAAATCCGTGGGGGTCTCCCACACGGCCCCGGATTTTCCCGCCATCCTCTCCCACGGAACCACAGGCCTGCGAGAAAAAATAAAGGAGCGGCAAAGAGATCCGGGGCTCACTCAGGGGCAGTCCCACACCCTGCGGGGCATGTCCCGCATGCTCGACGGGCTGGACGCCTATGCCGATGCCCTCTCCCGAGAAGCCGTGCGGTGCGCCGCCGAAGACCCCAACCCCGCCCGAGAAAAAGAGCTCACCGACCTTGCCCGGGTCTGTGCAAAGGTCCCGCGCCATGCGGCCGTCACCCTTCACGAGGCCCTCCAGTGCCTCTGGACCACCTGGATCGCCCTGAACATGGAGAACACCGACACCGGCCTCTCCATGGGCCGTCTGGACCGCCTCCTCCAGCCCTTTTTCCTCTCGGACATGGCCCAATGCACCTCCCGGGAAGAGCGGAACGCCACCATTGAAAAGGCCCTGGAGCTGTGCTGCGCCTTTTTTCTTCGCCTCACCGACCACATGCCCATGAGCCCGGACATCGGCAACCATCTTTTCGGGGGCTCCCCACCGGACCAGGCCGTCACCCTGGGGGGCGTCACGCCCCAAGGGGAAGACGGGGTCTGCGACATGACCTACATCCTCCTGAAGGTCACCGAGATGCTCTCCATCCACGACCCCAACGTCAACGCCCGGATCCACCCGGAGAAAAACAGCGTCACCTACATCAAGCGCCTCTGCGAGGTAAACTACACCACCGGGGCCACCCCCTCCCTGCACAACGACCTGGCCGTCGCCGCGTCCCTGGCCAAGCACGGCTACCCCGAAGAACACGCCAACGACTGGTGCGCCATCGGCTGCGTGGAACCCACCCTCACCGGCCGTCACGCAGGCCACACAGGCTCCATCCTCATGAACCTGGTGGCAGGCCTGGAAATGGCCCTGAACAACGGGGTCCATCCCCTCATCGGCACCCGGCTCGGCCCCCGCACCGGCTCCCTGAAGCACTTCACCGATTTTGAGGCCTTCTTTACCGCCTGGAAAACCCAGCAGCGCTTTCTCATCGAAAACGCCGTCACCTTGAACAACACCTACGCCGCCCTCCACGCCGAGATGCGCCCCACGCCCCTCTTAAGCATTCTCATGGACGGCTGCCTGGCCGCGGCAACGGACATTACCCAAGGGGGCGCCCGATACAACAGCTCAGGCACCTCCAACATCGGCCTGGCCGATGTCACCGACTCTCTTCTGGCCGTTAAGAAGCTCGTCTTTGACGACAAACGGCTCACCCTTTCAGCCTTCAAAGAGGCCGTGGACACCCGGTTCACCCAGGCGCCCCACATCCGCGAACTGGTCCGCAACCACGTCCCCCTCTTCGGATCCGGAAGCGATGAAGCCATCTTCCTCTGCAACGAGATCACCCGGTTTTTAAGCACCACCTACCACGGATTCACCAACCACCGCGGCGGCCCCTACACCTGCGGCTTCTGGTCCATGAGCCAGCACGTGGCCTACGGCGCCCTCTCCGGCACCCTCCCCTCGGGTCGCCTTGCCGGCAAAGCCTTCACCCCCGGCCTCACCCCGGAGCCCCACGCCTCGGCCAACTACCTGGACTTCATCTTTGATGTGGCCAGACTCGACCCCACCCACATGGACAACAACATCGCCTTCAACGTCAAACTCGTCCCAAAACCCGGAGAAAGCCGCCAGAAAATCGTGGATACCATGGCCGCATACGTCACCGCCTACCTCGGCCTGGGGGGCATGCAGATGCAGTTTAACGTGGTGGACTCCAGCACCCTGAAAGACGCCATGGCCCGCCCGGAACACTACCCCAACCTCATCGTCCGCATCTCCGGCTACAACGCCTACTTCGTACGCCTCAACCACGCCCAGCAGATCGAACTCATCGAACGGGCAGAGTACGGGATGGCGGGATAAAAAGAGGAGATAAAAAAAGCCTCCGGCGGCCAGGGAATAAATCCCCTGGACCCCATGTTCGGGAATGCTCCTTCGCCTTCGTTCCTCAGGCTCATCACATTCCCTGACGGGCTTCGCCCGTGTTGAATGCCGAGCGCAAGGGGCAATCCCCTATGTCAGGGTACCTTTCGTTCCCAGGCTCGGCCTGGGAATGATGCACGGAGGCTCAACCTCCGCGATTGAAATCGCTTCACCTATAAATTTAGCCCATTACGCTGCCATAAACCACACCAACAAGGCAGAGCCTGGATACGAAAAGAATAAAGAAACAATGGCACCGGCGGCAAGGTGTGTCTCCTTGAAAATGGATTGCGAATGATCTCCCCCCCTCGAGCCTCAGGGTGTTCACATTCGCTGTAGGCATTACCTGTCGTCGCCAGGTGTCACGACGTCATTGGTTATTTAAAACCTGTTTATCAAACTTTTCAAAAGTTTGGCCCCCGGCAGGGCCGCCGGAGGCATGTTTTTTCACCACTGACTGATCGCTACTCAACCCCTCAATGCCCCTTGACTTCCCGCCATTTAATCCCCATTTTGAACAGTGAATCACCTCACCCGACACCCTCGTTTCCGTGGATATGCCATGACTGCCTTTGACCTGATCCGTCCTTACTTTCGCGAAAACCAGCGCCGCATCGCCACAGGGCTTCTGTTCCTGCTTGGCGTAGACGCCTTTCAGCTCTTTATTCCCCGCATCGTCAAACACGCGGTGGACGCCCTGTCCGCGGGAACGGCCACGCCCCTTCTCCTTGCCCGGGACGGCGGCATCATTGTGGGATTTGCCGTGCTCATCGGCGTGTTCCGGTTCGGCTGGCGCCACAGCCTCATCGGCACCTCCCGGCGCGTGGAACGGGCCATCCGGAACGATCTTTTTTCCCACCTGCTCACCCTGGACGCCCGCTACTTCGACACCACGCGCACCGGGGACCTCATGAGCCACGCCACCAGCGACATCAACAACATCCGCATGGCAACAGGCATGGGCATCGTCGCTGTAACCGACGCCGTGGTTTTGGGGGGTGCGGCCATCGGGTTCATGGCCTGGATCCACCCGGGGCTGGCCCTCATGGCCCTGACCCCCATGCCCTTTATCGTCTTGAGCGCCCGGGTGTTCGGCAGGCGGATGCACGCACGCCACAAGGCGGTGCAGGAGGGGCTGGCCGCCATCACCGAGCATGTGAGGGAGGCGGTGGACGGCATTCGCGTGGTCAAGGTCTTCGGCAGGGGAAAGCAGGTGGACGACAGGCTGGGGGATCTCTCCGGGGATTACGTCCGGCGGAACCTGCGCCTCGTAAGGGTCACGGGGAGTCTCATGCCCCTGATGATCTTTCTCTCGGGCATCGGCACGGCCATCGTGGTGGGGGCAGGCGGACGGCTTGTCATCACCGGGGCCATCTCTCCCGGAGATTTTGTAGCCTTTATCAGCTACCTGGGCCTCTTGACCTGGCCCATGATGGCCCTGGGCTGGATGACCAACCTCGTCCAGCGGGGCAAGGCCTCCCTGGACCGCCTGGCCGTGATTTTCGATGAAAGGCCCAAGGTGGCGGAACCCCGTCGCCCCATCACCCTTCCAGACCCCGCCGGCGAGCTGGATATGGAGAAGGTCTCCTTCTCCTTTAACGGCTCAAGGCAGGTCCTGCAGGAGATCTCCCTGGCCGTTGAAGGGGGCAAAAGCGTAGGGATCGTCGGCCCTCCGGGAAGCGGCAAGACGGCACTTCTCTCCCTTCTGGTCCGGCTCTACGACCCCACCAACGGAACCATACGCATGGACGGCGTCCCCTTGACCGACATCCGCACAGCAGAGGTCAGGCGCCTGATCCGTTTCATGCCCCAGGAGCCCTGGCTCTTCTCCGGCACCATCGCCGAGAACATCTGCGGGCTGGCCCAAGACGCAGACCCCGGCAAGCTGGACCGGGCCGTCACCGCGGCATGCCTTGCCGACACCATCAAAGGCTTTGCCCAGGGGCTGGACACCATCGTGGGGGAAAAAGGGGTGATGCTCTCCGGCGGTCAGAAGCAGCGGGTGGCCCTGGCCCGGACCCTTTACGATCCGGCTCCGATCCTGGTCCTTGACGACCCCATCAGCCAGGTGGACACCCGCACCGCCCACCATATCATCGAGGCCATTTTTGCCGATCCCGCCCGCACCCTGGTCATCGCCTCCCACCGCTTTACCGCCATCGGGCCCTGCGACGAGATCCTTGTGATGGAGGAGGGGCGCATCCGCGCCAGGGGCTCCCACGACCAGCTGCTGGAAACAGATGACTACTACCGGGAAACCTGGCGGCTCCAGAGCCTGGCCATGGAAATTGAGGAGGCAGACCATGCGTAGGGGCGGATACATCGAAGAGACGGATGTCACCCAGTCAAAGGACTACCGGCTGGCAGGTCGCCTGCTCCCCTTCATCACCCCCCACCGGGGCCTGCTGGTGACGGCCCTGCTCCTGGTGATCGTTTTAACGGGCCTTGACCTCTCCATCCCCTGGATCACCAAAGAGGCCCTAGACCGGTACATCGTGCCCGACCCGGGCAGGCCGGAGACCCGGCTTGTCACCGTGGATGAATCCGATCCCGCGGTGCGCCGGTTCCTCGCCACCCGCCCGGAGCTCCGGACACCGGGGGAAGCACCCCTGCAGATCCCGAGAACCGCCCTTAATGAAGCCGACCCCGAGACCCGCCTGCGTCTGCGTGCTGCCGACATGACAGGCGCCGTCAAGGCAGGCCTGGTCCTTCTGGTCGCCCTTTTCTTTAATTTCCTCTTCGGGTTCTGCCAGACCTTTGTCCTGGAAACCATGGGCCAGAGGATCATTCACGACCTTCGCCTGACCCTTTTCACCCACATCCGCAAACTCCCGGTTTCCTGGTATCACAGGAACCCCACGGGACGGGTGGTGACCCGCCTCACCGGGGACGTTGAAAACCTGCGGGAGATGTTCACCTCGGTCATCACCTTTGTCTTTAGAGACATTTTTCTTTTGGCGGGTATCCTGGCCATGCTGATCATCCTGGACCTTCGCCTGGCCGCCGTCACCCTCATCGTCATCCCCGTGGCCGTGGTGGCCGCCATCGGCTTTGCCCGCCGGTCACGCTCCGCCTTCCGGGACCTTCGTATCCGCATCGCCGAGATCAACGCCCACCTGGCCGAGACCATCGGGGGCATGAGCGTCATCCGCCTCTTTGCCCGGGAAAAAGAGACCGACGCCGCCTTCAAGCGCCTCTCGGACCGCCATTTTGACGCGGGCATGGCCCAGGTGCGTATCTTTGCCCTCTTCATGCCCGTCATCGAGGTACTCAACTCAACGGCCCTGGGCCTCATCATCTTCTACGGCGGCTACCGGGTCATGGGGGGCTTTGCCAGCCTGGGGGTCCTGGTGGCCTACATCAGCTACCTGCGCATGTTCTTCCGCCCCATCCGGGACATCGCCGAAAAGTACAACATCCTTCAAAACGCCTTCTCATCGGCCGAGCGCCTTTTTCTCATCCTCGACACCCCCATGGCCGACGACGAACAGCCCGGCGGAGACCCGGGAGGTGCCATCGACACCATCGCCTTCGACGACCTCTCCTTCGGGTACACCGACGGGGAGCCGGTGCTTTCCGGCGTCAGTTTTACCGCAAAAAAAGGGGAGACCATCGCCATCGTGGGCCCCACGGGCGCGGGCAAGACCTCCATCGTCAGCCTCCTTGTCCGATTCTGGGACCCCCAGAGCGGCACCATCCGGGTCAACGGCACCCCCCTTTCAGACCTTGACCCCCAAAGGTGGCGCAGTCGCATCGCCATGGTCATGCAGGATCCCTTCCTCTTTGCCGGCACCATCCGGGAGAACATCCTCCCCGACCCGGACAGCAGCCCTTCCCCCGAGACCCTTGATACCGCCTTGCGACACGCCGGGTGCGGCTTTGTCCTCGACCGCCTGGACCAGGGCATGGACACCCTCCTCACCGAAGGGGGCCGCCCCCTGTCCAGCGGGGAACGCCAGCTGCTCTCCATCGCCCGGGCCTTCGTGAAAAACCCCGAGCTTCTCATCTTAGACGAGGCCACCAGCTATGTGGACTCGGTGAGTGAATCGGAGATCCAGGCAGCCCTTTCCCGGCTCATGGAAAACCGCACCACCTTTCTCATCGCCCACCGCCTCTCCACCGCCCGGCATGCCGACCGCATCCTGGTCGTCAAGGGGGGACGTATCGCGGAATCGGGCAGCCATGACACCCTCATGGAACAAAAAGGGATCTACTTTCGCATGCAGCAACTCGAAAATGGCCTGGCTGCAGTTCCCTCTCAGGGGTTGCATAAATCAATTCAGAAAGGATAAGATGCAAGACAAACAGGGTTTCATTCCAGAGGCACCGCCATAAGGAGGCCCCATGATCATCTCGTTAAACATCGCCAAGGCGATCATTACCGACGGCCAGAACATCCTGATGCTCATGAAGGAGTATGATAACGGCCAGACCCTTTACACCCTGCCCGGCGGACGCCAGAAGCCGGGGGAGACCCTTGAAGAGACTGTGGTCAGGGAGGTCAACGAAGAGGTGGCCACCACCGTCAACGTCCTCGGACTCCTGGGCGTCTACGAACACAGCCACCCGGCCAGAAAAGACCCGGACATTATCCAGCACCATGTGGAGTTCGCCTTTCTCTGCGAACTCAACGAACCCTACGACCCTGTCATGGGACACACCCCGGACCCGCACCAGGTGTCCGTGGAGTGGGTTCAGAAACAATCCCTCCACAGGCTGACCCTTCACCCCGAAGAGCTGGAAGGGGTCCTGAAGGCCTTCAGGCTCCCCGATCCCCCGGTCTATCTCGGGCAGGTTTCCTGAGGACAGAAGACAGTTCCCTCAACGTATGCCTCCGGCGGCCCTGCCGGGAGCTAAACTTTTACCCGATTTTATAAAGACAGGTTTTAAAAAATCTTCTTGAATGGATTTTTCTTTAAAGGCGGATATGATTTGACCCGAGGAACGAGGGGCAAAACGCATTCGCAACCTGCTTTCAAGGTGGCACACCCTGCCGCCGGAGGCTGTTTTTTTGAGCTGAATGGTTACCGTTTTTGTATGTTTTATTATTTCAGCGCCCTTAATCCGAGAGCCTGGTAAACTTCTTCTGAATCGTTGCCTTTCCCATCGCCGCTTTCACAAAGGAGAAGAAGGTCTTTTCCGTCAGGGTCGGCACTTTGTCCTGAAGTTGGACAAGAGAGATCCGGTTGATGGCGTTGGGGGTGGGCGTTAAAATGGGGACAATGGAGCCGTTGCGGATCTCTTCCCACATGAGATGGGAAGCCGTGATTCCTAAGCCCATACCAAGCTTTAAAGCCGACACCATGGCTTCATGGCTGTCCACGGTCAGGACAACGGAAAGATCCTGGGGCACTCTCTTAAAATGGTGCCTGAACCAGTGGGACAGCACCATGGCATCCACCTCATCGCAGAGAAAATCCATTCGAATAAGGTTCCCATAGCTTAAATCATCCCCTGTCTTCCCTTCGTAATACCCCCTCGAACATGCGAGGATCACCTCCTCGTCCACCAAAGGCTCCGTACTGAAGATGTCGGGTAACCCCAGGACCCGGTCATGGGTCACGAAGACATCCGACAGGGCCAGGTCGAGCCGCCCCTCCCCCAACATGCCTAAAATGACTGCGGACTCTGCAAAGGTCATGGCAAACGTCACCCCCGGGTACTCCCGGCGAAAGGCATGGCACACCTGCGGCAGATACTGCTTTCCAAACTCATTGGGAGCCCCCACCCGCAACAGCCCCGACGGCTCATGGGACGGCCTGCAAATCCGTTCGATGCCCGACGCCAACCCCTCCACAAAAGGCGCCACCATGGAAGCGAGCTCCTTTCCAGCCGCCGTGGGGACCAGTTTTTTGTGGAGCCGGGTAAAAAGCCTGACACCGAGCTCTCCCTCAAGCTTCTGAAGCTGCTGGCTCACCGCCGGCTGGGAAAGATGAAGGGCTTTGGCGGCCGAAACGACACTGCGGTGCGAATAAATATAATAGAAGACCTTGAGGCGGTTAAAATCAGGAAGCATAAGCTCAAATTATCCTTTGGTAAAATAAGATTAATTTTACCAATATCTCACCCCCTTGTAGGGTAGCAAGAACAAATATCGAACCATCAATCACACACAAGGATTCGGTACAAAAATAAAACAGACGAAAACGATGCCTCCGGCGGCAAGGTGAGCCACCTTGAAAGCTGGTTGTCGCCGCGCTTTGCCCCTCGTTCCTCGGGTCAAATCACAGCGGCAGTCATGGTTGATTTGTGCATTTATTTTTTTACCTGATCCCAAATCAAATCGTAGAGGTATGCCGTTGTTTGCACTCAGTCTCTCCATTGCAGCCTGTTTCGGATGGGGTGTCGCCGATTTCATCGGAGGCGTGAAGAGCCGCCACCTGCCCACGCTCACCGTGCTGACGATCTCGAACATCTTCGGGGTGGCCATGATTTTCGCCCTCGTCTGCCTCCGCGGCAGGCCCCTGCCCGCGGACCCGGTTCTGTGGTGGGCCGTAGGCGGCGGTGCAGCGGGGATCATCGCCATGTTTCTCCTGTACAAAGCACTGGCCATGGGCCCCATGTCCATCATCGCCCCGGTCAGCTCCCTGGGCGCCATGCTGCCCCTGGCCTACGGCCTGTCCACCGGTGATACGCTCTCCATGCTCCAGGCCGTCGGTATCCCCACCGCCATTGTCGGCACCCTGCTTGCCATACGGGAGAAAAACAACGGGAATAACGAAAGAAAAGTCACACGGGGGGCCTGGATGGCCCTGGCCTCCGCCCTGGCCGTGGGGTGTTTCCTCATCATCATGGACCGCGCAAGTGCGGTGGACCCGTACTGGTCAGCCCTGATCATGCGTTCGTCCTACGGGGTCTTCCTCACTCCCCTGGTCTTTTTCCTGCGCCCTCCCCTGAGGGTGGGGCGCCTCCACCTTCCTGCCATCATCCTGTTGGGCATTGTGGACGCCCTGGCCGGTTTCGCCTTTGCCCTTGCCACCACCGTGGGCATGCTGAGCCTTGTTGCCGTTGTGGGCTCCCTCTACCCCGCCGTTACCATCCTCCTGTCGTCTTTGATCCTTCGGGAAAGGCTCCAGCCGATTCAATACACCGGGGTCGCCCTGGCACTCACAGGCGTGGTCCTCATCTCCCTGTAGCCGCAGAACAAGGGCAACAAAAATGCCTCCGGCGGCAAGGTGTGCCACCTTGAAAGCACATTGCGAATGCGCTTTCCCCTTCGTTCCTCAGGGAAAATCACATTCGCCTCTGATTCAGATCAAACTGAATTGTTTTTAAGGCCTGTTTGGCAACCTTTTTAAAAGGTTGGCCCCCGGCAGGGCCGCCGGAGGCCTCTTTAACCGCACTGCCTCCGGCGGCAAGGAAAGCGACGTTGAGAGGATGCTGGGGTCCTTCAGACGTCAAGGCACCGGTCTGTCATTCCACGCAATTCCATTTGGCGTATTGCTCTCACAGGTATATGGTAGCATTTGCACACAACCGACTCCGGCGAGAAGATAAGAAAGGAGAGAGGAAAGATGAAACAGGTTTTGCATGCGGCAGGCGAGTTCGTCACGCACCACAAAGGGCTGCCCCCAGAAACCCTGGAAAAAAACCTCATGGGCGAGTTACAGGCCGAATCAAAGACGTGTGAGGTAAAGGGGCATACCGTCCACTGGCTTGAAGCAGGCGACGGCCCCGCCCTGGTCCTGGTTCACGGCTGGTCCTGCTCGGGGTTTTTCTGGAAGCCCATGATCCCCCTTCTGAAGAAAAAATATCGGGTCGTGGCCCCGGACCTTCCCGGCCACGGCCTCTCATCAAAAGAGCATGATTCCTATCTCCCCGAAAAGCAGGCCGCACGCCTTCTGGAATGGCTCTCGGCCATCGGGGTGGACCGATTCGTCCTGGTGGGCCACTCCATGGGGGGCGAAATCGCCGCCCGCATGGCCCTTGACGCCCCGGACCGCGTCCTTTCCCTGGTCCTTGCCGGTGCCATCGGCCTGAGGCAGGTGCGGGACAGCCTTCCCTGGTACGCCCGTCTGGCCCTGACCCCCGTAGCCCAGAAGGTCGCCAATCGATTTCTCACCGAAAAAGCCCTGGCCCAAAGCCACCGCCTCTTCATGACCGGCCCGGGGCGTCCCCCCTACCCGGAGTGCACACGGGATATCATCCTGACCAACACCAACACCCCACGGGACCTGACCACCCTGTCCCAAACCACCCGCGACGGCCTTTTCCGGGACTTTATTGATCAGCAGGCACCCCGCATCGATACGCCGGTCCTCTGCCTCTGGGGAGAGATGGACAAGCTCGTGCCCCTGTCCGCAGGCAAGGCATATGCCCGCCTCATCCCCGGAGCACACCTTGCCCGGATCCCTGCCACCGGTCACATGATCCCCTGGGAAGAACCCGAGCGCATGGCATCGGAAATCATCGAATTTGCAGGGGAAGGCCCACAGGCCCACGAGCCATCCTGAAAACCGGGGCGAAAGCGCACCCCCTCGCCCGGCGGGACAATCCTTCCCGGCAAAGAAACACAAGGCCCCGGCCGGTATCTCCCCGAAATACCGGCCCCTCTTTTGGGTATGACACGCCCCACGCTTTCTGGTAGGATCAAAAAAATTCGTGCCCCGTGCCGTAACCACGGAAGGACAAAGCAGTCAGGCAGTGTGGTGGCCCCTTGAGCCACCACCGCACCACGCCGCAGGCCCCCCCGGCATACGACCCGAAACAATCGAACCCACCGGCGGTTCGAGCACGTTGTTGTCTTCGATAAAAAGCGGGCGACACCTGACCCGGCACAAGGGATCCTCCGGGGCACAGCCCCATGATCCGACGTCTCGGGTCTCTTCGCCCGCGTCAAACCGACCCATCTTTATGTCTTAAGGAGAAATCATACCATGGCTTCACTCAAAGGAACCCAGACCGAAAAGAACCTCCTCACCTCCTTCGCAGGCGAGTCTCAGGCCCGCAACCGCTACACCTACTTTGCCGGCCAGGCCAAAAAGGAAGGCTACGTTCAGATTTCAGCCATCTTTGAAGAGACCGCCAACCAGGAAAAAGAACACGCCAAGCGTTTCTTCAAATGCCTTGAAGGCGGGGAAGTGGAAGTGAAATGGAATTTTCCTGCAGGGGTCATCGGCACCACCCTTGAAAACCTCAAGGCCGCCGCCGAAGGGGAGAAAGAAGAGTTCACCAGCATGTACCCCGGCTACGCCAAGGTGGCACGGGAAGAAGGATTTGAGGCCATTGCGGTCCTCTTTGAGAACATCTGCGTCGCCGAAGAGCACCACGAAAACCGCTACCGCGCCCTGGCCGCCAACATCGAGGCGGGAAAGGTCTTCAAGCGTGAGGCGGGAACCGTCTGGGCCTGCCGCAACTGCGGGTACATCCACACCGGCGACGAGGCCCCCGTCACCTGTCCCGCCTGCGCCCACCCCCAGGCGCACTTTGAACTCAAGCCTGAAAACTATTAATCGCTGAGATCCTGATGATCCCTGTGTAGCCAAGGCCACACAGGGGTCAAAGAAAACAGCCTTCTATGGTTAAAGCCCGATGAACCACAGGGTCAAAAGGGATCAGGAAAAAACAAAAGCGATGCCTCCGGCGGCGAGGTGTGCCACCTCGAAAGCAGTTGCGAATGCGCTTTCCCCTTCGTTCCTCAGGGAAAATCACATTCGCCATTGATTCAAATGAAACCGAATCTGTTTTTAAAACCTGATAACGATTCAGCTTGCCTCCGGCGGGTCGCTTTTTTAAAAAAAAGCTCCGCAAAAAACGTTTCTAATGTGAAAAAGTGGAAATCATTTCGGCGGAGCCTGGAAAGGCTTGCTTAAGACCTGTTTGTCAAACCCGGTTTTATAAATCAGGCTAAAAGCTTGGCCCCCGGCAGGGCCGCCGGAGGCATCTCTAAAGGTATGCCACCTTGAAAGCAGGGCACCGCCGGGCTATCACAGCTGAAACTCAAAGGTGTGCTCCCGTTCGGTGCTCACCTGACCCACCACGCCAGGCAGGGCTTTGGCCATGCCTTTGTGGGACCAGGCCGCCACCTCATGGGGATAAAATGTGTCCGGGGCGTCAAAGGGGGCGCTGTGGTAATAGGTGTCATTTCTAAAGCTGATGGCCCAGTAATAAAAAATCTTCCCTTCCCCTCCGGACCTCAGCTCGATGGTGGCCTCGTCCTTAGCCTTCTTCATTTTATAGGCGATTCGGCCGTTGACGATGGCCCAGGGTTTATACATTCCGTTAAAAAAACCGTTGGGAAAGCCGTTGAACTTCAGCACCAGCTTCTCTTCACCGGTGGTAGCCGGAGGCTGGCTCGACTTGATCAGTACGTCGCACACCCTTCCGTCGGTGGCCGTCCAGTGGGTTCCGTGGTAATTGGGACCATGGCCCTTGGGCACATGCTTCAGGGAGGCAAGGGTCTCCAGCTCCAGGCTCGATGAATTCGCCTTCCCCAGA
The DNA here is from genome assembly GCF_900101345.1 of Desulfoluna spongiiphila. Lineage (GTDB taxonomy): Bacteria > Desulfobacterota > Desulfobacteria > Desulfobacterales > Desulfolunaceae > Desulfoluna > Desulfoluna spongiiphila. The sequence continues at coordinate 239,381 of NZ_FMUX01000002.1, read as the reverse complement.
ACCCAGTATCCGGAGCCCGTCCCGCACCCCTGGGCATAAAGCACCCCTGTCCCGAACACTTTCTGAAAAACCGGGCACTTCTTATGCAAAAAAACCTCTTCATACAGACCGTTCTCAACCCCCGGCAAGGTGGATGCCACATCATAATACCGGGGCATGCGAATGGTAATGAGTCTCTCGTCCAGCACGGAGTCATTCACAGACTCATCGACCCTCTCCACCGTGGATTCCGGTACGCCCACGGACTGCCCGGCGACGTTGTAGTAGATCATCCCGTTCTCTTTGTAAAACGTATCGGTGTGGATCTCCCGGCCGCTCTTCATGTAAATCACCGCAGCTTCAACGGCTGTCAAACCAGTGAAAACAAAACAACAGACCAACAATACTATCCGCTTCATCATTTTACCTTTTGATTTGTGATGTGTTCGTGAAAAACATCCGTCTCCCGGGCCCTCGCGCTGCGGCCCGACTCCCGTGCGACACCTCCGGCATCCCTTCCCAACGAGTCATTTTGCAGAGTCAACACATATGACATACCCCCAACAAAAGCAAAGAATCAAGGGGGTAAATGCTGACACCTTCCCGGGTACCCTTTTCTTTTTTTCCTGTGCACGCAATTTTAAGTAAGTAAGAACCACCCGCCGCAAGCCGGGGCGATTTATTCCACCTGGAGTCACAGCAAATCGCCCCCTGTTTCCCCCGACACCGACAGCCCTGTGGACAGACACGATTTCAGGTGTTATAGTCCGCTGTTCTTGGCGCACTTCGGTCGGCGCCATACACTACCGTCACGCAGTTCCGCGGATGACGGAGTCCAACACACAAGCCCGGCCCAGGCCGACCCATGACTGCCAATTTATCCATGGCTTAGGGGCAGGGTGATCCCGGAGTTTTCTTCCCCATGTTATTTTCACAGCTCGGCCTTTCCGCCGAATTGTTGCGCGCGATAGCGGATCAGGGCTACGAGCAGGCAACCCCGATCCAGGAACAGGCAATCCCACTCGTTCTCAAAGGCCACGATGTTTTGGCCGGCGCACAGACAGGCACCGGCAAAACCGCCGGCTTTGCCCTGCCCATGCTCCAGCGCATGCAGGCCACCCCGACAAAGGGCAAACGCCCTGCGGTGCGGGCCCTCATCCTGGTCCCCACACGCGAGCTCGCCGCCCAGGTAGGCGACAGCATTCGCGACTACAGCAAATACCTGAAATACCAAACCGCCATCATTTTCGGCGGCGTGGGCATCAACCCCCAGATTTCCAAGCTCCGCAGGGGCGTGGACATCGTCGTTGCGACCCCGGGCCGCCTCCTCGATCACCTGCAGCGAGGCACCCTCGATCTCAGCAAGGTGGAAACCCTGGTCCTGGACGAGGCGGACCGCATGCTGGATATGGGCTTTATCCATGACATCCGCAAGGTGATGAAAGAGCTGCCCCCGGAGCGCCAGACCCTCTTGTTCTCGGCCACCTTTTCCCGGGAGATCAAAAAACTCTCTTCGGCCCTTCTGAACTCACCGAGCACCATCCAGGTAGCCCGCCAGAACACCACGGCTGAGCTCGTAACCCAGGTGGTCCACCCGGTGGACAGAACCCGGAAACTCGAGCTGCTCTCCCACATGATCGGCGCCAACAACTGGAGCCAGGTGCTGGTCTTTACCCGCACCAAGCACGGAGCGAACTGGGTCAGCAGGCAGCTCCAGCGCAACGGACTGGTTTCCGACGCCATCCACGGGAACAAATCCCAGAATGCAAGGACCCGGGCACTCAACGATTTTAAAAGCGGAAAAGTCAGGGTGCTTGTGGCCACAGACATCGCCGCCCGTGGCCTGGACATCGAGCAGTTGCCCCACGTGGTCAACTACGAGCTCCCCAACGTCCCGGAAGACTACGTGCACCGCATCGGCCGCACCGGCCGCGCCGGACAGGACGGACACGCCGTCTCCCTGGTCTGCGTGGACGAAAACAAATTGCTCGCGGACATCCAGAGGCTGCTGAAACACAAGATCACAACCGAGGTCATCGAGGGCTATGAACCGGATCCGTCCATCATGCCCGAGCCGATCCTGAAGCGCAGCAACAAACGCTCGCCCCGCAACGGGCGCTCCGGGGCCAGGCCCTCACAGGGCGCCCGCAGAACAGGTGGAAACGGCAACCGAAGCAGCAACAGCGGTAACCGCCATGGCGGAAACAACCGCTCCGGTGGTGGCCGCCAGCGTCGCGCGAGCTGATCATAAGACAGCTTTAAAGACACATGTCGCCGTGCTGAATCCCTTATGGGACTTTCAGCACGGCGACCGCCCCGCCCTTCCCCGTCCATGAACAGCCCCCCAGCCCTTTTCCAGGAGACACCCCCATGACCCTTTACATTGACGGCGATGCCTTCCCCAACCTCCTGAAGCCTGTCCTGCTCCGCGCCGTGGACCGCCTCGCCATCCCCACCATCGTCATCGCAAACAAACGGATCACCATGGGCCCGTCAAAACATATCACCAGTATCGTCGTGGGATCCGGAGCCGATGAAGCCGACCACCGCATCGTTGAGATGGTTCAGGAAGGAGATCTGGTCATCACAGCGGACATCCCCCTTGCCGACCGGGTCATCACCAAAAGGGCCCATGCCGTCAACCACCGGGGTGAGCGCTTCACAGCCGAAAACATCAAAGACATCCTTGCCATGCGCAACCTCATGCAGGGTTTCCGGGATTGCGGAGAGGTCACCAAGGGCCCGGCTCCCATCAGCCAGAAAGACGTGAGCCGGTTCGCCAATATTTTGAATCAGTTCTGCAACAACCCGGCCTCTTTTCGCTAAAAAAGCATGCCTTGATCGGGCAGGAACATGCTGCGCGTATGGCGTAGAACACCTGGAGAAACGGTTGCCTGATGTCACCCTCCACGCGAATGCCCTGAAAGTACCTCCAGAACAAAGGCCCCCATGCATTCGCCATAGGGTTTCAAAGTGCCCCCACCTTGCCGCCGGAGGCGTTTTTTAAAGCTCTTTAACCACAGAAGGCTGTCTTTTTTAGATCGTTATGCCCCTGTCATTCCCCCGCGCCGGTTTTATCGCCACATGTTTGAAGAAATGCTCTCAAAGGAGTTTGGCTGTGGGTCAGTCCCAGTTTTTTTCGAAGGTGATGCCGGTGGGTGTTGACGCTTCCGGTGGAGATGCAGAGCAGCTCGGCGATCTCTTTGGTGCCCTTGCCTGATTTGATGAGATGGGCGATGCGGGTCTCCCGGGGGGTCAGGTTCCAGCCCGACGTGGCCAGGGCATCGGAAAAAGAGGACGTGAACTCTTCGAGGCCGGACTCGGCCACACGAAGGAGCGCCCGCTGACGCGGGGTGAGGCTCGTTGCTTTCAGGTCTTCCAGGGGCGGCAGAACCAGCTGCGTGACATTGGCGGCCAGACGGGTTTCCAAAAGCCCCTTGTCTTCTGTTTTCAGGGCCATCACCGTCCTCAGGGCCGATTTTAACTCGGCCACCTCCACCTCCAGCTCTCGAACCCGGGCCTCGGCGTCCGCCCTGGGAGTCAGGTCGTGGATAAAGGCAAGCAGTCCGCTGACCCTGCCGGAGCCGTCCACAACCGGGGCGTGGTAGGAGTTCCAAAAGGTCGTCACCTTTTTATCCCCGAAGTCCGTCTCCAACGTCACATTGCTTAACGCCGTGGGCTGACAACAATCCAGGGTGCGGGCCAGCATGGGCTTCAGGCATGCGGTGCTCTCAGGGACACAGTCAAAATAGGAGACGCCCGTTTTCATCTCAAGAGCCGGAAGGTTGTAGCGAGTCAGGATCTCCGCATACCCCCGGTTGTAGCCGTGCAGGACAAACCGTTCATCAAGAAACAAGGCGGCCACCGGCATGTCGGCTCCCAATAGATCCCTTGCAGCCGCCTCTGCGTACACAGGTGCTCTCCCCACCGACGGCAGGTGCTCTGCATCCATACGAATCCTCCTTTCATTCACGCCATTGCCCCCTGCCCCTTCCTGCAATCGATGTATTTTATCCCACAGGTACCAAAGGGCAAGCCTTTCCGTCGGAAGGGGTGCCTTCTATGGTTAAAATTCGGATGAACCACAGGGTCAAAAGGGCTCAGGAAAAAACAAAAGCAATGCCTCCGGCGGCGAGGTGTGCCACCTCGAAAGCAGGTTGCGAATGCGCTTTCCCCTTCGTTCCTCAGGAAAAATCACATTCGCCTTTAAATGAAAACTCATTCAAAATTTTTATCAGACCTGTTTGTCAAACTTTTCAAAAGTTTGGCCCCCGGCAGGGCCGCCGGAGGCACCTTTAACCAGATCGCTTAAAAAAAGGTCCCGTCTACGCCTTCGGTATAGAGCCGTCTCTCTACTTTTCTCCCCATTGTTTCCATATTTACTTCCCGGGGCCAGGCGATACAGTGATGCCATATCACAACGGCCGGAGGGCTGCCGCCGGAGTGTGCGGATCACATCGGCGGCGGCCTGTCCCGGCCCCTAACAGGGAGGACACACATGGCCGCAGAGCTGGTTATCACGCATGGAAAAGTCATCACCGTAGACGAGGAAAACAGCATCCGGGAAGCCGTGGCTGTTGAAAAAGGGCGCATCGTCGCCGTGGGCTCCCATGCCGACATGGCGCCGTACATCGGGCCGGCCACACGCGTTCTGGATCTTAAGGGAAAGCCCATGCTGCCGGGGATCAACGACACCCACATGCACGGACCCTATTTCGGGGCCACACGACCGCCCCTGGCCCTGGATCTGTCGGCCCCTTCGGTGACCTCCATTGAGGAGATGGTCACCGCACTTCAAGACAAAGTGGCGAAAACCCAGCCCGGGGAGTGGATCCGCGGGTTCGGCTGGGACGTGGGGACCTTGAAGGAGTGCAAACACGACCCGTCCCGCATGCCGCGAAAATCAGACATCGACGCGGTCTCACCGGACAACCCCGTTGTGTTCAACGACTTTTCCGGGCACACCCTGCTGGTCAACAGCAAGGCCCTTGAGGTTGCGGGCATCAACGCCCAGACCCCGGCCCCGCCCTCCGGGGAGATGGAGCGGGACCCTGCTACCGGAGAGCCCACAGGTCTCTTCAAGGAACCGGCGGCCATCGCCATGGTCTCGGCCCACATCCCCTTGCTGACCCGGGAGGAAAAGCGCCAGGCCGTTCTCACCGCCGTGGCGGAGCTCAACAAAAACGGCATCACCAGCTTCACCGACGCAGCCATCGGACCGGGGGGTGAAACCATGCTCTTCGGGGTCATGAGCGGTGAGTTTGTAAAGATTTATCGAGACTTGCTGGAGGAAGGAAGACTCACCGTCCGCACCAACGTGCTCCTGCTCATGGGCGATTACGGGGCCCTGACCCTTGACGACATCAAAGAGAACTTCGACACCTTTCCCATTCCCAACGACACCGACCCGCATCGGCTGAAATTCTCCGGGGTCAAGATGTTTGCCGACGGGGTCCCCCTCACCGGAACCAGCTGGATGAACGAACCATACGTAGCCGGAGGGCACGGGGATTCCGTGGTTCCGGGCAGCACAGAGACGGAAAAGCGAAAAAATCTTAAAGAAATGGTGAACTACGTCCACGCCAAGGGGTTCATGGCAGGGATCCACGCCACGGGGGACCGGGCCGTGGATGCCGCTGCCGAGGCCTTTATGTACGCCTGTGACAACAACCCCGGCGTACCCGTCCGCCACCAGCTCATCCACGGGGACTTCATGGACCCGGAGACCACCCGGGCTTTAAGCAAGTACCCCTGCGGGGTCTCCATGCAGCCCGCCATCGGTGCCATGATCTCGGACTTTGAGCCCGCCGTGGTGGGCGCCGAAAGGGCTGCCAAAGAGTTTCCCGCCCGCATGGTCCAGGAGAGCGGCCTGGTCCTCACCTTCAGCTGCGATGCCCCGGTCACCCTGCCCAACTGGCGCCAGGGCGTCCAGGCGGCGGTGCTTCGGGAAAACGCGGTATCGGGACGGGTTAGCGGTCCGGAAGAGCGTATCACCCGGGAGGAGGCAATCCGGGCCTACACCATCAACGGCGCCTGGCAGGACAACATGGAAAGGGAGAAAGGCTCCATTGAGGTGGGAAAACTGGCCGATTTCTGCATCCTGGGCGAGGACATCCTCACCGTGGAGGCCCGTCGCATCGGAGAGATCCCGGTGCTGGCAACGGTGTTTAACGGAGAGATTGTCTTTGACGAAAGCAACGGGCTGTTTGAGGCGTAAGTCTCGAAGGCGATTCGGAGACAAACGGAATCAGCCCGGAAAGCGGGCGGTGACATGGGATGGGTGGGTCCGGCAAGACGCCACGGCGCAAAGGCAGGGGCATGGGTATATTTCAGATTGTACCCAGGCATGGTGTTCAATATGAAATATGGAGGTAAAAAATACCCCCGCCGCACCACAGGCAGCCTCACCGGACCCGACACCGATGCTATCTTTTTTTCAACCTGTGATCAACCGCATTATGCAGCCCGGCCCTCTCCCATGGGAATCACCCGTCATGGGACAGAAACGACTGGTTTTCTTTCCTCTGCCACAACGCGCCTCGGGCATCTTCCAGAATCATGTAAAGGGACGGAATCAGAAGCAGGGTGATGAGGGTGGCAAAAAGGATCCCGAAGCCCAGGCTGATGGCCATGGGGATGAGAAACTGGGCCTGGACGCTGGTCTCCAGGATCATGGGCACCAGACCGAAAAAGGTGGTGAGCGAGGTCAGAAGAATGGGCCGGAACCGCCTCTGACCGGCTTCCCGGGTTCCTTCCAGGATGGTCATGCCCCTGGCCCGGTTGGTGTTGATGCGGTCGATCATGAGCAGGGAGTCGTTGACCACCACGCCGGAAAGGGCAATGACGCCGAAGAGGCTGAGCATACTTAAGTTGTACCCCATGAGGAGGTGGCCGAAGATGGCCCCCACGATGCCGAAGGGGATGGCGAACATGATAATCACCGGCTGGCCGTAACTCTTAAAGGGGATGGCCAAAAGGGCGTAGATGGCAAACAGGGCAAGGAGGTACCCCTCTTTCAGGCTGCCCAGGGACTCGCGTTTCTCCTTCTCCTCCCCTGCAAACCCATAGGAGAGGCCGTCGTAGGTCGCCATAAGGCCCGGGAGCAGCTTCTCGCGGATATCGGCGTTGATCTCCCCTGCGTTGCCCTCCTTGGTGTTCACCGTGGCGGTGACGTTTACCACCCGCTTGCGGTTGTTTCGGGTGATGGTGGAGTAGCCCCGGCCCCGGTCAAACCGGGCGGCCCGGGCGATGGGGATCTCACCCCCCATAGGGGTTCGGATGCGCATGGCGGTGAGGGTCTGCATAAGCCGCCGGTCCCCTTCGGGGTAGCGGATCTTCACCTTCACCTCGTTGCGCCCGATCTGCAGGCGCAGGGCTTCGCTGCCGAAAAAGGCGCCGCGCACCTGGCGGGCAAAGTCCGCCTCGGTGACCCCCAAGGTTTTCGCCTCATCGGTGAGGGTGAACTTGATCTCCCCCTTGCCCGCGGAAAAATTGTCCTCGATATCGGTGACGCCGGGATAACCGGCCACGTAGGCTTTCACCTCTTCAGCCGCGGCCTCTAACACCCGGTAGTCCACGTGCCGCAACTCAACATCGATGTTGGCCCCCATCTGCACGAGGTTGGTGGTAAAGGTCAGGGAATCGGCGCCGGGGATCTCCCCCACCTTCTGCCGCCACAGCTCCTTGACATCGCCGATGGCCACGGTGCGCTCTTCGGCCCGGGTCAGGAACAGGGCCACCTGGGCGATGTTGGTGGACGTGGCACCGGACTCCCCGTTGTTCGCAGGTCCCGTGGCCGCCATGGCGCCCCCGACGATGGCGTAGACATGGCGAAAAATCGTGGGCTCGCCGGATTGCCCGGCGTCCATCTCGGCCACGGCGTCCATGGCGGTTTCAATGAGCATGTCGGTCTTTCGGCCCGTGGCTTCCAGGGTGGTGCCCACGGGCATTTGAAGGGCCGCGGTGATGCGCTCTCCCTCCACCTCCGGCATGAAGGTAAACTTGATCAGGCCGGACCGGACGATGCCCACGCTCAGGAAAAGCAGGGCGATGCCCACAGCAAAGGTGGTGTACCGATGCGCAAGGGCCAGGTCCAGGGTTCGCCTGTAAGGGCCTGCCACAAAGCGCTCCAGCCGCTCTCCGAAGTGAATCCGCACCGCGTCGATGCGCCCCAGCACAGGGCCGGAGAGGGGTTTTGAAGATCCCCCGCTCAGGTGGGCGGGAAGCACGAAGAGGCTCTCCACAAGGGAGACCAGAAGAAGGGAGATCACCACAATGGGCACGGCCACCATGAATTTCCCCATGGTTCCGGCCACAAAGGCGATGGGCAGAAAGGCGGCCACGGTGGTGAGAATGGAAAAGGTGACGGGAACCGACATCTCGGTGGCCCCGTCGATGGCGGCCTGCAGAAAAGGCTTCCCCTTTTCGCGATGCTCGAAAATGTTCTCTCCCACCACGATGGCGTCGTCCACCACGATGCCCAGGGCCAGGATAAAGGCAAACAGGGAAATCATGTTCACCGACACGTCAAAGGAGGGCAACAGCATGAGGGCCCCCATAAAGGAGATGGGAATCCCCAGCATCACCCAGAGGGCCAGACGCAGCTCCAGGAAAAGCCCCAGCACGATAATCACCAGACAAAGGCCCAAAAGGGCATTTTTTTTAAGCAGGTTCAGGCGGCTCTCCAGAAGCTCGCTGGTGTCGTTCCACACCGCCGCGCGCACGGAGTCCGGCCAGAGGCTGTTGAGCTCATCCACGTAGCCCAGGACAATATCGGAGATCTCCGTGGGCTTCTGGTCCCCCACACGAAAGACGTTGATCATGGCCGCGGGCTTGCCGTCAAAGCGGGCGTAGGTGCCGGTGTCTTCGAACCCGTCGGTTAAAACGGCGATGTCCCCCAGGCGCACCGTGGCTCCGTTTTCCCCGCGGACGATGACAATATCGGCGTACTCCGCAGCCTTGTAGCGTTTCTCCTTGGTACGCAGCAGGATCTCGCCGCTGCGCGTCTTGATGGTGCCCCCGGGCAGGTCCAGGGAGGCCTGGCGCACGGCTGCGGCCACGGCCTCCATGGTGAGGCCATAACGCCTCAGGTTCGCTTCCGGCACCTCCACGGTCACCTCGTAAGGGCGCACCCCGCCGAGCTCGACCTGGGTGATCTTCGGATGGTCTAAAAGCTCGTTTCTCACCATCTCGGCGCGCTCCCTCAGGGTCCGTTCGGGCAGGTCGCCATAGACCACCACCGAGACCGTCTCCTGAAGGTTTAATATTTTGCTGACAATGGGCTGCTCGGCGTCTTCCGGGAAGGTGGTGATGCGGTCCACCTCGCTCTTGATATCCTGGAGCACCACGTTGGGGTCCACCCCGGTGCGCAACTCTGCGATGACGCTGCCCCGCCCCTCAAAGGCCTGGGAGGAGAGCTCGTCGATGCCGTCGATGCCGGAGATCGCCTCCTCGATCTTCAGGATAATCCCCTCCTCCACCTCTTCGGGACCGGCTCCGGGGTAGTCCACCTCCACCTGGACCTTGTCCAGGGCGATCTCAGGGAAAACCTCCTGTTTCACGCCCAGGCCCTTGACCAGCCCGCCCACCACAAAGACCATCATCAACAGGTTGGCCGCCACGTGGTTGTTCGCCATCCATTCAATCCATTTTTTCATCTCGGCACCTAAGGGTCACACTGCGTTAAAAATTTGAATTCTTGCCCCGGTATCGCCTCCGGCAGCCCTGCCGGGGGCTAAACTTTTAAAAAGTTTAACAAACAGGTCTAAAAAACGACTCAGGCCAATATAGATCAAAGGCAAATGTGATTTTCCCTGAGGAACGAAGGGAAAATCGCATTTGCAACCAGCTTTCGAGGTGGCTCACCTCGCCGCCGGAGGCATGCTTCTGGCTCTTTAAAAGTCCCGGTCAGGGGGCTGCGTTCCACTGTCTCAGTTTCATGCCCGGGGCGGCTCCGGCCACCCCGGAGGTAATGGCCAGCTCGCCTTCGGCAAGGGGCCCTGTGACAATGGCCCGGGCCTTTCGGCGCCACACCACGCTTACCTCCCGCACGGACAGGGTGTTGTCCGGGGTGAGGACATACACCCATTTGCCGTCCACAAGGGCCTCCAGGGGAACGGAAAAACCAGAGTCGATGGGCCTGCCCACCAGTTCCACCCCCACATACATCTCGGGAACCACGGCGGCCACCTCATCGTTAAAGGGCTCCTTAACCCTCACCAGAAGCCGTGCCATGCGGCCGTCGGGGTCCACATCGGCCAGGCGCCTCACCAGGCGACCTGTTCGGGTGACCGTCTTCTCTCCCGATTTCAGGCTCACCCTCACCTCGTCCTGCTCCGGATCCACCCAGGCCAGCTCTTCGGCTGTCACCGGAACCACCACGTCCATGCGGTCGGAGGCCAAAAGGGTGGCCACCTTCATGCCCTGGGAGACAAACTGACCCGGGGCCACGGTTTCTCCCAAAACCCGGCAGGCAAAGGGGGCCTTCACCGTGCAGCGCTTGATGTCCAGGCGCCGTGCCGCAAGATCGGCCTTGGCCCCTTCAAGCTGGGCCTTTGCCGATGCCAGCTGCGGTTCGTAGAGCAGGAGGGGGGACGGGCTCATGCCCTCACGCCCCGGCATCCGCTCCCACTCCAATTTCGCGGACCTGGCCTTGGACCGCACCTCGGCAAGGGCCAGGACCGCCTGGGCCACCTGGGATTCGGCCTTGACTGCGGCCAGGCGATAGTCCTCGTCATCTATGGTAAAAAGGATCTCACCGGCGGCAAAGGACTTGCCCACCTCCAGATGATCCGCCGTCACATACCCCGAGACCCGAGGCACGACGTCCATCTGCTGAAACGGCACCACCGTGCCCTGGGTCTCGATACGCACCCGCCCTTCGGCCCGGGCCACGGACACCGTCTCCACCAGCTGGCCCCGCTCCGCAGCCGAGGTCCTTTCCGGTGCCCGTTTCAGATGGATCATCACCCGCATCACCAGAAACCCCGCCAGGATGATCACCAGGGGCAGTACCCATTTCAACCACGCGCGCCCTTTTTTTTCCATCGTCTTCTCCTTGCTCAACCGCCGTTCATCGTCCATGACTCATCACTCCGTTTATCAATCTGTCGTCACATAGGTCCTGACCCATGTGTCGCTGAAAGACCCTCCAAGGGCACGGGCCAGGCCGATGCGATTGGACAGGAGAAGGCGCCTGCTGGTTGCAAGGCGGCTCCGGGCTTCATTTTCAGCAATACGCGCGATCATCAGGGTCAGGTAATCCGAAGCGCCTTCCAGGTATCGGCTGGTTACGTAGGCCGTGGTGGCCGAGGAGGCATCAAGGGACTCCTGCAGGCGGGCGTCCTCCCGTTCGCCGTTGCGGCACCGGGTGAGGGCGTCCGCCGCCTCGGTAAAGGCCACAAGGGCCGTGCTGCGGTATCGTGCCAGGGATTCGTCAAAGGCGGCCCTGTCTGCTTCCACCAGGGCTTTACGCCGTCCCCAATCGATAAGGGGAGCCAGGAGGTCCCCGCCGATGTTCCACACGGCCCCGCTCGTGGACCCGGCCTCCCATCCGTCACCGGCCCTGCCGTAGCCCGCGGTGAGGCTGAAGGAGGGAAAACGATCCGCCAGGGAAACGGCCACGGCCTCATCGGCTTTCTTCACATCCAGCATGGCTCGAACCATGTCGGGCCGCCCGAGGATCAGCCGCGAAGAAAGAGGCTCATCGGCCAGGGGGGGCATCGTGGGAAGGGGTTTTCCCGATATTCCGGGCACCGTGTCCTCGAAATCTCCGGGCTTGCGGTTGAGCAAAGCGGAAAGGGCATGGTCGGCAACAGCCACGTCGGTGCGGTACCTGGCAAGGGTCACCTCATCCACGGCAAGCTCGGTCCGGGTGTCATAGACATCCCGGGCCGTGGCCGTGCCCTGGCCGTAGCGCCACTCAATCATCTCCAGAAGTTCCCGGCGCATGTCCACCCGCTCTTCAGAAAGATCCAGCTGGACCTGACGCTCAAGGCGAAGGTACCAGGTGTCCGCCACCTGGGCCGACACCGACACAAGGGTGGCGGAAAGGGAGGCAAGGGATGCCTCCCGGTCCAGAGCCCGCTGTGCTTCCAGGGCCTGCCTGCCGCCCCAGAGGTCCAGCTCGTAGGAGGCCACCGCCGACAGGCTCCAGGAATTGGAGATCCCGCCCATGAACCCTTCGGTGCGGGCACGGCCCGCGGAGCCGGAGAGGTTGATGCCGGGAAGATCCGCCGCCTTCTGGCCCGCCAGAAAGGCCTCGGCCTTTCTCACGTTGGCCGCCGCCTCCTCCAGGGTTGGGTTTTCCCCCAGGGCCCGGGCCACAAGCCCGTTGAGGGTCTCGTCCTCAAAGGAGAGCCACCAGTCCACCTCCGGGCGCAGGGTCTCATCCCGGGTGTCCCGCAAATCAGAGGCCTTCTCCACAAGGGCACCGGTTGCCGTCCGCTCATGGACGGAGCAGGCGGAAAAGGCCGCCAGCCCTAAAGCCAGAACAATCAACCAGCATCGTTTCATAAGTCCTCCATGCCTCGTGTAACAAAATCGATGAGGGAGTCCACCACCACCTCTTCAGGCAATGCCGTGGTCAGTGCCATGGGACCGGAGTCCGTCTGGTACCCGCGCACCGCGTGGATGGCATGCTGCATGGCCCCCAGAGACATCCGCAGCCTCAAGGCCACCTCTTCCCGTGGCAGATTCGGAAGGGCTTCGTACAGGACATCCAGGTAGCGGTCCAGCAGGGGTTCAATCAACGGCCTGACCCGCTCCATGATCGCCCCCTTGTGCTCGGTAAAGATCCGGCTCATGATCATGGAGAACCCTCCGAACTCCGGCTGGACAACGGCCCGCAAGGTGGGGTTGATAAGGGCGACCATCACCGCCCGGACAGACGGCGTCTTTCCGGCCTCTGCGGCCTCGGCCTTCACAGCCTCCAGCCTGGCCAGTCGAATGACGTTCAAGGGCTCCAGGCGCCTGCGGAGCACCGCGTCCATGAGGTTCTCCTTGCTGCCGAAATGGTAATTCACCGACGCGACATTGACCCCGGCCCGCTCGGTAATCTGTCTCAGGGAGGTGGCATGAAAGCCCATCTCCGCAAAAAACGACTCCGCTGCATCCAGGATGTTTGTCTTGGTCTCTTCCACCGCCATCTCTTATCTCCTCTCCCGGTATTCACCACTCCCGGCCATGGATCCGCATCGTGCCCCTCGGCAACATGCCATATCCCATCTTTTATGGATTCTACCCCACGGTAATTCAAACAATTGTTTAAATCAACTGTTCATTTCAAACAATTGTTTAAAAATTATGCCCACGCGTGTTTGCTATGCCTCGGAAACCAGGGGAAGTATCGGCCAGGGGATTAATCAGGGGATACAAGAAACTGTTCAGCTCAAAATCACCTCCGGCGATTCTGCCGGGAGGCCAAACGTTTCAAAAAGTCTACTTGAATGAATTTCGTTTTAAAGGCGCATCCGCAACCTGCTTCCAAGGTGGCACACTTTGCCGCCGGAGGCTGCTTTTTAAAGCTGGGTAGTGATGAAATACAAAATCCTACGGGAACTCTGCCGGGGCCAGGCCGCATCAGGCGGAGGTGACAGCCCAGCGCCCGATGGCTTCCGAGACCCCGCAGGTGTCATTGTCCGACACAGCGGCAAAGGAGGCTTTCAGGTCGTCCGGGGCGTTGCCGACGACAAACCCCTGACCGGACCAGTGGAGAAGGTCTTCATCGTTGTAGTCGTTACCCACGGCCATGGTATGGGAGGAGGAGACACCGCACTGCTCGGCAAGGTAGGAGACCGCTTCGCTCTTGCAGATCCCCTTGGGAAATACCTCCAGCCAGGTGCTGGTGCCGTCAAAGGGAGAGGTGGTGCGAATCACGGTAAAGTCGGCCAGGGCCTCGGAGACAGACGCAAAGAGTTCGCTGGCCCGCGCCTCCCGGGTGATGGCAAGAAACTGGGAGGCAGGGCCGGAAAAGGACCCGTTCATGGGCTCGGAGAGGCCGTCGTAAAAAGAGAGGCGGGTATCGAAATCGGGATTTTCCGGGGTGTGCCGGTGGTAGACGAAGCGGTGGCCCTCGGGCACGACACCATGGACCATGTAGTCGAAACCGAAGGAGTCAAACACGCCCTTGATATAAAGGCAGGCCCCATGGGAGAGGCTCGCCTCCCGGATCATGTTGTCCGCCGGGTCCGGATACCGGGCAATCCCCACCCCGGTGGAAAAGACGAGGTAATCCACGGGCAGGTCGGCAGGGGCTGCTTTCATAAAGGAGTACAGATTGCGCCCCGTGGCGATGACGCGGATGACGCCCTGCTCACCCAGCCGCCGAAGGCTCTCGAGATCCTTTTCCGCCACCGTGCGGTCACTCCGGAACAGGGTCCCGTCAAAATCCGTAATCATCATGCGCTGCATGGGCTCTCCACCCCTTTCGTTCCCGGTTTCATGGCGCCGGGGCCAACCGTCTGCCCCGACCAAACCCCATAGCCTACCATGAAACCATTCACGGCTCAATCGGACGGCAGGGCAAAACCGGAGTGAAAGGCCTTAGGGGCCTCTACAAAGCAAACCACCCAAAAACGATGCCTCCGGCGGCGAGGTGTGCCACCTCGAAAGCAGGGTGCGAATGCGCTTTCCCCTTCGTTCCTCAGGGAAAATCACATTCGCCATTGATTCAGATTATACTGAATCTGTTTTTATAGCCTGTTTTTAAACCCGTCATTCATAATGATCAGGCAAAAGTTTGGCCACCGGAAGGGCCGTCGGAGGCATAAACCGAACAGTCACACAAACAAATGCGTTCACCCTGGAGGCAAAATCCGGGGCCCGGCCCTTGCGCCACGCCGCCCCTTGGGGTGGAGGGAAACATTTGACTTCATTGCCGTCAACCACGTATCATCATAAAATTAACGTTTTGCCGACAAGGGCCACCAGCCGCATGGCTCGCCCGCCACAGGTTCCCACCTTGCGACCCGTCACCAGGGCGGCCGAAACGTGCGCCTGTACCTCAGTCCATACGTCCGAATCCCTATGGGCCCGGTTCCTTTCACAGCAAGGGGGCCGCATGTCCCGGGAACCTCGGCCCACTTTTTCACGAGGCCGTCATGAAAAAAGCCTTTGATGATATCATCACCGCCATGAGCCAGGTTGTCTTCGGTAAGACCCACGAGGTCAAACTGGCCATCACCTGCCTCTTTGCCGGCGGGCACCTCCTCATCGAAGACCGCCCGGGCATCGGCAAGACCACCCTTGCCAAGGCCCTCTCCCGCTGTCTGGGCCTGGGGTTCACCCGGATGCAGTACACCAGCGACATGCTCCCGGGAGATCTCCTGGGGGTCTCCATCTTCGACCAGACAAGCGGCAGCTTTGTCTTTCACAAAGGCCCGGTCTTTACCCAGGTGCTCCTGGCCGATGAGATCAACCGCGCCACCCCCAAGAGCCAGAGCGCCCTGCTGGAAGCCATGGAAGAGTGGCAGGTGACCGTTGAAGGGAAAAGCTACCCCCTGGCCAAACCTTTTTTTGTCATCGCCACCCAGAACCCCCTGGAGCAGTCCGGCACCTTTCCCCTGCCGGAGTCCCAGCTGGACCGGTTCCTTATGAGGATCAGCGTGGGGTACCCGGACCGGAAAGCCGAGCGGGAGCTTCTTGAAAAGGGCAATCGAAAACACACCATCGAGTCCATCCAACCGGTACTGGACACCCACCGCGTCATGGACATCCGACGCAACATCGCAGCCATCCACGTCTCCGGCGCCTTCCTGGACTACGTTCAGGACCTCCTCGATTTCACGCGCAACGCCCCCCACTTCACCCACGGGCTCTCCCCCCGGGCCGGGCTGGCCTTCCTCCATGCCACGCGCTCCTGGGCCTGCATCCACGGGCGGGACCACGTCATCCCCGAAGACCTCCAGGCCGTCTTTCCCTACATCGCCGGCCACCGGCTTCAATCCCGGGACACCCGTGCCGAGTACTCGTTCCAGCAGCTTCGGGACCTTCTCATGGAGGTACCTGTCCCGTGAAAGGCGCCCTTGGAAATGCCGTGCGCCGCGTCACCTCCCGTGGCCACCGGCGCCCGCTGCCCCTTGGGATCAAAGGGATGCGCATCTATATCCTTCCCACGGGCCGGGGGGTTCTTTTTGCCTGCGCGGTGGTTTCCATGATCGCCGGTTCCATGAATTACTCCAACAACCCCGGATTTCTCTTTGCCTTTCTCCTGGTCGCCATGGCCATGATGTCCACCCTCTACACCCAGAAAAACATCAAGGAACTCACCCTGGTATCGGAAAAACACACCGCCGTTTTTGCAGGAGAGCGACTCTGGTTCGAGCTGGCCGTCAAATCGGACACCGCCCCCCGGTACAACATCTCGGCAGGTTTTAAAGGCCAGGGAAGACAAACCCTCGACATCGCGACAGGCGAGACCGTCACTTTCCGCCTGCCCCTTGATGCCCCGTGGCGGGGACGGTTCAAGCCCGGCCCCCTTGTTGTCAGCTCCACCTACCCCTTCGGGCTCTTTCGCACCTGGGTCACCCTCCGGCTGGACACCGAGTACCTTGTCTTTCCCAAGCCCCTTTCCCACCCCTTTGTGAGCAGCCCGGGCCCCGCCGAAGGAGAGGGCATCGGCGCCTCCCCCCAATCAGGGGCCGAGGACTTCAAGGAGTTACGGAGCTACCGGGCTGGGGACCCATTGAACCGCATCGCCTGGAAGACCCTGGCCCGGGGCCAGGGAGTCTGGACCAAAACCTTTGAGTCGGAGCGCAGCAACGCCGTCTACATCTCGTGGGACCTTATCCGGACCACCCAGCGGGAGACACGTATCAGCCACCTCTGCCACCTGGTCCTGGAAGCCCACAGGCAAGGGGTTGCCTACGGGCTCATGGCCCCCGGCATCACCATCAAACCGGGAGCCCCGGGCAGCATCGCCCACCGCGACCACTGCCTCTCATCCCTGGCCGTGATTCCATAGCGCAAAAAAACAAAAGCGATGCCTCCGGCGGCGAGGTGTGCCACCTCGAAAGCAGCTTGCGAATGCGCTTTTTCCTTCGTTCCTCAGGGAAAATCACATCCGCCTTTAAAGTGACATCCATAAAAATGCTTTTTTTATGACCTCTTTGTTAAACTTTTTAATAGTTTAGCCCCCGACAGGGCCGCCGGATGCTGTTTTTTCATTCATATTGAACCTCAAAAAAGGCTTGATGCACACACCGTGTTGACCCATTCGACAAAAAAAGGCCGCCATCCCCGGGAGGAGGCGGTGAAAGGAACCCTTCCCCTGCTGGTGGCGGCCCTTGCGGCCGGGCTGATTCCCCACATGCCCCATCTCAGCCCCTGGATCCCGGCCTGGTGTTTCGTATTCTGGGGGTATGCCGCCCTTTCGGAACCCAGGGGGTGGCCCCTGCCACGGCCCCTGTCCCGCATGTGCCTTACCTTCCTAGGGTTCGCCTGTGTGTTTGTCTCCAGCAACGGGGTCATCGACAACAGCTTCGGGGCCGGTCTCCTCTGCGTGATGGCGGGGCTGAAAACCCTGGAGGTCCGGCGGGAACGGGACCTGTTCATCGCCATTTTCATCGCTTACTTCATGGTGGTCTCCAGCCTCTTTTTCTCCGCCTCCCTTGTCATGACGGTCTATATGGTGGCGGCCATGATCCACATCACCGCCATCCTGCTGCGCATCAACTGCCCCGGCGTGCCCCTCAAGGAGGCCTTCAAGGTATCGGGGGCCATCACCGGCAAGGCCATTCCCCTCACCCTGGTCCTCTTCTTCTTCTTCCCCCGCATCGACGGCAGCCTCTTCGGAATCAGTTCCAAGCGGAGCGCCACCTCGGGTTTTTCAAACACGTTGTCCCCGGGCAGCGTCTCCCGGATGGTCAAAAGCGAGGCCCCGGTCTTCCGGGTGACCTTTGGAGACGCCATTCCCTCTCCGGATCAGCGCTACTTCCGGGGCATCGTCTTCCAGACCTTCGACGGCATCACCTGGCGCTCCACCACCCGCCCCCCATCCGGCGCTTTGGTGACGTCGGCCGCATCCCACGTCTCCTACGACATCATGGTGGAGACCAAAAACTCGGACCGGCTGTTTCCCCTGGACCTTCCCACGCGCATCCCAAAAGGCACGAGGCTTAGGGCTGACTACACCCTTGAAAAGCCCAAGGGCGGCTTAAAGGAGGCCCCTTACCGATTTCAATCCGCCACGGCCTATGCCACAGGCCCCTTCAACCCCTGGGAAGCCGTCTTTACCCGCCTGCCGGCCGGAGGAAACCCCCAGAGCCGTCGCCTGGCCCGTCGCTGGCGGGCCCAGGCCACCGAAGCCCGCCAGGTGGTGGACAACGCCCTGGCCTATCTCGGGTCCAACGGATTCGTCTACACCCTGAATCCCCCGCCCCTGTCAGGGGAAAGGGTGGACCGGTTCCTCTTTGAATCCCGGAAGGGCTTTTGCGAGCACTACGCCTCGGCCTTTGTCTACCTCATGAGGGCGGCTGGAATTCCGGCGCGTATTGTGGGGGGATACCTCGGCGGAACCGTCAACCCCATGGGCCATTACCTCATCGTCCGGCAGGCCGATGCCCACGCATGGACCGAGGTCTGGCTCAAAGGCGAAGGCTGGGTGCGGGTGGATCCCACCTCGGTGGTGGCCCCGGATCGGGTGGAGCGGGGGGCGGGCTTCGGGCTGCCCGAGGCCGATCGGCCCTCTTTTTTCATAGGCGACGGGGCCTCGTTTCTTGCCCGGGGGCTCAAACGGATCCAGCTGGGATGGGATGCCGTCAACTACCACTGGGACACCCGGGTCATCGGCTACTCCGGGACCTTGCAGGATGCCTTCCTTAAAAAGCTGGGCGCCTCGTCCGGCAACTGGAAAGGCTGGCTCACCGCCGCGGCCTGGGGCATCTCTTTTTGCGGGGCCATCTTTGCCCTGGCCTGGCTCATCCTGGAGCTCCGGAGCCGAAACCGAACGTCTCCGGCCCGGGCAAGCTGGGAGCTGTTTCAAAAAAAGCTGAGAAAAGAAAACATCACGCGCCATGGGGCCACCGGACCACTGGATTTCCTCGATCACATCAAACGGGAGCACCCCCACCTCTACCCCGAGGCACGGAGCATCATCCGCCTTTATGTGGCGCTCACCTACGGACGGGATGCCGGAAACAACACAAAATTGGGGGATCTGAAACGTGCGGTGACGCGGTTCAATCCCAGAAAAATCCACCCCCGGGCACAGGAGACCGGCCCCCGTGTCCGCCGCATTTAGATTGTTGCCTCCGGCGGCCCTGCCGGGGCCAAACTTTTAAAAAGTTTGACAAACAGGTCTTAAGCAAGCCTTTCCAGGCTCCGCCGAAATAATTTCCACTTTTTCACATTAGAAACGTTTTTTGCGGAGCTTTTTTTCAAAAAACGACCCGTCGGAGTCATCGATTCCGGGCCGTATATCTTTTTTGCTTGTTTCTAAATGCGTTCGCCCCGGGATGGAACCACTTTTGTATTGCGTCCGCCTTTAATTCGTGTAAGCTGAGTCGCCAATTAATTAAGACCACATTTTAAATAACAGGATATGAAAACAACATGAAAAAACGACTGAGAAAAAAGCTGCACGTGGGTGAATTTCAGGAGTTCGGATTCAACCTCACCATCAAGTTCACCGAAGGAAACACCAATGAGGCCTTAGACGCCTTTGTGGAGACCTTCCTGGATGAGGTGGTCGATCCCAACGGCCTCGATTTCGGCGGCGGCGGCGACTGCTTCGACTTTGCCGGCTTCGTGGTTCTTGCAACCCGCGGCAGCGTCACCGAAGAGCACCGCGCCCTCACGAGCGCCTGGCTCGAAAAGCGCGAAGACGTCACCTCCTTTGAGGTGGGCGAGCTCGTTGACGCCTGGTATCCTTAAGCAGAAAAAAGGGCGAAGGCGCGATCATGGACGCCTTCGTCCGCCCTGACCGATTCAGGAACCGCACCTTCGCCCAGGGCCCGTTACAGGCCCCTTGCCATCACCCCACCCCGAAGACCAGAACAGCACGCATCACATGGCTGTCGTACCGGGGAGTCGGGGTCTCTTCCTTCTTCTCCACCCGAATCATCCAGGTGCCGTCATGGGTCACCTTTACCCGGACCAGTCCGTCATCACCTGATCTGCTGTAATAGGCATAGGTGTTGGGATCATCTGAAAATCCGTCATAGGTGGCAAAGATTTCTGCAGCCAGGGGCTTGCCCTTGTAAAGAACCATCACGGTGAGCTCATCCCCGGGCGATACCCGCGCCGGGTTCGTTACAGGGACGATCTCAAGGGTCTGCCCGAGGACCTTTGCATACCCCTTGTCCGGGTACCCGGAAGTCACCAGGGCCTTGCAGAATTTTTCGTATTTACCGCTTTTGATCACCCCTGTGCATTCGTTTTTGGGCGCCTGTTTCCACCCGGAGTCCGTCTGGGTCCACACCATCCCCTTCCGATGGCCGCTGAGAATCGCCGTCCCATCACCAGCCAGGGTAACCGCCCCGTCCAGGGTCATCAGGGTCGGGTTCTCCGTCAGGGAAACAGGAATCTCAGACGTACCGGAGACAAGTTTGACCGAGACATTGGCCACGGGCTCCACCTCCTCGCTCACCATGAAAACATGGGCAGACAGGATACTGAAGGGAAGTGTCTCTCCCTTGACAGCGGCAAGCTTGACCGGATTGATAATGAACTCATGGGCACACACCTGGGAAACAAAGACAAAACAGCTCACCAGAAACAAAAGAAAAAGCTTGCCGTTCAAGCGCTTCATACACGCCTCCTAAAATAGGGTTCATGAAAAAACGACCATCAAAACAAAAAAGCCACAAAGTGATGACGAACCGCGCTTACGGTGCATCAGCCTTCGTGGCTTGACGTTTTTCCTTTTTCGGCCATGTCTATGCCGTGCCAAAAAAGTACAAAGAGGTATTTTTCTTTTGAAACCTGCAGGTTCCTATTGCTCTTTTTCCTCTCACAGCCCCGCGCATATGTCAACTATTTTTGTTACTATTCAGCTTATGCCTCGGGCGGCCCTGCCGGGGGCTAAACTTTTAAAAAGTTTAACAAACAGGTCTTAAAAAGACTTCTTGAATACATTTTGCTTTTAAGGCGGATGTGATTTTCCCTGGGGAACGAAGGGAAAATCGCATTCGCTACCCGCTTTCAAGGTGGCACACCTTGCCGCCGGAGGCTGTTTTTTCAAAGCTGAATAGCTACCTGTTTTTAACACATAAACAGCTTTCTCACACAGGCAAAGAAACTGGAGCAAAAGACGCGTTCAACCTGCGGTGCGTCACGGCCTGGGATGCCCTGCCTCGCGTCGGCCGCAACAACCGGGGTACATTTTTCCGTAAAAATCCTGTATAGAGCGTAAGGTTACGCGTACTGTGATAAGGCGTTTTCCCCTTGGGAACACCGCCTTTTACCCCCATGCCATGAGGTCCATGATGAAAAAGCCCGCTTTTAAGGCAGCCCCCAACCTGTTCGCTCTGCTGACCCTGATGCTGATCTGTATCACAGGCCCCACCGCCCATGGGGGCACCCAACCCACCCTGCGCATTGCTCTTTTGCCCATCCCCGATGTGCTGCCCGTGTTTGTTGCCGAGGAAAAGGGCTACTTCAAGGAGGCGGGCATCCGTGTGGAGACCATCCCCGTGGGCAGTGCCCTGGAGCGGGACCAGCTCATGCAGGCGGGCCGCATCGACGCCATGGTCAACGAAATTTCCGGCACGGCCAGCTTCAACCGGGACAAGGTCCGCATGAAGATCGTGGCCGTGGCCCGGGCCCCCAAAGGGGATTCCCCTCTTTTCCGCATCCTGTCGAGCCCCGGATCGGGGATCACCACCCCGGCACAGCTTGCGGGCGTGCCCATCGCCGTCTCCAAAAACACGGTCATCGAGTACTTAACGGACCGCCTCTTAGGCGAAAAAGGGCTGAGCCAGGACGAGATCATCAAAAAATCAGTGCCTGTCCTGCCCGAACGCATGCAGCTGCTCCTCTCCGGCCAGATCGAAGCGGCCACCCTGCCCGACCCCCTGGCCTTTGCCGCCATGAAAGCGGGCGCCCATGTGGTGATGGACGACACCCGCGCGCCTCTGTACAGCGCCAGCGTCCTCTCCGTCAGCGCCGACACCCTCACGCGGCACGAACAGGCCGTGGATGCCTTTGTCAACGCCTGGATGAAGGCGGCACAGGATCTCAACGCCGACCCGGAGAGCTTTCGCCCCCTGATGCTCAAAAAAATCAGGGTGCCCAAAAACGTGCGCCAGACCTTTGCCATCCCCCCCTTTCCCGTGGACACCGTGCCCTCTGCGGAGCAGTGGGACGATGTCATGGCCTGGATGACGGCAAAGGGCCTACTCAAATCCCCCATCGCCTACGACACGTCCGTTGTGACCGGTCGCCCCAAGGAGTAACCTGAGCCACGTGACCGCCACCATGATCGACATAGAGACCTTAAGCTTCCGCTACCGGGACCGCTCCCCCATCTTTGACTCTTTTTCCCTTGCCATTCATAAAGGGGAGGCCTGGAGCATCATCGGGCCCTCGGGCTGCGGCAAGACCACCCTGCTCTACCTCATGGCCGGGCTGAACCGACCGGAGGCCGGCGTGATCCGCGTGGCCGGCGCCCCCATCGAGCGGCCCCGGCCACGCACGGGCCTGGTACTCCAGGACCACGGGCTCCTGCCCTGGGCCACGGTGGAAGAGAACACGAAGCTGGGGTTTAAGATCCGGGGCTTCTACGGCCCCGACGGCAAACACAGCCCCGAGGACACCCAAAAAGATCCCGAAGCCGAAGGGGCGCTGACCCGCCACTGGCTCTCATGGCTCGGCATCGACCATTTGCGGGAAAAATATCCCGCCGAGCTCTCCCGTGGGCAACGCCAGCGAGCCGCCATTGCCCGGACCCTGGTCCTGTCCCCCGACCTCCTGCTCATGGACGAACCCTTCTCCGCCCTGGACGCCCCCATCCGCGAAGAGCTCCAGCGGGTCATGAACCGGTTTCACCGGGAGACAGGGCTCACCAGCCTCACCGTCACCCACGACATCGAAGAGGCGGTGGTCCTGGGGGAGAAAATCCTGGTCCTGTCCGACACCGTCAACCGTGCGCCAACCATCGTCGACAACCCCCACGCCGGGGACCCCGACCTGCGCATGAGCAAAAAATTTATGGAGCAGTGCGGCACCCTGCGCGCCCTCATCGAATCCCCGTCCAGAAAGGAGAAGGCATGAGCGACGTCAGGCAGCGCACCACCCCCATGGGAACCCTTTTGGGCAGCCTCACCCTGCTCCTGCTCTGGCAGGGGGCATCCATGCTCCTTGACCGGCCCATCCTGCCCCCGCCCACCGTGGTGGTTCCCCTGTTCCTAAAGGCCCTGCCCGGAGATCTCGGGCTTCACCTGCTGGCCAGCACGGCCCGGGTCCTTGCCGCCATCTTCCTTGCCGTCATCACGGCGGCCCCCCTAGGCCTGGCCCTGGGCCAGCTGCCCAGGCTTGACCGGATCATCGGCCCTTTGGTGGCCATCATCTACCCCATCCCCAAGATCATCTTCCTGCCGGTGATCTACGTGCTGCTGGGGATCACGGACCTTTCAAAGATCACCCTCATCGCCATCATCATCTTTTTCCAGATCCTGGTGGTGGTGCGGGACGAAGCCGCAGGGCTGAGGCGCGAACTCATCGTCTCGGTGCGCTCCCTGGGCGCGGGGCGGCGGGCCCTTTTTCGATACGTCTACCTGCCCGCCTCCATTCCGGCGGTCTTAACGGCCTTGAGGGTCTCGGTGGGCACGGCCGTGGCCGTCCTCTTCATCGCCGAGCAGTCCCTCACCAGCTGGGGCCTGGGTTACTATATCGTGGTGGAGACCTACCAGGTCCTGATGTACCCGGAGATGTACACGGGCATCATGGCCATGGGGCTTTTGGGGGCGATCCTCTATGTCCTGATCCATACCATCGAACGGCGGTACGCGAAGGGGTAAGGGCCAAGGAGGAACAGCCTCCGGCGGCGAGGTGTGCCACCTCGAAAGCAGGTTGCGAATGCGTTTTCCCTTTCGTTCCTCGGGGAAGATCACATTCGCTATTGATTCGGATTAAGCTGAATCTGTTTTTGAAATCTGTTTATTCAACGTTTTAAACGTTTAGTCTCCGGCCGGGCCGCCGGAGGCATTTTTTATATATTAAGGAGTTCCCCATGTCTGTCGTTCAACCCCTTACCGCATCGCCCTGGTTCCTTGCCATTCGGCCCAAAACCCTTCCCGCTTCAGCCGCCCCGGTCATCGTGGGCACGGCCTGTGCCTTCGGGGACAACGGATTTGCCCTCCTTCCCGCCCTGGTTGCCCTTGTGGGTGCCCTGCTCCTGCAGGTGGCGGTGAACCTGGCCAACGACTACTTTGACGACAAGCACGGCATCGACTCGGACAAGCGCCTGGGTCCCATCCGCGTGACCCAGAGCGGCCTCATCTCCCCGCGCCGGGTCCTTGCAGCCATGGTCCTCTGCCTTGCGCTGGCCACCCTGGCGGGGCTCTACCTTGTCATGCGCGGCGGCCTGCCCATCCTGGTCATCGGCCTTCTCTGCATTGTCTCCACCCTGGCCTACAGCGGCGGCCCGTACCCCATCGCCTCCAACGGCCTGGGCGAAATGTTTGCATTTCTCTTCTTCGGCCCCGTGGCCGTCTGCGGCACCTACTATGTACAGGCCCTCTCCATGGGGCCCCGCCCTTTCATTGCCGCCATTCCTCCGGGCCTCCTTGTGGCGGCCATCATGAACGTCAACAACTTGCGGGACATCCCCACGGACACCGAAGCCGGGAAGCGCACCCTTGCCGTTCGCATGGGCCGCGGCAGAAGTTCCGTCTTCTGCGGGCTCCTTGTCCTCACTCCGTTTTTCATGCTGCCCCTGCTCTTCCTCACCGGCCTCATGGGCGCTGCAGGCTTTCTGGCCCTGGCGGCCTCTCCCATGGTGCTTCCTAAGCCAGGCTCTCGGTGGGCTTCTCCCTTCTCTTTGCCCTGGGGCTGTGCTGAAGCACAACCAGACGGACCACCCGGGCTGTTTGACGGCAAAGGGCCGGCCGTCACTGGAAAACGCCCTGACTGACATCAGGCAAAGGCCCGGCCGTTCCGCCTGCATCTTCCTGAGCCCTGGGCCTTCATTCCGGCTTTTTCTACCCATTCATCCATATTCCCCCGCCCCTTCAACTCGAATCTTAAAAACACACCCCAGCTTTTCTTTATCGCGAATATTATTCAGGCATATTTCGCGAATGACGTAACACAGGCCGGGGCTCAGCGAATCGGCGAAGTCCCCTCTTACCGGCTCAACATCGTTTATGTCATATGTGATATATCAGATACCAAGTAATTTCAGCGCATTTCCACCAGAAACCCCAGGGTACCAACCCCGACCCCACGACTAAATTTTACGTCAACGTAAGCTCTGAATGCGAAAAAAATGACGCCCGCCATCCATGTATTATTCGGCCCATCACCATAAAGCCCGAATAAAATTCGGACCGCCCTCCCCCCTTTTTATAAGTCATTCTAAAACTTATCGTCGATAAATTACTTCTACCCAATTTTATCCAGGATTCACGGGGACTCTGGAACCGGATCGCCCATAATATCTCACTCAATTTTTTCTTGAACTGTCATATAAACTGTGTTTTGGTTCGATCTTAACGGTCAAACTAATAATACAAAGCGCAATACTGAATGTTATGCGCCTTTGCTGAGTTCTCCTGAATATCCAGAGAAGTCCCCGGGTGGAATTTGCGCAGGCTCACGAACCGAGCATGCGATGCCATATGCTTGCCATTGTACTCTCTCTTAACCATGGATAGTTCCAACCTGCAGGAGTTTATTGTCAGTATGCACTGACCGCACGCGTGAACAGTACGACTCACAACACGCAGCACAACATACATGCCATCCGCATCACGATAATTTTGATTTGACATATATTAAAGATCACTTTGAGAAGGAGAATTGTCATGCGTTTTGCCAAAAACAACGATGTACTCGGAACCGTCAACCGTGGAAACCCCGCCGAATCAGGCCTTTGCACCCTTTGCCGTGCCGATTGTCAGGGCAAATGCGAGACCTGGCTCTCCAGTATGATTGGCCGCAAGCTTCTCTATCCCCGTGATTTCGGTGTGGTCACCGCCGGTGCCAACAACACCACCCACCTGGGCGTCTCCTACAACTCTCTGCGAATCCAGGGGTATGCTTACGGTGCCATGGGTCTCAACGGTACCCTCACCAACGACCCGGACGACTGCATCTTCCCCAACGTGGACTTGACCACTGAATTCGGCAACGAAGTCAAAACCAAATGCCGCATGCCCCTGATGACCGGCGCCCTGGGCTCCACTTTCATCGCAGCCAAATACTGGGACTCCTTTGCCATCGGCTGTGCCCTCACCGGTATTCCCATCGTCGTCGGCGAAAACGTCGTGGGCGTGGATCAGAAGTCCATCATCGAAAACGGCAAGGTCATCAACTCCCCCGAGCTGGACCGCCGCATCGACACCTACCTGCGTTACTACGACGGCTACGGCGCCATCATCGTACAGCTCAACGTGGAAGACACCCGAAACGGTGTGGCTGAGTACGTGGCCGAGAAATACGGCGACAAGTGCATCATCGAACTCAAATGGGGTCAGGGCGCCAAGGACATCGGCGGCGAGATTCAGGTCACCAGCCTCGATTACGCCACCTTCCTTAAAGAACGCGGCTATGTGGTCGATCCCAACCCGCTGCTTCCCGAAGTTCAGGAAGCCTTCAAGAGCGGTGCCATCAAGTCTTTTGCACGCCACAGCCGTCTCGGCGGAACCAACCTCAACAGCGTTGAGCTCGTTCGCGAAGACTTCATGAAGAGCGTGGACTATCTGCGCAGCCTGGGTTTTGCCCGCATCTCCCTGAAAACCGGTTCCTACGGTATGGAAGAGCTGGCCATGGCCATCAAGTTCGCCTCCGAGGCCAAGCTCGACCTGCTCACCATCGACGGCTCCGGCGGCGGCACGGGCATGAGCCCCTGGAACATGATGCAGAGCTGGGGTGTCCCCTCCATCAACCTCCACTCCAAGGCCTACGAGTACGCAGCAGCCCTTGCGGCCAGCGGCCAGGACGTTGTGGACATCTCCTTTGCCGGCGGTTTCGCCCTGGAAGACAGCATCTACAAAGGCCTCGCCCTGGGTGCCCCCTTCACCAAGCTCATCTGCATGGGCCGTGCCCTCATGGTTCCCGGTTTTCTGGGTGCCAACATCGAAGGTGCCATCCACCACGAGCGCAAGGACAAGGTCAACGGCAACTGGGACGCACTTCCCAAGACCGTCACCCGGTTCGGCACCACCCCCCAGGAGATCTTCTCCTGCTACTACGACATCGAAAAGAAAGTGGGCAAAGAGGAGATGGCCAACATCCCCTACGGCGCCATGGCCATCTGGACCCTCGCCGACAAGCTCGGCTGCGGTATCCAGCAGCTCATGGCCGGTGCCCGTCGTTTCTCCATGAACACCCTGACCCGAAACGACATCTTCGCCGCCAACCGCGAGACCGCCGAAGAGACCGGCATTCTGCACATCTCGGACATCAACGACCAGTCCGCCAAGAAAATCCTTCTGGGATAATCCCCTTGGCAGGCGGCGCGTTGCCGACCGCTGCATGATATAAAAAAAGCCCCCGGTTTTCCGGGGGCTTTTTTTATGACGCGATGTGTCACTATTCAGCTCAAAAGACCTCCGGCGGGCCTGCCGGGGCCAACCGTTTGCCGGATTTATAACTAAGCGGTTTGTCAAACAGGTTTGGGGTGATTTTATGAAAATCTTCGCTGCTGCTTCCACCCCGAGGAACGAGGGGGGAAAGTAGCAACCTGGGGTCCAGGGGATCATCCCCTGGCCGCCGGAGGCAGGCTTTCCCATACCCTTTAAACATAGAAGGCTCGCTGAATAGTTACAGCGATTTTGGCTTTTATGACAGGCAGTCTGGCATGTCGGTGCGAAGGCCGGGCACGGTGTCGCGAACTTCAGCAAGGGTCTCGGGGCGGGAACGGTAAAGGGATGGGTCCACCTGGGCGGCGCCCTTTTCCAGATCGGTGAGGGGCCATCCGGCCCGGAAAAGACGGGCAAGGACAGCTGCCGGGTCTTTCAGCATGTCGGCGTGGGGTACCAGCAGGATCTCGGAGTCGCCCCGGGCGTTCACGTCCCGGACCACACCGTCCACCAGCTCATGGTACTTCTGGAGGACAAAGGGGGGGCGGCGCCTGAACATCTTGAGGTAGCTCACCTCGATCTCTTTCGGGTCCCGGGTCATGAAACAGATGCGATAGGGATGGGAAGGCAGCCCCTTGAGCCGCCAGTGCAGCACCTTGATCAGCTCCCCTGCAAAGATCCCTGGAAACCCGGGGTCATCGAACTCCTTGCGGCCCAGCTCGAAAAACCCCCCGGGGTTGGGATGGTAATCCGTCCGGCCGTACTTCTCCCCCAACACCTCGTCCTTTCTGGTGTTGTACCGGGCCTTCATGCCCGCCCCTTCCAGTACCTTCATCATCATGGAGGTCCCGGATCGCATGTATCCCGAGACAATATACACCGGCTCGTCCATTCCCTCACTCTCCTTCATATCTGGCCTGCAATCCTGCCCAACCATTCTGCTATAGTACACCCTCTGTGCCCCGCGCCACCTTTTCCGTCACAAAGCCGCCGCTCTTCTTATGATAAAAACGCCTTCGGCGGCAAGGGGCTGAGCCCCTTGGCCCCAGGTTCGCACATGCTCCGCCCCCTCGTTCCTCGGGTTCGTCACATGCGCTGCGGGCGCCTTTGGTCTGGTGAACGGAGTGCACCCGACGGGCCCCATGTTGTTCCAACGTCATTCTGCCCCTGAATCCCCCCCCTCCTGCACGCCCGTTAACCACTCACCAGTCACTGTTCACCGCTCACGACAAACCATTTCCTATTCCCTCCCGCCCCGTCCGATGGTATGAACGGAGCACTGAAGCCCATCCGCCCATTGCCCCGACGCAGACACGTTAAGGAGCCACCATGACCACCCGAGTGTTCACCCACAACCATCCCGTGACTCCTGAGATGCGTACGGCCCAAAAGGGGCACCCCCCTCTGCTGCTCTGGTTCACCGGACTCAGCGGTTCGGGAAAGTCCACGGTGGCGGGTCTTTTGGAACAAAAACTCCATGACGAAGGGATCCACACCGCCCTCCTTGACGGAGACAATGTCCGCGCGGGACTCAACCGGGATCTGGGCCTCTCCCCTGCCCACCGCAGGGAAAACATCCGACGCATCGGCGAGGTGGCCGGTCTCTTTTTAGAAGCCGGGCTCGTCACCCTCTGCGCCTTTATCAGCCCCTCCCGACAGGAACGGGACGCCCTTCGCAAAACGTTTGGAGACCGGTTCGTGGAAATCCACGTGAGCACGCCCCTTGAGGTGTGCATGGCACGGGACCCCAAAGGCCTCTACGCCAAAGCCGAAAAAGGTCTTCTTTCAGGCATGACAGGGCTGGATGCCCCCTACGAGCCCCCTGAAAACCCGGACCTCGCCATCGACACCGCCCCCCACCCCCCGGAGGCCTGTGCACGCCTCCTTTTTGACCGACTCTTTCCCTTGCTGAAAAGGCAACCCTGACATGGAATTCACCGCCGTTGCCCTGATCATTGTCTCCGCCTTCACCCATGCGGGCTGGAACCTCCTTGGAAAACACGAACACCCCTCCACCGCCTTTTTCCTCGTGGCAACCGTCATCGGCACCCTGGTGCTCTCTCCGGTGGTGCTGCCTGTGGCCCCGACCATGATGCTGTTTCCACCGTCCGTATGGCTCCCACTGGCCCTGGGGGGCCTGTTTCAATGCCTCTACTACACCAGCCTTTCTGCGGCCTATCGGTGCGGGGAACTCTCCGTGGTCTACCCCATTGCCCGGGCCTTTCCCCTGGTCTTCGTGGCGCTGGGGTCCTTCCTGCTGGGGAGGGGAGACGCCATCTCGGCCACCTGCCTTGCCGGCGGTGCCTTCATCATGGCGGGCTGCTTTGTGCTGCCCCAGGCCTCCTTTGGGGACATCCGGCCCGGCGGCTACCTCAACCGTACCTCGGCAACGGCCCTTGTGGTGGCCCTGTGCACCGTGGGCTACTCCATGGCCGACGACCACTGTATCCGCCTGATCTCACCCTTGACGGATCAGGGGATCTCCTCCTTCCGGCTCTCCCTGCTCTACCTTTTGGTCCAGAACCTCACAAGCATCGGTTTTATGCTCCTGATGGTTCTGTTCAGAACCGAGGGCAGACAGCGCCTCCGCCACACGGTCACCCGGCGACTCAAAAACGCCGCCGTCACCGGCATCGGCGTTTCCGGCACCTACAGCCTGGTGCTCACTGCCATGAACTTTGCCTCGGACGTCACCTACGTGGTGGCCTTCCGGCAGCTCAGCATCCCGGTGGGCGCCCTCATGGGCATGGGGATCCTCAAGGAGAGCCGCACCGCTCCGAAATTCGTCGGCATCGGCATTATGTCCGTGGGGCTTGTTCTCGTTGCCATGGGGTAAAAAAACATGCCTCCGGCGGCCAGGGAATGATCCCCTGGACCCCAGGTAGCGAATGCCCTCACCCTTCGTTCCTCAGGGTGAGGGCATTCACAAAAACGTTCAATAAAAGTGCAAGCCCTCTAACTAAATCTATCTATTAGGAGCTGTCGATGGCTAAAAAAAAGAAAACGGATGCCCTGGCTGAATTGGTGAAAAAGGCCCCCGTAAAGGTGTTGCGAGAAATGATCCTCTCTCTTGCTGAGCCTGGTTCTGACTTTTACAGGGCTGCCATGCACTACCTCACGGAAAAAATTGCCGTGGCCGAGGCCCTTGAGAAAGATGAAAGCGGCGAGGTAATCCTTGCGCTTTGGGAAGCCCTGCTTCCTGACCTGACGGAACTCAATGAGTATGGAGGAGGCGACTACGATCTGGAAGATGCTGTCGCTGGCCTGCTTGTAAAGATTGATGAGCAGCTGAGCATCGGAAACACAGGATATCCGCAGCGTCGAGAACTTTTGGATAATGTGTTGGGATTTATCCAGTCAGGCAACTCCGGTATGGAGGACCCGCTCTACGACGTGGCGTACGCCTGCTGCTATGACGAGACAGACCTTCGTTGGTTTGCAAAAAAACTGGAAGGATTGGGTTCCGACTGGGAAGTGCGCAATGCCCGAAATATCTATCGGAAAATCGGCGACCGAGACAAATACCTGGAGCTCCGGCTGGCGCATCTGACAACCGGCATGGATTATTATGACCTGGTGACCTTCTACTGGGAAGAAGACGAAAAAGCAAAGGCCCTTGAAATAGCCCAAAGGGGGCTCAAGGAGGGCCAGGGCCGCATGGATGAACTGCGCGAATTCGTGGCGGAAAGGGCCGCCCAGACCGGAGATCGGAGCACCTTTCTCACCCTGCAATTTGAGCAGGCCACAGACCGGTTCACCCTTGAATCGTACCTAAAATTTCAAGGTCTCTGCACCGAAGCGGAGTGGAAAAACTACGAATCAAAACTCCTGGCCCGGTTAAAAAAGGATACGGGAAGTGCCGCCTTAAAAATAAGAATGCACCGTAAGGAGTACGACGAAGCCCTCGCCCTTTTGACCCGGTACCGCTACCCCCGGGATGCCTGGGTTGACGCGTATATTATCGAAACCGCCAAAGAACTTGAAACACGCTTTCCTGAAGAGATCTTGGTCTATTACCTTTCGGGGCTGGGTAACATGAAGTCCAGCGCCACCCGGGACGAATACGCACGGCAAGCCAAAATCATAGCAAAGGTGCGCAGAGTCCTGGTTCAAATCATCGGTGCTAAGGAACGCTGGACCGCCTTTGCAACAAAAACCAAAGCCGACAACCGAAAACGACCCGCCTTTCAGGAGGAGTTTGAAAGAGTGGTGCCGGGCTGGAAAAAACTGGGGCAAAGGGCATGACACCAACGGCCTCCGATGACAAAGTGTGCCACATTGAAAGAAGGTCGCAAATGCTCTCACCCGTCACCTGGGAAACTCTAATGCGTTCGGTACCAGAAATGGGATGCCGAAGTACATACAAACCAAGGAGGCGTAAGGCTGTTGCTGCAAAAGCATTGCCATGGAAACCGACGCCGCACCCTGCCACGGGATAAATCTAAAGTGGAAATCCTGACAAAAACCCTGTATAAACTCCCCCCAAATAAGCTTAAATCCAGAAAGGGCCCCCACAGGGACTCTTTTTTATAGAACCGGGGAGTTCACCATGAGCCAGGTTAACGAAAAGATTTTTATTGATGCCCTCCAGATGGAACGGGACTGCTGGGGATTTGCCAAGAAGATTTACAGCGCAGGGGAAGATTTTGAGATCCTCTCCGGGATTACCCGGGGCGGAGCCCAGATCTGCATCTACATGCAGGAGGTCTTTGGCCTCCTTTCCGGAACCCCCAAAGAGTTCACCACCATCCACGCCCAATCCTACACGGGCATCGGCCAGGCCGGTGAGGTGATGGTCGAGAACCTGGACTCTTTGAAGCGCCGCATGGACAAAGGCAAACGCCTTCTCATCGTGGACGATATCTTTGACCGCGGAAAAACATTCAAGGCGGTGTACGAACGCGTCCTGGACGAAGTGGAGTGCAACCCCGAAGACGTGAAAATGGCAGCCCTCTACTACAAGCCGGAAAACACACAGGTGGACATCACCCCCCACTTCCACTACCGCGCCTACGCCGCCTCGGACTGGCTGGTCCTCCCCCACGAACTTGACGCCCTCTCCAAAGAGGAGCTCGCCGCCAAGGGATTCATCTTCCCGGATCCGGCCAAAGGCAAGTAGCCAAGGCACCATCCCAAACGCAGAAAAGCGGACCTCTTATGGGGCCCGCTTTTTTTGTCTCCCACAGGTAAGGGCGGCTCGCCCTTAATACCTTACACCGTCACCGGTACCCAGCGTGTCATGAAGCACACCTCAAACGGCAGGTGATCAAAGTGCTTCACCGACACCGCCTCAAACCCCAGGGACCGATACCAGGCCTTCAGTTCGGTGAACTCTGAAATGATGCCGATCCCCAGGGTATCGACTCCGAGGTTGGCCGCTTCCCCCAGGGCATGGGCAACAAGGCGGACACCGGCTCCGCGGCGTCTTTTGTGGGGAAGGACGGAGAGCCTCTCCACATACATTTCCTGATCCGACGCACGTTCCAGGGCGACGCACCCGCAAGGACGGCCCTCCGTCGTCAGGAAAAAATATCGCACCCCCCGTTGAAAATCAGCCTGAACCCACGCTGCCAGGCAAAAGGAGGGATGCTTGGGGCAGTTTTCCTGTGTCAGATGAAAACGTTCTGCAACGTCCCGATGGGAAAGGCGTATCATGTCGGCAAGGGTTTCCGCATCCTGCACATGGGCTTCTCGAATTGTCATGTCCTCCATCATTCTTCTCCTAAGCGGGTACCAAGGGCTCGGACGACTAATCATGTGTATCGTTGAACGTTGTGGGCCGTCTCAGCGATGATGCCGGGCCACCCATTGTCCATGAGTCCTGTTTCTGTTTTGTCGTTCACTGGGTGTGCCTTTTTTCAGCCCCCCAGCCTGAAGTCCACACATCCCTTTATCATGCTCCCGCGCGCCCCCTTTGTCCAAACCTTTTAGGCTGTCTTTTTTGCATGTTACCCCACCGGCCACCCCGGTCAGCCACCCCTTGGGGCCGTGGTGCGAGAGAGCTGCGAACACGACACCTCCCATCGCCTTTTCATCGTTTCTACCCAAGACAACAGAACCCTCACGTCCCGAACACACAACCGAAACAGGGATATCCTTAAATACACCCAACCAAACACCAAGGAGGTCATGTATGAGCACTCTGTTGAAGACGTTCACAACCTGTGACGTGAGACTCTTCCTCTGGATCGCCCGAAGACGCCGTGCCCGCGGAATCGCCGCAGTGTTCCGGTGGGTCTCCCGCCTGGGGGACGGCTACCTCTACCTTGCCGCCGGCCTCGGCCTTGCCCTCTTCGAGCCGGTAAGGGGAACACACTTTCTTGCGGCAGGTCTCCTGGCCTTTGCCCTGGAGCTCCCCCTCTACCTGCTCCTGAAACACACCATCCGAAGGGCGCGGCCCAACGATGCCATTGGCCATGTTTCGGCCTTTATCACCCCATCGGACGCCTTCAGCTTCCCGTCCGGGCACAGCGCCGCCGCCTTTGTCACGGCCACCCTGGTGGGCCACTTCTACACCGCCTTTCTCCTGCCCGCCCTTCTCCTGGCCTTTCTCATCTCCCTGTCGCGGGTCATCTTACGGGTGCACTACCCCACGGACATCCTGGCCGGCATGATCCTGGGGCTCAGCTGCGCCGTCACCGCCCTTTGCTTTGTCTCGGCAGGGGCCGCATGAAGATCTTTTACGGCGTCCAGGCCACGGGAAACGGCCATATCACCCGGGCCCGCATCCTTGGGAAAGCCCTGGAGGCAAAAGGGGCTGAAATCACCTGGCTCTTTACCGGCAGAGCGCCCGAAAAACTCTTCGACATGGACGCCTTCGGCAACTACCGAACCTGCAAGGGGCTCACCTTTGCCACCCGAAAAGGACGCATCGACCTGCTTCAAACGGCCATGAAGCTCTCCTTCCCCGCCTTTTTCCGGGATGTCACCGGCCTGGACCTGGCGGGGTATGACCGGGTCATCAGCGACTTTGAACCTGTCACAGCCTGGAGCTGCAAATTTCAGGGCCTTCCGTGCCTGGGGATCTCCCACCAGAACGCCTTTAAATTCCCCATCCCCGTGGAAGGCGACCGGCCCCTGCCTCGCCTGGTCATGAACCTGTTTGCCCCGTGCAGCCTTTCCGTGGGACTCCACTGGCACCCCTTTGCGCCCCCCATTCTGCCTCCCATCATCGACACGAGCCACACGGATAAATCAGAGGAGACAGATAAAATCCTGGTCTATCTCCCCTTTGAAGATCACCGAACGGTTCAACGGGTTCTTCGGGACATGCAGCGTGGCCGGTTCATGATCTACTGTGACGTGAACAGCCCCCGGGACGAGGGGCCCCTTCACCTTCGCCCCTTCAGCCTCAATGGGTTCCGAGACGACCTGGCCACCTGCCACGGGGTTATCTGCGGTGCGGGCTTTGAACTCACCAGCGAAGCGATCCACCTGGGCAAAAAACTCCTCGTCAAGCCGGTGGCCGGCCAGATGGAACAGCTCTCCAATGCCCTGGCCCTGGAACGCCTGGGCCTTGCGACCCGCATGAACCGCCTTGCCCCGGGCACGGTCACAGCATGGCTGCAGGCCCCCGCGATCCGCCGCATGGTCTTTCCCGACACGGCATCGGAGCTGGCGCACTGGATAACCCAGGGCTGCACCGAGAGCATCGAGGCCCTCTCAAGGCGCCTCTGGGCGCGCACCAATCCCCAGGGTGCCTTCCGCTCCCCATGGCAAGGCAGCGGTACCCCCACCACCCCACCCTCACTCCTGACGGAACATCGGCTCCGTCCATCCCTGCCCATACCCCCTGCCCTTCGGCGTCCCCCCTTTACATTGTCCTAAACCTGCCCTATATTTATCCATTCGAGCAGCGACACCACGAAGTTGATGCGTTTGTAAGAAAAATCACCGCCAGCCGGCGCCATGCACCAACATCCTGCCTGGCACTGACGGCACAAGGCGACATTATTGTATACGAAAACGGCCTCACCCCATGTGTTTTCGAGGTCATCATGGGTTTATCCATGCCATTTACCATGCCACTCAGACTGGGCCTTATGAAAAAGAAACTAGGAATTAAAATCGGAAGAAACGAACTCTGTCCCTGCGGCAGCGGGAAAAAATACAAGAAGTGCTGCGCATTGAAAAAAGGGCAGCCCGATCCCGACAATCTGGAAGCGTATTACAAGAAGAAATTCGACATCCGCCTGAAGAAAGCGGAAGACATTGAAAAGATCCGAGTCGCAGGCGACCTGGTGGTCAAGACCCACGAGCTGGTCAAAGAGATGATCAAGCCGGGTATCACCACGGACGAGATCAACACCGTCGTCCATGAGTTCACCGTGAAAAACGGCGCCATACCGGCCCCACTCAACTACAAGGGCTACCCCAAAAGCGTCTGCCTCTCCATCAACGATGTCATCTGCCACGGCATCCCAGGGGACCGGGTCCTTAAAGACGGTGACATCCTCAACGTGGACATCACCTCCATTGTGGACGGATTTTACGCCGACGCCAACCAGACCCACTATGTGGGTACCCCGTCCCAGGACGCCATAAAAATCGTGGAAGTGGCCAAAGAGAGCCTGAAACAGGCCCTCTCCGTGGTACGCCCCGGCAACACCATCGGGGACATCGGCCACGCCATCCAGAGCTACGCCGAAGGCCAGGGCTGCTCAGTGGTCCGTGAATTCATCGGACACGGGGTGGGCTACGACTTCCACGAAGGCCCCCAGGTCCCCCACTTCGGACGAAAGGGCCACGGCATCCCCCTGGTGCCCGGCATGGTCTTTACCATTGAGCCCATGATCAACCTGGGCGGGCCTGAGCTCTATATCCTTGATGACCAGTGGACCGCCGTCACCCGTGACGGGTCCCTCTCCGCCCAGTTCGAGGAGACCATCGTGGTCACCGAAGAGGGCTTTGAGAGCCTCACCCCCTTAGGGCTCTAAGGTCTCTGTTCCACAGCATCGTGCCTCCGGCAGGCCTGCCGGGGGCGAGGTGTTTCCCCTTCCTTGTGATGCGGGTTTGCCGCCCAGCCGCCGACAAAGGATATCATCCCTCCTGCATCTCCAGGTCATCCCCCGATACCGAATCCACGATCACCTTCTGAAAGGTCCGGTCAAACAGGTAAATCCGGAACGCCCTTCCCATGCGGGTCAGCTCCAGGGTCATAGCGCTGTTCTGCTCCACGCTGAGCCCCCGGCTGATGCCCCGGCGCAATCGCATCTCACGGGCCACCATCTTGCCCACCAGCTCCGAATAAAAGGTGAGGTCCTCCAGGTCCACCCCCATGAGCAGGGCCTTTCGCGCCAGGGACGCCACCATCACGTCCTCCCGGTCGAATTTCCCGTCGCTGACGGGAAGGAGCAGCCCCAGGGCTTCGAGCCGGTCCACCGTCTCCGAGGTGAGCCCGGTATCACGGATAAACGCCTCCCGGGAAATGGCCTGGGGATCCTCCTGGCCGAAAACCACCTCGTGCAGGCTTGCCATCACCGCGACCTCGTCGTCCGTGGCATTCCGTCGGAACAGGGCCCCGATCTGCGCCAGGGAGAGGCGGTGACGATTCTGAAGCAGGCGGATCAACCGGATCCGTGCCACGGTGTCGGGAGGGTACCAGGCCACATTGGTCTCGGTCTTCACCGTCCCCGGCAGGAGCCCCAGGTTGGCATAATGTTGAATGGTCGACCCGGGCAACCCCGTCAGCGACTTAAGGTCCCGCATCTTCACATAAGGCACCCCGCGATCCGTACGGGGAATGTCTTCGGATATCATCTGCTCCATTTCGCCTGATCCTCGACTCTTTGCATGGGTTGGCAATTCCATCTCCCATACCACTGGAATTGTAGAATTTTTCTATCTCACAGACTCCGACACAGATACCTATGGTACCCGCAAACATGGCCTTGCCGTCATGCCCGGCAGGACCATCCCCCATGTGCACTTTTTGCAAAAAAAATGACGGTTCAACAAAGAACCCTATTGGGTTTGAGCAGTTACATAAAAAAATACCCAATGGAGTATAAAGCAGAAGAAAGCAATTCCCACGCGCCCCAGGGACCGGCGGCAAGAATGGTTCTGATATTAAAACATTGTTTACCAACTTTCAACCACCAAAGTGTCAAGTGCAACTTTCCACTTTACACACGAATTGACCGTCTGCTAAAACTCATCCAGTGGAGAGAGGGGGAAGTAGACATTTCAGTAGTTTCAAGGTGCACTTTCCGACCCCTAAAGATTTACTTTTGCAACTTCAAGGAGTCCAAAGATGAACATCACCGTCCTCAGTGGGAGCCCGAAAGGTAAGGACAGCGTTACCCTTCAATCGGTCAACTACATCAGTAAACTGTTCCCGGAACACAGCTATGATGTGTTCCACATCGGCCAGACCATCAAAGCCCTCATGGAAGAGGAGGACGCCTTCGACGCCGTCATGGCGTCGGTAAAAACGGCAGACCTCATCATCTGGGCAACGCCCGTCTATACCTGCCTGGTACCTGCCCAGTACAAGCGATTCATGGAAAAACTGTTCGCCAGCGGCAAGGCCCCTCTCTTCAAGGGGAAATACTCAGCGGTCATCTCCACCTCCATCAACTTCTTCGACAACTATGCCGTGGACTACCTTCGGGCCATCAACGATGATCTGGACACCCTGTTTGCCGGATCCTATTCCGCAGACTCCTATGACCTTCTCAAGGAAGAGGGGCAGATGCGCCTCGCCCATTTCGCCGCCCAGCTGTTTGATGATGTCCAGTCCGGGGCCATGTTCGGCAAACGCACCTACCCGCTTTCCTACAGCTGGCATGTCTACGAAAGCGGCCCGGCCCCTAAGCCCGTGGACGCCGGCACGAAAAAGGTGCTCCTCATCCAGGACGAAAACTACGAGGGCACGAACCTGGGCCGCATGGTGGAGCGCTGCGTGGCCGGTTTCAAGGCCGACATCGAGGTGGTCACCCTCTCGGATCTCGCCGTGAAAGGCGACTGCCTGGGCTGCATCCAGTGCGGTTTCGACCACGAATGCATCTACGAAGGCAAAGACGACTTCATCGAGTTTGCCCGGGAAAAAGTGGCCCCGGCCGACATCCTCATCCTGGCCGGGGAAATCAAGGACCGGTGGCTCTCGTCCACCTGGAAGCAGTTTTTCGACCGCAGCTTTTTCCAAAACCATGTCCCGGCCTTAAAGGACAAACAGGTGGGCTTCCTCCTGTCCGGCCCCCCTCACCCAGATGGTGGCCCTCAAAGGGACCCTGGATGCCATCACCGAATGGCAGGGGGCACACCTTGCAGACACCGTCACCGATGAGGTGGAAGAGAGCGCGTTCATCGATGCCCGCATCGACACCATGGTGCGCCGGATCACCGCCTTTGCCGAGCGCGGCTATGTTCGCCCCGCGACCTTCGTGGGCATCGGCGGGCGAAAGGTGTTTCGCGATGATGTGTGGGGACGCCACCGGTTTGTCTTCCAGGCCGACCACGCCTTCTACGAAGCCAACGGATTGTACGATTTTCCCCATGACGACGCCGACGCCCTGAAGATGAGCGAAGACATGATCAAGCTCACCCAGGACCCCGATATGCGCCAGGCCATCAGAAAAATGCTGAAAAAAGAGATGGTCAAACCCCACAAAGGCATCGTGGACAAAGCCGACACCGCCAGCGAATAAATGCAAAGCCCCTGCACGCAAGTGCAGGGGCTTTGTTGCGCGCCCCCCGCGCCCTTTCACCGCCTGATCCCATCAAACCGCACCGCGCTCCCCCGCAAAGAACATGCATTCAAAAACGCCATGGATTCCCCACCATAGGCACTATTTTCTTGACAAATGACCGCCAGTCACGGTCTTTTAATGACTCGTAAGCAATCCATAGTAAGGGGTCAGGTACAAAATAAATGTACAAAGAATACCGCTGCGCTTTACCCCGAGGAACGAGGGGTAAAGCGCAGCGGTAAGCAGCTTTCAAGGTGGCTCACCTTGCCGCCGGAGGCATCGCTTTTGTATGTTTTATTTTATCCCGTCCCTAAGGGGATACACCTTCGTTTTCAGGTCGATCCGGTGCACCGGCCATCAACCTGAAATCCCACCATGATTTTGAGGAGTGCACCATGAAGCGACATGCCCTTCGCCGTTCCTGTGTCCTTTTCGCCGGCGCCGTCATCCTGGCCCTTTTTACCACCCCGGCCACCGCCAAAACCTGGCGGTTTACCTACAGCGTGTTCTTCCCCGCGTCCCACGCCCAGGCCAAAGCAGCCCAA
This sequence comes from Desulfoluna spongiiphila, assembly GCF_900101345.1. Lineage (GTDB taxonomy): Bacteria > Desulfobacterota > Desulfobacteria > Desulfobacterales > Desulfolunaceae > Desulfoluna > Desulfoluna spongiiphila. Next base: position 199,487 of record NZ_FMUX01000002.1, on the reverse strand, counting down.
GCCTGGGCCAATGAGGTGGAAACGCAAAGCGACGGCCGCATCAAGATTACCGTCTTTCCCGGCGGCACCCTCACCAATGCCAAAAACTGCTACGACGGCGTCACCGGGGGCATCTCCGACATCGGCATGTCGGTATTTGCCTACAACAGGGGCCGATTCCCCGTCATGGAGGCCTGCGACCTGCCCATGGGCTACCCCGACGGCCTCACCGCCTCCCGCGTGGTCAACGCATACCACCGGGCCACCGCCCCCAAAGAGCTGGAAAAAGTCAAAGTGCTTTACCTCCACGCCCATGGGCCGGGCCTGCTCCACACCAAAAAACCGGTGGCCTCCCTGGCCGACCTCAAGGGCATGAAGATCCGCTCCACCGGGCTCTCCGCCAAGGTGGTGGAGGCCCTGGGCGCCGTGCCCGTGGCCATGCCCCAGGGCAGCACCTACGAAGCCCTCCAGAAAGGCGTTGTGGAAGGAACCTTCGGGCCTGTGGAAGTCCTCAAGGGATGGCGTCAGGCCGAGGTGGTCTCCTCCACCACCCTCTGCGGAGCCGTGGGATACACCACCACCATGTACGTGGTAATGAACAAAAGAAAATGGAACGCCCTGCCCGACGACCTGAAGGCCGTCATGGAGGAGACAAGCACCCGCTGGGTGGATGTCCACGGCAAGGCGTGGGACGATTCGGACACCCTGGGCATGGATGCCAGCCTCGAGCGGGGCAACCGCACCGTCCCCCTGTCAGCCGATGAGAACGCAGCCTGGAAAGAAGCGGTCCGGCCCGTGGTAACGGATTACATCTCCCGGGCCTCCAAAAAGGGCATGGACGGAGCCGCCCTGGTGGAAACCCTGAAACGCCTCATGGCCGGGCAGACACTGGCGAGCGGCTCATGATCCGGGCAGGCCACCTCACCACCGCCCTGACAAAGGGGGCGACCTTTTCCTCCTGGCTCGCCGCCGCCTGCCTCCTCGGCATGATGGGGGCAACCTGCCTGGACGTCGCCCTGCGTTTTTTCAGGTATCCCATTGCCGGTGCCTACGAAACCGTGGGTTTCCTGGGTGCCCTCATGGTGGCCTTTGCCCTGGCCGACACCACCCTCAAAGGGGGCCACATCGCCGTGGAGTTCCTGGCAGACAAACTCCCCCCGGCCCCCAGAAAATGGCTGAACCGCACCGTCACCCTCGTGCTGATCATCCTCTTCGGCCTGCTCACCCTGCGCATGGGCCGCCATGCCCTGGAACTCAAAGAAGCCGCCGAGGTCTCCATGACCCTCAAAATCCCGGTCTGGCCCGTGGTGACAGGCATCACCGCCGGCATGGGGCTCTTCGTGGCCGTACTGGTCACACGGCTGAGGTAACGCAAAGCAAAAACGTGCATTCTATGGTTAAAATCGGATGAACCACAGGGGCAAGAGGGCTCAGAGTAAAAACCAAAAAGATGCCTCCGGCGGCAAGGTGTGCCACCTTGAAAGCAGGTTGCGAATGCGCTTTCCCCTTCGTTCCTCAGGGAAAATCACATTCGCCTTTGAGTCAGATTGAGCTGAATCTGTTTTTAAAACCTGTTTGTTAAACTTTTTAAACGTTTAGCCCCCGGCAGGGCCGCCGGAGGCATCTTTAACCGCACTGCCTCCGGCGGCGAGGTGTGCCACCTCGAAAGCAGGTTGCCATTGCGATTCGTTGCGGACATAAGCTCTCAAGGTGGCATTGCTTTTTTTCAAAACCTGTTTATCAAACTTTTCAAAAGTTTGGCCCCCGGCAGGGCCGCCGGAGGCTTTCAGGTATTTTCAACCGAGATATTGAGGTTCTGTTTCTTTATGATTTCTCCAACGGCCGCCGGTGCCGCCGGCTTTCTCTTTCTCTTTGTCCTTCTCTTCACGGGGATGCCCGTGGGCTTTGTCATGGCCCTCACCGGCATCCTGGGGTTCGGAGCCCTGGTCTCCTTTGATGCGGCCCTGAACCTGGCGGTACGGGACATCGTCGATATCTTCGGGTCGTACAACCTCACCGTGATTCCCCTGTTCATCTTCATGGGCCAGATCGCCTTCCATGCAGGCATCAGCACCCGGCTCTTCACCGCAGCCTACCGGTTCATGGGCCACCTGCCCGGGGGCATGGCCATCGCCACCATCGGAGCCTGTGCCGGTTTTTCCGCCATCTGCGGATCCACCAACGCCACCTGCGCCACCATGGCCTCGGTGACCATCCCCGAGATGAAACGCTACGGATACAAAGATTCCATCGCTTCCGGGGTGGTTGCGGCAGGGGGGAGCCTGGGGATCCTCGTGCCCCCGAGCGTCATCTTCATCCTCTACGGCATCATGACCGAGCAGTCCATCGGGGGGCTGTTCATGGCGGGGATCCTGCCGGGCATCCTTCTCACCGTGCTCTTTGCGGCATCCATTGCCATCTGGGCCCTTGTCGACCCCGCGGTGGCCCCGCGGGGCCCGAAGAGCTCCGCAAAGGAACGCATCGCCTCCTTGAGCGGCCTGGTGGAGACCCTGCTCCTTTTTGCCCTGGTCATGGGCGGGCTCTTCTTCGGTCTCTTCACCCCGACGGAAGCTGGCGGTATCGGGGCCTTCGGCACCCTTGCCATTGCCCTTGCCCGGGGCACCATCGACACGGCGGGCCTTGTGGCGGCCCTGTCCGAGACCACCCGCATCTCCTGCATGATCCTGGTTATCGTGGCCGGGGCCACCATTTTCGGGCACTTCCTGGCCGTGACGCGCATTCCCTTTGAGATCGCCACCGCCGTGGTGGAGATGGACCTGCCGCCCTACGCGGTCATCGCCCTCATTATCCTTGTCTACCTGGTGGGGGGCTGTTTCATTGACGCCCTGGCCCTGATCATGCTCACCGTGCCCATCTTCTATCCGGTGGTCACTCAGCTGGGCTTTCACCCCATGTGGTTCGGTGTGGTCATCGTCCTGGTCACCCAGATCGGGGTCATCACCCCCCCTGTGGGCATCAACGTCTACGTGGTGCGCAGCGTGGTCCCCGATATCCCCCTTGCCGTGATCTTCAAAGGGGTGCTCCCCCTCCTCGCGGCCCTGGCTCTGGCAGCCCTTCTTGTGGTACTCTTTCCAGATATTGCCCTGGTGCTGCCCGAGGCCATGCGATAAGGGCCGACGCCAAAATCAAACTGACAAAAACGATGCCTCCGGCGGCAAGGTGAGCCACCTTGAAAGCTCGTTGCCGCAACGCTTTACCCCTTGCGGCGCACATCGCGGAAAAGAACAAACATAAATCCCCTGCGGAGAGCACACAATTATGCAGCTCAGAAACCACATATTCGGGATTCTTGCCATGGCCTGGCTCCTTTCCTGCCAAACCGGATACGCTGAATTTTATCAGTACCGCAACGAGGACGGGGTCATCTGTTTCACCGACGACCTGAGCGAGGTGCCCCAGGAGGAAGCGGATAAATCAAAGGTCTTCTACGATCAGTTTGACGAGCGCCCCGAAGAAAGCCGGGTTGAGCTCAAAGAAGAGGAGATGACAAAAGAAGAGCTGGAGAGAAAGGCCAACCCCCTGCCCGAAGCCGCATCCAGGGTCGCCTCCACCCGTTTTACCTTTGCCGATAACAAGATCCTTGTTCGGGTGACCATAGGAAACAACAGCAGGTCGGTCTCTGCCATCCTGCTCCTGGACACCGGGGCCAGCACCACGGTGATCCACGAAGCCCTGGCGCGGCGCGTCGGACTGAGAAACATGGCCACGGGCCAGGCTTCCGTTGCCGGAGGCCACACCATCCAGACAGGCATCACCACAGCGGATTTTATCTCCTTGGGACCCAAACGCCTGGACAACCCCACCATCACGGTGATTCCCTATTACGGCGGCCACACCCAGCACGAAGGCCTTCTGGGCATGGATTTTCTCAAGAACTTTCCCCACACCATCGACACGGCGAACCATCGCATCCTCTGGGCAAAATAGACGGCACATCCCCGGTACGGCTATGAGCTTCCCCGGGCCTCCCCTGTGGCATGGCTGCTCCGTTTCAAAGGACTGCTCCACTCGTTAAAGGGGCTCCAGCGCTCTCTTCTGTCCTGTCGCCCCCTTCTCTCCGCCCCATGGGACGAGCCCCCGTCCCGCTGCCTTCGGTCCTGTCCGGACCGTTGCCCCGATACCCCGGTTTTTCTCCGGGCGTCATCCTGTGCCATGCGTCCCTCCTTTTTTTTCCGGTTTTATGGCGGTTGTTCACCGTCACCGAGCCCAAAAGGCGCAACCTCACCAAAAATCAAACCAAACGTTACCGCCAAGTATACGTGGCGGCATTGTTTTCTGTCAATGTGGCCTCAATGGATCCACTCAGGAACGACGCCAGGTCGCTGATCCGAAAAATACCTCCCCCATTCCGCACCGGGAAACCTTAAAAAACACCTTTTCCTACGAAAAATCCATTTACAAGCAAGGCATGAATTCGGTAAGAGATCCTGTAACATGAAAGGGATCATTCTCAAGCTGTTTCCTCTTCACCCACCCGACCGGTGGACATCCCATCCGATCACGACGAGACAGACACACGATACTTTTCAACCCCCGCCAGGGTGACCGGCGGTCAATTGCCCGACAGGAGAGGCACCACATGTGCCGATTCCCTGCGGGCTCCGGCACCCCGTTGTTTTACTTGATGGCAAGCCATCCACCAACACAACATGAAGGAGTCGTTGCATGAAAATCGAGAAGATCGGCAGCCGTATCGCCGGCCTGATGAAACAAAGGGGCATCAGCTTAGATGACCTTGTGGAGCGCACCGGGCTTCACCGGGAGTTCCTGGGACAGATCGGGCATGAGAAAGAGTATTTCCCCTCCCTTGGTCCCCTCCTTAAGATTTCACGGGCATTGGGGGTCCGCCTGGGCACCCTCCTCGACGATCAGGTGAGCGAAGACCCCCTCATCGTGCGCAAAGGCGAACAGAAAAAAGAGATCGACATGCTCCCGGACAAGGACAAACCCGTGGCCCTGAAGTTTTTCTCCCTGGGACGGGGAAAAACCGACCGCCACATGGAGCCCTTCTTCATCGAAATCCTTCCCGAATCGGCCCAGGAGAAAAAACTCTCCACCCATGAAGGGGAAGAGTTCATCGTGGTCACCGAAGGAGAGGTGGAAGTCCTCTACGGCACGGAGACCCACCTGCTCAAAGCCGGGGACAGCATCTACTACAACTCTGTGGTTCCCCACTACGTCAGCTGTGCCTCACAAACCCCTGCGTGCATCTACGCGGTCCTGTACATCCCGGACTAACGGCCGGAAACGACGCAGCACGACGAGGCGTGAAAAAAGGGCCAGACGGCCATCGAAGTCACGGGCCGCATCCTTAAACGGCCCCTTTTCAGACCTCGCGGTTACGAACCCGGCCCTCGGCAGGGCCACCGCAATACGGAGCAGCAGACCATGACCAGCACCAATCTTCGGGACCTGACCCTGGGTCAGATCCTCGACAAAGCCGTTGCCGAGCACCCGGACAACGAGGCCATCATCTACGTGGACCGGGATTTTCGGCTCACCTATCGCGAGTTCGGCGAGACCGTGGACCGGGTGGCCAAAGGCCTCATGGCCCTGGGGGTCAAAAAAGGAGAAAAGGTGGCGGTCTGGGCCACCAACATCCCCTACTGGGTGGCTCTTCAGTTCGCCACAGCCAAAATCGGGGCCATCCTCCTCACCGTCAACACCAACTACCGCACCGCCGAGCTGGAGTACCTCCTGCAGCAGTCGGAATCGGAAAACCTTCTGGTCATCAACGGGTATCAGGACGCCGACTACATCAACATCGCCTGCGACCTCATCCCCGAGCTGAAAACCTGCCAGCGGGGCTACCTGAAAGCCGACAAATTCCCCCACCTCAAGCGGGTGTTTTTCCTGGGCCATGAAAAACACCGGGGCATGTACTCCATCCCCGAGATCGAGGCCATGGCCCACATGGTCTCCGACGAGGCGTACCGGGAGCGCCAGGCCACCCTCTCCTGCCACGACGTGGTGAACATGCAGTACACCTCCGGGACCACCGGGTTTCCCAAGGGCGTGATGCTCACCCACCACAGCATCGGCAACAACGGCTTCTGGATCGGCGAAAACCAAAATTTTTCCCATGAAGACCGCCTCTGCCTGCCCGTGCCCCTCTTTCACTGCTTCGGCTGCGTCTTAGGGGTCCTTGCCGCCGTCTCCCACGCGTCCACCCTCGTGGTCTTAGAGAGCTTCGATCCGGTGCAGGTCATGGCCTCCGTGGAAGAGGAACGCTGCACGGCCCTTTACGGCGTGCCCACCATGTTCATTGCCATTTTGGACCACAAGCTCTTTGCCAAGTTCGACTTCTCCTCCCTGCGCACGGGCATCATGGCCGGCTCCTCCTGCCCCATCAACGTGATGAAACAGGTGATCCGAAAGATGTACATGAGCGAAATCACCATCTGCTACGGCCTCACCGAAGCCTCGCCGGTCATCACCCAGACCCGCATCGAAGACAGCATTGAAAAAAGGGTGGAGACCGTGGGAAAAGCCATGCCGGAGATCGAAGTCAAGCTCATCGACCCGGAGACCGGAGACGAGGTCCCCCCGGGAACCCAGGGCGAGCTTTGCTGCAGGGGATACAACGTGATGAAGGGCTACTACAACATGCCCGAGGCCACGGAAAAAGCCATCGACAACGACGGCTGGCTCCACTCCGGGGACCTGGCGACCATGGACGAAGACGGCTACATCACCATCACCGGACGCCACAAGGACATGATCATCCGGGGCGGGGAGAACATCTACCCCCGGGAGATCGAAGAGTTCCTCTACACCATGGAGGGCATCCAGGACGTCCAGGTGGTGGGCATCCCCAGCCGCAAATACGGCGAAGAGGTGGCCGCCTTCGTGATCCTCAAACAGGGAGCCGATGTCCTCCCCGAGGATGTTCGGGACTTCTGCCGGGGCAAGATCAGCCGCTTTAAAATCCCCAAACACGTGGCCATCGTCACCGAATACCCCATGACGGCCAGCGGCAAGGTGCAGAAATACAAAATGCGGGAAGAGTACAAGACCTGGTTTCCGGATCACGACTAACGAAGAAAGCGTGCCTCCGGCGGGCAGGGGATAAATCCCCTGCACCCCAGGTTCGCAAATGCTCCGTCCCTTCGTTCCTCAGGGACGGAGCATTTGCTGACGGGCTACGCCCGTGATCAACCGTGTGGGGTATTCAAACGCCATTAAAGGAAGCCGTCATTGTCCAGGCTCTCCCGGGGCATTCACGTGACGTGTGACATGAAAAAAGCGCCCCGCCGGAGGCAAGCTGAACAGTTACGGTTTGACAAACAGGTGGGAAAGACACGCCTCACCCTTGAATACCGCTGTGGTTTAACTCGAGGAACGAGGGTTAAACCACAGCGGTAACAAGCTTTCGAGGTGGCTCACCTCGCCGCCGGAGGCATCGCTTTTATGTTTTTTTATCCCTTCCCTACCGCCATGCCGCGCTTCGCACAAAGCACGGTCCGCCCTCATCGGTGCCACCCATGGAATCCGTATCGACAGATGGACTCGATATGGGAACGGCAACAGCCAGGGGATCATCGATGATTCCGTCGGCACGCCCGTCCGCATCGCCCGCCCCCCCGTCGGTGAGGGTCACGTAGAGGGTGTCGCCTTCCATGCGGCATCGGTCCGTCACCTCGACGTATCCGGTCCCCGTCACCTTGTACACCCGAACACCTTTTGAAAGCCCCGAAGGGATCCCCACGGGCACCTCCACGCTCCCCCCCTTTTCCACATGCGTCACTTTATAGGCAAGAATTCCGTCTGGAAACTCTGCGTCCCGGGGTTTCCCAGGTGTCCCCAGTGACGGATCGTATTCCGACAGGGTCCGCACGTCGGCAAGCTCCGCGCCGCCTTCAAGGGCCGAGGCATCCAGGGTAAAGTGGCCCGTGTTGGTGACTGTCGCCACCGTGGCCCGGCTGCTGTCCCCGGGAAATTTTTCCAGGCTGTCGGGCACCCCGTCGCTGTCCTGATCCGGCCCGGGATTGGCGGTGGTGAAATGGCACAAAAATGATTCATAAAGACTGTTTCCCGTCCGATCGCAGGCGGCGGTGGTGACGGTAAGGGTAACCTGCGTGTCTGCGGGCAGGGGCGCTTCGGGCAGCACAACCAGGCTGCGCGTGGCCTCCACATAAACATGACGAAAAGGCACCTTGGCGCCTCCAGCCGTGAGGCCAAGGGAGGCAACCGTCAGGCTGTTCGGGTCCATGGACTCGCTGAAGATCACCCCGGGGGTGATGTTAAGGGCAATATCCCAGGCGTTCTCAGAAATGTTACACGACACCACCCGTGGCTCTTCCAGGTCGGGCACCGACAGGGTGGTGAAACGGACCTGCTCGCCGTAGGCAGGCCCCGCGCTGTTGGTTGCAAAGGCCCGAACATAATAGGTGGTCCCCGGAGCAAGGCCCGTCATGGGATGGGCAAAGGCCCCTGTCTCCGTCACCTCCCCTCCGGCGGTTTTCGGGCAGGTGATGTCCGGGTCTTCGGTGGTGGACCAGCAGAGCCCGTGCCTCACGGGATGCCGCACCCCCAGGTCCGTGATGTCGCCCCGCCCCGTAGCCGAAGTGGCCGCGATCCCGGTGGGAGACAGGGTGGAGACAGTTGCTGCCCGGGCGTGTGTGTAGACAAGGGGGACCTCCGTGTGTTTTCCATCGGGCAGCTCAAAGGTGTAGAGGCCCTGCGGTATGCCGCCCCCTTCCCGGACCTTCAGGCAGAGTTCCACCTCCTGATAGGTTCCCGCAGGAGCCACTGGGAGCAGGCGGGGAGATTCCACGATACTCCCTCCGGCATGATACGAAAGCCCAGGGGACGATCCATCGGGTTTGTAGGGAATACTCAACCGTTGCCGGACGGCCCCTCCCGCCAACAAAAAGGAAGAATCCGCAAAGGCAAAAAAATCCGAGTAGGCCACAAACGACTCGCCGCCTGCCGCCTTGATCTTTAATGCTCCGCAGTCAAAGGCCTCTGCATGCTGAGCCCTCAGGCGAATGACCTCCTCCGGCCCCACAAGCTCTGCTGACTGTCGCTCTTCGTCGGTGGCCCAGGTGGCGGTTTCCTCGGTGCCGTCGTCATGGCGCCATCGCCAACTTGTGGTTGGCGCGATACGGGCCTGAACCTCCGCGGCAATCAGAAAAAAAGAAAGCACAAAAAGAATCAGGTATCTCATACGTTTCATAGGGCCTTTTCCTCTTCAGTACGTTGGGGACACGAAAAACCATCTGGCCGGGCCCCAACCTGTTTCACGTCGCAATAAACAACATAAGGGGTACCGGCTTTGCGCCCGGATACAATCACCCCCGATGCCGAAATATGGCCGGACATCCCGAGATTGTTGTTGACCACCAGGTCTTTTCTATTCTGGATGGCCCTTATCCGATTGAAATAAAAGTGATGCCGGATCAGGGGCGTTCCCGTGAACCAGTTGTTGTTGGCCAGGACCACCAGGCAATCGTAGGGGGCGTCTGCAAAGGAGGCTGCCACCCGGTTGGTGCTGCTTTCGTTGCAGATGAGCACCCCGATGCGGGCTCCGCCGGCCAGGAGAAGACCCCGGTGAGCCCCTGCGGGTTCCTCAAAGGGGGAGGCCTCGAAAAAAGGCAGTTTCAGCCCGATGGACGATATTTCAATGCCCTTCAGAAGGTTCTGTTTGTCGTAGCGCCCCGCCAACTTGCCCTCTCCGGTGAACAGATACGCCGAGTTGTAGGTGTGGCCTCCAACGGCGCTGGTCATCCCGATAAGATGCAATGCGTCGGAAGACGTCCGCGCGGCAGCCAGGATAGCGCGGGTCAAATCATCACCGGGCCTGTAGGCCCAGGGCACAACCCCCTCGTTCCAGATGGTGAGAGCCTGCCTCTTGCCTTGGATGGAGGCGGCAAGGCCCAGAAGGCGATCCGCGTACTCATCGACCCGCTCCCGGGTCCAGCGTAGCCCGGCGGTGGAGTTGTCGTTGGCAAGGGCCACCCGGAAACCGCCCGTACGGAGGCCTTCCACCCGGTAAACCTCAAGGGCCCCGCCCCCGTGCAGGCAGGCAAGGAGCAGCAGTAAAAATACAAACCAGACCCCGGAGCGCCTCTTGACCCCTTCGGCACACAGCAGATTAAGCACCAGCACCGTAAATGTGAGCAAAAACAGGTCTCCCAAAGCCGCCAGCTGACTGACGTACAGGTTGGCAGCCTGAGAAAACCCTACGGTGTACTGGAACCAGGGGAAGCCCTCCAGAAGATGATACATCCCCATCTCGGCAAGGGTCGCGGCCAGGGGCCAGACGAGAAGCTGCACGGCAACGGATCGCTTGCGCATCCATGCAAAGGGCAGAAGAAGGACGGCCACGTTTACGGCCATGATCGCCACGGCCACACCGTGGCAGAAAAGGGCCACGCCCCACTGGTTGTCCGTGTACCGGGCCACGGCCCCTGCCACCCAGGACTCCATCACCAGGCCGTAGGCCAGGCCAGCCCAGCCTGCCTGGGCCACAGGCCTTTTTGTGTTTTCAGCCACCAGAAGGTAGGGAACCAGGCTCACCCAGGCCAGCCAGGAGAACATGAAGGTTGTGGCGATTCCCAAAAGCGCCCCGGAAAGAAGCGCAGGCCCGCTCCGTTTCACCCATCCCATAAAAGCGTCTCCTCACTCCTCACAGGGTGCTTTCCCGCACCAGGGCCTGGTGCCAGCACCTGAGGGAGCCACCGAAAAAGGTCACGGCATCAAAGGGAACCTCCATCACCTCCTGGCCTGCCGCACGCAGCCTGTCGGCAACGCGCGGCACCTCGTCGGCAAGGACCATGGCCTTCTCATCCAGGATCAGGCCGTTGCAGGCAAAGCCCTCCAACGCCTCGGCCGCAGACACGTCGATGGTCTTCCACCCATCCAGGCATTGGGGCAGGCCGTCGGGAAAGGCGTCTCTGCAGACCACGGCAAGACCCGGCCTCGGGGTGGAGAGGCAGCAGTCCAGATGGAGAAACCCGGAATTAAGCCTCACCCCATGGACGCGGTAGCCCGGTCCCAGGCACCCGGCCAGCCAGCGAACGCCCTCAGGATTACTGGCATTGCCGGAAAGCCCCACCAGGAGGTCCCGCCCCAGAACAAGGACGTCCCCTCCTTCGAGGATCGCTCCGTGTCCTCCCGGGGCGACCCCACGGGAGGGGACCAGTGGCGGCATGGAGATCACCGAATTTCCGCCACGCTCAACGCGCCGGTCCAGGGCACGCCGGATCCCGAACCGCTCCCGCCGCCGAAAGGGAAAAAAGAGCTCCGTCTCAATGGCCTTGTCCCCCACCACAAGAAGCGGGTCCCGGGGATAAAGCTGGGCCCCGCAGGCGGGGAACGCGGAGTCCAGATACCCCAGCTCTGCCGGGGTCATCGCCGGGGTCCTGTAAACCGTCACCCCCCGGTCCCTCAGCACCTCAATCACCGAACTCATCTGGCAGTCCATCCGTTGGTAAAGCGCGGGATCGGCCTCCACCAGGGATTTCCCGGCATGGGCGTTGAAAAACGCCTGCCATTTTCGGGGAAACCACCGGCGCATCTCCGGGGGCAGGGTCTCGGGGATCTTCACATGCGGCGATCCCACAAGGGCCTCTTTGAGGGTTCCCCACTCATGGGCAACCCCAAGGGGCACCCCGGCCCTGGCCGAGGCGCGGCCGGGCCGAAAAATACGGCTCATTCCGAAGCCTGCCATCACAAGGGAGGCCACGGCCATGCCCTTGAGAAGGGTACGCCGGCTGATGTCAGGGTCTTTCATCACAAAACCATCCATGGGGTGAGGGAGCCCGGGAAAGGCAAAACCGGGTTGGGCGCGGTCAGGTGCATCGACGCAACTGAAAGCCCCCAACCCGGCCCCCGCAGGTTTCCCACCTTAACGACCGAGAAAAAGGGTAAAACGCACGAACGCCCCCAGCAGGTCCAGGTCTTCGGCCGTTGCTCCGGCAATCACATCGGAAACGTCGTGGTGGGTGTAGGAGAGACCCGCGCGGAGCCCCCAATAGTCCCGGGTAAAGCCTGCGGCAAATTCCACTCCGGGCCCGGATCGGTAATCCATGGCAGGGCCGTCCAGATCGGCGTCGATGAAACGCCACAGCAGGGCTGCCGAGCTTAAGGGGCGGATGGCCCCTAGGACGGGCACCGTGCGCTCTGCCCCGTGCCGGGCCGCGCCCAGGGCCAGGGTCAACGCCCGCACAGAGCCGTCATCGGGCCCCAGGGAGGGGGAGAGCTTCCAGCGCATCCAGTCGTGCCGCACGCCGCCTTCCAGATCCCAGTTCCCGTTCATGCGATACGCCACCTGCACCATGGGGCTGATGCCGTGGCGAACGCTCAGATCGTAGGCCTCGCCCCCGTATGTTGAGGTGGATTCGGCCCTATACCCGGAAACGTCCACACCGATCCCCCAGGACCATGGGGACGTTTTTTTTGATTGGGAAAAGCCACCGTTTTGTTCCGGTGTGTGATCTGCAACGCCCGTAGGCTCAGGGGATGGAATATCCAGGGCATGCAGCGGGGAGGTCAGCAGCATGCAGAGTAAAAAAAACAAACATACGATTCGATGTCTCGGAGAGTGCATGGAGAGCCTTTCGGTGATTCCTTAATTCAGCTTATCCGGTCCGTTCCGGATGTTGACTGAAGGAAGTAAACCACTGATCGGCAAAAGTATACCGCCAGGTGAGCGCAGGCCTGTCAGAAACCTGTCGTTTTAACCTAACCCACCTAAAACGAGAAAAATCCGTCGGGACAGAACATCTATCCCCAGAAGCTCTCCATGACGGCGTCCTGCTCTTCGATGCTGTGGCCTGCCTGGCGAAGCCCGCGGCGAAGGCAATCCACCTGTTCCAGGGCCTGCTGGGGCTGATCTGCGTCGAGGCAGAGGTCATGGACGAGGCGATTGAGGGAGGGAGACAAGGGGTGAAGGGAGAGGGCACAGCGGGCGGCGTCAAGGGCCCGATCCGTGCCGTGGGTCCGGGCCAGAACCGGACACCAGGCCAGGGCGGCGCGCCTGACCTGTTCCGGGTCGGGGGAAAAAGGGGCGGGATCATTCAGGAGAGAAAAGGCGCGGGTCAGGGGGATGGATGCGGTCCAGGGGCGTTTTTTTTCCAGCAGCAAGCGGCCCTCTGCCAGCAGGGTATCCAGGCGGGCCGCCTCGCACCGGACATGGCGAAGCACGGCCGTGCCCGCCTCAATGCCCAGATAATGCCGAGGGGACTCAGGCCCCGCGGCTTCGGCCAGCACCTGTCGCAGGCGTTTCATCAGGTTGTCCAGGCGGCCCCGCAAGCCCAACGGGTCCTTGCCCGGCCAGAGAAGGGAAGCGAGCCTGTCGGCTGCCAGGCATGCCCCGGGCTGCCGGAGCAGGAGGATCATCAGCTGAATCTGCTGTGCCGCGCGAACGGTGGCTCTCTTTCCCGTAACCGGACAAAAAACCTCCAGCCGTCCCCCCGGTGCGGGGCGGATATCCAGCACGGGCACGGCACGTCCATGGCTGAGGAGGTCCACGCCGAGCATCCGCCGGGCGGCCATGCATGCCCGCGAGCTTTCGGCTCCATCTGCCACGGAAGCCGAAAACAACGGCGCAAAGATGCGCGGCTCAAATCCCGCAAAATTGAGGCAATCCACGGTCTCCATGATGGCGAGCATGTGCGTGACATACCCCATGGCGGTGCTGCCTGCGCCGTCTGCCAGGTGTCGCCTGGCCAGGTACCCAAGGCCCAGGGCCTGAATGGAAGCATCGTCAAAGAGGGTATAGGAGGAAATGTGGCGGGTCAGGAGGGGCACCGCACCGTCGTCGGCCGGGTCCAGGCTTCGGCTGCACCCAAGGATCACGGCGCAATGGCGTGCGTAGTAATGCCCGCAATTGAGGTCCCCCACCGGTCCGACCTCTGCAGAAAGATCCCGGGCCTCGTCATGCCGGCCCAGGTGAGCCAGGCACAGGGCCTTCCAGCTCAAGGTCACGGCGTGGATGTTGTCTTGGCCCCCGGTGGTTTTGAGCACCTCCTCGAAAATGCCCAGGGCCTCGCCTGCCCAACCATTCCGCAACGCCGCCAGGGCCTCCCAGGTACGGGTCATCTTCACCAGATAGGGCGACGTCAGAAAAGACGCGAAGCGGGTTCTCACATGGGCCCCTGCAAGGGAAAAATCATCGCTCCGGCCACGGATACGCAGGATATTTAAAAGGCAAAAGTGGACGGCAAAACGACTCGACGGGCTCAGCCCGTCCATGTGCTCCGGCACCACCCTGGCATCGAGTTCGGCAAGGGCACGGGGCACATCGGTTCGCAGGATAGCATGCAAACAGGGAACCAGGAGACTGAACAGGTCCAGGTGGTCGGCACCTTCTGCGGTAAGTTCCGGCTCCAGCTGACAAAGAAGCCCATGGGCTGCCGTCCCGTCCAGGGCGTAGCACGCCCCCAGGGTCAGGGCAGCGAGGATATGCCGCCGGTGATGAACAGCCAGGGGGATGTCGGCAATAAGCGCACTTCCCCGACGAATATCCGGTGCAAGCCTGCCGTAAGCCCCGCCGTGGAGCACTTCATATTCCACCAGGCGCCCGATGGCATGAAGCTCCCCGGCTTTGTCCCGTGTTTCCCGCATGCCGGAAAGGCTCTGTTCCAGCCACGGCCTGGCCGAGACCGGATCGGCGGTAAGCAGGATTATGCCCCGATGGAGGCTCAACCAGGGAAAGCTCTCCACCGTCCGGGATGGCAAGGCATCCAGCAGAGAGCCCACCAGAGAGAACCGCCCCCTGCCCAGCAGTGCCAGCCCGTGGCGGCTCAACTCGTCCCCCAGGCTGTCGAGGCACCCTTCCCGGCTCAGGCAGAGCAAGCCCTCCTCCACAAGGCCCTGTGCAAGGCAATCGGTGCCCAGTACCTCGGCCCAGTGACGGCGAAACTCAGGGGTCAGGCTGGACTTACGTGCCGCAAAGGCGTCCCTCAACAGGTGATGCAAAATGACCCACTCCCCGTCCCTGTCTTTCTGGATACGCACAAAACACGCCCTGTCGGCCAGGGATGCCAGCAGCTCTCCTTCGGCCCGCCATGGGGTGCCCCCACCCAGAAGACACCCGGGAATACGCTCCAGATCCGCCAAAAGGGCCATTTTGGGAGACGCATCGGCCCACAAAAGACCCATGGCCTGAAGGATCCGGTTGCCGGAGAGCTCAGGCAGCTGACGGTTAAGGGTGCTGCCGTTTAGTCGCCCGTGCTCCAAAAGCAACCGCACGCCCCCGGGCCACCCTTCGGTGAGGGCATGGATATCCCGAATGGTGGAGGCAGCAACAGGGACTCCATCGGCAGCCTGCACCACCTGGGCGGTTTCATCCAGGCTCAGGGCCAAGAGGTCGTTGTCGATAAAAAGGGTGTCCCCCAATGGGGCCAGGACCGCGTGCTCCGGGTACTCCCGGGTAAGGATCACCAGGCGCAGCGGGCTGTGGGCAAGGAGCTGCTGAAGGCAGTGGCGGTTTGGCGGGGTGTCCATGACAAGGTGATAATCATCCACGATCAGCAGCCCGGGTCCCAGGTCAGGGGCTGCTTTCAAAAGACGCGCCAGGGACTGTTCCCAGCGATTATCCGGTGAGCCACCCTCGGGCAGGGAGGGCAGCTTCAGGCTGTGGGTCAGACTCTCCATAAAGACCGAAGAATCGCTCTGGGATGGGGAACAGGCGTGCCAAAAGAAGGGGGCCGAGGCCATGAACTGCCTTGCCAGGGTGGTCTTGCCCTGCCCGGCCCTGGCCGCCATGACCAGCAGGCGAAAGTCACCGGAAAACAGCATTCGGCAATGGGAGAGGGCGTCGTGACGGATGACCGGATCTGAATGGCTCATGGGTACGTCCTGATGAGAAAAAATACTTCAAACAAAAAAGGTAACGACTCAGCCTGCAGCGGCCTCCGGCGGCCCTGCCGGGGGCCGGACTTTTAAAAGTCTGACAAACAGGCTTTAAGAGCTGTTTTGTCTTATTAAGCAGCTTGGTTTACAGGCTGCATGAGACTTAACGAATATGAAACCTAAAAAATCACTTTAGCCGGATCCCTTTGCCCTGCGCAAGCCGGAAAAGCTGCCCTCCCCCATCTCGCCCTTTGCCCTTTGGCCTTTCGCCTTTGTAACTATTCAGCTCAAAAAAGCGTGCCTCCGGCGGCAAGGTGTGCCACCTTGAAAGCAGGTTACGGATGCGTTTTTCCCCTCGTTCCTCGGGGAAAATCACATCCGCCTTTCACCAAGGCTGGACTGAATCTTTTTTTAAAAACCTATTTTGTTAAACTTTTTAAAAGTTTAGCCCCCGGCAGGGCCGCCGGAGGCGCTTACGTTATTATGATCTGAATAGTTACTCGCCTTTTACCCTATTAACCCTTTAACCTTTCCCCCTTGACCTCTCCACCATCATCCGCAAAGATAGAAATCCCAGCCCCTGTCATGGGCGCACCGTCTCCAACGCCTTTGAACACACTGACTAAAAAGGACAAAACGACATGAAACGCATCTGCATGCCCCTGCTCCTTGCTGCCGTACTTGCCATGGTCCCCACTGCCTGGGCCACGCCCTCCACCTGTCCCGGAAAAACGGGCACGGCATCCATGAAATGCCCCCGCGTCACCGGTGACTCAACCCCAGCGACCTGCCCTGTAAAGCACAAAACCTGCGTTGCCCAAATGGAAAAGCGCCCCACCTGCGGCCGCACCTCACCCAAGGTGATGGTCAAAGAAGAGGACGGCTGGAAGCTGGTGGTCCACATCCTCCAGCCAGGCAGTCGAAGCCAGGGCTACCACGGGCTCCTGTACAAGGATGGTGAACGCATGGAGGGGAAAAAAGGAGAGGCCCTCAAGACCCCGTGGGGCACCTACACCTGGCAGGGGGCCATGGACGAACGCGCCAACCTCTGGGACAGCACCGGCTGGGTGAGCAAAGATGGAAACCCCTTTGCAGAAGAGGCCTTCACCAAGCCCAAAGAGCAGGCGAGCATGGAGGAGCTGGACAGGGAGATTGAAGATGAAATGAAAGGGACGCTGGAATAAAACAGGCCTCCGGCGGCCCTGCCGGGGGCCAAACTTTTGAAAAGTTTGATAAACAGGTTCAGTCTAATCTGAACCATAGGCGAATGTGATTTTCCCTGAGGAACGAAGGGGAAAGCGCATTCGCAACCTGCTTTCGAGGTGGCTCACCTCGCCGCCGGAGGCATTGCTTTTGTTTTTTCATGAGCCCTCTTGGCCCTGTGATTCATCAGACTTTAACCATAGAAGGCTGTTTTTTGAACTGAACAGTTACATTCCTGGCTGGTGGTAGCCCTGCAAAGAGAGGCGTTCCGAATCCCTGCAGGCTTTTCATTCAGAGCCCCATTTTTTTCATCCATTTCCACAAGGTAACCCTGCTCACCCCCAGCAACCTGGCGGCTTCGGTTTTCACGCCCCCTGCCCGGCAAAGGGCGGCCTCCACATCGGCCCTCGTCACCCCTGGCCGCCCCCCCTGAAAAGAAACGGCTTCCTGTGCAGCCCCCACATGGGCGGGCAGGTGCTCCACCTCCACCCGTCCGTTACGGCTGAGGACCATGGCGTACTCCATGGCGTTTCGCAGCTCCCGGATATTTCCCGGCCAGGGATAGACCGCAAGCACGGCTGCGGCCCCAGGAGAAATCCCGGTCATGGGCTTTCCATCCCGCAGGGCAAACCGCGTAAGAAACCGGTTGGCCAGAATCAGCACGTCACCGTCACGCTCACGCAGCGGCGGGCAGATCACCGGAATGACGTTGATGCGGAAATAGAGATCCTCGCGAAAATCACCCCTTTCAACAAGGGTGGCCAGGTCCCTGTGGGTGGCGGTAATAATCCGGACGTCCACCGGCACCGGGGTGTGGTCCCCCACCTTTTCGATCACCTTTTCCTCAAGAACCCGCAGCAGCTTCACCTGGATAGAAGCCGGCATATCCCCAATCTCATCTAAAAAAAGGGTTCCGCCGTGGGCCGCCTCAAAGCGTCCCACCCGATCCCGGGAGGCCCCTGTAAACGCACCCTTCACATGCCCGAAGAGCTCGCTCTCCAAAAGGTTTTCGTTTAAGGCTGCACAGTTCACCTTGATAAAGGGCGCCCCTGCCCCCATGCTGCCCCCATGAATGGCCTGGGCAACCAGCTCCTTGCCCGTGCCGCTCTCCCCTTGGATCAGCACCGGGGCCGTGGAGGTGACCACGCTGTCGATAAAGGCCAGAAGCCGGCGGATCGCCGCCGATTCTCCTTCGATGCCATGATGCTCCCGGCTTCCTGCGACCTCCCGTGCCAAGTCGTCCACCCGGTTCTCCAGGGCCACAAGTTTTCGCATGTCCGTCAGGATCTCAACGGCCCCCATGGTTTCACCGGCCTCGTCGTTCATCACCCGGGCCCGCTTCAACACCGGAATGGTCTCACCGCTCCGGCATTTGATGGTGCAGCGCACCACCTTCTCCCCCCCTGAGGCAAAGAGGCTGCAGTGGGGCTGGTCCCCTCCCTCTTCGAACCGCTTGCAGCCCGAACAGTTTAATATGTGACACGGCCCCCCTTTCAACTCCTGGCGGGAAAAACCCGTCAGCTCCTCGGCGGCCCGGTTGGCATCAAGGATCCGCCCTTTGCTGTTCACCACGAGAACACCGTCGGCAAGGGTGTCAAAAATATAAGAAATCAGTTGTTCCATGGGTCACCTCGTCGGATGATGCTAATGGGAGTTAACATTCGTTAAGCACAACACGTTAACTTATTAACACACCATAAACGCCACCGCAATATTGTTTCACCATTTCAGAGCCTTATCAATATCGATCTCTGGCACGCCCTTTGCTCTTAACCGTTAAGGATGATGAGCACAAGGGACGAAAGCTGTTTTTTTACACATCGAAGGGAGACGTTATGGGAGGAAAAAGGATGCGAACACTGGGCCTGGTCATGGCGTGCCTGGCCTGCTTCGGACTTGAAAGTGCACGGGCGGAAGAAGCACCGGGACGCGCCATGGCAAGACAGGCCACGGCTGACACCACACCCTGGATCACCACGAACCATGCCGACCATGACATCTTAAAGCAGAATTTCACCTCGGGAAGCGAGGTAACCAAAGCCTGCCTCACCTGCCACAACGAGGCAGGCAGCCAGGTGATGCAGACCATCCACTGGACCTGGCGGGACCCCGACAGCCCGGAGGAGGAGAAAATCGGCAAGGCAGGCCTCACCTTGAACAACTTCTGCATCAGCATCCACGGCAACGAGCCCCGATGCACCTCCTGCCACGCGGGATACGGCTGGAAAGATAAAAGCTTTGATTTCACCGACGAGACGAAGATCGATTGCCTCGTCTGCCATGAGCAGACAGGCACCTACAAAAAGTTCCCCACCATGGCCGGACTGCCCGTGGACAAGCCAAAAAAATTCGGGAAAAAGACCTTCACCCCGCCGGAGTGGAACACCGTGGCCCAGAGCGTGGCACGCCCCACGCGAAAAAACTGCGGGACCTGCCACTTCTTCGGTGGCGGTGGCGATGGGGTTAAACACGGCGACCTCGACTCCTCCCTCTTCATGCCCGACAACGCCCTGGATGTGCACATGGATGCCAGGGGGAAAAACTTCGACTGCGTGCGCTGCCACACCACGGTGGCCCATGACATTGCAGGCCGCTCCTACCGCACCCCGGCCTTTGAGACCCGCACAAGCCTCGTGGAAGACGACCTGGCCCATAAAATATCCTGTGAGTCCTGCCACACGGCAACCCCCCACCAGAAGGGTTCCAAGCCCAACGACCACACCGACACGGTGGCTTGCCAGACCTGCCACATCCCCACCTTTGCACGGGAAAAGCCCACCAAGATGTGGTGGGACTGGTCAAAGGCCGGCGTCAAAAAAGAGGGAAAGCCATACGTGGAAAACGGTCCCTACGGCAAGCCTGTCTACATGACCAAGAAGGGGGACATGCGCTGGGAGAAAAACGTAACACCCGAGTACTTCTGGTTCAACGGCAGCATCGAGACCCTCACGGCCCGGGACACGGTGGACCCGTCGGCAGAAATCGCCGTGAACAGGCCCCTTGGTGAACGAGACGACCCCAATGCCCGCATCTTCCCCTTCAAAGTCCACCGGGCCAGGCAGCCCATGGATGCCCAGGCGAAAAACCTCGTCATCCCCCACCTCTTCGGGAAAAAGGGAAGCGACGCCTACTGGAAAACCTACGACTGGAACCGTGCCGTGGCCAGCGGCATGGAGCACGCCGGCCTTCCTTTCAGCGGTGACCTGGCCTTTGCCGAGACCAGCTACGTCTTCCCCATCACCCACATGGTGGCCCCCAAAGAGGACACCGTGGCCTGTGCCGAATGCCACACCCGGGAAGGCGGCCGCATGAGCGCCGCCAACCTGGGAGGTTTCTACATGCCGGGCCGCGACACCGGAGGCCCCCTGGAAGCCTCGGGCTGGGCCCTGGTCCTGGCAAGTTTTTTCGGTGTCGTTATTCACGGGACGATTCGCATACTGGCAAGGCAAAAACGATGAAAACCAGCCCTCTACGAAAGAAGCCCGCCTCCGGCGACGAGGTGAGCCGTCTCGAAAGCAGATTGCCATCACAAGTGTCGCAAGGGAGTAGGGATGCAGGCGGTTTTATCAATAAGGCAAGGCAAAGCGGCACCACCGCTATTCACTTAAATGACCGGGGCGAAGCGACTCCACGGCCTTTCGCTTTTAGCCATTGGCCCTTCGCCCGCTTTTTTTATAAGGATATCCCATGAACCAACCACTCTACCTTTTCACCCGCTACGAGCGCCTCTGGCACTGGTTCCAGGTGGTGATCATCACCCTTCTCATCGTCACGGGCCTGGAAGTTCACGGCTCCTTTTCCCTCATGGGATTTGAAACCGCCGCCCGAGTCCACAACATATCCGGCATCGCCTGGGCCGTTGCTTTCGCCTTCTTTGCATTCTGGATCGCCACCACCGGTGAATGGAAACACTACATCCCCACCACCCGAAAAATGGCCCTGGTGATCCGTCACTACGCCGTGGGCATCTTCAAAGGCGAGCCCCACCCCGTCCCTGCCACGGAACGGGCCAAACACAACCCCCTGCAGCGGATCGTCTACCTCCTCTTCTCGGCCCTTCTCCTCCCGAGCCAGATGATCACCGGATTTCTCTACTACACCGTCAACACCCGCACCGACGTCATGGCGGACGTGAGTCTGAAAGCCATCGCTGTTTTTCACACCGTCGGTGCCCTGCTGGTCCTTGCCTTTGTCATCATGCACGTTTACATGGTCACGACCGGGCCGACGGTGTTTTCTCACTTGAAGACGATGATCACGGGGTGGGAGAAATAAGAGCGGGTGACAGGCCATGGGCCCATGGATGATACAATAAAAAAGGCCCTGAGAGCTATCTCAGGGCCTTTTCCCTGCCCCGGTGTCACCTGAATAAGGTCAGCAAATCAACACCGCTGACACTTGGCCGACTTCATCTCGCAGGGTTTACTTGCAATTTTCACGTTCATCATAAATACTTAATCACCAAAGCTCCCACAATGGCTCTCATCATATAAATAGGCACTTTCGGACATCCCCATGACCAGACACGCCCTCATCCTGGCCGACATCGAAGGCATCATCGGCGTTTACGACAAGGCCCAGTGCACGCCCGGTGCAGATGCATGGCGCCAGGCCAGACACCTTCTCACCGACGATGTCAACGCCGCGGCCCGGGGCCTTCTTGATGCCGGTTACCATGCCATCACCGTCGGGGATATGCACGGCACGGGCTTTAACATCCTCCCTGAGAAACTCATGGCCGAGGTCCGCTGCGTCCAGGGCCACCGCTGGCATCCCGTGCCCCTTATCGGCACCATGCCCGAAGCAGACTGCGCCGTGATGGTCGGCTGGCACGCCGCACCGGACCAGGAAGGCTTCAGCCCCCACATTTTTCAGAAAACCTTGCGCAAGCTCTGCATCAACGGCAGCCCCGTCACCGAGGTGGAGCTCTTCTCCGCCGTGCTGGGCGAGCACGGCATCCCCGTCTCCTTTGTCAGCGCCGAGGCCGTGGCCTGTGACCGCATCCAGGGCAACATGCCATGGATTCATCGATTCGACGTCCCCAAGCGCCCCATCAGCCAAACCGAGATCAACACCCTCCGCGCCCGCCTCACGGACGAGGTGCGGCAGGTCGCCTCCGGCAGCAACACGACGCCACTGGTGTGGGGCCCCCACGAGGTCACCGCCACCTTTCCCGACGAAACCCGAACCTGGACCTCCCCGTCGGCAACCACGACCTTCCGCCGCCTCCTGGCCGACACGGCCCTGGGCTTCGCCCCGGACGCAGGTATCCCCCTCCTTCTCTTTATCCTCCGCACCCGCTGCCGCATGGAGGAGTGGACAAGAAAACGACAGCCTCCGGCGGCAAGGGGCTAAGCCCCTTGACCCCAGGTTCGCGAATGCTCCGGGGCTCGTACCTCGCCCCCTCACATTCGCTGACGGGCTTCGCCCGTGACTCAACCGGACCTTGGGTGGCACACGACACAGGTTCTGGCAACATCACACATGGAGGCAAAGCCTGGAATCGAGCGTATGATTCGGTCGGCCCACGTATAGAAGCAGTAATACAGGTCTCTTCTCGAAATGGGGCGCCTTGGGTCACCCATCACGCGAATACCCTGACAGAGCAAGACGTCACGACAGACTTCATGCATTCGCCAGAGGGTTTGCAGGGGCCCCCACCTGCCCGTCGGAAGCTTTGCTTTTTTGGGTTCGGCCCATGCCAAACCAAAACACCCCTGGACCGGCTGGAGCGGTTCAGGGGTGTTTCAGATGGAGGATATGGAAGAAAGGGGGTCAGGCGAGTTTAATCGACTTTCTCGGCCTTATGGCCTGCGCCTTTCCAGGCGTAGATGCCACCGCTGTAGCGATAGACGTTCTTGTAGCCCAGTTTTTTGGCCCACACCGCGCCGTTGTGGCTTCTCGTGCACTTCACGAAGCCGCAGTAGACAATGATGAGTTTCTCTTTGTCCGCGCCGAGGAGGGCCTCGTACTCGGCCTGGGTTTTTCCGGCGGTCTCGGCGTCGTTCCAGGCCGTCATGTCGGGAATGGGAAAAAGAAACTGCACAGCACCGGGGACGTGGGCCTTTTTGTAGCTGGCGTCATAGGGCATGGTGTCGACGATGATCATCTCCTTGTTCTCATCGATCATCTTCTTCAATTCGGCGGTGGTCACCAGGTCGTAGCCGCCGCGCTGAATCTCACGCACGAGCTTGACCGCGCCGGTCTCTTTCTCCACCTCTTTTTCAAACTTGCTCTTGCCAAACGCGAACACATTGCCGGCCAGAAGAAGGGTCAGGCCCACCGCAATCACCGCAGAAAATCGTTTCATCGTTGTTCTCCTTAAATAAATCCGTTTCAAAAAACCGCATAAAACCAAACACACAAAAAGGGCTATTCAACCCGCAAGTCAACCGACGGGATTTCCTGTCATACCATTCGGGGGTCAAGCCTCTGCACATCGACGCTTTGTTCCGCCCCGCGCCTCAAGCGACGGCTCAGGGCCACAAGGCCCATGAACCCGCAAAAAACAACATCCCGGTACAAAGCCGTACGAAGCCCGCCAAAGGCCCGCGACTCCGGATCTTCCGGTCCGAAACAGCCGCAGTCGATATCCAGGCCAAGGTAAATGCCATACCCGAGGATCGCCATGAAACACAGCATGAGCACAAAAAGGGTCCCCAAGGCCCCCCGCAGGTCAAAGACCAGGGCCAGGCCCGCCGCCACTTCCACCACGGGCAGCACCACGGCCACCAGGCCGGAAAAACCCTCGGGCAGGATGCCGAAGGCGTCGATCACCACGGCAAAAGCAGCCGGATCCATGAGCTTACCCACACCCGACCAGAGAAAAATACCGGCCACAAAAAGCCGAAGCCCCCTGTAGACCCATCTGTTTTTTAAGAAAAATGTCATGGTTACCTCCGCCATCCCCCGCGCTTTCGCCACCGATTTCATTGGTGATGCATATATCGGGGAGCAAGTAAAAAAACCAATCGTTTGTATTGATGCAGTACGAACAAGCCATTTACCATATCAATAGGTCCCTGCCGCGGCACCAGAGCAAAACCCAAGCTGGCACTCACCGGCCATCTATGGCACACTTTGCCCATGAACACTCACCCGCCCTTTCCGACCCTGAGCGCTGTCATCCCCACATTGAACGAAGAGGCAGGAATCGCCGAAGCCGTGGGAAGCCTTGCCATGGGCGCCCCCTTCCTTGAGATCGTGGTGGCCGACGCAGGATCCACGGACGCCACCTGCTCCCTTGCAGAGGCCGCCGGGGCCCGGGTGGTGCAGTGCACACGCAAGGGGCGGGGGTTACAGATCGCCGAAGCGTGGGCCACCTGCCGGGGGGATGTCCTGGTGGTGCTCCATGCCGACGCCCGCTTTCCGGCCCACGGGGCAGCGGCCATCCAAGGAGCCCTTGCCCACAGCACCGTTCCCGGCGGTGCCTTTTCCATGGGGTTCTCCCCCGCCACGGCCCGAACCCGCCTCATCACAGGGTTAAACCACCTGCGCTGCCACATAACCGGCATCAGCTTCGGCGACCAGTGCCAGTTCGTGAGGCGCTCCGTCCTCGATTCCTCAGGGGGATTTCCCCCCATGAAGCTCATGGAGGATGTGGAGCTCTCCCTCATCATGAAACGCACAGCAAAACCGGTAATTCTTCCCCAACGGGTCACCGTCTCCCCCAGACGATGGGAATCCACGCCCTTCTCCCAGGGGGTCGCCCGGGTCCTCTTCCTCTTTTTCGTCTATCTCGTCAGGAGAAAACTCGGCTGCTCCCCCGGTGACGGGAGCTGGTATCACAAAAAATATTACAAGCGAATGTCTCCGGAAACCACGGAGTGACCCCTGTGTTAGCAATGTACGGCTCGCCTTTGTTCCCTCACAACGGCATTTTTTCTATCTTATCCCCTGCGAATCATTTATGACTTCCCATAGCAGCAAGACCGCTGAGACAGTCAGACGGCCCATTGCTGCACGCATTTTTTGCGAGGGTCACCCGCACATCATGATCTCAAAAAAACAGGAGTCTGCATGAAACGGTTCATAGCTGGTTTTTCGGTGTTGTTTTTATGGGCAGGGGCGACATGGGCAACGGGCTCGGAAGACAAACTCGCCCTGCTGGAAGCCGCCGTTGAAGGAGACACAACGGCCCAGTACACGTTGGCGGAAACCTATGCCGAAGAGGCAGGCATCCACGATCTTTTCGATCAGGATATCGAACTCCTGAAAAAAGCGGTTCACTGGTACGAAAAGGCCGCTGAAAAAGGGCACACCCCGTCACAAAAGGCCCTGGCAAGCATCTATCTTTTCCCCCTCGACGACGCTCCCCCGGAATGGTCGACAAAATGGCTTCCCCTTGCAAAAAAACTGGTGGATAAAGGGGACCGAAAAGCACAATACGACCTGGCGAGGTACTACAGCTTCCCACACAACTGCGACACCCGTTTCCGGCAGTGCCTCAACCGCGCCATCGGTTTGTATGGAGGCCTCCTGAAAGACCTGCCCCCGGGGCAGGCAACGGTATTCCGCGCCTTTGAGATCAGCCCCCGAAAAATCACCAGACAGGAAATTGAAACAGAGATCGCTCGCCTCAAAGCCATGGACCCCGAAGCTCAAGAGAAGCAGTCCGCCATGGACAGCCTGTTATACAGCACCCGAAAAAGCGGTTCACTCCAAGCCCTGGTGGGCCTGGGGGACCGATGGGCCGCCCCGGACTCTGCCGAGGCAAGCATCTCCATGGCCAAAAAAGCCTATGAGTACGCAGCAGAAAAAAATCATCCCGAGGCCCAGATGAAATACGCGGGGATCCTGTATCAGCATGCCAAGGGCATCGGGGATTACCAAAATGCCTATCTCTGGGCCATGGCAGCCACCATGAATGGCTATCCCTCCGCACCGGAGCTGCTTGCGAAAATCACTCAAAAACTGCCTGAAGAGGATCTTCCTGCCATGGAAGCAGAGGCAAAAAGAGCCATCAACACGTTAGGGGAGTAAAATTTCATGATAAAAAGCCTCCGGCGGCAAGGTGTGCAACCTTGAAAGCAGGTTACCGCTGGGTACCTACAGCTCCGTCTTTCATGGCCTTGGCACTTGACAACCCATAGAATTCCTCCTATCTGCACACTGAAAATAAGTTAAAATTATTCACTGACAGTCTTTTAAGGATTTTTCTATGGAACACATGGGTATCGTCTCGATCCTGCCGGTTGTGCTGGCAATCATCATCGCAATCAAGCTGAAAAACGTCATTCCGGCACTCTTTGCAGGGGTCCTCTCAGGGGTTCTCATCCTCTCAGGGGGCCATCCCGTCACGGCTGTCACCACCATGATCAAATCCTATCTCTTTGCCCAGGTCGCCGACAGCTACAACGCGGGGGTCCTGATTCTCCTTGTTTTTATCGGGGGATTTGTGGGGCTCATGGAAAAATCGGGCGGGGCCGCCGCCTTTGCCCTGAAGATGACCGAGATCGTCAACAACCGGTTCAAGGTGCAGCTCTCCGCATGGCTGGGGGGAATCATCGTCTTTTTCTCGGATCTCGGCACGCCCCTCATCGTGGGCCCCATCTCCGAGCCCCTCTTCGACAAGCTGAGAGTCTCCCGGGAAAAACTGGCCTGGATCATCGACTCCACAGCCTCCCCCATTGCCGTGCTCGTCCCGTTCATCGGCTGGGGGGTCTACGTCATGGGGCTCATCCAGAAGGAGTTTTCAGCCCTGGGCATCGCCGAAACAGACTGGGCCGCCTTTATCAAGGCCATTCCATTCCAGTTCTATCCGATCCTTGCGGTCATCATGGTGCCGGTGGTGGCGTTCACAGGCTATGAGTTCAGCGCCATGGCCCGGGCCGAAAAGCGCACCATCGACACCGGCGAGCGATACTGGCCCCACTCCAAGCCCCTGAGACACGCCAACGATGAACGAAACGCCAACAGCAAGGCCATTCTCATCTGGCTTCCCCTCATCGTCCTGTTCGTCACCCTCTTCGGTATCTTAGGGCCCTTGGGATTTCCCTTGAAAAAAGTCCCGGGAAGCACGTTTCGCACCGCCCTGAGCACCGGGTACCTCTTTGCCGCCGTCACCATCATCTCGCTGATGGTCTTCCACAAGGTGAAAACCCTCGGTGAAAGCTTCGATATCTATTTTTCCGGGATGAATAAAATGATGAACGTGGCGGTGATTCTCGTGCTGGCCTGGTCCCTGGGCGCCGTGGGCAAACACATGGGAACAGCCAACTACATCATTGAGGTGACCCACGGTACCCTGCCCGCCTGGGGCGTGCCCGCCGTGGTCTTTTTAATCGGGGGGATCATGTCCTTTGCAACGGGCTCGTCCTGGGGGACCTTCGCCATCCTCATGCCCTTGGTCATCCCCATGTCGGAAACCCTGGGCGCCCCCCTGCACGCCTGCATCGGGGCGGTTCTCTCCGGCGGGCTCTTCGGAGACCACTGCTCGCCCATCTCCGACACCACCATCCTCTCTTCCACCGGGGCCGGATGCGATCACATCGACCACGTGGAGACCCAGCTGCCCTACGCCCTGCTCAACGGCACCGTGAGCCTTTTGGCCTACCTGCTTGCCGGCATCACGGGCAGCGCCCTCTGCCTGCTCCTGGCCATCGCCACCCTCGTCGTCTCCCTGGTGATCCTCTCCAAACGAAACGGCGTCCATATCCCCAACACCACCGTTGAGGATGTGGAACAGCTCAGCGCAGAGCCTTCCGTGGCCCAGGATTAAGAGAGAAAGCAAAAAA
Organism: Desulfoluna spongiiphila; assembly: GCF_900101345.1. Lineage (GTDB taxonomy): Bacteria > Desulfobacterota > Desulfobacteria > Desulfobacterales > Desulfolunaceae > Desulfoluna > Desulfoluna spongiiphila. The sequence goes on along the minus strand of NZ_FMUX01000002.1, from coordinate 171,747 downwards.
GCAGGCTGCGAATGCGCTTTCCCCTTCGTTCCTCAGGGAAAATCACATTCACCTTTGATTCAGACTAAACAGAATCTGTTTTTAAAACCTGTTTATCAAACTTTTCGAAAGCTTGGCCCCCGTCAGGGTCGCCGAAGGCATCTTTTACCGGGTTGCCTCCGCCGGACTTGAAAGTTAAATGCCGCTGTGGTTTACCCCTCGTTCTTCGGGTTAAACCACAGCGGCATTCTTATGGGATCGACAATTTAATTTTTACGTGCCCCTTAGCCAAAATTACGCCAACGAAACCACGTGCTACCCCGGAGCCTTCTTGCCGAAGAGGCCATGTCTCTTCATGGCCCCTTCCACCTTAAGGAATCCCCTTGCCCGCCGGAGGAACAGGACTGAGCATGACGGCCAGCAACTCGTGGATCGCCTGTTTCCGGGATGCCTCCGATTTTTTCATCTCAGCCATCCCCTGGGCGAGGACCCGCCATGCAGGCTCTTTGGCTCCCGGCTTGAACAGGGCCACCAAGATCGAGCCTTTTTGAAACGCCGCCTGGTTGATCCCTTCGGTGGAGAGCCCTGCCACCAGGCCGGTTTTCTTGAAAATTTCTTCATCGGTAATCCGGGACTCCACCCCAAGCCCGAAGCCGATGATAAAATCGGGCTCCTCGGCCAGCGACACAGGCACGTAGCCCTTGCCGACCATGATCTCACGGATCTCATCCCGCGTCGTACCGATAATCAAGTCGCGGTCAGGGCCTTCGGCGAGGTACGAGCCGTTGACCACCGGGTAGATGGCAAAACGACGTGCCGGAGGCTCCACAAGGCTCAGGTCACCCGTCACCAGCTTGCTGACGGTCCGCGGCTCGTTTCCGGACAGGGACGCGCACCCAACGGTCAACACCATCACGAACAAAAAAATACAGAGTCTCTTCATGGCCCACCTTTCTCGTAAATTGTTCCTGTTGCAGAAACAACGGATCAATCGGCCAAATCATGCGCTCCACAGACACATCACCCCATGAACGCGGCAATACGGTTTACCTCGGCCATGACGGAGCCCACGTCCACGGTGAGGAGCCGCCCCCCTTTGACAACCTGCCTGCCCTCCACAAAGACGTCCCGGACATCGGCCCCTGTGGCGGCGTACACCAGATGAGAAACGGGGTTGTGGGTGGGGGTGAGGTGGGGTTTGTTCATGTCCACCAGGATGATGTCCGCGCGCTTGCCGGGCAGGAGGCTGCCGATGCTCCCCCCCAGCCCGATGGCTTTTGCGCCCTCCAGGGTGGCCATCTCCAGGACCGTCCAGGCGTCCATGGCCACGGGATCCAGGCTGTAGGCCTTGTGGAGCTTGGCCGTAAGCTGCATGTCGTTAAAAAGGTCCAGATTGTTGTTGCTGGCCGCGCCGTCGGTTCCAAGGCCCACGTGGATGCCCTTTTCCATAAGGGCGGAGGCCGGACAGAGCCCCGAGGCAAGTTTGGTGTTGCTGCCCGGGTTGTGGGAGGCGGTGGTGCCTCGCCGGGCAACAAGATCCATGTCCCGGCTGCTCATCCAGACGTTGTGGATCAGCAGGGTGGTCTCGTCCAAAATGTGAAGGTCATCAAGGAGCTGGTACGGAGAAATCCCCCGCTCCTCCTTGAGGCGCTGCACCTCGTCTTCGGTTTCCGCCACATGGATCTGAAACAGCACGCCAAGGCGACGGCAGGCTTCCTTGGCTACAGCCAGGGTCTTCTCGCTGCAGGTGTAGGGGGTGTGGCAGAAAATGGACGGGGTGACAAGGGGCCAGCGGTCCTTCCACGCCTCCACAAAGGCTGCGGCTTTTTCAACGTTCTCCGACGGGTCGGGCACCCCCGGTGCGGGAAAGTCGATGACGCCGTGGGCCAGCACCCCCCGCATCCCCGTCTCCACCACGGCCTCGGCCACCTCCCCTTCATAAAAGTATCCGTCGCACACCGTGGTGGTGCCGGACAACAGCATCTCCACACAGGAGAGCAGGGCCCCTGCCCTCACCGTCTCCGGGTTGATGTGGGCGGCCTCGGCCGGAAAGATATGCTCGTTGAGCCAGGAGGCCAGGGGCATGTCGTCGGCAAGCCCCCGGAACAGGGACATGGGGCTGTGGCAATGGGTGTTCACAAGACCGGGCATCACCACGCACCCTGCGGCATCCACCACCGTCTCCACCTCGGGGAGCTCGTCCTCCGCCCGGAACACAGCCCCAACCACCCCATCTTTCACCAGCACGGCGCCCCCTTCGTAAACCTCCCGGTCCGTCATGGGAATCACCCACCCGCCATTGATCAACGTCGTCCCTCTGGTCATCGCTCCGCCCCTTTCAAAAAAGAATCTCTTCTATGATCAAACGGCATACCAGCCGTTATGCCCTCACCACGTCCTACCCCCTATTCACCGGCAACGCCACGCCTTCAAGCGCCCCCCTGTTTTCCCTATAACCCATGACCTGTTTCAACACCTTCTCAAACCCCGGCCGCGCCTTCTCAGCCACAGCCAGCACCTTTTCCACGGTGGCCTCTTCCGGGTTGTCCGGATCATTGATGTTGGTGATCAGGGAGAGGCCGAGGGTATTCATCCCCGCATGGGTTGCGGCGATCACCTCCATGACGGTGGAAAAGCCCACGCAGTCCGCACCGATGGTTCGAAGCCAGCGCATCTCGGCAGGGGTTTCAAGGCTGGGGCCTTTAAGGCCGCCGTAGACACCCCGGCAAACGGGAACACCCATGTTTCGAGCTTCGGCAAAGGCCGTATCGGAGAGGTCGCGATTGTAGGCGTGGATCATGGAGGGAAAGCGAAGGCCCCAGTCATCGTTGTTGGGCCCCACCAGGGGATTTTCTCCGGTGAGGTTCAGGTGATCCTGAATCACCATGATGCCGCCCTCTTTAAAGGTAGGGTTGAGTCCCCCTGCGGCGTTGGTAACGATAAGGGTCCGGGCCCCAAGGAACCGAGCCACCCGGATGGGAAAGGTCACCTCCCGGGCTGTGTACCCCTCGTACAGGTGAAAACGCCCCTGCATCACCATCACGGGGGTGCCGGAAACGTCCCCGCAGAGAAGGCACCCGGTGTGGCTCTCTACGGTGGACAGGGGAAATCCGGGGATCTCACCATACATCAGGGAAGCCTCTTCGGAGACAAATCCGGCGCAGTCGGACAGGCCTGTACCGGCCATGATCAGAATCTTGGGTTTTCGGGACCAGCGGCTTCGGATATACTCCGCGGCCCTGTCAAGGCGTGTGGTGCTCTCATCCATGGGCGTTCCCTTCGTGCACGGGGTCTTAGGGCAACGGCAAAAATACACGTATTGACGTATGAAACAGCACGCAATGAGCCTTACCGTTCGGTGAATTCCCGGCATCGCTCAAACGGCCAACACGTCACGGTGTGTCATTATTTTCCGGCCGAGCCCTTTGGGTTTGCTTCGTCATGGAACAGGGATAAAGAAGCCTGTTTTTGCCATCTACTATCCCTTGGGGGAGAAAGGCTGTCAAGGTCATGCTCCCTTTTCCCTCCCCGGCCTTTTTCGGACACGCCGTGGCAACCCGCACCAACCCTTCGGTTGCCACCGGGCAGTCGGTTAACGATTTATCATCAACGGTTAACGTTTCGAACGTTACCTCCTGCCATGGGCCGTACCCGCCGGGACCTTGGACGGCAACGCCCCAAATGGTGTATGCTTACAGCTGGATGGAAGCACCGCGTTTCACCTGGCATGCCCGTTGCAAGTTGCAATCATCACCTTTACCGGGCGGGATAACACACAGGAGCCCCACGGTATCGTCACCTGTTCCCTGGGTACAACGGGCGAAAACCCAGTCTTTAAGGCACAGGGAATCGTTTTTATGATTTTATACTTGAAAGGGTTGACCAATCGTGGTTGATTCTTATCTTCATTGAAAAACGTTCGGCAGCCCCAAAAATCATACGGCCCTTCAAAAACTCCAACCTAAGGGCCTGTGACGGCATGCTGAAAAATGCTCATTGCAACAACGCCTCGTCGGGACATCATGGACTTTCGAAATGTCGGCAGCACCCGGCTGCATGCATTCGCGAACCGCCGGGTGGATGCGAGGCCATATATTATGCTTAACGGGAGATTACCATGTGGGATTATACGGAAAAGGTCAGGGAGCACTTTCTGAACCCCAGAAACGTCGGTGTGATTGAAAACGCCAGTGGTGTCGGCGAAGTGGGGTCCCTCTCCTGCGGCGACGCACTGAAACTCACCATTCGAGTGGGCGAAAATGATATCATTGAAGATGCCAAGTTCCAGACCTTCGGGTGCGCAAGCGCCATTGCCTCCTCGTCGGCACTGACCGAAATGGTCAAGGGCCTGACGCTGGACGAAGCGACCAAGATCACCAACGACGACATCGCCGAGTTCTTAGGGGGCCTTCCCAAGGAAAAGATCCACTGCTCCGTCATGGGCCGGGACGGCCTGGAACGAGCCATTGCCGACTACCGCGGCGAGGTGGTGAAAGAGACCCAGGGCAACGTCGTCTGCGAATGCTTCGGCGTCACCGACCTCGAAATCGAGCGCGCGGTGAAAGAAGACGGCCTCACCACCATCGATCAGGTCATCAACCACCTGAAGGCAGGTGGCGGATGCGGCAAGTGCCATGACGACATCGAAGCCATCATCCATAAGGTCAAGGGCGATGCGCCCATGGAGATCATCAAGCCCGTGCGCATGAGCAACATGCAGAAGATCAAGCTCATCGAAAGCACGCTGGAGCGTGAGATCAAACCCACCCTCCAGAAAGACAGGGGCGACATCGAACTTGTGGACGTCGTGGGCGACAAGGTCTACGTCCGCCTCCAGGGCTCCTGCGCCTCCTGCAGCAAATCCCAGGTAACCCTGAAGAACCATGTGGAAGCCAAACTCCGCGAGCTGGTGACCTCCGAACTCGTGGTTGAGGAGGTGAAGTAATGCGCACCGTATATCTTGACAACAACGCAACCACCCGAGTGGCGGACGAAGTTCTCGACGAGATGATTCCCTGCCTGCGAGACGTGTACGGCAACCCCTCGTCCATGCACCACAAAGGCGCCGAAGCCGGCGAGCCCTTGAACCGTGCCCGGGAGCGTGTGGCCCGCCTTCTCGGCGCCCAGCCCGAAGAGATCCTCTTCACCAGCTGCGGCACCGAAAGCGACTCCACCGCCATCAACGCAGCCCTGGCGGCCCACCCCGACAAAAAACACATCATCACCACCATGGTGGAGCACCCCGCGGTGCTCACCTACTGCGAAGACCTGGAGAAAAAGGGATACCGCACCACCTTCGTTCCCGTTGACAGGCAGGGTCGCGTTGACCTCAACGCCCTGTACGCCGCCGTCTCCGAAGAGACAGCCGTGGTCAGCATCATGTGGGCCAACAACGAGACCGGCACCATCTTCCCCGTGGAAGAGATTGCCAAAAAGGTAAAATCCCTGGGCGCCGCGGTCTTCCACACCGACGCGGTGCAGGCCGTGGGTAAAATCGACATCAACATGGCCGACTCGGCCATCGACATGCTCTCCCTGTCCGGGCACAAGCTCCATGCCCCCAAGGGCGTGGGCGCTCTTTACATCCGCAAGGGAACCAAATTTGCCCCCTTCCTCATGGGCGGCCACCAGGAAAAAGGGCGACGTGCCGGAACGGAAAACCACTCCTCCATCGTGGCCCTGGGCCGTGCCTGCGAGCTTGCCGCAGAAAAGATGGAAGAGGAGAACACCCGGGTCAAAGCCCTTCGGGACCGGCTGGAAAAGGGGCTCCTTGACACCATCCCCAACAGCTTTGTCAACGGGGACCTTGATAACCGACTGCCCAACACCTGCAGCATCAGCTTCGAGTACGTGGAAGGCGAAGCCATTCTCTTGATGATGAACGAGTTTGGTATCTGCGCCTCCTCGGGATCCGCTTGCACCTCGGGCTCCCTGGAGCCCTCCCACGTGCTGCGCGCCATGGGCATCCCCTTCACCGCTGCCCACGGCACCATCCGGTTCTCCCTGTCCATCGACAACACCGATGAGGACATCGACACCGTCCTCAAATGCCTGCCCGGCATCATCCACACCCTGCGCCAGATGTCCCCCTTCTGGGCAGAAGCCATGGCAGCCAACGCCGAATAAAACGGGAGTGTCCACAAAACGCCCGTCATAAAAAACCGCCCCCCGTTCGTCGGAGGGCGGTTTTTTGTTGCGACGGTCATCAAACGCCTGGGGCCACCCGCCCGGGAGCCCGACAGGTCGTTTTAAAAATGGGGTTGAAAGGCCTTGGCGTATCGGGCCACAGGGCTCACAGCAAGGCATTGTGGGAGAGGTCGATCTTCGAGATCGGCTTGTGCTTGCTGCGCCATTTGCCGGCGCGCTGCCACTGCTCCCGTTTCTCCTCTTTTGTCCTTCGCTCCGCACCCTTCCACTCTTTGGAATCCTGACAACGCCTGTCCTGGGCAGAGCGGTTGACCATCGTCCGTTTGTGCTTCATTCCATTCCCCCTTTCCCGTACTCAGAGGCAACAGCCCCCGGTCAGCAGAGGTCTCAAGGGCCCTGGAAAAACCCGGCGGCAAGCCGTCGTATCTCCGCGAGGCCTGGTCATGGGCCGGTGACGGACATGGAAGACAGCAAAAAACATCGCGGCCGGAAATCAAACGGAAAAAGAGAGAGAAAGGGAAAAGGCACTCATGGAGAAAGAATGCAGGGGGTGAGGCGGCGCATCCATGTCCGTGTCACCTGTACCTATAGTACGACGCCTGAAAGACTCTGTCAAAGGGAAGCGAAGGCCAGCTCCCGGAGGCTATTTTTTTGTAACCCTTTTCCTGCGCCCGTCTCTTAAGGGGTATGGACCACAGCCCTAAACGTATTGCGATTTTTTCTCGAGGCCTCTGTGCCTAAAACCAGCGTGACCCGACGAAGGACCCTTATGAACCCGAGCTTATCACGACGCGCGTTTCTCAAAGGGGGCGTTGCCACCGCCGCCACGGCGGTGACGGCCGCGGCCCTGCCCGGTGCTGCCGAGGCCGCAGACCCCGGCGGCTACCTCACCACCCTCTTTGACCTGTCCCTGTGCGTGGGATGCGGCGAGTGTGTCACCGCCTGCAAAGAGGCCCACGAAAAAAATTTCCCCCGACCTGAAAAGCCCTTCCCCGCCATGGTGCCCAGTCGGGTACCGGTGGAGGATTTCAGCGATGAGAAGGACGAGGAGGGACGCCTTACCCCCTACAACTGGCTCACCATCCAGGAGGCCGAAGTCTCCGTGGACGGCGAAGAGTACACCCTTTATATCCCCAGGCGCTGCATGCACTGCGTCAACCCGCCCTGCGTAAAACTCTGCCCCTGGGGTGCGGCGGTCCAGGAAAAAAACGGGCTCTCCCGCATCAACGACGCCCTCTGCCTGGGAGGCGCCAAGTGCCGCAAAGCCTGCCCCTGGCATATTCCGCAACGACAGACCGGGGTCGGCCTTTATCTGGATATCCTGCCCTCGTTGGCCGGAAACGGGGTGATGTACAAATGCGACCGGTGCCATGACCGTCTGAAAGACGGAGAGCTTCCCGCCTGCATCGACGCCTGCCCCGAAGGGGTCCAGAGCATCGGCCCGAGGGACGAGATGATCGAAAAAGCCAAGGCCCTTGCAGCCGAGACCAACGGGTACATCTACGGCCTGGAAGAAAACGGGGGAACCAACACCCTCTACGTCTCCCCCGTGCCTTTTGAGACCTTGAACCGTGCCGTGGAAAAGGGCGCGGGCCTTCCCGACCTCGCCCCCCACGGCAACAGCATGGCCATGGCCGAAAATATGGGTGCGGCGCTGCTCCTGGCTCCCCTGGCAGGCTTTGCCGCTGCAGCCGGACGCATCTTTTTCAAACTCAAAAAAGCGGCAAAACAGGAGAACGCCTCATGACACCTGTGTTTAAGACCCTCTTCCGGGTCAATCTGTTCTTCCTTGCATTGAGTGGTGTGGGTCACATGCCCATATTCAAACGGTACTACATCGCCGACATCCCCGGCCTCGGCTGGCTGGCGGAGTTCCAGATCACCCTGGCCATCCACTACGTCACCGCCGCCCTCTTCCTGGCCATGGTCGCCTGGGTGGCCACCACCTGGGCACTTGAAAAAAAAGGCCAGGGGTTCACCTCCACCGCCCGGGTTAAAATCGGCCTGACCATCGCCATCATTGCCTCGGGGGCAATTCTCGTTGTCAAAAATCTCAAAGGGGTCACCATGCCGGCCACGGCCATCACCGCCCTGGACCTCGTTCACCTTTTCGGGGCCTTTGCCCTGGGCATCACCGCCCTCATCGCAGGCATCAGAGACGTGGGGTGGATCAAAGGCTAACGTGCAGTAACCATTCAGCTGATGCCTCCGGCGGCTCTGCCGGGAGCGAACCTTTTAAAATGGTTGCCAAACATGTACCTGACAAGAGGCACCCAATATACCCGAAATGAAAGGCGAATGTGATTTTCCCTGAAAAACGAAGGGGAAAGCGCATTCGCTACCTGCTTTCGAGGTGGCACACCTCGCCGCCGGAGGCTTTCTTCCATGCACTTTCACCATAGAAGACATAAGCATGCTGGCATACTTATTCACTGTCCAACATCCGGGCTTTGCGATAGTCTGGAACCTGAAACAACAAGGGCTCTTTGCCCTCTCAAAGGAGTATCGTTATGAATGCACTGCTTGCCATGGGACTTATCGTTATCATCTGGGTCGCCCTTCAGGCCTGGATCCTGCCCAAAATGGGAATCAATACCTGAATGAGCGATGCCTGCCAGGTGGCAGGAAAGAAAAAAAACGGCCGGGGACAAACCAATGGAAAGAGACGCAAGCCGGGTGCCTGAAGTCACGGATCAGGACACGGAGCTGGTCACGGCCATCCAAAGCGGGGCCGCGGAGAGGTTTGAAGAACTGGTGACGAGGTACGAGGGGAAACTCTACAACTTCGGGCTTCGCATCTGCAAGGATGCCTCCGATGCCGAAGACCTCGCCCAGGAAACCTTCATCAACATCTTCCGGTACCTGAAGGACTTCCGGCAGGAGACCAAGTTTAAAAACTGGATGTACCGCATCGCCACCGGGGTCTGCCACCGCATGCGGCGCAGATCCAAATACGCACCGGAACGGGAGCTCTCCCTGGACGAATTCCTGCCCGCAGACCACGCCGACATCGACACGGAGCTCCCGGAATGGGCGGCCATGTCCATCCGCCAGGTGCTGAACCGGGAGCTCGGGGATCACCTCAAGGCATCGGTAAAAGAGCTGCCCCCCCAGTACCGGCTGGTTCTGGTCTTACGGGACATGGAGGGTTTTTCAACGGACGAGGCAGCCGAGATCCTGGGCATCACGCCCGCCAACGTCAAGGTGAGGCTCCATCGCGCCCGCCTGTTCCTGCGGGAAGAATTAAAGGGATATTTCCATGACAACCAACCACACTCACCATGATCACGAAGCGTGCCTGGCGCTTTTTGCGAAGCTGTCGGAATACATAGACGGGGAAACAGATGAGGTGACCTGCGAGGCGATCCAGGCCCACATGAAGGCCTGTCCCTGCTGCACCACCTGCCTGGAGACCCTGAAGCGGACCGTGGGATTCTGTGAAGAGGTGGGGGACGAGCCCGTCCCCCAAGGATTTTCCAAAAAGCTGAGGGAAGCCCTCAGCAACATGCCCCACGGCAAAACCAGCAGCGATTTGCCCTGAGAGCCGGAAAAAAGAATGCCTCCGGCGGCGAGGTGAGCCACCTCGAAAGCTGATTGCCCTTGCGCTTTGTCCCTCGTTCCTCGGGCCAAATCGCAAGGGCCTTAGACTCGGGCTTCGCCCGACATAAAGGCTAACGGTTTATGCGATAGGTTCACAAGCTTTGAAGTAACAGAATACGTGTTGATAGTGGGCCACACGTTAAAAAACGAACACCGCCACCGGAACAACAGCGGCAGCCGTGGCAATCCCGCCCACGGTTTTATGGTCTTCGTCGGCAGCACCAAGTCCTGCTGCCAGCACCAGGGCCGCCGTGGCCAGATACCCGGCGCCCGCATGGATATTCTCCCGGGTCCACCCTTCCCTGAAATTGATCCCACCGCCATAGGCCATATGGCCGGATGTTCCGGCAGCCACGCCGCAGAGGGCCGCGCTTGCCCCGCTGACCTTATGGAGGGTGGAGTCATCCCCGGAGGCCACGGCCAGGATGGTCAGGGCCACGGCCCCGTACCCTGTGATTCGGTGGGTTTGGTAGACATCGGGCATGTAAAAAAGAGGGGTGGTGTATCTCTCCTGCTGAGGGTCCATCTCGGCGTCTTCCGGGTAGGACAGGTCCTCTGACGGCTTCATGTAATCAGGGGTCTGATACCAGCCCGCCGACACGGGACCGGCAGCCCCCAGCACCATGCCCACCAACACCATCCAGACCAGGCACCTGCGACCCATCACACACATACGTCTCTTCATCAGCATCCTTGCTCCTTTTCCCCTGAAGGGGGAATTTTACACGGCCCCGGCCATGCTTGTCGGCCGGGCGCTGCCGTGGTGTTCCATCCTTGAACGGCACCAACTCCCTGAAAACGATTGGGCCTGCCCATACTCACGCCGCCCGTCGTCCCAGGGTCGTTTCCATGAATGTCTCAAGATTTTTCCCATATGAATGACATGGAAAATATCCCTGATAGGGATTCTATCGGCCACTGCCCAAAAGAGGTTTAATCGATTTTCCGGCCGGTACCCGAGGGGCCTGTCCGTCGCATTCCCGGTGCCGAAAGGGCGGCACCACCCGCCCGGGACCTTTTTATGTGGCATTCCCGATCCAGCTGTATTATATAACGGGCTGCAATTCGGATGGAAATTCAACAACAAAGATAAATCACGGCATCCCCTTCGACCTGGACGGGCGGTGCGAAATACCATAGAAAAAGAGATGATCAAGAAAAAACCATACGGCGCCAACGCCAAAGAGCAGCTCAAGGCCAGTGCACGGGACAAAATGTACCGTTTCCTCCTGGCCGACGACACCGTCCGCGGTGTCTTTGTCCATGGAACCCGCATGATCAACGAAATGCGCGGCAACTTCGATCTGGGGATCCTGGAAACCTACATCCTCGGCCATGCCTACCTGGGGTGCACCCTCATGAGCGCCAACCTCAAAGGACGGGACCGCATCGCCCTTTCCATCGACGGCACCGGACCGGCCAAGGGCCTCACCGTGGAAGCCAATGCCTACGGTGAAGTGCGCGGGTTCCTCAAAAAGAGCCCCATCCCCGTCAAGGCCCCCCTGGAAAGCCTCAACATGTCGCCTTTCCTGGGTGCCGGCATGCTCACCGTCACCAAGGTACTCGAAGGCATGAAGCAGCCCTACACCGGACAGGTGGCCCTGGAATACGGCAACATCGCCGAAGACCTGGCCAACTACTGCTTCACCTCGGAGCAGACCCCCACGGTCTTCAACCTCAGCATCAACTTCAACAAAGAAGGCGAAGTGGTGGGTGCCGGCGGCCTCTTCCTCCAGGTGATGCCCGGAGCCCCTGAAGAGACCGACAAAAAGATCGCGGAGCTCATGGCCTCCTTTCCCTCCCCCGGGGACATCGCAGAACGGGCCGACAACCCCGAAGAGGTGATTGAAGCCGCCTTTTCCGAGCTCTCCCCCAAGCTCCTGGGAAGCCACCGCGTGGAGTTCTTCTGCCGCTGCTCCGAAAAAGCCTTTGCCGGGCACCTTGCCATGCTGCCCAAAAAAGACCTGGCCTCCATTGCCAACGAAGGCCCCTTCCCCGTGGAACTCTGCTGCCACAACTGCAACAGCGTCTACCACTTCTCCAAGGAGCAGGTTACGGAGATCTATAAGGGGAAAAAGGGCTAATGACCATGGACTGGCTGTGCTCCGTCAATCACCAGAAAGACGCCGAGCACAACAGATCTGCCTAAGCCTGCAACCTTCACACATTTTGCGACCCCCACCTGCGTCACCCTCAGCGCGATTCCCGGGCAAAGCCCGTCAGCGCATGTGATCATCCCGAGGAACGAGGGGTGGGAGCATTCGCGAACCTGGGAGTCTGTTTTGTCACGCGTTCGTACCGGTCTTGAACATCTTCTGGAATCCCCGCCTGCCTGGGCGCGACAAGGAAAGCTGGCCCTTTTGGCCAACCCGGCGTCAGTGGGCCCTTCGTACCGCCACGCACGGGACTTGATTTCCGAGGCCTTGCCGTCAAGGCTGGGGGCTCTTTATTCTCCCCAGCACGGTTTTTTTGCCGACAAGCAGGACAACATGATCGAGTCGGGCCACGGGCTCGACCCGGTGACCGGGGTGCCGGTCTTCAGCCTCTACGGCGAAACGCGCTGGCCCACCGATGAGATGCTGGACGGCATCGACACGGTTGTGGTGGACATCCAGGACGTGGGGACACGGGTCTACACCTTTATCTGGACCCTCACCTACATCATGGAGGCGGCTGCGGAAAAAGGCTTTCACGTGGCAATCCTTGACCGGCCCAACCCCATCGGCGGCATCAAGACCGAGGGCAACCTCACCGAGGCGGCGTTCACCTCCTTTGTGGGACGCTACCCCATCCCCATGCGCCACGGCATGACCATGGGCGAGCTGGCCCTTTTCTTCAACGAACGCTTCGGCATCGGATGCGACCTCACCGTGGTGCCCATGAAGGGCTGGACCCGGTCCATGCACTTTGGCGACACCGGCCTTCCCTGGGTGCTGCCCTCCCCCAACATGCCCTGCGAAGAGGCGGCCCTGGTCTACCCGGGCCAGGTAATCCTGGAAGGGTGCAACCTCTCGGAAGGTCGAGGCACCACCCGGCCCTTCGAGCTCTTCGGCGCCCCTTACCTCGACACCGAAAAACTCCTGGCCTGCCTGACCCCTGCCAGCCTTGCCGGGTGCACCCTGCGAGAGACCGGCTTTGAACCCACCTTCGGCAAATGGCAAGGCGAGCTATGCCGTGGTTTTCAGATCCACGTCACCGACCGGGAGCGTTTCTCCCCCTACCGCCTCAGCCTGGATATTGTCCGGGCCGCCATCGTGTGCCACCCCGACGACTTTTCCTGGAAAGAGCCCCCATACGAATACGAGTACGAAAAATGCCCCATGGACATGATCCTGGGCTCGAAACACCTGCGAGAATGCCTTGAAAATGGGGTCCCCGTTGACGAGCTGGAAAAGGGCTGGCAGGATGAGCTCAACGGATTTGACAGGGAGAGGGAGCCTTTCCTGATCTACCCCACACCATAAAAGCCAAGGACGGAGCAGCAGACATGCCGACACAAGACGACGCAGGGGCCCTTTGGAAACGCATGAGCTTCAAGGGAAACAAGGTGTGGGCGGAGGTGGACGACACCGAGGCGCTCCGCCTTGACGGCGGCAGGGTGCGCATCAAGTACAACCTCAAACAGACCCACGAGTACCAGGTCTACCCCGACACCCTCAAGTCAGACGCCCCGGAAAACCTGATTCCAAAAGGCACAAAAAAGAAAAAGGCCGAAGAGAAACAACCGTCCCCGGAAAAAGGGGAGGTAAGCGTGCCCCCGCCCCCACGGCCCGGCCTTGTCCGGGAGGTGCCCATAGACGGCCTCTCCACCACGGAGCCCGGAGTCATCCACATCTTCACCGACGGGGCCAGCTCCGGCAACCCGGGCCCTTCGGGCATCGGGGTCTTCTTCCGCTACGGACCCCACGAACGGGAAATCTCCAGAAACATCGGCCAGGGCACCAACAACATCGCCGAACTCGAAGCCATCCGCACCGCCCTTTCCGAAGTGAAAAAACCGGAGCTGCCCGTGCGAGTCTACACTGACTCCAGCTACGCCCTGGGCCTCATCGCCAAGGGCTGGAAAGCCCAGGCCAACCGGGAACTGGTGGAAGAGATCCGCGCCCTCACCCGAAAATTTGCAAACCTCGTCTTCGTCAAGGTAAAAGGCCACGCAGGCTTCCCCGAAAACGAAAAAGCCGACCAACTGGCCACCTCCGCCATCAAAAACTAAAAAACTATGCCTCCGGCGGCAAGGTGAGCCGCCTTGAAAGCGGGTTGCCGCAGCGCTTTAACCCTCGTTCCTCGGGTCAAATCACTACGGCATCTTTCGGAAAAAATGTGCATTTGTTTTTTGTACGAGCCCTTCTTCAAACGTGTTCCTATTCGTCATGCTAAAAAGCAGCGGCCAAAATGGAACGCCGCACTCCAGCGCGGCTTTCTTTATCGCGGCCCATGCAATCACAGACCTGTGGCGCCCCATTCTATTCCTTTCTTTCCGGGGGCAAAGCATGCCCCCTCCCTCGATTCCCCCTTGAAAAACAACAAAAAAAACGCAGGCGGTATTCACACGAATACCGCCTGCGCCTGGCCTTCAGGGACCTGAATGTGGGGAAAAAGAGAAACCCTTAGAAGATGTAGGAGAGGTTGATGCCGCCGGAGACGGCGTAGTCATGGTCGACCTTTGTGAAGTCTTCGTAGTCACTGGTGTCCCTGACGTTGACCACATAATCCAGGGACACCTTGCTCCAGGAGTACCCGATACCGAAGGAGGCCTGGGCACCGGAAAAATCCTTATCGGCTTTGAGGCTCACGCCGCCGATGGATCCGCCATCGTATTCCCAGGTTTCAGTAAAGACCCCGATGCCCCCGAACACGTTGAACCCTTGATAGAAGTTGGTCCCCAGAAGCAGCTGGAGATCGCCGCCGCTTACGTCCCATTTGGAGTTGTCATCATTTTCTGCGGCGTAAAAGGCCCCTCGAAGGGCCACATGCTTGGTAAAACAAGCGGTACCCACCAGGGCCCCGCCATAGAATTCTGCGTCTTTGTAATTAACCTGTGAGCTGTCGTCGGCAATGATCAATGCGTAAGTCCCCACCCCCAGCTTAAACTTGGGCCCGCTCTCATCCGCCATGGCGTTTCCTGCGGTCATCATCATGCATACTGCAACGGCCAACCCTGCAACTGCTCGAACTGCTTTTTTCATCGTCATACTCCTTAAAAAATAATGGTACGTCAGGCCTCGAAGGAGACCGGTTTCATTCCTATCGATGGTTCGCAAGCTACCACAGGGCTGATGCATCAGGTATGATCTGCTTCACACCGCAAAAAAAAGGTGAAAAATGCGCATATAAATATGCTCAGCACAAAACACCAATAAAAAAGGGGCTGATTTCCGCCAAGAAATCAACCCCTTAATATACTTTACCTTTATTTCAAAAAAGGATCAGTGGCCGCCGCCCTTCCCTTCTTTTGTGTCCTTAAGGGCCTTAAAAATACACCAGTTAAGCCCCACGGTAAGAATGATCAGCACGTACCACATCCCACCGAAAAACATGTAGTGGCCCGCGTCCCAGACCCATTCCCAGATAAATGGAAACATCGCAATCTCCTTTGCATGCCGCGCCCCTCAGTTCTTCAAGGGGCCCGGCGGTTGGTCGTTTACGGCTTCTCGACGGGGTTGAGCTCTTTCTCCTGGGGAAACACCGGCAGGTACCGATACGAGAGGGCGATGATCAGGATGGCCCCTGCAACGGGCAGAATGGTGGTGGCCCACTCCTGCCAGGACGGAAAGTAGAGAACCCACGAGTCAAAGGTCATGACCGGCATGGCCATGGGCTGCATGACCATAACCCAGCGGTTCACGCACACCCCGATAACGGCCAGGGTCACGGCGGCCATGAAAAGCTTGCTGTTCTGTCGCCACTCTTTTTTAAGGAGAATGGCCGCAGGCACGATACCGCAGATCACCAGTTCCAGGATCAGGATCCAGAAACCGTGGTAGTTGTTGGAGTTGGTGTAGAACTCCATAAAGGAAAACCCGGTCTTGGGAACAGTCACCACGGCCCACCAGATGGTATCGGCGATCTTGGCCACCATGTAGGTGCCCAGCATCCACCCGGAGATCTTGGCCAGCAGGTCGTAGACGTTGTCTTTGACCAGCTTCTTGCCGGTGATCTTTTCGGTGATCTTGCAGCAGAGCATGGTAAAGCAGGGACCGCAGGCCGCCGCAGACCAGGTGTAGAGAAAAAAGGTCCAGGGCCAGATAAAGATCCCGTCACGCAGGCCAAAGGGGCGTCCGTAGAGCACGCCGGTGACGCCGCCCAGGGACCCCTGGTGGAAACAGGAGAGAAAGGCACCGGTGGCGGCAAAGACCGCCATGATCTCGTGCATGCGGTGGCCCAGGTTGTGGAAAAAAGGGTTCTGGTCGATCTTTCGGTTCTCCAGCACCAGCGGCAGGTACTCAATGGCCAGCACCGACAGGTAGAGAGAAAGACAGAAAGCCACCTCCGTCAACATGGAGTGGACGTTGGCGTGCCAGAAAATAAACCACCCGCGCAGGGGCTGGCCGATGTCGATGGCCAGAATCAGCATGGCGGAGCAGTAGCAGCAAAAGCCGACGATGACCGCAAAGTTAATGATGTTCTTCAGCTCGTCTTTTCCCACCACATAGCGGAGAAAGCCGGTGAAGAAGGCACCGCCGCCCACGGCGATCACCGCCAGGTCGGCCCAGATCCAGAGGGCAAACCCGTAGGAATCGTTCATATTGGTCTGGTTGAGGCCCTTGAACCAGCAGAGATAGGCGGCGTAAAGCCCCCAGATCACCAGGGCCGCCGGAATGACCAGACCAAGGGTAAACCGCTTGAGAGAGCAACGCTCAACACCTTCGGGTATCAAAGCAGAGTCCATAAATCCTTACCCCTCGCCGCCTCCAATGAATGCAGGCGGCTATTTAGAGATTTTTTTAAACGCCCGTGGCTGCTGGGCGTCTGTTCATGTCCTGTTAGAGGCGAGCCAGATCAGTGGCCGCCCTTGCCCTCGAGACGATAGGCCCCCGGGGCTCCGGTGGGCTCTTCGCTGCTCAGGTAGTTGTCACCGGCCCGTCTAACCCACTCTCGGCTGGAGAGGTAGTAGACCTTCGGGTTGGTGTGCAGGCGTTCCAGCAACCTGAATGCGCGCTTGTCTTTCTTCAGGGTGTACACGGCATGGTCGGGGTTGTCCAAATCCCCGAAGGTGATGGCGCCCGAGGGACACGCCTGGGTGCAAGCGGTCTGGTACTCCATCTCCTCAACCTCACGCTCCTCCAGGTAGGCCTTGTCCCGGGCCAGCTGGTAACGGTGGAAACAGAAGCTGCACTTCTCCACCACCCCACGCATGCGCGGGGAGACATCCGGGGAGAGGGACTCCTCCACCTTTGCAGGCCAGACCGGATCCCACCAGTTGAAGTAGCGGGCGTGGTACGGGCAGGCCGCCATGCAGTACCGGCAACCGAAGCAGCGGGTGTAGATCTGGCTCACGATACCCGTTGAGTGGTCGTAGTCCGTGGCCGTGGCCGGGCAGACCGACACACACGGTGAGTGGCCGTCGTCATGCTTGCCGCCGCAATGCTGGCAGGGGCGGGGAATATAGCAGATCTCGGTGTCGGGAAAATCCTTGCCGTTGGTGATGCGGTAGACCCGGATCCAGGTCGTGCTCAAAAGCTTGTCGCTTTCGTCTTTCCTGACGGGGACGTTGTTCTCGGCCGAACAAGCCACCATGCAGGATCCGCAACCGGTGCACTTGTCGAGGTCGATGACCATGCCGAATTTCTTCGCCCTCGTATCGTTTGATTCCGTATTCATGAAAAACCTCGTGTGAGATGGGTTTTCGTCAGTTGTTCACGAGCCGTTGCCGCCTTCGTCTACCCCTTGGTAAGGGATGCCCGGGCCCCCCAGGTGCAGTTGAGCCCGGTGACCGGATCGGTCATGCTGCCGGAAAGGGCCGTATAGCTTGTTCCCTTTCCCCCGATGTACTCGTCAAAGGCGGTATGCCCCAGGCCGGCGGCAAGGGCCACCACACCGGGCATCACCCCTTCAAAGAGGGTCACGTTGACCTTTGCGCTGCCGAAGGGCGTTGTCAGGGTGGCGGTATCGCCCTCCCTGAGCCCCGCCTTTTTGGCCGTGGAAGGATGAACCTCCACATGGGAGACGCCTTTGGTCAGCATCCGGTCTGAGATGGTCTTCATGGTAAAGGGTGCGTCGGCAACGGGGCCGCTGGAAATACGAAGGGACCATCTCGGCACCAGGGTCAGGGGAAGGCCGGAGGCCGCCCCGTCGGCGGTGAGGGCCACGGGCCCTTCGGGAACCACAAAGGTGAACCGCTGGGAGGTTCCAAGGAGGCGTTCCAGCCCCTTTTTCCAAGCAATGTCCCCCTGCCAGAGGCCCTCGTCGTAAAGGGTCTCCCACATATCCCCGCAGCTCTCTTCGAGGTAGGTTTCGTAGTCGTCCCAGGCAAAGGCGTCGCTGCCGCCCTCAAGCTGGCCGCCCACGCTGATGAGTACGTCCCCGGTGTGCTTGGTGTCCATCACCGGCTCGATGGCCGGCTGGGCCAGGGTGACGGTGGGGCGTTCCAACCCGGCGCGCACGGGCACGTCCTGGAGTTTCTCCAGATGGGTGTGGTCGGGCAGGATGAGGTCGGCCATGGCCGCTGTCTCGTCCATGTAGGGAGAGAAGCTGACGATGGTGCCGATGGAGGCCAGGGCCTCTGTCGCCTTGGCCGAGGTGGCCAGGGTGTAAAAGGGGTTGGTGCCCCAGTCCATGAGCAGCTCTGTCTTGCCCGGCTCCATGAGCTCTGCGAGCCTGGCCCCCAGGTCGGCGGTCTCGGCGGTGGCCACGGCGTAAGGCAGGGCTCCCACCTTGACCAGGCCCCCGTCACGCTGGACCGAGCCCTTCAGGGCGTTCAAGGCAAACACGGCAAGGGCCTCGGCGAGGCTTACAGGCGCCTCTCCTTTTCCACGGCCGCAGAGGGCCACAGGACGGCGTGCCCCGGCAAAGGCCACGGCCACCTTCTTGACCATGGCAGGGGAGACCCCTGTGACGGCTTCGGCTTTTTCTGGGGTGTAATTTTCGAGGAGCCAGGCGCTGAAGGCGTCGAAGCCTTCGGTGGCCGTCGAAACGAAGATATGATCGTAAAGCTTTTCCCGGACCATGGAAGCGGCCACGGACAGGGCAAAAACCCCTTCGGTACCGGGCTTGGCGGGCACCCACATGTCGGCCATGGAGGCGGTGGTGGAAAGATAGGGTTCCACCTGGATCATCTTTTTGGTACCGGCGGCCTTGACCATGCGCACTGGAGCGCCCCACCCTTCGGCCACGGCGCTTCCGAGGCTCAGGATCAGGTCGGTGTTTTCCGTATCAAAGCCCACCCCTTCGCCCGGGTTCCGGCCCATGGTCAGGGCCATGGCCTGCTCCAGGGTGTCATGGACGGACGGCAGGGTCAGGAACCGATCGGACCCGACGGTGTCCAGCAGGCGCTGGAACAGAGCCGGCACGCTGCCGGTTCGGGAAGCGGACAGGGCAGCAACGCCCTTGCCCCCGGAGAGGCTGCCCAGCTTTTCCGCCAGCTGCGCTTCGGCCTCCTCCCAGGAGAGGCGTGTCCATTTGCCCTCACCGCGCTTGCCGGCCCGCACCATGGGGCCCTCAATGCGTGAGGGGCCGTAGAGGAGCTGGCTGGCCGAGATGCCCACGCCGCAGAGATCGCCGCTGTTCACGGGGCTCTCAGGGCTCCCTTCGATTTTCACCACGCGCTCGCCCACTTTGCGAACCGCAAGGCTACAGCCGCCGGGGCAGAGGGTGCACGCCCCACCGACGTAATAGTACTCTCCGGTCTCGGGAACCGGCGTCCAGGACCAATTCTGGGTCCAGATGGACACATCGTCCGTCAACTTCCAGGGAAGGGGAGAGAGCATGGTACCGGCCGTGGCTCCCATTCCCAAAGCGAGAAAATGTCTCCTGTTGATCTTCATATGTGAATCACCCCTTAAAAGGATTGATCGTTCGCGTTGAGGCCAACACAGCTAGCCTACTTGTGACACTGGAAACAGGCCCCTTTGCTGCCCATGGTTTCCTTGTGACAGGCGCCGCAGTCGTCCATCTTCATGCGATCCCAGCTGTTCTTCTTGATGCCTGCGATGTTCTTGCCCCAGATGTCCCGGCTGTACCCGGTGATCCTGTTCTCTTCGTAAGGCTTCAGGCTCTCGGACTCGCCGATGTCTCCGTGACACTCCGCGCACTCCATCCCCGCCCCCTGCACATGGGCGGCGTGGGAGAAGAAGACACAGTCGGGCTGCCTGGAATAGATTTTCCAGGGGACCTCTTTTCCTTCGGCCACATATTCGTTGACGAAGATCTCTTCGGCTTCGCTCTCGCCCTGCATCTCTTCGTGGCACTCCGTGCACTGCTCGAGGGTGGGAACCCCTGCATAGGTTCCATCCTCTCGGAAGAAATGGCAGCTGTCGCAGTCTCCCACCGCATCGGCGTGGGTGACATGGCTGAAATCAAAAGGCTGCTCACTCTTGGAATAGAGAAGCTTGGGGAAAACGATCCACCCTATGGCAAGGCTTGCGGCCAGGCCGACGATAAAAAAGAGGGCCACCAGTCCCGAATCCCCTTTTTTAACCGGACCACCGGGTGACCCCGTTTGCTCACGACCAGTCTGTTTTTCACCAGTTAGGCTCATGAAAACTCCACGTGTTAATTGTTTTAAGCACCAGATACCCGACCACCGGGTGGTTCAGACATACAAAAAGCCCCTGGCCCCCTGTGCTCGTACCGGGTGCTAACGGCTTTTTCCGAACCTGTGAACGGTGAGCCCGCCACACCGCCGGAGCGTCCAGCGCACCGGCTTTGTCAAACAGCCTCACCAGGTATTTCAAACCGGCAATCCCCCTTCGCCGGTCTTTTTGTTTGCGTTTCTTATACGTGTTCATGCGTACTTTTTCAAGCCATGGCAACCACGTTCAATGCCTCAAATTCCTGTCCCGAAACACGCCCCATTCCGCCTAACCATCTGCAGAAGGAACAGATTCAAACAGTCACACGGACTCAAAAGCAAGAAGGATTTCAAACAAGGAAAAAGACGACCTGACAGCACGGGTCCTTCTTTTCGGTCATCAGCCCGGTCCGGCATGCATGCCCTGCCCCAGGCCCTTCGCTCTCCTACAAAGCAAGGAGGGACAGCCGATCCGGATTTACTGCCATTTCACGCGCATGAGATTTTCAAACACTAAAAATTGCTAGCCTCTTTTCTATAGTAACGACGCCTCACGTGTCAATAAAAAGATCCTTATCATTTCACAAAGCAAGATCCGCAACCGGGGGCCCGGTTCCCCGGGCGGTCCGCCCCAATAAAAAGAGCCGCTCCTCCCCGTACGGGACAAGCGGCTCCGGGCCGATTCACGACATGTCGCCCCTGGGGGCTCCTGTTCTACATGCTGCCGTAGCTGTGGAGTCCGGGGAGGAAGTTCACCCCGAAATAGGTAAACATCACCGCCATGAACCCGATGATGGAGATGGCGGCAATTTTGGCCCCGCCCCACCCCCGCATGTAGCGCAGGTGAAGCATGATGGCGTAAACAAACCAGGTGATAAGGGACCAGGTCTCCTTGGGGTCCCAGCTCCAGTAGGTCCCCCAGGCCGAGTTGGCCCAGACCGCCCCGGTAATGATCCCCACCGTGAGAAAAAGGAACCCGAACATCACGGTTTTCTGGATCAGCTCATCCAGGATGTAGCCTTCGGGGAGCCGGGAGATGAGCCCCCCCTTCTTCACGGTCATGGACTCCCGGACCAGGTACATGACCCCGATGCCGAAGGCGGTGGCAAATCCGGCGTATCCGAGAAAACAGGTCACCACGTGGGTGGTGAGCCAGTTGCTCTTCAGGGCCGGAATCAACGGCTGGATCTTATCGTTCACCGACGGGGACAGGGAGGCGTAGGCCAGGGCGATAAAGGCCAGGGGCATGGCAAAGGTGCTGATCATGTAGTTTCTGTAACGCACCTCGATGACGATGGAGATAAGGGCAATGGTCAGGGCAAAAAAGACCAGGGACTCATAGAGGTTGGACAACGGAATGTGACCGTACCCGTGGCCGTAGGACTCCACCCACCGGAGCACGAACCCGGCCAGGTTTCCCGCCATGCCCACCATGCCGATGTAGCGGGCGCTCCGTGCCGGAGCCTCCTTTCCGAAAATCCACGCAGAGATATACAAAACGGCTGAAAATCCGTAAACAAATGTCACAATGGAAAGAATCAGGGAACTGTTGTTCATTTCTCCACCTGCCTTTCAGGGGTGCGGGTCTCTCGGTCAAGCTTCTCGGTCAGACGGCGAATCACCATCTCCATGCCCAGTCTGTTTTTGTTGGCGTTCCCATACAGGGTCACGGCAGATCCCGACGGACCGGGGAGCACCTCCACCATAAAACCCCGGTGGCTCATGAAAAAGGTGATGTAGCACCCGGCGATGAGAAAAAGAAACCCGGCATACACCAGCCACACCCCCGGGTCCTTGGTGACCTGGAGCCCTGTGTAGTAACGATTTTCAAAGTTGGCCACGGAAATCACCACCTCCCCCTGCCGCATGCGGTCAAAGTTCGGTGACTTGACGGGCAGGGCCAGACGGACTGTCTCCCCCCCTTCCTTCTTCAAAAGCCCCAGCACCGTGGCCCCGATTGAGTGGTTGCGGAACCGGTAGTTGTTCATGAAGTGCAAGGGGGTAAAGGTCCCGAGCCCTTCCGGGATGTCGATGGGCTCTCCGAAGGTCCCTTCTGCCGGGTAGCTCATGCCGCTCGCCTTGCTGGTGAAGGAAAACGATGCGGACTCCGGGGGTACCATGCCGTAGCTGGCCTGGTAAAAACTGATCCCCTTGTAGCGCAGGGGGTCGTTCACCACGACTTTCCGGGACAGCACGTCCCTGCCCCCTTCCACCACCACGAGATCGGAGCGGTACTCTTTCGGTGCGCCCGTATCGTAAAAGGAGACGGAAAAGGTATCGCACCGGAGCTCAAAGGGGAGGGGCAACGCGGCGTTGGACCCGTTGAGCCGGACCACCCCGCTGGTCTCCCCTTCAGTGATGTTCATGGCCCCTTCGTATCCGAACAGAGAGCCCAGAAGCCCGCCCACAAGGAGCAGGAGAACCCCGGCGTGGACCACATAGACCCCCAGCCGGGTCCAGCGCCCCTTCTCGGCGAAAAGATACCGCGCCTCCCCTTCGTCCACGCGGGTAAACCGCCCCATGGAAGATGTCAGGCGCGCTGAAAGGTCCTCTGCAACCGCTCCGGGGGCCTTGGCCATGGCAAGGGGGTCCCCATTGGCCGCACGCCGGTAGTTCTCCGGGTTGAGGCGCTGGGTTTTCCCGATGATTTTCAGCACGGCAGGCAGGCGGTCCATGGAGCAGACCACCAGGTTGATCCCCAGGAGCACCAGCAGAAGCTGAAACCACCAGGAGTGGTACATATCGAAGATATCCAGGAATGAAAGCACCCGGTAGGCCGCCTCACCGAACCGGTCCACGTAGATGGCCGGGGACGCATTCTGGGGAATGACTGTCCCGATGATGGAGGTGACCGCAAGAAGCGTCAGTACGATAACGGAAAGCCGAACCGATGAAAAGACACCCCACAGGGTATCCACCAGCCCTTTTTCCACTTGTTTTGTGTTCATAGATCCCTTTCGGCGCACCATGGATCCATGATGCGTTTGTCAAAAGTCACAACCGAAGGCCCAAGGAGGGAGAGATCGAGGCGACCTCTTCTCCCGCACGGCCCAAACGGGCAGCGCATGATACCACACCGGAAGGTGCGGGAACAACGTCAATCGTATCAGAACCCTATACACATGTGTGCCACATACCTGGCTCACAAAAGAGCCCGCACACAAAAAAGGCCGGGCAGTCTTCCTGCCCGGCCTTGCGTGGTTGCCACGAAATAAGAAAACCCCTTACATGTCGCCCATCACCACCTGGGCAATGTTGAAGGCCTGGTCCCCTGTTTTCTCCAGGTTGTTGAGGATGTCCACAAAAAGAATCCCCGTCTCAACGGAGCAGGAGCCCTGCTGGAGGCGCTTGAGGTGATGGTTTTTAAACTGCTTGCGCATCTTGTCGATGGTGTTCTCATCCTCGGTGTCGATGGGCCTGGGAAGGCCACCGGCGTTGTAAGCCTTGATAACATTATCCGTAAACCGGATGGCCACATCGTAGATCTCTTCCATCTCCAGCATGGCCTCATCGGAAAACCGGATGTCGCTCTCAATGAGCTTTTCCGTGTAATTGGCGATGTTTTCCGCGTAGTCTCCGATCTTCTCCAGGTCGTGGAGCACATGCAGGATGCTGTTGAGCTCCCGGGAGGTCTCGGCGCTGATCTGCTCCTGGTTCAACCGGACAAGGAAAGTGGAGATGTCCTTTTCCAGGAGGTCCACGGTGTTTTCGAGCTCGTAGACCTTGTTGATGGTCTTGGTATCCCGGGAGAAAAAGGCGTCCCGACTCAACTTGAGCATCTCAAGGGCCAGGCCCGACATGCGGCTGACCTCTTTCCTGGCCTGGGAAACGGCAAAATCGGGCGTCTCGATAAGGCAGTCGTCGAGGAACACCAGGCCGTCGTCCCGGCCGTTGCCCTTGCCCGGGATCATCCGTTCGCACAGGCGCGCAAGGATGTGGAGCACGGGCACGAAAATAATGAGGTTGACGATGTTAAATCCGGTGTGGACGTTGGCGATATGACGGGCAATGTAAGGCATGTTGCCGTCGGCGTTGACAAAGTTCGGGTCCCCCGGTGTCATCACATCCACGGCCTGCATAAAGAACTTCAGGAAGATGAGCATGTAGCAGACCCCCAGGGCGTTGATGAGAAAGTGGCCGAAGGCGGCCCGTCTCGCCGTGGGGTTGGTCCCGATGGCCGCGAGGTTGGCGGTGATGGTGGTACCGATATTCTCCCCGAGGACCAGGGCGCATGCGGCGTAGTAGTCGATGAGTCCGGTGGAGGCCATGGCCACGGTGATACCGATGGTGGCCGACGAACTCTGGACGACCATGGTCAGCACCGCGCCTGCGGCAACGGCCAGCACGGGATGGTGGGAAAAGGTGATAAAGGCCTGCTGGAAGAACTCGCTGTGCCGCAAGGGGACAAAGCCGTCTTTCATGATCTTGAGGCCCAGGAAGAGAAGGCCGAACCCGATGATGACCTCTCCCCAGTAGTGGTACTTCTTGTTGCTGGTAAACATGCGCATAAACACGCCGATACCGATGGCGGGCAGGGCAAGTTTACCGATTTTAAACGCGATGAGCTGCGCCGTGACGGTGGTACCGACGTTGGCCCCCAAAACGACACTCAGGGCCTGGACAAGGTTCATGAGTCCGGCGTTGACAAAGCCCACCACCATGACTGTCGTGGCTGAGCTGCTCTGGATTACTGCGGTCACCACCAGACCGACGAAGGTCCCGATGACCCGATTGGTGGTAAGTTTCTCAAGGATGTTTCGCAGGCTGCTGCCCGCTGATTTCTGAAGGCCTTCGGACATCATTTTCATGCCGTAAAGAAAAAGCCCCAGCCCACCGACCAGACCGTAGACAAGCGCCAACCAGTTAACTGATTCCACCTAAATCTCCTGTAGTAACAGTACATTATACAGACGCGCCGTTTCTATCTCCCGGCAGGCGCACCTCACGTGAGTCGTAAATGTTTGTGGGGACTATATAAATGATCACTTCCGCGGAGTCAAGACCATTGCGCGCCCAAAGTCAATGCCCGCCATGACGATGTTATCCCCCCGGATACATTGTCTTTCCACACCATATTCCCGCTCAAACCACAGGTTCTTTTCCAGGAAACATGTCATCCGGGGCCCCCGGCCTGCCCACAAAAAAAAGCCGCCCCGTTTCCGGGACGGCCCATGGTCGTCTCTTTATCAGAGCGCAGGCGCTAGGTCGAAGGCACGGGACGCACCGTCAGGGTCGCGGCGCCGGAAGCCTTGAGGTAGGTCCGGGCCAGGTCCTGGAGATCGGCTGCGGTGACGGCAGCGTAGTCCTCCAGAATGTCCAGGGGCCAGACCAGTTTTTCAGGATACCGCGAGGAGTCCTGCATCACGCTGTTGAGCCAGTAGCCGTTGGTGCGGCGGTAGTCGGCGATACGGTTCACCACGGGGTCCACCACGCGCCGGACCTCGTCCCCGGAGGCCGGAGCCGAGCGGAGCCCTTCGGCAATCTCTCCCACGGCAGCCGCCACCTCCGCCATCTGGCCGGGGCTCACGGTAATCACGGCACGGAGGGCACCATACTCCGGATAGGCCCTGCTGGAATTGTTCCAGGCCCTGGGAGAATACGCCGCGCCCAGGTTTTCACGCACGATCTCCCGCAGGCGCTCGGAGAAAAGGGACCCCAGAATGGACAGGCGGCGCACCGTATGGATGTCCCCCATGCCCGTGGTGGGCCAGGCCACGGTGACCACGGCCTTGTCGATGGCGCTGTCAACGGAGAGGTCAAGGCGCTCACCGGCCGGAAAGGTGAGGCCATGCTCCGAAGCCGCCTCCGGGGCTCGCCGGGGCAATGCCCCCAGCCACTGGCCGCACAGGGAGACAACCTCCTCCACGTCCATGTCCCCCACCACGGAAAGCTCCAGGGGAGCTCCCCCAAGGGCGGGCATGACAAAGCCTTTGACCGCGTCAAAGTCGATGCCTTCAAGGGAGGTGTCCGGGTATCCGAAGCGGGCCGCATCCCCGGTGAGGAAGGCCTCCACCTGTTTCTGGAGCACACCGTCCACGGTGCTTTCCATCTCCTCAAGCCCCTGGGTGTAGCGCTGAACCGAGAGGTGATACGCCTCCTCTTTCAGGCGGGTGTCGGTGAGCTGGGTAAAGAGAACCTGGAACATCAGCTCAAGTTCCCCGGGGGTGGTGCGGCCGGAGAGGGCAAACCCGTCCTGACCGGCCCCGTAGCGAAAGGAGGTGTTGGTCCCGGCCATGGCCCGCGCTGTCTCGTCACGGTCCAGGCGCCCCAGGCCGCTCTCGTTGGTCACCATGACAGAAACCGAAGCCAGTCCGGGGACGAGCCCCTTTGCTCCTTTGATCCCCAGGCCGAATCGCAGGGTGTAGAGCACCTCCTTGGCCTTGAAGTCCGTTTGTTTCAGGTTCAGGACCACTCCGTTGTCGAAGGTGACCACGGTGATCCCGAGGTCGTCGTGGGTCACCCGGGAGGCAATCTGCCCCGGAGCCTTGGGGGCCGGGAGGTAGGGAAACGCCGCCGCAGACTTCGCAACGGGCGGGGTGGCCGAAACGAGAAGGCTCTTCTCGTAGGCGGCCAGAAGCACGGCCTCGGGTTTCTGCTCCCCCTTGTCCAGGCGGACATTGCCCTCCACCATCACCAGGCGGTGGGCAGGGCTCCAGATCTCTTTCAGCACCCGATGCAGCTCCTCGGGGGTTGCCGCATCCACCACGGGCTCGAAGAGGCGTCGCTCATCGGAAGGCGAGACCACCTCCTTGTCCGTGGTGAAACTCCGAACCAGAAGACCGGCAAGGTTCCGGCTGTTCCGGGTGGAGGCCTTCTCCTCTGCCTGCAGCAAGGCGTTTTTCATCTCTTTTTTCACCCGCGCCACCTCGTCCGGGGTGAAGCCGTAAACAAGGGCACTTCGCAGGGCCTGGTCCACAACGGCAAGGCTCTCTTCCCAGCTGTCTGCGGGGCACTCCGCCGCCACGATACCGTACCGGACATGACGCAG
Organism: Desulfoluna spongiiphila; assembly: GCF_900101345.1. Taxonomy (GTDB): domain Bacteria; phylum Desulfobacterota; class Desulfobacteria; order Desulfobacterales; family Desulfolunaceae; genus Desulfoluna; species Desulfoluna spongiiphila. The sequence continues at coordinate 144,304 of NZ_FMUX01000002.1, read as the reverse complement.
GTAGGTCCCTGCACCGGAACCGGCCGAGGTAAAAGGGGTCCCCGGCTTGCCGATGCGCTCTTCCAGGCGGTTGTCAAGGATCCGACTGGCCATATCAAAAAGCAGCTGTTCCCGGCGTGAGGCAAAGGTATCGGGCTGCCGGTCCACATGGCGCAGCACCTCTATGGTGACACTGGTGCCCCCCGCCTCGGGGTTGTGGGAGTAAAACGTTTTGGTGCCCATGTGGGCAAAGGTGCCGTCATCGGGGATCACCCCCTTTGGGGCGCGCGCCTCAAGGGAGGAAAAACGGTCCCGGATCAACCCCGCCACCTCGGCGGGGTCCACGTCGCCCACCACCACCACGGCCATGTTGTCCGGCCGGTACCAGGCATCATAATAGCCCTTTAAAAGCGCCGAATCCGCCCCCTTGATGACCGATTCCAGGCCGATGGGATGCCGCTCGTTGACCCGCATGCCCGGAAGCTGAAAGGCCAGGCTCTTCACAAAACTGCGATAGGACTCGGAGTCCCGGTCCCTCTTTTCCGCCAGGATCACCCCGCGCTCCCGGTCCACCTCGGACTCCAGGAGAAGGGCTCCGCCTGCGTAGTCGTGCATGACAAGAAGCCCCTCGGCCAGGCTCTTCGTGTCACCTGCGGGCAGCACCACGTCATAGACGGTCTCGTAAAATCCGGTGTGGGCGTTGGCGTCCCCTCCGAACCGCATGCCGATGCGCTGGAAATACTTAATGAGCTCACCGGGTGGAAAATTCTCGGACCCGTTGAACAGCATGTGTTCAAGGAAATGGGCCACCCCCCTTTGCGCTTCCGTCTCGTACATGGAGCCCGCCTTGATGGCCAGGTGCATGCTTACGCGCTCCCTGGGCTCGGTGTTCCTCATGATGAGGTAACTCATCCCGTTGTCCAGCACGCCTTCCACCACAGCCGGATCCCGGGGAAGCACCGGCTCGTCGCCGGGAACGGGTCGGGTATCGCGGTTGACACACGCGGCGGTTACAGCCAGCATCACGGCAAACATGCCGTAAAGCATACATCGCAGATATCGTTTTCGTGTCATGGTTTCTCCCCAAAAAAATAACAAAGGCCGGTTAGACGTCATGGCGTTCTTCCCGGCCTCGCAGCGGTCGTTTGGTCCTTGTGGTCACCTGATAAAGGCAAACCAGATGTACCCGACAAAGATCCCTGCCCACATCACGGCGGCAAGGTATCCCATATAGTTGATCGGCTTTTTGGCCAGGCCGTAACGGTCCACCGTCCCCACACGCTTATGGCAACTTTGGCAGGTTTCGGCGGCCAGTGACAGGCTGGTAAAACAGTAGGGGCACCTCTTGAACGAGAACACCCGCTTGGTTTTTGCTTTCCCCATGCACCATCTCCTGCTGAGTGGTTGTCGTATGGTCGTGTGATCGTGTGATCGTGTGGTGGCGTGGTCGATGGGCGTCTGGGCTCGAACAAAAAAAGTCTACCGTTAAGAACGGAACCGGCCGCCTTCTGCTTGGCGGCACATGGGTGCAGCGGACCTGTGATTTGAACAGGTTCACAGTACGTGAGCCCTTAAAAAAATACAGTTCTGTATGCTACCATAAAAAAAACCTGCCGGGCAAGCCAATGAAGCGTTCCCGGCAGGTTTGTCATCTCTTGGAGTCACCGGTCAACACCCGGTATTCCCTGGGGTGTCCGGGTGTTAAGCCGTCAGGGGCTTATTCGCTGTCCCCTGCCGCGAAGCGGGGATCCCGTTTAATCTCCGCGTTGTTTCTCAATTCTTCAACCCACTTGGACAGCACATCGCGGCGTTTCTGGGAAAGGAGTTCGGCCTTGAGGGCTTCGGAGGCCTCGGCATAGCCATCCAGATTAGGGATCTTTTTCTCTTTCAGGGCCACCACATACATGCCGCCGCTTCCCTTGATCACCTCGTCGGCCACGGGCTTGGCTGCGTTAAGGCCAAAGGCCGCCTCAACAACCTTGCGATCCAGGGCGTCAGCCCCCTTGCCGTCACGGGTAAACAGGGGAGACTCCGTCACCTTCGTTCCCTCGGGAAAGTCTTTGCCCTCTTTCAAAAGGGCCAGAAGGGCGCTTGCCTCGGCTTCGGCTTTTTCGGCCTTGGCCTGGGTCAGGGCATCGGCCTGGACACGCTCTTTGACGTCGGCGAGTTCGGGAACCACAGACTCCTTCTTCTCAATGAGCTGAACGATGTAGTAGGTGCCGTTGTATTCCAGGATGTCGCTGACACCGCCGACCTCAAGCTCAAAGGCGTCCTTGGCGATACGCATGCGATCCACACTGGCAACGGCCTCGGGACCTTTCCAGCGGGTGAAAAAGGCGCTGTCGATAACCGGAAGCTCAGCGGTCTCACCGGCCTCTTTGAGGTTATCGCTGCCGAGCACCATGTCAAAGGCATTCTCCGAGGCGGCGTAGGCATCGGCCTCGGCCTGCTCGTCCACGAGGCTCTTTCGAAGCTCGTCCTTGACCTCGGCCAGGCTTTTGACCGTGGCGGGATTCTTCTTCGCAAGCTTGATGACGTGCCAGCCGAACTGGGTTCGGACAGGCTCGCTGACCTCCCCTTCGGTCATGGCAAAGGCTTTGTCGGCAAAGGGCTTGACCATGGCGCTTCGCTCAAAGGCACCCAGGCGCCCCCCGTCCTTGGCCGAGGGCCCTTCGGAAAAAGTCTTTGCCAGCTCGGCAAAGTCACTGCCTTCGGCTTTGGCCTTGGCATACACCTCGTCGGCCCGCTTGCGGGCCTCTGCCTCTTCCTCTGCCGTGGCCCCTTCGGCCACCTTGATCAGGATATGGCTGGCCTCAACGGTTTCAGCGGTCTGGTATCGGTCCAGGTTGGCCTGGTAGGCATCTGCGAGCTCTTCATCGGTGATGGCAATCCCTTTGCCAAAATCATCCCGCCCGAACCGCATAAAGGAGATCCTGGCCTCCGGATCGGTTTTGTACTGCTCGCCCTTTTCTGCAAAGTACGCGGCGACATAGGCATCATCCACGGTGACGTCCGCGTAGGACGCCGGATCAAAAAGGGTATAGCGCACCGAGGCTTCGGTGTTCTTGTATTTGTAAAGCTCCTGGACTTCGCCGTCGGTGACCAGCACGCCGCTTTCCACCATGCTCCGCAGCTTGGAGATGAGCATGGATTTTCGCTGCTGTGCCTCAAACTGGGGAACGGTGAGCCCGTTCTGGCGAAGGAGGGCTTCATAAAGCGCCATGTCGAAGACGCCGTCTGTTTTAAAATAAGGCAGGGCCGTGATGGCCTGTTCAAGCTCCTTGTCGGTTACCCGGAGCTTTAACCGATCGGCTTCCTGGATCATCAGCTCGCTGGTGATGAGGCTCTCCAGGGCCTGCTCCCGCAGGCGAAACATCTTGATCATCTCTTCGCTCAGGTTTCCGCCCAACTGACGCCGGTATCCCTCCACCAGTTCATTGTAGGCCAGTCGATAGTCGTCCCAGCTGATGACGGTCTTGTTTACCTCTGCAACAATGGAATTGCCGCTGTTGCGGTCCGGCCCGAGCCCGAGAAAAATAAATACCAGGACAATAACGCCCAGCAGTATCTTGATAATCCAGGAACCGGCATTGTCACGCATCATTTGTAGCATCAATATACCTCTGTACTCTTATTGTCGTCGTTGGATTCGGGGTGTGGAAAACGTGGCTGGACCCACCGGTAAAGATGTTGCATGCGCATCTTGGCGGGATACCCGACCGAGGGGCGGGTATTTGGCCCGAGCGGCCGCAACAAGGGTGTGTCATGTCCGATTTTCCGACGCCCATACGGGTTCACACCGTTATATAAAAAACTCGAATACCTTTACCATCCCTTGTTTTGAGAGTACAGAATTTATTTTCCGGACCCCGGGGCGCCTCGGTATTCCAAATGGGTCCGGGGCCCTATCGCCTCCGCACAGGCCCCCATCGCAAAAAGGATCTTTTTTTTCATTGACACCTGCGCGGTGATGGTCTAAATACTCTCTCGTTTGTTGCTGACGATCTTCAAGACGCAGCAAACCCATTATGTGGGGCTGTAGCTCAGCTGGGAGAGCGCATGACTGGCAGTCATGAGGTCAGGGGTTCGATCCCCCTCAGCTCCACCATAATAAAACATACAAAGGCCTGTCGAACCCTTCGACAGGCCTTTTTTTGTTTCCGGCCGCCTTCCCGCCCGGTTGACCCGCAGTCACCGACAACGCTATACTGAGCCACCCCGACAAAGGAGGCACCGCTCCCCACCGGTGCACCCCTCCCCATTTTCAGCCAACATCACAGGAGACCCCATGGGCACCTTGAAAATCGCACACACCAACTTCACCGTATTCGACCTTGATAAAAGCCTCGCCTTTTATACCGAGGCCCTGGACTTCGAGGTCGTTCGCCGCCATGAAGCCCCCGACGGCAGCTTTGTCCTCGTCTACCTGGGAGACGGCACCGGCGGCCACCAGCTTGAGCTCACCTGGCTCAAGGAGCGCACGGAGCCCTACAACCTGGGCGACAACGAAATCCACCTGGCCGTCACCACCGACGCCTACGACACCTGGCACGCCCGCCACAAAGAGATGGGCCTCAGCCTCTGGGAAAACGAGGCCATGGGCATCTACTTTGTGGAAGATCCCGACGGTTACTGGATTGAGGTGGTCCCGGAACGCATGATGAAATAAATCAAAGGAAGGACGGATATCGTGATTCACATCAGCAACACCGACACGCGCATCGGATGGATCGGAACCGGGGTGATGGGGCAGTGGATGTGCCGCCACCTCATGGACCACGGCTTTCGAACCAGCGTCACCAACCGAACCAAAGCCAAGGCCCAGCCCCTTATTGACCTCGGAGCGACCTGGAAAGAGACCCCCGAAGAGGTGGCCGCCGTTTCGGATGTCGTCTTCACCATCGTGGGCTTCCCCAAAGATGTGGAGGAGGTCTACCTGGGAGAGACCGGCATCCTCAAAGGCGCACAACCCGGCTCCATGGTGGTGGACATGACCACCACCTCCCCCAGCCTGGCCCGGAGAATCCACAGCCAGGCCAAGGCCATGGGAGTCCACGCCGTGGACGCCCCCGTCTCCGGCGGAGACGTGGGGGCGCGCAACGCAACCCTCTCCATCATGGTGGGAGGCGACAAGGACGCCGTGGATGCCCTCACCCCCCTTTTCGAGATCATGGGCACCCAGATCGTCCATCAGGGCCCTTCCGGTTCCGGCCAGCATACCAAGATGTGCAACCAAATCGTCATTGCCGGCACCATGATCGGCATGTGTGAGTCCCTGCTCTACGGAGAACGGGCCGGGCTTGATCTTGAGGTGATGCTCTCAAGCATCACGGGCGGTGCCGCCGCGTGCTGGTCCCTTTCCAACCTGGCGCCCCGCATCTTGAAAAACGAGTTCGACACCGGCTTTTTTGTGGAGCACTTTGTCAAGGACATGGGCATCGCCCTTGAAGAGGCCGGGCGAATGAACCTGGCCCTTCCCGGCCTCGCCCTTGTGAACCAGCTCTACCAGGCCGTCCTGGCCCACGGCGGCGCCCGCATGGGCACCCAGGCCCTCATGCAGGCCCTGAAACAGCTCAACAACGTGGCATAGCCACCGGACCTTAAAAAACAGCCTCCGGCGGCCCTGCCGGGGGCTAAAGGCATGCCTCATTGCATAAAAACCGGCGCAACAAACAGGTTTTAACCGTGCCTTTAATTAAATTCAGCTTTAACGGCGGATGCGCTTTGACCCGAGGAACGTGGGGCAAAGCGCATCCGCAACCTGCTTTCAAGGTGGCACACCTTGCCGCCTGAGACCGTTTTTCTACAACTCACCAGTTACGCCCGATGTTATAAAGCCGGGCGCAGCAAGCACCCCCTCCGCTCATTTACCTTCCCCCCCGCCCTCCCGCTCTGATATAATTTTCCCATTCAGCACAGAATGCCACAGCAACGCCCTGACCAGTTCAGCCACGCACCAACATCAACCCCCACACGGACAGATGCATGAAAAAAAGCCTCTGCATCGCACTTCTGGTGCTGTCCTGCCTGTCGGCATGGCGGACAGGCACCGCAGAAACCAATGTCATCGTCTACTGCGACGATAACTACCCGCCCTACAGCTATGCAATAAACGGCCAGCCCCGGGGAATCTACCCGGCCATCCTGACCCAGGCCTTCGCACGCATGGAAGACTACCGCGTCACCATCCTCCCCATCCCCTGGAAAAGAGGCCTCCACGACATCGAAAACGGAACGGTCTTCGCGATCTGCCCCCCTTATTTCAGACCCCAGGAACGCCCCTTCATGTGGCCTTACTCGGTGCCCATCCTGCAGGAAAAGGTGGTGCTCCTCTGCCGGGAGGACATCATGAAAGACGCGCCAAGACGCATCTGGCCCGATGACTTTCACGGCCTGACCATCGGCAGCAATGACGGGTTTATCCTGGGAGGCAAAACCTTCTTCGAGGAGGTCAGGAAAAACAACATCCGCATCGATGAGGCAAGGAGCAATCGCGTCAACATCCTGAAGCTGGGCATCCGACGAACAGACTGCTACATCAACGACCGCCTTGCCATTCTCTGGGAACTGAACAAACTCAAACAAGAGGGCCTCTACCATGAAGGGACCAGGCATGCCCGGCTCCGGGAGGCCCTTGTCATCAATACCGAGTGGGGCCATCTGGGGTATACGAACCGGGACTTCGGCCGGTTCCATTTCAAGGAAGACTTCATCGCAACCTTCAATGCCGTCATCACTGCCATGCAGAAAAACGGAGACATTGAGCGGATCATGGAGCAAACAATAGCTGCCCCCGAGTAAGCAGGCCGCAGCCCCGCATCACAGACCATCGTAATATCGCGCACTTTCACCACCCACAGCCTCCCCGGACACACGAGAACACCCCACCTGCAAAAATTCTCCAATACCCCTTTCCAAAGAGTAAAAAACACTCCTGTACCAATATCTCATCCTTCCATACAATTTACTCATCACTGACCCGTCTTCGCGGGACAGATTGCCACAAGATGTTCACCCCTCCCTGCGAGGGGTTCATCGTGGACATGACCCCGCCTTTTCCGGTCATTTTTACTTACCTACCAAAGGAGTGTTGCATCATGAAGAAAAAGAGTCAGAACCCATCCATTTTGCTTGGGCAGCTGCCCGAGGAGCTTGAGGAATCCGCCATTGAGGTGTTCCTCAACGGGTTCGAAAGGAAAATTGACCACCTCATGCTCAAACCCCGGGACCGAAGCCAGGCCCGACGCGTCTATCGTGACGGCGCCGACTTCTCTTCGGGGATCTATGCCCTCTGCGAAGGACGCGTCACCGGCATGCTCGGGCTCCAGTACCAAAACCGGAAATTCATTCACCTGAACCTTGCCACCTTAAACCGGGAATTCGGTTTCTTCGGGGGCGTGACCCGCAAACTCAGTGGTTCCGTATTCAAAGACATTCATCCCCTGGACAACGATGAGATCAGGGTTCAGGTCATCTCCGTTGCCGACGGCTTTCGAGGAACCGGGGTGGGCCATCGCCTCCTTGAAACCCTCTTTACCTTCGGCAGGACGCAAAACCTCTCCTGCGTTCGCCTGGAGGTCGTCAACACCAACCCCGGAGCAAAAAGGCTTTACGAAAAGCTGGGGTTCACCGAGTGCGGCCTCCTGCCATACGGCCCCATCGCCGCCAAAGCAGGGTTCTCATCACAGTTCCGGATGAAAAAGCCCCTGTGATACGCCCGCACCATTCCCACCCCATTACCCTCAATTGTCTTACCGATCCGACATCACATGCCCAACGCATACAGCGAAGGCAAACAGCAAAATAAATAACGACAAAAGGAATACCAGAGTTATGGAAAACTACAGAAAGTACGGCTCATTCACCATGGCATACTCCATCAAAGCGGACCCCCATTTCTCCCACTTTTCCCACGAGAAAGGCTCCATCGCCTATCAGGACCGGCTCGGCGTCCGCATTTTCGTGGGCGACCCCTTCTGCCGGACGTGCGATGCGCCAGCCGTAATCAACGCCTTTATCAAAGAGAGCCGCCTGCTCCGTCGCCCCCTGGTGGGCATGCAGTGCAGCCTGGACACAGCCCGGCTTTTCAGTGACCAGGGGTTTGACGCCACCCACATGGGGGTCGAAACGCTGATCCTCAACGACTGGTCCATCAAAGGAAAAAATGTGGGAAGGCGCATCCGAAAAGCCCACAAGAAAGGGCTCACCGTCACCGAGGCAAGGTGGGACTCCGACGCCTCCCTTCCAGAACAGGCCACGGCCATCTCCGAGGCATGGCGACAAACCCGCAAAACCAAAACCCCCCTGAACCTTCTGCTTCGCGAGCCCACCTTCCGGGACGAACCGGACGAGCGCACCTTCTTTGCCTGGCTGGACGGCACCCTCGTGGGCTACGTCACCTTCGAGGCCATGTACGATCATCACCAGACCATCGGGTGGTACGCCAACATCAACCGCCGGGACGACAGCCGCAACATCGCCATCTTTGATGCCATCGTGGATGTCGCCCTGGAGTGTTTCAAGGCCGAACCCGGATTCAAAGTACTCTCCCTTGGCCTTGCCCCCATGGCGGGCAGGCACAACGACCATGGTTTTTCCAACCGGCTGGTGGAACGGGTTTCGGACCTCAGCTACAAATATGGAAACGACGGGTACAACTACAAGGGAATCTTTCAATCCAAGAAAGGATACTGGCCAAAGTCCTTTGAGCAGAACCCGAACCAGGTGGAGGTTCGGGACACTTACTGCATCACAAGGGGATCGGTTCCCCTGGACCCCGTAGCCAAGGCGTTCATGGGGGTCGGTATTCTCCCTGAAGGGCTGGCCCACACCGCCTGGTTTGCCACCCGCATGACCGTTGCCGGCATGTGGCGCGAGTTCAGGAGAACAAGTCGAAGCAACCTGGTGACCTTCTGGAAGGGCCTCACCGCCTCCCTCTGATCGCCTGTGCGCTCATCCTCTCCGGAGGGGACCCCACCCCTCCGGAGTTGACCTTTTCCCGCCGGGCCAGGAACAAGGCCCGGCGAATATCCGCCAAAGAAATATAGGAGACAAGGGCCCCCGGCTGGCACATGCCTTGCTATTTGTTTAACGGTGATCTGTCAATGGCTGGCACATATCACGAAACCCGCCGGGGCCCCACAGATCAAAAAACAAGACCCTCCCCGGCCTGAGGCTCAGATTTTACGGCCCCATATGCTGCCCGCCACTCCGACAACCCCAGACAGGCCACGCCCCCTGCATTGCGCAGCCCGACCAGAGAATGCCACAGGCATGTCGCACCGGCTTTCGAAGAATTGCGAAATGAGGTTTAAAAATATGCGAAATGAAACGGTTGATCACGGCACCCGAACCATCATTGAAAAAGGCAAAAGAGGAAAGGGCCTCACCAGGCATGAGGCATTGGCATTGCTCCACGGAATCCCCACCCGGGGCGACGACTTCAAGGCCCTTTTGGCTGCTGCCGATGGCGTCTCCCGCCGCCAGTTCGGAAACATGGGCGAGGTGCACGGCCAGATCGGCCTCAACGGCGAGCGGTGCAGCAAGGACTGCCAGTTCTGCATGTTCAGCGACACCTGGAGTTCCCTTGACAACCCGTTCCGACTCGGCGAAGAGGAGGTCCTGGCCCATGCCGCGGCCTTTGAATCCCAGAAGGTGGGGTCCATCTCCCTGATGTCCACCGCCGATTACGAATTTGACCGTTTCCTCTCCATGGGCAGACTGGTCCACAAAAGGCTCAAGGGACGAATCCCCCTGTTTGCCAACTGGGGGGACCTGGACCCGGACCAGGCCCGGGCCGTAAAGAAAGCCGGTTTCACCTTCTGCTACCACGCCTTAAGGCTCGGCGAAGGAGCGGTGACCCTCATCGACCCTTACAAACGCATGCAGACCATTGAAAACGCCCACCGGGCAGGCCTGCTGGTGGGCTCCTGCCTGGAGCCCATCGGCCCGGAACACAGCTACGAGGAGATCGCCGACCTTCTGGACCTGATGCGCACCCTCAAGATCTCCTGGATGGCCACCATGAAGCGCATCCCCCTGTGCGGCAGCCCCCTTGAGCCCTACGGCCAGATCTCCGACGAAGAGTTCGCCCGCATCACCGCCGTCACCCGCCTCTTTTTCGGCAACACCATCTTCACCCTGGCCGCCCACGAACCCTCCCCCCTCTGCCTGGCGGCCGGGGCCAACTTCCTGGTGGCGGAACGGGGCACCAATCCCCGGGACACCGACATGGAGACCGAAGCCGGAAGGGCCTGGGACGCCTCTGCCTGCCGCGCCATGCTCAAAGAGGCGGGCTACGACATCTACACAGACGCGGTGAACCGGCGTTACCTTTCCATGAGCCTTAAAAACCGGTACTTCGGGCACGCAGGGAGGCTGATGGTCAATTGGCTGCACCCTTAACCGAAGCAACGCCGGCGGCGTGGCGTGAATCCCCTCGGATCTCCATGGCAAAGGCATGGAGACCGCCATTGGTTACGCCGGTGCGCAGAGGGACATTCGCCCCAGAGGTGCCCCCTGCACCCTCCTTGAAGAATGTGTGCCGTCGCGCCCGTCTTTTGCCTGCCGAACCGTTCAGCACCACGTATACGCGGGCGATTCAACCTGTTGCATCGCCTTGCCATAAAGCCCCACCTCGAACGCGTTTACGAATTCGCGAAATTTGAAAATTTTAGCTTGACAGAATTAACTACTTATAAATAATATCCCCCACTATATTAAATTTTGTAAGATTAACCCAATCACAAATCTTTCATATATAAACAATGGGCCATGCTTCCTGGCATGTCACCAACACCTTTATTTTCGCAAAACTAAAATTCTCATTTGCCGAGACACCGTATTCGCAAACGTGCTGTAGGGTATATCGGCTGCACGAACCATATCGGGCACCGCCCCGTCCTTTCCAGGGCTCGGTTTCATGCGTGAAACGCCATCACCCAGGCCTTTTATTTTACCGATCGTACAACAACAGAGCTGATTTTTTAACGAAACCACGGCATCGACACAGCCTGCCAAGCAATAACGACGATGAGCTGTTTTTTCCCACACAACCACCTGCGCACACTGAAAGATAAGCCATGTTAAGCAGACCGCATGTGAGCTGTTAATGATTCAAGCGCCCGGTTTTACCGGGAGTTACGACTTTTAATCTGTATGACATATTAAGGGGACATGAATTATGAGAGAAAAAATCGAACAAAATTTGATTCGGTCAACCGGTGAGATCAAGTTGCTCGACTCGACTCTGCGTGACGGCTCTTACGCGGTTGATTTCCAATTTGACAAGGCCTTCGTTGTTGATCTGGCAAAGAAACTCAACGATGTCTCTGTCGGCCTGGTAGAAATTGCGCACGGGATTGGTTTTGAAGCAGAAAGAGCAGGTCACAAAGAGTGCAATATCAGCCTCACGGAGTGGTGTGACATAGCCAATGCGAATTTTACGTCGTCGAAATGGGGGATGTTCGCACAACCCAAATTCAGCCGGCTCTCCACATTGTCCTGGCTGTGCAGCGAGGGGATGTCCTTTGTGCGGGTCGGCCTGGAGGCGTATCGGGTGGAAGAGAACCTGGATTACGTCGAAAGTGCCCTGCAGCAGTGTGATGACGTCTACCTGAACCTGATGAAGTCGAGCGTGGTTCCGCACACCAAGCTCCGGGATTTCCTGCGTAATGTGCCCTCTGAAGTCGCCGGTGTCTATATCGTCGATTCCTATGGAACCATGCTGCCGGAAGATGTTGAAAACTATGTCCGTGCCGTCAAGGAGATATTCCCGGTGGTCGGTTTTCACGGACACAACAACCTGGGCATGGCCAATGCCAACAGCCTTGCCGCGATCTCTGCAGGGGCATCCATCGTAGACGGCACCCTGCACGGGATCGGTCGAGGCAGCGGCAACGCCGCCATAGAATCCCTGGCGGGCATCCTGTCCAACATGGGCAAGGGCACCTATGACTACCGCGAATTCGCGAAACTGGCCGAGATGTGCAACCGGAACATGAAGGTCATACCCGGAAGCCACTACCTGCAGGTGCTGGGCGGGGTCATCGGCTTGCATACCAGCCTGTTCCCGGTGATCGAAAAGGTGTGCTCAGAGCAGATGATCGACGAGATGGCCGTCATGAAAGAGGCGTTGAACGTTGCCACATACGACCCAAAGGAATCCGACATCTATAAAGCGTCCGAAATCGTGTCACAGCAAGTGTATGCATAAGGGTGTCTCGTTTTAACAGAGCTGATTCGAAAGGAAATGAGAGTGAAACTGTCTCGATTAACACGCAGCGGCAGCGCAAAAATCCACGCGTGCAATGGTGAAGACCGGTGGGTTTGCCTGCCGGACGAATTCCAATCGCTTCGCCTTGTGGAGCTTCTGGGGCAAGGGCACAGAAAAGCCATTGACGAGGTGCTGAGAAAACAGCCCCGGGCAGATGTTCCGGCCAGCGGGTTGGACACGGCAGCCTCGGTGGCCGGTGAGGGGGGAGATATCTGGGGCGCGGGTTTAAACTACCGCGGACACGCCAAAGACCTGGACGCAGCCCAACCGGTTTCAGGGCCCGGGTCGTACCTGAGGCCAACCGGGTGCCTTATTGCAAATGGTGAGGACATACGTCTGCCACGGCAAAGCAAGCGCGTCACGGCGGAAGGGGAGCTTGGCCTTGTCATCGGGACGCGTTGCAAGAACGTAGCCCGCGAGAACTGGCGGGATGCCGTGGTGGCCGTGACAACGGTCCTGGACATGACCGCCGAAGACGTCATTCGTGAAAACCCTCGCTATATCCCATGGGCCAAAGGCTTTGACACCTTTTGCAGCATAGGCCCCGCCCTTGTGTCCATAGACACCTTCGCGCCGGATGAACTTAAAACCCTGCGCGTTTCCACCGTGCGAAACGGAGAAACCATTGCCTCGGCACAGGTATCGGAGATGCGTTACGACCTGGGCTTTCTGGTGGAGTATTTCTCAGCGGGCCGAACGCTCCTGCCGGGCACGGTGATCTGCACCGGAACCCCGGGCGCGGCGGCCATTGAGGCAGGAGACACTGTGGAGGCCATGGTAGAGCAGGTCGGGCACCTTTCACACAATGTAAAATAGACCGCCCCAGACAGGCGATCGGCTATAAAGATGGAAAGATATGCATCGGATAAACAAAGAAGAGACCAACGTCAAAGAAAGCATGTCCATTGTCGAAATGATCGACCACTGTGTTCGCATGGATCCGGAGCACACAGCCATTGAGACCCCCACGGCATCGCTGACCTATGGCGACCTCGATAAAGAGTCGAGGTCGCTGGTATCCCACATAGAACGCATGACCGTTCCCGGTGAATTTGTCGGCATTGAGGGACAGCGAAATGCGGCAACGATTGTGGCCATGGTGGGCCTGTTGCGGGCCCACCGGCCCTTCGTGGTAATCGACCCGCGTGACAGCGCAGAATCCAATCGCAGCAAGATCTCCCGGCTTCGGGTCAACAGGGTCGCCCAGGGCACAGCAAACCCTGGAGAGGTTGAGCTTGTCCCAACACCTTCCCCCTGGAGAGGCCATGACACAAATCAGCTGACACCTCGCAAGGACCTGCATGAATTTTACGGCAACATCGCCTATGCGATCCACACCTCGGGATCCACGGGGGAACCCAAATGCGTCATCGTGGCACGTGATTCACTGAACGGGGTGATTACGGATCACCGTCGCCGCCTGGAGGTGGGGCCGCAAAGCCGGACGCTCCAGTTTGCAAAGCTCACCTTCGACGGGTGCCTCACCGAGATCTTCTGGACACTGTGTGCCGGAGCCCGTCTTGTGATGGTGGACGAAAGCGCGCTGACGCCCGGTGCGGTGTTGCAGGACACGCTTACGCGCCATGCCATTACGCACCTGAAAACCACGCCGTTTGCTTTAACGGCAACAGAGCCGACACCGGGCATGCACTTGCGCCATGTTCTAAACGGTGGCGGTGCCTGCCGACCCGCCGTGGTTGAAAAATGGGCGCGCATTGCCGCCTTCCACAATGCCTATGGCTGCACGGAGACGACAATCTGCAATCTTCTCACCGATGGGCTGAGCCCCGAAGCGTGCCGCGACGGGGTCCCCCTAGGAGATGTGGTCGGAGAATGCGGCGTAAAAATTACCCGGCAGAAAACCGATCATGCCACGGAACTGTCTTCGGACCTATGCGGAGAGCTCGTCATCACAGGGAAAAGCGTTGCCATCGGCTACCTTACCGACGATGGCCTGCAACGTTTTTCCGGTCCAGCAGACACCCAGGTGTATCCCACCGGTGACATCGTCACTGTCCGAGACGGCCAGTTTTTCTTTGTGGAAAGATGCGACCGGCAGGTCAAGGTGAGGGGCTACCGCATCGATCCCGGGGAGGTGGAAAGCGTGGCCTGCCGTCTCGACACCGTCGTCGAAGCGGTGGTTTTGGCGGAATCTCACGCCGTGGACCAAGACGCCGAAGCCACCGACGCCCTGGTCTGCTATTACCAGGGTGCGGCCGGGCCCCGCATGCTGCGACGGCACCTTGAGGCGCACCTCAATCCGTACAAGGTGCCGTCTCTTTTCAAACGCCTGGACATAATGCCCTACACCCGAAACGGCAAGGTCGATCGCCATGCCTTGCAGGCCACCCGCACCCCCATCGCTGGAGAAGCGGCAACCGTCGAAGCCCAGGTTATGTCCCTGGTGCAAAGCCTCACGGGCTTGGATGATGCCCACCGGAACGACAATTTTTTCGACATTGGCGGGGATTCGGCCTCGACCCTCATCCTGCTGGGAAAACTCAAGGAGCTGGGTTGGACCGATGTCGGTGTGCGTGACGTGCTTCGGGCAGCAACACTCGGAGACCTGATTGACGCGTTCCCCGGAAAGGAGGCTGAACGGTTATGTGCGGTATAAGCGGTACATTTGCCCCGGATGGTCGGCTGGATCGCAGTCTCTGCGTTGCCATGCACAACAGGCTGACCCACCGGGGGCCGGACGAGGCCTACTCCCTGAACACGGCGTCCCTTTCGGTGAAGCTCGCAAGACTCGGCATGATCGGGCTGCAAGACGGCTGGCAACCGGTGGAAGAGGCCAGTGGCCGTTTTGTGGCGCTGACCAATGGGGAAATATACAATGCCGACAGGCTTTTCGAAGAGCTGGGCATCCCCCGGCCAAGCGGCAACGGGGTTGATGTGGCGATCCTCCCGGAGCTGGTGGCTCGCCACGGCATCAAAGGGCTGGAAAAAATCGACGGTCAGTTTGCAACGGTGATTTATGACCGGAAGGAAAACGCCCTCTACCTGGCACGGGATCGCTTTGGCATCTGCCCGCTCTTCTTCAGTGAGGTGGAGAACTGCATCCATTTCTGCTCAGAACTCAAACCCCTTGTCCAGGCGATCCGTCACCCGTGGAGACTGGATTACACCGCCGTGGACCAGTATTTTTCCCTTGGCAACGTTGTCGCTCCGAAAACCCTCGTGGAACATGTCTCTGGCGTGGAGCCCGGATGCGCTGTACGGTTCGATGAGAATGGACGTAAAACCCTCCGATACTGGCGCTACGGCATGTTCTCTTCCGAGAAAGGGCCCGTCGACGTAGAGGCACTACGTGAAGCCATGAAGGAATCGATCTCCATGCGGCTCCACTCCGATGTAGAGATCGGTGCCTACCTGAGCGGCGGGTTTGATTCCACGGCAATTCTCATGGATGCGGCGTCCATGTCAAAAAAGACCATGAAATCCTTTTCGGTGACATTCAACGACCCGATGCTGGACGAGGGGCGCTTTCAGCGCTCGGTGGCGGCAACGGCAGGCAGCGTCCACCATGAGATACGATGCTTCCCTGAAGACATTGCCGCGCGGTTCGAGAAGATGGTTCGCCATTGCTGTTTCCCCCAGCGCGAGACCTACAATGTGTCTGCCATGATGCTCTCCGAGCATGTGCATGGGGCAGGGATCAAGGGCGTGGTGTCGGGTGAAGGCGCAGATGAGCTGTTCTTCGGATACGATTCCTACGCATTTGACAGTGTCAAGCGCGGGCCACGCATGGAGTGCGTCCAGAATGAGCAGGCATGGGGCCGGGCAGATTTCAGCTGGGAAGTCGACCACGACCGTGTGGAAAAACGCCGTCAAAACTTCCTGTCCGAAAGTGCGCGACAGGAGATTACCGGGCGGGAGTTCTGGCGCCATCGGCTGATCCCGTATTCAGACGATGAACTCAAAGGGCTTTCCCCCATGCAGCTGCGCTCCATCGCCGACGTCTATGTCCAGCTGGGCGGGCACCTGCTGGGCGACCACGGAGATTCCATGGTCATGGCCAACTCCATCGAGGGCCGCTACCCGTTCCTTGGAAATGGGGTTGTCTCCCTGGCGCTGCGCGTCCCGGACCAGGAAAAGGTCGTCAACTTCGAAGGCAAGGCATGCCTCAAAACAGCGTATCGCGACACCGTTCCGGAGACGGTAACGAACCGGGCCAAGCACGGGTTCACCGCCTACGACCTGAAATCCATCGTCGACGATACCTTGTGGCGGACCTGGCACGACATGGTCGCGTCGGTGGGAGCCCTGAATGTGGAATGCATGGCCGAGGCTTCCACGGCACATCTCAAGGAAAAGTGGGATTTTCGCCTGGGAGCCATCAGTTTATCGATGATCGTCGACGAGCTGGGGCTGCGGTGCTGAGTGGAACAAACCAAAAGGACAAATCATCATGGACGATGCAACACGGGATGTCATCATCTTTCCCGGAACAGGATCTTTCGGCAGCGAGTTTCAACCGATGGTGCGCACCTTGAGGCCAAACGTTCGAATTCTCCGCTATCCCTGGCGTTACGAGCAGACCAGTCACACGGACACCCCCTCCTTTCACGACGCCGCCGTCTCCTTTGTACCCCAACTCCGGGACATTTCGGAAAAAGAGCCGATCCTGTTCGGGCACAGCTTTGGCGCGTACATGGCCTACACCCTTGCAGCCGCCCTGGAACTGGCATGCTGTCAAATCGGTGGGCTGGTCATTGTGGGCGCCAATGCCCCCCACCTCATCGATGGATCGGCCTTACTACCGCGTTCATCGGAAGAAATCGAGGCCTATTGGACGACGGTCGACCCGGGGCTGTTTGAACGCATGCCGAGCCACGAATGGAAGGATATACTCATCGATACGACCCGCAAGGAGCTGAATATGCTGAGCGATTTCCATGCCTCGGATTTTGGGCGACTGTGCTGCCCGATTTTCGCGGCATCAGGGGATGAGGACCCCCTTGTCACGGAAAACGGGCTGACGGGCTGGGGTGACTACACCACCGAGCGCATGAGCATCCGGCGATTTTGCGGCGGCCATACGAATTTACTGGCTACAAATGAGTTCATAACATGGGTCAAAGAGATTACTCATCATTAAGCAATTAAGTTGTATCACGAGCGAAGACCATGTATGGTGCTGCATTAGCAGCCGTTAGTGACTACCTGATTATTACCTGAAAAGGAAATTGGAATGCAAAAGAAAATACTGAGCGCGCTGCGAAACGCCCTGCCCGATAATGATGTAAACGCCGTTGAACAATGTGTAACAAATCTGCACAACAGATTGCCCCACAAAGAGAACCTGAGCAAAAACACGGTGATGGTGGCCTATGGCGGAGGCAAGGACAGTGCGTACACAACCGCCTTCATGCGGGCCGTTCACCTGGCCATGGCAGAGCGCTTTGGCGGCGATACGTTCCGGCTTGTTATCGTTACGATGCGTCACTCAGGCATGCCCTTCGTCGTGATGCAGAACATCGACCGGACCTATCGCACACTCGGGGTGTACGACGACCCCATGGCCGAGCTTCTCCTCATCGAAGGGGAGGAGGTGCGACCCTTCGACCTGCACGCGCCGATGCCCCACACCTTGATCAACTTCAACCGGACCGACCTTCTCATGTCCGGCCATCAGTCATACGGAGACGGGCGAACGTCCTTTTGCAATGCCTGCAATTTCAACGTGGCCAATTTCTTCGGCGTGGCGGCCCGTCATTGCGGTGTGGACCTCATCGTCACCGGGGATTCCCCCAGCGAACAGCGCGATTATGCCCAGTGGATTCACAAGCTCGCACGCCAGACCGGGCAGAAACCGGCCGGTGACACCTCGTTTAAAGGCACCCTTAAAGTCCTCGACGGGATATCGCGCGCCTATTTCACGGAGATCCACGGCGCCAGCCATGCGGACCGGCTGGCGGATCGCAGGGTAACCTGGGACGTGTCCGAGACCCTCTCCTTTTTCTCGATTTACGATTACACAGACTATGCCTCGGGAGCGCACTGGTCGCTCCTGACCGATTTCCTGGGGTTTGTCTTCGACGACCTGGCCTTCAGCTTCACCGAATCCGATTGTGCCAACCCGGCCATGATGGCCCATCTGCGCGGGCTTCGCACCGAGCGGGTCTACAAGCGCAGTTACCGGGAAGGAATCGACCAGTACGCGGATTTCGCCATCGACCTGATGAAGCACAAGGACTTTCCAGGTCACCTCATCGACACAATAAAGAAACGCTACGCCACCGAAGGTGGTGTGGCGACCATGCGCAGATTGATGGAAACGTACGCCCGGACGACCTTTGGCCTGAAAACCGAGCAATTGGTCTGCATGGTCTTTTCCCCTTTTGCAGGGGGGTGTGCCGGTCTTCACGATTACCTGGCCGCCGAGCAGCCGGACCTGCTGCCCCGGGAAGCCAAAATCTGCGCCCTCCTGGAGACGGGTCACATTGAGGATCAGGGACTGGCCTTCAAGCTGGAAAGGCTGAGCGGGCTGAGCCTCACCGATTTGAGGCAACTCTTCGGCGCCCCCCTGTGGTCCCCCCTGGGCAGTGACAGCGAGCAGGGCCGCCTGTTGCCCTTCATCACAAAAAGCGACCCGAACCAGAAGCTGATCCGGGTAAATTTCGGAAACGACGACGCGCCGGTCATGGACCGGGTGTCGGGAAGATAGAGATCAGGCAGGTGGGTTCCCCAGACGTCAGAAACATCTGGCACGGACACCGGGGAACGGGCACTCAAACCACCTGCCTTAATTTCTGGTAATACAGATGGATGAAAGGAGAACATGTTGTATGTTGACTGACAAGACGCAAGGCCGGTCTGAACGCTTTTCCAATGCCTCGCCATATCTCAGCCTGCTGATTACGATGGTCATGTTTGGAAGTGCATTTGCAAGTTCCAAGTTCGTCGTGGGGGAGTTGCCCCATGAGGTTGCGGCGGCACTGAGATTCGGGGGTGGCGGTGTGCTGCTGATGGTCCTTTCCATGGCATTGCACATCAAATCAAAGCCCATCGGTGTGGGAGCGGCGATGTCCGCGGCATTTGCCGGACTGCTCGGGGTGTTTGCCTACAACCTGTTCTTTTTCTGGGGGCTCTCTCTGGCCCCGTCCATCGACGGAAGCGTCATTGTGCCGGTTCTCAGCCCCATCATCACCACCGCGATCCTTCTCTCCCTGGGCCGCGAAAAAGCGTCGGCCACAAGGATTCTGGGCCTTTTCCTGGGGCTGGTGGGCGCAGCCGTCTTCCTATTTGGGGCCGGTACAGCGGAATCGCTGAAAACCAGAATGGCCGGAGATCTGTTCTTCGTGGTCGGGGCCTGCTCCTGGGCGCTGTACAGCATTGTCTCCAAAACCCTGCTGTCCAAGGGAAACATCGACCCGTT
Source organism: Desulfoluna spongiiphila (assembly GCF_900101345.1). Taxonomy (GTDB): domain Bacteria; phylum Desulfobacterota; class Desulfobacteria; order Desulfobacterales; family Desulfolunaceae; genus Desulfoluna; species Desulfoluna spongiiphila. The sequence goes on along the minus strand of NZ_FMUX01000002.1, from coordinate 124,670 downwards.
AAGGGCGACCACATGGGCCACAGCAAGTGGGGCCCTTGCACTGATGGCACTTGCAGTACCCCATGTCCAGGCGGTTGACTGGTCCTCCGTTTCACGGCTGGCATGGTACAATATCGCTTACCTCTGCGTTGGCCCGACGGCCATTGCCTACCTGTTATACTATTACGGGCTGCAACGGGTGAGCGCCTCCACAGCGACCATCATGATGTTTACCGTGCCCTTTTTCGGGTCGTTCTTCTCCATCCTTTTTTTGGGGGAATCCATACGCGGCATACAGATGACCGGTGCGACGGTCATGCTGGCGGGCTCATTTATTGCTGTGATCCTGGCCCAGAAACCCACCGGGGAAGATGCAAATGAACCCCTTGAGGGTTCCGAAGGCAAGCTGGCCCACACGAAGGCATCGTAACACCCAGCCCAAGGGCCCTGGGCCCTCGCCGTCACTGGCCTTGGGGGGCGGCATCCCCCCGAGGCCAGAACACCGTGTCTCTTGTTCCGGGGAATGAATTTGTTGATCTCCCGTCGGCGAACAGACGCACAGATGATCATGAATCAAGCCCGTAAAGGCGTAGCAAAAAACGCCCCTTGTCGAGATGCCCTGCGAGCTGTCCCCAAAGATGCAATCAAACACCCTCCCATGATATCGATAAAGTGCAATGTGGCCGCTGCCGTCGACATGGCGACCACAGGAAAGGAAACCATGAAGATATTCTCCGTTGAAGGTTCTCCCCGCGCTGCGGCAATCACGTCGTGTTACACACGTCTGATCGATTTGCTCGGCGCCCCCCAGGACACAAATCAAAAAAAACTGGCGCCCGGCGATGTGCTCAGGGACTTGGAAGACCGTGGCCTGGTGTACCGGATGCCCCAGGATGACGCCGGTGAAGGGCTGTACTACCTTCCGTCTGTGGCAGCAAAAACGTTTCTGTCAGAATGGCTGGAAGCGGCAGATACCGCCCTCACCCGCCTGGCCAAAAAAGCCCTGAAACCGCGTCAAGGCGCCCTGATCACCTTTCCGCTGTACCCATCGGCTCCCAACACCGAACCACGGGAGCTGCACTGCTTCACAACGGACTGGAGTCCGTTCCCTGCGGCATGTGCCATCGCGGTCCACCCCCACCACCCGCTGGCGCCAAAGGGTAAAGAGCTTCCGGCCTTTACCGGCGCGTATGTGCGCCACCCCCTGCACGGTGACCTTATGCCGGTCTGGGCGGTGGACTGGGTCGCCCCGGACATCGGCACCGGTGTGGTCATCGTAAACCCCGCACATTGCGCCGCGGACCTGAGCTTTGCCCGCGACGTGGGGCTTCCCATCCGCTTCGGCCTGGTTCCGGCCATTCCGGGAACCAGTAGCGACAGCTGGATCGAACCACCGGTGATCCGTACGGGCACGGGATTCCGCACGGGCAGTTCCGCGGACGGCCTCCCCCACGGCGCCGCTGCGGCCCAGTATTTTTCAACCCTTGAGGCGGAAGGCCGCGCCCGAACCATCACGGAGTACGCCCTTGGCTCCCAGAAGATCGCTGCTTCAGCCCCCGGCACCGGCAATTCCGAACCCGAGAGCCCCTTCGTTTCGATGCTCGAATTCCTAAACGCGTACGCCAACACAACCGAACCCGGTTCCTGGATGACCGTCCTGGACCGTGAGATGGGCGCCCTTGAGGTAGCCCGCCTGGTTTGCCTGGCCGTCGATTGCGGCTTCTCCCTTCCGGCCCTTAGCAAAACGATCTTTGTTGGTGCAGCCGAAACGGAAGGTGGTGAGTCAACCGACACCCCGGCAGGACAGCTTGCCTGTCTTTCGGCATCGGCACCTGCGGACGCCCTGTCCGTGAAACAAGAGACGATGGAACAGGCAGAGCGCTTCATCGCCAACCTCTCCGTCTCCCCTGAGATCCCCAACCTGTCGGACAAGGATTTTGCAAAGGGGGCAAAGAGGTCTCGAAAGGTGGTGGAACACATGACAGGCGGAGAACTGCACCTGGCATTTCGCGAACTCTACCGGCTGCAACGGGATATCAGGAGGGACCAGGGTGTGGGCAAAGCCGATAAAGTAACGTATCCGGCCCTGGCCTATGTGATGTCCGGTGAAGGGGTTCTCCAGGCAGAAAACGACGTACGCCGACTCTTGTCGGCGTACATCCGTCCCTGATTGTCTTAGTGAAGCAGTGACTCTGTAACGTGAATCAAGGGAAACAACCCATGAATCTTGGAATTGAAGGAAAACTTGCACTGGTCTCAGCCTCAAGCAGGGGACTCGGACGAAGCTGCGCGGACGCGCTGGCGTCCGAGGGGTGCCGGGTTGCCGTGTGCTCCCGAAACGAAGCATCAGCCCAGAAGGCAGCCCATGAAATCTCGGAACAATACGACGTCGAAGCGATGGGCTTTGAAGCGGATCTGGCAAAAAAAGAGGACATCGACAGATTGATCAACCAGGTCACCGATGCCCTGGGAACCCCCGATATCCTGGTCACCAACGCAGGGGGACCGCCGCCGGGGACCTTTGAGGCCACGGCCCTGCCCGACTACCAAAAAGCCCTGGACCTCAACCTGATGAGCGCCGTTCATCTGATCCACCACGTCTACCCGGCCATGAAAGCCAAGGGGTGGGGACGGATCATTGCCATCACGTCCATCTCCGTCAAGCAGCCCATCGGCGACCTGCTGCTCTCCAACATGGCCCGGTCCGGACTCACCGGATTCTTAAAAACCATCGCCACGGAACTGGCCCCCCACGGCATCACCGTCAATGCCCTGCTGCCGGGCACCCACAAAACAAAGCGCGTGGACAAGTTGACCCGGGACCGCGCCGCCCTGGCAGGCAAAACCGAAGAGGAGGTCTACCGCCAAATGGTATCCGCCATTCCATGCGGAGCCTTCGGAAACCCATCGGATTTTGGCGCCGCAGCAGCCTTCCTCGCAAGCCGACAGGCAAACTTCATCACCGGCCACAACCTGCTTGTGGACGGAGGGAAGTACATGGGAACGTTGTAAGGGCCGGCGCAAAAGTAAACCTTGCAAAAAGCGATGCCTCCGGCGGCGAGGTGTGCCACCTCGAAAGCAGGTTGCAAATGCGCTTTGCCCTTCATTCCTCAGGGAAAATCACATTTGCTATTGATTCAGATTAAACCGAATCTGTTTTTAAAACCTGTTCATTAAACCCGTCGTTATAAGATCAGGCAAAAGTTAAGCCTCCGGCAGCAAGGTGACCACCTTAAAAGCGGGTTGCCGAATATAAAAAAGCCCACCTCGTAACCCCGAGGTGGGCTTTCATCTCGACTGCCCTTCCAAAGCGATTGCCCATAACGGGTAAACCTTCCCGCCTATAAAACCGGTTTTGTGAGCAACGGATAGGTGCCGCCTTCGCGGCATAAGCCCCCATGAAATGTAACACCACGTTATCTGTTTGATGACGTCGCCATGAGAAGACCAAACCCAACAAAAACAGACCCACTTGTCTGACGTATTGCTTTCATCCTGTATGGCTTGTTGAACCAGTTTGTCGCCCTGTCCACGATCAGGGCATACAGCATCAAAAAGACACAGGATGACCCCATTAGCACAAGAATCAGTACCAGAAATTGTGGAATAAGGGCTTCGTCATGGTTTAAAAATGGCGGAAACAGAGCCGTGAGAAAAATGATGGCTTTTGGGTTGGTAACGGCCACACCAAATGCATGGGTAAACATTTTACATGATGCCATCTTGGCATGGTGAAATTCAGTATGTTTGGTACCGAGATCCGGATCCTGCTGAAAAATAAGTTTCAGCCCCAAAAACATCAGATACAGTGAACCGGCATATTTAACGGCAGTATATATCGTCTCTGATGTTTCAAGTATGATCCCCAAGCCTGAAACCGCCACAATACCAAGGCAAAAAAGCCCCGCAATGTTCCCTAAGGCCGCGAATATTGCCTGACGCCACCCGTGTAACGCTGACTTCGTCATGATAAAAAAAACGGCCGGCCCCGGCGTTGCCGTGGCAACGACCACCAAGGCTATGTATATGAGCCACGATTGAAAAGTCATCTTTCCTCTTTTTCAGATAGAAGAGGTGTGGAGTATCGGTAAATCACTCAAAAGGACAATGAACGCAGCCCCCCCACTCGCCAGATGTCTCTCTGCGCTTGTCCGGTTCCTCTTCATAATCACCAGTCCTGAGGGACTGTAGGATGAGCAAAGCGCGAAGCGTGCCCACCTTAATTAAGAAAACAACCGATAACATACAGAGACATAGAAGGAAAATCATCAAACACAACGCATCGGCCGTGCTCACCTCAACTTTGACCATTGTCCTCGGGCGGAATAAGACGAAACGCGTTGATGATCGGATGAATTTTCTCCAAGTCGACAGAGACGAATGCCCCCGGAATATACGATTCCTGAATCAAAAAGCGGTAGACATTGTGCGAATCCTGAAAATCATCAGGGAAATAGAGATAATAGGCCGCCTTGACGAAATAACAGCGTTTGAAGCTTGCCATCGTGGCTGACCCCCTGGTAACCCTGTATGTCATGGTATGGAGTTTCTTACCGTTCAGCTCCACGACAGCTTTTTTCACGTCCCTGAGTTCATAGCCATCGGTGGTTTCCCCTGCCCCTCTCATTATCCGCTCTTCCTTGTCAATAAGGGCCTTTGCAAGCTCTGTCTCGGATATGCCGTTTTCCACCGGAAGAAATTCAGTCTTAAAAATCAGTATTTCTGTCCGCCCCAGGATCACCCCATTAAGGGGATGTATTTTCAGGCGTTGAAACGATACGGTCTCATTCATCGGCGTTTGGGTAACAGCCCACTCTTTCCACGGTTCCAGATCAGGCAACGCAATACGATACGTTTCCATCTCAATGGGACAGGTTATATTCCCCTGGTTCACAAGGCGCACCGTAGTACACGAAAAACCAACTAACGAGAAAAGAAGAATAAAACTTGTAAAACAAATTGATTTCATTTTAATTTGAATCCCCCAAAGGCAACAAACAACTATGCAAACACGGAATGAGTGATATTCCCTCCATTGACGTGACTACCGCCGTTCAAGGCATCATGATGAAGAAGCAAGAAAATATGCATATATAAGGGCACCGACCAAGCCAAGGATAGCAATGATATCCTGAAGTTTTATCGGCAAGTCGGGTAACCGAATATACGACTTTGCGGTGCCAGATTTTCCATAGGCAATCGGCTTGTTACAGAACACGCACGTTTTGGGATAGACCCCGTTAACAGGTTGCAATAGGGCATTGCAATAAGGGCAATAAAAATTTTGAAAGGATTTAAACATAGCCTGCTACCTAAAAAATGGATAGGTTAATTGATGGCTCGTAAAAATACACCAAAAAGCAACCAAATTAAAATTGGGACTTTTTAGTCGATACCAAATTTTGGTAAACGGCAATCATTTCCAAATTGCCACCATTTTTTTTCAAGGTAATATGTGCGCCCCTGCTCAGATAAAGGCTCTCTTTCAGTTATTTCTTCAACTTCACAATATGAATCAAGGTAAATCATTGGAGGATCTTCCTCAATGTTTAGAGTTATTGCTTGAAGTTTCTTATCCTCTTTAATTTTCTTAATACCAAGCAATTCTGCGCTATTCAAATCGTCCGCAACAACGAAGACATTTTGATAAAATCCATACTTGGCAGTCTTGCCATTAAAGTTGATAGCAAAATTTTTCATTACTATTCATGCCCCAAATATGTCTTGAGCAAAGCCCTTATATCAGGAAGGACTTCTCAAGCTGATTTTTACCATCACTTACCTTATTGTTAGGATCAAAACCCCACATAACGTGTAGATAACCGCCATTGCGTATCAACCTCAGGCCGCTCTCTCAGAGTAAACCAATTCATCCAGATGTTCCCAAAAAACAATTCAGTTCTGCATTACGCGAACTGTTTCTGACGGTATCCCTAAGCGCTGAATCATCTGACTGACAGGCGTATTCATCTGGCGTTTTGTGTCCCCACAAGACTCAACCATAATCGTTTGTTTTCGGATACTTGGGAAGTAAACCATCAACGGTTTCTTGCATTCCATAGTATCCCGCCATTAACTCCAAGTTCAGCTGTACGTCCCCAAACAAACCAAGTATTGGCAATTTTTTACTCATGAATAAAATACATATCCGAATCTTCGCCGTCATCTACCATTCGAACGACAACCTGCTCCAATGCATCAACTATTTGATCAAACTCAGCCTGAATGAGGTGTGAATTCCACGCATCGTTATACCGCCCTCGAAGCTCAGCCCTCGATATTCTCAGTTTATCGATATCCAAAAGGTCCTGCACATGAAGTAGGCAGGCAAGATTGTAAATTGAAGTTGAAATTGTACGATTTTCCGGTTGGTACCAACAAAAATCCTGAAATTCTTCTGGGTCATCCAGGTCATAGATTACGGTGCCCCTCACATGCTCTTCTGTCACTTCTTTATAGAGAACATCAACAGCACCCAAAGCACCAAGGAATTCTTTTAAAAACATCTCTCTGTTCATCATTGATTCCGATTGTAAAGAAGAGGTTTGGACCGGCCCTGAATATCCGGTACCCGAGTACCGGATTACGTGTAAAAAATTAATCCCGGCAACAGACGTTACGGTATGGTTTAATACTCTTAGCCCCAGATTATATATGCATTTTTCACTTAATCCATAGCCTCACCACGGCAACCTGTAACAAGTAGCGCCAGAATTCACTGATTTGCTTTTTATCTCATTTTTTCGAGATTTTCCCATGCTTCAGGTTTGTTCCTGATTTCGAGTTCTAATTCAGCACACGGAAAGTCAGAACATTCGATACAAGACGTATAATTTCTATCCATGCAACATGGCCGCATGTTGCATCTATTGCTGCAAAAATACGAATGCCTTTTATCTGCTTTGCAACCGTCACAGACAACATACTCCGGTTTGACTTCAGCATGATAGATTTGTGCCAGGTTTCGAGCCACTTTTTCCAACTCTCCACGTTTACCCGATTGAGTTGCTATATAGCTTTTACACTTTGAACAGTCAATTCCACAGTAAGCAATCATTCATCCTCATCCTTATGGAGGTAACACATCCCCTGCCTGACGTGCGCCGAAGCACTGCAGCGTTGATTTTCCAGAAACATTGAGGCCATAGCGACGGTCGACACGGCACCGGTGCGGATAAAGGTATTATGATGAACCGCCGTAGCCGAACACATGGTTTTCGATGGGATCAGCCCCAAACATAAAGCTATAGGAACCTATATTTTTAAATCCACATTTTTCATAAAACCCGACGGACTTGTTCCTGACCCACGTGTACAACCAGAACCTGTCCCCGAACTGTTCTTTTATTTCCGCCAGCAGCTTCCGGCCAATGCCACGGCCCTGGAAAGGGGAGTGGACGTATAGTTTTTCAATCTCAAATCCATTCACGTCACTTTGAAATCGAGATTCCAGATTTATGAGGGTGAAACCCCTGATATACATCCCATCTTCGAAAACCAGACATCTGTACTTCGAATCTCGCAAGCGCTGCTTAAAATACTCTTCAGTGAAGGTAGACAAAGCAAATGTGGAACTCTCTTTACAGATGCCATCAACGGAATATGTTTGAAGCCACACGTCTAACGATAGTGCCGCCAAATTGATGCAATCCGAGCCACAGGCGTTTCGAATCATCTATAACCCCCTAAACAAATAGCAAACCTGCAGAGTCCCCCTTTGCATGGGCACCCCCTTCTCCCGATAAGAAAGTCATATTGAATCATGGCTGAATCCCTGATATCTTGGTTAAAAACAGAATGTAACATAAAATGGATCAAAGGCTCCCCACATGACATTGCTTTTCGTTTACATTTCAATCGCCCTGTTTTTCTCTTTCGCCTGCTCCATGATGGAAGCGGTTCTTCTGAGCATACCGCACTCGTATATCGGTGTGGTCGAAAAGAAAAACCCAAAAGTCGGAAAGCGGCTCCATGAATTCAAGGAGAATATTGACAGACCGCTGGCCGCCATCCTGAGCCTCAATACCATTGCACACACCGTGGGGGCCGCCGGGGCAGGAGCACAGGCCGCGGCGGTTTTCGGTAACCAGTACGTCGGAGTAATCTCAGCGGTATTAACCCTGTTGATCCTGATCGTTTCGGAAATCATCCCCAAATCCATTGGTGCCACATACTGGAAGCAGCTTGCCGGAACCGTATCGTTGCTGCTCTCCTACCTTATCCCCATGATGCTGCCGTTTGTCTGGATTTCAAAATACATCACCCGACTCTTTTCACCTGAAACAACACCCCATGCCTTCTCCAGGGAAGAATTTTCAGCCATGGCCGAACTCGGGGAAAAATCCGGCGAAATCAAGAAACAGGAGGCCCGCATCCTGAGAAGCCTCTTCCGTTTCAACTCACTGCGGGTCAAGGACATCATGACCCCGAGAACCGTACTGTTTGCGCTGAAAGAAGAGATGCTGACCGAACAGGTCATCGAAACGCATCCGCATATCATTTTCTCAAGAATACCCGTCTACAGTGAAAATTTGGACACCATCACCGGGTATGTCATGAAAAATGACATCCTGCTGGCATCGACCAAGGGAAAGGTAGCCAAGCCCCTGTATGAATTGAAGCGAGACATCATAACCGTTCAGGAGACCCTCTCCCTGACGGTGATATTCGACTTTCTCCTCACACGCCAGGAACACATTTCACTGGTGGTCGATGAGTACGGAGGAACGGCAGGGGTTGTCACCATTGAAGACATTATCGAAACCCTGCTGGGAATGGAAATTATGGATGAGGTCGATGCCATCGCCGACATGCAGGTCCTGGCCCGTTCCCAATGGGAAGAACGAACCCGCAGGATGCTAAAGGACAAGCAGCTCGACCATTCGGAAGAGCCCGTATACCTGAAGAAGGACAGCTGAAGGGGGAATCAATGCCACCCTGAAAATTATGCAGATCCCTTCCCATGCGCTAATACGTCCATTTACCTTCTTCGCTCAGGAGAAGCTCATCCCCACGGTAAACCTCCAACAGCCCTTTATCAAATACGAGATAGGAAATGTCACCACTTTTGAACCTATACCCGATAAAGCGGCCGGGCGTAACACCATCGGCACAGGTTAAATGCCATGTAGATCCATTTAGTATGTTGGATTTACCCGTTTTATTGTGAGTGCCGACATAAGTCACATCACCGCATGAGACAACACCTTCCTCACAATGGGTTTCAATTGTAATTGAGTAGTTTTTTGTCATCAATTCTGAAGCAAAAGAATGAGATGCCAAAACAATCAAGCCGATTAATACTGTAATATTGGTTTTCATGGTTCCTTTTCCATATTGGGGACAGGCTCTTTTTATCCATTGGATCAAATCACTTTTCAAGGAACGAAAGGTTCGAACCAAGATGAAGTCGAATCGATTTTGTTGATCAAATTTGAAAAGATGTATAAAGGCATGACTCACCCTAAAAGCATGGTGCCTCCCCCACTGAACATCAACGATAACAAATATTAGATTGGCATAAAAGCAGCCAAACGAACACCCCTCTCATACCCCAGCCAGTCGCTTCAATGAATACATCCCCTCAAATCCCCTTGACGCGCCTTGGAATATTCTCCCTTGTGGACCGGAAATGGTCTTAAAGGGTAGATACAGCTAAAAACCCTGTCCTCCTATTTTATTCCCTATTCCTTTCAGCACCCAAACCAACCCCCTGATTTAAAAAGATTTACCAGACCCACATCTGTCTTCCCAACTACCCAAAATCAGATCATATTCCCTCAATTGTAACATTGATTTTCTATTGAGCAATCAGTGTAAATAGAGTAAGCCTATTATCCGGTTTACGACAGAAATGATGCCAAATCAGGCAACCTTCATTGCGCATCACCATAAAATTGAAAAACACAACTAAAATTACAAAGTATAAAATATATACAATCGGAGGCATTAATGAGCAACCAGTCCGTATCTGTCAATATGAACATTGAAGGCAAAAACATGGTTATTGCCTACGTTCTTTGGTGGTTTTTAGGTTCGTTTGGCATTCACAGATTCTATTTAGGACGCACGGGTACAGGCATCACTCAGCTTGTGCTGCTTATCATAGGGGCATTGACATCATTTATCCTCATAGGGTACCTATTTTTAGGCATCCTCGGTATATGGTGGGTGCTAGATGCTTTCTTTGTTCATAAAATAGTAAAGGAACACAACAATAGCGTAGGAATTAAAAATTCAACTATTTCGATATCCAAGTCTGGTGAATTTCACAACAACAGTCTACACCAACTTGAAAAACTACACTCTCTCTATGAAAAAGGCGTAATAAATAAAGAGCAATACGAAAAGAAAAAAGCCGAATTCCTCTGAACATAGCTTTTAAATCATATTGGGGACAGGTTCTTTTTTCACCTTTTTCACCAAATCGATTTCCCAAGGACGAAAGGCCCGAACGATAATGAAATAGAATCGATTTTGTTGAGCAGGTTCACAAAAGAGATAAAAAAAAGGCATACCCCACCCTTAAAGCATGGGGTATGCCCACAAAACAACAACATCATGAATGTTACATTGCCATAAAAGCAGCCAGACGAACACCCCTCATGCCTCGGTAAGTCGCTTCAATGAATACATCCCCTCAATCCCCTTGACGCGCTTTGGAATCTTCTCTCGTGTGGAACGAAAATGCCCCTTGAAAGCTTCGCACTGTGCCTCGACAAACGCCCGTGAACCAATGATCCCTGAATCCGTAAAATAGCGGGACCGGTATCGGAATCGCCGCAGCCGATTCATCTCAAACCCTTCAAGGGTTTCCTCCTCCAGAACCCTTCTGGAAATCTTTGCTTTGCCTCTCTTGTCGATGGCCCCAACATGGTACAGGTACTCACGGTATGCCTTGAGCTGCGTGGCGGCATCATCCACGCCAAAATCCGGTGTTCCCAGGTCCGATGAGAGAAACCCGTCCTTGTTGCCCGCCTGGATATGATACCCGATGGAGCACCACCGATAATCTTCCGGGCGCTTCACAATACCGGCCCTCACGGCATTCAGGTCTATATAGGCGAGACAGTGGATCAACGTATTGCCCTGCTCAACGATGACGCTTTTAAAGCGCTCACCCCACAGAGTCCCTTTACGCTTTTTGCGCTTGTTGTAAAAACAGGAGAACCGCTGTTTGATATCTTTGACATAGGCCGACAAACTGCAAAAACGCTCTCGATACTCATCCAGCCGCCCCTCGGGAAATTCGGTGTCTTCTCCATAGAGAAGACAAAAACGCTTTCTTACCTCGTCATCACACATGCTGTCCACTGGGCTCACCTCCACCAGCAGGTGGAAATGGTTTCCCATAATGGCAAAGCCCAGAACCTCGACACAATAAATCGCCGAATATCGCTGAATGACACGTACCAGTTCGTCTTTCTCAACGTTTCCAAACGGAAGACCGTCCAAGGCCGTTCTGCTGATCACATGGTAGGCGGCCTTCTGGCCTGAATCCGTCACGACCATACGGGGAACTCGCGGCATAACACCCTCCTTCCCGGTCTTGCAGAATCTGAATATGGGTTTGATTTGAGGATTGATTTTTCGAACCATTAAGACAGAATACCTATAAAACCAACTATCTCACAACCGGGCGCGGGATGTCCAGTTTAAAGAGCCTGTCCCCTATTTACTATTTATTTAGTCATAAGAGCGACGGCCGCTAAAAAAGCGAATCATGAATGTGTGTGTGATATAGATCATAGGACCTCGGCCACTCATTCTATATACACAGGGGCAAGAAATACGTACGCCGATCGTCACTATGTACAGCGTTCAGTATCTCCCATAAAAATGCATGAAGTCATGTTTCACCATAGAGCAGTACCTCTGCATGGCAGCCATGTTCTATAGCGGCAACGAGCCATGCATGGCTTAGGCAACGCCAGAATCAACACCACACAGAGCCCGACCACCACCATAAAAAAGACCATGCATTTCCATCATGGGAACTGAGCATCTGACTGTATCTTAGGGTGATGTATTTCCAGGCGCTCATTCGCAAGGGCATACAAAGGATCCTTTTCTATCCTTACACTCACCCCCATGGAGAGCATGATGAAAGCACTGCCCCGCTTCTTACTACCTGTAACGTTTCTCACAATGCTGGTCGATTATGGCCCCCCCTCTTCCTCATCACTGGGTTCAGGCCATATTCCCAAACAGATGACGTTTGCTCCTTTCCCTCGGCCCCTATGTCGGAACCCAATATCACCAACCTCAAATTTCCATTCTGATTCAACAATCTTATCAACACGTCCACTAAATACTGCGACAAGTCTTTCGTCACGAGAAGCAACAACACGGTTTCATGGTCCATTCACCAAACCACTTCATCGGGAAGAGGTACGGTGGGACACCGTCATCAATACTTTAATCAAGTGAGGTGAAATATGAAAAGATTAAAACGACGGAGAGTGTTAACGATCATCAGCTGCATGGCGTTGCTCGTTCTTGCACCGCTGACCCTTGTATCGCAGGCTGGCGCAACGCAAGGGAAAATGAAGCTGAATCAAATCCAAGAAGCCATCACACAAAAAAAAGCCCGCTGGGTAGCCGAGGATAATGAGGTTTCCATACTGCCCATCGAAGAGCAGAGACAGCTGTTGGGATTTATTCCCAGCGGCGAGGAGCCCATGTATGGGGAATTCGTAATCGATGGATACTCCTCAACCCAGGCGTTGCCAGAAAAATTTGACTGGCGCAATTACAACGGAAAAAACTATGTCACGTCGGTGAAGCAGCAACGCTGTAGCGACTGCTGGGCCTTTGCCGCAGTGGGCTCTCTGGAGATACGCCTGGCAATAGACGGCAGCTCCTCCATGAACCTTTCGGAGCAGTTGCTCGTTTCCACCTGCAGCAGCGCCGGTTCATGCAGTGGGGGGTACATCAACATGGCATCTCAGTTCCTCGTGGATCAGGGAACCCCGGAAGAGGTCTGCTACCCCTATCGCGGACAAAACAGTGACTGCGGTGAAGCCTGCTCCGGATGGCAGAACCAAGCCTACCGTGCCAGCTGCACCACACGCGTCAGCCAGACGGTCGATGCGATCAAAACCGCCGTCTATACCCGCGGCCCGGTGAACGTCGGCTTCATGGTTTACTCGGACTTCTCGTCCTACCGTTCCGGTGTTTATGAACGAACCGGCGGGGTGAACGAAGGCGGCCATGCCGTTATTGTTGTCGGTTACGACGACACGCAAAACTGTTTCATTGTCAAAAACAGCTGGGGTCCCAGTTGGGGCGAGAGCGGCTATTTTCGGATCGCCTACAATCAGGTATCCAACGAAGTCGGTTTTGGCATGGACGCCCACTGCTACGGCGACGAGATCGATCACGCCCCGCCCCCCAACCCCACACCGGTTCCCCCGGACGCACCTCAACTTCAGGCCGCCAGGGCCGGTGACGGCCAGGTGACCCTCGTCTGGGAGAACGTTGCCAACGCCACCGGATACAAAGTCCATTACGGCCGATACAGTGGCGACTACACCGAGACCCTCAATGTGGGGACAGCGACCACCCATACCGTTGTGGGGCTGATAAACAACGAACGCTACTATTTTACCATTGTGGCGTATTCCAATGCCGGGGACAGCAAAGAGTCCAACGAGCTTAACGCGATGCCAACCGATAGCAACCCGAATCCGGTTCCCAACCCGACGAACAATCTTATCATCAACCCAGGTTTCGAAGAGGGCTCCCTTGCGCCCTGGGCGAACCATTTCTGCGGTAACAACCTGATCAGCCAGGAACAGGCACACAACGGTTCTTTCAGCCTTCTCCAGGCCAATCGAGAAACCTATTATTGCAGTGTTCAGCAGGATCTGACAGGCAAGCTCAAGAATGGTGTTACCTATCAATTCTCCGCCTGGATGCGTTTAAGAAATACTTCCAGTGACACCGCGTACATGACCCTGATGATCCACGACGACAACGGTTACCGCTACGAATATATGAACCCCGCCACCATAACCAACACCGGCTGGACTGAAGTTGGCGGCGAACTTAAGATGGAACTGGTGGGCCAGGTTCAGGAGCTGGCGGTTATCCTTTACGGCCCAGGAGCTGGGGTAGAATTTTTCCTTGATGATGTAACTATCAAAGATACAAGCACACCCGTGCCCTCAGACCCTTACAAAATCAGCGTAGAGCAGGCAAATCAATACATACACGCCAATGCCTACAACGATGACTTCATCCTTTTGGATGTACGCACCCCGGAGGAATTTCAACATTCACACATAGCAGATGCCATCAATATCGATAATTATGCGGCCGACTTTGAAGCACAAATCGACACCCTGGATCCAAGCAAGTTCTATCTTGTCTACTGCCGCACCCAGAACCGTAGCATCAAGACTGCCGGGGTGATGGAATCCAAGGGTTTTTCCAAGTTTTACTACATGCACGGCGGCATGGTGGAGTGGACTGAAAAGGGTTATCCCGTAGTGACCCCGGCTCCCCCCATTGGTCCAACGGACAATCTGGCCTCAAACCCCGGCTTCGAAAAGGGAACAACAGAGAGCTGGGAAGCTCACTTCGGTGGACAGATCGCGGTGACCAGAGACCAGTCGCGTAACGGAGAATACTGCCTGCTGGGCAGCTATCGGGACTCGGATTGGTCAGGCGCCTATCAGGTCATAACTGAGCCTCTAAAAAATGGCGAGACCTACAAATTATCAGCGTGGGTAAAATTGAAAAACGCCTCCCAGGGTATCGTCAGGATGCTGTTGAAAATCGAGGACGATGCCGGGCGTCACGTTGTGTACATGGACCCGGTGATGGCATCGGACAGCCAGTGGACCATGATCGGCGGTGAACACACCGCAAACCTGACCGGCCAGGCCCGTCTCGTTGCCGTTCACATCTACGGCCCGCCGCAATATGTTGATTTCTACCTTGACGATGTGATGGTTGAACCAGCCGGTTCTCCGAATCCAAACCCAAATCCGAATCCGGGCGTGCCAACCATCACAAGCATTCCAAGGGTAACCTTGGCCGGCAGCCCGATCTCCATCAATGGAATCAATTTCGACACAGCCAACAGTCGCGTTGAAATTAAAGGGAACGGGGTAGACACGTGGGGCACCGTGTTGTCGCGAAGCGCATCACGCATCACCGTTGAGAACCCGAACTATGCCAACGGCCGCTATCAGATTTCGGTTTATAACGGCAGTCAGCCAAGCAACACAGTTGAACTGGTCATCGACTGCGGTGGCTGAGGAGGATAATTTTTTCGCGCAGGGTGCGCGAACCGACACCCCATTGATATAAAGAAGATGCCCCTTGCTTGCGAGGGGCATCTTTCTTAGATCGCTACCTGTGTAGATTGACCCTTAGCTTAAAGAGCCTGTCCCCTGTCCCCGCATCGCAATCTCTGTCATGGATTCGCATTGTGAAGCCCCTGGCGCCTCACAATCACCATATTGTTCTTCTCCACACCCAGAAGTTCGGCAATGGGGGCACACTTTGCGATCAGGAGGAAAAAGATATTCGGATGATCGCTCTCCATCAGTCCCTCAAAGTTCCCCTGCCCCTTTGAAATCACCAGGTCCGCCGCGTAAAACGCCTCCTTGAACTCGTCCGAGCTGAAATCCATGAGTGTGGACGGCGCATCCGCTCCATTGGAAAGAACCCGGCACACACGGTCCATGCCCACATACCCGGCATCCTCTTCTGTCACGTCATTGATGACCGGCTTCCCGCGCACGGCAAAGGTTATATTCGGATGCCCCAAGGTCTCGATGAGCAGCTTGTCAAAAACCACCTCGCCGCAGTTATCCCCCAGGTAGAGAACGCTTTCCGCACGGCCCAGCGCCTCTTTCAATTTTCCACGCATATCGATGGTCAGGTCCTGCTGGAGAAAGCCCTGAATCTGAGCGGAGATATCACGGCTGACACTGTGGGCACCATAATCGATGATATTTCCGATCACGGCCAGTTTCGCAGCGGTGAAAAACGGGTCGTCTGTATCACGCACCCTCTTTTTCCAGTCTTCATACTGGCCGAGGAGCAGGTCATTGGCCTCTTTTTTTTCCGCTGCATACAGATTCCCATTGTCCAGGTGCTGCCTGGCAATCCGGTGAACCTGCGTTGCCAGCTGCGGGTTGGCCATATCGCGATTGGCGGCCAGCAGCTCATGCACGGCAAAAATAAAGCCTTCAGCGGTATCCGCATCAGGCTTGAATTTACGAATCAATGACTCAACGGTCTTGATATGGCAGAAATAACACTCGTGTCTCATTTGCGTTCTCTTTTCTCTTTTTTACCCATTCGATATCCGGCTGCCGCCCCACCATCACGGGAGCAAAAGAACTGGCATCCGTGCGAAAATACAGATAGAGTCATCCATGTGGTACCTCAAGGACCCGCAAAGGAGGACGTCGTATGTGGAAAACACCATGGCAACGCACTCGCCTTGACTGGCTGCAGATCGAAGTGAGCTCCGTCTGCACCAATGCCTGCATGTACTGCCCGCAGACCGCATACGAATCATGCTGGGAAAACAGGTTTCTTGCCCCCGAACAGATAGACGCCATCCTCCCCTTTCTTCACCCGAAGACCTACATCCATCTCCAGGGCTGGGGAGAGCCCTTTGCCCATCCGGAACTGGTCTCCATCATCAAAAACTTAAAAGAAAAAGGGTTCAAGGTCGGCACCACTACCAGCGGCACGATGCTGGATGACGACACCATGGAAGCGCTGGTGGATATGGGCCTTGACCTGATCGCTTTTTCCACTGCCGGCTGCAGCAGCAAAGAAAATGACCCCATCCGCCAGGGCACCTCCTTAGAGCAGGTCATCCGCTGCATCGACACCATCCAGACGTGCAAAGCAGCAAGGCGCGCCGCCTTTCCCAGGGTCCATGTCGCCCAGATGCTGCTACGGTCGAGCCTGCCCCATCTCGACACCTACCCGGCCTTCTGGAGGCAGCTCCATGTTGATCAGGTGGTTCTCAGTTCACTGTCCCTGGTCACGCGTCCCGAGCTCCAGAAGGAGGCCTGCCTGGCCGACACCATGGAAGAGTGGGATGATCTGAAGCGAAAGTTCTATGACATGCGCTCCATTGCCGGCCTTCAGAACGTGCTGCGGTTTCACCTGGTATCCCCTTTCATGCTCTTCAATCACTGCACGGAAAACATAGCAAAATCCGCGGTTATCGCCTCTGACGGCACCGTGGCACCCTGCGTTATGTCAAGCCTTCCCGTCACCGGGCAAGCGCGCCACTGGGCCCATGGCCGTTCTGCCCCAAAAGAGAGCCTCCACTGGGAAAATATCCGGGACAGGAATTTCAGAGACATCTGGAAGCAGAAGCCATACAACGCATTCCGAAGGCAGAAAGAACGGTCAGACGGGCCATGCCGCACCTGCCTGAAACGGTCCGTCGAAACCATGGAAACAGCGTACCAGATCGTCCCGGAATCCATGACCTGTCGCTGGCAGATTATTCAGGAAGCCAACGCGGAAAGAGACGCCATACGGCGCATGGAAAAGGCCATGAAACCATAAACCGTAGAGCCTACAGAAACAGGGCCGGAAATAAAACAAGGTTCATGATGTCTATGGTCACCATGAACCTGTCGTTTTACCCCCATGGGATCGGGCAGGAGATGCCCCGCTCAAAAAGCCCCCCCTGTTTCTCTCTTAGCCCGGATATGTCACGAGCCGAGTGCACCCATATTCAAGGCATCAGAGCTGCAGATGTAGTGGTTTACCTCAAGGCTCTGATAACGCAGAAGATGAGTGCACTCGGCTCGCCCGAAGGGTGAGAAAATTGTTAATTACATTTTGTATTTTTGAAATGTCTAATTTTATCACAGCAACCATTTGTAATAATATTAAATTATTACAATAAGTCCGTTTTCTCATGAAATATCCGGGTTAGCCCTTTTTGACAACAGAGCATTTTAGATACATGGCGCCAAAGCCTGTAACCTTACAGGAGATATCGTGTCCATTTACAGGTTCATCAAGAAGCTTGATATTTTTGACCTTCGTACCACATTTCACGGTGTCTTTCCCGGCCTTAAGATCTTTGGTGGTGGTGACTGTATCTCCATCCTGCAACGGAGTGCCATTGGCATCAAGAAACTTGGGAGCATCTTCTGAAGAGGCATCAGAAGCCTCATCAGCTGCCCACTCATGAGCACATTCAGGGCATACCCACATGAACCCATCGGGATAAGCATAAGGTGAATTACATTTGGGACACATCATCTCTTCAACTGACATAGCAATATTCCTATTTTTTAAATATAAACTTGATCTAAAACACTTTTTTTATGTAACGAAGCACTTAGCCCGGGTATTTCACGAGTCGGGTACATCCAATATTCAAGGCATCGGAGCTGCAGATGTCGTTGCATACCTCAACGCTCTGATAACGCAGAAGATGGATACGCTCGGCTCTCGGCGTGTTGACGCTTTTAACATGCCAAACAGATCAAAGCCATAGCGGTTTTCATTGAACCAGGGACGGCAAGGAACAAATTCTTTTTGTGCTGCGTCTTGATATCCCTGGTGTCGGCTGAAAGGCGCGAAAACCTGATCCGGTAGTGAGCCCCCCTTCGGAAACTCTGCGTCCTCACCACAAAGAAACGATACCTCAGCCGGATTTCGTCTTCGGGAATCATACCCCCAGGTGAACCGTCGCCAGCAGATGTGGTTGCCCATGTTCGTAAAACTATACATGTAGGGTGGGCAAAGCGGAGCGTGGCCATCTGATGCTTGAAGCGCCATCCTCTCCCCATTGGCCGGACGCTTCTAAAACTGCCAAAGAGTTGATTGGAGGTAGAGCGTGGGGCTGTTTGAGATGGGCTAAGGCTTGTACTTTATATAGCTCAAAAGACCTGTCCTCTTACTCTCTCACTCTTACCCTTCCTCGCAGTTAATTGTTAAGCAGATGGATCTTTGGCCCTTTGCCAGGGAGAATCAACAGATTTACGCAAGGCACACCAACCAACGGGTAAATCAGCAATGTCACGGAGAGAGGGATCAATTTGTAAGGCCGTCCCCATACCCACAATCCTACCATCGTCTGTATTATCAGTTGTTCCGCATAAAAATGCCCATGAGTGGTCATCAGAATAATGGGTAACTCTCAAAATTGGATGTCCATCCTCAAGAACTTGACGAGTTGTAATAGCAGTTACGTTTGACGCCTGATCAAAAGGCCATGCTTCCATTATAATTCCTATCATATTGATATTTATGTTCGCTTCAGCAGAATGAGAGAGTGCCTATGATCACAACAATCGTTCATCATGAGCCAGCCGGCCGCCTCATTACATTTCAAATTTCTTTGTCGTTCTTTGCCAGCCAATACTCCGGGGTAAAAGAATAACGAGAGCTGATCCATTTCGAGGCAATCCCAATATCATAACCGTAGGTCAGGACAACCTGTATCAGATTTTTTTGAGTTGCTTCCTTGTGATTTTCTAAAGCGATATTCACGACTTTGGCAGCAAATTTCTCGGCTTCAATTTTTGGGTCATTTACAATGACTTGAATATTCAAATAGGTTGTCGTTATGGATTCATCACCTACCCGTATAGTGGTTGATTGGCCATCCTGAATGGTTGCGTAAACCACCTGGGGAAGATTCTGTATATTCGCTCTGGTAGCAGTAAGCTCTGAGAAAAATTCGCTTTGACTTAACTGATTACCAAATATTGGCGCAAGTAACGCAAGCACCACAATAATGGCGCAGATTGCATAGTGACCCGGCCAAATAGGTTTCACTATTTCATCTGATTCAAGGTCTTTGCGAATAACATAAGTACCCGTGATAATGTCATGTAGCGACTGACGAGTGTTTCGATTGAAAACGCTCAAGTAGATTATAGAAATTCCGAATCCAAATACAAGCAGCGACACAAGCGGAAGAATGACAGGAAAGAAAATTGACTCCGGAATTATGGCCCCATTCATAAAATATGGAATGGCAATAATGGAATATCTCAGAGTACTTTGAGTCAAATTGAGAAGTTCACCGGTCTTATCAACAATCTGTATTTTAAAGACCCTTTTCCCGATGGTTTGCCCGCCACCGAAACGACTGTTCTGAGTTACAAAATACATAGCCGCAATTGGAAATCCGATCGCCCGTCCCCAGCCACCCAATTCTGCAAATTGTTGAGAAAAAGCCAGGCCGAGAAGAAGGCCATAAACGCATAAAATTAAAGCGTCTATAAAAAATGCACCGACCCTCACCTAAAAGCCAGAAATTTCATATTTCATTTTATATTTACCTTTTTTGAAATGTAACTCACGGTTCAGCCGAGCGGTGAGCGAACGCCGGATGAAGGCGATGGTTCGACATTTTTGGAAAATTTTATCTTTATGATGTTATAAACACCTAAAATGAAAAAATAGATTATCGCAACGTACAAAATCATGGGAAATGCAGCACATGCGATCAACCAAGCTGCTGCATTTTTATCCAACGATTTTGCTATCCTATAAATGGATATTAACAATAAAACGAATTCTGCTCCAAAGACTGCTATAGCATATACAACAGCATCTTGATGCTCAAACATGGCCCTTTCAAGATCAAAACCTCCAAAATCTGACGCATTGTATAAATAAATAATAATGCAATGGTCACGATTATGAGCGAAATCGAAAATATGAGGTTTTTCAAGCCTCGCCAAATTTTTTGAATATCCGTGTTTTTTTGATTCATTGTATTTTTTGAGGTCAATCGCCTGCACGAACGAACTTAGAGACGCATTGTGCTACAGACAGGAAGACAAAAGCGCTCAATCAATAATACCACAAAAAAACGAGCGGTTGTCGTCCGACCTGAGTTAAGAGCCTTGTGAATTGGGATTACTTTGATTGATCCAATACCCCTTAATCAGATAGTATATTTTCAAATATGGGGCCGTAAAGCTTTTGAGAAATTTATGAGATACATTCAAACTTTCTATCCCTGAATAAAGACTAAAATACAAAGGGAGAATTCCAATTACAAAGAAAAAAATATAAAGCAAATAATCTCCCGGAAAATAGTATCGTAATGTGTTTCCAGTTAGAATCTTGATAGGAAGTGCAAAAATCATGAATGCAAAACAAAACGAGAACACATTCATTGCCCAATAAATACACGAAAAAATGATTACTTGAATTACATTAAGAAACATAAACAGACCTCATGCGAACGTGGAAATCAGGGACGCGGCTTTTTGCGTCCCCTGAATTTATTAGATAGGCGCCTACTTGATAAAAGTTGCTTTCACCCGTTTTGATGTAAGCATATAAGGAACCCAAATAAATGTGGCTATAAGAGAGCGGGAAAATTCTTTCACAGTATCCGGGTCAAATATTGGTTCATCGGGCATAACTAATTTTATGGAGAGTGCATCTGCAAGAATGAATGCCGTAGTAAATAAAATAATTCCAATATACCATTTCGGAAAGTTTTCTTTCTTCGAAAAGAACAGAAAAGCAATGAACCCCCAAATAAGGATCATAGCTACATTTATCGAAATTTCGCCGATAAGTATCGGTGCCCAAAGCGAATTGTAAGCTTCAGTACCCGGCGTGGTTAACATCTCCCATGACCCATTTGAAAACAGTTTCACATAAGTTGGCAAAATGAAGGCTATAGCTCTTAATGGACAAAGAATTATTCCTATCCCTACAAGAATAAGCCAACCACCTAACCCTTCTAAATCTTTTTCCTGAGTCATCATTCGATCCTTTCTGATATTATGCCTAATAAACCTATGGAATGGCCCTGTTTTCTGAGAAAAAAGGAGAGCAGATTAACACATGTGATGCAATCTTGTTCTCATTTTTTAAACTTTTAGAATTCCGTTAAACAGGGGATTGACGACTCCGAAGGTGCGTCTCTACTTTAAGAGTGCAAAACAAGCGATTAATGCAATGAACTAATATTATAATCATTTGTTTTTTGTTAAATGCAAATTACCTCATTTCCGGAGGCATAAATTTTCGATCGTCCTCATTATCATGGGGTTTCATCGGCTGGAATGAGACACTTGGCTCCGTCCTGAGCTCTGGTGACATTGATACAGGATAACAAAGAGCTATAAAGAAGCGGCCTGAGACCATCAGGTACAATCCGAAGCACAGGGGGATAAGGCCACCCAAGGCGATTGACTTCAGACAGTATACCCACATATATTCCACAGAGGCTTGGGATGTCGCGAGAAACTCATGCATCATCCCTGACCCAAAGTACGATGACGGGTTCCCCATCACTTTCTCCATGTTAGGAGGCATGATGAGCATGGAGACTGACTCAAGAATTGTCATGATCGAATAACAAAAGATCAAAAAACCGGTGGTGCGACAGACCAGAATGAATTTTTCTCTCATGAATACCCCTCTCTTTTTGCCCGTATTTATACAGATTCTAAAATACAGCCTCCGGTTGCAAGGGGTTGCCCCCAAAACTCGTTATCGTAGGTGCTTTACCCCTCGTTCCTCAGAATAAAACGTAGCGGTATACATTCAATATGCTCATATGAGAACCACCCATATTGGCAGAGGTGTTGGTCAGTTTCCTTCTTTGGTAACTGACGGCGAAAAACGGGAATTTGCCGTAAAATTCCTTAGGTGTGCATGGTCAAACGGCATGCGTACCGCGTGAATTGTAGGATTGGCAAAGGTAGTGCCGTGTCCATTGGGCGCGCGCTCAACCGATTATGCCATGCCTCGCAACAGAAAAAACCGGCCTGTCAACTCCGATAGTTCTAATGGCTTAAAGAGCCTGCCCCTCCCATTTCAGAGCCTATTTCAACTATTTCTAACGTTTTTGAATCCCATCCGAATTTTTTAATCCACAATATCAATATATCGGTGACTTCATCAGGCTGTAGCATAAGGTCCTTCATTCGTGTTGTAGAAGCAGAATGAAAAACCTTGTATCTCGCCTTTCCATGAGTCTCTCTATGGGTGGGAGAGAGGCTGTTTTACATGTCGCCTGACACGGCCTTTAAACAGCCGGTTCGAAACTAATGCCTGTCCCTTATTTCGAGTGTATCCTTGTGATAAATGGGGTCGTAACCAGCGCCCGCGCATACAGCCTCTATAATCTCGTACACAGAATAATTCTCAATTTTTACATTGTGAGTAACTGCAAGGTTGCAATTGTAAACAACCGGCAATGTGTTGTTTAATTTCCCATTCATCATCTCAATGATGTCTTTAATATTCTTCGACTTGCCGCTTATGGACACTTTTTCATCCAACTGGGGAAACACGTTTCTTTCAAACTCTAAACGCCCCAACACATAGCGCGTAACAGATATTCGTTTATCAAGAGGTATGGTTTTGTTGTTCCAGAACACGGGTGCAAAAGTATAGAATTCGTGGTTCCATTCAGCATCCCCTTGACCTGCCACCCCATGTGACGTGATTTCTAAGGAAGAGGCTTGAAGCATCGTTGGCATTAGAGCTGCTTGGAAAAACAAACAAATAATAACAGTGGGTAACATAAGATTTATTTTCACGTTTACACTCCGAGAAAAAATAATTTTCAAGCCACAGTTCCATACTGCCCTTACACTTACGCAAATTACAGACGTAATAAGCATTACCTCCACGAGTGCTTTAAAAAGTCCTTCTGACTTTCATGGAGAAAAACAATAGACCTAATCCGTAGGAGTTTAACGGGAACACAGGAAAAATGTCCGCGACCCCGACCCCACCGGGGAGCTGAATCAACACGTTAAGGATGTTTTTGTTTTTTCGGGCCATGAGGAGCCCTTTCATTTCAATTCAATTCATAGATTGCAATAGAGCAACAAACCCGCTGGTACGTACTATATAGGGAAAAGCGAGTGCTCTTGGTAGAAATAGAGCCCTAACAACAAAGGATTTAGCCACAGATAACAAAAATTCAGACAGATACAACAGGAACGCTAAAAAGCAAAGAAATCTAATTCTTCAAATGCATAGACATGGCTTTTAAAAAGAGAAAATGTCAGATGTGTAGGTCTGCCCCCTTCTCCGTACGGTCGGCTGTGAAAACGCATGTTATGCAGTTTTCCACAATTCACCGTCACGTTCCTCCTGACAGTTGTAACACCCGCTTTTGCCGTTACCTTTGTTAAACCATACATGCTGCCAACCAACATTTTCACATGATAGAGGCCTTTGATCATGCCAGTATTTGCTGAGATATTCTTCATCAGTCCCGGCGAATATTCTTATACTGCATGCAATTTCAGTAACGATACTCTCTTCTTCGTATATTTCTTTGATTTCATATGTATCGAGAAACTCAACACTGTCGGTCGAATACTCTTCAAACTCTGCAAGAATTATTCTTTCCGCTTCTTCAGGTGATGATGCATCAGTTACCACAACTCGTTCTTCAAATTGTGTAATTCTTTTCGGATCATCGAAGCAATGTTTGAATATACCAATTCCACTATATTTCATGATTTATCTCTGTATTCTGATGCATAGCGCCCGCGTGATAGGCACGAGCCTGCGAATGTCCTAATTGACGCGTTTGTTATGCTTACTATTTAGATCATATAGGTAATAATAATCTTCCGCATAAACCTCAACCATTAAGTCAATTTCCTGCTTTATGAAGCCGATAAGTTGCGATTCAGAACCCGCAATTGATGTTGTAAGTTCGTATATTCTTGCATCACTTCCGCTGAAGTTTACCGAGCTGTCAAGTTTTAACGAAACCAAACCGTAGTAGATTTTCGTTTTATCGTTGTATCTATATAGCTCAAGATTGAAATATAAATAGTTGTGATTGTTATCTTTTGGGTTATCAACAAGCTCAACGTCTCTAACAAAATTCCTCATTTTCAATTTAAAGTAACGCTTCATTGATTCTTCATTCATAAATCTTTTAGCATCATCATTAACGAACACACTAAATGTGCATTTCTTATAGCCCACTAACCATGAGTAGCTCTTAAGTGCCTGATCAGGGTATTTCTGATTAGGTCGCTCAACGACGTCCGCATTAACATTTACGGAAAACAGCACCAATATCGTGATTAAAAATATTCTCATTGTATATCCTTTAGATACGCAGATCTCTCAGAGGAGCATAATGCACGCTTCAGCCGCGCGAGGTACGAGCATCGGCTTCCAGGTAGAAGCACCGGTCACCCGGCGCTCCCCCCACAGACCCGTACGTGAAGATTTCCCTCACAGTAAAAAGGGGTCACGTCTTGACATTGGACAGAATTATCCTGCTAAGGAATAAAACCTATCATACAGATCCTCATAAATATTATTTCGTTATTAACCAATATTCACATTGAAAAAAACTC
Organism: Desulfoluna spongiiphila; assembly: GCF_900101345.1. GTDB lineage: Bacteria > Desulfobacterota > Desulfobacteria > Desulfobacterales > Desulfolunaceae > Desulfoluna > Desulfoluna spongiiphila. The sequence continues at coordinate 99,369 of NZ_FMUX01000002.1, read as the reverse complement.
TAAATAAGGCAATCTTTCGGGGTCGTATCACGAAGGTTCCTTTAAATAGAATTAAGGTAAAAATCCGATCCACCCGTTACCTGATATAAGTGGCATTGGCTTTTTGTCGAATGTCATGACGCGACCCCATTTCATTAGTTGGGGCACAACATAGCCCACCAACATTTTGAATAGATTCATTTTGTAAAAGTTGTAGGTTTGCCCTCTCCACCTTGCTAAATGAATAAATACACGAATCGTATTAGGACCTTTCTTTAAGTATATTGAGAATTTCTCTTGTTTGGTCAGCATTATCTACAACGGCTCTGGTGACTTGAGCACAGGCAACAAGAAAGAAACCGGATATTGACATCCCAATACCAGGTAAAGCTGCAATAAACGAAACACCACTTCTCGACCCTTCAGAAAAACCTATGACGATCGCCACCAAACCAATCACAACAATGAGCCACCCTATGGTCGACATCAAGGCCGAAATTGAAAGTGCCGTGCCATAATTTGATTCGATGGTGTTAGACATTGATTCATGAGAATCACTTTGTAGAATTTCATTTTCACCGTGGAACTCTGGGTGCCCAGGGTCTAATTGATTATCGCCGGATATTATTTTGTCTCTTTCCTGTCGAAAACACGTTTTACAATATGGGATTTCACAGTCAAATCTTCCAGACCACCATGTTACTTTTTTGCCACAAATTACACATTTCATCTCAGACATCAAACACCCCCTCGTTATGGCACACGAATCAAATTATGTTCGAAATAATCCAGCACCTACACCACTCTCCCGAATTATGGAATTAACTCATCGTTGATTTCACAAAAGATCGCAAAAGTCTGTCCCCTCTTACTATGTAATTATTTTTTGTAAAATGTGCAGGTCTGACCCCTTTTCCGAGATCTGGACTCAAGTCCCATTCAGCTGAGATTTATTCGAATTGATTTACCTTCAGGAGAAACAGAAGTGCTTGCAACATCCCTTATTGATGCAAAAGTATTTCCACATTCTATTTTTGAAGGGCTCTACCGAAAACGATGGCCTGTTGAAGAAGACTACAAACTATTATAATGCCGAATAGAAATTGAAAATTTCACTGAAAAAACAATTCATTAAATCCATCAAGATTGTTACGCTGCAATCGTTGCCAAAAATCTTACAGCCATATTTTCGTTCGAGCCAAGCAACAAGCTTTGCGACCAAAAAACTATAAATGGAAAAGAGCGGAAGCATAAAAAACAAATCAACCAGACGTTTGCTATCTCTATCGTTCGAAGCAGAATCCCCAGACTATTGAGCTGCGGTAAAGAGGAGGCCGTTAGAATCATCCAGTATCTTCAAGAGCAGATTTTCCGGATAACAGAGTCCATTAAACCGAATCGAAAAAACCCCCAAAGATCAATTTGGTGACAACTCAGAGGTGACAACTATCCTGACACAGGGGGCAAGAGAGTTTCTTACAGTTCTTACAAACGGGCCGCTTAACCGAATGGCATTGGGTCTGACCCCAATGCCCACTGGGTAACAATATCGAATTTCAAAGATTTGACTCTTATCCCAACGATTCGGATTTATCTCGGCACGATCAGCGCCATGTTAAGCATTATTGTTATGAATTTGCTTGGCAGGATTACCTACCACAATAACATCCGACGGAATACTTTTGGTAACAACGGCCCCCGAGCCAATTACGCATCGTTTGCCAATTGTAACTCCTGGCAATATTACGGCGTTACCTCCAATCCAGCAATCATCACCAATTGTAACTGGTTTTGCAGATTCTAATCCTTCACGTCGTCTAATAGCATCAACAGGATGAGTTGCTGTATAAACTTGCACATTTGGACCAAATAGAACATTTGATCCTATCTCAATTGGCATTACATCCAGTAAAACACAATTAAAATTGAAAAAGACTTTGCTACCAGAATAAATATTGTACCCGTAGTCACAATAAAATGGAGGCTCAATAATTATGTCTGTCGCTGAGTTTGGTAAAAGAGTGTTTAGAATACTTCGATATGTAGAATCATTTCCATATTCAGTGTAGTTGAGCCTGTGAATCAATTCACGTGCTTTCTTTCGCTCATCTAAAAGAATAGTATCAGAAGCATTATATAATTCCCCCTTCAACATTTTATCTTTTTCACTTTTCATCGCTAATACGTAATATTTTTAGCTTAACGTTTGAGCTAACCGGTTGCCAAAAGTTGCAGAGCGAAGCGGCGCAGCTTTTGGCAATCCGAGTTTAGCGATTTGTTAACCCCAATTCTCGGATAATATCCATGCGGCTTTGAACTCACGTGTGATTGCATTAAATGTAAATTGACACCCTTCATCAGTAAGGTCATTTAGCACGCCATTAATTATCGGCCCTGATTGACCCGTAAAACTAATGCCGTCAGCCGACACTCTTTCGCCTGACTATTTTAGTTTAGGCCCCTTAAATAGCGCGAGGTACAGGCCATCAGTTGCAACTAAAAAACCAGTTTCGTCGTTGTAAAGTATGTTGTCAATCCCATCCCATTCAGTTGTTGAGATAATTTCTCTTTTATTGGGATCAACGAAATATCCCTGCCCACCTGCAACGACTAAAAATATTTTTTCATTGGGTATACGAAAAACAGCGTTAAAAGAACGCCACCCGCTTTGACTAAATACACCAACCCATTCTAAATAATCCTCATCAAGAAACTTAACCCAAAATGTATTCCCGGACGTTGAAAAATTGTGTTCTTCAAAATCTCCAGACAGGGGCGGCCTATCAAGGATTTCCGCTTCCATGATATTACTATGTCCTTAAAGGGGGGTTAACATTACGAAGACCCCGACAATTTTCCAGTGTTTCAGATATTCAAGGGGTTAAAGTGGAAAAATAGCCGTTTCAGATTCCACTTTTTGCTGTTCAATACTGCCGAACAGTACACTCAACAACCAGACAGTTTGCACACCAAAGAAACCGCGAGCATCTCACCCATAAAATCCGTTTGATATTATTCAGATTTTGAGCCAACCCACCATGTAGTCACCAACCACACAGGGTATTGATACACCCCGATTACATTTTCCGTGTTTGTCCTTTAATACGGCGATACCCGGAAAATTTTCCTTGTTTGCATCTGGATACACGCTCATTTCCATGTTTGGCCTTTAATACCCCCCTGCAAAAAGGATTCGCACACAACCTAACCCGCATATTTCATGAGAAAGAAACCAGCCAGAACGAAAACATCATGGTTTCAAATAGCTACAATAAAAATCTTAGCTATTTTGAAAATGCAAAATGTAAATCGACGTTTGCTGTTTAATTTTCACACCCTTCGGACGAGCCGAGTGCACCCATCTTCCGCGTTATCAGAGCTTTTATAAAACCACGACTTCTGCAGCTCTGATGCCTTGAATATGGGTGCACTCGACTCGTGAAATATCCAGGCTAACTGCTTTAGAGTAATGCGCAGGACCTTTTCCACCAGACAGGAGCCTGTGCCCTGAGCATCAAGGCCCGCTCAGTATTTTTAGTCATACGCCGTAAGCCTCCATTTTTCAACTCAAAAACTTGCTACCCCTGAAAGAGAACTTTAGTCAACAGGCTGTAAATCTGTATAAAAGACCCCTTGCCATCAACACACATGCCTTTCTCTCTTCGTTTCCCACACCAAACTGAACACCAGATCTGGATGCTTTCACAGAGCTAAATAGGAGAGTATTTTTTTTGATATTGAATAATGACGGATGAGCTCGGGCCTGTAAACAGGGTTACAAGGCATGATGAGGGGAAAAAAGCTGAGAGGAGAATTGATTCGGCTGATTTCGAAATGAATAACCGAGGGATTTACCAACAAAAAAAAACTATTGACACGCAAAAAAGATGGAATTAGGGTGAAACGTAATAACTAGTTATTACGGTACTCATGGAATTCAAGATGCGACCCGACAGGATGCAGCAACATCCTGCCAGGCCTGACCAAAACAACCTTCTAAGGAGGTCGTCATGGCTACACGGTTTTTTACACCACCCCCACCCCCTTTTCAAGTCGTATTTTCCTCATCACGCGCAATCCTGCGCCCCTTCCACCAACGCAACCGTCTTTATAAATGGCCAATTTTTGAATAGTGATTCGTGAGCAGGAAGTAGTGATTGGAGATCACAGGTAATGGGTCATGGGTCCACGTAGTGAATCCTATGGCCGATTGTCTCCGGTGTCCTGTTGTAGGCCCGATCAGCCCGACCTCTATTTACCACTTACCACTTACGACTCGCGAAAGTGGTTCACAGAGTGCACCTTACGGGCTGATGGCTCCCGGGGCTCGGTAAAGGGCTCCGGGCAGTCCCATCACTATTCACTATTCACGACTTACGAAATTGGTGCACAGAGTGCACCCTACGGGCTGGTGGCTCCCGGGGCGCTGTAAAGGGCTGCGGGCAGTCCCGTGCCTATTTACTCTTCACAAAAAAATGGGGGTTCATCATGATCTCATCGGACAGCCAACCCGGCCCGGGTATGTTTTCGGGATCGGAGATACCCGAGCTTTGCGACGCCATCAAAGATGTTCATCGCCTCCTCACGTCCGTGGGGGCCTTCTTTTCCGAACTGGAGGGCGCTGAGGCACCGGGAGGAAACGGCCTTCAGATAGACTTCAAGAAGTGGGGCCTTCGCACCATCACTGAGGATCTCCTGGAGCGGCAGTACCAGGCCGTGGAACACATTGTGGCGTTTTACAAAGGCGAACAGGAGAAAATGGCCCGGAGAAACAGGGGGTGACGGGCAGACGCCCCCTGCAAAAAAGCTGAAAATGGCTGAAACGTGGCGAGATGACCTGACTATGTGGCAAAGGGCAATCCGGGGCAGCTCACACAGAGCCGTATGGATACGTTATTCCTTTCGAAGGGAGATCCCCATGACCTTTGCGGTGGTGAGCCCTGTGTTCCAGACGGAGTGGCGTTTCTCTCCCGGAACCCTCAGGGACATGCCTTCTGTTACGGCAAAGGCATCTCCGTCCATCCTGATCTCGATTTCGCCTGCAATCACCGTGAACAGGTGGTCATGGGGATGCGTGTGGTCGGGGTCGGGGCCACCGCCCCGGGGGTCGATATAGGCAATGGCGCAGTCTTTTACCTCGTCATCGATGTGTGAAGAGAGAACCTGTGCCTTAAACGCTTTGTGATTCTTGGGTGTGATAAAATCATTCATTCTTTTTTCTCTTTCTTCATTGGTAAAGGATCTGACAAAACCGAAATATACACGTCACTCATGAAGACCGCCGGAATAAAACCACAGAACGTGGCCTACGCCCAGACCTATCCCGAATGGTTCAAGGTGACGAGGGACAGGTGCCGGTGAAAGGAGACACCCGGGGAGGACTCTCAGACGCTCCCGCATACCCATGCGACAAATGCCGAGAAGGGCTGGCGCAATGATAACAGAAAATGAGGCGTCAAAAAGCTCTTCTCGGGTATGCGTTGTTGGGGTGATATTTTCCGCCTGCTTTCTATGGAATGTGCGGATTGCCCAATGTCCCCGGAGTAAAAACTTTCCGGATCCTTAAACCAACGTACCCCTGAAATTTCCACGCCCTCCGCCATGCCTTGGGTCGTGGTTCCCCGGACCCTGTTCCGGAATAACGGACCCATCCAAAACCCCTTTACGGCGCATGTTTTCAACGATGATAATATATTTACAAATTGCTACAGTCTCATTTTAAGGAACAGCACGCCTTTAAAAGCACGTTTCCTCACCCAGCCAACCCATTCCTTCATCCTTAGATTTTCTCCGGGTGCCCTACCCCACCGGGGTTTCCCTGACCATTCTCCACACATCACTTCCAGATGGCATCAATTTTGCTAATTTCCCGATGAGGCAAAAAGGCATTTTACTACCTGAGATACTACACCCTTTTGATATGAATCCGCACAGGCCTTCGATCACTGCGGACAGGGAGACACGAATGCACCGTTTCACCTGCATCTTCATCCTCTTTTCCCCCTTGGTTTTATGTTGTTTAGCACTCTCACAGCCCCCTTCAGAGCCGGAAACACATCCCAAAGTCATGCTCCTCCACAGCTATCACGAGTCCAACCCATGGGACATCTCGGTGGAGGAGGGCATACGGGACGCCTTGGCCGACGAGTACTATATTCCGGACAAAAACATCACCCTTAAGTCATTCTACATGGACACCAAACGGCGCACCTCCCGTGAGTGGAAGGAGGACGCAGGCAAAATGGCCCGTGAAGCCATTGACCGTCTCCAGCCCGCGGTGGTCATCGCCCTGGACGACAACTGCCAGGAATACGTGGTCCGCCCCATGGGCAAAGCAGGCTGGGCCTTTGTCTTTGCAGGGGTCAACCGGGACCCCGAAGAGTATGGGATCATTTCCAATCGGGAGAACCCGGGGGGCAACATCACCGGCGCCCTGGAGAGGGAACGGTTCCCGGAGAGCCTGGCGTTCCTGAAACGACTCGTCCCCGAGGTCAAACGCCTGGCCCTCATCTCCGATGCATCGCCCACCGGTGCCCCTGTGGTCCAACGAATCAAAGCCCTGGCACCGGCCCATGGGGTGGAGGTGATTGCCTCCCTTGAAACCGATGATTTCACCGCCTGGAAAGCCTTTGTCACCAGGGTTCAAAATCGGGCTGATGCCCTGGCCGTGGTGGTCTACCACACCCTGAGGGACGACAGCGGTGCCCATGTGCCCGCCGAAGAGGTCCTCGCCTGGACCACCGCCCACAGCAGGCTTCCCGACATGGGGTTCTGGCCCTGGGCCGTCTCCCAGGGGCTCCTCTGCTCGGACGCCATCTCCGGTTATGATCAGGGGTATTACGTGGGTACCATCACCTCTTATATCCTGGGCGGTCAATCCCCCGGTGACTTTCCCGTGGCCGCCCCCCGTACCGGTCAACCGTGCATCAACAAGGCGCGCGCCGACGAGCTCGGCCTTACGGTGCCCGCGCACCTGACCAAAACAGCCAGGCTCTTCCCCGCCATGACGGCCCGGGCCACCTTCTCTTCCCCGCCGAACTGACACGCGCCTGGGCGCCGTGCCCGACGTTTTACCGAACCCTTAGCGGTTTATTCGAATGCTGCCATCAAGAAGGAAACGCACCCATGAACATTTCATGCAACCACTGCGGCAAAACTTACAGCATAGAAGCCCACAAGCTGTCCGCCGACCGTTCAAAAGCCAGATGCCTGACCTGCGGTGAATGGTTCGTCATTGACAGGGAAAATGAATCGGCCTCCCCTGATGCGGTGCACCTCACGCCAGAGGAGTACCAGGTGGTATCGGGCGACGCATCTTCTGAGCCCGAACCGGGCACACCCCCGATCCCCATCGCTCCCCCGGCGCCCATGCAGGCCCGGATCTCTCAGGAGCCCACCGAGGTGAGACCCCGCCGAAATAGCATTGGGCTCACCGGTAAATTCATTCTGTTCTCCATCCTCCCCTTTCTCGTGGTCTGCGCTGCCAGCCTCTGGTACTTCACCGAACAGGTGATGCCCCGCATGGATACCCAGGTCACCGAGACCATGTCCGATGCCATCTGGAGCATTGAGCAAAGGCATCTCCGGGAGCAGACCCGTTCCAATGCCCGGCAGGTCCGTCAGTATCTCTTCAGCCACCCGGACCTCATCAACCGGAACTTTAACCGGGACATCTATTTTAAGAAAATCGCCATCAAAAAAATCGGCACCTCCGGCTACACCTTTCTCTACGAACGACCAAGCCCCGGTGGTATCTGGCGCAGCTGGGCCCACGTAAACCCCAACATCGTGGGAAGCGACCTGTCGGACCTGAAACCGACCCAGCCCGACTTCGACGCCTTCTGGAAGATCCTCACCGCCGTGGAGACCAAACCCTCTGCCGAGGGCTTCTATGAGTGGCAGGACAAAGGACAAACCAGCCGTTGGTACATGACCGTCACCAAAGTGCGCGGCACCCCTTATGTGACCGGAACCGCCTTTAAGGCCGAAGAGATTGAAAAAAGCGTCACCCTGCTCAGACAGCGATCCCGGCGCATCACCACAGAGGCCCTGCACGGGACACTCCTGGCCATGGGTCTCGGGGCCCTTCTGGCCGCCTCTGTTTTCATCTTCTATGGCCGTCGCACAACCCGACGGATCATCCACCTCTCCGACGTGGCCGACCGCATCAGCCTGGGGGACCTGACCATACCCGTCCATGTCGACGCAGGTGATGAGATCGGCGAGCTGGCCGAAGCCATCAGCCGCATGCGGGACAGCATCAGCGTGGCGATCAAGCGTCTGAGGGGCAGAAACAGCATGTAACAGGCCCGACGTAATCCGCAGAAGGGTGCTGCAACAGCACCGCCCCATCAACCCAACCGCAGCGCCCTGGAAAGGTGCCCCGGTTTTCTGGAGAATCGACCATGATACAAAAAAGCCTGTTTTTTGCCCTGATGACCATGCTTTTTCTCACAGCCTGGGCCCCGGCGTCTGCCGACTCGAAACGTGTGCTGATCCTCCAGAGCTATCATGCGGAATACCCCTGGGTAAGGGACGTCAACCAGGGCATTCGCGAAGCCCTTGAGGAAGAACGGTTCATGGAAGGGGAGAACCTGACCCTCACCACCTTCTACATGGACACCAAGCGCCACACCGATGCCGCCTGGAAACAGAAAAAAGCCCGGGAGGCCCTGACCCTCATCGACACCCTGTCGCCGGGTGTTGTCATTGCAAGCGACGACAATGCCCAGCGCCACGTGGTAAGCCACCTCACGGACACCCCCTGGCCCGTCGTGTTCACCGGAGTCAACGCCGAGCCGACAGGGTACGGGTTTGTAGACAGCCTCACGGCACCCGGCCACAACGTCACCGGCTGCCTTGAACGGGAACGGTTCAAGGGCTCCATCCGCCTTCTCAAACGCGTGGTGCCCGGTGCCTCCCGCATTGCCGTCATCAGCGACGACGGACCGACCTCACGGCCGATCCTGAACCGCATCAAGGCACAAGCCGACGCGGCCGATGTCACCATCACAGGCATCATGGCGGCAACAACCTTTGACGAATGGCAACGCTTTGTCCTGGAGATGCAAACGCAGGCGGACGCCCTGGTGGTGATCACCTACCATGTGGTGAAAAACAACATAGGTGAGGAAGTCGCCCCGGAGGACGTGTTGCGATGGACCCTGGAAAACAACCGCCTGCCCGAGGTGGGATTTTGGAAATGGGCCGTGGAGGACGGCCTGCTGCTCTCCGAGGCGATCTCCGGCTTCCAGCAGGGCTACCACGCAGGCACCCTGGCCGCCTTCATCCTGGAGGGCCAGGCCCCAGGCGAATTCGCCGTCACCACTCCCCGGCGCGGCGAACGATGCATCAACCTGGCACGGGCCAAGTCACTGGGCCTTGCCATCCCGGCAGATCTGCAAACCTTCACCACCCTCTTCACGGACCAACGGGTTCTCAAATAAGGGCACAAATAAGGGCATCGCTTGGGGACAGGCTCTTTATCTATCCAAGCTAAAATTCTCACGGGTAATCCCGAATCGAGCCTGGCGTTTAATCATAAAAACCGTTTCAGAAAATGGAATGTGCGAACAGGGGTGACATAAATTCAAGTCTGGTTATCAAATTTGCTGGAGAAAAAGAAAAAACTGACCATGGAGGGAGTGGAATCCGCCCACAACACATCAAGGCGAAGGATTTTGCATTGGTATAAAAACGATCAAACAGAAAACAGTCATGCCTCGGACAATCGTTTCAGGGAGTACATCCCCTCAATCCCTTTGACTCGCTTCGGAATTTTTACCCGTGCGGATTGAAAATGATCCTTGAAAGTTTCATACTGTGCCTCGACAAAGGCCCGGGAACCGATGATCCCTGAATCCGTAAAATAGCGGGACCTGTATCGGAATCGCCGCAGCCGGTTCATATCAAACCCTTGGGCTGCCTCCTCATCCAGCACCTTTCTGGATATTTTCGCTTTGCCTCTCTTGTCGATGGCCCCTAAATGATAGAGATACTCTCGGTATGTTCTGAATCGCGTCGACGGATCACCCACGCCAAAATCTGGCATCCCCAGGTCCGATGAGAGAAACCCGTCCTTGTTTCCCGTCTGGAAATGGTACCCCATGGAGCACCACCGATAATCTTCCGGGCGTTTCACGATACCGGCCCGCACGGCGTTCAAGTCGATATACGCGAGGCAATGGATCAACGTGTTTCCCTGCTCGACGATGACGCTCTTGAAGCGCTCACCCCACAGGGTCCCTTTACGCTTTTTGCGCTTGTTGTAAAAACAGGAGAACCGCTGCTTGATGTCCTTGACGTAGGCCGACAAGCTGCTGAATCGCTCTCGATACTCATCCAGCCGCCCCTCGGGAAATTCCGTCCCTTCCCCATAGAGCAGATGAAAACGCCTGCGCACCTCGTCGTTAGACATGCTGTCCCCTGGGCTCACCTGCACCAGCAGGTGGAAATGGTTTCCCATGATGGCAAACCCCAGAACCTCGACACTGTATATCGCCGAGTACCGTTGAATGATTCGTACCAACTCGTCTTTCTCGACCTTCCCGAACGGAAGGCCGTCCAGTGCGGTCCGGCTGATCACATGGTACGCGGCCTTTTGACCTGAATCCGTCACGACCATACGGGGAACTCGCGGCATGATACCTTCCTCCCTGGCCCTGCATAATCAAATTTATAAGCTGGATTTCAATGAAAGATTTTTACTGTCATTTAAGAACGATACGCACAATTCGACTATCACACACCGACGCACAAAAAGTCCAGCATAAAGAGCCTGTCCCCTAACGCCCTAACGCCCTAACGCAAAAACGCCTTTTCGCCTTTTGGGCTCACCATTCTGCGTATTCCGCGAGACGCTCTGGATCAAATATCTCAAATTTGTTCTTGGTGATCTTGCCGATAATATTCTCGTCGCGCAACTGCGCCAGAGCCCTGGACACAGTCATTAAATGGAGTCCGAGAAAATTTGCGATGTCCAATTGGCTGATAGTGATCCCGTGTTCACTCTCATAAAGCTGTAAAAGGATTTCAGCGACCCGTGTAACGGGCTTATTATTTGAAAAATTTGCCACAAAATGGCTGAGGTAAATCCGTTTAAAAATAATGTACTGCGAAAGGTTAATGGACAGCTCCGGGTATGAGCGGACAAAATCGACATCCATGAATTGATGTGGAGGAAACGTATAAACCTGGGTATCCGCCAGGAACTCAAAAGAGACTCGGTCCTTGAGATGAATCATGCAACCGGCTTCATTGCACAGGGAGTCTCGTCCCACAAAGTACAAAATACGCTTTTCACCACTATCCAGATAGCAGCTGTAACTCAAACACCCTTCCTTCACCAGATAGACCCCGTCGGCCGCCTGGTCCACCACCTGCCCCTTGGAAAAGGAGTGCAGCGTCGCCATGTGAAGGATATCTTTCCAGCACGTGTTCATCCCTTCAATCATGATGTTGACCTTCTGATTTTCTGAAAAGTCGTATGGTTTTTCAGTCATCACGCCCCCATGATCTCACCGCCCGCTTCGAAAGTTCCCGCCAATGGATTCAGTCCCAAGACCACATTATCATACCTCTGCCAGATCAGCAGCCGCAACTCATCGCAGGATTATTCCGGCACCAAGAGAAGATGAACTTAAACACAAACAACCAGACCTTCAGCATGCCGGGTTTGCCATACCCTGCCATGGAACACACCGACTCTAAAACGCAACAAATGTTATTTTTTTTCCACTGTGTGCGGGCTACAGTAGCCACACATCAAAGGCGCTTTTGGTTTCAAGAACTTACCCTGCAGCTGAGACGATACAATGGCCAAAAGGCACAACATCGCAGGGCCATGGGGCTGGCTTCCGTGTTAAGCCCGCCCCGAACGTCCTCAGCGATGCATGATGATTTCATCACCCATATTTGATTGCAGGGGACCGTATGAAAGCGCCCCGAAGAAAAAGAAACAAGGAGTGGAAAGATGGATATAGAATCTTTGAAGGAATCGATTGAAACGAAAGTATATCATATTCAACCTGACAGGGAGGTGCCGTTGCATGAGCACCCAACCCTGGATGAGGTGTTTTATTGCGTCCAGGGCTCAGGCTTTGGGGTGCTGGAAGACCAGGAGATCGAGCTGAATCCCGGGGATGTGTTTGTGGCACCGGCCGGAAAAATGCACTCTATCCGAAATGACGAGCCCATCGTATTGACAGCCATTCTCATCCCTGTAAACAGGATTGTCTGCCATTGTAACCAGGTCAGTTACGCCGATATCAGGAAAGCCATGGCCTGTGGGGCCCGCACAGTGGAAGAAATCCAGGAAATCACCGGCGCAGGCACAGGGTGCGGAAATTGTATCGGGGAGATCGAGCACATCTTGTCGATGGCCTGCGGCTGCAACAATGTGTCCATGGACGATGCGGTGAAAGCCCTCCATGGGGGTGCCGATACCGTTGAAAAGATGGTGGAGGCAACAGGGGCAGGCAATGGCTGTGGAAAGTGCAAACATCTCCTGCAAAACATCATTGACATCAAGAGGTGATGACTCGGTGAGAATGGGGGCAGATCATCCCTGTGGGCAGGCGCTTTCAGCGTCACTGCCCACACAGGATCGCCCCCCTTCTCCATGGGTCAAAGGCACAACGATGCCTTACCCGGCGTCAGATTGGTAACCTGCCATTATCCGGCAAAAACCTTCGTTTTTCTGTTCAATCGATTCATGTCATGGGCCAGTCCCCTGCCGTAAGGCCAGGGAGTCATGCTGTCACCACGGCCTTGGCCAGCTTGCTGGCGGAACCGGCATCCGGGGCGTAACCGTCGGCGCCGATCTCGTCGGCAAACCCCTGGTTCACCGGCGCGCCGCCGATGAGGATCTTCACCGAATTTCGAAGGCCCGCCTCCTCGAAGGCGTCCATGGTCTTCTTCAACATGGGCATGGTGGTGGTGAGAAGGGCCGACAGGGCCACGATATCCGCATCATGCTTCCGGACCGCTTCCACAAAGGCCTGGGGCTCCACGTCCACGCCCAGATCCACCACACCAAACCCCGAACTCTCAAGCATCATGCGCACCAGGTTCTTGCCGATGTCGTGCAGGTCGCCCTTGACCGTACCGATGACGAGGGTACCCACGGTACGGTTGTCCCCCTCGCCCAACAGGGGCTTGAGAATTTCCACGGCGGAGGTCATGGCCTGGGCGCACATGATCACCTCGGGGATAAACATCTCGCCGGATTCCATCTTCTCACCAACAAGATCCATGGTGGAGATCAGCCCCTCATTCAAAATCTCCACCGCGGGAATACCGGCGTCCAGTGCGCTGTTGACCCGATCAATGAGCTGGTCGGTATCTCCTGACATCAATGAAGCCATGATGGCATCGTGATTTGACATGAACGTTCTCCTCTGTGATGTGGTGACTGCAAAATGACTCTTCCGTTCGAACCAGCCCCCGACGGCCCTTTCGGTGCGTTTTCCAAAAGCGACACGCCGAAGGCAAGGTCGTTTTCTTTCCATCCATACTTATATCAAGCGTTCACCGGATTCTTCTCTTGCGCCTCAGGGGCCGGGCGGCTCTCCTCGGCAGCCGGAATTCGCGGGTCATCCCTTCGCATGGACACCACCATGCTGACGCACATGCCCATCATGATGAAAATAATGAGCAGTGAGGCAACGATGGAGGAGAGCTGAAGACCGGAGATCCCCTTACCCACCATGACAAGGGTGATCCCCAGAAGACCGATGACGATGGCCCAGAGGGCACGGATACCCTTGGGAGGCAGCTCCGGGTTTGCATCGGAACGGGTGGAGACCTGGGCGCAGACGTATGAGTACGAGTCCACGGTGGTGGATAGAAAAATCACCACAAGGATCAAAAAGGCTGCGGCCATGATGCTTCCCATGGGGAGCTGCTCAAGCATGGTAAAGACCACACCGCCTGTGCCGGTCTCTGTCATGGACTCCACCAGACCTGTCTTGGCGATGAGTTCCTGATAAAGGGCGGTGCCGCCGAAGGCGGTGAACCAGAGCCATGTGGCAATAGGGGCCACGAACATGTGCACGAGCACCATCTCACGAATGGTCCGGCCCCTGGAAATGTTGGCCACGAACAAGCCCGTTGCAGGGGCCGAGGCAATCCACCACGCCCAGTAAAAGATGGTCCACCCCTGGGGAAAGCCCCCATTGCTCACGGAGTCGGTCCAGAAACTCATCTTGAAAAAATGGGTCAGGTACAGGCCGAAGGCATCCATGCCCATATTGATCTGGAAAATGGTGGGTCCTGCGAAGAAGACGAACAGCATGAGGATCATGGCCAGCGGAATGTTGATGTTACTGAGCACCTTGATGCCTTTGTCGATACCGCTGACGGTACTGAAGGTAAAGATGGAGATCCAGACCACGGCGATGAGGATATAGACCATCTTCGTCTCGGGGATCCCGAACAGAGAGTTGAGGCCGGAGGCAAGCTGCATGATGCCGAGCCCCGTAGCCGTGGTCACACCGCCGATGACACCGATGACGAGAAATGAATCCAGCATTTTGCCCGCCCACCCGTCGGCACGCTCCCCCATGAGGGGCCGAAAGGCGGCTGAAAACCGAGGACTTGCACCCTTGCAGTGCATGAAATAGGCCATGGGAACCCCGATGGCCATGTAGATGGCCCAGGGCGTCCACCCCCAGTGAAAAAAGGCGTAGGCCAGGGAGAGCACCCCAGCTTCGGGGGTTCCGGTTTCGACCCCGAAGGGAGGGGCCTTGAAGATGGAGAGGGGCTCGGCAGCGCCCCAGTAGACGAGGCCCACACCGTAACCGCAGGCAAAGATCATGGCGAACCAGGAGAAATAGGAATATTCGGGCTTGTCCTCCGGGCCTCCCAGCTTGATCTCGCCGTAACGGCCGTAGGCGAGCCAGAAGGCGAAGATCACCAGCAGGAAGCCCACCAGCAGATAGAGCCACCCGAACTGATGGGTGGCCACCTTAAAGGCGCGGTTCATGACCTCGCCCATGCCGTCGGTGTCGGTAAATGCCCAGCTGAAAAAGGTGAGCACAACGGCCAGGGTGCTTAAGACGACCGGGATTTCTATGCGTTGATGCCAGGGACGATCCGTTTGATTTGTCTTCATCTGTTCCTCCATCTTCATGTCATTTTGGCCGGGCACTACCCTGCCGTATGGCCGACAGGTATGCCCAATGATTCAAGGAAGGTGTCCAGTTGGTTCTGACGGTTCGGTTCATGGTGCGGCGGTTTATATGCGCTCAGCAGGCGATCACGGGCGGCGTCGATGCGGTGGTCGAACACCTCTTTTCCCGTACGGCCCTTCAGGGGTCCCCGCCAGCTGACGGACGGGATCCAGGGAGTGGTGCGGCAGTTTTTCAGGGTGTGGGGGTGGGCCAGGAAGGGAACGCCATCTACCCCCTGCTCAATGACGGAAACGGCCAGGTCGTCGGTGGCGGTCTCATACCCGCCCTCCAGGTACTCCACCATGGAGATCACCTCAAGGTCGGTGATGAACTTCTCCACGCTCATGGCCCCGTAAGCATCTAAGATCCCGGCGCTGTGCAGCATCAGGTTCACCTTTTCGCGACGGGAGACCATAAGGGACATCATGCTCTCATAGCCGCTCTGGGCATTGACGCAGCAGGCATCGGTCCCGCCGCCGCCGCCGCGACAGGGAAGGCCGTAGCGTTTTGCCAGGCGGGCTGTGGTCATGGCCTCAAGGGAAAAGCCCGGCGAACCGATGGAGACCCCGCCGGTGGCCATGTCCGCGGTGGTGGCCTGAAGCCCGTACACCACCGGGGTCCCCTCCCTCAACAGCTGGGTGATGGCCACACCGGCCAGGGCCTCAGCGTTGCCCATGGCAAGGTTCCCGGCCAGGGTCACCGGTCCCGTGGCACCGGCAATGGGGCCGGGGGAGATGATCACCGGCTGCCTGTACCGGGCACAGACCTCCATGGTCTCCAGGGCAATGCTGTCGAACTGAAGCGGACTGGTGGCGTTGACCAGGGTGAGGATCTGGGGTTTTGCTTTAAAGGCATCTTTTCCTCCCCGGGCGATGGCCATCATCTCCATGAGAATCTCCACCTCGCGGCGATGGCCGGGCATGCCCATGAGGCACTTTTCGCTGTGCAGGATTGCCGCGCGGAGCATCAGGGGAAAGCTGTGCTCCGGGGTGATGTCCGAGGGCTGCACAAGGACCCCGCCGTTGAGGCAGAAGGCCGGGCTGCTCTCCACAAGCTTCAGGAAGGTGAGGTAATCCTCAAAGGTCGTGCTTCGCCGCACGCCCTCCCCATCGAGGATGGAGGGGCACCCGTACCCCGCGCCGTAATACGTCCGATCTCCCCCCAGGACCATGTCATATGCCGGGTTTGGCGCGTGGAGCCTGATCTCCGACGGCGCTGAGGCGATGAGGGACTCCACCTGCGTCCGCGTGAAAAAGAGGGTATCACCGTCCCTTCGAATACCGCGATCCGAGAGCATCTCCAGCAGCTCCGGATGGTGAATCCGGACGCCGAGGGTTTCAAGGATGCTCATGGATGCTTCATGGATACTGCTTAACGGGCTGTTCATTACACCTCCTTCTCATGGCATGTACTCGCAAAGACGCTGGGCCGCTTCAAGGCCCCCCTCCCCTGTCGGAGCGATCCTGTCACAAAAAAAAGGGGGGGGGCATCACGGGTCACTTTTCAAGGCAGTCAAGGAGCTTGGGAAGCTCGCCCTCCACCATCTTGTAGGTGTGCTCGTCGGCCGGGAACTGCCCCGCCCTCACCTCCTCGCCGTAGGCCTCGAAGGCTTTGCGGATCTCGGCCCCGAGGGCAGCGTATTTCTTGACAAACTTGGGGGTAAAGGCCTGGAAAATCCCCAGGACGTCGCTGCAGATCATGAGCTGGCCGTCGGCGTGGATGCCTGCGCCGATGCTGTAGACCGGGATGTCCAGCCCCTCGGTGATGATCTTCATCACCTCAGGGGGCACAGCCTCCACCAGAAGGGCAAAGGCCCCGGCCTCCTGGATGGCGTAGGCATCTTCGATAAGGGCCATGGCGGTCTCGGCGGTGCGGCCCTGGGCCTTGAACCCGCCCAGTTGACCGGAGCTCTGGGGCGTAAGCCCGATGTGACCGATGACCAGCATGCCGCCGTCTGAGATGGCGCGGATCTGGGGGCAGACGCGTTTGCCGCCCTCCAGCTTGATGGCGTCCACCGCCGCTTCCTTGTAAAACCGCCCGGCGTTAAGCACGGCGTCCTCCACGCTCACCTGGTAGCTCAAAAAAGGCATGTCGCCGACGATAAAGGTGTTCGGGGCGGCCCTTCGCACCGCCTCGCAGTGCATGAGGCACTGGTCCATGGTCACGGGCACGGTGCCGTCATAGCCGTAGACGCACATGCCCAGGGAATCTCCCACGAGGATCATCTCGGCGCCGGACTGTTCGGCAAACTCAGCGGTGGGGTAGTCGTAGGCGGTAAGCCAGACCACCTTCTCCTGGTTCTCCTTCATCTTCTGCAGGTCAAAACGGGTGGGTTTGCGTTTCATGTGCTTTCTCCCTCTTGGGTCTATGACGCGTCTGACATCGGGTTGATGTTGGGCCTTGCCTCAAGTGTCCGGGTCCATGCGTCCAGTTCGGCCAAAACGGCCTCATCAAGGGCAGGTACCTTGTGGGTGGCAAGGATGGCGTGCATGGATTCGCGGATCTTTGCCCTTACCTCGGACGTCTCCGGATTTTTCATCTTGCGGCTGAAGAACTTGGGGTAGTGGATGGTCCTGAAGTTCTTCATGGTGTGCTTCTCCGTGAGATAGGCCCCCCCGGGACCGATGCGGGTGATGATCTCCACCATCTCGTCAATGTCGTCCACATCCACGCCGCGCACATAGTGCTTGAGGTTCTCGATAATCTCATCGCAGAGCACCACCAGCTCCGGGTTGACGCTGTTGCAATGATCGGAGACCCCCACGTCGTGCACCAGGTTGGCCTTGGACAGAAGGGTGGAGAAGATCTCCTGGGTCACCTCCGACACCGCCTGGATGTCCAGTCCCTTTGCATCGGTACACCCTGCCGTGCCGTAGAAAGGCAGGCCATAGTGACTCACCAGCTCGGACGCCGCCGCCACCATCAGGTGGAACTCCACCGCGCCGTAACTGCCGATGGATGAGATCATGTCCATGATGGAGGGCATGGCACCGTAGATAAACGGAGCCCCCGGGCATGTGCGCTGGTGCACCACAAGGCCTCCCAGGGCTTCGGCGTTGCACTGCACCAGGGCACCGGAAAAACTCATGGGCGCGGTGCCCCCCATCATGCAGTACGGCATATAGACCACGGGAATGCGGTTCAAGGCGCTGATAATCAGTTTTTCCGTGCTCTCTTCCGGGTGAGAGAGGGGCGGAATGGGTTCGCAGTAGTTAAAGATAAAGGGCTTTTCGGCCAGGGCCTCTTTGCCGCCGGCCACCACGGCCGCGATATCGATCACCTCCTGAAGGCTGTCGATGTCGTTGGTGGAAAAATTAATGGTCTTGCTGAAATGCTTCACCGTCTCGATAAAAGAGATCTGGGTCTGGATCTCCGGGGCCACGTCCTTGCTCATACCCACCGACAGAATAAAGTCGATGTTGGGCAGGGCGTCGGCCAGGGTGCACATGGTCTTGGTGTCGGCCTTGAGAAAGGGGCGCACCTTGCCGGTGTCCGGGTCCACAAACTCCAGCTGGTCGGCGTGGGTACCGAAATGGACCGCGTTCTCGGTGTTGATCACCATGGCCTTCTCACCGGCACGGTTGTAGAGCACCAGCTCCTTGGGGACCGTCTCCAGGGCCTCTTCCACCAGGACCCTGGGGATCTTTACCATGCCGTCTACGTCCACCTCGCACCCGGCGTCACGCAGAACCCGGATGCCGCGCTCGCCGCCCACGCGCATGCCCACCGTTTCCAAAAGGGTGAGGCTCGCCTCATGAATCTTCGCCACCTTCTCCGGCCCGAGGAAGGTGACATCGATCTGTCGCTTCATCTCAATTCCCATGATCTCCTCCCAATCGCCTGGGGCCCCCGGGAAAAGGGGGCCCAGGCCTGTCTCTCTTCGCCATTAGGCTTCCAGCGGCTTGTAGGTGCCCTTGTGCAGGTACTCCAGCATCTCGTCACCGCTCATATGGCCGATTCCCAGGTAGTCCAGGGTGTAACCGGTCTCGTAGTAATCCGATTCGGTCATGACTCCGGCCAGGCTGATAAGGGAATCCACGATGGGGGTTTTGACGCCGAACTTCTTGCCAAGCTCGTGATAGACATGGCAGCCCACGGGGATGTCTTCGGTGATGTAGCGGTTGTGGACGGTGAACGGCCCCGTGCCGTACTGGATGT
Source organism: Desulfoluna spongiiphila (assembly GCF_900101345.1). Classification (GTDB taxonomy): domain Bacteria; phylum Desulfobacterota; class Desulfobacteria; order Desulfobacterales; family Desulfolunaceae; genus Desulfoluna; species Desulfoluna spongiiphila. The sequence continues at coordinate 80,062 of NZ_FMUX01000002.1, read as the reverse complement.
AATCATGCTCTTCAAAGGGGATCTCGTAATCAGGGCCCATGTACTCGCAGCCCAGGATGTTCTCGCGGGAGAAAAACTGCTTCTTCTCAAAAAACTGGATACCCACGTTCATGGCCTCGGCCAGGGCGCACTGCTCTTCATACAGCCCGTACTGGACCTTGGAGATGGAGGGGCAATAGGCATGGGAGTAAATGGAAAAGTCGTTCTTCTCTTCGCCGTAGATAACGCCCCAGTTCTCCATGACGCCCACCCCCAGGATCACGCCGGGGCAGTGAAGGACCGGGTTGACGTTTGAAAAACCGGTGTCCATGACGGTGTCGCCTCCGGCAACGCCATCCCCGTTGGTGATGGCATCAAAGGCACCGATGTGCTTGGTGGACTCCAGGAAAACATCCTGGTCCAGGGAGGGCAGGGACGCGCCCCGAAGGGTGATGGCGCGGTAGTAGGCGCGAATGCTGGGAAGTACCACCCCGCCCTTGATGTCCACCCGGCTTCCGTAGGGGGAGCTGGACCATCCGCCGATGACCACCTTCTTGTCGCACCCGGCTTCACGCATCATCTTTCGGAGCAGAAGCGACCCGTAGTTGTCCGGAATGATATGGATGATCATGCCGTCTTCAAGGGCGGGGATCAGTTTTTCGAAAAAGGCCCGGTGCCCGAGGGACGGGGTGGTGAGGATGACGATGCCCGCGCCTTTCACCGCTTCGGCCACATCCGTTGTCACACCGTCAAAAAACACACGACCGGAACGTTCAAACCCGTAGAGGTTGAGCTGATCGCCGTAAAACTTCAGGCCCTGCTTCTCCACGCCGAAGAGGGTCTGGTCGGAAAAGGGGGGAAGGTCACACAGACGCACAGTGTTCCCGGCCAGGGCGCAGTCCCCGGCCACAGCCTTGCCGACGCCACCGGCACCCAAAACGGCAATGGGTTTGTTTTGAACATTCTCGATAAAGTTCATGCGTCACATCTCCTTTGTTGCTCAGACAGTCTCGTATGATGGGCTTCACGGGTGTCCGTGAAACGGCTTGGACGAAAAACAAAGGGCCTCGCACCACCTGGGGTAACCCCTTCATCGAATTGGCCTTTTTTTCGTCTCTCGTTTGGTGAAACTGCCTTCTGGGTATTGCCAGAGTCGTGCCAACCACGTTTCCATTCGACAACAACCTGTAAACAAAGGCTTTTCCAACACACCGTGACTCACACCCCCAACAAAAAAACCGCGCCAAAAATGACGCGGTTCCGGCCCCTGTATGGAAAAACCTTTGTGCTGGAAGGGGTTATGACCCAAGTGCGCCAAAGTTGACGCATGCGTCACCCCTGACGCCCTCAGGTCTCCTGATCAATCCCGTGCTGACGAAGCCGCCGCTGCAGGGTTCGAAGCCCCACCCCCAGGCTCTTTGCCGTATGGGTCCGATTCCCGCCATGGCGTTCCAGAGCCTTCAGGAGAAACTCCTTTTCGAACCGTGCCACGGCCTCTGCGAGGCTCTCCTTGCCCACAGAGACAGCTAGGGTCTCCCCATCTTCAGGTACCGGGCTTTCGGGAAATGTGGAGGCAATAAAATCAACCTGCTTGAGGGTGAGATAGCGCTGCACCATATTCTGCAGCTCACGCACATTGCCCGGCCAGTGATAATTCTGCATGGAACGAATCACATGTTCGGGCATGGTGGCGATGTGGCTGTCGTCGCTGAACTTTTCGAGGAATCGATAGATAAGCAGAGGGATATCGCTTCGCCGCTTGCGCAGAGGGGGAAGGTAAATGGGGACAATGTGGATGCGAAAGAAAAAATCCTGACGCATGGCCTGCTTTTTGACCAGCTCTTCAAGATCTCGGTTGGTGGCTGCGATGATGCGGATATCGGGGCGTTTCACCTCCTGGCCCCCCACGGGGGTGAACCCGCCGTCTTCAATGGCCCGGAGCAGCTTCACCTGCATGGACAGGTTGATCTCACCGACCTCGTCAAGAAACAGGGTGCCGCCGTCGGCCATCTCCAGGTAGCCGGGCCGGTCTGCCGTGGCCCCGGTGAAGGCCCCTTTCTTGCACCCGAAAAACTCACTCTCGAGAAGGGACTCCGGGATGGCGCCGCAGTTCACCGAGACAAATCGGCCCTTGCTGCGTTTGCTGCGGTTATGAATCGCCCGGGCCACCAGTTCCTTGCCGGTGCCGGACTCGCCGTAGATGATGACGTTGGCCTGGGACCCGGCGGTGTTTGCGATGAGCTCGTAGACGTCCTGCATCGCGGGGCTGTTTCCGATGATCTCCCCGAACCCCGGTTCCCCCGTCACCAGGGATTTGAGCCTCAGGTTCTCATGCAGAAGCTCCTGCTCGATGGTTTTCTGGGCGGTGACGTCCATGGTGAACCCCTCGATACAGACCAGCTCACCGCTGGTGCCGAAAACCCCCGTGCCCCGCTCCCAAACCCACCGAACACCGCCGGTGGCCGTGGTGATGCGGTAGACGATCTCATAGCGCCGCTTTCGGCCCAGGGCTTTTTCGACCTGGTCCCACACCAGGGGGCGATCATCTTCATGGATAAGGCTGTTGTAGATCTCCCGGTCGCCCATGAGCTCCGTGGGGGAATAGCCGGTGAGTTCCAGGCTGCCGTCGCTGACAAACTCCATGACCCAGCCGTTGGCCGCCACCTCCCGGCACCGATACGCCATCCCGGGGAGGTTCTGGAGAAGGGTCTGATGGCGCCTCTGGCTCTCAAGAAACGCCTCTTGCCAGTCTTCTTTGCCCGAAATGCTGGAGACGCGTCCCGAAAGGCGCAGGGGCCTGCCCGGGCTCTCATCGAGTGTCCCACGGCAGAGGGTCCAATAGTAGGCTCCGCCCCGGGCCCGAAGGCGAAAGGCCACTTGCACGGCCCTCCTTCGCTGCGTCAGCACCCGGGCCATGATTCTGCGGATGGCACGGTTGTCTTCAGGGTGGATATAGTCGATCCAGATACCGGGGGAGGGATCCTGCTCATCCGGGGCGTATCCCAGCATGGCATAGTAGCCGCCGCTGCACACCGCTTTGTCCTCCCCTGCCACCCACTCCCACAGCTTGGGCTCTTCCGTTTCGAAGGGCGCACTGCGCTCCTCAAAAAAAAGTTCTTCGGGATTCAGCTGGCAAAGCCTGAATTTGAGGTAGGCAAGTTCTTTCTCCAACTCTTCATAACTGGGCGCTTGTGCCATCACACACTCCAGAAATCAACTCATGGAAAAACACAGATAATGACGTGATAACTGAAGATACTAAAATAAATAATTTAGAAATTAAAGAGCTGATTTGCTGAGGATCCAGAGGGAAGTATCGAGGCACCATGGCAGCCAACTCGTGGAGTTGGCCTGAGAAGGCCACCAAGGTCAAGGGGGAAGGTATCGACACCTTCAGGTGTCTTGCCCGGTCTCCGGGTTTAATCGCTCCGAGCAGAATTTGCAGAAGACGGCATCGGGTTCATGGCCTTCTGCCATGCAGCAGGGACACACCTGTGTGGAGACGGTCTTGCGGCTCGCCAGGCTCAGCTCGGAGGTAACAATACCGGTGGGCACCGCGATGATGGCATACCCCAGGACCATGATCAGGGACGCCAGGGCCTGGCCCGGATTTGTTTTGGGTGAGATGTCTCCGTACCCCACGGTGGTCAGGGTCACAATGGCCCAGTAGATACTTCTCGGGATGCTTGTGAAGCCGTACTTCGGCCCCTCGATCAGGTACATGAGAGACCCGAAAATAATCACAAGCACATGGACTGCCAGCAAAAAAACGGTAATCTTCCTGCGGCTTGCCTTAAGGGCCCGAACCAGCACCGAGGCCTCCCCGATGTAGTTGACCAGCTTGAACACCCGAAACACCCGCAGCACCCTCAGGACCCTGACCACGATGAGGTACTGGCTGCCGGGAACAAACAGGCTCACATAGGTGGGCAAAATAGCCAGAAGGTCCACCACCCCGAGAAAACTGAAGGCATACCCCAACGGCCTTCTCACGCAGGCCAGCCGCATCAGGTACTCCACGGTGAACATCAGGGTAAAAAACCACTCCCACCGGTAAAGATAAGCCCCGTAGCGGGCGCTGAAGGCCGAGACGCTGTCCAGCATCACCACCAGAACGCTCGCCAGGATAGAGAGGATCAAAATCACATCAAACCATTTACCGGCCCGTGTGTCGGCTTCAAAAATGATCTCATGAAGCCGATGCCTAAAAACCTGCACAGCTTCTTTTGGAACGGCCATTGTCAATCCTCCACAAAAAAACCGGTTCAAGGGGCCACGCCCCACCGATGATACCCCCACGTCGACTCCCCGTCGGTGGTCTTTCGGCCGCCGCAGGCAGGGTACCCCGGCGGTACGCACAGGACATTGCGCATGGTGGCATCTATGGTAAAACGGCTGAACATGACCGTCAGCTTTTCATGCTCGGGGTTCAGCTCCGGCAGGGAGTAATAGACCAGCTCCCCCAGGGATTTCCGCAACCAGTCCTCCACCGCCTCGTCTTCACCCAAAGGGGCGCCGAAGGTTTCTGAAGCCGCCATGGCCGCAAAGTTGGCATACTGCCGCACAGACCAGTCGCAGAACTCCAGGACGTCATCTGCGTAGCTGAGTTCAAGCAGGTACGACCGCTCGGCCTCGGCCAGGGAGGCCTCTTCCTCCTCCGTGAGCTGATCGTACAAAAACTTTGCCACCGGGCTTTCGAGCTTGTGCACCACAAGGCCCGGGTGCTCGCCGCTTCCCCCGCCCAGGAGAAGGTCCCCGGGAGACGCGCTGAAGTCATAGCCGCCCCAGGCATCGCCCTGGATCTCCTCAAGGGGATGATAGACAGGCAAATACCCCAGGGACCCGATGTATTCGTGATCATACGAATCGATATAGCTCATGCATTCCCCCTTATATACATTTGGTTTAAGGACTATGACAAAAATAAAATATACACGTATTGGCGTGTATGGCATTCCATAAAGGCCTTACCGCTCGGTGAATTCCCGCCACCACCAAAACGGACAACACTTCAGAATGTATGGTTATTTTACAGCCGCACCCTAACGCCCCTCAGTCCCTGTCGGATGCACTGCCGGAGCAGCTTCGCTTTTTAAACTCCAGGGGATCGGCCGGTCCGACCAGCCCCTTGGGTTTTACCGTTTTCTTCCGCCCGAAGATCGCTTTGCACCCATTCCCGTAATAAACGGTGTACTCCTTTAAATCGATGGATGTCACCTTGGCAGCCACCTCGGGGTGTGTTTTGATGTAGTCCATCATCACCTCCAGGTCCTCCATGTTCTGGTGCTGAGGAGGCAATGCGGCCATGGCAAAAGAGGCCCAAAGCAGAACAACCCACAACAAACTGATCACTCTCATCCAACGTCTCCCTTTGTCGAACCGGTTCTGTACGACACGTCGTAAAACTAAAAGGTAAATCCCAGGTTGATGCCACCCACATGGGCCTTGGTGGTGGTCTGCTCGCTCAGGTTGCGCAGGGCACTGAACCTGTAAAACGGGCTGATGCGGAACCGGCTGATATCCAGGCCCAGTTGTGCCTGGAAATACCCTCCGATAAGGGTGTCCATGGACCTTTCCGCTCCGTCTTCCGAAGGCTGACCTCCGCCCTGGACCCCGCCGGACAAGCGCAGGTGGGTCGGTGCCAGGGGCGTAGTGGGGATGTTGAGCAGGGGCAACTCAACCCCGAGTCCCATCCTGCCCAGGATCGCCTGGCTGCCGATGGAGTACTCGGCCCCCAGGACAAGGGGAAACGAGATGCCGCTGACCTCAAAGGTGTCGATGCTGTATCCGAACCCAAGGGTGCGAAACTGATCGAGGCTGTTCACCTGCAGAAACACCCGGTGCCGCCGATCCCCCAGGCCCCCTGCACTCACCGGCCCGGTGGGGGCCAAAACGGTGTCGAAACCGGGAGCGGCCACATTGGGTTTCCGTAAAGGGAGCCCCGCGCTTCTCAGCATGGATGCCACAACAGAGTTGCAATTGGGGCCGTCCGGGGCATACGGGATGTTCCAGCCGTTAATCTGCCGCGCGTGGCCTTTCATGGTCCGGGCCTTGGTGCACGCCTGGTCCCCCTGGTATGCGGTCACCGAGGGAGAGCGGGTGTCGTAATCGATGAAACCCGGCTGATAGGCCCCACAAATGGTTGCAATGTTGCCGTACCCGGTTCCGCCGCCACCGGGGCCGCCTCGGAGCGCCCACGCGTCCCCGTTGGCGTCGGTGAACACGACATACAGGTGAAAAAACGAAATGTTGGGCATGGAAATTTCCCCTGCCCGGACATCGATACTCCCGCGGCAGGTCTGGGGCGTGCTGCCTGCAAAATTATCCGCGCAGGAGCGCTGGAGCAGCAGTGGCTGGCCGGAGGCCTTCTGCTGCTGCACCACATGGGTGAGTTCGTGGGCAAGCAGATGCCGACCAGCCGGTGAGTCGGGGGCAAACTGACGCCTTCCGAACACAATGTCGCGGCCTGCGGTATATGCTTTTGCGTTGACGCGCTCGGCCGACAAAGCGGCCTGTTCGTCGGTATGGATACGGACCTGTGAAAAATCCCGGCCAAAGGAGGACTCAAAATGTGCCCTGCTCTTTCCGGGCAGTGGGTTTCCAGTGGAACGGGGTAAAGGGACGATCATATCGGGTGCAAAGGGTGTCCCCGGCCTCTCTTCGAAGCTCTTCTCCCGCAAAAACCTTGGAACCCCGGGAGCCGGTCGCCCTGTAACAACCACTGCGGACCCCGCAGAGCCGTCACAGGCCTTGCAGGCAACCTCATGGGCAATGCGGTCGGCTTCCCGCTCGCACGCATCGCCTGGAGCACTTGCCCTCAGCTTCGCCTGAACGGCAACGTGGGGGTTGCCATGGACAATCATGGGCATAGAAGCCCCAACGCCTTTCTCACGGGCATCCCTGTCCACGGCGTCATGTCGTGCCAACACCTGGACAGACCGATTCCCAAGGGCCCGTTGCAGGGTAAGGTTCGGCCCCCCGGACAGGGGATTACGGCAGACCGCCCCGGGGGACATCCTGGCGCCTCCGTGTGAGAACGTTTCTTCCGCTGTCTTTGATTTCCCCGCCAACGCGCGCATGGTAGCCCTCCCTTCCGTCTGAAAGGTAAACACACCGTAAAGGCGGCGGAAAACAAATATCCGCAGCCCCATCCATCACCGCCCCCAAAGGGGTTCCCCACGTGTTATGGAAATAAGTCGTCAGGCGCCGTGCAATCTTTGGTCTTTTGTTTGTGGCGTTTTAAGCCTAGGCTGGAGTCATGGACGATGAACGGCAGGCACTACCCGTTGTTCGTTGCCGTCAGCACAAACAAGGCGCTTTGCCTCCCGACCTCGGGGTGGATGTTCCGGAGCATGTTGCACTCCGTGATGGAAAAGCCCTTGAACGCCTCAGCCAATTCATCCCGTGAATAAAAGTGGAATAGCCTGCCCGTTCCGTCATCAAAGGTGTTTGGCTCGATCTCTTTCCACTCGTGCCTCGGGTAGGATTCGTCCTCCTCATCCAGGACACTGGCAAAAAGGACACCGCCTTGTTTCAACACCTTCTTTGCCTTGACGAGTAAGTCTACCCGTTCTTTCAGGGTTAAGCAATGAAGGACATTGAGCATCACAACCACGTCAAAGGAGTTGTCCGGCAAATCCTCGGGGATGGAGTCCTGCCGGATGAATTCGCATGGCCTTCGGGCCTTGCCGCTTCCATGGGCCACGGCCTTTTCAATGGCCCGTAATGAGCTATCAACACCCGTCACCCGAAGTCCCTCTTCGGCCATGAGGTACGCATAATTGCCGTCTCCGCAGCCGAAGTCCAGCACCGATGCCACCGGAAAGCCGCGAAGGCATTGTTGGAGCATGTGCCAGAGCGGCTCATAGACAGGGGCAGGCTCAGTGCCTTTGTAGTCGGTATCCCAGGGGCTGTGGGCAGTCGTTTCCATGGTTGGTCCTCACAATCTTTGCAGCGTAAAATCAGGTATACAAAGCTGCCTCCGGCGGCCCTGCCTGCAGGCTCATCACTTCAAGGGATTGTCGTCATGGGAAAACCACACGGCCACGTGGGGGTACATCCCGTGAAACGCACGAATCGCACCGGCTGAGGCCTGAACAGCCTGCTTTCCCTCCTCCCCGTAATCCGTGTTCATGAACACCCCGTGCTCCATGCCCCATGCCGAGAGTTCCGCATCGCCGGCAATGAGTATCGGAGTCGGGTCTGCGTTGATAAGGTAGGCAAGGTGATCCTTTGTGTGGCCCGGCGTGGAGAGCGCCCAGAACGAGCCGTCCCCGAACAGGTCCACCGCGTGGTCGAAGGGAAGGATCCCGGGGGCCGAATCCACATCAATCAGGCTTATGTTTTCTCTGCCTTTCAGATGGCTTCCTGTCATCAGGCGATAGTGCGCTGAATTCTCCTTTTTTCCATAGCATATATTGCATCGGGGAGACAGGGCCGGTATGCCGGCGGTATGGTCCGGATGCATGTGGGTCAGGAAAAGGTGGGACGGGTGAATGTTGAGTGCCTGAAGCTGGAAACCTAAGTCCTCATCTTTTTGCTGGGTGTAACGGGCCCTGTTGCCCTCTAAGAAATCGATGACAAACGACGACAAATTCCCAAAGGGGGGCGTCTCGTAAAACGACCTGTCAAAGCCGCTGTCGATGAGGATATCCCCCTTCTCCGGGTGGTGAAAGTGAAACACCATCACGGCATGGGATACGGTTTGGGATGCGTCAAATCCCGCCGGGATACTTTGCGCCTGGGTATAAGGAACCACTGAGGATGAAATCTCCCCCGTGTTCAATGCCCTGAACGCCATCTGCCTTGAGGCTTGAAACACCTCATCCCAGCTGCCATACTTTTTCCCTGTCAATGCCTTGCCTGCGCCCATTGTCTCCTCCTTTGTGCCGTCGATCCGCGTCATGGTTTCCGACCCCTTCACGCTGCAAAAGGGCCATGTCTGCCCTTTTCGAAAACCAACTTCCATGCCAAAACACAATTCCTGTGGTTTTTAGGCACCTTGACACAATCAGCACGACCCAAGGGACCGTATACGGCATAATCCAGGGTATCAAATAGGCTCCCTTTTCCTCAATGTGGCGTATGCGGTACTTAACCTTGATATTCACGAGTCGAGTGCACTCATATTCAAGGCATCAGAGCTGCAGATGTAGTGGTTTACCTCAAAGCTTTGATAACGCAGAAGATGAGTGCACTCGGCTCGCCCGAAGGGTGAGAAAATCGAGCAGAAAACGGTGAATTACATTTTGTATTTTTAAAATATCTCAATTTTTCTCAGTAACCAGTTGTAAAGACATCTGATATATTGGGGGCGATTGTTTTCTCATGAAATATCCGGGTTAAAGGTCTGCAGGCATCAAGCATACGAAATGACGTCGTAGTCAATCTGCTGCTCATCAAACCACGCCTTGATTCCTGTAAAACTCCGGAAACCGCCCTTCAGGATCTCCAGGATATTGCCCGGACAAGCCTTTCTATCCGCAGACAACCAGTACCCGTCATCCCGGTCCCCGGAAAAGGCCTTCACCGAAGAGCCTGTATCACAGCCCTCCACCACCAACTTGTCTTCTTTGAAAAAGGCATTGATGGTTGTAATCTCCCCGTTGTCGCCCACGTACCTGTAAACCACGATCTTCTTATCCATGACCGATTCCTTTTCTATCTTGTTATCTGCGCGTTCCCGCACCGAAGCAATGCCGAAGGTCCATGCGCAAGCTTATCTACCCTTCCACCGGTATTTCCCCTATGAAACGGATCACGCCGCAAGATGTGAGTCCCCTCCAAAAAAGGATGATCCGGTAACCCGATCTGCTTGTACCTGGCCCCTGGCCATGCTCACTTTTCCAAACCGAAAAACGGATGGCAGTTGTCCGCGATGATGCGCAGAGAAAAAATGATACCTGTGTGCCTTGTCTTCCCCAACTTTTCACTCTCACGGAACAGAAGCGGGACACATCTGTCTTTAATAGTCGCCAACCTGTGAAGTCCCATATGACCGGGGCTCCATGCTTGGGTTTACTCTCTGACTCACATTCGCCTTTGATACAGGACACAAAGGGCAAGCTTGTTGAATGGCTGTTTGCCCAACGTTTCAAAACCTTGCCCACGGCAGAGCCGCCGGAGGTACTACCCCAGCAGCTCGCTCAGTTCCAGTTCGCCTCGGATCCCGAATCGGGTCAGGGCAAAATCGTACCGGGTGGGGTCTTCGGGGCAGAGGCGGGCAAGGCGGCTTGTCACTTCAACGGCGGTTTTGAGGTCAGCGGCCTTGCGGGTGGTGAGCCCTAAGGCCAGGGAGATTTTGTGCATGTGGGTGTCGATGGGAATGATGAGCTTTGCGGAAGGGAGGGCATCGTGCCAGCCCCCGGGATCGACCTCGTCGCACCGGACCATCCAGCGCAGGAAGAGGTTTGCCTTTTTGCAGGCACTTTTGCCGTCGGGGTCCGAGAGGAGGTGGCCGGGAAGATCACGATGGCTTTTTATGGTTTTTGCGTAGGCAGACAAGGCGGGCAGGAGGGTCGTGTCCCGAGCATCATACCCGGAGAGAAAACAATCCTTCAGAGAGCCGTGGGTGAGGAGCGCTTCCCGGATGCCCACGAGAAGCGCGGCCATATGGGTGTCTTTGGTAAAGCGGTGGACAAAGCCCGTGCAGGCCGCCTCGATCCCGGCAGGGTCGTTAGCAAGCAGCCAGCCCCGGGGAGACGGCCCCATCACCCCGAGGACCCTGCGAACGCTGATGAGGATCTGGGCCACGCGCCCGTAGGCCAGGCCCGAGGCCACCATTCCCACCACCTCGCGGTCCAGGGGGTCCTCGTAATCGTAAAGGGTCTCCAGGGGATCCGGGCTCACGTACTCACGTCGGTTCCACTGGTCATGGAGGTCGTCCAGCCGGGCTTTCAGGGCTTTCTCTTTTTTATTCAACCAATCCGTCCTTCATTCATTTGAAAAAAACACAATGTACACGGGCTCCCGCCGGTTGGCGCGACACAGGGGGGGGCTGTGGAGCGCCGCACTCCTGTGCGGCTTTTTTCCACACCCTTTGGTTCATGGCAAGTCGGGCCATCGTGACGATGGTCGCCAGCCGCCACCCCGTAGGGTGCACTCCGTGCACCAGGGTTGAGCAACCAACGACCCTGGTTTTTGGGATGCCTTCCAAGAATCGTTGCCCGCCGGTTCTGGTGCGTAGAACGCACCCTACGGGACCCGGCGCTTCCGGTGGTGTTGGGTTGCGCAATCGCATCCGGTCATTCGGCGGGTCTATTTAAAATGTCACCACGATCTCGTCGTAGGTTTTGCGCCACTTGGGCGGGGCGAGCTCTTTCTCTTCGTTGAAGTATCCCACGGCCATGAGAAGGGGAATCCAGTAATGATCGGGGATGTTGAACTCCTTCATCACCCCCTCCCGGGAAAAACCGTCCATGGGATGGGTATGAAGGCCCCTGCTCCGGGCGGCGAGCATCAGGGCCATGGTAAAAAAGCCGGTATTTTTGGTGGCAAAGGCGACCTGGGACTCTTCGGAGGTGCCGTAGAGGTTGGTGCAGGCCTTGGCAAACCAGTCCCGCCGGTCTTCGGTCATGGCCCCGGCTTTGATCATCTCCTGAAAATTTTTCTCGGCAAAGGGGGTACCCGGGGCCCACCCCCTGCGGTCGGCCAGAACGATGAGGGTCACCGGGGCTTCGCTCACCTTGGCCTGGCCCATGGCCTGCTTGCGGAGCCGCATCTTCTCCTCTTCGCCCCGCAGGACCATAAGGCTCCAGGGTTGGAGGTTAAAGGACGACGGGGTGGTGGCGGCCATCTCCACAACCTCTCTCAACAGGGCATCGGATACGTCCCGCGTGGAATCAAAATAATTAACCGCACGACGGGTGGCAACAACGTCGGAAAAATCCATGGGTCCTCCTTGCATATTAAAATGGTAGACAACCTTTCGGCTTCACCCGTTGCCCGAACAACGTACTTTCAACCTTGTTCACGGCACCGGGTGAACTTTTTCCCAAACAAATCCACGGCCAGGGATGGATACAACAGCCACCCCTATTCCCTACTCCCCTATTTACCTAATATACCTATGACCTTTTTCCCCTATAACCTCACACCTACCCCAAGGCTTTAAAGGCTTTCTTACTCGCCCCGCACACCGGGCACTTCCAATCCTCGGGCAGGTCTTCAAAGGCGGTGCCCTTGGCGATTTTGCCCTTTCGGTCCCCTTTGTCGGGGTTGTAAATGCATCCGCAGTTGGCGATCTGGCACTGGAACATCTCGTGGGGCTGACTCATGGTATCTCCTTTCATGGTTTGTGGCCCACGCGGGTGAGGCGTGGCCCATCAGAACAATATCAAAAAACATGCAGGCCAAAAGCCACAGGCTGATGGCCGATTGTATGATACGCAAACAAGGCGGCAGGCCATGCTCGGTTCGTTGCGCCCTTCATACATATCAAAAAATATGCCAGCCCTCTTTGGGAGAGTCATATTGAGGGCACAAGCTTTCAACTTGATTCGTGATCTTTGATTTCAACGGCAGGAAAAAAAGTGCATCACACCGCACAGGTGAGATGATTCTGTCTCACGTGTCACCTGTCTCCGGGACAGTTCCGGGTGATGAACACCGACTCAGTGTCCAACGGCTGGGCTGAACTGTCAATGATACGACGGGCCGGTCACTTTTTTTCCGGCCTGGTCCTTATCTTGCATTTTTATTCCCAGGCGGTCCACACCCCGCAAGGGTGGCTGGATGGCATGGGCCTGGGAGGGCAAACATTCTCGGTTGTTACGCATTCCAACATAACCCGCCGTGAATCAAACCTGTCCCTGGCCCCATGATGAAGGTGTCCGTGTTTTTTCCACCCTGGCACCCCTTGCTTTCCCATGCCTGAACGGCAGAGCCCGTCGTCACCATGGGCCTTTCTCACCCTGTCTGTCCGACACATGGCAAGCAAGGGGCGACCGCCTTTTCACCTTAATATAAGGAAAAGCCACCATGAGCCTTGACGCCCGCATCAAAGAAAAAACAAATACCCGAGGCCCGGAATACACCCCGCGCACCCGGCACCTGAACCCCGACGGTACGGCCATCTACACAAACCGGCTCTTCCTTGAAGAGAGCCCCTACCTCCTGCAGCACGCCCACAACCCAGTGAACTGGTACCCCTGGGGAGACGAGGCCGTGGCCCTGGCAAAAGAGACCAACCGCCCCCTCTTTGTCAGCATCGGCTACGCCACCTGCCACTGGTGCCATGTCATGGAGGAAGAATCCTTTGAAGACGTGGGGATCGCCGAGTTTCTCAACACCCATTTCGTACCGGTGAAGGTGGATAGAGAAGAACGCCCGGACATCGACGCCATCTACATGGGCGCGGTGCAGATGCTCACAGGCCGTGGGGGCTGGCCCCTGAATGTCTTTTTGACCCCCGAAGGCAAACCCTTTTACGGGGGCACCTATTTTCCGGCCCGGGACGGGGACCGCCCTCCCCATCCGGGATTTTTCACCGTGTTGAAAGGCCTCTCCGAGGTTTACGAAAACGAAAAGGGAAAAATCGATCAATCCGCCCAGCAGCTCACCCAGGCCCTTCACCGCCTGGGCGAAGGTGGTGGCGGCGGGCCCCTGCCCGACAGGGCGTGGGTGGACAAGGCCATCGCCTTGTTTGCCGAGAGTTACGACCCGAGCTTCGGGGGCACCAGGGGAGCACCCAAGTTTCCCTCCACCCTGCCCGTGCAGCTTCTCCTGCGCGCCCACCTGCGCACCGGCACCGGTACATACCGCCACATGGCGGAACACACCCTCACGGCCATGGCCGACGGGGGCATCCACGACCAGGCAGGGGGCGGATTCCACCGCTACAGCACCGACGCCAGGTGGCTGGTCCCCCACTTTGAAAAAATGCTCTACGACAACGCCCTCCTCGCCTCTGCCTACGTGGAAGGGTTCCTGGCCACGGGCAACCCCCGGTTCAAAAAAGTGGCCGAGACCACCCTGGGTTACCTCCTGCGGGAGATGGAGTCTCCCGCAGGGGGCTTCTACTCCGCCACGGACGCCGACTCCCTCACCCCGACCGGGGACAAAGAGGAAGGGTATTTCTTCACCTGGAGCAAAGCCGAGCTCGATGCCGCCCTGCCCGGCGATGCCTGGGCACCGGTCCTGGATCATTTCAGCCTCACCGGGGCGCCCCATTTCGAAGGTCGGTACATTCCTCACATCCGAAGAAGCATCTCGGAAACAGCCGCTAAACACGGCATATCTGACTCTGAGCTGGAAGCCCTTACGGACAAAGCCCGGGAACTCTTGCGCGCAGCCCGAACCGCCAGGCAAGCGCCCCTTACCGACAAAAAAATCATCGCCGCATGGAACGGCCTGACCATCTCCGCCTTTGCCAGGGCCGGCCGGGTCTTTGGCAATCAGGAGTACCTCGCAGCCGCTGAACGCACCGCAGGCTTTGTCCTGTCCCACCTGACCCGCGAGGCAAGACTCCACCGCAGCCGCCTGGAGGGTTTGGGACCTTTTGGATTCCTGGAGGACCACGCTTTTGTAACAGCAGGTTTCATCGACCTTTTTGAAGCAACAGAGGAGGTCACCTGGCTCACCCGGGCCCTTGACCTCCAGAGCGAAACCGACCGACTCTTTGCCTCTGAAGAGGGCGGGTATTTTATGACCGGCAGCGACGGAGAGGCCCTCATCACCCGGGAAAAACCCGGCACGGACGGGGCCATCCCCTCGGGGAACAGCGTGGCCGCCATGAACCTGTTCAGGCTCTACACCCTCACCGCAGACACAGCTCTGCTCAAAAAAGCCCTGGGCACCGTCTCGGCCTTCATCGACACCGGCCAGTCCCCGGCCCCCTATGCAAGCCTGATTTCTGCCCTGGATTTCCACCTTGCAGAGCCCCAGGCCCTGGTCCTCCTCCTGCCGGAGGCACCGTCGCCCACAGACACCGAGGCCGTCAGCACCCTGGCAGCGCTCTACGCCCCCTATGCCGTCACAGCGCCCTTCCGGGAAGGGGAACATGTAAAAAGCATTGAGACACACCTGCCCGCCCTCAAAGGCAAAACCACACAGGATGGTGCGCCCACCCTGTACCCCTGCAGAGAGGGCACCTGCGGTCTCCCGGTATCGGATCCGGCAGCATTCGGGCAGGCGGTTTTGGGAAATGGTAAAAAATAAAGTTACTATTCAGCGCCTTAAAAGCAGCCCCCGGCGGCAAGGTGTGCCACCTTGAAAGCGGATTGCTGCTGTGATTTCCCCCTCGTTCCTCGGGTCAAATCACAGCAGCATTTTTATTGGAATTGTGTATTCGTCTTTTGCGCGAGACCTATCGACCGACAAGCTGGGCCATCGTGACAGTGGCTGTTTCGGGGATCGTTACGCTTCGGTTCTGGTGCGCAGAACGCACCCTACGGGCCCCGGGGCTTTCAACCGAGCGGATTCATCCCATCTGATTCGCCGGTCGAAGGCATGGGGTATGGCGATATGGATCGTGAAACATCAGGTACCCTGCGGCCGTCAACCACGGGCGCGATCCCGTCTTACATTCCCCAGGACGAGGCTATCTTTTCTCGATTGTCCATCAACAGGTAGATGTAGGAGAGCTCAAGGTTGATCATCTCGGTATCGTCTTTTCGAAGCCATTCCGAAAGCCAGGCATAGCGCAGGGCCATGACGCATTCGGGTAAAAGATTCCAGCTGTTCGCATCGGCAAAATCGGCCTGCCGCAGGGTGCGGATCAGGGTGGGGACCAGGCCGTGAAGAAGGGCATCGGGGGTCTCCATGCCGCAGCAACCGACCATGTTGGCCACATCGTAAAGCAGGGGCTTGTGGCCGAAAAACTCCCAGTCGATGACGGCTTCGATACCCTTTTCTTTCCAGAGGATATTGATGCCGTGGATATCTCCGTGGGCCAGGGCCGTAGGAAGATCCTGCCAGTGGGGATAGAGGCGGCCGGCCAGATACCCGGTGGCCTCACCAAGGGCGTCGGCCACCTTGGGCCTTCGGGATTTTATGGTACCCACCAAGGTATCGATGTACCCGGGCAGGTCAAAGGGCTCCCCCGGAAAAGAGGCCTCAAGGGGTGCGCAAGCGGTGCGCAGGGCCACCAGAAATCCGGCCAGGGCCTCACCCCGCCATGCCTCCTGTGTGTAACCGGGCCGATCAAGGGCCAGCCCCTGCACAAAGGGCGTCAGCTGCCAGAGACGGCCCCCTTTCGTCGCGAAATAGACGTCGTCATGGATCGCACAGGGCGCAGCCACTGGGAGTCCCGCAGAGGCCAAACGCCCCATAAACCGTGCCATCTCCCGTTTCCGCGGTTCCGTGGCCGGATCGATGCGCTCCAGAAGAAAAAGGGAACTGTCCGCCCCTTCCACCACCCAGCGCCCCAGGGAACGCTCCGGACTCCCGGCAGGTACCAGCTCGTTTCGAAGCGTCTGTAACGACACGCCCCAGGCCCCTGCGGCCTTTCCTATCATTGTCTCATCCATGGTCTCTCGTCTCGTTTTTGTAAAAAGCAGGCCTCCGGCGGCAAGGTGTGCCACCTTGAAAGCAGGTTGCGGATGCGTTTTGCCCCTCGTTCCTCGGGTCAAATCACATCCGCCTTTAAGATGACATTTACTCAAGGACAATTCGGCCTTAGTCATCGTTTCGGCCAGTACCATAAAAACCGCGAATTACCCTTGGTCACCATACTACAGACGGAACATGTAATTCCGGACATGGGTCCCCGGTCACTTGACGATACGAAAGGTGGCAAGTGCCGGACAGCAAAACGGTACAACCGGCCCCTTTTACCGGGCAGCCGGGGAAGACGAGGAGGTGCGAAGGACATCACACTCTGTACCGTCTTTCCCGCGAAGGCGGGAACCCATGTTGGTTATAGGATACTGCCGGGCTTCATGATGCGGGTGGTGCGATAAACGTGAAGGTGGCCTGAACGATGATCAAGGCCGACAATTCTTAAGGCCTGTTTGTTAAACTTTCTTATCGCGCCGTAACCCTTGGGCGAAGGAGGGTTAAATGTTTAGCCCCCGACAGGGCCGCCGGAGGCAAAAGAAAACTGAACAGCATCGGAAAGACACATGCGCAACCCCACAAAAATGCCGCTGTGATGTGGTAAATCACAGCGGCATTCCGCTTTCGAGGTGGCTCACCTCGCCACTGGAGGCATCCTTTCCTGCGCTTTCGTCTTTTGCGCCCCTTATTCGGCGGCCGTGGGTGCAGCGGGCATGGCGCGCCCGGCCATCTCGCGGTCCATCATGAGAAGGGCCGAGGGGTTATCGCCCACAAGGCGAAGCCGCTGGAGAACCTGCTCCACGTTGTCCTCTTCTTCCACCTGTTCGGTGACGAACCACTGAAGAAAAATCCCGGTGGCGTGATCCGAAGCGCCCTGGGCAATATCCACGAGGGCGTTGATGGACCCGGTGACAAACACTTCGTGCTCAAGGGTCTCTTCAAACAGGGCCAGGGGAGATTCCCAGGCTACTTTGGGCGCCTCGATGGCCCCTAAGCGTACGCTCCCCCCCCGCTGCTGGATGTAGTCGTAGAACTTCTGGGCATGGGTCAGCTCCTCCACACCCTGGGCGTACATCCAGTGGCTGAAACCGGTCAAATTCCGGCTGCCCAGCCACGCGGACATGGAAAAATAGAGATAGGCGGAAAAGGTCTCACGGTTCAACTGAAGGTTCAGTGCGTCTTCAACATCTGTTTTCAACATGGTTACCCCCTTGTCCAGTGGCCGTGCAGGTTGCAATACGCCCTGGCCACCACAGGTCCTTTGATCCCTGCGAAAAATGCCTCGGGTGTTTCACCGGGCAGAAGGTGCTTTCGCAGGATGGTCGGTCCCTGGATCACCTCGATCCAGGGAATCCAGTGCTCATCAGTCATGGGGTGAGCCACCTCGCCCACGGTGACGCGGATACCCCCGTCTTCCTCAACCACCACGGGCACATGCTTTTCCTGGGCGGCATCCCGGGTGTTTTCCTCCAGAAGGGTCATGGCCTGCCCGCAGCATCTCACCTTCGGACCTCCGGCCTGGACAATTTCAACGATATTTCCGCAGTGCTCGCATATGTACAGTTGGTTGCATCTGATCATGGTGTGGTCTCCTTTTCGTGTCCGACTCAGGTTCCGGTGTGTGCTGACAATGCTTTCTGTTGCTGTGCCTCAGTCAATTGTTCAAGTGAGGTATTTCAATAAGCATGCCACACGAAGTCACCAGTCAGAAAAAAGAGACAACATCCTGATTTCATGGAAGGCTGCTGAAAGGCTCTGTCGCTGTCCCGTGGACACCACGGCGCCCCGGGACCTGTGGTGAGACACTCCGATGCAGAAAGTGTCTCACACAAAGTGCCTCAAAAGGCGGTATCCAAGGCACCCACAATGGTGTTCATGTGTTTTTTCTCGCCTTCGCTGATGTCCAGGAAGAGTTTTTTCAAGGCGGGGTCGGCGGTGGTCTCTCCGGCATAGCGGTAGAGATCGTAGGCGGTGAACTCAATATCCAGGGCCAGCTCATAGACGGCAAGATCAATGGGCACCATGGTGCTCTCAAGGCGGCGCATCGCATCCTCAAGGGCCATGCCCCCTTCAAGGATCTCCCCTTTCAGGCCCTCAAAAAGATCCTCAAACCGTGGAGGGATCTCCTCCTGCTCTTTCCAGGCATCATACAGGGCCTCGGCATGGACCATCTCTGCCTGGGAGAGGTACTCAATGGTCCGGGCCAGAGCGGTGCCGGGATATTGTTCGAGGATATGGCGATAGATATTCCACGCGCCCTTTTCAAGGTCCATGGCCGCCAGCAGGGTCTGCTGCATCCCCTCTTCGAGGATCAGCAGTCTTACGCGTGGGAAATCCGTCACGGTGTGGCCCTGCCAGCCCAGGATCCCGCCTTCCAGGTTGTAGAGACGCTGGTGCCGGGGCATCTTCTCCGCAGCCATATGGGCCGCCACCCGGGACCTTGCCCCGCTTCGACAGGCAAAGATAATGTCCCGATGTTCGGGCAGGTCGCCCAAGCGGGTCTCCAGCTGCCCCAGGGGAAGCAGCCGGGCACCGGGGATGTGGGCCTGCTCGTACTCCTTTGGTTCCCGGACGTCGAGAAGGAGGTACTCGCTGTCCGCATGATCGTTCATGTAGGCTTTGATAGACTCAGGGGTTGCATCAACGACACGGTTCTCGCTCATGGGGCCTCCAGCACTGCACAGTGGAAAGAAACGATTACTCCGCTTTTTTGAATGGTTCCGGCGTCGGGGGGGCGGTCGGTGCATCACACGGCTCACATGCCGGTAATGTATCAAAAAATCGCCACGTTGCGCCAGAGATAATCCGGGCTCCTTTTTTATTGGTCAGATACGAGAGACACCACTTCAGGAAAATGGAGAGGCGATTGTTGAAGCCCGAGATAAAATAGATATGCACCAGTAGCCAGGTCAGCCAGGCGATGAACCCCTGGAGCCGGAAAAATCCGAAGTCCACAATCGCCCGGCTGCGGCCGATGGTGGCCATCTGCCCCTTGTCCACATAATCAAAGGGCTCCCGTGATTCACCGGCCTGATCCCGAAGGATGTTCTCAGCGATGCACTGCCCCTGCTGGATGGCCACAGGGGAGAGGCAGGGCAGGATTTTTCCCGAGGGATCGGTGAAGGCGGCCTGGTCCCCTGCCACGAACACATCGTTCCGACCTGGGATATTGAGGCAGGCATCCACCACGAGGCGTCCCTGCACCCCGGTCTCCACCCCGAGCCCCTGGTTGAGGTCTGTGGCGGTAATGCCGGCGGCCCAGAGCACGGTCATGGTCTCGATCTTTTCCGAGCCAACCTCGATGGCTGTCTCGCCGATCTCACTCACCGGGCTCTTGGTCCATACCTGGACCCCCAGGTTTTCAAGATCGCGGGTGGCACGGCTGCTCTGCTTTTTGGGAAAAGACCCGAGGATACGGTCTCCGGCCTCCACAAGGATAATGCGGGTGAGCTTGGGGTCGATGTTGCGGAAATCCCGACCCAGGGTGTAGCGGGTCATCTCGCCGATGGCTCCGGCCAGTTCCACGCCGGTGGGGCCCCCTCCCACCACCACAAAGGTCAGGGCGCGGCGCCTCACGGTTTCGTCTTCGGCCCGTTCGGCCACCTCAAAGGCGCTTAGAATCCGCCGCCGGATCTCCAGGGCCTGCTCCAGGGTTTTCAGGCCCGGGGCATGGGGCTCCCACGCCTCCTTGCCGAAATAGCAGTGGCGAACCCCGCAGGCAAGGATCAGGTGGTCGTAGGTGAGGGTCCCGAAATCGGTGGTGACGGCGCGGCCGTCAAAATCAACCCCTGTCACCTCCCCCTGCAGCACCTTGATGTTTTGAAACTCCGACAGAATGCTTCGGATGGGCATGGCGATATCGGACTGGCTCAGCCCGGCTGTTGCAACCTGATACAAAAGGGGCTGAAACAGATGATGGTTGGCCTTGTCGATGAGCGTAACCTGAATCCCCTCTTTGTTCCCAAGGACCTTGGCTGCCTTAAGGCCGGCAAACCCTCCGCCGACAATAATCACCTCTTTCGTCATAGTCGTAGATTCCCGTTTCTGAAATGAATAATAGCTGTTCAATGCATGTACGCGCCAGGGGGCAAAACAAAAAAAGTGGGGCAAACCGGGCTTTGTGCAAGCCGTGATGCCCCACCTTATCAGATCCTATTTTTTCCATACAGGCTCAACCGAAAATCAACCCGGCAGACCCCTTCCACCGACCCTTCATCAGTGAACATTGAGCTGCCCTTTCAGCCAGCTTTTGATGTTCGGATCCAGTTCGTAAATTCCGCGATGGTTGTTGATGGACGCCATAAAGGCCTTTTCGAGCTTGGCAGGCATGCGGAATGTGGCCAACTCCTCCATGTCAAACCCCTTGCGGTGTACCAGGATGATCACCGGGTACTCCCCCCAGGTGTTGATGGCAAAATAGGTGGACTCGTCTTCGCTCCCCCTGCCTCGCTGCTCATCGCAGTACCAGCCCGCGCCCCACTCCAGGTGGCGTCCCACGGCTACGGCAGGGTTGATGTTCCAGTCCACGCTGTTGAGCAGGGAGATATCATTTTTAAGTTCTTCCAATCTTTTCATTAGGCGCCTCCTGTGTCGTGGCGTTCGTCTCATGCCCATCCGGCCTGAAGCCTTTGCATCTCGCCTTCCAAAGCCGACGGCCCTTAGAAATGTTTCTGCATCCAGGCTGTCCATTGCAAGGCGTGGCACCCGCCATCCTTGCCCGTTGCACATAGAACAATACAAAAGCCGTGCCAAAACCAAATCAAAGTAGTATAGCGCTGTTTTTACGACATATTCAACACATCAGCCCCCCTACCACATGGAGCGCACAACCCATCTAATCGATACACCTGTGTATCACGCGGTGTGGAGGACACAGGGAATAGGGAATAGGGAATAGGGAATAGGGAATAGGGAATAGGGAATAGGGAATAGGGAATAGGGAATAGGGAATAGGGAATGAAAACATGGGGATCGTAAGTTTACAAGGCTTTTGAGATTTTTTGGAGGTTTGAAACTGGTCCCCCGAAAGGCTTTGGTTTCTGGCATGCTTTCGCAGGACCGTTGCCCTTCGGTTCTGGTGCGTCGAACGCACCCTACGGGCTTCGGGGCTTCCAATGGGTCTGGTTTGTGCGCCGCCATGGAGCGCCGCACTCCGGTGCGGCTTTTTTCCGCGCCCTGCGTTTCGGTTCAAGCTGGGCAAAAGACGATATCGGTCGTTCAGCGACGACCCGTAGGGTGCACTCTGTGCACCATGGCTGGATCCCCGAGAGGCGTCGGTTTTTGGAACGCTTTCGGGGACCGTTGCGCTTCGGTTCTGGTGCGTAAAACGCACCCTACGGGCTTCGGGGCTTCCAATGGGTCTGGTTTGTGCGCCACCAACAACAGGCCTTCACTGCACAGCCCGTCAGGAAAGGGGGTTGGCTTAGGGAAGAATGCTTTGCCTCAAAGCCCTCACGCATCGGGTGATATGGCCATGGGGACCTTTGTCCAGAAAGGAATCCAGGGGCTCGTCGAAAAAAGGAAACGAGGTGGTGCCGTCGCAGGCAAGGGCGGTGAGGCGATCTGCCTCAGCACCGAAGATGCGTCCCAGCTCAGGCAGCGCCATCGCTCTGCTATCTGCTTCAAGGCGGGCTTCCAGGCACCGGAAAAAAAGACGGCGCACCGAGGGGAGTTCCATCTGAGACGCCATGGCGCTCCAGCGGGCAGCCCCTTCCCGATCCCCGCCCCGGAGTCGGCACAGGGCGATCATCTCGGCGACCCTGGCATCGGCCCAGGCGCTGCCGGGGGGCACCTCCACCCCCACGAGTTCACACACCAGGGCCTCCGGCCCCCAGCCCCCCTCTTCGAGAAGGTCGGCGAGGTCTTCCGTCTCTTCCGGCGTCGATTGAGCCAGTGCCAAAAGACCATGGCGCACCTCGGCCTGAACGCTGCGGTTTTCCCAGAGCAGGTCCTCCACGGGATAGATTTCGGACATTCCCGGCACCACCATGCGGCAACAGGGCATACCGAGGTGGGTGGTCACCCAGCTGTAGATCTGAAACCCCGCTTCGTGGATCTGCGCCACCAGGAGATCGTATTCACGGCCCCTGCCTCCGCCCGCCTCTTCCTCCAGGCCCCAGGGGGTAAATGGAAAATCCGGGGTTTCTTTAAAAAAGTCCCAGTGGAGCACACCGGCAGAGTCCACAAAATGCTCTTCTATATTGGTGGGAGACGCCACCAGCTCCGTATCAAAACTCGGGGCGGGGAATCCTTTGAACTCGCTGCGCCCCTGGAGCATCTCGGTGAAGGTGCGTTCCAGGGCCACGCCGAACAGCGGGTGGGCCCCGAAGGCCGCGAACACGCCGCCGTCCTCAGGGTTCACCGCAGCAATGCAGACCACGGGCCAGCGCCCCCCCAAAGAAGCATCCCGGGCGTAGATCACCAGGCCCCTTTCTTCCAGCTCGGCAAGGGCTCTCTTCACCACCGGGTACCTGTCGAGCACGCCTAAGGGGATCTCCGGCAACGCGATGCCTTCTGCAATAATGCGGGCTTTCACATGGCGTTCCGCCACCTCGGACAGGGCCTGGACCTTGGCTTCAAGCAGGGTATTGCCCGCAGACATCCCGTTGGAAACATACAAATTCTCCAGAACAGCCACAGGGAAGAGCACCGGAGCACCACCCTCCTGATCAAAGGGCAGACAGCACACCCCGCGAGCACCGCCGGTATTAAAATCCATCAGGTGACGCGTCTCCAGCTCCCCATCGGGGTCGTAGTGATCCCAGAGCAACGGGGAAAGGGCGTCCTGCCTTAAGGTGTCCATCTCGGGGGCGAGCCACACCTCCCCCGGACCATGGAAAAAACCACCGTTCAAAGGGGGCTCGGGCAGGTAGAGATCCGAAAGCAGGTACCCGGTGCTCAGCCGTTCAAAGAGCTCCCCATACGCACTGGCAAGGGCTGCCCCTTCGGAGCCCCCTTTCCCGTTGGTGTACAGATTCGGGCAGTCTGCAAGGCGCAGGTTCACCGACCACGCCCCGTCCACGGGATGCAGCCAGGAGCGCTCCTCCACACCGATCCCTAAGTCCAGGAGTTTTGCCCGCATGGCGTCAATGGACTCCGTAAACCCCGCGTCCTTGCCCAAAGGCAATGTCATTGTCTCGTGTTTCATGTCTCTGTCTCTTCCCTATCTAAAAAAGCTCCGTCAGGAGCCCCCAGGTTGCGTCCCCTTCACCCTTTTCCCCATCACCACTTACTGCCCACTATTCCCCACACCCTACCGAATAATCTCCACTATGACCTATTCCCTTTTTTCCCTATAACCTGCCTCACCCCTGCCCTGTATTCACCCAATACCACACGCTCACCACGATAAACCAGATGGCCACGCACTCAAAAAAAAGAAAAATCAGGTAATACCAGAGGCGGGTCACAAGGCCCAGGGGAAAGAGAATCCCGGCGGCAACGATGATCAGGCAGGCCAGGGAATAGAAGGTGTAATAGTACCCCTCGTCAATGACAAGGCCCGTGGCGAAAAAAAGGGAGATGTTGGCCACCACCAGAAGGGTGTTGAGATGGGACAGGCTTGTCCAGTAGATGGCGGCATGCCGGGCAAAGGTCTCCGACAGGTGACGGTAAAGCGTCATGGCCCAGACTCCCCTTTTTTATACAGGTATGATAAATTGGTGACTGGCATGGCGCCCGCGCTGCTCCGCATCCTGCCGCCCAGCGTCTCACAAAGCCGTCTCAACACCCCGTCAAAAGCCATGCAGACACCCGCCAAGCACTCATGCATGCCGTTGCCCTGTGGCGAATAGACAGTACCCGGCCCAAAAAAGAAAACCGTTCCGTTTCAGGATTATAGACAGGGCCGGAGGCACCATTCAAGAAAAATACCGCCGGATCTCACCTTCTGGCATCCCCTTTGCTTTTAAAATCTCAACACGCTTTGGCCGCAGCCTCTCTTTGAGGAGCGGTTCGGCAAAGCAGCAACCAAAGGAGCCTGCCGTATGAACCGAAACATCAAACTTCTTGTTCTTCTCATCGTCGCCATACTGGTCGTGCTCTTTTTTGTCTTTGATGTGGGGGAGCTGCTCACTCTCTCGGCCCTGAAGGCAAAGCAGGCTGAATTCGGGGCGTTTTATGCCGAACACGCCGTCTTCACCCTTGCCGTCTACTTTCTGATCTATGTTGCCGTGGCCGCCCTCTCCCTTCCGGGTGCCGCCGTGATGACCCTGGCGGGAGGCGCCCTGTTCGGTTTTCTCACCGGCCTTGTGGCCGTCTCCTTTGCCAGTACCATCGGAGCCACCCTGGCCTTTCTTGTCTCCCGGTTTCTTTTAAGGGATCTGGTGCAGACCAAATTCGGCGACCGCCTGGGGGCCATCAACGAGGGGGTAAAAAAAGACGGGGCCTTTTACCTCTTCACCCTTCGCCTGGTGCCCATCTTTCCCTTTTTTGTCATCAACCTCGTCATGGGCCTGACCCCCATCCGCACCCGCACCTTTTACTGGGTGAGCCAGCTCGGCATGCTGGCAGGCACCATGGTCTACGTCAACGCCGGGACCCAGCTTGCACGGATCGACTCCCTGTCCGGCATCCTCTCCCCGGGGCTGCTCTTCTCCTTTGCCCTTTTGGGGATCTTTCCCCTGGCGGCACGGAAAATCATCGACACCGTCAAAGCCAGGCGGGTGTTCAAGGACTACACCAAGCCCAAGGCATTTGATTACAACCTCGTGGTCATTGGTGCGGGCTCGGCCGGCCTTGTCTCCGCCTACATCGCCGCGGCGGTCAAGGCCAAGGTGGCCCTTATTGAGCGGGACAAGATGGGCGGGGACTGCCTCAACACCGGTTGTGTGCCCAGCAAGGCCCTGATCCGTTCCTCTAAAATGCTCGCCTACACCCGGCGGGCCAAAGAGTTCGGGTTTAAAGAAGCCAACGTGGAGTTTGATTTTTCAGAGGTGATGGCCCGGGTCCACACCGTCATCTCCAAGGTGGAACCCCACGACTCCATCGAGCGCTACACCAAGCTCGGGGTGGAATGCGTCCAGGGCGCGGCGGAGATCATCTCTCCCTTTGAGGTCAAGGTGAACGGCCGGGTGCTCACCACAAAAAGCATCATCATCGCAACGGGCGCCAGGCCCTTTGTTCCGCCCATCAAAGGCATGGAGCTCATCACGCCCCTGACCAGCGACTCGGTGTGGAGCCTCTCCGAGCTCCCCAAGCGCCTTGTGGTTCTGGGAGGCGGCCCCATCGGCTGCGAACTGGCCCAGTGCTTTGCCCGCTTCGGCGCCGAGGTCACCCAGGTGGAGATGGCCCCCAACCTCATGGGCCGGGAAGACCCCGAGGTGGCGGAGATGGTGGCCCGCAAGTTCAGAAACGAGGGGATCCGGGTCCTCACAGGGCACGCGGCCACGGAAGTTCGCGTGGAAGATGGGGAAAAGCAGCTTCTCTGCAGCGCAGGGGACCAAACCGTGACGATTCCCTTTGACGACATCATCGTGGCCGTGGGCCGAAAACCCAACACCGAAGGCTTTGGCCTGGAAAAGCTGGGCATCACCCTGGCCCCCAGGGGGACCATTGAGACCGACCCCTTCCTGGCCACCTCCGTCCCCAACATCTTCTGCGCGGGAGACGTGGCAGGGCCTTACCAGTTCACCCACACGGCCTCTCACCAGGCCTGGTACGCATCGGTGAACGCCCTCTTCGGGTTTGTCAAACGGTTCAAAGCGGACTACAGCGTCATCCCCTGGTGCACCTACACCGACCCGGAGGTGGCCCGGGTAGGACTCTCCGAATCCGAGGCAAAGGAGAAGAACATCCCCCATGAAGTGACCGTCTACGAGATCGGCGAAGTAGACCGAGCCATCGCCGACTCCGAAGACCACGGCTTCGTCAAGGTGGTCACCGCCAAAGGAAACGACCGCATCCTGGGGGCCACCATCGTGGGACACCACGCTGGGGACATCATCGCCGAGTTCGTGCTGGCCATGCGCCACAAGCTCGGGCTCAACAAGATCCTGGGCACCATCCACATCTACCCCACCCTTGCCGAAATGGTCAAAGGCACGGCAGGCACCTGGAAGAATGCCCACAAACCGGAAAAAGTCCTGAACACCTTACAAAAAGTCCACGCATGGAGGCGTGCATGATGAGATACCATTACCCAGACCCCAACAGACGGCCCGCACATCCGCTCCGGCAAGACACCCCAAAGGCCAAGGCCCTTGCAAGGCCTATACCGGCATCGACGCCCTCTTTCTGGGTGATCCTGCTCTTAAGCCTGCTCCTTGCCATGGTCACCACCGCGCGGGCGGAGACTTACGACCACGCACCCTTAGACGACATCCTTGCGGCCCACGTGCGGGGTGGCGGCATCGACTACGACGGCCTTGCCGACGATGAAGCCCGGCTGGACGCTTACCTCGCGCCCGCCGCCCATTACTCCGCCGACGGTCTCTCCAGGGATGAGGCCATGGCCTTCTGGATCAACATGTACAACGCCTGGACCCTGAAGCTCATCCTGACAAAATACCCGGACATCGAATCCATCAAAGAGCTGGGCTCGGTCTTCTCCTCGCCCTGGAAGAAAAAATTTGTCAAGGTCGGCGGTAAAACACTCACCCTGGGTGAAATTGAACACGAAATCCTCAGGGAGGTCTACCAGGACCCACGCATCCACTTTGCCATCAATTGCGCATCCAGAAGCTGCCCCCCGCTGCTTCCGGAGGTTTACCTGGCCGAAACCCTCGACGCCCAGCTTGATGAAGCCACCATGGCCTTTATCAACGACAGCGACAACACCCGCATAGAAGGCAACAAGCTCTTCGTCAGCCGGCTGTTCAAATGGTACAAAGACGACTTCGGGGGCGACATCCCCGCCTACATCAACCAATACGCCGAAGGTCCCCTGAAGCAGGCCATGGAGCGGGCAAAAGAGCCTTTCAAGGTCTCGTTTATGGAGTATGACTGGTCCCTGAACGTGCCGAAGACCTGAAATACACCGCCCGAAACGAGCGGTGCCCCCGGCAACATCATCACAACACCCTGAAAACAAGAAAACCCGAAAGCCACTGAGGTGACGCATGAACCTCGACAAATCAGCCATAAAAACCTTTGCCGCCATTCTGGCACTTTCATGGACCCTTATCACAGGAGTCGCACACGCCATGGCAACCGACACCCAAAAAGCAACCTTCGCAGGGGGCTGCTTCTGGTGCATGGAACACCCCTTTGAATCCCTGGACGGTGTGATTTCCGTTGTCTCCGGGTATATCGGAGGCCACCAGGAAAATCCCACCTACAAAGAGGTCTCCGCAGGAACCACCGGCCACGCCGAAGCTGTTGAGATCACCTTCGACCCTGAAAAGATATCCTACGAGAAGCTCCTTGAAGTCTTCTGGAGACAGGTAGATCCCACCGACGGCGGTGGCCAGTTCGTGGACCGGGGCAGCCAGTACAGAACCGGTATCTTCTACCATGACGAAAGCCAGAAAAAGGCGGCCATCGTTTCAAAGGCGGACCTTGAAATGAGACGAATCTTCGGCAAGCCCGTGGTCACCGAAATCACCCGGGCAACCACCTTCTACCCGGCCGAGGCCTACCATCAGGACTACTACAAGGAAAACCCCATTCGCTACAAATTCTACAGAAGCCGCTCCGGACGGGACACGTTCCTTGATAAACACTGGACCGAAGACGGGAAAAGCATCAAGCAGTCCACCTGGACGGATGAAGAGCTCAGAAAAAAGCTCACCCCCCTCCAGTACCAGGTGACCCGGAAAAACGGAACAGAGCGCCCCTTTGACAACGCCTACTGGGACAACAAGCATGAGGGCATCTACGTGGACATCATCAGCGGAGCCCCCCTGTTCAGCTCCACCGACAAGTTCAAATCCGGCACAGGCTGGCCCAGCTTTACCCGCCACCTTGATACTGCCGACATCGACGAGGTGGAAGACAACTCCTTTTTCATGAAACGCGTGGAAGTCCGAAGCGCCCACAGCGACTCCCACCTCGGCCATCTCTTCACCGACGGGCCGCCCCCCACGGGACTGCGCTACTGCATCAACTCGGCGGCCTTGCGGTTTGTCCCCAAAGAAGACCTGAAAAAAGAGGGCTACGACCGTTACCTGTCCCTGTTCAAATAAGACCAGACCCTTGCCTCCGGCACCCCTGCCGGAGGCACACCCCCCATCGCCAGTATCCAGGGCAATCAACGATCGAAAAAGATTGCTTGCCGTCAGAGCCGCCGGAAGCACCTTGACCCGTAGAGTGCCCTCCACGCACCAGAGCCAACCCGACGACGCTCCCCGAAAGCCTTCCCAAAACCCAAAGCCCCCAGGAACCGCCCCATCCTGGTGCACAGAGTGCACCCTACGGGCCGTCGCTTAACGACCGATATCGCCCTTCGGCCAGCTTGCGCTGAAACCTATGGCGAAAGAAAAAAGCCGCACCGGAGTGCGGCACTCCATAGAGCGGCGTGATGTTTCAACATGTGACGTATGGATAGAAACCCGGGCCATCGGTGCCATCATCACGGACGCACTGGCAAATTCGTTACCCCCTGGCCTGGGGCATGGCTTTCAGGACTGGTTCTTCGCCCTGTTGGGAGGCGGGGGTGCCGAGGGCTTGTCGGGTGTCTTCTTCAAACCTGCCGAAGACCCAGAAGGTCGCCAGGGCGAACAGAGCGGCAAAGGTGCCGATGCCCGCGCTCCAGAGGGGAGGGGCCACAAGGGCGATGAGGATGAGCACCGTGACCACGGCAAAACCGGAGTTGCGGAAGGCGACCCGGTAGTTGTGCCCGTGCCGCAGGGAGAGCAGCACAATGAAAATATTGCTCAGGACCAGAAGGGTATAGACGGTCTCAAAGGCAGGTGGGGCGGGCGTGCCCGTGGCGTAACCGAAAAGACTGCGAAAAGCGATGAGATGAAAGGCCGTCAGCAGGGCAAGGGCTATGCACTTTTTGGCGGCGATAAAACTCTGGCGGTCCTCTTCATGGTCGCCAAGGGTCGCGTGCTTTTTAACGCGGTAATACAAAGAGAGAATACCGAACACGATCAAAGCGCCGCTGACAGCGGCCACAATCCCGGGGATGCCGGGCCCGAGGGTCTCCCAGGAGAGGGGGTTGTGGTGGGAGATCTCTTTGAAGACGTTTCGCAAAAGGATCAGGGACAGAATCTCCAGCTGGCGCCCCACCGAGGTGCTCACCGAGTGTACCATGCTGAAGACAAGACCCATGACCTCGATGACGAGAAGCAGGGTCAGGGCGATACCGATGGAGGCAAGGTGGTTTTTCGGCACCAGGTGGGCGAGGGCACCGGGGAGCGTCACAACCCGGCCGAGTTCCACACTCATCAGGCAGACCAGAAAGGTCCCCACAAGAAGGCTCCCGGCCAGGCGATGGCCCGAGGGCCCCTCCCAGCATCTTTCCAGGGTGTCGTAAAAGCTCAGGACAGGTCGAATAAGAGACATGGTCTTTCCTCCGAAGGATCATTGTTACCGAAGCGTAAACATAATGTCATATCACAAGCACATCCCGCGCCAGAAGCCCCATGAAAGAAAAAACACGCCCTTTGCCCTTCGCCCTTCACCTTTTGCCCTTCACCACTCACCATCTGCCCTATGTCCTATTAACCTCCCCTGGGCCACCCCTGTCTCATTTATATCCCGAGACACTTTTATCTCGTGTATTTTCCACAACTTTTAAAAATCTGCCTCGCCCCACCCCCGTATCACCGTGTCAGATCGCCCCACCGGGACAGCCACGGAATCGGAACAAGGCACGGGACGGAAGGCCAGCACACGAGGCAAAAAAACTTACCTGTGGATTCAGGCCATTAGACATAAAAGAATCAAAAAAAATGCCCTGGCCCGCATTTTTTATTTCACTTTGGCACGCCACTCGCATACTACCCAGACACAACGCGACGATGCAAAGGTCGCATGAATGATGAAAAATAAACCATACGATCTGAAGTCAACTTTCGAACATTAGATCTCGAATTCCCTAAGGAGAAATGAACCATGTCCAAGTATGTATGCTCTGTCTGCGGTTATGTTTATGAAGGCGATAACGCTCCCGAAAAATGTCCCCAGTGCGCAGCCCCTGCATCCAAATTCAAGGTGCAGGCAGAAGGCCCCCTTGCATGGGCCGACGAACACGTCATCGGCGTAGCCGAAGGCGTGGACGCAGAAATCGTTGAAGGCCTTCGCGCCAACTTCACCGGCGAGTGCACCGAAATCGGCATGTACCTGGCCATGAGCCGCCAGGCAGACCGTGAGGGCTACCCCGAAGTGGCCGAAGCTTACAAGCGCATCGCCTTTGAAGAAGCCGAGCACGCAGCCAAATTTGCCGAGCTTCTCGGTGAGGTCGTAACCGGCGACACCAAAACCAACCTGACCATGCGTGTGGAAGCTGAGCACGGCGCCTGCCAGGGGAAAAAAGACCTGGCCACCCGCGCCAAGCAGCTTAACCTCGATGCCATCCACGACACCGTCCACGAGATGTGCAAAGACGAAGCACGCCACGGCCAGGCCTTTGCGGGCCTCCTGAAGCGCTATTTCGGCGAATAAAAAAAACCTGTTCCCTTCCTCTCCCGACCCGGAACAGAAAGGGCCTGCGGCCTCCCCAGCCGCAGGCCCACCCATATTTTGAACTATTTCAAATTACGTGATATAGTCCCGAAAGTTTTGAAGAAATACCGTCTTAACCCTATGGAGATCATTCCATGAAGCGTACCCCCATTGTCGAGCTTTCCGACTGCGTCCTGTGCGAATTGTGCACCGACCTGTGTCCCAAGGTCTTTGTCATCAACACCAACGATTACGTGCAGGTCATGGAATTGGACACCTACCCTGAACCAGAGGTGGACGAAGTCATCAAAAACTGCCCAGCGGACTGCATCACGTGGGAAGAACAACCCTAACGGAGGCACACCATGGCTCTTTCCGTTGTCGATCTTTACCGTGATATCCTGCCGAAAACCAACTGCGGAGAGTGCGGCCATCCCACCTGCATCGCCTTTGCCGGACAGGTCGTTGCCGACGGCCTCTCCCTCTCCGAGTGCCCCTACCTCTCTTCTGAAACCGTGGAACGCTGCTCCATTGAACTTGAGGAACAATACGCCAAGGGAAAATGGACCCGACGGGATATGGCAGAAGACGCCCTGGCATGGGCCAGGGAACGTGCGTCAAGCATGGACCCCGCCACCTTTCAGGCACGGCTCGGCGGCGAGCTGGTCATGGACAGGGACGTGCCCGTTTTCCATCTCCCCTACTTCACCGACACCCTCCTTATCCGGGAGCTTGCCATCACCACCCGTGAAGGCCTTGCCCTCACCCGCTGGGAACAGGTCTTCATCCTCAACCACCTTGCCCAGGGCGGAACCAGACGCCCCACAGGCCGGTGGAAAGGGTTCATCGAGCTTCCCAACACCACCTCAAAAATCAAAAACATGGTGGACAGCGTGGAAGAGCCCATTGCCCGGGCTTTTTCCGACAACCTTCTCCTGCTTAAGGAAAGGGCCCTGGACCAGGGCGGCACCGTGGAAACAGAAAACGCGGGTTCGGCCGACATCGCCTTCCTGTTCTCTCCCTTTCCACGGGTCCCCGTCATTCTCCTCTTCTGGGACGCCGACATGGAGGAGGGATTCGAGGCCAAGGCAAAGCTCATGTTCGATGAAACCGTCACCGACCACCTGGACATCGAATCCGTTGTCTTTCTGGGTGAAGAACTTGCCAGCCGGCTGGTGGAACCCAAGCCCCAACAACTATAGCCCGAGCGCCTTTCAGTAAAAAAAGTTGTGCATTGCCTTCATTTGGAGTAAACGCAATATGGCTGAAATTTATTTTCTTCAGCCCATATGCATTCCTCAAGAAGCAATGGAGCCCCCCCATGATCGACTACATCATCGAACCGGAACAGGCGTTGATTCTTATCTGGAACCGGGGTGAGACATCACCCCGAGACACCATCCGCCAGCTGGATGCCATGCGCAAAGACCCGGACTATTCCCATGATTTTGACACCATCACCGATATCACAGACTTAAAGACTGACTTTTCCAGGCAGGATATCGTAAAGATGGCACAATACTCCGAAACCCTTCCGATCCCCAAGGGGGCAAAGGTCACGAGAAACGCCATCGTGGCCCCCGCCGACCGCACCTTCGGCACAAGCCGTATGTACGAGCAGCTGACCAACGGGTTTGTCCCGTTCAAGGTGGGGGTGTTCCGGGACTGGGCCTCCGCCCTGACATGGATCGGAAAAAATCCCGACGCCCTGGACGACCTCCTGAAAGCCAGCTGATTCCCCAGATGCCCCACACGCCTCACCCCAAAGCCTCCGCACTCCCCTGCCCTGCCTTGAGCCCGGATAGTTCAGCCTTCTATGGTTAAAATGCATGGAAAAGCCTGCCTCCGGCGGGTCGTTTTTTTGAAAAAAAGCTCCGCAAAAAACGTTTCAAATGCACGCGAAAAAGTGGAAATTATTTCGGCGGAGCCTGGAAAGGCTTGCTTAAGACCTGTTTGTCAAATTTTTTAAAAGTTTGGCCCCCGGCAGGGCCGCCGAAGGCATCCTTGTGGGATTTGGCCATTTGTTTTTTGCGCAAGCCCCTACCACCCGAGCAGCACCCCTTGCGTCCCGCCCCGGGCCCGCAGATCAATTTTTGTTTGCTTTTCTCCTCCTTCCGGGCATAGAAATCAAACGTATGTTTTTGATGATGACCTTTGCCGTCGCGTCTTTCTCCATCACTGATTTTCCCGGAGGTTTGTGCCATGTCCGTCTTCGATCTCATCGATGTCCCTGCCCTTCTTGACTCCACCAACCAATGCATCCAGTGCGAGGCCTGCCTGGAGGTGTGCTGTACCTCCGATACCGCAGACGGCCCCGCCATGAACCCCATGGAGCGCCTCACCGTCATCGGCCGGAGCCTCAAAGGCTATGCCCCCCTCCCCGACGAGGTGAAGGCCCTTTACTACTGCACCGAATGCGGCCGGTGCGATACGGTCTGCCCCCAGGAGATCCCCATCTCCCAGACCATCGCCGACGGAAAGGTCATGATGGTCAAAAAAGGATTCGGCCCCCTTGCCAAACATGAAAAAATGATCGCAGGCCTCCTTAAAAACCGCAACGCCGTGGGTAAACCCGCCGAGGAACGCCTGGCCTGGGTTCCCGAGCACCTTAAGGAAAAAATCCGGTTCGAAGACTCAGAAGGGGACACCCTTTTGTACGTGGGCTGTCTCTCCTCCTACATGGACAAGGCAACAGCCGCCGCCTCCCTGGAGATCCTCATGGCCGCAGGGGAAAACGTGAAACTCCTGCGGGACGAGTACTGCTGCGGCATCTACCCCTACAACGCCGGGAAATGGGACGAAGCCAAAGCCATTTTCACGGAGATGGCCGAGACCTTCAAAAAATCGGGGATCAAACGCATCATCGTCCCCTGCGCAGGATGCCACCGGGCCTTCTCCAGCTACTACCCCAGGCTCTTGGAAGGGTTCGACATCAAGGTGCTCCACATGGCCGAGGTGATCAAAGAACTCCTGGACGCCGGACGCCTCACCCTGAACGCGGCAAATCAGACCGTCACCGTCCACGACGCCTGTAAAATGGGCCGGAAGTACGGTCTCTACGACATCCCCCGCGAGATCCTGGCCGCCTGCGGCGCCACCCTCACGGAGCTGCCCGAAAACCGGGACCAGGCCCTCTGCTGCGGCTCCGGCGCAGGGGTCCGCTCCCTTGACGCCCCCCTCTCCATGAAGATCGCAGGCAAAGTCCTGAACACAGCCGAGGCAGACACCCTCGTCTCCACCTGCCCCTTTTGTATTTTCAACATGAACTACACCTCCCGCAAGACCGAAGCGGGGAAAAAAGCCGTGCATATTGCGACCCTGGTCAAATCGGTGATGGCCCGAGACTAAGGGGAAACGCCTCCGGCGGCCCTGCCGGGGGCTAAACGTTTAAAAAGTTCAACAAACAGGTCTTAAAAACTCTTTTTGTATACATTCGCCACCTGCTTTAAAGGTGGCACACCTCGCCGCCGGAGGCTTTTCCCATGTAATTTGACCATAGAAGGCATCGCGACACGGCGCTCTGTCCTTTTGTATCCTTCTGCTTTCTCCCGGGGTAAAACTGTACCCATGCCAAATCACAGCGACTGTGCCTTTTCTCCCGGCAACACCCGCAGTATGGTGACAAGCTCACACCAACCCCAACAAGGACACGACCATGGACCCTGTCATCTGGTACCCCGGCCATGAAAAGCGCATAGGCCCCATCGTCTCCGCAAAAAACTGCACCCTTTACGACGAGCACGGAAGCCGATACACAGACCTGGAATCGGGGGTGTGGTGCACCTCCGTGGGGCACGCCCACCCGAGGATTCTCAAGGTAATGGCCGGGCAGGCCGAGCGCCTGGCCCACACAGGATTCAGCTTCTCAAGCCAGGTGGTGGACGAAGCCGCACTGGAGATCCTTGCCCTGCACGGTTTTGAAGGCGGCGCCTGCACCTTCCTCTGCTCCGGAAGCGAGGCCGTGGAGTACGGCGTCAGGGTGGCACGGCAGCTCTCGGAGCGCCCCTTATTCCTGACCATGTCCGACTCCTATTTCGGTGCCTACGGCTCGGCCAGCACCCGGGGAAAAGAGGCATGGCTCCCCTTTGACTGGTCCGGATGCGAAGCCTGCCCTCACCAGGGGCCGTGCAGCAGCGCCTGCGACCTGTGGAAAAACATCCCCTTTGAATCCGTCGGGGGCTTTCTCTTTGAACCCGGCAGCTCCTCGGGGTTCGTGCGATTCCCTCCGACAAAACTCATTGAGGGCCTGGCCCGGACCATTCACCAAAACGGCGGGCTCCTCATCGTCAACGAAGTCACCACCGGTATCGGTCGGACAGGCCGCTGGTTCGGGTACCAGCACTACGATGTCGTCCCGGACATCGTGGCCATGGGCAAGGGCATCGGAAACGGCTATCCGGTCAGTGTCGCCGCCTGCTCGAAGCGGGTCATGGAACGCCTGGGCACCCCCATCCCCTATTCCCAGTCCCACCAAAACGACCCCCTGGGGGCCGCCATTGCCCGGGAAGTGATTCGGATCATCCGAGAGGACGACCTCATCCGGCGGAGCAACGAGCTTTCGGCCCTGCTGACCCAAGGGCTCCATACCGCCATGAATAAGTACGATCATCTCAAAGCCGTCCGGGCCAGGGGGCTCATGGTGGCCGTGGACTTTAAGGACACCGCCGGTACCCCCTTTACCACCAAAGTTCATCAACACCTGCTCGATCACGGCTACGTGGTGGGCCGCAGGCCGGAGGCCAGCACCCTGCGACTCGACCCCAGCCTCACCATTGATGAAAGCGACCTCCATGGCTTTCTCACGACCCTTGACACCCTGCTTGCCGCAGAAGAGACGGACCATGCCTGAAGCCCCCCAATCCCCCCCATCGCTGAGGGCAAAGGCCGCCACCACCTGCCTCATGGTCATGACCGCGGTGGCCACCGTGTTCATGACCCAATCCATTTTTCTGGAGATCTCCACAGCCTTTCAACTGGACATCGCCCGGGCCCGGTTTGCCTTTAGCGTGGCCTCCCTCTGCTACGCGGCGGCCTTCTTCTTTATCGGCCCCCTGGCAGACCGTTTTGACCTGCCGAAGATGGCCCTCACAGGCCTGACGGCCCTGTGGGCTGCGATCCTTCTGGCGTCCGTCGCCCCCAGTTTCTCCTATTTCATAACCGCCATGGGGCTCATCGGCTTCAGCGCAGCCCTGGTCCCCGCCTCCATGATCCCCCACATGACCCTTCTGGCCCCTCCAAAAAAACTCGGTCTCTATGTCGGTGCCGTGGTGGCCTCCGGCACCCTGGGCATCGTCTTCGGCCGGGTGGCGGTGGGGCTCCTCACCGCCCACCTGGGCTGGCGTGTGGCTTTTCGCATCGTGGCCGTCCTTCTCATGGTCCTTTGGGCTGCAGCATATGCCTGGCTGATGGAAACCACGCCCCGAAGGCAACCGGCTCCCCGAAAGCTCTCCGAGCTTTACCTGGGTGCCATCCGCCTCGTGTGCACACCCAAGCCCCTGGCCCTTTTCGCCACCGGTTTTTTCCTCTTCTTCGGGTTCCTCGGCATGGTCACCTTCCTCACCTACCGACTCACGGCCCCGCCCTTTTTCTTCACCGCAGGGGAGGTGGGATGGATCAGCCTGGCCGGCCTCACCGCTCTCATCGCCCCTTTTGCAGGGAGCATCTCCCAGCAGACGGGGCCCTACAAAGTGAGCTTGCCGGGCCTGGGCATCTGCCTTGTGGCCCTGCAGCTCATGGGCTGGTCCGAGTCCGTGCCTCTTATCACCCTGGGCCTCCTCCTGCTCTTTGCCGGCGCCTACTGCTGCCAGCCCCTGATCTTTCTCCTCATCGGGGCAAGCGTCCCCAAAACAGCCCTGGGCAGCGCCTCCTCCCTTTACATCCTTGTGTGCATCGGCGGAGGAAGCCTCTCGTCCATGGTCCTCGGCCCGGTG
Source organism: Desulfoluna spongiiphila (assembly GCF_900101345.1). Taxonomy (GTDB): domain Bacteria; phylum Desulfobacterota; class Desulfobacteria; order Desulfobacterales; family Desulfolunaceae; genus Desulfoluna; species Desulfoluna spongiiphila. Next base: position 43,112 of record NZ_FMUX01000002.1, on the reverse strand, counting down.
TGGGCCCTGTGGGGCTGGCCCGGCATCACCCTTGCCTGCTCCCTCTCTCTTGCCATGGCAGCAGGGGTCCTGGGCACCCTGGCCATGAGGGAAGCGCAAGGAAACCAAAACGCCCTGTGCAGATAAAGAAAGAGCCTCCGGCGGCCCTGCCGGGGGCTAAACTTTTAAAAAGTTTAATAAACAAGTTTTAGAAAACAGATTCGGTTTAATCTGAATCAATAGCGAATGTGATTTTCCCTGAGGAACGAAGGGAAAAGCGCATTCGCAACTTGCTTTCGAGGTGGCACACCTCGCCGCCGGAGGCATCGCGTTTGTTTTTTCCCCCTTTTGACTCTGTGGTTCATCGGGTTTTAACCATAGAAGGCATTGTTTTTATTTTTTTCCGGGCCCTCTGTGGCTCACTCGGTGTCAACCATAAAGGACTGTTTCAGAAAACTGAATGGGTACCATAAACATATTGAATCCGAGCAACGTTTCCCGTAGTATAAGCAAAGAATTCAGTAACAAATACTCACTTTCCTGCTGAGCATTACCGACCGAGGAAGCCCAGGGTCACCCCTGTTTCGGTTGGCCACTTCGCGCCGTTTACACCCCAATGTCTTTGCAATCCAGCCTTTTTTCTTGTCCGTATCACCATGCCTCATCCCGAATATAACCACCCATGGCAACGTACTGCGCCATGTGGAGGTTTGTCCGCCTGATATGGCGTCCGGTTTGTCTGCTGCGCCCCCGTGCATTAGGTGCAGGCGCACCACCAGGGCATGCCCCATAAAAAACAACGAGAATAACTTCACACGACCTGTTCGCGTCATCCTTACAGGAGGGATTTCCATGCAACACACCTACGATGCCATCGTGGTGGGTTCCGGACCCGGCGGTTCCACGGTGGCCCGGGGCCTTGCCATGGCCGGAAAAAAGGTGGTGCTCCTTGAAAAGGGAAAAAACCACCAGAACCTGGGAACCTACAAGGGTGCCCTGAGCATTGTTGAAAAAGCCGGTTTTTTCAAAAGCAGGGAGGGCGTGGCCATGCTCATGGCCTCCTCCACGGGCGGAGCCACAACGGTCTACTCGGCCTCTGCGGCCATGCCGCCTCCCTGGCTCAAAGAGCGCTACGGCATCGACCTCACCCCCTATGCCGAGCAGACCTGGTCGGAGCTTAACGCCGCCCCCCTGCCCGAATCCCTTCTGGGCAGCGCCTCCCGCCGCATCATGGAGACGGCCAACCACCTGGGCTACGAGTGGACGCCCACCCCCAAGCTCTTTGACCTGACCAAAGTCAAGGACGGCTGCCAGTGCGGGGCGGGGACCTCCCTGGGATGTGCCTGCGGTGCCAAATGGACGGCACGGGAGTACATCAAAGATGCGGTGGCCCACGGAGCCCACTTAAGGACCCGGGCCGAATGCACCGAGATACTCATGAGAAACGGCAGGGCCACCGGCGTGCGGGTAAACCTTGCAGGCCGGGACACAGAAGAACTCTATGCAGATACGGTTATCCTTGCAGCCGGAGGCATCCCCACCCCGGGCCTCCTTCTCAAAGCGGGCATCGACACCGCCGGCAAACACTGCGTCATCGACCCCACGGTGCTCCTGTACGGCATCTCCCCCTTTGAAGGCTCCCACACCGACCCCCTGGTAAGCGTGGACACCTGGGAATTCTGCGACAGTCACGGCGTCCGCATGGGCACCCTCATCGACCCGAAACTCATGACCCTCATCAGTCTCGGAAAAACAGGCCTCAGGCACCTGCCCAAAGGCCGCCACTACGACCACATGGTGGGAATCCTCATTAAGGTCAAAGACAAACCCGGCGGCTGGGTGGATCAAAGGGGCCAGGTGTCCAAAGAGCTGACACAAGCCGATTTCGACAAACTTGCCATGGGCAAAGAGATCGCTTCCGAAATCCTCACCGCCTCGGGCTGCCACCCCTCGACCCTCGTGGCAAGCCCGGTGCGGGGCGCCCACCCCAGCGGCACCTGCGGCATCGGCACCGTGGTGGACGACAACCTGCGCACGGCCATCGACAACCTCTATGTCTGCGACGCCGGTGTCTTTCCCGAAGCCTTGGACCGCCCCACCGTCATCACCCTCATCTCCTTCGGCAAACGCCTGGTGGATCACCTGCTTAACGCAAAAAACTGATAAAAAGCCTGCCTCCGGCGGCCAGGGGATGATCCCCTGGACCCCAGCTTGCGAATGCGCTTTCCCCCTCGTTCCTCGGGGAAAATCACATCCGCCTTAAATAATCAAAAATGACTCAACAATCATTTTTAAGACCTGTTTGTTAAACTTTTTAAAAGTTTAGCCCCCGGCAGGGCCGCCGGAGGCTTATTTTTTATCACTCAAAACGGGGGACGATCATGCGCATGATGGAAACGGGAACTGTGGTTATCGGGACCGGACCGGGGGGAGCGACGGTGGCGCGGGAATTAGCGAAAAAAGAAAAAAGAGTGGTGCTTCTGGAGAAGGGAAAGGCCCGGGACTGGTCCGTGGGCAACCCCCTGGCCTATGCAGCCATGTACGATATCCGCAGATCCAGGCAGGGAATCCTGGTAAGAAGGGGCATCACCCCCGGGGGCTCCACCATGATCTACTCGGGCAACGCCTACGACCCGCCGTCGTTCTTAAAGGATGACTTCGGCATCGATCTGGCGGCCGAGGTTTCCGAGGTCAAAGAAGAGCTGAACATCCGGCCCGTGCCGGATCATTTTTACCAGAACTATCCGGGCACCCGGCGACTGGTGGAGGCCGCAGGGGAATTGGGCCATGCCATGAAGCCCCAGGCGCGTTTCATCGATTCCGCCCTTTGCGATCCCCACTGCGACAAATGCCTCTTCGGGTGCAAGCGGGGCGCCAAATGGACCGCCCGGTCCTACGTAAACGATGCGGTGGATGAGGGTGCCCGCCTTGTGACGGGCTGCGACGTTCGGGAGATCCTCCACGTCAACGGAATGGTAAACGGGGTCAGCGCCCAAACCGACGACGGCCCCTTGACGGTCTTCTGCCACCGGGTCGTCCTTGCGGCAGGGGGCATGGGGACGCCTGAAATCCTTCACTGGTCCGGTATCAAAGGGGCCGGTACCCACTTTTTCACCGACCCCATGGCCGTTCTCCTGGGCGAGATGAAGGAAGGATCAGGCACTTTTCGGGAAATCACCTACACCTTTGCCGACGAATCCCGCAAAGGGGAGTTTGTCTTCGGCAACGTCGGCGCCGTCAACGCCTTTGTGGCCCAGGTGGCCGCAAAGAATTTTTCCGCATTGCCCCGGGGCGCCCGCATGAAAAAACTGACGGGCATGTTCGTCAAGCTCTGCGACGAGCCCACCGGCGAAATCCGTGCCGACGGCTCCTTTCACAAAGCCTTCACCCCCAAGGACGAGGCCCTCATGGCCCAAGGTATTGAAGCAGCCAAAGCCGTGATGGTCCGGGCCGGGGTGCGCCCCGGCACCATCGCCGTGGCCAAAGGCATCGGCGGTCACCCCGGCGGCACCGCGGCCATGGGAAGGGTGGTGGGCACCGACCTCCAAACCGATATCGAAAACCTCTACATCTGCGACAACAGCATCATGCCCGTTTCAGGTGGCACCCCGCCCGTCCTCACCCTCATCGCCCTGGCCAGACAGTTTGCCGGAAAACTCGCTTAAAGCGCCGGACAATCGCGGCAACATTGCGTTGATAATACGTTGAAATAAAGATATATTAACACATAAACCCCACACCACAACCACGTCCGGTTTCACCCTGAGTGACGGCCGATCCCATCGGTCGAGCCTGCCATGCCTTCCCAAGGGACTTTCCAGCTCAACAGCCACGACCTGCCGTAAAAAAGCAGGCACTGTTCCATCATTAAAAAATCCGTTTTTGATGAACACTCTTTGAGCTGCCCCGCATACCCATAAACCATGACACACATGGGGAGGCTATGTGATGCCAAAGAAAATCATAAAAAACGCCGAGGCTCTGAACTTATCGGAGCTGAAGAACATGATACTGGCAGCGGAGAATCATAATATTCCCATCATGCCGGCCGAAGGGCCGTGTGGTGGCTGCGACCTTGTCATCAAAGTACCGGAGAAAACGGCTGAAGGGCCCTGTGGCGGATGCGATGTCGTCACCCCTCCCAAGAATCAGGCAGAGGGCCCCTGCGGCGGATGCGACCTCATGAAAACCCTGTAATGTTTTGCCGTTAACCGCAACACCCGGGGCAGCTCAATTCATTTTTCCTTGCCACATCAACCTTCGAGAAAGGATCCGCCATGGACGCAAACTGGACCCATCCACCGAAGATCATCCAGTGGGACACCACCTCGTCATGCAACCTGAATTGCCGCCATTGCCGTGCCAGCAACCTGGATCGCAACGACAGGGACCTCTCCTTTGCCGAGGCCGTGGACATGCTGAACCAGGTAGACCAAATGGCCCCGGGCGCAGCCCTGGCCATGGCCGGTGGCGAGCCCCTGATGAGAGACGATCTCATTGCCTTGATGGACCACATCAAGACCAACCTCAGCCTCTCCATCGAGCTTCTAACCAATGCCACCCTCATCACAAAAGACAACGAAGAGGAGTTGTGCCGGTATGTGGACGGATTCAATATCAGCATGGAGGGATCAACGGCGGAAGTGCATGATCCGGTGAGGGGCAAGGGCTCGTTTGCACGAACCCTTTCCGCCGTGGACCTTCTCACCGCCCGGGGAGTGCCCCTTGCCATCCGCATGACCTACTTCGGCCAGGGAAAGGATGAGGTGGAACGGCTCCTTGTCATGATCAAGGAGCACGGGGTGACCACATTCAACTTCCGCTACGTGGTGCCCGTCGGAAATGCCACCGGGGCCATCTCCGATCCCCTGGAACACAGGGACGTCAGCCGCTTTGTGTGGGAAAAAGGCAATGAACTGGGACTCACCGTGGGCTTCAGCGACCCCTTCCCGGAGCTCCTCGTCAACCCCGAACGGCTGAATGAGGTGGAGTCCGACCAGGAGCTCTTTTCCGGGGTCGCCGTCACGGGGTGCTCCGTGGCCTTCTCCCTCATGTACATCAACCCCCAGGGGGTGGTGCAGTTCTGCCCCTACTTCCCCGTGGTCGTAGACCGGATCCAGAACCGGCCGCTAAAAGAGATCTGGTTTAAAAACGAAAAGTTCAACACCTTCCGCTACTCACGATCCTTTCTCAACGGACAATGCGGTGAGTGCCGCTACAAGTTCGCATGCGGCGGCTGCCGTGGGGCGGCCTACGCCACCGGAGACTACCTCGGCTCCGACCCGCGATGCTGGCTGACACAAGAAGAAGCCCGGCAGCTCCAGGACACCCTTTCCACCAAAGGCATGGAAAAACAATAAAAGCAAAAGCCTCCGGCGGCCCTGCCGGGGGCCAAACTTTTGAAAAGTTTGATAAACAGGTCTTAAGCAAGCCTTTCCAGGCTCCGCAGAAATAATTTCGACTTTTTCCATTAGGAACATTTTTGCAGCTTGTCATGGCGTAGCCCAAGGCGGACGTTTTTCCAGAAACGCCCCGCGGGCGGCAAGGGCATAACCACTCAGGCAAAACATTTCAAAGACATCAACAGCAATACTTCCCCCGACAAAACTTGATTATCCCCCTATCCTTTGTGTATGTTATCACGACAGGCACACACCACCCCCAGCCAAGAAGACAAGTCATAGATCGAAACACAACATGTTCAATGTTGTCAGTAAAACAGCCATCGGCAAAGGTTAATTCTCATGCACTATGCTGGTTTTTGGAAACGACTCGGGGCACACATGTTGGACTGTCTCATACTCATTCCGTTCAGTGTTTTCATTCTCTGGGTATCCTCCCACTCCAAGACCCTGCAGCTGGTCATGCTCATCCCCCACACCGCGATGTATGCGGCATACATGATCGTCATGAACGCGAAATATGGCGGCAGTCTTGGAAAGTTGATGGTGGGAATCCGTGTGAGAAGAACAGATGGAGAGAACATTCACTGGAAAGAAGCGATCCTGAGGCATAGCATCGATGCCCTTCTTGGGATGAGCCTCGCCATGGTTCAGGTTTACACCCTTTTTCACATCACAGACCCATCCTATGAGGGGCTCACATGGTTTAAAAAAAACGTTTACCTCAATCGCATGGTCCCATCTCTCTACGGCTGGATTAACGGCGTCTATCAGGTATGGATCTGGGGTGAATTTTTGACCATGTTGCTCAACCAAAGAAAGCGAGCACTGCATGATTTCATTGCAGGAACGGTCGTCATCGACATCAGGAAGGTTCCGTATTCATCTCCGGATCAAAAACTCGATACCATTCTGACCACATTAAAACAAAACGATATAAAATCCACTTTTCACCGTTAACAGGAGCTGTCCATGCAACCCGAACACCATGATCCTGCGGCATTTATCCCTTTGCTCATCTTTATCAGCCCAATCGTTATCCTGAACATCGTCATTGCAAAGCGAAAAGGACGAAGCCCAGTTCTCTTCGGGTTGTTCAGCCTCATCCCGTTTGTCGGTTTTTACCTGTCCATTCACTTGGCCTCGCTCATGGACCAGTCCACCAACGATAAAATCGATCAGATCCTCCACCTTCTGGAGGCTCGCAGGTAGATTTTCGGGAGGGTAAAAGGAAGGCAAACGATTTGGAGCGCCGCACTCTGTGCGGCTTTTTTTCTGGGACGCCCGCAGTTATGAAGAGGCGGTGCAAAAAACGAAAACAGACAAAAGCGAAGCCTCCGGCGGCAAGGTGAGCCACCTTGAAAGCTCAATACCGCAGCGCTTTACCCCATATCCCTGAGGTCAAATCACTGAGGCCTTAAGGTATGATTTGTATACCTGTCCCTCAGGAAACAGATCCATTCCGCCCCAAGGCCCCCAGAACCTGTTCAATCACGCTCGTCACCCGGCTTTCGAGGGTTTCCGCCTCATCTCCGGCCTCTGCAACCACGGGAGAGTCGTCAAAGGAAGCGGTCTGATCGCCTTGAACGTCAGCACCGTCTGTCGTGATATCCACGGCGCCCCTTTCCGTTTTTTTATCGCTCTCACCAGGGATCTCCTGTGATTCAGCCCCACCTCGGGCCCCGTGCCAATACCCGAACAATGCCTCCAGGCTCTCCTTCTGAAACGCCCGCACCGTCTCCCGAACGTTTTCCCTGACCCGATCGGCATTGACGGAGAGCAGCCAGCCGCTGAGCTGGTAAAGTGGCAGACAGAGAAACTCACGGGCCCTGCCGTCCGAGCCGTCCATGGGCAGAAACCGGCAGGTTAATTTCGGGTCGTGCTTCAGCCGACTCCGCTCTCCGGCCCAATTCAGCCCCAGACCTTCACACAAAGGCTTTAAAGGCACCCAATCCAGCTCATCCGTTCGAAGAAGGGGTAGGGCGTTCCCTTCAAGAATCTCGGTGACCAGGGCGGGGCACAGGGCCGGGGAATCAACTGTAACCATGTGGTGTCACTCCTTGCAGGCGTTGAGGGTATCGTTGTCAGGTGTTCCTATCACAAATCGCCAGCGTTTTCATTTCCCTTCTCGGCCCGCCCGGGTCATCCGCCCCTCACCCGCTTCCAGGCCCGGGTCCCTGGCATCCCCTCCTCCCATCGGGACACCATGGTCGTAAACAGCTCAATGGGAACGGCATAGGAGACCTCCCCTTTTTTGAGGTACCGCAGGCCGTTGATATCAAACCCTCCGATAACAGCCAGCTGGCACCCCTCCTCACGGTACCGCCGCGGCCAAGAGATCATCCCGCAGCAGCCCTGGCCGAAGGGCATCCGCACCGCATCGCTGTCTCCCGTCAGGAACACCGTCAGGGCGTTTAAGGCGATCATGGCCTCCCGCTGGGGAAACAGGATCACGATCTCAGGCAGCTCACCATCTTCAAACAAGCTCAGGGGCTGGATCACGAGGTGTGACCCCGCAGCCTTGGGTGGCATGACCCCGTCGTAAAACGACTTGCCCTTTTCCGGAGAGTCCAGGTAGCATTCGCCTTCCATTTCGCCAGGAATCCCCGTGGAAATCAGGGCGGGCTCAAAGGGTTCGTAATAAGGCTTAAACCCCATGTAAAAGGCGGCACCCAGGCACCCGTAATGAGCCTCGTCAAAACAGGCCGGGGCCTTGTTCCGGCGCGCCCGCCTCACCGTGCCCAGGGCGCACGAAAGCCAGTTGAGGCTTCCGTCCGATTCTTCCGGCAGGCGACTCACCGGAACCTGCGCCTTGGGAGACACCGCACGGTGGGGCTTTTTGTCGGTATAAAAAAGCCCCATGGGCTCTTCGTCCAGACCAAGGGCCTCCATGAACGCCCGGAGCCTGTCCCTGAATTCTGTGCTGTTCATCGTCTTTTTGTGCATGGTTCCTCCTAATAAGTTGAAAAAAGCTCCGCAAAAACTTTTCGGTTAAGTCCTTTCATAAAAATGAAACAGACCTCTCCTGCAAAGGCTGTTACTGAATGTCACCCCCCACGCGAATGCCACGAAAACGAATGCATAACGGCGGCCCCCATGCATTCGTTACAGGGTTTCAAGGTGCCCCCACCTTGCCGCCGGAGGCTGATTTTCCATCGAAAATGCGCCCTACGAGGCAAAGAAAAAGATGGCCGCAAAGGCGCTGAGGATGCCCAGGCCTTCTTTGAAGGTCACGGGCTCTTTGAGCACCAGGCAGCCCAGGGCCACAGTGATGATGGGGGACATGGAGGTGAACATCGCCACCACGGCCACTTTCCCGGACTTGACGGCAAAGAGAAAGCCCAGGGCACCGGTGAGGCCGATGATCCCGGTGGTGATGCCCAGACACACCCCCTTCACGTGGACCTCCGGCCGAAAATCCACCAGGGTGAGGACGACCAGCCCCACGATGGCGGCCCCGATTGTTTCGTAGATCATGGCACTCATGGGGTTGATGTATTGGGTGGTCAGTTTGGGGATAAAACCCCACAGCCCCCAGCACACAAGGGTTACAAGCGCAGGCAATACCCAGTTGGCACTCATCGGAACCTCCTCCTTACATGTCAAATTGCAGTGATGTCGCATTGAACCGTTTACCCACACCCTACCAGGCCACCGTCCCCAAAACGTCCCGGAAAGCGTGACAAAATGCGCGAAGGCCCAGGGACTCGCTTTTTGGCCCCGGGGCAACCCACATCGATCATCGAAAACCGATTTACATGATATTTCAAGATGTTGTCCAAGGACGGGTTTACCAAAGGGACGTTTGGGTATGTGAAGAGGAATACTGCCGCTGAATAAAAATTGTGAAACACAGGGGGTTAAGGTACCTTCTCCACAGGAGAAAAGAATGATGACCACGTTGCATATACAATGTTTCGGAGCCCCCCGGTTCGCGGTGAACGACGAGCCCATCAGGGTATCCCGACGTAAATCCGTTGCCCTGGCGGTCTACCTTGCCGTCACGGGCACGCCCCATACCCGGGAGAAGCTGGCCGACCTGTTCTGGCCGGACCATGAGCAGGACAAAGGCCGAGCGTCCCTTCGGCGGGCCCTGTCGGACATCACCGGCAGCCTTGGCAATACCTGGCTGGCGGTGGACAGAAAGAGCATCGGAGCGCGGCCCCACGAGCTCCTCCGGGTGGATGTCGTCAGGTTCCGATCCCTGCTGGCACCATGCAGGAAGGGAAGCCTTCCGGCCATGGAAGAGGCGGTGTCCCTTTGCACGGGTTCTTTTCTCGCCGGATTCAACATCAAGGATGCGCCCGATTTCGACGACTGGCAGTTCGAGGAGGCCGAGGCCCTCAACCGTGAGGCCGCAGAGGTCATGAAAGGGCTTTCCGGCAGGTACATGGAACTGGAAAAAGACGGAGAGGCCCTGGGTATTGCCCGACGCCTGGTGGCGCTGGACCCCCTGGACGAAGGAGCCCACAGGCAGCTCATGGCACTTTTCATGCAGACCGGTCGGCGGGATGCTGCCCTGCGCCAGTTTGAGACATGCAAAGCCTTGCTCCAACACGAACTGGCCGCCGAGCCGGACGAAGAGACCGTGGCCCTTTCGGAATCCATCCGAAGCAAAAGACATCCCGCCAAAAAGCAGAAACTGCGCCTGCCCGTCACCAACCTTCCCGCCCAGGCCACGGCCTTTGTGGGCCGGGGCAAGGAGGTCAACGACCTTGTCGACCGAATCACCTCCCCCGGGGTGAGATTGCTGACCCTGACGGGCCCGGGAGGCATCGGAAAGACCCGGCTGGCCATCCATGCTGGAGCTTGTGCGGCCGACAGATTTGCCCACGGCGTCTTTTTTATCTCCCTTGCGGACCTTGCCTCGAAAAGCGCCCTGGTATCGGACCTCATCAAGGCATTCGGGCTCTGGTTCGATGAAACAACGGACCCCATGACACAACTCGCGAGCTTCCTTCGCCCCAGGACGCTTCTGTTGATCCTGGACAATTGCGAACATCTGCCCGAAGGGGCCCTGTTGGCAGCCGACCTGCTGGAGGCAGCCCCGGGACTCACCATCCTGGCCACCTCCAGAACCCGTCTGATGCTCAAAGGAGAACACCTCTTTCCCCTCTCGGGCCTGTCGCATCCGGACATGTTCGAACAGGCCCCGGATGATGAGGGGCTTAAAAACGCGGAAGGGGCCTATGATGCCCTGGCCCTTTTCCTGGCAACGGCAAGGATGGTAAACCCCGATACGAAGCTGACCCCCTCAAGTTACCCTGCCGTTGCCGAACTCTGCGAGATGACGGGAGGGATGCCCCTGGCCCTGATCCTTGCCGCGGGGTGGATGGACACCCTGCCCCCGTCGGCCATCGCAGATGAGATCCGAATCAATCTGGATTTTCTCAAGACGGGAATGCAGGACCTGCCCCCCCGACACCGGAGCATGCGCGCCGTATTCGACTCCTCCTGGCAGAGATTGCCCGGCAAGGAAAAAGAGACCATGAAAAGGCTCACGGTGTTCCGGGACGGCTTTACCCTGGACGCCGTGGCAAAGGTAACGGGCATGGGAAACGGGACGGCAGCCGAGACCACGGCGAGCCTGGCAAGAAAATCGATCCTCAGGGCCGACCCCGAAACCGGCCGATTCAGCATCCATCCCCTCCTGCGGCAGTACACCGACGAGCGCCTGACGGCCTCGGGCCACCGCCTCCCCATGCAGAACGCCCACATGGAGTACTACCTCACCCTGGTGCAGAACCGGGTAAAAGAACTGACAAGCCGGGACATGCCTGCCTGCCGACGTGCCATGGACGCGGATATCGCCAACATCCGCAAGGCGTGGCTCCGGGCCGCGTCCCAGGGAAACCTGAACGCCCTGTGCCGCGCAGCCACCGGCCTGTATGTCTACTTCGACATGCACACCCGGTACCACGAAGGGGAAGCGCTCTTTCGCCCGGCCAAAGAACGCCTGATGGACGAACCACAAGCCAAAACGGACGCCCGCCTCTGCCTGATCCTCCTGTGCTGGTTCGACATGCAGACGCAAGGGTTCCCCCCCAGGACGCAGGATAAAAACGTCAGCCCCGGTGATGAGGAGAATAAGCTCGAAGCGATTGCCCGCGACACCCTGGGACAAGCCGTCAAAAAAGGGGATGATCAAGGCAGGGCCAGGGCCTTTTTGCTGCTGGGGGCCCTGGCCCACAGGCAGAAACGCCATGAACGGGCCATTCGGTTCTTTCGCCTGAGCCTGGCGGCCCACCCCGGTGTGGAGGACGCCTTCTGGGTCTCCCTTCGCATCGGGCTGTGCCTGCGCTCATTGGGCAGGATCGAGCAGGCCAGGGAGCGGTTCCGGGAGAGCCATCACTGGGCAACCCGCACAGGAGACCGCATCAAAACCGCCTGGGCCATGGGCAATATCGGTTCTGCAACCCTGTGCCTCGGAGACCTGGACACTGCAGAGGCCCACCTTAAGGAGGCTGCAGACACGTTTCAAGGACTCAACGCCCCCATCGGCATGGTGATTTCCTGCGAAGAGCTGGGACTCATTGCTTTTTTCAAAGGGGATCTGGAGCAAGCCGCAGCCCTTGCAGAGGAAGCCCTTGGCATCGCCAAGGCCTCTGGCTTTGCCCGGGCCAGATACCAGAGGGCCCAGGCTTTAAAAGGGCTCATCCTGATTGCATCAGGGGCCCCGGAAAAAGCACGTCCCTTACTTGAAGCGGTTCTGGAAACCGGCCTCTCCCGGTTTTCCGCCCACCTGGGCATGGTCTTCTGCGCCTGCCGGGCCAAGGATAACGAGGCTGCGACGGCCCACCTGAACCATGCCCGCCAGATTGCCGACCGGGTCCATAAAACCCACCTGGCCCTGCTGCTCTCCCTTGCCGACGCGTCCGTCTCAGCCATGGAAAAAAACAACGAAGACGCCGCAACCCACCTGAGCAGGGTCTTTCATCACTCCGGCTTTGGAGCGGGGCTCTTCGACGCCTGGAAGCTTCCGAAGGGCCTCCTGTCCCACGTCAAATCAAGGATGCCCGCCCAAGAGTTTCAGGCTGCCTGGGAAACGGGAAAACAGAGGCGGTAACCACCGATCAAGTAACCGACCAAGTAGCCGCGCTGATGCGGGTCATGGAAACCGATGATGTGGCCCGCACCAAGTCAATGCAACAACATACGGCTATGGAAAACCTGGCCACAGAGGGTTCACAAAAACAAAAGCAATGCCTCCGGCGGCGAGGTGTGCCACCTTGAAAGCAGATTGCGAATGTGCTTTCCCCCTCGTTCCTCGGGAAAAATAACATTCGCCTTTGATTTTGATTGGACTGAGTTTGTTTTTAAAACCTGTTTATTAAACTTTTTAAAAGTTTAGCCCCCGGCAGGGCCGCCGGAGGCTTTGTCGTTATGATCCCCGACCACCACAAACCCGTGCCCAACCAACCTGATTCATGATAAAATAGCGTGTCCTGCGTCATAACATTGTATCACTGCGGTGGTCTTTGCCGCCGCCTGCCAGGCCGTTTCGGCCTGGGCATAAACAGTCAATACAGGTCAAGCTTGCCCATGAATATAAAAACACCCCCCCCCAAAAAAACCGATGATCCGGCCACCCAAACCCGCCGTGAGGAGGTCGCCAACAGCCTCACCCACGGCATCGGTGCCGCCGTAAGTGTTGCAGGCATGGTACTCCTGCTCATCTTTGCCTCAAAACACGAAGACGGCTGGCTCATGGCAGGGGTCGGCGTCTTCGGCACCACCCTGATCCTTTTGTACCTTGTCTCAACCGCCTACCATGTCATCGTCCACACACAAGCCAAACGCGTGTTCCAGACCCTGGATCACATCGCCATTTACCTGCTCATCGCAGGGACCTACACGCCCATCACCTTAGGGCCCATGCGCGGCCCCTGGGGCTGGACACTGTTCGGCCTCATCTGGGCCCTGGCTTTTGCCGGCATTGTTGCAAAGCTTCTCTTTGCAGACCGGTTTCCAAAATTATCGGTCCTTTTCTATGCGGCCATGGGATGGGTGGTGGTCATTGCCATCAAGCCTGTGTTGGCATCCATCCCACGGGATCTCTTTTTCTGGCTGTTCGCAGGGGGTATCGCCTACACGGCAGGCCTTGCCTTCTTCTTCTGGGAACGCCTGCCGTACAACCATGCTGTCTGGCACGTGTTTGTCCTTGCAGGAAGCCTCTCCCACCTGTTCGGTATGCTCTTTTATGTCACGCAATCGCCCCTGTAGCTTTTGTGGACAGCGCTCCGGTCAACGGCCATGGCTCCGTATGTACTTTTTCCTCCGCCTGTGAGAACATAAACACACCCCGGAGAATGGGCCGCCCCTCCCCTGTGCGGCCCTCTCCGGTCATCTGCCCTGCTGAGCCCTTGTGACCCTACCCCTCGGGAGGCCCCATGCCCACAGCCCTTGTTGCCCTGTTGGTCTGCACCGTCGTCGTTCTGGTTGTCCTTCGGTTGATCTACAACCCGAATCAGGAGATCCCCCCTCAGGATGAGGAGGTAGAACCTTTTCAAGTAATGATCACCCCCCATGAGCTGGCCTGCGAACACCCCCGGCGACAACGGGAAGCGGTCCCCTGGGAAGAGATCCACGAAATTGTTCTCATCAACGCCCTGGAGTCCCCGCCCATTCCCCCCTACTGGCTGGTTTTTGTGGGAGACGGCAAGGGGTGCTCCGTCCCCACGGAAGCCCAGGGGTTCTCCCGGCTCTGGGACGAAGTCGAGGCACGGTTTCCCGGCTTCGATTTTGATGCCGTCCTTGAGCCCGAGCCCGGTGTCACCAAAAAAAGCGTCTGGAGAAAACCCGAGATCTCCCATTGATCCGGGGGCGCCTTTCCCGCGAAACAATCAAAGGGTCGCCATATGTACTTTTCTCCCTGCGTATGAGAAAATGACCTATCATCTTAGTAACATTCCCGCTTTTGCTGCTTTCATCATCAATGCATCCCCGTCCCTTTCCTGAGTTTTTGTGACCAAGCCCTTGAGACAACCTGCCATCGCAGACACCGCCCCATGGAAGGCGTGCCCCACCCCAAGGAGGAGAGATGAAAAAGCCCGAAGCCGAAAAAGAAAATCCCGTTGATGCGCACAGCCATAAAAAACTCGGGGACATACTGGTCGAAGCCGGGGTTATTGCTCCCGCAGACCTTGAAAAAGCCTTGAACGCCCAACGAAACACCCCCAAAAAAATCGGGCAGATCCTTATGGATATGGGCATCGTGGATGACATCCAGATCGCCAGGGCCTTGTCCGCACAGCTGAACATCCCGTACCTCCACTTACCCGAGATGCAAATCGATCCCAAGGTGATCTCCCAGGTCTCTGCGGAAATAGCCGAAACCTACCTGCTCCTGCCCACCAAAGAGGAAAACGACGAACTTGTGGTCACCATGGCCAACCCCCTCGAGTTCTACGCCCTGGACGACCTGCGTTTCATGACACAAAAACGCATAAAAATAGCAGTTTCACCCCAAAGCGATGTGCTGGCTGCCATTGACAAATACTACCCCAAGAAAGGGCTCCATTTCGATGAGTCCCCCCAAAGTGAAGCGCAGATCGAGGTGATTAAAACCACCGAATCCCACGAAAAGGAGTTGGACAAGGGGGCGCTGACCAGCATCGCCGAGGATCCCCCTGTGGTCCGGTTTGCCAACAGCATCCTTGCCGACGCCGTCAAGCTCAAAGCCAGCGACATCCATATCGAACCGCGACAGGCCTCGGTGATCATCCGGTACCGCATCGACGGCATCATGCGTGAGATCCTGAAAACAGACAAGCTCATCCATTCCGCCCTGGTGTCGCGAATCAAGGTCTTCTCTTCCATGGACATCTCGATACGGCGCAAGCCCCAGGATGGCCGAGCCCAGGTAAAATACAAAGGAATCGCCTATGACCTTCGGGTCTCCTCGTTCCCCACATCCTACGGCGAAAAAATAACGATACGGATTCTCAACCCTGAATCCGCGAAGATGAGCTTCGAAAACTTGGGCCTTCAGGGAAAGCACTACCAGGACCTTGAGGCCAGCATTCATTCCCCCCAGGGCCTCATCCTGGTCACCGGCCCCACGGGCAGCGGGAAATCCACAACCCTGTACGCCTGCCTGAACCGCCTCAACTCGCCGGAGGTCAACATCATTACCGTGGAAGACCCCGTTGAATACAAAGTGGACGGCATCAACCAGGGCCAGATCAACCCCAAGGCAGGCATCACCTTTCCAGCAGCCCTCAGATCCATCCTGAGGCAGGACCCGGACATTGTCATGGTGGGAGAAATCCGGGACGGAGAAACCGCGGGCATCGCCTGCCAGGCGGCACAAACCGGGCACCTTGTCCTCTCGACCCTGCACACCAACGACACGCCGTCGGCCATAACCCGCCTGCTGGACCTGGGAGTCGATGCCTTTGTGGTGGCGGACTCCGTGGTGGCCTGCATCGGGCAGAGGCTGGTCAGGCGCATCTGTGACAAGTGCAAAACCACAGATGAGCTGTCGGCCCAGTTTCTGGAGAAAATCCCTGGAGAAGGAAACGGAAAGGAAAAAATCCAATACTACAAAGGGGAAGGATGTGAGGCGTGTCGGTATTCAGGGTATGTCGGTCGAGTCGGCATCTACGAAATCCTGCGGGTCACCCCGTCGGTGCAGTCCCTCATCAAAAAAGACGTGTCGGCAGCCATCATCAAGGCGCAGGCCATGAAAGAGGGGTTCCAGCCCTTTTTCATGGATGGTGTCCACAAGGCCCGGCAAGGCCTGACAACCATCGGAGAGGTTCTCCGCGTGGCCTCACCGGAATCCCTTGACCAGGAGACCCCCGCCCCCGCAGAGGCCAGAGAGACGGCAGAGACCACAACCGTCACCACCGGCCCGGCCTTTGACCCCACGTCCCACGTCACGGCCGTGGGGCATCCCACGGTGCTGGTCGTCGACGACAACGAAATCGAACTCGAAATGATGTCCCACCTTTTAAAAACCCAGAACTACCGAATAATCAAAGCCTCAAACGGTGCTGAAGCGCTGAAATCAGTCTACCAAGCCATGCCGGACCTCATCGTAACGGATTACATGATGCCGGAAATGGACGGGCTCACCCTCATCAAAAAGCTCAAGGCAGAAATTGCCACCCGCATGATCCCGGTCATCATGTTGACGGCAAACGAAGATTTGAAATCGGAAGTGGAGGTGCTGAGTGTCGGTGCGGATGATTACATGACAAAGCCGGTCAATTACGAGCGGTTCATTGCCAGGGTCAACAGGCTGCTTCAGCGGCGCATCGAATCATCGAAACGCTGACCATTGGTCCCTGCCATCACCCCCCAGCAGGAGCAAGGCACTACTCGTACGCATCCGTTGCAATGACCTGCACACTGTCGATCAGGGTCCCCAGCCCGTTGCTTTGCCCGGCGACTTCGGACAGGGACAGGCTGATGGGATCTCCCGTTCCGGTCACCTTGACGGTGTACTCCTGCCACCCGTTGGTTGGAGGTGAAAAGGTCCCCTGGTCTTCCCCGCCCCATCCCACGGAAAAATCCGATGAGTTGGCGGTTCTGGCACGGGCTGTGACTTTGACTTCGTAGATTCTGCCGGCTTCCGTTTCAACTTCCTGGGAGATGGTGTCGCTATTTCGGCGGCCGCCGTCCAACTCCACGATATACCCGCCGCTTGGGGAGTTGTACCCCAGGAACCCATTTTTCCAGATTTCAATGGCCCCGGTATTGGAGTCCCACCCATCGATTTGACTGGTGGACACAGGGGCCCACCGCTTGACGTTCCTGTCGACCAGGTTGAAATCAAAATTCTGAATGAGGTTTTCACCGGCGGCGATATCCGACTGATTCTGCTGTGACCCCGAGGTGTGGTGCAGGGAGCATTGAACCTGCCCGAAGTCGGGTTCATCAATAGAAGAGCTGCTCCAGGTATAGACGCCTCCCCGTGGGCATTCATAGGAACTGATAAAATCAGGTGTGAATGCCTCATGCTCGAAATAGTAACTCTGGGTCTGGATTTCGATATCCCGTCGAAGCAAGAGGCAATTGGCGGCGTAGACCTTTTCTTTATAGTTCATGTACCTTGGAATGGCCACAGAGCTCAGCACCCCGACGATGGCAACGACCACCATGAGCTCAAGGAGAGAAAAACCGGCAGTATGCGTCATTGGTGTTTTCATGGCACAAGCTCCGGTATGGGTTTGGCTGTGGTGATGCGGACATGGGAGAATCCATGGGCCTCTGCATTGGGGCACTCCACGGAATAGACGCCCTTATCGCGGACTAAAAGATAAGGTTTTCCGTCCAGTGGACACGCATACCCCCGGATATCCGTCTCACCGAGCTGAAGCTGCCGCACAATGTGCCACAGGTTATCGATACACGCATCCGTCTGGCTGTCGGTGGCAGTGGTGCCGACTCGCCGGGGCTTCGTGTTCTCCTGCTGAAGGGAAAGGATCTTGGGAACCTGAAAGCCAATAAGCACAGCACAGATTACCAGGAGGGCATAGTACAGGGGACGACGGTCTTTTTTCTTCTTTTTCCCCTCCTGGGACTGCTGTCGCGCTGTCTCATCTTTTGCAAACTCGGCGACGGCGTCTTTGGCGATATCCATATCGTTGTGTTCATCCATCATAAGTCCAAAATCCCATGGGTTGGTCTGGTTACGGGGAACACTCGGCAGGCACGGCCTGAAACACACTACATGTCATGAATTCGGGTGGTAAAAATGGTGGGAAAGCACGGCGACCTTTCAAGGCAATGAGGGTTTTCTTATTCACAAGTATACTGAACCACGGGTGAGATTTCAAAAAAAATATAAATTTAGCGCCTTAGACACCCCACAGACACACCCAAGAGGACCCGTGAGATTATCATGGGGCCTGTTTTTTGCCTGGCCCATCTGATTCTGCGGTTGATTTGAAACCCGGATAACGGGATAAAGGATATCATGCAAAGACGACGACTCTGCCTTCTCTCGATTCTGTGGCTCCTCTGCGTAGCGGCCATGGCCCGGGCCCAGCCCGCCGTCACCGTCCAGACGGAGTATTACGACATCTACGGATGGACGGCGGAAGAGCTGCGGGAGCAGATGGTGCGCTTCGGTGTGGTGTGGCGGGACGGAAAAACCTACGATGCCCTCACCACATGGACTGCCAGCTGGAGGTACAGCTGGGAGTCCGGCCCCAGCCGCTGCAGGATCACGGCCGTGGAGACCTCGGTTGCGGTACTGCACCGCTACCCCAGATGGGTCAACAAAAAAGAGGCTGGTCCCGGGTTGCAGCATCGATGGGAACGCTACATGGCACACCTCGCGACCCATGAAAACGGGCACAAAAACATCGGCATCGCGGCAACCGCTGCCATTGAGCAGGCCATCCGGCAGATGCCTGCCCTCAGCAACTGCCAAGCCCTGGAAGCCGCGGCCAATGGCCTGGCCGAAGAGGTTCTCGACACATACAGGGCCCAAGAGGCAAGCTACGATCAGCAAACCGGTCACGGCAGAACCCAAGGGGCTGTGTTTCCCTGACAGACAAAACCGCGGGGACCACGTCCCCTGCACAGGACAACCACATGAAAATCACACAGGACGACAAAACCACCCTCCGGGTTGAGGAGAAAAACCGGACCATCGTCATGGTCGCAGGGATCATCATGGCCTTTGCCCTGGTTCGCACCGCCTTTTTGGTGCACGCCTTCGGCCTTGCCTACGCCTACTATCTCCACTGGATTCTCGTGGCCGCCATTGCGGGCCTTGCCGGAAGGCGCTTCACCGAAGAGGTGACCGTTGTCTTCCACCGCCAAAAAAAAGAGATCGCCTGGCGCCGCAACAAGCTTTTCGGAGCCACCGAGGAGGGGCGGCTCACGTTTGATGACGTGGAAGACGTCAGGATCGGATACCGCGGAACCGGAAAACGGACCACCTACCGCATCGAATTCGTGGTCAAGGGCGAGCCCTTCCCCCTCTCCCGTGTCTATTCCCAGGGCCCCCGCGGCCGCGAAGTCTGCAATGGCGTTGCCCAGCGCATCCTGGAGACCATGGGCCGGGTCTAATCCCGGGGCGTCAGGGACAGGTCAAAAACAAAACCCCAATCCAAGGTATTTGGATTGGGGTTTTTCACGCGCAGGCAGGTTTGGATGTGTGGGTTGACCTGCGCGCTCTTTCCGTTTCACAAAGGGTCGGTACGTCTCCTGTCAGGCCCTGTTGGGGTCAAGGGTGGGCAGGTTGATGCAGGTGGCTGCCGCCTCCATCCCCTTCGGGCACTCCTGAAGGGCCATGGGCAGGGGGTGGGCCGCAGATTGAAACCACACCCCGACGGTGGCTCCCAGGCGCTGCTCCAGATATGAAAAATTTTTCTTGATGGCCGGGTCCACGCGCACCGGATACCTCAGCCAGGTGGGATTGGCGTCCGGCGAGGGTTTCGGGGGTTCCAGGCCGTTTCTCACGCACCAGACCGCCCACTTTTTTGCCGCACGACGCCTCTCTTCCAGCTGGCGGTCCACCCGGGAGAGCTGCTGCACCATCAAGGGCGCCACCGCATCGGGCAGGCTCCAGTGATACTGGCTGCAGGGGGCTCCGGCCAGCTCCTCCTCGTGCATCTGGGGCACGAGCCGGTCCGCCAGGAGCCCTTGGACCAGCCCGGAGGTCACAAACCGAAGCGGACAGCTGTGGGTAAAATAACTGTGGATCAGAGTCCAGAGAACCCGCCGGGTAAAATCGTCTGGGGCCGGAGCAAGGCGCGCTGCGTCCTTTTCCAGGCGACGTCCGATCACCGGGTTGTTTGTCACCACAAACCCGCCATGGATGGTATTGATGACCTTGGAGCGTTCGCTGCTGAAAAAGCCGATATCCCCCAGGGTCCCCAGGAGCTTGCCCCGCCAGGTGCCCCCGGTGGCATGGGCACAGTCCTCGATGACGTAGAGCCCGTGCTTGCGGGCAAGGGCAAGGAGCGCGTCCAGGTCCCTGCCCGGCATGCCGAAGGTATGCTGGATGAGCATGGCGCGGGTCTTGCCCGTCACCGCCCGTGACACAAGGGAGGCATCCATTGCGTAGGTGTCGAGCTCAATGTCCACATACACAGGCTCCATCCCTTCATAACGCAGGGCATTGACCACGCACTGACAGGTAAAGGCCGGAATCAGGACTTCGTCCCCCGGGGTGAGGCCAAGGGCTCGAACCACCGCACACAACGAGGCCCTGCCACCCATATAAAACCCGGCGTGGGTCACGCCGAACCGATCCTTTACCACCCGGGAGAGCTGCCGAAGCTCCCCGCCCAGGAAACGGGTGCGACGGTTTGCAAGGGCCCTTGCCGCCAGCACCACATCGGCCATGCGCAATGTGGCCGAAAGAAGCGGCACGGGCATCACGCGCTGGCCACGCCTGAGCCTTTTCACATTGATCCCCTGCTGACGAGCCAGGCATCGGATCGTGCGCCGTACCCTCTCCATGGTCACCCTCCTTGTCTTAGCAAACATCTCATGTTCTCATGGGGTAGCACAGTCAATCGGGATACTCAACTGTCACAATATCGTATAAAAAGTTATTTCCTACCTCCCCCACCATCCGTAGACTTCCAAAATCCCAGCGGATCTTCAATGTCACAATCGTATTTTTATATACGCAAATAAATTCAGGATAATATTTTCCTATGGACAATTGTGCCATGGTTCTATATCAAATTACTTGTTAAGACCCGGCTTGTATCCCGACGCCACCGCATCATTACTCTCAGAGAGACATTTAAAATGTTCCCTGGGACCTGCCTGCGCATTGTCATACAGCCGATCCCATAGGGACAGGGACACATGTGAATCGTACCGCCGCGCCTTGCGACCATCCCGGCGACGATTCGTAACAGCGACGACGACAGCCTTCCGTTCGCATTCGCGCGACATGTTGCGATTCATCCGCGCCATGTCCCCAAATCACGGCCCTTTCATCACACTTGTTACGTGCTGCACCATGGGGAGTTGAAAAACGATGCAGCAGCGAGGTACCGCCCATGACGCACCAGGTTGAAACAAAATCCCGGAACACGGATCAGGCCGAAAAAACGGCCCGTTTCGTCCAGGGGCCTGACTATGTGCCGGTTCCTTGTCCGTTAAGGTGACGAACGGAGTCGCATGTTACTTCAAGGAGGAGATGTGGATATTTTCAGCAACCGTTTCGAAATGAGATGGGCCGCCATCATCCTTACGATGTACGCCCTCATCATGGTCCCCTTTCCCTGGTATTTCAACGAGACCTACGTCGCAGGTTTCGGCGGGGTCCCCCTGTTTGTTTACGCCTGGGTCCTGCACGGCATCGCCGTACTGGTCCTGATCTGGCGTTTCAGCCGCGAAGCCCTGAAACGTCCCGAGTACCGGAACTTCGAAGACATTCAACCTGAGAAGTAGAAAGGAGCAAGCAATACCATGGCTGATCCCGTAACATTGGTGACCCCCACCCCGGTCCCGTTTTTCGTATCCATCGCCATCTACTTTGCCCTCATCGGCTATATCGGCTGGCGAGCGGCCAAATCCACCAAAACCCTGAGCGATTTCTTCGTCATGAGCGGCAAGGCCGGCGCCCTGGTGGGCGGCTTTGCCTACTTTGCCTCCCAGTACAGCATGAGTACCTTCATGGGCGTCCCGGCGATTACCTACGCCACCGGCTTTGCAGGCATGAGCATCTCGGTGCCGGGCCTGGCCTTCTCCATGATCATTCCCGCCCTCTTTGTGGGGCGCAAGCTGATGATCATGGGTAAAAAGTACGGCTTCCTCACCATGACCGACTACCTCTCCGACCGCTACGAGTCCAACGCCATCCGGGCCGTCCACGCCGTGATGATGATCGGGTTCCTCGTGGCCATCATGGGGGCCCAGACCGTGGGGGCCGGCGTCATCCTCAGGACCTTCACCGGCCTTCCCGAGTGGATGGGCGTGGTGGGCATGGGGGTCATCGTCATCTGCTACTGCATGGCCGGCGGCATGAAAGGGGCCATGATGACCGACGTCCTCCAAGGGTTTCTCATGGTCACAACGGCCATCGTCACCTTTGCGGTCTCGGTGAAAGCCGGGGGCGGTCTCAGCCACATCACCGCCTCCCTTGCCGACGCCAACCCCGCCTACCTCACCCACCCCGGCGCCAAGAGCAACTTTCCCTGGGCCTCCTACATGTCCATGATCGTCATGTGGAGCTTTTTCACCATCGGGCAGCCCACCCTCTTCACCAAGTTTTTCACCATGAAAAATTATGAGACCATGTTCAAGGCGGTGATTTTAGGTACCCTGGGCATGCTGTTGTCCGCCACCCTCATCGAGTGGGCCGGGGCCAACGCCATCGTCTCCGTGCAAGGGCTCACAGGCAAACAGACAGACTTCATCGTGCCCATGCTCCTTCAGGGCAACCTCAACCCGATCCTGGCCTCCATCCTCATCGCAGGGGTGGTCTCCGCCGGCATGAGCACCATCGACGCCCTGCTCGTGGTGGCCACAAGCGGCGTCTCCCGGGACATCTACCAGAACCTCATCAACCCCCGGGCCAGCGAAGCCCAGATTTTCAAACTCTCCCGCTGGGTCACCGTGGGAATCGGGATCTGCGGCATCGCCATCGGCATCATCAAGCCGGCCAGCATTTTCAGCATGATCCGGTTCGCCTTCGGCGGGCTGGGCATCTGGGTGGCCCCCGTGATCCTTGGCATGTACTGGAAAAAGGCCTCCCGAACCGGGGCCATCGTCTCCGTGATCTTCGGGGAAGCCCTCTACATTGCCATGAAGGCCAAATTCAGCACGTGGTCCTTCGGCTTTGACCCCCTCATCGTCTGCTGGGCCGCCACCATGTGGGTCATGGTTCTCACCAGCCTTTACACCCAACCGGCAAGCAAAGAGACCATCGCCCGCCATTTCGACCGGCTGATCCCCCGGGGCAAGGCCCCTGAGGAACCCGCCGCAACCGCGCAACCACACGTTGCCTGACCAAAACCGTGGGGGAGGGCGACGGCGCCCTCCCCCACCATGCCCAAACGAACACCCCGTACCTCGATTTCGAGCCGCCGGGCTCATTCTCCCGGGAGGAGCTGTGAAGATCACCATCGACAAAACCCTGCCTGTCTCCATTTCCGTCCAGATCGAAGGCGCCGTGGAATTCGGCATCATGGCCGGCACGTATCGCGAGAACAACCAGTTGCCCACGGTACGCGCCCTGAGCAGCGAGCTCGGGGTGGCCCCCATGACCGTCACCAAGGCCTACAAGTCCCTCAAGGAAAAAGGACTCCTGGAGTCGGTCACCGGCAGGGGGACCTTTGTGGTGCGGGACCCCAGGGAACTCAAGCACCAGAACCGCCTTGAGATCCTTCGCCGGGAATTTCTGGCCCTTTTGGAAAAAGCAAGGGTCCTGGAGGTCGACCCGGCTCTTTTCATCGGCATGTTCAACCAGCGGGAAGCACCGGCAGATGCCCCTGTGCCCCTTCGCATCCTCATGGTGGGCAACTCCCGGCGCATCAACGAGAGCTACATTCGAAGGATCCGGGACTTCCTCGGCCGGGAGCCCCGCTTCGACAACATGGATTTTTCCCAATTCAACCTGTTGACGGACAAAAAAGCCCGCAACTACAACCTCATCCTCACCATCCCCCACTGCATGGCCCGAATCCGGCTCAAGGTGGGGGAAGCCGTTCCGGTGATGGCCCCCTATCTCATCCCCTCAAAGGAGACCCGGGAAAGCCTCGCCGCCCTGCCCCCCGGCACCACCGTGGGAGCCATCTCCCATTTCGCATCCTTTGTCCCTGCCATGGCAGAAGGAATTCGGCGCTTTGCCCCCCAGGCGGGAACCATCCGCATGGAGCTGGCCAACAGCCCGAAGCTTCAGGAACTCGCCGATTCAACCGACGTCCTGATCTACAGCACCAGCTGCCTGGAAACGGCCAGAGCCCTGACGGGCGTCCGCGTGATATTCGAGTACGCCCACACACCAGAAACACGGTACTTACGGGAAATTCTCGTCCCGGCAGTCCAACACATCCAAAAAGAAGTACAGATATGAAGATCGCCGACATGAACTGGTTCCAGGTGGAAACCTACCTGAAATCCGACGACCGGGTCATCCTTCCCCTGGGAAGCACCGAGCAGCACGCCTACTTGAGCCTCTGCACCGATTTCATCCTCTCAAACAAACTGGCCGAGGAGACCGGTGAGGGGTGTGGGGTCCCTGTCTACCCGGGCCTGCCCTACGGCATCGCCCCCTACTTCTCCGCCTACCCGGGAACCGTCACCATCCGCCCTGAGACCTACGGCGACTTTGTGACGGACATTCTTGCCAGCCTTGTTAAAAGCGGCTTCAAACGCGTATTAATCATCAACGGCCACGGAGGCAACTGCCCGGTGGAAGAGATCATCCGCCCCTGGCTGGGCAAGGTGCCCGAGTGCCGGGTCCTCTTTCACAACTGGTGGTCGTCCAAGGCGGTGATGGAGGCGGTCCACAAGGTCAGCCCCAACGCCTCCCACGCCTCCTGGATGGAAAATTTTCCCTGGACCCGCCTTGCTGAGGTCCCCCTTCCCCCGGAAGAAAAAGCCCCGTGCGACCCCGATAACCTGAAGCAGCTCCCCCCTGAAAAGGTGCGTTCCATCCTGGGAGACGGCAACTATGGAGGGGCCTACCAGGCCGGAGACGACGCCATGCTCACCATCTGGCGCACCGCCGTTGCCGAGACCACCCACCTCCTGGACACCGGGTGGACGAACTGAATCCGGCGATGCCCAACACAGAAAGGGCGGTGCTGCCACCTCGAAAGCAGCTTGCGAACGCGCTTTCCCCTTCGCTTCTCAGGGAAAAACACATTCGCTATTGATTCAGATTAAACCGAGTCTGTTTTTTTAAGCCTGCATATTACACGTTTTATACGTGCAGCCCCCGGCACGGCACCCTGATCACCTTCACAAGCCACAGATTCTTTTTTTTACCCCACAAAAAAACCCCGCCCTTTAAAAAAAGGCGGGGTTTTTTTATGACTCTATGATCCTGCCTGGGCAGGCCGGGAGCTTACTTCTGGTCTTTGACCTCTTCGAAGTCGGCATCCACCACGTCGTCGTCGGCAGGTGCGTCTCCGGGGGCTGCGCCCTCGGCTCCGCCCTGACCTTCTTCAGCGGCCTTCTTGTAGGCGGCTTCAGCGATCTTGTGGGAGGCCTGGGTCAGCTCTTCGGTGAGTTTGGTGATCTCCTCAGCGTCGTCACCTTCCATGGCCTTCTTGAGCTTTTCGATCACCTCGGCAACATTTGCCTTGGTGGCTTCGTCGGCGCCTTCGCCCACTTCCTTGACGGCCTTTTCGGTCTGGTAGATAAGGGCGTCGGCTGTGTTTCGGGCTTCCACGAGGGCTTTTTTCTGCTTGTCCTCATCGGCGTGGAGCTCGGCGTCTTTCACCATCTGCTGAATGTCCTCTTCGGACAGGCCGCTGTCGCTGGTGATCTTGATGGACTGCTCTTTGCCGGTGGCCTTGTCCTTGGCGGAGACGGAGACAATGCCGTTGGAGTCGATGTCGAAGGTCACCTCGATCTGGGGCACGCCGCGGGGTGCGGGGGGAATATCCGACAGGTCGAAACGGCCGAGGGTTTTGTTGGTCTCTGCCATCTCGCGCTCACCCTGGAGTACGTGGATGGATACGGCGGGCTGGTTGTCGGCTGCCGTGGAGAAGACCTGGCTCTTGCGGGTGGGGATGGTGGTGTTCTTCTCGATGAGCTTGGTCATCACGCCGCCCAGGGTCTCGATGCCCAGGGACAGGGGGGTAACGTCCAGGAGAAGCACGTCGTCCACATCGCCTTTGAGGACCCCGCCCTGGATGGCGGCACCGAGGGCCACCACTTCGTCGGGGTTCACGCCTTTGTGGGGCTCTTTGCCGAAGATGGCTTTTACACGATCCTGAACGGCGGGCATACGGGTCATGCCGCCCACGAGGATCACCTCGTTGATCTCCCCTGCGGAAAGACCCGCATCCTTCATGGCGGTGACGCAGGGCCTGGCAAGGTTCTCAAGGAGGTCAGCCACCAGGGACTCCAGCTTGGCGCGGGAGAGCTTCACGTTCAGGTGCTTGGGACCGGAAGCGTCGGCGGTGATAAAGGGCAGGTTGATGTCGGTCTCCATGGCGGAGGAGAGCTCCATCTTGGCCTTTTCAGCCGCTTCTTTCAGGCGCTGCAGGGCCATCTTGTCAGAGCGCAGGTCAATGCCCTGCTCCCTTTTGAACTCGTCGGCCAGAAAGTCGATGATGCGAAGGTCAAAGTCCTCGCCGCCCAGGTGGGTGTCGCCGTTGGTGGACTTCACCTCAAAAACACCGTCGCCGATCTCGAGGATGGAGACGTCGAAGGTACCGCCACCCAGGTCGAAGACAGCAATCTTCTCTTCGGTCTTCTTGTCGAGACCGTAGGCAAGGGACGCGGCGGTGGGCTCGTTGATGATACGAAGGACGTTGAGGCCGGCAATGCGGCCTGCGTCCTTGGTGGCCTGGCGCTGGCTGTCGTTGAAGTAGGCGGGAACGGTGATGACGGCGTCGGTCACCTCTTCCCCGACGTACTCTTCGGCGGTCTTTTTGATGTTGGCCAGAATAAAAGAGGAGATCTCAGCGGGGCTGTGCAGGCTGCCGCGCAGATCGATGCGCACGTCACCGTTGTCCGCTTTTTTCAGCTCGTAGGGAAGGATCTTTGCATCGCGCTGAACTTCGGCGGAATCGAATTTACGGCCCACAAGGCGCTTGACGCCGAACACGGTGTTCTCAGGGTTCGTGATGGCCTGGCGCTTGGCAATCTGACCCACGAGGCGCTCGCCGCTCTCAGACACGGCAACGGTGGACGGTGTGGTGCGCCCCCCTTCGGTGTTGGTGATAACTTGGGCGTCTCCGCCTTCCATGATCGCGACACACGAGTTGGTTGTTCCCAGATCGATACCAATTACTTTACCCATTTTTTCCTCCATGCCTGTGCATCCGAGAGCAGGCTTCCAAATAAGTCTTTCCTGAATAACTGTTCTGATGTGTATGGCCCGGGACTTGGTCTATTCGGCCTCGGCCTTTTCGTTTTCACCTGCGCTGAGTGCAGCCGCCTTGGAGACGACCACCATGGCCGGGCGAATAAGCCTGTCATGGAGCAGGTACCCCTTCTGCATCTCTTTCACCACGGTGTTTTCAGGGACCGCGTTGGTCTCTTCCTGAATCACCGCCTGATGAAAATTGGGATCAAAGGGCTTGCCTTCAGACTCCAGTGGCTTAAGGTGAAACTTATCGAACACTTTAAATATTTCAGACAGGGTCATTTTGACCCCCTCTATGACGCCCTGTCCGGAATCATCGCCTTCATCCCCGATGGACTCCACAGCCCGCTCAAGGTTGTCGATGACGGGAAGAAGTTGTTTGATAAACGCCTCGTTGGCGTACTTCTTCGATTCCTGAAACTCCCGGGCGGAACGTTTCTTGTAATTGTCGAACTCGGCGGTGGACCGAAGCAGGCGATCATAATTCTCCGCTGCCTTGGTCTCTGCTGCCTTAATTTTCTCTTCCATCAACTCCTCGGGGCTTTTGGCGACATCTTCGGCCTCTTCCGCTTCAGCTTCTGCCTCTTCGGCGACAGCCTCTCCGGTGACCTCTTCAACGGCCTCTTCCGTCTGTGAAACGGTTTCTTCTCCAGGCGTTGTGCCCTTTGCTTCTGTATCGTTCTGACGATTCTTGGCCAATGCTCACTCCTGATTCTCTCGACCCGGAAAACTCCGCCGCGCTCCGTGAAACCACCTGACTGGGTTCAGTTTCAAAGACCATCCGGATTTTCAGCGGATGATCGCGTCTCACAAGCAGCCGATTCACAGTCCCATGAATATGAGGATTCGGGGCCACGCAGTTGAACCGGGTCAGTCACCCGGATATTATAAAGGACAAACAGTCGAACTTTATTGCCTAAACCATTCACGAACCACTTGCATCATGCGATTCGAGAAAAAAATAATACGTATTGATCAGTTGTCAATGGGGGGTTTACGCAAAAAAGTGGGGAAAAAAGCGTCAGAGGGGCTCTTACAGGGGGATCAAGAAGAAAACAGAACAAAAAAAAACCTGACCGCATCCGCCGACCGGGATCGATCCACGACACAGACCACATCCCTAAGTGCTGCTTCCTTCCGGACCTGACACGGTTCGAGCGGGGCTGTTGCATGGCGGCCGGTCGGCAAGACACGGCCAGGAGAGTTACATATACGTCGAACGCCGGACCTTTTCAAGCCCCTTTTTACCCAAAAGTGAGGTCTGAGGGAAACAAGGGTCCGTAAGCTCCCCCCGGACGGTCCCCGCAGGCAGACCGGATCCCTTTGCATATCCGAGCGGTAACGCAACACGCACCCCCGACAAAATCCCCTGCCGCCGTCTCCCAGGTTGACACCGATCCGGGGGTATTCTACCCTCATCATCACCCGGTCGGTCGTGCCATGAAAGCTTCGGCAGGACCCTAGTTTCTTTAAAGCGCCCCTAACCCCAGACCCAGAAAAAAATACCCCCTTCATGACACGACACCCCCAGACAAGGCCCGTAAGTACCGTCCGTGCCACCCTGGCCCGCCACGCCATGTGCCTGCCGGGGGACCACCTTTTGGTGGCCCTTTCCGGAGGGGCGGACTCCATGGCCCTGCTGCATATCCTTCACCGGCTGGCCCCCGAGCTGGGCATCACCCTCTCGGTGGCCCACCTCAACCACGGAATCCGGGGAGAGGCGGCAGACAGGGACCAGCTTTTTTCCCAGCGGGCCACAGAGGATCTCTCCCTTGCCTGTGTCACGCACACCGTGGACGTCCCCGCCCTGGCCCGCCGGGCCGGAACGGGCCTTGAAGAGGCGGCGCGGAACGCCCGCTACGCCTTTCTCCACGAGGTGGCCCTCTCCTGCGGCGCCCGGCGCATTGCCGTGGGCCACCACAAGGGGGACATGGCCGAGCAGCTGCTGCTCAACCTCTTGCGCGGATCGGGCCTCAAGGGATTGGGGGCCATGGAGCCGGTGACGGCCGACGGCATCATCCGCCCCCTGGTGGACCTCTCCAAGGACGATCTCGCCGCCTGGCTCAAGGCCGAGGGCATCGGCCATGTCACCGACGACTCGAACAGCGACACCGCTTACACCCGCAACCGGGTCCGCCACCGCCTCCTTCCCATGCTGGAAACCGAGTTCAACCCCTCGGCCGTGGACACCCTGGCCCGAACGGCGGCCCTTCTAAGGGAAGAGGAGGGCTGGCTCCGGGAAATGACCGAGTCCCTCTACACAGACTGCCGCATCTCCGAAGAAGAGGGGCACCTGACCCTCTCCATCCCCACACTCAGCCGCCTTCACCCGGCGGCGCAAAACCGGGTGCTCAGGCGTTCGGTGGAGGCCCTCTGCGGATCCACGCGAACCCTCTCTGCCGCCCACGTCCAAAGCCTTTCGAAACTCCTGAGCCAGGGACAACCGGGACATTTTGTGGACCTTTCAAGGGGGCTTCGGGGCATCCTGACCCGGGGAGGCCTTCACCTCACCACGGAAACAGGGAGCCTGCGGCACACACGCCCGAACCTTCTCTCCGAGGTCCCCCCCTTCTGTTATACGGTGGACCGCCCCGAGCCGGGCCACCCCCGCACCCTTGGTATCGAGGAGACCGGAGACACCCTGACGGTTGGCTGGACTTCCGCCCCCGGGACAATCCCCTCCAGCCGCAACGCCAACCGGGTGTTCATCGACCCGTCGGCCATCGCCTTTCCCCTGACGGTGCGAAACCATCGCCCCGGGGACCGGTTCCGGCCCGAAGGAGGCAGCGGCAGCCGTAAAATCGGGCGCTTCTTTTCCGACTGCGGCGTGGAGGCGGCACACCGGTCGCGCATCCCTTTGGTGCTCTCAAAAAACGCCGTTATCTGGGTGGCGGGCTACCGCCTGGATGGGGCCGCAACCCCACCGCCTCCGGGAGCCCCTGCCCTTGAGCTGGTGCTCTGCAGGCAGAAAAAAGGATAAATCCCTCCCAATCCGCCTTATTATGTCTTGCCTAAATTGCAATGATGATTAATATGAGGGTAACCCTGCGCTGAATTCAGGGATGAACCGATGACGAAAGATCATGGAGGACCCATTTCTTGAACCCATTCTATAAAAATCTCTCTCTCTGGCTGGTAATCATTCTGATGATGATCATGTTGTACAACATCTTCAATCAGAATCAGCCCGGAGGCCAGACTGTCCCTTACTCGGAGTTTATTTCTCAGGTGGAAAGCGGGAATGTGTCCCGGGTGACCATCCAGGACCAGAACCTCCTGGTAACGAACAGCAGCAACGCTACATACAAGGTATTTGCCCCCAACGACCTCCAGCTGCTCCCCACCCTGAGGGACAAGGGCGTCATCATCGAGGCCAAGCCACCGGCAGAGGCCCACTGGCTTGTCTCCATCATCGCCTCCTGGCTGCCCATGATCATTCTCATTGGAATCTGGATCTTCTTCATGAAGCAGATGCAGGGAGGGGCCGGCGGCAAGGCCATGAGCTTCGGTAAAAGCAAAGCCCGTCTCCTCTCCGAAGACCGTGAGCGCGTCACCTTCCGCGACGTGGCCGGGGTGGAAGAGGCCAAGGAGGAACTCACCGAGGTGGTGGATTTCCTGCGCGACCCCAAAAAATTCACCCGCCTTGGCGGACGCATCCCCAAAGGGGTCCTCCTCGTAGGCCCTCCGGGCACGGGCAAGACCCTTCTGGCCCGCTCCGTGGCCGGTGAAGCCGAGGTGCCCTTCTTCACCATCAGCGGCTCCGACTTTGTGGAGATGTTCGTGGGTGTGGGCGCGTCCCGGGTCCGGGATCTCTTTGCCCAGGCCAAGAAAAACGCCCCCTGCATCATCTTCATCGATGAGATCGACGCCGTGGGCCGCCAGCGTGGCGCAGGCCTCGGCGGGGGACACGACGAGCGGGAGCAGACCCTGAACCAGCTCCTCGTGGAGATGGACGGCTTCGAGAGCAACGAAGGGGTCATCTTGATTTCCGCAACCAACCGTCCGGATGTCCTGGACCCCGCCCTTCTGAGGCCAGGTCGTTTCGACCGCCAGGTGGTGGTGGACCTGCCCGACATCAACGGCCGGAGAAAAATCCTGGAAGTCCATATGCGCAAAACCCCCCTTGCCGACGACGTCCACGCCCTGAACCTGGCCAAGGGAACCCCCGGTTTTTCCGGTGCGGACCTTGAAAACATGGTCAACGAGGCCGCCCTTCTGGCCGCCAAAAGGGATCAGGACAAGCTCCGCATGGTGGATTTCGAAGACGCCAAGGACAAGGTGTACATGGGCCTTGAGCGCAAATCCAAGGTCATCAAGGATGAGGACAAAAAGACCACGGCCTACCACGAAGCGGGCCATGCCCTGGTGGCACGGTTCCTCCCCGGCACCGACGCGGTGAACAAGGTCACCATCATCCCCCGCGGCAGGGCCGCCGGTGTCACCTGGTTCCTCCCGGAGGAGCGGGACTTCAAATACAAAGACCAGCTTGTCAGCGAACTCTCCGTAGCCTACGGCGGACGCGTGGCCGAAGAGATTATCTTCAACCGCATCAGCACCGGTGCCTCCAACGACATCAAGCAGGCCACGGGCCTTGCCAACAAGATGGTTCGGGACTGGGGCATGAGCGATCTGGGGCCCCTCTCCTACGCCAACTCCGACGACCATGTCTTCCTTGGCCGGGAGATCGCCCAGCACAAAGATTACTCCGAGCACACCGCCCGGCTCATCGATGAAGAGGTCACCCGCTTTATCACGGAGAGCTACGGCAGGGCCAAAGAGGTCCTCACCGAAAACATCGACGTGCTCCACGCCCTCTCCGAGCTTCTCCTGGACAAGGAGACCATCATGGGCAAAGAGCTTGACGACCTCATCCACGCCATGCGACCGGGCATTGTCCTCCCCTCCAACCCCCTTGACTCAGGCGACGACCACGACACGCCCGATGAGGTGATTCTGGAGCCCGACAACCAGGACGAACCCGGCGAAACCGTATAGATTGACGTTTCCATGTCACGGGGCCTTTCCGGCCCCGTGACCCCTGCCCGGCCCCGCCCGGGGCGAAAGGACTCCCCACTGCCATGATTCCCTATGATATCGCCTGGAAAAATCACCGACTCAACCTCGGGCACCGCACCTGCATCATGGGCATTTTAAACGTCACCCCGGACTCCTTTTCCGACGGCGGCCAGTTTTTCAACGCACAACACGCCATCAACCGAGCCCGCCAGATGGTGGAAGAGGGCGCCGACATCATCGACATCGGCGGCGAGTCCTCACGGCCCAACGCCGATGCCGTTGCCCTGGAAGAAGAACTCCGACGCGTGGTGCCGGTGGTCAAAGAGCTCGTCAAGCACATCAACGTACCCATCAGCGTGGACACGGTAAAAGCCGAAGTGGCCAGACAGTCCCTTGAGGCCGGAGCCGCCATCATCAACGACATCACCGCCCTCACCGGGGACCCGGAGATGGCCGGGGTGGTTGCCGACTTTGAGGTGCCCGTGGTCCTCATGCACATGAAGGGGAGCCCCCGCACCATGCAGAACAACCCCGCCTACGAAGACCCTGTAGGAGAGGTCACCGCCTACCTTGAAAAGGCCATCGCGCGCGCCGAGGCCGCAGGCATCGCCCGGGACAAGATCATTGTGGATCCGGGTATCGGCTTCGGGAAAACCGTGGGGCACAACTACACCATCATCAAGCACCTGAAAAACCTGGAAGCTCTTAACGTGCCGGTTCTCATGGGCACCTCACGAAAGTCGTTTATCCGAAAGACCCTTGAAGAAGGCGGCCGCATCGCCCCCATGACCGACATCGAACTCGGAACCCAGGCAACGGTCTCGGCCTCCATCATGGGAGGTGCCCACATTGTCCGTGTCCATGACGTCAAATCTACGGCCACAACGGTCCGCATCATGGACATGATCGCAACGGCCCGATAACAGGCAAAGGGCTCCCTGCCCGGAGCCCATCCCCCCACACCGCACAGCCCCGGAGCCCATGGTGACAGCAGAGGAACGACACAACCGGAGATACCTGCCCCGATTTACCCTGGGCCTTGGCCTTGTGGCCCTCACGGCCCTGGTTCTCCTTGCCTTCATCCTGGTTCCGAGACTCCGGATGGAAGAGCACACCCTGGTCTCTCCCATCGAGGTCACCGGGGTGCCCAAGGGGTATATCGTGGCCCGTCAGTCCCACACCCGGGCCAAGATCCGCGTCGTCGGCCTGCCCGCCGACCTGGCCCACATAGAACTGCTCCGCCTCCAGGTGGACCTCCCGGACCAGCCTGCCCTGGACGGCTCCTACCCGGTCACCCCCCACCTTGAGGGCGCCCCCCCCATGGAGGTCCTTGAGGTCAACCCGCCCGAAGTTCATATCCGCCTGGCAAAATCCGTCAAACGCGACATTCCGGTGCAGGTTCGTATAGAAGGCAAGCCCGCCCCCGGGTTCCGCCTGGGAAAGGTGACGGTCACCCCTTCGTTGGCCCTGGCCTCCGGCCCTTCGGAGGTGCTTGAAGGGGTCAAAGCCATCCGCACCACCATCGTCTCCGTCTCCGACGCCACCGCGCCCCTCTCCATCAAGGTCCCTGCCGAAAATGCCGACGAAGACCTCCTCACCCTGTGCCCCGAACTCTTCACCGTCCGGGTCCAGGTGGAAGAAATCCACGCCACCAGACGCCTGCCAGGGATCCCCATCACCACCGGCACGGATGAACCGCGCCGCATTGCCGTTACCCCCGAAACCGTGAATATCGAAGTCACGGGACCTGCCAGGCTCGTGGAAAAACTCAAGGCCGGCACGGGGATCTCCGCCGTCATCGACACCCGGGAGCTCAAGGCGGGAATCTATGTCCGCCGGGCAGCCATCACCCTCCCCGAAGGGGTCGACCTCATCAACGCCAGCCCCGAACTCTTCACCGTCACCATCCCGGACTCATAAAGGCCACCGACCCTGGCTTCTCCGGTGGTTGCCTTTCACCGACGGGCTTGTGCCGGGCCCCAGCGCAGAACTGTTGCCGAGGCCTGTCAAATGGGGTAGGATGCGTGGGTTTTGTAAATTCCAGCAGATGGGCCCCCTTCGCCTTTGCCGACCATACGACGCAAAAAACGGCAGCGGTGACTTGCGCCCCAGAAGGCCATAAGGCCGCCAAGATGAGGAGACTATGGTACTGGTTATCGATGTGGGAAACACCAACACGGTGATGGGCCTCTTTGAAGGGAAAAAGCTGATCCACGACTGGCGGATCCGCTCCCAGAAAAACATGACGGAAGATGAGTTCAACCTGCTGGTCAACGGCCTGTTCAAAGAGCGGGAGATCAACCCGAACCACATCCGGAAAACCGTGATCTCCAGTGTCGTTCCCCGCGTGAAAGACATCCTCCAGACCTTTTGCACCAAGTACCTCGGCCACGCCCCCATCTGGGTGGACAACGAGACCACCAAAGACCTCATGCCCGTGCTCTACCGGAACCCGGCCGAGGTGGGTGCCGACCGCATCGTCAATGCCATTGCCGCCTATGAAAAATACGGCTGCGCCATCATCGCCATCGACTTCGGTACGGCCACGACCTTTGATATCATCTCCCATAAGGGCGAATACATGGGAGGAGCCATCTCTCCCGGGGTGATGATCGCCTCCGAAGCCCTCTTTGCCAACGCCTCCAAACTGCCCCGTGTGGAGATCTGCTCACCCCCCGAACGGGTCATCGGCCTGGACACCGCCGAAAGCATGAAATCCGGTATCATTTTCGGGTACGCGGGCCTCGTGGACGGCATGGTGGAACGCATCAAAAAAGAGCTGGGCTGCACGCCCAAGGTCATCGCCACAGGCGGCCTGGCCACCCTCATCAGCCACGTCTCCTCAACCATCGAGTCCGTGGAACCCGAACTCACCCTGGAGGGCCTCCGGATCATCAGCGAGCGTCTGTAAACACACAGGGAAGGCGAAGCAACCGCCTTGCCTTCCCAACCACCGGGCCACGACCCGCCAGCCACACCCAGCCAGCCCATTCGGAATCCCCGCCGGGCGGCACCTTCAACCACATTTTAAGGATTCGGGCAAAAATACATAATCGGATGGACAGCCTCCCTGTGGCACCATGCCATGGGGGACGTATCGTTTCTCCGCCTGCCCTCACCCATAATCAAATCGACCACACCAAACCACAAATGGAAGGAAAGACCATGCCGGACGTACTGAGTAACAACCTGTTTTTTGTTAAAGAGCATGTGGGAATGTTCAAAGCGGCAAGCAATTTTGACATTTTCGACCCCGAAAGCGGCGACACCTGGATGGAATGCAGGGAGGAGGGCCTGGGCCTGTTCACCAAGATATTCCGCTTTACCAAGTACAAGACCATGACCCCTTTCAACATCATCATTCGCGATACCCAGGGGAATCAGCTGATCCGGGTCTCCCGGGGGGTCTCTTTCTTCCTGTCCAAGGTAACGGTCTTTGACGAAAACGATGAGGTCATCGGCGGGTTCAAACAGAAATTTTTCTCCATCGGCGGGGCATTCAATGTCCTGGACGCCAAGGACAAGCCCGTCTGTGCCCTGAAGGGAAAATGGACCGGCTGGGACTTCCGCTTCCTCCTCGAAGACAACCAGCTGGCCCACGTCAGCAAAAAATGGGCGGGCATGGGAAAAGAGCTCTTCACCAGCGCCGACAACTACATGCTTGAAATCTCGGACTCGGTTCCCGAAGGCCACCCCTCCCGCAAACTGATCGTGGCCGCGGTCATGTGCATCGACCTGGTCCTCAAGGAGTAAGGGATGGGATAAAGCTTGCCTCCGGCGGCGAGGTGAGCCACCTTGAAAGCTGGTTGCCGCTGTGCTTTAACCCTAAGGGACGTGCCCTAAGCCCCTTTTCGGTTCCCCATAAAAAAAACCGCCTTTCGGGATCTGTCTCCCGGAAGGCGGCCCATTCGGTGCTCCGCAAAAATACCACAGACACGGCCCCATCAGTCCATGCCCATCTCCTTTTCAAGGGTTGCGATCTCTTTTTCTATGACCGCCTTCTCCTCCGGGGTAAGCCCCCCTTCGGCCAGGCGCTTTTTCAACCCCAAAAGCACCATCTCCTGACGATAGTCTCCGCAGGTATACGGATCTCCAGGTTTACGCGTTGCCATGGCCCTACCTTGAGAATTCGTTGTAGATCCGATAATAAAGCGAGTTTTCCCTCACCCCTTTTTGCAGGATCATGTCAATTTTATCGATATCCCGGTTGTTCACCACCATGTTCACGCTCTTATGGAACCCAACCATCTCGTCACGGGTGCGGTGGGTATCCGACATGAGGAACACCGTCATGTGCCGCCGGGTCACCATGGGCTGACGGTTCAGGTAGATCATCACCCCGTTCACGTCCGGGTTCCGGGAGTCAAACATGGCGTCGAGCACCACCACGTCGTAGCTGTGATACCGCATGTTCTTCAGGGCATCCCGTGTGTCCGAAGCCTCGGTCACGCTGTACTCCAGAAGATCCAGGGCAATGCGCACCTTCTCACGCCTCGCCTCGTCCTTGACGCACACAATGGCGGTGAGCCCCTCCTCTTCAATGAAATCAAAGGGCCGTTCATCGTCATCGTAGCTGTCGGCCTCCTTTTCGTCAAAACGGATGGAGGGCTTTCGCTCGTCGTCCTCTTCAAAGCCCATGGAGGTACTGATGGGAGCCCCGCCGCGGGGCCCCACCGAGAGCTTGTTGCCACACTTGGGGCAGCTCAGGGTCAAGGTCCGGTCTTCAGGGACCTTCTCATCGGGAAAATTGAATTTACCGCTGCACTTTTCACATGTGATGTTCATGATCGCCTCCCGAAGTGCCTCACTTCATTTTCTCTTTGTACCCGTGATCGATCTCAAGGGAGTCGATGTCGGTGGTTTTTTCACCCCGGGCGCTCTTCACGGAGTCGATGCCCCGCCCCACCACCGCCTTGTGGCTGGAATAGACCATGGCGGTCTCCTGGGTAATAAGACCCTGCTCGTAGAGCTGGACAATGTAATTGTCAAAGGTGGACATCCCGAAATGCTTGCCCTGCTCCATGACGTCATCGTAGGTTTTGCCGTCGGACTCTCCGTGGAGAATCAGGTCCTTGACCCTGAGGCTGGTCCCCAGAAGTTCAAAGGCCGCCACCCGCCCGCCGCCCACCTTGGGCAAAAGGCGCTGGCAGATGATCCAGCGTACCGAGTCGGCAAGGCGCAGGCGCAGCTGCTTCTCCTCATCGGTTTCAAACATCCCCAGGATACGGTTGATGGTGGCCCCGGCGCTGTTGGTGTGCAGGGTGGTAAGCACAAGATGCCCCGTTTCCGCCGCCCGCAGGCCGATCTCCACCGTCTCTTTGTCCCGCATCTCCCCCACAAGCACCACCTTGGGAGCCTGGCGGAGGGCAGCCCTGAGGCCGCTTGCAAAGCTTTCAAAATCGCTTCCCAGCTCCCGCTGGTTGAAGGTGGCCATCTTATGGGCGTGCTGATATTCGATGGGGTCTTCCAGGGTAATCACGTGAACAGGCCGCGTGGCGTTAATCTCAGACAACACGGCGGCAAGGGAGGTGGTCTTGCCCGTGCCGGTGGCGCCCGTCACAAAGACGATGCCGTTCAAGAGCTTGGGGACCTCGTAAAATGCCTTGGGCAGGTTCAGCTCCTTGATGGAAGGGACCGTGGTCTCCAGGCGACGCAGCACAATGGAGTAGTTGCCCGACTGGGAGAAAATATTGACCCTGAAACGGGCCTTTCCCGGCAGGCTGTAGGAGAGGTCGCAGGACCCCGTACGGATAAGGGCCTCGGTCAGTCGGCGATCCTGCCCCAGCAGGTTCATGGCGATCTGCTCCGTCTGGAACGGGGTGAGCTCCTTGATATCCGGCTCCAGATCCACCTTAAGCAGCTTGCCCGAACTCTCCACCTGCAGGGGGCGCCCCACGGTCAGGTTGAGATCCGAGACGTTGTTGTGAGAATCGAGCATCCGTGAAAGGATGTAATCCATCTCCTGTTTTCTCATATCCTACCCTCTATGATGACGGCCTCGATTTATCCGTCGGTAAAATCATCCGGCGTTCCCGAAAGAAGCGGCCTGAACCTCTGTTTGTCGTAGGACTTGCTGTAGGCTTCTTCGGAGCTGATCATGCCCTTGTTGTAGAGCTCCATGATGGAATCATCCAGCAGCTGCATCCCGAACTTCTGGCCCACCTGGATGGCCGAGGGGATCTGGTGGGTCTTGCCCTCCCGGATCAGGTTCCGCACCGCCGGCGTGGCGATCATGATCTCAAGGGCCACGCAGCGCCCCTTGCGATCGGTCCGCCTGAACAGGGTCTGGGCCACCACTGCCCGGATGCTGTCGGACAATGTGGAGCGCACCTGGGCCTGCTGGTTGGCAGGAAAAACCTCCACCAGGCGGTCCACGGTCTTGGGCGCGCTGGAGGTGTGCAGGGTGGCAAGGACCAGGTGACCGGTGGAGGCCGCCTCGATGGCCAGGCTGATGGTCTCAAGGTCCCGCAATTCGCCCACGAGGATGATATCCGGATCCTCCCTCAAGGCGCCCCGCAGGGCCGCGCTGAAGCTCTGGGTGTGGTTTCCCACCTCACGGTGATTGATGAGGCATCCCTTGCTCTGGTGGACAAATTCGATGGGGTCTTCGATGGTGATGATGTGGTCCTGGCGCATGCGGTTGGCCACATCGAGGATGGCGGCAAGGGTCGTGGACTTGCCGCTGCCCGTGGGCCCGGTCACCAGCACCAGCCCCCTGGGAAGGGTGGCCAGGCGGGAGATCACCGGGGGAAGCCCCAGCTGCTCGGCGGTCATGATCTGGCTGGGAATTTCCCGGAACACCGCCCCGACCCCGTTTCGCTGCATAAAAAAGTTGGCCCTGTAGCGGGCAAGGCCCGGGATCTCATAGCCGAAATCCACGTCGCCCGTCTCTTCAAACACCTTGATCTTGCTCTCCGGGGCGATCTCGTAAATCATCCCCTTCAGGGTGTTGTTGTCCAGAACCTTGTACTTTACCCTCTCGATTTCGCCGTTGATTCGCAGGGCCGGGGGCTGGCCGGCCGCAAGGTGCAAATCGGACGCACCCTGGTCGTGCATCAGCTTGAAGAACGCATCGATCTTTGCCATGGATAGTCACTCCTGATTGTTTCAAATCGGCATCATACCGACAGGGAACCCTGTAGACGGGCGGGCCGATACGTGGCCTGTACGGCTGGCGGGAGCTCAGCCCCCGGATTCGCTACATGATGCTTCGTGCCATGTGGTACAGGGAATCCACCACAAAAATTCTCATGAAATAAATCGCGGCGATTACCACCAGGGGGGAGAGGTCAAGCCCACCCAGGTAGGGAATCTTGGAGCGAACTCTGTAGAGTACCGGCTCGGTGGCGTTGTGGATAAACCGAACAATCGGGTTGTAAGGATCCGGACTGACCCAGGACAGGATGGCGCGGGCGATCACGATAAACAGGTAAAGGGTCAGGGCCATGTCAAGGACAACGGCCATCGCTTTGATAAAATTGGCTAAAATAAACATAGCTTTTTGACAGCACCTTTCGAAAGAGCCTCAAACTGGGGAGGACCCCCATACACGGGGTCGGCGTGAATAGATATCTTGATAAAAATATGTTATATACCGGTGATAAGTCAAGGTATTTTGTCCGAGAACGCCAAGCTGAACCGCCCTATCCCACGCCGTGAAGCACCGGTTTTTTCCCGGAATTTTACCCTCTTTTCATCCCCAGAAAACCCTCTCAAGGAGCAGTTCCCATGAGCGCATCAGATAGTCGCATCGGTTTTATCGGTGCAGGAAACATGGCCGAAGCCATGGCCGGAGCCATGATCTCTTCCGGCAACGTCCAGAGCCGACAGCTCACCCTCTGCGATCTCAGGCAGGACCGACTCACCTACCTTGAAACCCAGTACAACGTCCACACCTCGGCCTCGGCCGCAGAGACATTCGACGGGGCCACCACCGTGGTTCTGGCCGTGAAGCCCCAGGGCATGGGCGCCCTCCTCGAAGAGCTTCGGGACAAGGGACTCACCCGGGTCACCGAACGCAAACAGATCATCACCATCGCCGCAGGACTGCCCCTCTCCTTTTATGAGGAGATCCTCTATGACGGGATCCCCGGAGCCAGCACCGGGCTCCTGCCCATCCTGCGCGTCATGCCCAACACCCCCTCCCTGGTCCTGGCCGGCATGTCGGGGCTCTGCGGCAACCGCCACGCCAGCCCCGAAGACATGGACATGGCTGAGACCATCCTCTCGGCCATGGGGGACGTCCTGCGCGTCACCGAAGACCAGATGGACGGCGTCACCGCCGTCTCCGGCTCCGGGCCCGCCTACTTCTTCTACGTGGTGGAAGCCATGATCAACACCGCCAAGGAGATGGGCTTTGAAGGCGAGGACGCCAAACGGCTGGCCCTTGGCACCATCAACGGCGCCGCCAAACTCCTCCTTGCAAGCGACGATGAACCCGAAGACCTCCGCCGGAAGGTCACCTCTCCGGGAGGGACCACCGAGGCGGCCATCAACGAGATGAAAGCCCGCGGCGTGGAAGGCGGCATTCGGGAAGGGATGCTGGCTGCTGCCCGGCGATCCAGGGAGATGAAAGAGGAGATAGGGAAGGCAGGGAAATAGGTGATAGGTGATAGGTGATAGGTGATAGGTGATAGGTGATAGGCTAAGGACTGACACGTCCTGTCAATGAATCATCTCTGTTTTTTTCGTAACTATTCAGCGTATGCCTCCGGCGGCCCTGCCGGGAGCTAAACGCTTAAAAAGTTTAGCAAATAGGTTTTAAAAAATATTGGTTTTGTCCAGCCTTGGTCAAAGACGGATGTGATTTCCCCCGAGGAACGAGGGGAAAAACGCATCCGGAACCAGCTTTCAAGGTGGCACACCTTGCCGCCGGAGGCACGCTTTTTGGGGCTGACTATTTACTTTTTTTCTTCGGGTCCCACGCAGAAGCGTTGTGCCACTTCAACCAGTACCCCAAAGGATTTATCCCACAGGCTCTGTTGCCAAAAGGCGCGGCCTTCTATATGATCCCCGGACCGAATTGAGCGTGTTCGCACGCCGTTATTAGTGTTTCACCAGGGACTCCGGGAGATCGACATGGGATTCAAAGTGGCAGTCATCGCCGTGTATGCGGCCGTCATCGCCTTTGTGGGCATCATCAACCTCAAAAAAAGCAGCTCCTTCGGGGATTTTTTCCTCGGCGGACGGGCCATCGGCCCGTGGATGAGCGCCTTCACCTATGCCACCGCCTACTTCTCGGCCGTGCTCTTCATCGGCTTTGCCGGAAAAATCGGCTGGGGCTTCGGCTACTCCGGTCTCTGGATCGCCCTGGGCAACGCCTTTGTGGGGGTCTTAGGGGTCTGGTATTTCATGGGCAGCCGCATCCGCCGCATGACCGAAGAGCTCTGCGTCCACACCATGCCCGAATTCTTCGAGGCCCGTTACAAAAGCCCGGCCTTCAAGCTCCTGGCCTCCTGCGCCGTCTTCGTCTTTTTCATTCCCTACACCTCGGCGGTGTTCATGGGGCTGAGCTACCTGTTCCAGTCCAACTTCCAGCTCCCCTACACCCTGGCCCTGGTCCTCATGGGCGGGTTCACGGCCCTTTACATGAGCATGGGAGGCTACCGGGCCATGGCTTCCCTGGACGTCCTGTTCGGTATGATCATGCTGGCAGGGGTCCTCACCCTCCTCGGATTCACCGTCAAGACAGGGGGCGGCTTTGAAAACCTCACCGCCTCCCTTGCCGCCGTCGACCCCAGGCTCACCGCCCCTGTAGGGCCTCCGGGCGCCTGGCCCCTCTTCTGCCTGGTTTTTCTCACCAGCGCGGCTCCCTTTTGCATGCCCCAGCTCGTACAGAAGTTCTACGCCATCCGGGATGACCGGGCTATCAAGGTGGGCATGGTCGCCTCCACCTTCTTTGCCCTGCTCATCGGCGGCATCGCCTACTTCACCGGGGCCACGGCGCGGGTCTTCCTGACCCCTGCCAACACACCCGGAGCCTTTAAAGGAGGAAAACCCCTCTTCGATGCCCTCATGCCCGAGCTGCTGGCCAACGTCATCCCCGACTCCCTGTCGGTCCTCATGCTCCTTCTGGTCCTTTCCGCCTCCATGAGCACCCTGGCCGCCCTGGTGCTGATCTCAAGTTCCTCTTTGGTCAAGGACATCTACCAGGGATTCATCAACAAAGATGCCACGGAAAAAGGGCTCACCCGCTTCATGCGCGGAGCCAGTATCTTTTTTGTCGTGATCTCCGTGGCCCTGGCCTGGATGCGACCGGCCACCATCGTGGCCATCCTCGGCATCTCCTGGGGCGCCATCGGTTCCCTCTTCCTCGGTCCCTTTATCTGGGGACTCTTTGTCAAAGGAGCCCCCGTCCACGGCAGGGGAGCCATGGCCGCAGCCCTTGTCTCCCTGGCCCTGTGCCTGGGCCTCTACGCCACCGGCACCAGCTCGCCGGAAGCCGGCACCCTGGGCATGCTCTGCTCCCTGGCCGCAACGCCCCTTCTGGGCCTGCTGCTGCCGGAAAAGTAAACAAAAAGATGCCTCCGGCGGCAAGGTGTGCCACCTTGAAAGCAGGTTGCGAATGCGCTTTCCCCTTCGTTCCTCAGGGAAAATCGCATTCGCCATTGGCTCAGATTAAACTCAATCTATTTTCAAAACCTGTTTATCAAACTTTTCAAAAGCTTGGCCCCCGGCAGGGCCGCCGGAGGTTTCTTTAAGACCTGTTTGTTGAACTTTTCAAAAGCTTAGCCCCCGGCAGGGCC
>NZ_FMUX01000008.1:70649-255553 GCF_900101345.1 Desulfoluna spongiiphila | reverse complement strand
ATAGAAGGCATTGCTTTTGTTTTTTCCTGAGCCCTCTTGACCCTGTGATTCATCCGAACTTTAACCATAGAAGGCATTGCTTTTGTTTTTTCCTGGGCCCTCTTGACCCTGTGATTCATCAGGCCGTAATCATAGAAGGTAGCTTTTTAAGAGCTGAATAGTTACAGATTTGAAAACACAAAACACCCCGCAAGAGACTTCTTGCGGGGTGTTTTGTTTCTGTGCCTGAAATGATTCAATGAATCATAAGGGCTAAGATACATAGTGAATATACAGGTCACCCATCAATGCCGCAGTGATTTAACCCGAGGAACGAGGGTTAAAGCGCAGCGGCAACCAGCTTTCAAGGTGGCTCACCTTGCCGCCGGAGGTATCGCTTTTGGTTTTTTTCCAGCCCGGCAGTTGCCGGTTCCCCAGAAGAGGTCCAGGGTGGCCTTGTGGGGTTTGGGGGTGAGAAGGCTCACAAGGACGAAGACGCCCAGGGTGATGGCCAGGACCGGTACGATGACATGCATGCCTGCCACCCGTTTGACGTAGACGGCAAAAAAGAAGTAGGACCCCACGCCCACGACCATGGAGGCCAGGGCACCGAAGGCGTTGGCGCGTTTCCAGTAAAGGCCGAGGACCAGGGGCCAGAGGAAGGCGGCCTGGAGGCCACCGAAGGCGAAGAGGTTGAGCCAGACGATGAGGTCCGGGGGGTTGAAGGAGGCACCGAAGACAATGAGCCCCAGGATCGCCGTGGTGTAGAAGCTGAGGCGTTTCATGAGGGGCCGTCGGCCCTCCTTTATGTCATCGGTCTCGGGGGTCTCTTTTTTGATGTAATTGATGTAGAGGTCTTTGACGATGGTGGCCGAGGCAAGGATCAGCTGGGAGTCGATGGTGCTCATGATGGCGGCCAGGGGCCCGGCCAGGAAAATGCCTGCAAAGACCGGGGGAAGGACTTTCAGGGTCAGGGCGGGCATGATTTTGTCCCCAGCGGTGAGGCCGGGAACGATGACCCTGCCGAAGGCTCCGCACAGGTGCATGCCGAGCATGAGAAAGCCCAGGACAAAGGTCCCGACGATGATGGCCCGGTGCATGGCGCGGCTGTCCTTGTAGCCGAAACATCGTACGGCGGTGTGGGGTATGCCGATGACCCCGAAGCAGACCAGCACCCAGAAGGAGAGGATAAAGGGTTTGCTGAGGAACCCGTTGGGCCCGGCCGGGGTGATGAGGGCCGGATCCACGGCGTGGAGGGAGGCCACCAGGTTGGGGATCCCTCCGCCGGCCTTGATGACTCCTGCCAGAAGGGCCGTGGTGCCCACAAGCATGACCACCCCCTGGACGGCATCGGTGAGGGCCACGGCGCGGAATCCGCCGATGGTGGTGTAGAGCACCACGGTGGAGGCGAAAATGATCAGGCCGGTGTTGTAGGAGAGGCCCGTCATGCCCTCAAAGAGCCGGGCGCCCCCCACAAACTGGGCCACCATGGCGGCGATGAAGAAGGTGACCAGGGCCAGGGACCCGAAGATCACCACCCACTGGTTGTCATAGCGGGCGCGCAGGATGTCGTTGATGGTGACGGCGTTGATGCGCCGGGCGATGATGGCGTATTTTTTTCCCAGCACCGACAACGAGAGCCAGGCCGCAGGCAGCTGGATCATGGCCAGG
Organism: Desulfoluna spongiiphila; assembly: GCF_900101345.1. Lineage (GTDB taxonomy): Bacteria > Desulfobacterota > Desulfobacteria > Desulfobacterales > Desulfolunaceae > Desulfoluna > Desulfoluna spongiiphila. The sequence continues at coordinate 253,903 of NZ_FMUX01000008.1, read as the reverse complement.
AGTACCCAGCCCAGGCCCATTTTGTAGGCGATACCGGGCCCCCCCACAAAGCTGCTGGCGCTGGTGTAGGTGGCCACCAGGGTCATGGCCAGGACAAAACCGCCCATCTGGCGGCTGCCGATAAAGTATTCTTCAAGGAAGTTGCCGCTTTTGGAGAGGATCCGGTTGGCGTAAGCGGCCAGCAGGTAGACCAGGACAAGATAGACCGCAAGGGGGATGATGAGGGAGGGTTGCATCATGCCTCACCCCCTTTGGCGCCATCTGTTTTTTCAAGGGAGACCTCTTTGAAGAGGAACCGCACCATGAGGGCGGCCAGTACGGCAAAGAGGAGAAAACCCACCACGCAGCTGTAAAAAAACCAGGCGGGGAGCCCGAGGACATAGGCGTACTCGGAGACGGGCCTGTCCCCGAATCCGTAGGCGGTGGCATACCACCAGATAAAGTAGGCGAGGCTCAAGGCAACGGCAATGGCCGCCTCCTTGTTGGCCTGGATAAATCGTCTGTCTGTTTGGTGTTTCATCTGTTCCCTTCCCCCTTGAAAAATCAGCAGATTCTCAGACAAGCGCCTTGGCTGATCAACGTCCGGTGAGTCGGCCATTGATCACCTGCGGTGCCCTGTAACATAAGACGCGGCACTATATCACGTACGAACGCTGCATGACCACCGGATTTCAAAAATAGAACATGTATTCCTTTTACCTGTTCGGGGGAGGGGAACATTTTGAAGAAGCCGGAGAGGGTGGGGATGGCGGCGTTTTGGGGAACGGGTTAGGTTTCAGTGAAAAGCCTCCGGCGGCCCCACCGGGGGCTAACTGTTTAAAAGTTGTAAATAGCCAGCTTATGCGGGTATGGCGTTGCCGACGGTGCAGCCCGGATATTTCGATGATAAATCGATCGGGCTAAATTAATAGCATCCTATTACACGTAGTTAACCTGAAAAATTAGATATTTCAAAAATACAAACTGTCATTCATGGTTATCTGCTCGGTTTTCTCACCCTTCAGATGAGCCGAGGTAAGGGTTGTAAGGTAGGGTGCGCTGCATAGTATAAATAAGGGGTCTTGGTCCTCGTTTGGGCCACCAGGGTGACACCGCTCCAAAAGGCCGACAGCCCGTAGGGTGCACTCTGTGCACCGTGTCCGGGTCACCCAAGGTTTTGATTTTACCGAGGCATTCGGGGTATGACGGGCTTTGATTTTGGTGCACGGAGTGCACCCGACGTATCAGCTCATTGCAGGTCGACGCCACATGATGATAAAGACCAAGCATGGAGAAACGTGCTGGTTTTTAAGGTGGACGGCCGAAACGATGACTAAGGCCGGGGCCATGGTTGCTAAGCTATTCAATGGGATTTGTGATCCCGCCTATGATTTTCGCAGGGTTTCGCTTTCGCCGCCATCACACCAAAAAAGGCCGGGAGATCCCGGGGAGGGATATCCCGGCCTCATTCCACTGGTCAAGGCCAGACAGTCTTAACCGAGGAGGCGGCCTCTTGCAGGGAGGGGGAAGCTAGAAGAAGAGCTCCAGTCTGTGATACAGGGCATAGGTGTCTTCGGCGGCGTTGGGGTTTCCGCTCCGCTCTTTCCAGTAGTCCCCGGCCTGGAGATAGGCGGCAACGCCGGTGTAGACAAGATTGTCCATGATGTTCCAGGTAAGGGTCAGGTCGTATTCGATGCCGTGGTCGTCGTCCACATTGCCCGGGGTGTCGTCGGCCTGGGAGCTGGCGATGAGGGCGCCTAAATTTACTGTGTCGTCGAAGCAGGTGTAGTTGACCCCGGCGTATATCATTCGGTAGCCATCCAGAACGGCGGTGTACGCGGTGCCGAAGCCATCGCCGACGAGGTTGCCGAGGCCGTCGCCTAGGGTGGTGTTCATGCCGTGCTCGTCACTGGTGAGGATAAAGGCCTTGGCCCAGTCCGAGCCGGGTGCCACGTAGCCCATGCTGCCGATGTCGTCGTCATCGTAGTCGGCGTCGCCGCTGGTGATGGCGTAGCCGGCCTGGAGGGTGAAGTCCGCGATGTCGTAGCGGAGCTCCCCAAACCAGGCGTAGCCTTCCACGTCCCGCTCCGTGTTATTGGTGTCGTACTCGGCCTCGCCGAAGATGTAATCCAGCTCCGTGGTGATGCCCAGGGGCCCGAATTTGCCGTCAAAGTAGGGAGCCAGGAGAAAAACCTTGGCTTCGGTGGTGGCGCCGCGGGGCAGGGCCTGGAGGGCGGCAGCTGCTTGCAGGGCATCCGAGTTTGCCACAACCTGACCGGCTTGCGCTGCTATGGCTTCAGCCTGAGTCTTCGAAGTTGCTGCCAAGGCAGCGTATTGATTGAAAAGATTTGATCCAAAGCCGCCATCGGCTGCTACTGCCGCCGCAAGGTCCGCATAATTAGAGGCGTCATTTCCGAGGCGCTGAGCTTCTGCCTTGAGGAGGGCTGCCGTGGTCCCGTCCGCCGTGGCCTGTGCCTCACCACCGGCATTGTCGAGATCCGTTTTCAGTTTTGCCTGCTGCGGGTCCTGGAAGAGGTGAAAGTTGTAAAAGGCCGAGAGCAGGCCCGTGCTGTACTTTTTGGTCTTGTAGGTGGCGCCGATGTAGTACTTGTCGTTGTCCTTGCTGGAGAGTTCCACCCCTTTGTCGTTTTCCGTCACCTTTTCGGCCACGGCCCCGATGTAGAGTTTGTTTTCACCGATGGCGATGGGGGTGACGAGCTTGATGCGGTCGGTGTCGGCCTCGTCGTCGGACCAGCTGGTGCCCCAGACCACCCCCTGCATGCGGCCGATGGAGAGAAGGCCGATGGGGGTGATGATTTCCGCGTAGGCGCGGTCGAAGTCGAAGTTGTCGTCGTCTTCGTTGTTGTCAAAGGCGGAGTCCCTGGAGCTGAGGACCTTGTCCAGGGCGTCGAAGCGGGTGATGATCTTGATGTTGTCGGTGATCTGGGCCTCGGTGAGGACACGAAGCCGCATTTCCCTGAAGCTGTCGGCGGAGTCGCTCTTCTGCAGTGTGGCGTTTTCGTTGTAAACGCCTTCGAACTGAAGGCTGCCGCTTACATCCAGGTCCAGGGCGAGGACTGGAGATGCAATCAGCAGAGAAAGAACGAGGGGAAGGAAAAGCAGGCATCGTCTCATGTTTTCGTCTCCTTTGAGTGACATAGGTACCGGTGTATGACCTATTTTAAGGTGCACGAACAGTGTTTTGTTCCGGGGCAAGGTAGAGCCGGATCCGCCATGGGCAATGTCTCAAAATAACTCAACTGAGGGGGATGTTAGTACGCGTAAACGATGTTATTCAACGGGAAATTAAATGTCAAGTGCTATCGCAAGTAACGGTACGGTTTTTACGGGTGTCTTTTTTAGTGAAATCAAGACCGTTTCCAGTGAGGGGGCGGGAGGCCTTTTTCTCTCCGGCAAGGAATGCACCGGATTGATGTTTGCATGGCGGGATTGTTTTCTCCGATACCTAACCCGGTGATGGGCTTTATGACAGGCAGCGAGGGGGGCACCGAGGACCCAAATCTGTCCAAGCCACCGCCTGATCAACGGGCGATGGCTTGGCGGAAAACGGTTCCAGGCATTCAGTCTTTGGGCGCCGGGGGTGTGCTCTTTTTCGGGGCAAGGGCCAGGTACACATTGCCGCTGAAGATAAGGAAGGCCCCGAGCCAGCCGATGAGGGTGAGGGCAGGTTCGGCGGCGATGACCGGGCCGAGCAGTGCGGCCAGGAGGATACGTGACGAGGAGATGATGCTCCCCTCCACGGCCGTCACGAACCGGAACCCGAAGGTGATGAAGACCTGTCCCATGACGCTGACGACCGAGCAGAGCCCCACAAAGAGAAAGGCCCGGCCGTCGGGCCAGACAATGCGCTCCCGGAAGAGGAGAAGGATGATGACACACCCCATGGCAAACATGAAAAAGAGGGTGGTCTCGGTGGAATGGACCCGCCGTGAGAGGTTGAGGTAGATAATGGCCACCGAGGCGCTGATGCCCGAGCCAAGCCCCCAGAGCGAGTTGAGGTTGAACTGGGAGAGAAGGCCGGTATGCAGCATGTCCGGCACCAGGATCATTACCACTCCGGCAAAGGCGACAAGGACCACGCAGATGGAGGCGTAGCTGCGCTCATCCTTCAGGGTGAACCAGCTGACGAGGGCCACAAACAGCGGGTAGGTCATATTAAGGATGTTGCCTTCGGCCACGCTGGTGAGGTCCACGGCCTTGAAAAAACAGTAGACGGCCATGGTGTTGGCCACGGTCCTGCCGATGAGGTAGTGCCAGTTCACCGGCCTGGGCGGCCGTTTTTTCACAAGGAGAAGGATCCCGACCATGACGAAGCCCAGGAAAAAGCGGCCGAAGACAAAGTTCGCCGAATCGATGGTTACCCCGCTGAGCCGGGCCCATCTGAGGGCGGCGGTGGCAAGGTAGAAGCAGACGGCCGAAGCAAAGACCGATGAAAACCCGAGTAATTTGTTGGATGGCTGGTTCATAATGCAGTGGTCTGGGGCTCGCATGCCCGTGTGTGGTATTAAGGTGGTGCCGGGATGTCATCAGGGCCAACGGGTCACATGGGGAACAATCCGGAGGGCGACGAGGGCAGCACGGCAGGGTGGGGCTTTCAGGCGGGTGCAGGCAAGATACGCCTTTGCCCCGTGCCGGTCAGGCGGTCTCTGGTCCATCAGGCAATCTTTTGCCTATCAGACAGCGAGACCGAATGAGGACCTTAAATATGCCCTATTGCATGAATTGTCAATGGGTATGGACTTTTGAAACCAAACCCTGTTTAATGTTCGTGTCCGCATCCCCTCATGGGATCTGTTTCTCACCCTTCACGCTGATATATTCTGTTTTTCGGAGAGACCGATCATGAACCGATTTGCCTTTCATTCCACCGGGTTGGCCATCAAGGCGATCTACGACATGACGCGCGCCCGTGTGAACCTGCACGGTGAGGAGAACATCCCCGAAGGCTCCGTCATTTTTGCCGTCAATCACTTCACGCGCATCGAAACCATTTTTCTTCCCCTGCACCTTCAAAAAGTGACGGGCGTGCCCGTGTGGTCCCTGGCGGATGCTGCCCTTTTCAAGGGGTTTGTGGGGGATTTCATCAGCGAGGCCGGGGCCGTCTCCACCCGGGATCCCGATCGGGATAGCCTCATGGTGAAGTCCCTGTTGACCGGTGAGGCCAATTGGGTGATCTTCCCGGAAGGCCGCATGGTCAAGACCAAGAAGATCTTCGAAAACGGGGAGTTTGTGATCCGTGCCGCAGAGGGGCCTCATCCTCCCCGCACCGGGGCCGCCACCCTGGCCCTTCGTACGGAGTTTTACAGGGAACGCCTGAAGATGATGCAGGCCAAAAAGCCGGACGAGTACCGTCGCCTGCTGGAGCTGTTCGGCATGGAGGAGGGAGAGGCCCGGCTGGACCAGGCCACCTCCATTGTTCCGGTGAACATCACCTACTACCCCTTGCGTGCCCGGGAGTCCATCATCAGCCGCATCACCGGGACCCTCATTGACAACCCTTCCACCCGGACCCTGGAAGAACTCATGACCGAAGGGAGCATGCTCCTGGACGGGGTGGACGTGGACGTGCGGTTCGGAAAACCCATCAAGGTGCGGCCCTATCTTAAAAACCCGGTGGTGGCCTGGGACATCGCTTCGGATGATCCCATCAACTTTGACGACCCCATCAACTCCCGCGATGTGCTCCGGGAGGCCTCCCGCACTCTGATGAAGGCCTATATGACGGCCATCTACAGCATGACCACGGTGAATCACGACCATATTTTTTCCTTGTTGATGATGCGCCACAAAAGCGATTACATCGACCCCATGGACTTGAAGACCCGGGCCTTTGTGGTGAGTGACTGGCTCCGCAAGCAGATCGGGATCTATATCCACTCCAGCCTGGAGGACCCCCAGAGCCATCTGCTCACCGATGACCGCTACGAGAAATTTTCCAATATCATGGAGGTGGCCGAGTCCAAGGGAGTGGTCCGGCGGAGCGAAGAGGGGGGCATTATCCGGAACCCCGAGCTCCTGGAAGACGAGGGCCAGTTTCACACCCTGCGCATCCAGAATCCCCTGATGGTGATGGCAAACGAGGTGGAGCCCCTGACGGACCTCACCGCCTTTGTGGACCAGGTGGCCCGTGAGCCCGGCACCCAGATCCGAAGGCGGATTTTCGGTCTGCTGATGGAGAAGGGCATCAACGATTTTAAAAAGGACCGCGAGGCCTTTTTTATCGAGGGGGAGAGCAAGCCCGCCGAGATCGGCAGTCCCTGCCTTCTCAAAGGTGATGAAAAGAGGATGGGGGTCCTCCTGATTCATGGTTACATGGCCGCTCCGGCGGAAGTCCGGGGTCTTGCCGACGAGCTCCAGCGCCAGGGATACTGGGTCTACATGCCCCGTCTCCAGGGACACGGCACCGCCCCCGAGGACCTTGCCGAGCGTCGGTACCTGGACTGGGTGGTCTCGGTGGAGGAGGGCTATGCCCTGCTGAAGAATATGTGCGACACCCTTTTTGTGGGGGGCTTCTCCATGGGGGCCGGACTGGCCCTGGACCTTGTGACCCGCATCGACGAAGCCGGCAGGGTCAAGGGGGTCTTTGCCGTGGCTCCGCCCATGAAGCTCCAGGATTACTCCAGCCGGTTCGTGCCGGCCGTGGACACCTGGAACGCCCTGATGAAGCGGTTGCGCATCGACAGGGTGCGCAAGGAGTTCATCGAGAACAACCCGGAAAACCCGCACATCAACTACGCCCGAAATCCCGTCTCCGGGATTCGGGAGATTGACCGCCTCATGGACCAGCTGGCGCCGAAGCTGGGGGTGATCACCATGCCGGCACTTATCGTGCAATCGGCCCGCGATCCCGTGGTGAGCCCCAAGGGGAGCCGGAAGATATTCGACCGCATCACCTCCGAGGACAAGGAGTACCGCCTTTTCAACTTTTCCCGCCATGGGATTCTTCTCCATGAAGGAAGCGAAAAGGTCTACCGGGCCGTGGTTGAATTCCTTGCCGACCATCGGTGATTCCTTTTGTGTTGGTGCGGGGGTTGTGGTAAAAATACCGATTTTGAGCAGAAGACCGCCGCAGCGGACGGGAGCCTGTACCCAGGCAGAACCCCCCGCTGCCGCTTTTTCATACATCTAAGACGACACCATCACACATGGACGGGTGTGAGCCAACAGGGAGCTGCCGTATATGAGCGAAACCGAAAACAAACCAGTTGATTTTATTCGAAACATCATCAACGAAGACCTGGCTTCCGGGAAGCACGCCGGCGTGGTAACCCGTTTCCCGCCTGAGCCCAACGGCTACCTTCATATAGGACATGCCAAGTCCCTCTGCCTCAACTTCGGCATCTCCGAGGAGTATGAGGGGGCCGTCTGCAATCTCCGCTTTGACGACACCAACCCGGAAAAAGAGGACGTGGAATACATCGACGCCATCAAGGCGGACGTCTCCTGGCTGGGGTTCTCCTGGAACGGGGAGCCCCGGTACGCCTCCGATTATTTTGAAGCCCTTTATGCCTATGCCGTGGAGCTGGTCAAGATGGGCAAGGCCTATGTGGACAGCCTCTCCGCCGAGGAGATCCGGGAACACCGCGGCACCCTCACCGAAGCGGGCAAAAACAGCCCCTACCGGGACCGCAGCGTGGAAGAGAACCTGGCGCTCCTTGAGGGGATGAAGCGGGGCGATTATGAAGAGGGCACCCATATCCTCCGGGCAAAGATCGACATGGCCTCACCCAACATGAACATGCGGGACCCGGCCATCTACAGGATCCGCAAGGCAGAGCATCACCGCACCGGAGAGGCGTGGTGCATCTACCCCATGTACGACTTCACCCATTGCCTTTCAGACGCCATGGAGGGCATCACCCATTCTTTGTGCACCCTGGAGTTTGCGGACCACCGTCCCCTGTACGACTGGGTGCTGGAGACCCTGAAAACCCCGTGTCACCCGCAGCAGATCGAGTTCTCCCGGCTCAACCTCAGCTACACGGTCCTCAGCAAGCGTAAGCTTCTCCAGCTCGTAGACCAGGGACACGTCAGCGGGTGGGACGATCCCCGCATGCCCACCATCAGCGGGATCCGCAGGCGCGGGTATACCCCGGAGGCCTTGCGCAATTTCTGTCGCCGCATCGGCATCTCCAAAAAAGAGAGCCGCATCGATTACACCATTCTCGAAGACTGCGTCCGTGAGGACCTGAACGAGAAGGCTCCCCGGGTTATGGGTGTGCTGGCACCCCTTAAGGTCACCGTCACCAACTATCCCGAGGAGCTGGTGGAGGAGATGGACGCGATGAACCATCCCCAGAAGCCGGAGATGGGCACCCGCAAGGTTCCCTTTTGCAGGGAACTCTACATCGAACAGAGCGACTTTATGGAAGAGCCCCCCAAGAAGTTTTTCCGCCTGGGCCCGGGCCGTGAAGTGCGCCTCCGCAGCGCCTACTACCTCACCTGCACCGATGTGGTGAAAAACGAGGCCGGCGAGGTGGTGGAGCTGCTCTGCACCTACGACCCCGAGTCCAAAGGGGGGTCCACCCCCGATGGCCGCAAGGTCAAGGGCACCATCCACTGGGTCTCCGCCCGTCACGCCGTCAACGCCGAAGTCCGGGTGTACGATCGCCTCTTTAAGGTGGAGAATCCGGAAAAAGAGGGCGACTCCTTTCTGGATAACCTCAACCCCGAGTCCCTCACCGTCCTCACCGATTGCAAGGTCGAGCCGGGGGTGGTGAAGAATGACAACGGGGCCTTTTTCCAGTTTGAGCGCACCGGGTACTTCAACCTTGATCCCGTGGACAGCACCCCGGAAAAACCGGTCTTCAACCGAACCGCAACCCTGCGGGACGCCTGGGCCAAGATGAATAAATAAAAAAATGCCTCCGGCGGCCCTGCTGGGGGGCAAGCGTTTGAAAAGTTTGATAAACAGGTTTTGGGGTGATGGGTTGGGCCCCGGTTGCAGGATAACTTGAAAGGCTTTGTCTGCTCCTGCGGAAAGTTGATTATAGGTTTTCACTATATTAATCAGCCGGGGATGACGTCTACCGATGCCATAAATCACGGGCGCAGCCCGTCAGCGAATGCGATCGGCCTGAGGAACGAAGGCCGGGAGCATTCGCGAGCTTGGGGTCCAGGGGATCATCCCCTGGCCGCCGGAGGCAAAACGTGATGCGAATAGGAAAAGGGTATGATGTCCACCGCCTGGTGGAAGGGCGAGAGCTGATTCTGGGCGGGGTGACGGTGCCTTATGAGAAAGGGCTCCTGGGGCATTCCGATGCCGATGTACTGCTCCATGCGGTGTGTGACGCCCTTTTGGGGGCGGCAGGCCTGGGGGACATCGGGGAGCATTTCCCGGACAGCGACCCCCGGTTCAAGGGGATCAGCAGCCTGGTGCTGCTGGCCCATTGCGTGGCGCTGGTGGGGGAGAAGGGGTATGAGGTGGTGAACATTGACGCCACCCTCCTGGCCGAGAGGCCGAAGATCTCTCCGTACAAAGCGGCCATGCGGGAGAACATTGCCGAGGTGCTCTGCCTGGACCCCGGGGAGGTCAATATCAAGGCCACCACCACCGAAGGGCTGGGGCCTGTGGGCCGCGGGGAGGGCATGGCAGCCCAGTGTGCGGCCCTTATAAAAAAAACGGATGACGCATGATGCCTTGACAGCGGGGGCAATCATGATGATTATCTTAGTTGGTTTTGACAGAATATGCCCCTCTGACGGGGCTCAAGCGGTGGGCGCCGGAAAAACGGCGCCTTCGTTTACAGATAAGGCGGCACACAGCGTGCCCGAATGATAACGACAGAGAAGAGACGGTGAACTGAGCATGGCGCTTCGCATTTACAACACATTGTCCGGACAGAAAGAAGAGTTTCAACCCATCGAAGAGGGCGAGGTCAAGATGTACGTCTGTGGGCCTACGGTCTACGACTCCAGCCACATCGGTCATGCCCGATCCGTCATCTTCTTCGACGTGGTGTACCGCTACCTCAAAGGCCTGGGCCTGGATGTGACCTACGCTCGGAACTTCACCGACATCGACGACAAGATCATCAACCGTGCCGAGCAGCTCGGGGTGACGGCCAAGGCCGTGGCGGAAAAATACATGGACGAGTTCCATCGGGACATGGATGCCCTGCATGTGAAACGTCCGGATCTGGCCCCCCTGGCCACGGAACACATCGACGACATCATTGCCCTTATTTCGCGTCTCATCGACAAGGGCAAGGCCTACCCCGTGGACGGGGACGTCTATTTCCGCGTCACCTCCTTTGACGGGTACGGAAAGCTCTCCGGCCGGAAGCTGGAAGACATGGAGGCCGGGGCCCGCATCGAGGTGGACGACCGCAAGGAAAATCCCTTTGATTTTGCACTCTGGAAAGCCCAGAAACCGGGTGAACCCGCCTGGGAAAGCCCCTGGGGCATGGGACGCCCCGGATGGCACATTGAGTGCTCGGCCATGAGCTCCCGGCTCCTGGGGGAGACCATCGACATCCACGGCGGCGGCAAGGACCTGATCTTTCCCCACCATGAGAACGAGATCGCCCAGTCCGAGGCAGCCTTTGACGCCCCCTTTGTCAAGTACTGGATGCACAACGGCTTTGTGAACATCAACGCCGAAAAGATGTCCAAGTCCCTGGGCAACACCACCATGATCAAGGATGTCCTCAAGGCCTATCATCCCGAGGCGGTGCGTCTCTTCCTGCTGTCCAATCATTACCGCAGCCCCATCGATTACAACGAGCAGGCCATGAAAGAGGCGGCCGGCAACCTCGACAAGCTCTACGCCCTGTTGCGGCGCGTGTCCGATGAGTTCGGTAACCTGAGCATCCTGCGTCTTCAGTCGTTCAACAACAAGTTCGGGGACCTCTTCCGGGAGTTCTGCGAGGGCATGGAAGACGACTTCAACTCGGCCCGGGGCACGGCGGCTCTTTTTGAAGCCCTTCGGGCCACCAACCGCGCCATCGACGAGATGACCGACGAGAACGCCTTTGAGTCCAAGATCGAAATCGACGGGCTCATGGTGGACCTCTTTAAGATGGCCAATATCCTCGGGGTGCTCAATGAAAACCCCTATGAGTACTTCGACGCCAAGAAGGACAAGGCCGGGGTGGACGCCACCCGCGTGGAGGCCCTGATCCAGGAGCGGGCAGAGGTCCGCAAGGCAAAGAACTTTCAGCGGGCCGATGAGATCCGCGAAGAACTCACCGCCATGGGGGTCGCCATCGAAGACGGCGCCGGCGGTACCACCTGGAAGGTGATGGACTAGGCAAGGCGCCTTTCATCCCTCCGGGACCATCAATCAAAAAAAAGCGGTCCGGTCATCGGCCCGCTTTTTTTTATGGCATCCCCTCCGGGTGCCCCATGGACAGGCAGGTTATTTCGTCATGGAAACATTCAAGATTGTATCCTCATTCACCCCCCAGGGCGACCAGCCCAAGGCGATCCGTCGCCTGGTGAAGGAGCTGAAAAAGGGAACCGCCAACCAGGTGCTGCTGGGGGTGACGGGGTCGGGCAAGACCTTTACCATGGCCCATGTGGTGGAGCAGATGCAGCGTCCGACCCTGGTGCTGGCCCCCAACAAGATCCTTGCGGCTCAGCTCTACAGCGAGTTCCGGGAGCTGTTTCCGGACAATGCCGTGGAGTATTTTGTCAGTTATTACGACTACTACCAGCCGGAAGCGTATATCCCGAGCAGCGACACCTACATCCAGAAAGATTCGGCCATCAATGAGCTCATCGACAAGATGCGCCATTCGGCCACCCGCAACGTGTTGTCCCGGCGGGATGTCATCGTGGTGGCCAGCGTCTCGTGTATTTACGGCCTCGGGGCACCGGAGGATTACCTGGCCCTGAGGGTGGAGCTTACTACAGGGGATGAGCGGAGCCGGGAGTCCCTGCTCACGGACCTTGTCTCCATCCAGTACGAGCGCAGCGACATCGATTTTCACCGTGGATCCTTCCGTGTCCGGGGGGACCGCGTGGAAATTTTTCCCGCCTACGAGGAGAAGGTGGCCGTACGGGTGGAATTTTTCGGAGACGAGATCGATACCCTGGCCGAGTTTGACCCCCTCACCGGCAAGACCCTGCGTAAACTCAAGCGCACCGTCATCTATCCGGCCAGCCATTACGTGACCCGGAAGAGTACCCTCAAGCAGATGGTCACCGAGGTGGAAGGGGAACTCAAGGACCGTGTGGACCACTTCCACCGCCTCAACAAGCTTATCGAGGCCCAGCGCATCGACGAGCGGACCCATCTGGACCTGGAGATGCTCCGGGAGATAGGCTACTGCAACGGCATCGAGAACTACTCCAGGTACCTCTCAGGGCGCAAGGCCGGTGAGGCGCCTCCCACCCTCCTGGACTACTTTCCGGATGATTTCATTTTGATGGTGGATGAGAGCCACATCGCCCTTCCGCAGGTCCGTGCCATGTACAAGGGGGACCGGTCCCGCAAGGAGACCCTGGTGGGCTTCGGCTTTCGCCTGCCTTCGGCCCTTGACAACCGTCCCCTGCAGTTTGAGGAGTTTGAGAAAAAACGCGGCCAGGCCATTTTTGTTTCCGCCACCCCGGCGGACTATGAGATGGAGGTTGCCGACGGGGTGGTGGTGGAGCAGATCGTCCGTCCCACGGGGCTTGTGGATCCTGAAATCCAGGTGAAGCCTGCCGAGAACCAGGTGGACGACCTCTATGAAGAGATCCGCAAGCGCCTGGCGGCCCGGGAGCGGGTGCTGGTCACCACCCTGACCAAGCGCATGGCCGAGGACCTCACCGATTACCTCACCGACCTCGGGGTGCGGGTGCGGTACATGCATTCGGACGTCAAGACCATGGAGCGTATCGAGATCGTCCGGGACCTTCGCCTGGGCAAGTTTGACGTGCTGGTGGGCATCAACCTCCTGCGGGAGGGGCTGGATATCCCGGAGGTCTCCCTGGTGGCGGTGCTGGACGCCGATAAGGAAGGCTTTCTCCGGTCGGAGCGATCCCTGGTCCAGACCTGCGGCAGGGCGGCACGAAACGCCAACGGGAAGGTGATCCTCTACGGAGACAAAGTCACGGGATCCATGCAGTACGCCATGGACGAGACCAAACGCCGCCGGGCCATTCAGATGGCTCACAACGAAAAGCACGGCATTGTTCCGGCAACCATTACGCGGGAGATCCAGAACAGCTTCGGGGACCTCTATCAGTTTGATGACGAAACCGCCGATGACAACGTCATGGAGGAGATGAGCGAGTATGGCGGGGAGGGCATGGACGACGGGGCCCTTCTCAGCACCCTGGAGGCTTCCATGCAGGAGGCGGCCCGCAACCTGGAGTTTGAAAAAGCTGCCCGGCTGCGGGATCAGATCCAGGAAATCCGAAAGCGCATGGGGGAGGCGTCGTGAACCAGGGGATCATGGTACCGGAGGCCCTGGCCGAGCAGCTCCACTGTCTTGTGACGGACCCGGGGGTCTATCGGTTCAAAGACGAAAAGGGCGTTGTTATCTATGTGGGCAAGGCCAAGAACCTCAAAAAGAGGGTCTCCAGCTACTTCAACCGCAGCCACACCGATCCCAAGACCGCGGCCCTGGTGCGGAAAGTGGTGGCCCTGGATACGGTGGTTACGGCCACGGAAAAAGAGGCGCTGATCCTCGAAAGCATCCTCATCACCCGCCACAAGCCCCGGTACAACGTCATCTTGAAAGACGACAAGCGCTACCCCTCCCTGCGCATCGACTTAAACGACGAGTGGCCGGGACTTACCGTCGTGCGCCGCATTGAAAAAGACGGGGCCTTCTACTTCGGGCCCTACACCTCGTCGTCGGCCGTCCACGCCACCGTCAAGTTCATCAATCGCCATTTCAAGCTGAGGAAATGCACCTGCAGCACCCTCAAGAGCAGGACCCGGCCCTGTCTCAACCACCAGATGGGCCTTTGCCTGGCCCCGTGCTGCCTGGAGGTCTCCCGAGAGGCATACATGGAGATGGTCTCCCAGGTGATTCTGTTTCTAAAAGGACGCACCCCGGAGCTGGTGGAGAGCCTGCGTTCGGAGATGGTGCGCTGCGCATCTGAGGAGCGTTTCGAGGAAGCGGCCGAGCTGAGGGATCGCCTCTTTGCCGTGGAGAAGACCCTTGAAAAGCAGGTGGTGGTTGCAACGGACATGGCCGATCGGGATGTGGTGGACATCTGCATGCAGGGACCGGCGGTGTGCATCACCCTGATGCAGGTCCGGGGCGGGGTCCTTCTGGGGAGCCGGAGTGTTCACCTTCTGGAGACCATGGCCGGGCCCGAGGAGGTGGCGGAGAATTTCATCTGCCAGTACTACGAAAAGCATGCGGCCCCTGCCGAGGTCCTGGTCTCCCATCGTTTTGACGGGGCCGAGACGGTGTCCGATCATCTTAGGGAGACAGCCGGGCGCCGTGTGCGGCTTCTTTTTCCTTCCCGGGGGGAGAAGGCCAAGCTCATGTCCATGGCGCGTAAAAACGGCGAAAAGCGGCTTGCAGAGATCATCTCGGGGGCGGACGCCGATCGCCAGGTGCTGGAAAACCTCATGAAGCGCCTCGGCATGGATCGGCTTCCCGAGCGCATCGAGTCCTACGACAACTCCAACACGGCCGGCAACGATCCTGTCTCGGGCATGGTGGTGTTTGAAAACGGGCGCCCGAAAAAAAGCGACTACCGCACCTTTCGCATCAAGGCCGACACCCGCTACGACGATTACGCCTCCATGGCCGAGGTGCTCACCCGGCGGTTCGGGGACCCGGCCAAGCGCGACCCCCTTCCCGACCTTCTCATGGTGGACGGGGGCAAGGGCCAGCTCAACGTGGCGACCCGGGTCCTGGAGGAGCTGGGGCTTCTCGGGGCCTTTACGGTGATCGGCATCGCCAAGATGCGCGAAGAGGCCGGAGAGACCCAGGATAAAATCTACCTTCCCGGCCGATCCAACCCTGTGAACATGGGCCTTCAACCCGATCTGCTCCTTTTTCTACAGCGGATGCGGGACGAGGTGCACCGGTTTGCCATCACCTTTCAGCGCCGTGTGCGCGGGAAGCGATCGGTGTCATCGAAACTGGATGATGTGCCTGGGGTGGGGAAGAAGAGGAAGACCATGCTTCTCAAGCATTTCGGAGGGATCACGGCCATGAAGGCTGCTTCCGCAGAGGAGCTGGCTAACTTGCCCGGCATCACGCCGGAGATCGCCGAGGCCATTGGGCGCGCCCTTGAGTGACGGCTGGCTCAGGTGTGGGTAAGGCTGCGGATCTCGTGGAGCTGGGCGTTGTGGATGAAGTGGCTAAGCACCTCTTCATCCGCGCTTTTCAGGCGGGTGAAGCGGCACCCTGCAAACAGGGAGAGTTCATTGAATCGGCGGTTCACGCGAACCACCGAAAGGGCAGTGTCCATGGTATGGAGCTGCTCTTTTTTTTGGGAGTGGTCCCGGAGGACAATGCCCAGCCGGGCAATGTGCCCTGATTCCAGCGCGGCCAAGGGGTTTTTCCCCTTGCCGAGGAGGCGGGGGATGACAAGGCCGACCCCGGTGGTGGAGATGTTGCAGACGCGGAACTGCTTGCCAGAGAAAAAATCATGGCCGCCGATGACGAGTTTCCCAAGGACTTCGTGGGTGGCCGTGGGGATGTAGCGAAAGGCGGACCGCACGTTGACATCTTCCGGGGTGGGGGCGTAGCTCAGGGAGAGGGCCAGGGTGGTGTTGCCGTTGGCCAGGCGGTAACCGGGCAGTGTCTTGATGACCTGGCAGGGGAACCCGACCCGTTTTTTTTCACCGGATCCCATGCGGACCATGGTGCTTACGTGGAACTGATGCGTGCCCGTTTCATCGGGGTTGCAGGTTCCCCCTGTGGCCGCCACAACCAGGTGCCTGGTGTCCGGGTCCGCCTCAAAAATGACAGAGGCGTAGGAAACAGGGTGCAGGCTGTTCAGGTTTATGACAAGGTCAATGCCTGTTCCTGGCTTGAGCACGGAGTCGTCAACGGGTGGTGTGACCAACGGGAAATTCCTTCTGTTAACCAGTTTCTTTCGGGTGCGGCAGCGGCCGCAGGGACATGGGATTCATCTACCACATGGCCGGGTAAAAATCAAAGCCATAGACGGGCGGACAGCAATGACTTTAAGGGCAGGGATGACGCGAATCAGGTTGTGATGAGACGATAGCCGGGAAAAACGACGGGTTGGAATGTGTTTTGCGGGGAATTGCTACGGGGTATGCGAATCGGCGAAAAGGAAAAGGGGTAACGGCGAAAAGTGTGTCCGCCTGGTAGTGTAGACAGACGGACACGGAAAAACAGTCGTCCGCCTACTTCAAAGCGTCTTTCAGAGCCTTGCCAGGTACAAACTTGGGAACCTTGCGTGCGTCAATGCTGATTTCCTGACCGGTCTGGGGGTTTCGGCCTTTGCGGGCTTTACGCTCAACGGCCTTGAAGGTGCCGAAGCCCACGAGGGTTACGGCATCGTTACCGGTGAGGGCATCGGTGATGGTGGAAAGGACACAATCTACGGCTGCCTGAGCTTCTTTCTTGGAGCTGACAACTTTTGCAACTTCGTTGACGAGATCACCTTTGTTCATCCTTGAATCTCCTTTTTGTAAGTGGGTTTTAAACAACGGCTTGCTTACGGTGCTTTTAAATACGCAGTGTATATCGGGAAAATCAGGATACGACAAGCAGTGAGTATCCTATCTGGAAAGGCGAAGTCCAATATTGACGGCCTTTTTTGAAGATCAACGTACTTATTTGGTTTCTAAGTGTCAAGCAATAATTGAGTTGGATGTCAAAAAAAAAGCCCAAAAGACTTGATATATGGGCTCTTTAAGGTTTGACAATGATGAATAACCCGTCACAGGGGCACACTGTGGATGGATGAGTAAACAGTATATCCGGTATGGAATTCTGATCGCGTTTTCGTGCTTAAATCAAATTAATTCAGTGTGTTGCCTTTGCGCCTTTTTGGCTCTTTCGCCCGCGACAGGGTAGGCCCTGGAAACCGTCGGTTCATCCGGTTCTCCGGAGGAACGTGCTGCTGCGTAGCCGTTGAGTACCCCACAATTTGTCGGGATAATACGCGAAGAAACGCCGCTTTGAAAGGCTTTTCAGGCCTTGGGCGCGGTTTGGTTACCCTCGGTTTTTTTTGGGGCCGGTTTATTTCAACAGAACGTTTACGGCTTCCTCCCCTGTTTCATAGATATGGGGGGCCACGCCGCGCTTGGACAGGGCGTCTTTGAGCTTCATTTTCAGGAAGGTGCTGGTTGTGTATCGCGTGACCCCTGAGTAATAGGTGGCGACAATGTGTTTGACCACGGCGGTATAGGGCTCCAGGAGCTCGGGGTGGATCTGGAAATGGTCGTAGTTGACCACGGCAAAGACCGGTTTGTTGATCTCTTTGAGTCTGGTTTCCACCGCGTCCCGAATATCGTCGATCATGTCCCGTGAGTCCACCACCAGGCCCTCAAAATTGACGAAAAAGAGGTTGGACTCTTCGTGGTAGGTGAGGCGGTCGCTGAGCTTTACGGTGAGGAGGTCCTCTTTGAGCCCCATGGGCTCCGGGTGAAAAATCCGGCTGTCCATCCTGGCGGGCGGGGCGGGCATGGCGGGGCGAAAGGCCATGTGGGAGAGGATGTCCCGTTCAAGGTCGATGCCCGGGGCCACCTCTGTCAGGGTCAGCCCGTGATCGGTGAGGGAGAAGACGCAGCGCTCCGTGACAAAGAGAACCGGCTGGTTGCGTTCCCGCGCATAGTCACCGCTGAAGGTCACCTGCTCCACATCGGCCAGGAATTTTTGAACGGCTCCTTCGTTGCGGATCGTCAAGGTGCCCTCTGCGATTTCCACGGCCAGGCCCTTGGCCGTGAAGGTGCCGGTGAAAACCACGCGGCGCGCGTTCTGACTGATGTTGATGAACCCTCCGGCCCCTGCGATGCGGGGACCGAATCGGCTCACGTTGAGGTTGCCGTGGCGATCGGCCTGGGCCAGGCCGAGGAAGGCGATGTCCAGGCCGCCCCCGTCGTAGAAATCGAACTGGGCCGGCTGGTCGATGACAGCGTCGGGGTTGGTCCCGGCTCCAAAGCTCAGGCCCCCGGCGGGGACCCCGCCGATGAGGCCCGGCTCCGCGGTGAGGGTGATGTAATCGAGGATGCCCTCCTCGTGGGCCACCGAGGCGATCCCCTCGGGCATGCCGATGCCCAGATTGGTGACACAGTTGACCCGAAGTTCCATGGCGGCGCGGCGCGCGATGACTTTCCGCGGGGTCAGGGCCATGGGCGGCATGTGTTGCAGGGGGATGCGCACCTCACCGCTGTAGGCGGGGTTATAGGCCTCGGCAAAGGTCTGGTGGTGGTATTCCGGTTTGGAGACAAAGACGCTGTCCACCATGATGCCGGGGACTTTTACGGCCTTTGGGGGAAGGGTTCTCTTTTCGGCGATGCGCTCGACCTGGGCGATGACCACCCCGCCGGAGTTCTTGGCGGCCATGGCCAGGGCCAGGCTCTCCAGAACCAGGGCCTCCTTTTCCATGGTGATGTTTCCCAGGGTGTCCGCCGTGGTCCCCCGGATGACCGCCACGTCGATGGGAAAGGTTTTGTAGGCGAGGTAACGCTGTCCTTCAATGGTCATGGCGGTGACCAGGTCTTCCCGGGTGCAGCTGTTGATTTTCCCTCCGTCGATGCAGGGGTCCACAAAGGTGTTGAGCCCCACCCGGCTTAAGGTGACGGGACGGCCGGCCGCGATGTCCCGATACAGGTGGCAGAGCACGCCCTGGGGAAGGTTGTAGGCCTCGATTTCATTGGCCACGGCCAGCTCCTGAAGGGCGGGGACCAGTCCCCAGTGCCCTCCGATGACCCGTTTCAGCATTCCTTTGCGGCCGAGGTGGTTGAGTCCCTTGGATTTGCCGTCGCCCATGCCCGCGGCGTAGACGAGGGTCAGTCCCGACGGGGAGCCGGTGCGTAAGAAGCGCTCTTCCAGGGTGACGGCAAACTCTTCGGGGAAGCCGATGCCCACAAACCCGCCGAAGCCGATGGTGTCACCGCTCTGGATTATCTCGGCGGCCTCGCGGGCGTTCACGACCTTTCCCTTGGGAGAGACCAGGGGGGAGAGGCTTGAAAGGATGGGGTGGGACGATCCCTGTGTTTTTTTGGTGGGGGGCATGGCATCCTCCACTTGGGGGTAATGGTGGAAACATACGGTGTGTATATGGCAGTTTAGCAGAGAAGGGGAGGAGGGTACCAGCTGCGTCTGGCCAGGGGATGGCAATAAATCGATGGGGACCGGTGAGGGGTTGCCTGAAAGAAACAGACGAATCCCATTTAAAATGCCGCAGCGCTTTGACCCGAGGCACGAGGGTCAAAGCGCTGCGGCAACCCGTTTTCAAGGTGGTACACCTTGCCGCCGCGGCCTTGCCGGTGGCTAAACTTTTGCCTGATCTTAAAACGACGGGTTTAATAAACAGGCTTTAAAAAACAGATTCAGGCCAACCAAAACCAAAGGCGAATGTGATTTTCCCTGAGGGACGAAGGGGAAAGCGCATTCGCAACCAGCTTTCGAGGTGGCACACCTCGCCGCCGGAGGCATCGCTTTTAAATGGTCTTCTATCCCAGGAGGCCAAAGTACCAGCCGATGAGGCGGGCGCCGAAGAGGGTGTAGACCACGCCGCCGGCAGCCAGGAAGGGCCCGTAGGGGATGGCCATTTTCATGGTGCCCCGCTGGGCCAGCATGATGGAGAGTCCGATGACGCTGCCGGTGAGGGACGAAAAAAACACGGTGAACAGAACGCCTTCCCAGCCGATAAAGGCCCCCATCATGCCCAGGAGCTTGACGTCGCCTCCCCCCATGCCCGCCTTGCCGGTGGCCCGCTCGTACAGCCAGGCGATGAGCCACAGGCTGCCGCCCCCGATGAGGATGCCCAGGGCCGCGTCCTGCCAGGAGAGGGTGGGGACGGCAAGGGAGAGGAGAAAGAACAGGGGGATGCCCGGCAGGGAGATCACATCCGGGATGATGCGGTGGTCGATGTCGATGAAAGTCAGGGTAATGAGGACGCTGTAGAACAGAAAGTGCACCAGGGCACTGGCGCTGGGGCCGAAAGCGTACAGGGAGACAAGGGCGGCACCCCCCGTCAGCGCCTCGATGGCCGGGTATCGGATGGAGACACGGGCTTTGCAGGCGCGGCAGCGCCCCAATAATATAAGGTAGCTCACCACGGGGATGTTGTCGTACCAGCGGATGGCGGTCC
The DNA here is from genome assembly GCF_900101345.1 of Desulfoluna spongiiphila. Lineage (GTDB taxonomy): Bacteria > Desulfobacterota > Desulfobacteria > Desulfobacterales > Desulfolunaceae > Desulfoluna > Desulfoluna spongiiphila. Next base: position 233,710 of record NZ_FMUX01000008.1, on the reverse strand, counting down.
CGCAGGAGGGGCAGGCAGAGCCAGGGCGCACAATGGAGCGGGAGAGGGGCACTCGGTAGATGCAGACATTGAGAAAGCTGCCCACGCAGAGGCCGTAAAAGAGGACGGCCAGGGTAACGGATAAGGGGATCATGGTTTTTTCCTGCTTCATCGGGTGGATGTCGTGGGTGGCGGGTCCGGAGGGCCGCCGGGAAAATCGGCCTTGCACCCCGGTAAAATAGAAGCCGCGGCCAAAAAAATCAAGAATGATATTGTAAATGGGGAAATGTGTCTTATAATTACTCCGTAGCTCTCAATAATCCCCGGAAAAACCTTGTATGGAGGCCGTTTCGGGCGTTGTGGCAACACGGCGCGCTGCCCGGGGGACGATGTTTGCGTTCAAAAAATCATGATGGCGTCAAAAAATCGTCAGATTTTCGACATCTCGCCTGCGCTTTTTAAGTCGCCCCGGGTACTTTTTTACCGCCGGGGGGCCGGAAACTCCTTTCCGGGCTGCGGGGCCATCACATCATATGCAGGAGTTGGAATGGCTGTTACCGACAAAGACGATCTGATCAACCTCATCGAAGAGGAGGTTCCCGATAATGAAATCCCTGAAATCCTTCCCCTGATGCCCGTTCGGGATGTGGTGATCTTCAATGACATGCTCCTGCCCCTTTTTATCGGCAGGGACCGGTCGGTGCGTGCCGTGGAGCATGCCCTGGAAGGGGATCGCTTTATTTTTCTTGCGGCCCAGAAGGACCCGGCAGACGAGGAGCCGAAGACCGAAGAGATTTTCACCGTGGGCACCGTGGGCAAGGTGCTGCGGATGGTGAAGTTGCCGGACGGCAAGATCAAGGCCCTGGTCCAGGGCATGGCCAAGGGGCGTGTCGTTGAATACGTGGATGACTCCTCGTTTTTCAAGGTGCGTTTTGAGCAGATCGAGGAGGCCGAGTCTCCGGAGATGGATCTCACCGCCGAGGCCCTCATGCGAAATGTCCGCGAGCAGAGCGAAAAGATCCTCACGCTCAAGGGCGAGTTCAGCACGGAGGTGTCGGCTGTCCTTGAGGGCATTGAAGCCCCGGGCAAGCTGGCCGACCTTGTGGCTTCCAACCTGCGGCTCCGGGTGGAAGAGGCCCAGCAGGTCCTTGAATGCCATGATCCCATGGATCGCCTGAGAAAAGTGTACGGTTTTCTCAGTCGTGAGGTTGAGCTCTCGGCGGTGCAGGTCAAGATCCAGACCGATGTGCGGGATGAGATCTCCAAGACCCAGCGTGATTTTTACCTGCGAGAGCAGGTGAGGGCCATCAACCGCGAGCTGGGCGAGCAGGACGACAGGATTGCCGAGCTCACCGAGTACAAGGACAATATCGCCAAGGCCAAGATGTCCGCCCCGGCTGAAAAAGAGGCCCTCAAGCAGCTCAAGCGCCTGGAACAGATGCACTCCGATTCGTCGGAAGCCTCCGTGATCCGGACCTATCTCGACTGGATGGTCGAGCTTCCGTGGAGCGCCGGCACCAAAGACCATCTCAACATCAAGCGGGCGGCCAAGGTTCTGGACGAAGAGCACTACGGGCTGGAGAAGGTCAAGGAGCGCATCCTTGAGTTTCTCAGCGTTCGAAAGCTCAACCCCAATGTCAAGGGCTCCATCCTCTGCTTTGTGGGGCCTCCCGGGGTGGGCAAGACCTCCCTGGGTAAAGCCATTGCCGCGGCCATGAAACGGGAATTCGTTCGCATCTCCCTGGGGGGGATCCGGGACGAAGCGGAGATCCGCGGGCACAGGCGAACCTACATCGGGGCACTCCCCGGCCGGATCATCCAGGGGCTGAAACAGTGCGGCTCCAACAACCCGGTTTTTATGATGGACGAGGTGGACAAGCTGGGCTCCGATTACAAGGGCGACCCCTCATCGGCCCTTCTGGAGGCCCTGGATCCCGAACAGAACAACGAGTTCAGCGATCATTATCTTAACATCGCCTTCGATCTGTCCAAGGTGATGTTCATCCTGACGGCCAACCAGCTGGATACGATTCCTTCGGCCCTTCTGGACCGCATGGAGGTGATCTACCTGTCCGGTTACAGCCACGAAGAGAAACGCGTCATCGCGGAAAATTACCTGTTGCCCCGGCAGGTCAAGGAGAACGGCCTGAAGAAACGGCACATTCAGCTGAGCGCCGGTGCCCTGGACGACATCATTCAGCACTTTACCCTGGAGGCCGGGGTGCGAAACCTGGAACGCGAGCTGGGCTCGGTCTGCCGAAAGATCGCCCGCAAGGTCGCCGAGGGATCCAAAGGGGGACAGCGGGTCAGCCGCGCAAACCTTGAAAAATACCTGGGGCCCCCAAAGTATCTCTCCGAGCTGGACAAGGAAGAGAGCCAGGTGGGACTCTCCACGGGCCTTGCCTGGACCCAGGTGGGCGGCGAGGTGCTCTATGTGGAGACCTCCATCATCCCCGGCAAAGGGGAATTGATTGTCACCGGCCAGCTGGGCGAGGTGATGCAGGAGTCCGTCAAGGCTGCCATGAGCTACACGCGCCATGCCCTTGCCGGGCTGGGATTCAAAGACAGTTTCGATGACCTGGATATCCATATCCATGTCCCGGACGGGGCCACACCCAAAGACGGCCCGTCTGCGGGCATCGCCATTGCCACCTCCCTTTTCTCTGCGGTGGTTGACCGGCCTGTGAGCAGCGATGTGGCCATGACCGGCGAGATCTCCCTGAGGGGGCGGGTGCTCCCCATCGGAGGGCTGAAAGAGAAGGCCCTGGGGGCCTTGCGCGGCGGGATAAAGACGGTTCTTTTTCCAGAGAAAAACGCCAAGGATCTCTCGGAGATTCCCGCCAGCGTGAAGAAGCGGATCTCCTTTGTGCCGGTAAGGCACCTGGATGATGTCCTCAAGGTTGCCATCGAGGGCTTCGACACCCTGGATGAGGAGGTCGCCCGCCTCAAAAAAGCGGAGGCTGCGTCCTCTGCCAAGGGCAAGGGAAAGCGCAAGAAGGAGACAGCATAATGCGACTCCTTGCCGTGGATACCTCCACCCTGTCGTGTGGTGTGGCCGTCACCGATGGTGAGGGCCTCATGTCGGAGAGCCTTTTTACCAGCCGGCAAACCCACTCCCGCCATCTCCTTGGCATGGTGGAAGAGACCCTGTCCCGTTCCGGGCTCTCCCTGGGGGACCTGGAGGGCTTTTCCGTCACCGTCGGGCCCGGGAGTTTTACCGGGCTGCGCATCGGCATGAGTGTGGTCAAGGGCCTTGCCGAGGTGGCTGGCAAGCCCGTTGTTGGCATCTCCACCCTTGAGGCCCTGGCCCGGGGGGCGGCGTTGACCGGAAAAACCATTGTGTCCATGATCGATGCCCGCAAGGGGGAGGTGTACGCCGCCCTCTACAAGCCGGACGGGAAAGGCGGGGTGGTGGAGGTGTCGCCCCCCGAAGCCGTCAGGCCGGAGGACCTTCCGGGGCGACTTACCGGAGAGGTCCTCTGTATCGGCACCGGTGCGGTGACCTATCGGGAGTTTTTCCAGAACGCTTTGAAAGAAAAGGTTTTTTTTGCTGAGGAGTATGATACTATACGCCCCTTTGTGGTGGCGGCCCTTGCGCAGGAAGCCTTTGGCCGGGGCGAGGGCATGGACGCCGGAGCCTTGAAGCCCCTTTACCTGAGAAAGTCGGATGCCGAGATCGCCCTGGAGCTTCGAAATGCTTCAAAGGGGCACGGTTAGGGGCTTTCGTTTGACAAGCCATGGGTGATCTGATACTCCTCAGTATAGATTGAGGAGTTCGGAAACGTCGGCAAGCTGCACATTGGGCGTGGAAAAACAGCCTTTCATTTCCATTCGTTACCATGGAACGGGTGGCCGCTGTAAGCCTTTGCCGCCTGCCTTTGGCAGATCACCGATCTCATCAGGATGATCACGCCAACCAATGCGTGTATTAAAGATGACATCCTGTCTTGCGTCGACCTCCGTTGGATGCACGTCGGCACCCTGATGCGGCGGTCGATGGAGACGTTTCAACCATATTGATACTGGAACCGCGAATGAATCGTTTTACCTGGCCTGAGACACCGAGTCTGAAAGCATTTCAAGTAGCAAAACCCGGCATACCCTTTATAGTGGTGGCCTGTGTATCCACCCTTTTTCTTGCAGGGATTCATTTCCACACACTCGCCCTGATCTCTTTTTTCATCACCCTGTTCGTCTGCTACTTTTTCAGGGATCCGGACCGGGCCGTGGAAGTGGGTGAGGGGTTTCTCTCGTCCCCTGCGGACGGCAAGGTTATTTTTGCCGAGGTGGTGGATGAGAATCCTTACGTTGAAGGGAAATGCTTCAAGATCAGCATCTTCATGAATGTGTTCAACGTGCATGTCAACAGGGTTCCCTTTGACGGCACCATCAAGGCCATTCATTACCATCCCGGGAAATTTTTCAATGCCAGCCTTGACAAGGCCTCCGAGCACAACGAGCGCAATGCCATGGTCATTGAAACAGAGCAAGGGGTAACCTTTGCCACGGTCCAGATTGCAGGGCTCGTGGCACGTCGTATTGTGTGCGGCGTAAGCGAAGGGGACCGCGTGACGCGAGGTCGACGCTACGGCATGATCTGCTTCGGCTCACGCCTTGATCTTTATTTGCCCACCGACTTTGCCTGCCGTGTAGCCATCGGCGATAAAGTTCAGGCCGGCACAACGGTTATGGGGGTACTCTCATGAAAGATGCACGGAAAGAACGACTGAAAAAAGGCATTTACCTGCTGCCCAACGCCTTTACATCCATGAACCTGTTTTTCGGGTTCCTCTGCATTGTCTCCGCCCTGGAGGGACGCTTCGAGTTCGCGGCCATTGCGATTCTTATTGCTGTGGTTTTCGACTCCCTGGACGGCAAGATCGCCCGCGCCACCAACACCACCAGCCAATTCGGCATTGAGTTCGATTCCCTGGCGGACCTCGTCTCCTTCGGCCTGGCGCCCTCGCTGCTGATGTATCTCTGGATTCTGAAGCCCATGGGTCGCATCGGCTGGCTGGCGGCTTTTCTCTTTACCATATGCGGGGCCCTGCGGCTTGCCCGGTTCAACACCATGGCCGAGGCGACGCCCAGCAACCATTTTCTGGGTCTGCCCATTCCGGCTGCCGCGGGCATGAACGCCACGGCGGTGATGTTCTGCACGAAATTTGATGTGCCGGCCTCGGAATTTCCCCTGGTTTTTCTGCTCGGCATGTATGCCCTTTCCTTTCTGATGGTCAGCTCTGTGAAGTACGAGAGCTTCAAAAAGGCTGAGCTTTTCAAGAAAATGAAGTTCAACATGCTGGTCTCGGCCATTCTTGTTTTTATCTTCATTGCACAGAAACCGCACCTGGCGCTTTTTGCCATTTCGCTCTGCTACGTGGTCTCCGGCCCCATCCTTACCATTGTACTTGCACGGCGGGCAAAGCACGCGGAGAGTGCGCTTAAATCGTAATCATCGTTTTTTTTGTGTAAGAACAAGGCTCCTTCATGTATGATTGAGCCTTCATCAAAAGATAAACAGACAAAGCCCCTTTCGCTGCAGGGTATTCAGACGCTGGATGCCCGAATCCGAAAGAGGTTTTTGTTTTTAAAGGACACTGAAACGGGTTCGGGTCACTGCCTGTAACCCCACAGAAACACCAGGAGCTATATTTTGAAGACCATTCCCATTACAAAGGAAGGCTACGAGAAGTTAAAAGAGGAACTCCACCAGTTGAAAACGGTGGACCGGCCCAAGACCATTGAGGCCATCGAGGTCGCTCGAAGCCATGGCGACCTGTCGGAGAATGCCGAATATGATGCGGCCAAGGACCGTCAGTCCTTTATCGAAGGGCGCATCATGGACCTGGAGTACAAGGTGGCCAATGCCGATGTGATCGATCCCTCCACCCTTCCCTCGGACAAGGTGGTCTTCGCCAGTCGATTTGTCCTTGAAAATGTTGACACCGGAGAGGAAGTGACCTATCAGCTGGTGGGTCAGGAAGAGTCCGACATCTCCGAGGGCAGGGTGTCTGTTTCCTCTCCCCTGGGGCAGGCCATCCTCGGCAAGGCTCCCGGAAACGAGGTGACCGTTCAGGCTCCGGGCGGTCAGCGCCTTTACGAACTCGTTGAGATCTTGTAATCTCCCTTCGGCTCGTATATAGTAATTAATCGGCATGGGGCCGGGCTTCATCGGTGATGTGGCTCGCTGTCCCTGGTTTTACACGTCGACCCCCTGTACGGGCGCGGGACCCCGCGTTCGATACCGGTATAAAAATCACGTTATTTTTCGAATACAAGGAGAACGACCTTGGCCAGAGTAACCGTTGAAGATTGCCTTGAAAAGGTACCCAATCGCTTTATGCTTGTGCATATGGCTTCCAAGCGCGTCCGCCAGATTCGTGACGGAGCTGAATTTGTCGTTCAGTCCGCCAACAACGAAGATGTTGTCACCGCCCTTAGAGAGATTGCCTCAGGCAAGGTCTTCCTGAAACCGGAAGACGAGAAGTAGCCCCGCTTTCGATCAGGTCAGCCTGTGACAGGCCACCTTCAACTTCGGGCCGCATTCGGTGCGGCCTGAAGGGGTGGCTGTCGTCCTGGATGATCCTCTCCCCCTTCGCTTCTGCAGGGTCCCACCCAACCATTCCATAGATTTCCAGGAACAGTGTGATACGAGAAACGCGAATATACCAGCGCATCAATCGTGCCATGGGTAAAGCCATCCACCAATACGACATGATTGAAGACGGCGACCGGATTGCTCTGGGGCTTTCGGGCGGGAAGGACAGCCTGACCCTTTTGACCTTTCTTGTGGAACGGCTCCGCAGGGTTCCGGTGACCTACTCCATTCACCCGGTGTACATCGATCCCGGTTTTGACGGTGGCTTTGCCGATGAGCTGGCCGCCCACTGCCGGGACCTGGGATTGACCCTGACCTGTGAGCACACGAATCACGGGCCGGAAGCCCACAAGGATACGCAGTCCGCGAACCCCTGTTTTATCTGTTCGCGGTTGCGGCGAAAACGGTTGTTTGAGTTGACCTCCGAGCTGGGGTGTCGCACCCTGGCCCTGGGTCATAACAAGGATGATGTCATTGAAACCCTGCTCATCAACATGTTTTACTCGGGACAGATCAGCACGATGATGCCGAATCAATCGATGTTCGGCGGTGAAGTAACGGTAATCCGGCCTCTTTACCTTGCAGAGGAATCCGATATTGTTCGGTTTGCATCGGAGCAGGGGCTTCCCGTTTATTCCAATCCGTGCCCTTCGGCGGCGGTGTCGAAACGTCGCGAAATCAAAGATCTTTTGGAGTCTCTTTCCAAGGCGAACCCCCACGTCAAAGGGAACCTCTTCCGATCCCTGAGCCAGGTCCGTTTGGACTACTTGTTGACATAGCGTCGTTTCTTTGCTTTTGTTGTTCTACAACTCACTTTGACAGGGGACGGAACAGACAACATGATTGATATGCAGAAACAGCCTGATTATCGGAATATTCCCATCGATCAGGTCGGCATTAAAAATTTAAAATACCCGGTGCGTGTCCTCGACAGGTCCAACGGAACCCAGCATACGGTGGCCTCCATCAATATGTATGTGGACCTGCCCCATCACTCCAAGGGCACCCATATGAGTCGTTTCGTCGAGCTGCTGCACTCCTTTCGAAACGACCTGGAACTTTCGCTGACAACCCTTTCTCATATACTAGACGAAATGAAAAAAATCCTGGGCGCGAAATCCTCCCATGTGGATATTACGTTTCCCTATTTTATTGAGAAAAAAGCGCCGGAAAGCGGTTCCCCCGGGCTGGTGGACTATTCGTGCCGGTTTCTCGGGACGAGCAATGAGCACGACGAGATCGACCTGATCTCCGAGGTGGTGGTCCCCATCACTTCCCTGTGCCCCTGTTCCAAGGAGATCAGCACCCATGGCGCCCACAACCAGCGCGGAGAGGTGAGACTGGCCACGCGATTCCGTAAGTTTAACTGGATCGAGGACATGATCGAGCTGGTGGAGCAGGCGGCGTCGTGCGAGATCTATTCGGTGCTCAAGCGCGTGGATGAGAAGTTCGTGACGGAGCAGGCCTACAACAACCCGAAGTTTGTTGAAGATATCGTAAGGGATATCGCCACGGCCCTGAACCGGGACGACAACATCACCTGGTTCCAGCTGAGCGCCGAGAATTTTGAATCCATTCACAATCACAGCGCCTACGCGTACATCGCCAGCAGCAAAGAGGGCATTGTCGCCGGATCGTGAGACTCCTTAATAAGGGGTGGTTCCTTTGCGAAAAAAAATTGGGCCCGTTGACGCATCGCGTCGGCGGGCCCTTTTTTTGTGTGTTTCCGGTTTTTTCAGTTGGATGTGACCGGGGCGGAAAGGTCGGCTTTCAGGGCATCCAGCACCTGGCCGGCGTTCCCCTTTGCCCGGTGGGTAAAGATGACAAACCGGTATGCCCGGCCGGTTGGTGCGGTGATGTACCCCGCCCGGGTGGAGACGCCGTTGAGGGTTCCGGTCTTGTACCGGACCCCGCCCTCTGTGTGGAGCAGGGGGGCATACGGGGCAAACTGCTCCAGAAGGGCATCCATGGTGCGGGCCGTTAGCTGGTTCTGCCTGGATATGCCGGAGCCTTCCACCACGGCGGGGCAGTGCGTGATCAGGCGGGTCATGACATGACAGAAAGCGCTGCGCCCTTTTTCAAGGGTGGCAGGGGTTCCTTCGGCGTGGGCCCCGGAGGCCAGGAATATCTGGTTGGCCATGAAGTTGTTGGAAAAGGCCATGAGTTTGTTAACGGCTTCCGCCAGGGTCCAGGGGGAGAGGAGTCGCCGGGTGTAGAGAAAGGGGCCCTTGGGTACGGGGAGCGGCGCCACGGTGCCAGTGACTTTGATGCCGCGTTTTTGCAGGAACCAGCCGAAGAGGTGACCTGCGTAGAGTCGGCTTTCCGCAGGGGAGAGGCGGATGCGTCCGCCCGGTGCGTTCGGGGGGATTCGCTTGGCCACAAAGGGGAGCAGGGGGGTCTGGGGCTCGGCGCTGATAAGCCCGCCGTTTTTCGCCCGGCGGTAGTTGACGGTGTTGAAATTGGCGCACAGGGCCCCGTTGGGGGCATCATAGGGCTGGTGGGATCGGGAAATCACCCCGGGGATGGTGATGCGGTCAAAGTAGGTGTCATCCACGCGGATGCCGCTGATCGAATCAATGCCCGATGCACCCAGCTCTTTTGCCACCACACCGGCATATTTCTCGATGACTTCGGAGGTGAGCAGGGGGTCTCCGTATCCTTTCAGGTAGAGGATGCGGTCCTCGGTGAGAGCCGCATCCGTCGGGAACCGGTAAGCCTCCCCCAGGGTCTCAAAGGCCAGCAGGGCCGTGGCGATCTTCAGGGTGGAAGCGGGCACGGACAGGGTGTCGGGGTGTTGAGAATAGACAACCCGGTGTGGCTCTTCGGTGACCAGGAGGACATCCGAGGGGTGAAGGGCGGCGGCCAGGGCCGCCGGAAGGGCCTCCCCACCGGCGATTCCCGGCAGGAGGAGGCAGAGAAGTCCCATGAGGATGGGGAAGGGGCGTTTCATGCGTTTGCCTTTACTTGCTTTCCACGATGAGGGTCACGGGCCCGTCGTTGGTGAGGGAGACCTGCATGTGCGTCTGGAAGCGACCGGTCTCAACGGGGATCCCTTTGAACCGGACCGCCTCAATGAAGGCCGTGTAGAGCTCGTCTGCCTCCTGGGGCGGGGCGGCATCAATGAAGGAGGGGCGGCGTCCCTTGCTGCAGTCGCCGTAGAGGGTGAACTGCGAGACCACCAGCATGGCACCGCCCACATCCTCCAGGGAGCGGTTCATTTTGCCCGCCTCGTCTTCAAAGATTCTCAAGCCGGAGATCTTGTCGGCCAGGTAGCGGGCTTCCTTGTCCGTGTCTCCACGGCCAACTCCGAGAAGCACCATCAGTCCAGTCTCGATGGCCCCCGTTACGTCCCCTTCCACTCGAACCGACCCTTCGCTGACGCGTTGAACCACTGCTCGCATTCCATACTCCATTTCATCTGTTCCGGCCTCTGGAAGCTCCAGGGGCCGGAGGTCATATCAAAGTCCCGCTGTGTGCCGGCCATTGTGGCGGCGCGGCCGTGTGGTCATGGTGTCCGGCGGGTGGTTACTTTTTTAACAGGTCGGCAAAGGGGTTGTTGAACGGACGCCCTTTCTCTTCCCGGCGGTTCTGGGGCTTGGTCTGGCGTTTTGCTTTCGGTTTCGGCTGCGACTGCGGGGTGACCCGCTCTCTGTTGCCCGGTGTACCGGCTTCCCCGGTGCGGCTCTTCATGGAGAGGGAGATGCGTTTGCGGGGTTTGTCGATGCCGATGACCGTTACCTGGACCTTCTGGTGAACCTTCACCACATCGGCGGGGTTTTTGACGAATTTGTCCGACATTTCACTGATGTGGACAAGCCCGTCCTGGTGCACGCCGATGTCCACAAAGGCACCGAAGGCGGTGACGTTGGTCACCACGCCGGGAAGGCGCATGCCTTCTTCAAGGTCATCCATGGTCTCCACGCCTTCCCGGTAGTTGAAGAGCTTGAAGTCATCCCGGGGGTCCCGACCGGGCTTGGCCAGCTCATGGCAGATATCCGAGAGGGTGGGGAGGCCCACGGTGTCCGTGGTATAGACGGAAAGGTCCAGGGCCTGTTTCAGGTCGGTGCGTCCGATAAGGGAGGCCACATCGGCGTGGAGGTCCTTTGCCATGGCATCCACGATTCCGTAGCTTTCCGGGTGCACCGCGCTTGCGTCCAGGGGGTTTTTACCGTCCACGATGCGGAGAAAGCCGGCACACTGCTCAAAGGCTTTGGGACCGAGACGGGGCACCTTGAGAAGGGTCTTTCGGCTCTGAAAGGGGCCGTTTTCATCCCGGTACCCCACGATGTTCCTGGCCAGTTGGGGGCCAAGGCCCGAGACGTAGGTGAGCAGCTCGGCACTGGCGCGGTTCACGTCCACCCCCACCCCGTTGACGCAGCTGATGACCGTGTCGTCCAACGATTTTTTCAGGGCGGTCTGGTCCACATCGTGCTGGTATTGTCCCACGCCGATGGATTTGGGGTCGATCTTCACCAGTTCGGACAGGGGGTCCATGAGGCGTCTGCCGATGGAGACGGCACCACGGACAGTGAGGTCCAGGTCCGGAAACTCCTGCCGTGCGGTTTCCGAGGCCGAATAGATGGAGGCACCGCTCTCGTTGACCAGGGTAATGATGAGCTCTTTGGGCAGGCCCAGCCCTTTGACAAACCGTTCAGTTTCCCGTCCGGCGGTGCCGTTGCCGATGGCCACGGCTTCCATGTCGAACCGTTTGACTAGGGCTCGGATTGTTTCGGCGGCTTTCCGGTCTTTTTGCTCCCCCATGTTCGGGTAGATGGTGTCGTTGTGGAGGAGCTTTCCCTGGCTGTCCAGGCACACCACTTTGCAGCCGGTGCGAAATCCCGGGTCGATGCCCAGGACCCTTCGGGCGCCCATGGGAGGGGAGAGGAGAAGTTCACGCAGGTTGTCGGCAAAGACCGTGATGGCCTCCTGGTCCGCGCGTTCTTTGGAGAGAAGCCTCGCCTCGGTCTCCATGGCGCGTGAGAGCAGGCGTTTATAGCTCTGCTCCAGGGCCTTTCGCACCAGGGCGGAGTCGGGGCCGTCGCCCGTGATGATGAGGGTGTGCAGGATCTGCAGGGCATCCTCTTCGGTGGGGCGGATGGTGAGGTTGAGGACCTCTTCGCGTTCACCGCGACGGGCGGCGAGGATGCGATGGGACGGGGCGTCGTGGAGAGGTTCGGTCCAGTCAAAGTAGTCCCGGAACTTGGCGCCTTTTTCTTCCATGCCCGTGGCCACGCGGCAGGCGATGGTGCTTTTTTTTGCGTAGAGCTCGCGCAGGGCCTTTCGAACGGTCTCCTGCTCGTTGATCCACTCGGCCATGATGTCCATGGCTCCGGCCAGGGCGTCGGCAGGGGTTTCCACCCCCTTTTCCTCATCCACAAAGTCTGCGGCGCGACTCTCCGGGTCCATGCCTGTCTGGGCAAACACCGCCTCGGCAAGGGGTTCCAGTCCCTTTTCACGGGCCTGCTGACCCTTGGTGCGTCGTTTGGGGCGATAGGGGAGATAGATATCTTCAAGGGCGGCCAGGGAGTCCGTGGACCGGACCCGGTCTCCGAGCTCATCGGTGAGGTGCCCGTTTTTTTCAAGGGAGGCAAGGATGGCCGCTTTGCGTGCGTCCAGTTCTTTGAGCTGGGCCGAAAGGTCTCGTATTTCGGCCACGGCCACTTCATCGAGGCTGCCCGTGGCCTCTTTCCTGTAGCGGGCGATAAAGGGAACGGTGGCGCCCTGATCGAGAAGGGCCAGGGTTTCGGTGACCTGGGCCGGTTTCAGTTCAAGTCGGCCGGATATAATTGATATGTTGTCCATTCAGTTGACCCGTTTCATCAGGTTAATGGGATATGCAAGGGCTCGGGCATAAAAACGTGCCCGTTGCAGCAGGCCGCGGGATGTCGCCGTCTCCGGCTCCGCCGGAAAGGGCCGTACCCTGTGCCATGTGTGCCGCCATGCATGGCATGGCGGCCTGAGCCCCGGCGTCATGGCCGGGATTGAAAACTCACCCGATCACGATGGCCTGTGCCGATGATCGGCTGTCATCGTTACCACGAAACCGGGGACGTGAAAAACCCTTTTCGCACAACCTCAAGGGAAAAGGCTGCCCATGGGGCGAGGCCCTCATTTGTGTTTGACATCCTCCCTGTGTAAGGCAGATAATAAAAAAGTTGCGGAAAAACAGCTTCACTTTACTGAAATAAAGGATAGCCATCGGATTTTCAATTGAAATTTCGCCGATGGCGATGAGCCGCAACGGGGCGTCACGATGTGTGCTGTCCGTTCAAACTCGCCATCTACCAAGGGGTTTTATAATTTATGTGTTGACATAATGCGCTGAAAAAATAATATTTCTGTTTCAGAACGTGAGTTTTGCCACCTCGTCAGCGCACATGGCCGGGCATAACCTGCACCCCATGCTGGCTTTTTGGTTCATCGCAACCGAACAGGCTGTTCCGGCGACTCCTTAATGATGCGGTGCGGCGGCATCCCTGCCGCAAAAAAAAGGAAACTTCGGGGAAAAGGCACGATGTATGGAACTTACGTATTCACATGCGACCTGTATCATAGTTAGCGGTACAGCATTATTATCCTTCAGGGGTCGTTGAATGAATATCAAAGAGAGAGTCAAATCACTGCTCAAGGAGGCCGAGCTTTATAAGTCCCAGCGCCTTTTGAGAGAAGCGCGTAAAAAATACACCCTTGTCATCGACATTCTTCAACAACAGACCCGCATCCAGAATCGTGACGTCCTTATCGCAGCCGTGGAAAAAAAACGGGAAAGCCTGGATCAGGCCATTGCCAGGTGGGACCAGTCCCGGGTCAACCCGGAGGTGTCAAGCAAGGTCCAGGACCTGATCAAGCGGCTTTTTACCACGTCTGAGGAGGGGGTGAGCGACGATGAAAAAGAGATCAACGAAGCCATCACCCTTGCAAAATTCGGGCAGCACAAAAAAGCCCTTGAAGAGTTTCGCCGCCTGGTGCGGCGCCCTGCGATCAGTACCTCTGCCGCAAAAAACGCCGTAAAATGCCACCTTGAGCTGTCCGAATCGGAAGAGGCTGTGGAGACGGTAAAGCTTTGGTGGGGCCAGGGTTTTTTTACCCCGGAGCAATATACATCCATCACGCAGTTTATGCAGGCGGCCTTCGAGAAAAAAGGGATTCGCTGGGACGAGTCCATGATGGCAGCCGACGAAGGGGCTCTTGCGGCCGAGGAGGACTTTACAGGCCCGGTGGACGACGATATCATCGACATCACCTCCATCGGCATCAATTTTCAAAAGGGACCCATGGAGGGGCAGCACGTGGAGCTGGATGTCAGCTTTCAGTCCGGGAGCCTGCTCAGCCTGATTGTGGCAAGCGGAGAAAAGGCACTTCTGGAGCTTTTGGAAAAAGGGCAAGCCATCCACGATGTTGATTTTTATTCCCCCATTGCGATTTTTAAAGGTGCTGCGGTGGTGGAATCCAACACCGAGATTCTCTCCGGTCCCAAAAAGGGGGATTTCAGCCTGGATATCCGTATCAACAGCATGTAACCGCCGACTGCATGGGCACCACAGCCGGGCACGCACATAGCGGTCGCCTGGTGATGCAGACTCTTTTGTTTTCAACCGGTACAACGAAATGGGCCACGCCCATTTGCCACAACGCGGGAACCATATGGCCATATTTAACATCCAGAAGCGTGAGATTGAGTGCAAAATTGTCTACTACGGCCCCGGCAGGTGTGGAAAGACAACCAACCTCGAATACATATTCAAAGCCTTTAAAAAGCAGGTGACCGGTGAAATGGTCTCCGTGGATACCGAAGGGGACAGCACGCTTTTTTTCGATTTCCTTCCCATGGGGCTCGGTAAAATCAACGGATGCGACGTCCGTGTCCAGATTTTCACCGTCCCCGGGCAGCAGAAGTACAGCTCCACCCGTAAATTGGTGCTCAAGGGGCTGGACGGGGTGGTCTTCGTGGCCGACTCCCTGGCTGTCCGGCGTGAGAAAAACATGCTCTCCCTCAAAGACCTCCAGCAAAACCTGAAGGAGTACGGGCAAAGCATTACGCGTATCCCCCTGGTGCTTCAATACAACAAGCGGGACCTTGCCGACGAGGGGGTGCCCATCATGTCGGTGGAGCAGATGGAGCGGGACCTTAACCGGCAGCTCAAGGTCAAGAGCTTTGAAGCCAGTGCCACCCGGGGCAACGGTGTGGGCAAAACACTGCAGGAGTGCCTGAAGCTTACCCTGATTTCCCTGCACAAAGAGCTGCAGTGGGCCAAGTAGGGGGCGGTGAACGAGGCGCGTCTTGTGCCCGGGACCTTATTCCTTGAGCGACATGCCTGGATGGTTGATGGAAACCGCGCCCCTGGTGCGGTTTCTTTGTCCGTAAACCGAATGGAAGGACGATACGGGGCACGATGAGCACACAACCTGTACTGACAGGCGATTTGAATTTTATTGACCTTGCGGACCTGCTGCAGCTCCTCAACGCCGACGGCAAGAGCGGTGTTGTGAAGCTCTCCAGCCGGTACGTGGAAACCCCCGGTGTGATTCACGTCCTTGACGGCAACCCCATCAACGCGTTCTGCAACGGCAAGGAGGGGGAAGATGCCCTGTACACCCTGTTTGGATGGGGGGAGGGCGGGTTTGAATTTTCCCTTGATGAGTTTCCCCACGACCGGGTGATCCAGAAAACCGCCATGGCCATTATCCTGGATGCCTTGAAGCTGGTGGATGAAGGCGAGATCGAAAAGGTGGGGCCTGTCCAGTATACCGGGGACAAGATGCGGGATGAATCCGGCCGCATCCATCTACCCGTGGTGCGTGGCCCGGCCTTTTCCGACTACATGTACCTTGCCGATGAAGAGGCCTTTCGGGCCGGAGACCGCATCATTGAGCAGGGGCGGCACGGCAATTGGATCTGGGTGGTCCTGGAGGGTGTGGTCAAGATCGTGAAGAGCACCCCCAAGGGCGATGTGGTGGTCTCCCGGGTGGGAAGCGGTGCCTTTGTGGGCAACCTCTCCTCCCTGACGCGTCCCGACCATCCCCGGTCGGCCTCGGCCATTGCCGAAGGGGAGGTTCTGCTGGGGGTTATCGATACCCGGCACCTGACCTCTGACCTTGCCGGCCTTTCCGACGCGTTTTTGCAGCTGGTTCGAGGGCTTGAACATCGCCTTGCCATGATTTCAGACCGTGCCGTGGCCCTTAAATACAGCGGGGCTCCGGTTTCGGACCTGCCCCGGGAGGTCAAGCCTGTCATTCGCCAGGGAGACCACGTCACCAAGTTGTTTTCCGTGGAGGCCGGGCAGGCCCACCTCGTTCAGGATACCGGCGGGAAGAGGGTGTTTCTCGGCACCATGGGGCCGGGGGATTTCATTGGCCGCCTTCCCATGTTCAAGCACGTCCATGAACCTGAGATGGCCTCGGTGTTCGCATCCCCTGATTTAAAGCTCAGTATCCTGGATACGGATGTGCTGATGGCTGAATACGATAAAGCGCCGAACCTTATCAAGAATATGATCGAGTACACCTCGGTCTGTGTGTCCCTCATCACGGACCTGGCCTCTCGGAATATTTTGTAACTACGATGTCACGCGTCCTTTGCTGCGGTTTGCGTATGCTTTTTTCTTAAGGAATCGCTGGCATCAACCGATATGGTGTTGACGCAGGGGTGGGGTTGCCGGCCTTCTCCTGTTGACGAAGAGTGTCCGGCATCAACAGTCAGGACAGCCCCATGGAAAAAAGAAAGCACGCACGTTTCAACTCGACCAATCTCCTTTCCTACGCCTGTGTCAATGCGGAGAACACCGTGGTCCAGCAGGGCATGGGAAAGACCCTGGATGTCAGCGAAGGGGGGATCCTGCTGGAGACCCATGTTCCCATCGATCCCAGCCACAGAGTCCAGCTGGATATCGGGTTCAGGGATGATGTGGTTGAAATGACCGGTGATGTGGCCTACACCCGGACAGGTGAGACCGGGCGATCCGAATCCGGCATCCGGTTCGGGGAGCACAGCGAAAAGGACCATGAGGTCCTGTTGAAATTTATCGAGGGATTCCAGAAGGTTTAAAGCCTTTGATCTCCGTCCTGGACAGCGCCGGATGCAGTGCGCGTGCAGGTTTTTTGACTGTGTCCCCATGATCCATGGGAAGGGCGCTGGCGGTCTTGGGCCGCAGCGCCTTTTTTTGTGGGCGGAACGCTGACCTGTACCCTGAAACCTTTGGATTTACCTGTTATTGAATAAGTGTTATACAGTGAGGCGGAATAAATACCGGCCTGTAAAGGGCATCTTGTTTTTTTAAACCGATTTTATCTTCTTTATGGAGTAATGGTATGTACACCAGCAATCTTGAAGGCGTTCAACTGGTTCAGAAGGGGAAAGTACGGGATATCTATGACCTTGGCGACTCCCTGCTGATGGTGACAACGGACAGGCTCTCGGCCTTTGATGTCGTGCTGCCCGATCCCATCCCCGAGAAAGGGCGGGTGTTGACCCAGATTTCACTCTACTGGTATGAGCAGATGCGTTCGCTCATCGACAACCACCTGATCACAGCGGATGTGGACGCGTATCCTGAGATCCTGAAACCCCATGCGGACGCTCTCAGGGGGCGCAGCATGATCGTCAGGAAAGCCAAACCCCTCATGGTGGAGTGCGTGGTGCGGGGGTATATTTCAGGCTCCGGCTGGAAGTCATACAAAAAAGACGGCACCGTCTGCGGCATTCCCCTCCCCGAAGGCCTCAAGGAGTCCGATCGCCTTGCCGAGCCCCTGTTTACACCGTCCACCAAAGCGGATGTGGGGGATCACGACATCAACATCTCCTTTGAGGAGGCCGCGGAGATCATCGGCGCCGACATGGCCGAAAAGGTGAGGGACATCAGCCTTGCCATCTACAACAAGGGCGTGGAAGTGGCGGCTGAAAAGGGTATCATCATAGCGGATACCAAGTTTGAGTTCGGTATCTGCGACGGCGAGCTGATCCTCATCGACGAGGTCCTGACCCCGGACTCTTCCCGCTTCTGGCCCAAGGCCACCTACAAGCCCGGGGGAACCCAGGAGAGCTTCGACAAGCAGTTTGTCCGGGATTACCTGGAGACCCTCACCTGGGACAAAACCCCTCCGGGTCCCTCCATCCCCCAGGACGTCCTTACCCGTACATCTGCAAAATACCTGGAAGCCCTCGAACTCTTCACGGGAAAGGCCTGATCGGGAAAAGGACCCCATGAGCGAAATACGACCCATTATGCCTTCCACCGCCCCTGCCGGGGAGTCCTCGGATGCCCGGTTCGGTATGCCTGCAGAGGAACCGAAATGCCTTGAGACTGAGGCGGATCGGTTCTCTTTTGGGCCTCTGCCCGAAGATCTTCCGAACAGAAATATGCGATAAAAAATGAACAGCGGATCAGCCATTGATCCGCTGTTTGTCATTTGTTTTAAATTGATTAATCAACGTAGATGAGCTATAGGGTTATAGGATCTGCCTGTTATTACTTAGGATCAATGTTTTCTGGTCTGTTCGAGTAACCGGTTGATATAGACGGAAGAAACCTCTGCCTGTAGACATTCCAGACGCACTGCCACCAGGCATGAAACCCATCAACAGATACGGAGCGAAGGACTCGCCAATATGGATTTTCCTTTTGATTTCAGTAAAAAACAGCTCGAATCCATTGAAGATGTTCTGAACGAAGAGCTCATTGAGCTCGGTGTACAGAGCGTGGTGCTTATCGACCTGGCAGGAAACGTGATTGTCAATCTGGACAACGGCCGGTGCCAGCACGACGTGTATTCGCTTGCGGCCCTTGCGGCAGCCAATTTCGGTGCGGTCAGTGCCATGGCCAATATCATCGGAGAAGAAGAGTTTTCTCTGCTGTTCCACAAAGGGGAAAGCGACAGCATTCATTTCAGCAAAATCGGAACCGATTTGCTTCTCCTGACCATTTTTGGAAAAGACGTGTCCCTTGGGTTTCTTCGCCTGAAAGTCAACGAGGCAAACGACAGGATCCGGGACCTCCTGCTCTAAAAGTGTCGGGACCGCTGGCATGTTTTAGAATCCGGGCAATCATGTATCAGAGAGGTTAATGGTTTGGCACTGATAAATCCAAAAAAACGTGAAGTCCAGGTTAAGATTGTCTATTATGGTCCGGGCAGGGGGGGCAAGACCACAAATCTGGAGTATATCAACGAAAAATTCCGCAGCAGGATCAAAAGTGAAATGGTGACGGTGAAGACCTACAACGACCGCACCCTTTTCTTTGATTTTCTGCCCTTTGACATCGGGATGATCAAGGGGTACACCATCAAGGTGCAATTCTATACGGTTCCGGGGCAGGTAAAGTACAACGCCACCCGGAAACTCGTGTTGCGCGGGGTGGACGGGATTGTGTTTGTTGCAGACTCCATGACGCTGAGGCAGGAGATGAACATTCGCTCACTGGAAAACCTGGCGGAAAACCTTGTCTCCTTCAACAAGAACATCGAAACCATCCCGCTGGTGATGCAGTACAACAAACGGGACCTGGAAACAGAAGGGATCCCGGTTCTGCCTGTGGAGGTCATGCAAAAAGATCTCAACACAAGCCTTAAAGCACCCTACTACACAGCAAGTGCCGTGAATGGCGAGAACGTGGCGGTGACCATGAAGCGCATCATCTCCATGACGGTGATGTCCATTCGCGAAAAGCTTGAGCTCGGAGGGAATGAGTAACAATGACGATGAACGGTTCATCCATGAACGAAGAGCTGGACAGCCGGTTGAACGAGCTGTTCGACGACGGCCCGGCCCCTGGTGCGGAGACACCCGGTGATCCCCTTGAAACCCTCAAGGCCGTGATCCTTGAGATGGAGTGGGAGATCGGGGACAAAAACCTCGACGCCTACCTGCGCGAGCTGAAACAGCTCGGTGGGCGGTGTGCCGGCGACAAGGCTCTGTCGATCTATATCAAGCTCCTCGACACCATCGGGCGTTACCTGAAGGCCAAAAAAGCCTCTGCCCACCCCGAGACCGTTTCGTTTTTGAAATCCCTTTTCGACAGCTTTGAAGCGGCTGTGGACTCCGACATGACCGAAGAGGAAAAAAACCGGTCGGCTGCGGGGCATGTCCGTGAGTTCAAGCGGTTCAAAGGGCTGATTGCCCAGCACGCCGCATCGAAACCATCGGGCCAGGGAGCCTCCTCCGGTACCGCCGAGGTAAGGTTGTCCGATGCCGTGAAAACATACATTCGTCAGGTGGTTCGAGAAGAGATTGCCCGGTTGGTGAAACGGAAATAGGAGCAGTGCAGGTGGCCATGGGTTTAAAAGGAAACATCGCATCGTCCGTGTACCGGCGATCCGTACGAGATGACTTGGGGGAGGTGTCGCTGGACAGCCGCATGCTCACCCTGCTGATGCAACTCAACGGCGAGAAAAACACCGCCGAACTTGCCGGAGAGCTTGGCTTGACCCTCTCCGATATCCGGGATGTCCTGATCCGGCTGGATCACCTGGGGCTCATTGAGGAGGTGGTCTCCTCGGTGCCGACCCTTTCGGGTGATTTTTACCCCTTTCTTGCGGATCAACTCTCCAAGGCCATGGGGCCCATGGCGGAAATTCTCCTTGAGGATCTCCTTCAGGAGATGGCCCTTGAGCGTGAGAGCATCCCCCTGACACGCGCGGCCGAGCTGGTGGACGCCCTTGCCCGGGAAATCCCCCGGGATGAAAAGCGTGCGGAGTTTCAGCAGGTCCTTTTGTCGAAACTTAAAAATTTTTGATGGATCCACTGCAGGCCAGAGCACCTCATTCCAACGGTGACAATCCCCAACGAGAGTTCAACAGTCAAGGAGCAAGCAGGGTATGGTCGTGATATGTGAAGAGTGCGGGAAGATTTACCATCTGGACCCCGGCAAACTGATGAGCCACATCAAGAACCCGGATGGCATCAAGATCAAATGCAAAGTGTGCGAACACATCATCACCATTCGTCCGCCGGGTGAAGAGACCGACACCGGTGAGGGCTCCGGCCCCATTCAGTCGGTTCCCTTCAGCGAAACCTCCCCCGACCAGGAGACCGCTCCCGCCTCGGCCGACGCCCCCCCCTTGAAGGTTGTGTCCAAAAATCCCACCCCGGAGGCCGCGCCTGCGCCTGCGGAGGCCTCCCGGGTTGCCCGGAAGAAAAAGACCTCATACAAGGGCTTTGGCCTGCGAACCAAGATGTTTTTTCTCTTTCTCGGGATCCCCATCCTGCTTTTTATCGGCAGCAGTGCCTTTACCCAGTACCAGATGCTCACCCTTGCAAACAGCATCACCGGCGAGAGCACCGACGTGGTTCGCCAGATGGCCGAAGAGATCATCGTCAACAAAGCCCGGAGCGTGGCATCCCAATGCTCCATTTTTCTGCGCAACAACCCGGACCTGAACAAAGACGATTTTTACTACGACTTTGACATGCGGGAGATTGCGGTTCAGGATGTCGGCACCGAAGGCTTTACGGCCCTTATCGAAATTCCCGCTCCGGACCAGGATGGGGAGACGGGGTACCGCATCTGGTGCCACCGTGAGGAGTCGTATCTCGGAGAGCCCCTCCTGGCCAAGATGAAGGAGGAGCTGGATCTTGGCTTTCAGAGTTTCGATGAGGTGTTCAGCGCCATGAAAGGCGGCCGGGGGATCAAGGGGTACTACAGGGACGGCACGGAAAAAGAGAAGTTCATGGCCGTTGAACCCATTGAGCAGACCCCGTACCTCATTTTGAGCACCACTTTTATCGAAGATTTTACCGGGCGTATCCAGCTCATTGAAAAACGGGCCACCGGGCTGACCCAGGCCACCCAGAAAATAACCATGGGCTTCATCGGCGTGGTGATTGTCTTTATCGGGCTCTCCATCATGATTTACGGGTACCGGCTCACCTCCAACATCCAGATGCTCACGGATGCGGCGGACCGTATCAGCGTGGGGGAGCTGGATGTGGTCATCGACATCAGGTCCCGTGATGAGATCGGCAGCCTTGCCGAAGCGGTCACGCGCATGCAGGACAGTTTGCGCTTTTCCATTGAACGGCTCCGCAGGAAGCGGTAGCGTTTATCCCAGGCCGTACCGACGGGAGCAGAGACCAGGAGAATAACGGCAGTTGTTCATGTCGCCTGAGATGCTCCCGTTTGTGTTGAAGCGCGGCCCGTTCCCCCTTTGCAGCCGTCACGGACGGTGATACCCTTTGTTCAACCAGTGAGATTGATATGATTGTCATTCCCAGAGAGACCCCGGTGGTCAGCAACCTGCACACCAGTTACATTCGTATCCGGCGTTTTGTCGATCATTTTCGGAATGCCTTGCCGTCGGGTTGTGTGTACCTGCGGGCTCCCGGCTCTGAAGGTGCCGTTTATTTCGATCAGGGAGCGTTGATCAATGCCCACATCTGTGCCGACGGGGAGTCCCGGGGACGCCAGCCGGCCCTTGAAGAGCTGCTGCGCACAGCCGACGCTGCCCGGCATACCGTCTCTGTTTTCGAGATCCCCGAAGAGAGCATCGGCTACTGGGCCAACCTGAACGAAGCGGCCCTGATCCACAAAAACCTCACCTCGTCCACGGTGGACCTGGAGGCCCTGATGAAAAAGATCATACAGGATCGGTTTACCGGGTTGATCGAGGTGCTGAACCCTCCGGGCAAGGCAGATCAGATCCATGTCATCATGGGGGAGATCGCCGGTGCTGTCCTGGGGAAAAGCGGGGGCATCCTGAGGGACCCGAACCAGGAGCTGGGGCGGATCATGGCCAGCGCAAAAAACGAGCGCACCCGCATTGCCATCAAGCGGGTGCAGCTGGAAGCCCTTCACCTCAGCGACGCCTGCCTCCACGACAAAGAGCCGACACGCGGGCAGGCCCGGGGATCCCTGGATACCCAGAATCCCGTGGAGATGCTGGAGGTGCTTCTGGGGGTGTTCGAACAGACCTATGCCGACACCAAGATACAGACCGACCCCTTCGATACGGTGCTGAAACGCAAATTTCTCGAAAAAGTGTCCCGGTACGAGTTTCTGGACCCCTTTACCGAGGAGTTCAGCTACCAGGGCGGTGCCATCACCTACACCGGAACCGACAAGGTGCAGCGCCTTGTGGCGGCTGTAACGGAATGCCTTCGAGAGCTGGCCCTGGAGAGGGGGCTCGGCATGGAACTTCAGCAGAACCTGAAAAGCTGGCGCCAGCAGTATCAACGGGAGATAGACGCCTTTAAAGCGGTGGTCTGAGAGCCTTTTTTCCTTTGCATGCCCAAAACGCCGGTATTTTTTAACCCTTTTCCCGATGCGGGGGAGGGGAAACACAGGACGGTCACACCATGGTCAGACAGATTCTTGTCGTTGATGACAACCAGCCTTTCCTCAACCTTATCCATAAGCTGTTTTCCAAGTTGAAGGATCGGTATGCCGTCATTACGTGCACCGACGGCGGCGAGGCCATCGAAATCTTGAAACAGCGTCCCATTGCCCTTGTGGTCACGGATCTTCAGATGCCCAACGTGGACGGCTACGGCCTCCTGGAAAAGATACGCCGTTTCTTCCCCGATATCCCCGCCATTGTGGCCACCAGCTTTGACAAACCCAAAACCCGTGAAGCGGTGATGCGCTACGGGGCCAGGGCGTATTTCACAAAGCCCCTTGTCATTGGTGACCTGATCCATACCATTGACCAGATCCTCAAGGAGCAGGCAGGGGGCGGCACCTTGAACAATGCCTCCCTTGAGATGTTCCTGCAGCTCATTGAGATGGAAGCCAAGACATGCACCATCCGGGTGATCAACGAGACAACCAGCACCCAAGGGGTCCTCTTTTTTCGGGACGGGGATATCCTCAACGCCCGATACGGAGCATTGACCGGCAACAAGGCGGCTTACCGTGTCCTCGGGTGGGAGCGGGTGACCCTGCTCATTGAAAATTCATGTATACTCACCCGAAAAGGGATCCAGGGGGAGCTCCAGGCGATCCTGCTGGATGCCATGCGGCTGAAAGATGAGCAGGGAAGCGGCTCGCCAGCTTCTGGCCAGGGGCAGGGGGAAGCCGCCTCCCACACCGACCCTGCCGATGGGCCCGATGGCGGGTCACCCCAGGAGCTTGAACGCTTGAAAGAACTGGTCGTAAGGGCCAGCGGCAACCCCGATGCCGTGGAAGAGGCTGCCTGGGCCCCTGAACTGGCGGATAAAATGGCTACCCTGCAGATGTTCGGCAACATCCTGGGTGCCGGTCCGTTGAAAGCGGTGTTGAGCAATCGGGAAACCGACCAGCGCATGGTGGTGATGGGCTCGGGGCCTCCCGCCCGCCTGGTGGTGGGGGCAAGGGTTCAGAAAGAATCCTTAATTGACGCTGTACTGGACGTGTAAATAAGATTATAATCTTCTATGTATTCAGGTAAATATGGCAAACCATTTTGACGACTTGTTCAGCATCGACGGGGTTCAGGGGGTTTTTTACATCAGCGATACCGGAAAGCCTCTGGTGGCTGAACTCTCCTCATCCCATGGCGACAGTGACCATGAGTGCCGTGAAGCCCAGGCATTTCTCACGGAGAAAATGCGCTGGCGGGATATGGCACCCCTGGTGGACGGCGCCACCGAAGGGGAGATCCTCTTTGATGCCCTGAGAGTCTATTACCGTCGAACCGTCGACGGGATCCTTTATATCCTCATGGCCCCCCAGTGCGTGGCCGCCATGGTTCGCATGACATGCGATCTCATTTCAACCGATATTGATAAAAGCCGCAAGTCACGAGGTTTCGGTCGCTTCTTTAAAATGTAGTGCACCTGAAGGTGTGCGTCAAATCTGCGAGGATACGCTTTGGAAAAACAGCTGAAGTCAAAAATCGATACCGCCAAAGCCTACAAAAAGCACGGTCTCTATGGCGAGTCCATCGCCGTTTATACCGCCATTCTTGACGCCTATGACGGAGACCTTGATGAAGAGGTCAATGAATTCATTGGGGTGGAGCTCAACGACCTTCGGACGAAGGCGGCTGAACTTGACGACGACGATGAGGTCATTGAGCTCAGCAGCCAAGAACTCAATGCCATCAAGAACTCCTGGTCCGAAGACAGTGCCGGTGAGATTCTGGAAAGTGCCCACGCCTTTAAAGAACTCGGTCTTCACCGCGAGGCCCTGGGCGAGCTGCTGAAACTTCTCAACACCAAGTACTCGGTGTCCAAGCTGGTTCCCCAGCTTGCCGAAGCGCTGATGCAGCTCCACGCCGTATCCAAGATTCGCAAGAAAGTCCTTGAGCTCATCGAGACCAACAACGTGACCCAGGATGCGGCGGCCGATATCCTCTTTCGTTTCGGGCTGGAGATGGAGAAGCTTGAAAAGAGTGATGAGGCCATGGGGTTCTATGAAGATGTCCGCGGCCTCGATGTGGACTACACCGGGCTTGACGCCCAGATGGAGGGGATCAAAGGCTCCCGGAGCTACGAGTCCCGTTATGGCTACCTCCTGGATACGGATCAGGTCAACGCCGCCCAGCTTCAAAACGCATTGAACCTTGCGCGAAAGACCGGTAAAAGCTGTGAAGCCATTCTCCTTGAAGACATGTACGTGGACAAGGAGGAGCTTGGCAAATCCCTCTCCTATTATTACGAGTGCCCCTTTGTGGAGTTCAGCACCGACACCCCCATTCCCGTGGAACTCCTGGGCAAATTGAAGAAGAGCTTCCTGATCCAGAACAGCTGGGTCCCCCTGACCTGGGACATGACCGAAGGGGTGGTGGAAGTTCTTATCGATGATCCGAAAAACCTCGAGAAGACCGATCATATCTACACCCTGCTCAACGCGAAGCACATCCGGTACTCCGTGGGGGTACGTGAAGAGATTATCGAGCTGATCAAGTTCTTCTACGATTCAGATCGCCAGGCCGAAGAGGGACCCGGAGAAGACGACGGTGGTGAATTCGACATGATGCTCGATGTTGAATTCGAAGAGGAGGCGGACGAGGGACCGGACGATCAGGAACAGGATGGGACCCTGTCCGAATCGTCGAGCCAGATCGTGAAGATGGTGGACCAGGTGATCATCACCGCGTACAGGAAAGGGGCCTCGGACATCCACGTGGAGCCGTCCCCCCACTCCAAAAAAGTCCATATCCGCTACCGTATCGACGGGGTGTGCCAGGACGTGCTTAAAATTCCCATCTCCAACGCCATGGGGATCATTTCCCGGCTGAAGATCATGAGCCACCTGGACATTGCCGAGCGGCGGCTTCCCCAGGACGGAAAGATCAAATTCAAGAGAAAAGGGGTCAAGCCCTTTGAACTGCGTCTGGCCACCTTGCCCACGGCCGGGGGCTATGAAGACGCGGTGCTCCGTATCCTGGCAGACTCCGGTGCCATGAAGATCGACCAGATGGGGCTCACCGACCGAAACCTGGATGTCCTGAAACGGATCATCGCCCAGCCCTACGGACTCATCCTCTGTGTGGGGCCCACCGGGTCGGGGAAAACCACCACCCTCCATGCCGCCATGGGGCACATCAACAAGCCGGGCATCAAGATCTGGACCGCGGAAGACCCTGTTGAGATCACCCAGCCCGGCCTTCGCCAGGTGGAGTGTCGGGCAAAGATCGGCCTTGATTTTGCCCGGGTGATGCGCGCCTTTCTCCGGGCAGACCCCGACGTGATCATGATTGGCGAGATGCGTGACAACGAAACCGCCTCCATCGGCATCGAGGCCTCCCTTACCGGTCACCTGGTCCTCTCCACCCTGCACACCAACAGCGCTCCGGAAACCGTGACGCGCCTTCTGGACATGGGGCTCAACCCGTTGAACTTTTCCGATGCGTTCCAGGGGGTCCTTGCCCAGCGCCTGGTGCGTCGGCTCTGCACCAATTGCCGTGACGAGTACACCCCGGACCGGGAGGAATTCGATCGCATTGTGGAACTCTACGGTGCCGAGGCCTTTGAACAAACCGGGATCCGGTACTCGTCGGACATGCGTCTTTTCAAACCCGTGGGATGTTCCGTCTGTTCCGGCTCCGGCTACAAGGGGCGACTGGCCATCCATGAATTGATGTATGGGTCTGCTGATGTGAAACAGATGATCAAGCGTGCCGCCCATACCGATGAGTTGTTCCGTGTGGCCGCCGAAGAGGGGATGACGACTTTGATCCAGGACGGCATCATCAAAGCACTGGACGGCCTCACCGATGTTGCGGAGATCCGCAGGGTGTGTGTCAGCTGATCGGAGCAGGGGCTGTTATCCAAAATCGATGCCCGCAGTTTGATCCAGCGAGACCACCTGTTTCCGGGGGGCCTTCTATCCTCCATAAAAAAGGCAAGTCAATGGCAGAAAAAATATTTCTTGGAACCAGCACCACGGCAACCTTTGTGTGCCCGGAATGCGAGCGATCCCGCACCACGGACATTTCAAAGCTTTTGACCGCCAAGGCGCAGCTGAGAATCAAGTGCACCTGCAAGTGCGGGCATACGTTTTCCGTTGTGATTGAACGGCGAAAATATTATCGCAAATCCCTTGAACTGTCCGGGGTGGCCTTCCGCTCCGAGGGCGGCCGTAAATTTGTCATGACGGTCAAGGACCTCTCCCGGTCGGGATCCCGCATCAAGATCAGCACCTCCTTTCCCTTTGCCATCGATGATATCATCCACGTGGAGTTTAACCTGGATGACAAAGACCGGTCATTTATCAGCAAAATGGCGGTGATTCGAAGCATCAACGGTCCGTTTCTGGGCGTTGAATTCACCGAAATAGAAAAATACGATAAAATCGGCCAGTATCTTATGTTTTCATGATTTCCGGCCGGTAAGGACGGGACACCATGCTTGATACGATTCTTGTGAAAGAAGATCTCCAGGCCTTTATCACCTGCCCATCGTGCCACCGTGTAAAGGAGCAGGATGTCTCCACCTTTATGGGGGTTGAGTGCCATGTGAAGATTCGGTGCCGGTGCAGCTGCGGGCACAGCTTCCACGTGCAGCTTGAGCGGCGGCAGTTTCTTCGCAAGGATGTCTCACTGCCGGTGGTCTGTAAGATTGAGGAGCGGGGGTATCGGCTCTCGGGTACGGTAACGGACCTATCCCAGTCGGGCCTTCGGGTCCGCCTTGTGACCTCGGTCCCCCTGGAGGTGGGCATGCGGGTGGACCTCTCCTTTCACCTGGATGACCGGGACCATTCCCTTGTGGAAAAATTCGGTACCATCCGAAGCATCAGCGACCTTGAGGTGGGGATGGCCTTTGACTCCACCCAGCATTACGGGAAGCTGGGCCTTTATATCGAGTTTCATTGAAAGGATAGTTTAAAAGGTCGGTTTTGTTCCATCAACAGCAAAGCCCCTCAAGGCGGAAGATGTTCTCCGCCTTGAGGGGCTTTTTGTGTTTGTGTGAGCCGTGACGCGATTAGCCGGCCAGTTGGCACGTCTCTTCGCTGCACCCTCGATTCGATTCGAGGTAGGCGTTGATACTGTCTGCCACGGTTTCAAAGGTC
This sequence comes from Desulfoluna spongiiphila, assembly GCF_900101345.1. Taxonomy (GTDB): domain Bacteria; phylum Desulfobacterota; class Desulfobacteria; order Desulfobacterales; family Desulfolunaceae; genus Desulfoluna; species Desulfoluna spongiiphila. The sequence goes on along the minus strand of NZ_FMUX01000008.1, from coordinate 205,711 downwards.
CACCGGCGCTTGGTGTCGTCGGTTTCAAGGAGGGTGATGCGGAACCCTTTGCGCGAGCAGCAGAACCCGGTGAGGGGAACCACGCAGATACCAGTGGCCGCAAGGAGGTAGTAGACAAACCGCTTGTCCACCTCCACGTCCTGGATCTTGTCTTCGATGTAGCCGCGGATGCGCTCATCGCCGATGGCAAGGGACTGCTCGCTGTTGAGGACCCCTTCGTCAAACAGCACGGACATGTAAAAGGCCCCTTTGGGCTTGATGACGGAAATGCCCGCCACGTCTTTTAACGCGTCGTAGGCTTCATCGGCACGGCGGTGGAACATATCGCGCCGCATCTCAAGGTGGCCCCTGTAGTTGGGGTGCCCCATGACCAGGGGGATGGAGTGCTGGGGCAGGCTTGTGGAGCACACCTCCAGCATCTTGGCGTTGACGATGCTCTGGATATACTGTCGGAACATGGGGTAGCTGTTCTGGTTGTACACCTCGATCCATCCGCAGCGACCGCCCGGCCAGGGGTACTCTTTGGAGATGCCGCGCAGCGCCATGCCGGGGACTTCGCCGATCACCTCGCTTAAGTGAACGGTGGAGGCGTCGTCATAGACGATGTGGGAGTAGATCTCATCACAGATGATAAAGATACGGTTTCGCCGTGCGATGTCCACGATTTTTTCCAGGACCTCCCGGGGGTACACCGCACCGGTGGGGTTGTCCGGGTTGATGATGAGGATACCGGCGATGGCGTCGTTGTACTTGACCTTGTTTTCCAGGTCTTCAAGGTCCGGGAGCCAGCCGTTGTCGGGATCCAGCTCGTAGGTGAGGTGGTTGTACCCCGAGTGGGCCGCCTCGGCCGAGGAGTGGGTGGAGTAGGCGGGGGAGGGGCCGATGACCCGGGCTTCCCGCTTGAGGAACCCGAAAATCTTTGCCACAGCATCGCCCAGGCCGTTGAAGAAGACAATGTCATCCTTGGTGATCTGCGTGCCGCCGCGGGTGTTGACGCATTCGGCCAGAAACTGCTGGGTGTTGGAAACCCCCCGCGTGGCCACATAGCCGTAGGTGTCGTCCTGGCTCACCAGGTCGGTGATGATCTCCTTGATCCAGTCGGGAATGGATTCCCCTTTGGCCACGGGGTCTCCGATGTTCTCCCAGGTGATGTCGACGCCGAGCGCCGCCAGTTCGTTGGCCACCGCCACGATTTCCCGGATTTCGTAAGTGAGCTGTCCGGATCCGACATGTACAATATTTCGTCTCATTTTCTTTGGTCTCTTCCTCTCACAAAAACAAAACAGCAGAAGATACGAATAGGCCCGCATCCTCTGCCGTTTCTTATCAGAAACAAGTCAAGCGAAGCTAATTTTCCTGCTCCGCCGCAATCTTTTCAAGTACTTTTTTAGCGATATCACCGGGCACTTCGTCGTAGTGAGAAAATACCCGGGTAAAGGTTCCCCGGCCACCGGTCATGGAGTTGAGGTCCGGGGCGTAGGTGAGGATCTCGGCCATGGGAACATGGGCGTTGATCACCTGGTATTTGCCTTCGCTGTCCATGCCGAGAACGCGGCCCCGGCGGGAGTTGAGATCCCCCATGACGTCGCCGGTGAAATCGTCGGGGACGATGACCGCGACGTTCATGACGGGCTCCAGCAGCACGCCTCCGGACTCTTCGCACGCCTTTCGGAAAGCCAGGGATCCGGCCATCTTGAAGGCCATCTCCGAGGAGTCCACGGCATGGAAAGAGCCGTAGTCCAGGGTCACCTTGAAATCCACACAGGGAAAGCCTGCAAGGACCCCTTTGGAGGAGGCCTCCACAATCCCTTTTTCAACGGCGGGGATGTAGGTCCTGGGAATAACGCCGCCCACGATGGCATCTACGAATTCAAAGCCGGCACCGCTTTCCTGGGGTTCCAGGACGATCCAGCAGTCGCCGTACTGGCCGTGGCCACCGGTCTGTTTCTTGTGTTTGCCCTGAACCCGCACTTTTTTGCGGACGGTCTCCCGGTAGGGAACCTTCGGGGGCTTGATGACCACCTCCAGGTTAAACTTTCGCTTGAGCTTTTCAATGGTGGCCTCCACGTGGACCATGCCCATGCCGTTTAAGAGGATCTCTTTGGTTTCGGCAACGCGGTCAAGGCCCAGGGAGGGGTCTTCTTCCTGGAGCCTGGACAAAGAGGAGAAGACCTTGTCTTCGTCGCCCTGTTTGGCGGCTTCCACGGCAAAGGAGATTACCGGTGCGATGGGGGCCGTGGGTTTGAAGGTCACCTTGCGGCTTTCGTCGCACAAGGTGGCGCCGGTAAAGGTCTCTTTGAGCTTGGCCACGGCCACGATGGCGCCTGCCTCGGCATGGTCGATGGGCTTCTGCTCTTTGCCGGCAAGGTAGAGGAGCTGTGAAAAGCGTTCTTTGCTGCCCTTGTCGGTGTTGTAGACGGTGCCGTCCTTGCCGAGGGAACCGGCCACGATCTTGATGAGAGAGAGGCGGCCCGCGTAGGGATCCACGATGGTCTTGAAGACATAGCCGGCAAAGGGGGCATCGGGATCAAAGGCGACATCCTCTCCGTCCTCGGTGGGGAAGGGGATTCGCTCAAGGGGGCTGGGAATGGCCTCGACGATAAAGTCGGCCAGAAGGCCGATGCCCATGTTGGCCGTTGCGGCGCCGCAGAGAACCGGCATGAACTGACGCCCTTTGACGCCGTTTTTAAGGGCTGCAACGAGTTCGGCATCGAGAATGTCGTCGCCTTCGAGATAGCGCTCAAGGAGTTCGTCATCGGCTTCGGCGATGTTTTCAATGAGTTCTGCCCGCTCGGTCTCCACATCGTCGGCCATGTCCGCAGGAATGTCCATGGGCTCGGCTTTGCCGTCTTTAAGACTGTACGCCTTGTTGGCGATGAGGTCCACCACGCCTGTGAAGGCTTCTTTTTCCCCGATGGGAAGTTGAATCAGGATAGGCTTGGGATTGAGGGTCGTGGTGGCGCTGTCAATGGCCTGCCTGAAGTTGGCACGCTCATGGTCGAGTTTGTTGATGAAGGCGATGGCCGGGATGGAGTTTTCGCCGGCAAACTGGGCGGACTGTTCGGTGCGGATATCGGAGCCGGTGCAGGCATCGATGACGATGACGGCGCCGTCGGCGGCGGGCATGCAGGTCTTGGTGTCTGAGAAGAAGTTTTTGTCACCCGGGGTGTCGATGAGGCTGATAATGTGTTTTTTCCACTCATATTGAAAAAAGGCGCTGCTGAGGGACGCGGTCCGGCGCTGCTCCTCTTCCGAGTAGTCCATCACGGTGTTGCCCTCTTCCACACGGCCAAGTCGGCTGGTTGCACCGGCGTTGAAAATCAATGCCTCGGCAAGGGATGTCTTGCCTGCACCTCCATGGGCTGCCAGAGCGACGTTTCGCAGTTTATCAGAAGATAACTTCATTAAACAACCTCCTCAATATGTAGTGATTCAAGCCTAATGTCTATGTGACAGTCTCTTCTCCTGAATTACATGTTTTGCCTCTCGAATCCTTCTGCCGTCCGTTATCGCGGTAGCGGATCGCGCCGGATCGAGTGCTCCTGCCAGCGCCCGGAGGGTTGCCCCTGCAGGCGCTGTGTATAAACATACCATTACGAACTTTGGTATATATATCAATCCCGTCAGTATTTCAAAGAGATAATGAACTCGCGGTTGCCCTTGGGGCCCAGGATGGGGGAGGGGATGACGGCCTCTTTTTTCAGGCCAAGTTCCTGGAAGAAAAGACTAAGGTTGTCGATAACTTCCGTGTGCTGGGCCGGGTCTTTGACCACCCCGCCTTTTCCCACTTTCCCTTTTCCTACCTCGAACTGAGGTTTGATAAGCGCGAGAATTCGTCCCTCTTTTTTAAGAAAATTCAGGGCCGCCGGTACCACCAGCTTCAATGAGATGAAGGAGGTATCTATGGTGACCAGATCCACACGTTCAGGAACCTGTTCGTCCGTGAGGTAGCGGATGTTGGTGCGTTCCAGCACCACGACCCTGTCGTCGTTGCGAAGGGACCAGGCCAGCTGGCCGTAGCCCACATCCACGGCGTAGACTTTGTCCGCCCCATGTCGAAGCAGGCAATCCGTAAAGCCTCCCGTGGAAGCACCGATGTCCAGACATACATCATGGGCAATGTCGATTTCAAGGGTTTTCAGGGCTTCTTCGAGTTTCAATGCCCCACGGCTGACATACGGGATCTCGTCCTCTTTGACATGAATCTCGGCGTTTGTCAGGACACGCGTTCCGGCCTTGGTGACAGGTACCCGGTTTACCAACACTTTTCCTGCCAGAATCAACGCCTGGGCTCTCTGGCGACTCTCTACCAGCCCCTTGTCGAGGAGGAGCTGGTCAATTCTCATTTTTACTTCCTGACTCAAAGGTTTTCCTTATCCTTTCTCGTTATCGACCGTCACCGGCCAGCGTGGTGACGCTCTGTGTCTGCCCCAGCACACGGAAAGACGCTTCCACGATTCCTTCGGTTGAAATGCCCTGGCGACGGCACAATGCCTCCCTGGGGCCGTGTTCCACAAAATGATCTTCAATGCCCACACGGGCGGTGGCGATGTTCGAGAGGCCCTCGTCGGAGAAGAGCTCCAGAACCGCGCTGCCGAAGCCGCCGGCCTTCATGTGCTCTTCAACGGTCACCACGTGGCCTGTAGTGCCCGCCCAGGTGAGGATGAGGTCCTTGTCCAGGGGCTTGACAAAGCGCGCGTTGATGACGGCGGCTTCGATGCCCCTTTGGGAAAGCTGCTCGGCAGCCTCCATGCAGGTGGCAAGGGAGGTGCCGATGGCAAGCAGGAGAAGGTCCTTGCCCTCCCGGACGAGGGCGCCCTTGCCAAAGGGAAGGGGAGGTGCTGCTTCGTCCACGGCGGTCCCGGTGCCTGCCCCCCGCGGATAGCGGATGGCGATGGGGCCGTCGTGGTCCAGGGCCGTCTTGAGCATGCGTCGCAGCTCGTTTTCATCGGCCGGTGCCATGATGGCCATGTTGGGCAGGGGCCGCAGGTAGGCCAGGTCAAAGAGCCCGTGATGGGTGGGGCCGTCTTCCCCCACAAGGCCGCCGCGATCCACGGCGAAGATCACCGGGTGCCTGTCCAGGCAGACATCGTGGAGAATCTGGTCGTAGGCCCTCTGGAGAAAGGTGGAGTAGATGGCCACCACCGGTTTCATTCCTTCTGTGGCCATGCCGGCGGCAAAGGTCACCCCGTGCTGCTCGGCGATCCCCACATCGAAGAACCGGTCCGGAAAGCGGGCGGCAAACTCCGTGAGCCCCGTTCCCTCGGGCATGGCGGCCGTTACGGCCACGATGCGTTTGTCTGATTCGGCAAGGGACACCATGCTCTTGCCGAAGACCTCGGTATAGGAGGGGGCCTTGGGCTTGGCCTTCATGCTGTTGCCCGTTTCCTTTTCAAAGGCGCCGACGCCGTGAAAATAGACGGGGTTGGCTTCTGCCGGGGCGTACCCCATGCCTTTTTTGCTCATGACGTGCAGGAGCACGGGCTTGTTGAGTTTTTTGATGTTTTCAAGGATGTCGATGAGGTGTTCCAGGTTGTGGCCGTCGATGGGGCCCAGGTACTCGAACTTGAACGCTTCAAAGAGCATGCCGGGGGTGACGAAGGCCTTGAAGGACTCTTCGGTCTTCTTGGCAAACTGGTAGATGTCGTCTCCCACCTTGGGCAGGGCCTTCATGGCCTTTTTGAACTCGCCCTTGAGGTCCTGGAGGTACTTGGCCGAAAAGGTGCGGCTTAAAAAAGAGGAGAGGGCGCCCACGTTTTTGGCGATGGACATCTCGTTGTCGTTTAAGATCACCAGGTGGTTGCGGCTGGAGGGCCCGGACTGGTTGAGACCTTCGTAGGCGATGCCCCCGGTGAGGCTGCCGTCGCCGATGATGGAGATGACCTTTCCGTCTTCGCCCTTGATGTCCCGGGCACAGCTGATGCCGTAGCCTGCCGACACAGAGGTGCTGCTGTGGCCGGTGGTGAAGGCATCGTAGGGGCTTTCACTGACCTTGGGAAAACCCGAGATCCCCCCCAGGGTCCGGAGGGTGGGGAACGCTTCGCGCCTTCCGGTGAGGAGTTTGTGGGCATAGGCCTGGTGGCCCACGTCCCAGATCACCTTGTCGAAGGGCACGTCAAAGACATAGTGAACCGCAATGGTCAGCTCCACAACGCCTAAGCTGGACGCCAGGTGCCCACCGTTTTTGGACACCACATCCACAATATTATCCCGAATCTCCCGTGCAAGCTGAGGCAGCTGGCTTCGATCCAGCTTTTTCAGGTCTTCAGGGGTATCGATCTGATCTAAAAGGGTCATCACCTTCACCTGTATGGTTCCCCCCCCCACCCATGGTGAGGAAATAAAAGTTCGTTTGCGGCCCCTGGGGCCGGAATCACCGCTGGCGCTGGACAACGTACAGGGCCAGCGCTTTTAACGGGTTTGCTTTTGCGTCAAGGATGTCAAGGGCGGAGACGGCGTCCTCCACCAGCTCCCTGGCGTATATCTTGGACTCGGACAGTCCCATAAGGGACGGGTAGGTGGCCTTGTTGTGCTCTGCATCGGTCCCCACCCCCTTGCCCATAAGATCCGGGTCGCCTTCCACATTCAGGATATCGTCCGTCACCTGAAAGGCCAGACCGATCTTTTCTGCATAGTGTGTCAGGGCCTCACGCTCACCGTTTGCCGCACCGCCCAGGACAGCCCCGGATTCGACAGAGGCGCGGATGAGGGCCCCTGTTTTCAGGCCGTGCAGCTCCCGGAGGGAGTCAAGGTCCAGGTCGCGGCCCTCGGCCTCAATGTCCCGCATCTGGCCTTCGATCATCCCAAAAGCGCCCGAGGCATCGGCGATGATGCGGATGACGTCCAGGGCGATCTCTGCCCGGGGCCCGCGGTCCAGGGCGAGCAGATGAAACGCCGAGGTTAAAAGGGCGTCCCCGGCAAGGACGGCCGTTGCCTCGTCAAAGGCTTTGTGACAGGTGGGGCGACCCCGCCTGAAATCATCGTCATCCATGGCGGGAAGGTCGTCATGGACCAAAGAGTAGGTGTGGATCATCTCCAGGGCACAAGACGCCTTTATGGCCGTCTCAGGGGCTCCGCCCACCGCCTCGCAGGCCGCCATGCAGAGGATGGGCCGCAGCCGCTTTCCCCCTGCCATGAGGGAGTAGGCCATGGCCTGTGCCACCCGCGCATCGACAGAAGGTGTCAGGGCTTTCAGGTGTCCCTCAAGGGCATTTTCCACAACAATCCGCCTCTCTTCAAGGTACCCTTTCAAGCTGAATGCACTCATTCTGTTTCCCGCTGGTCGGCCTCGGCAAAAGGAGCGTCCTGCAAGCCCTCTTCGGTTTCCCCGGTGAGGACCCGCACGCGGGTTTCGGCCTCGTCCAGGGTATCGGAACAGATTTTTGAGAGTTTGACGCCTTCTTCAAAGCGTTTCATGGCCTTGTCCAGCGGAAGATCCCCTGACTCCAGGTCTTCGACAATGGCCTCCAGCTGGGCCACTGCCTCTTCAAATTTCTTTTTTGCCATCGTCTTTCCTTTCCACAACGGCTTTAAGGGAGCCGTCTGCGAGAACCACATCCAGGGAAGAGCCGATCTCCACCTGATCTGCGCGGGTGATTACGTCACCGCTTCGTGAATCGCGTACAATGCTGTAGCCCCTGTCCAGAACCAGCTGGGGGCTCAGGGCGCTGAGGTTTTGTTCAAGGCGTTTCAGGGTGTCCCGGTTTCGGGCCAGCCGGCCATCCATGGCAAGGCCCATGCGCTTTGACAGGCCCTGGACGTCGCGGCGCCCTGCGGTTACGCTCACCAGGGGAGAGACCTTGGCGAGCCGGTCCCTGCGCCAGTTCTGGGCGGTCCGGCGATCGCTCAACTCCCGGCGGATTGCCCGTGCCATGCGCTGGGTCAGTTCATCCACCCGCAACCTGTGATCATATATCTTTTTTTTCGGGTCCACAAGGCGGCGTGATGCCGCATTCAGTCGTTGCCTTCCGTCGGACAGTCGCCGGTCAAGGCAGAGGCGGAGTCGGGCCGTAAGAACGGAGAGGTCTTCTGTAAGGCGTCTTTTGTCCGGAACCGCAAGGGAGGCGGCTGCCGTGGGCGTCGGGGCCCGCATGTCCGCCGTGAAATCGGCGATGGTGTAATCCGTCTCATGGCCCACGGCGCTGATGACGGGCAGCACCGATTGATGGATGGCCCGGGCCACCTCTTCGCTGTTGAAGGGGGCCAGATCCTCCAGGGACCCTCCGCCGCGCGCCACTATAATAAGGTCGGCGGCCATGTGGCGGTTGAGGCAGGAGAGGGCGGCCGGAATATCGAGACGGGCCTGGTCTCCCTGGACCCTCACCGGGACCACGAGGAGCTCCACATTGGGGTAGCGGAGGCGGAAAACGGTAAGCATGTCGTGGACCACGGCTCCCGTGGGGGAGGTGACCAGGGCGATGCGTCCGGGGAAGGGGGGGAGTGGCTTTTTCAGCGCCGCATCAAACAGGCCCTCGGCGGCAAGCTTCTGCTTGAGCTGCTCGAAGGCGAGCTGCAGGGCTCCGGCCCCTTTGGGTTCCATGTATTCAAAAATGACCTGGTAGGTTCCCCTGGGTTCATAGAGGCTGACGCGCCCTAAGCCGGTGATGGTCTGGCCATCCTCAAGGCGGAATTTCAGCCTGGCCGCCTGGCCGCGGAAGATGACCCCGCTGATCTGTGCGTTGCGGTCCTTCAGCGTGAAATAGCAGTGACCCGACGAGGGGATGCGGAGGTTGGATATCTCTCCGAAAATCCACACGTATGGGAATCGATTCTCAAGCACGCCCTTGATTTCGCGGGTCAGGCTTGAAACCGAATAGATCTCTTTTCGTTCCGTCATCTCCAATGTCTTTCCTGAAGGGGTTGCAAAGGGTCACCCGGCGTTTGAAACGGCCCGGGCTGCGTACGGATGTCCATCTCCGAGTTCGCCAATCTAGCACAGTTGCAGGAGGGGTTCAACAAAAGAGCCGATTTTGCCGGGACATGGGGGCAGTCAATGGCCTGCTAAAGCGTGTGTCGGGGCGTGATCTGTCCGGAGAAAAAACAAAAGCGTGCCTCCGGCGGCAAGGTGTGCCACCTTGAAAGCAAGTTGCGAATGCAAAGCAACGGACCGCTGTGTAACCTTGTTGTGTGGGGTTGGCAATGATGCAACGAGGGATGATGCTTACGTGTGTTTTGTGATGCCATTAGATATTTGGTGGGCGACTCTAAAAAAGCCCGTGGTTTCAGTGGTGTAGGCTTGAATTTACTGTGGGCGCTTTATGTGTATAACGTCTGATAATGAATATTATGTAAACTTTTGTGTTTCGAATCCCCAAAGACCGGTCCCGGGCCATGGGCTCCTTTTACCCCTCTTCGAGGATAAACTCCCTCACCGCAGGCGGTATATGGACGGTGTCCAGGTCCATCCGTGCCAGCGCGCGTCCGAGGATGCGATTCTTTTCACGGAGCTTCCGGCGTTTGTCCATGATGAAGCAGAGTTCCCCGTGGACCAGGCAGAGTCCGCTTTTAACCGGAATCGACGTGGCACGGAAGCTGTGTTCCTGATACGTGGCACCCATCTTTTCCATGGTTGCCTTCAGGTGATCAAACAGTTCGGTCTGGTTCAGTTTCATGGTCGGTTCCGTCGTCAATGGTTCTATTCATCAAAATCGTTCAGGTAGCCGCAGCCTGTGTGCTTCCCTTCGCTTAACCGTATCCCGGAAAAAGGTCAAGTGACTGTTGACGGTCCCTCAGCCTCTTGTGTCCCGGCGATGTGTTCCTCGCAGCCATTACATTTTTGACATGAAGGCCCCTTTTGGGCTCGGTGTTCCCTTATTAAGGGTCTCCGTGGCCCATTATCTCGTTTTACAGGTTGAAATCGCGAATACCTGTGTTATCTTTTTCTCTGTGGGCCCGGATGGTTCTGAAGTGGGTCCGGTATCCAACGAGATAGCCTCGCAATATTGCGGCGTCATCATCAACTTCTCAATTCGGAGGATCAATGCAGTCTTCATCTGTTCAAAATGTCCGTTCCCAGGCAGCGGTAAACACGTTTCTCATGAGTGTTTACAACTGGATGGCGGTGGGACTTCTTCTTACCGCCGGCGTGGCGTGGTATGTGGCAAACTCTCAAGCAATGCTTCAGCTGATCTTTGGCAACCGCATGGTCTTTTTCGGGCTGATTATTGCTGAACTCGGCATGGTCGTTGCCATTTCCGCCGGTATCCAACGGATAAAAGCAGGTACGGCCACCCTGCTCTTCATGCTCTACTCCGCATTAAACGGCGCCACCCTTGCCTCCATTTTTATCGTCTACACCCGATCGTCCATTTTCTCGACTTTCGTGGTCTGTGCGGCGATGTTCGGGGCGTGCAGTGTCTACGGGATGGTAACCAAAAAAGATTTGACGGGCATGGGCAACTTTATGTTCATGGGCCTCATCGGCATCATCATCGCCACGGTGGTGAACATCTTCCTCAGAAGTTCCGGTATGTCCATGATCATCTCCTACGTGGGGGTCATCGTTTTTGTGGGCCTCACCGCTTACGACACCCAGAAAATCAAGACCATGGCCCTCTCCCAGCCCGGAGACCTTGACGCAGGAACCCTGCGCAAAGGTGCCATCATGGGTGCCCTCACCCTCTACCTTGATTTTATCAACCTCTTCCTCATGCTTCTTCGCATCATGGGGAATCGCGAATAGCGTATCCCGCTGCGTCGCTGAGAAAATTCAAACGGCCCGTGTCCCTGTTTTACTGGGGTGACACGGGCCGTTTTTTGTTTGGGTGTGGGACATTTCTTCCTACAGCGGCCCTGTCGAGGACGCAGCCCGCAGCCAACGCCATTGTGATTTGCCCTGAGGAACGAAGGGCGAAGCGCAATGGCAACCAGCTTTCGAGGTGGCTCACCTCGCCGCCGGAGGCTGTTTTTTAATATCCTTTACCCGATTTCACGGCGAACGGCTTCGGCAATGGCCTCGGCCCAGTACCGGGTGAGTTCGGCATCCTCCCCTTCCACCATCACCCGGAGCATCTTCTGGGTTCCGGAGTAGCGTACCAGGGTGCGGCCTTTGCCGTTCAGGGCTTTCTCCGCTTCGTCAATTGCCCTGGGAACCTCGGTGAGTTCCTCCAGGGGCTTTTTCTCGGAGACGTCTACGTTGATGAGCATCTGGGGAAACACGGTCATGGTCTGTTTCAACTCGGACAAAGGCTTGCCGGTCTCTGCCAGGACAGTGAGGAGGAGCAGCGCGCTCAACAGGCCGTCGCCGGTGGTGTGGCGATCCAGGAAGATCATGTGACCGGAGTCCTCGCCGCCCACCACGGCCCCCTGCTCTTTCATGGCGAGCATAACGTGGCGGTCCCCCACGGCGCTTTTGGTGTGGGATATCCCCTGCTCTTTCAGGCAGGCGGACAGGCCCATGTTGCTCATGACGGTTGTGACCACGGTGTCGTTGGCAAGGAGCCCGTGGGTCCGGTAGTGACCGGCCACAATGGCGATGACCTGGTCCCCGGAGACAACTTCCCCTGTTTCATCCACGCAGATCAGCCGATCGGCGTCGCCGTCGAAGGCAAGGCCCGCGCGGGCTCCTGACGAGGTCACCAGGGCCTGCACTTCCTCGGGGTGCTCGGAACCGCAGCCTGCGTTGATGTTGATTCCGTTGGGGGCGGCGTTGATGAGGGTCAGCTCGGCCCCTGCTCCCTTGAGGAGGGGTTCCACCAGGCTGCTTGCGGCTCCGTTGGACGCGTCGGCCACCAGGTTCAGCCCGGAGAGATCAACGGGGCATGCCTCTTTCAGGAATCCCAGGTATCGCGTCACGGCGTGGGGGATGTGGTTCATGCTCCCCACGGAGGATGAGGCTTCCCGCCGTGTTATCAGGGATTCGGAATCCGCCACCAGGGATTCGATGCCTGATTCCACGGATGTATCGAATTTATACCCGTTTTCATCGAACAGCTTGATGCCGTTGTCTTCAAAGGGGTTGTGGGAGGCGGAGATCACCACGCCCACGGCTGCTTCGTCATGGGCTGCCGTGAGAAAGGCCACCCCGGGGGTGGGGATAACGCCTGCAAGGGCCACATGGGCCCCCATGCTCATGACGCCTGCGGCCAGGGCCGAGGTGAGGGCCTGGCCAGATTGCCGGGTATCTCGCCCGATGACAACGGTATGCTTTGAGGGGGTGGCAAAGGTAGCTGCCACGGCTTGACCCACCCGCAGGGCGGTTTCCACGGTCATGGGCTCTTTATTGAAGGTGCCGCGAATGCCGTCGGTTCCGAATAATTTCATTGATATCACCTTGGTTTCAATGGGTTGTGGCCCATGGCTTAAGCATAGGTTAAGGGGAAGTGCCGGGCGGCCATGTCTTCGGTCCGGCGAACGATGTCAAAGAGCCAGTCCCGCCCTTTGGTGCGGTGCCAGTCGTCCAGGCCGTGGATGCTGTCGATGTATCCGGCCCCGGCCATCTGGTCCAGGGCCTCGCCAAAGGCGCCGGGAAGTTGGGGTTGGGCGTCGGGGATGGTGAACCCATGGAGGGCATCCTCAAAGGCCTGGAGCCCCGAGGCCACCTCCTGTTTCTGAGCGGCAAGGGAAGAGTCCGCGGGGACCGTCCCCTTTTCCACACCACGTGCAAGGGAGGCGGGCAGTTTCTCGGCAAAGGCGCGGAAGCGTTTGATACGCTCGGTAAGGGCCCCTTCAAGGTTGGCCAGGTGGCCTTCATGCACGGCCTTGGGGTAGGCCCTGCCCACAAAGGCGCTTCGGACGTCCCGGGTCCAGGCTGTCAGGGCCAGGAGGTTGCCCATGTATCGGATGTTGTGTTTCACGATGCGGTTGACATTCTGGTAGATCCCTTCGGGGGCGGCAACGGACCCAGCCCGCATGGCGCCGCCGAAATGAAGTCGTCCTTCTGTCTCTTCATCTTTACGCATGAGAGTACCTGCGGCCACCACGGTGCCGAAGGCCAGATGACACGGCCCCACAAGCCCCCCCTGCCCTCCCAGGAAGATGGGGCGTTTGTCCAGCATCACCCCTTCGGGGACGTTGCCCAGGAGGGAGGCGGTGGCCTTGTCCTGGTTGGGGGTGAAGTTGAAGTGGATGTAGGAGCTGCCCACCTCGCTGTGGTCTTTGCGGCTGGTGCCCCCTGCCATGAGGACATCACAGAAGTTGATGAGGCTTCCCAGGGTGACAAAGGGGAGCAGGATGGTCTGCTTGAGTCCCACGGTGTGGGCGCATGAGGCCTCCTCTTCCAGCACGGTGCCTTCGCGCAGGTGGGCGCCGGAGCCTGCCTGTGCCTTTTCCAGGAAAACGGTTTTCTGGGCAAATCCCCCTTTGAGGCGGACCCCTTTGGCCAGCTGGCAGGAGTCAACGGTCATGGGGGCCTCTTCACCGAGGATTGACCCCGGACCGATGTAGGTGGATTCCCCGGAGATTCGGCAGCCCCTGTGGAGGGTCACGCCGTCGCCTGAGATACGATCGATATGGACATCCGGGGCAATGTCTATGCTCATGGGCGCGGGGATGGTGACCCCTTTATCCAGGAGCGCACGAATTTTTTCATTGGGTTCTGTATCGTTCATGATTGCCTCTTATGGTAGGATGGTGTGGTCAGGTTCATAAATATCATGTTTTTAACGGCTGGTGAATGGCAAGTCAAGGGAAAGCCCGGTGGGCAGAACCACCGCCACAGCCGTACCTGCTGCCCCTTTGGGCCTGTGGGGCCCGGCATGGTGTCACAGGGTATTTGCAGGGCGTTTAAAAACGGTGAGCTGATGCCCACACCGGGCAGTAAATCCGGGATATCCCGATGATTCGGTGCCTTGGGTCTTCAGGGACGTCGCGGATATTTTTTTCCTTGTCACACCCACGTCACCACCCGTATAATTTAACGTTTTTTAACCCCGATTGCCTAGCGGAATCACAACAACACGAATTGGAGAGACGATGGCTGAAAAAGGATTCAGGATCAGCAAAACCCCTGTGTGGAAAAAACTGAAAGCGCATGCGGAAGAGATGAAGAGGCCTGAATACCATTTGAAGCAGCTGGTTCAACAACAAGGCCGGATGAAGGAGTTCTCCCTGAAGCATGTGGACTTTTTCTATGATTTTTCGCGGCAGCGGGTCACCCGCAAGACCATGGATCTCCTTTTTGAACTCGCCAAGACCGCGAAAGTCCATCGCAAATATCGCGACAAGGTGGAAGGCCTCAAGGTCAATGTGACGGAAAACCGGGCGGCTCTTCACACGGCTGCCCGCAGCTTTTCCGGGCAGTCCATCTGCGTGGACGGGGTCAACGTGATGGAGGAGATCGACGCCGTGCGTCGCCAGATGAGGGACTTCAGCGAAAAAGTCCACGACGGCACGGTGTGCGGCAGCACCGGCAAAACGTTTCGTCACCTCGTGGTCATCGGCATCGGGGGCTCGTACCTCGGCACCGAGTTTGTGGCCAACGCCCTGTTTGCCTATGCGGACAAGGGGCTGGAGCTGCACTTTCTCTCCAATGTGGATTCCCACAATTTCGAGACCATCAAGACCAAGATCGACCCGGAGACCACCCTCTGCATCGTTATCTCCAAGAGCTTCACCACCGTGGAGACCATGGCCAACGCCCAGCAGATGAAGGCGTATATGACCGCCTGCGGCCTGGACGCCATGAAGCACTTCGTCACCGTCACCAGCAAGGGAAGCCCCGGGGACAAAGGCAAAGAGTCCGGCATCGAGACCTTTCACATGTTCGACTTTATCGGCGGGCGATTCAGCGTGACATCGGCGGTGGGCGGCGTGCCCCTGAGCCTCTACCTGGGCTACGATCGGTTCAATCAGTTCCTTGAAGGGGCCCGGGAGATGGACATTCACACCAAGTATGCCCCCTCCCCTGAAAACATCCCCCTGGTGTCGGCCCTCATCGGGATCTGGAACAACAATTTTCTCGGGTACCAGGCCCAGGCCGTGATCCCATATGCCTCCCCCCTCTCCAAGCTGGCGCCCCATATCCAGCAGTTGAACATGGAGAGCAACGGCAAGTCCGTCACCATTAACAACTACGAGATCGATCAGTCCTCCGGGGTGATCATCTTCGGAGAGCCCGGCACCAACGCCCAGCACTCCTTTTTCCAGCTTGCCCACCAGGGGCACCCCTTCCCCATCGATTTCATCGGGGTGATCACGCCCCAGTACCCGGAAGGGGGCTGCAGACCCCACGGAGTGAGCAACCACCAGGAGCTCTGGGCCAACCTCATCTCCCAGGCCACGGCCCTTGCCGTGGGGAAAGATTCCGAGGAGAAGACCCGGTTTTTTCAGGGCAACCGCCCCTCCTCCACCCTTTTGATGAACGATCTTTCCCCGGTGAATGTGGGGCGTCTCCTTGCCTATTACGAGGCACAGACGGTGTACAAGGCCTTTATCTGGGACATCAACCCCTTCGATCAGTTCGGGGTGGAACTGGGCAAAACCATCGCCAACGACCTGCGCCGCGAGATCGTGGCGCGCAATACGAACCCGGAGCACAGCTTCGGCCATATGGATGAGATCACCCGGTTCTATTTGGAGCGGCTGTTTGCCGGACGGTTGCCCCTTTAAGTAAAATGCCTCCGGCGGCAAGGTGTGCCACCTTGAAAGCAGGTTGCGGATGCGTTTTTCCCTCGTTCCTCGGGGCAAATCACATCCGCCTTTGGCCAAGGCTGGACTGAATCTGTTTTTTAAAAATATAAAATCAGGCAAAAGTTTAGCCCCCGGCAGGGCCGCCGGAGGCGCTTTCGTTATTATGGTCTGAGTAGTTACGCCCAAAACAAAAAAACGGAGCCGCTTCATATTGAAGCGACTCCGTTTTTTTTATGGCTGTGTTGGAAAAGCTGCTTAGTCGCCGAAGCGATAGATCATGGCCGCCCAGGTGAGCCCGGCGCCGAGGGCCGAGAAGAGGACGGTGCTTGAATCGGGGTTCACAAGGCCCTGCTCGATGGTTTCATCCAGGGCGATGGGAATGGTGGCAGCGGTGGTGTTGCCGTATTTCTGAATGTTGTTGAAGATCTTGTCGTCAGGGAGCCCCAGGGTTTTCTGGTAGGCTTCGTTGATGCGCAGGTTGGCCTGGTGGGGGATCACCATGTCGATCTCCTCAAGGCTCATGCCGGCCTGCTCCAGAACTTCCCGGGTTACCTCGGGGAGCTTTCGCAGGGCAAGTTTGAAGATGCGGGTGCCGTCCATGGTGGGGAACTGGCCGCCGGTCTTGAGCAGCTCGGCGTTGATGCGCTCCGGGTATTTGGAGGCAGGCAGTTCCAGCATCAGTTTGTCGGCGAACTTGCCGTCGGCCTTCAAGATGGTGCCGAGGATCCCGACATTCTTCTCTGTCTCGATTCCCTCCAGGCAGACGGCGCCTGCGCCGTCTCCGAAGAGCACGGCCACGTCGCGGCCTGCGGTGGTCTTATCCAGCCCCGTGCTGTGGACTTCGGCGCCGATGACAAGGATCTTGTTGTACATGCCGCTGCGGATGTAGGCGTCTGCTGTGCTCATACCGTAGAGAAAACCGGTGCACTGCTGGCGGATATCAAGGGCCGGTGTCTCGGAGAGGCCCAGTTTGGCCTGAAGAAGGCAACCGGAACCGGGGAAAAAGATGTCCGGGCTCAGGGTGGCGAAGATGATCAGGTCCAACTCTTCGGCTTCCCAGCCTGCCTTGTCCAGTGCCTTTTGGGCCGCTTCCAGGGCAAGGTCGGACGCCCCGACGATCTCCCCTTCCGGGACCCAGTGGCGGGTCTTGATGCCGGTACGCTGCTGGATCCACTCGTCGTTGGTGTCCATCATTTTGGAAAGATCGTCGTTGGTGACGCATCGGGACGGAATACACCGGCCGGTGCCTCTGATTACACTTCGTTTCATATATGCATGTTCCTTTCTATTTAAGGTGAATTTTGATGTCGGCCTTGTCTGCCATGGATTTTTCAAAGTAGGCCCGCTGAATCTGCAGGCGCTCTTTTGTCATGTTGTTTTTGATGGAATCCTTGACCTCGTCAAAGCCCATGGTGGAAGGTGACTTGCGGTCGGTGACCTCGATGATGTGGTATCCGTCCAGGGATTTGATGATGCCGCTGCGCTCCCCTTTTTTAAGGGAAAACGAGGCGTCCAGAAGGGATTTGGCCACGGGAGAGTCCTTGGTGATAAAGCCCACGTCCCCACCGTTCTTTGCATCAACGGCGTTGGATCGGGCCTTGGCGACCTCGGCAAAGGGCTTGCCGGCGTCCAGCTCTTTTTCAACGGCCTGGATTTTTTCAAGGCCTTTTTTGATTTCATCGTCGGTGGCATCTGCGGGAAGGGCAATGTGGATATGGCTGACGCGAACCTTTTCCGGGGTGCTGAAAAGGGAGGGCTGCTCATCGTAAAAGAGCTTGGCCTCTTCATCGGTGATCTCAATGCCCGCCTTCTTGTCTATATCTGCGATAAACGCCTGGACCATGAGCTGTTTTCGGATTCCGTTTTTAATGTCTGCCGCCGTCTTGCCCTGGGATCTCAACAGCTGATCGAAGTCGACCTTGTCTGCGGTGAACTTGCTTTTCAGCTTTTCGTAGTTCGAGTCCACAAGGCTCTCGTCCACCTTGGTGCCGGCCTTCACGCTTTCCTGATAGTAGAGGGTGTTGATGATAACGCGCTTGAGGACCTCCTGCTGGAGTTTCCTGTATTCAGGAAGGGTCTGGACGGCGTAGTTCAGTTCCTGGAGGGTGATGGCCTCGTCGTTGACGGAGGCGATCTCCATGGCCCCGGCCCCACCCGCCGATAGCATAAGGAACGCGGAGGTGGCGGCAAGGAGTCTGGCGAGAGGTTTCAGCATGTGTGGTCTCCAAATGTCTGTTAGGTAATGATGTACATGGTTATGCAGGATATGTGAGGACACGTGTGCCCTCCATCGTGCTCTGACACTCTACGCACTGGCGTGCGATATGTCAAACCGGGACGGACGGGACGTCCCGGTGCCCATAGTAAACAAGGGCCACCGCCTTTTATAAGGTAAGCCTCCATGGAACACGTTGCATGTTACCAGCCGCTGTTTTTTGGATCGTGGGGACATGTGGCCAGCCTATACCGGACCCCACCGAAAGAGGTGTCATCGATCCTTGCGTAGAGTGCGGCTCACGCACCATCTTACGCAACGCGGGCCACCGGCCTTACTTCACGTCCACTTGCTCACAATGTCCTGCTGTGAACAAAACGTTAATATCTGTGTGTTATGGGGTTTTAGTGAGCGCTACTCACCCTGCTTCTCCTTTCCCTTCCCTTTCCCAAAGTGGTGGGCGTGCCTGCGAGCGAAGCGTTGCGCCTATTGCTTAAGGGCGAATTACCATCCTTCCTATTAGCCGAATAAATCGGTCATTTTCCCGCAGCTGAATAGCTACGATAAAAAAACATCAAATTCATCGAGAATCCTTTCAATAAAGGCCATGGGCCGACCAAGGTATTTCACCCCGACTCCCCCTTAAAGTATGAAAGGAACCAAGAAGTCTTATCGGTTTTCACATAAAAAAAAGGCATATCGGTTGGTTTTCGAAAATGACAAATACATTTGTCAATATATGCGACAAAAATATTTGTCATTTTATTTTTCAGGTAGATATAGACAAATATATTTGTCATGTATTTCCTGCCCGGAATGGAAAATAAAAAATAGCAATATTTATTCCGGATGTTAAGTTTTTGATTTTTCTAAAAAATTTTTGGATGTTTGTTTTTGAATAAACAAGAACGGCGTTCTGTTATGTGACCGGCACGCAAGTTGCTGTGTAGTATTCTCTAAGCGTTCATATTGTTAGCATAAGGACGGATGAAGGGTTTACCGGGATATGGAATGCATTACCAATAGTTAAGTTCCTTCACTGGTGGAGCTGTCAAGCTTGGGGAGTCCCCACCCGGGGGTTTACCCTCTGAATTATTAAGAGGAGGAGGATAAAATGGGAGATAAGCAAGTAAACAGATGGTTTAGATTTATGGTACTGGTTCTTGGTGGGGGAACAATATATAAACTTGCATCGTTGAAAGATGCATTTTATGTCCCTATGCAGGAATATTTCAACCTGACGCATACCCAAATAGGTAACGCCATGTCTGCCTGGGGAACTGTGGCGTCCTTTGGTTTTATTTTTTCAATCTATCTATCCGACAGATTCTCAAAAAGAACATTGATACCTTTGTCGTTGATTGCGACCGGGTGCCTTGGGTTCTACCTGACGACATTTCCTAGCTACAAAGGAATTCTGATCACCTGGGCGTTATTCGGCGTTGTCTGCGACATGGCCTATTGGCCTGTTCTGCTCAAATCGGTAAGGCTGTTAGGAAATAAAGATGAGCAGGGAAGAATGTTCGGATTCCTTGAAGCCGGAAGGGGCGTTGTCGACACCATCGTCGCCTTCAGCGCACTGGCAATATTTGCCTGGCTGGGCAAGGAGGCTGCAGGATTCAGGGGGGCAATCATATTTTATTCCGTAACCGTCATTATTGTCGGGATTATTTCATACTTCCTGATTGAGGATGACAAGATAGAAACGAAGCATGATAAAGGGGTTAGCCGAAACAAGCTTGCCATTGACGGCATGATCAAGGCCGTAAAAACCCCCCAGATCTGGATGGTGGCATTCACCATTTTCTCCGTGTATTCCGTGTTCTGCGGTTTGACATATTTTATTCCCTTTTTGAAAGAGATCTATGGGCTGCCTGTTACCCTGGTCGGCGCATACGGTATTATCAATGTCTATGGCCTAAAAATGGTGGGCGGTCCCATCGGCGGGCTGCTGGCAGACAAAAAGGTTAAATCCGCATCACGCTATTTAAGGCTCGCCTTTATCGTGTTTATTGTCGCCATGACGGGATTTATCCTGCTGCCCCACGAATCCATGAATGTCTATGTGGGGATGGTGCTTACCCTTGGTATTGGTGCCATTGTATACACCCAGAGGGCCGTGTTCTTCGCCCCCATGGATGAAGTGGATGTTCCCAGGGAAATCAGCGGTGCCGCCATGTCCATAGGCAGTTTCATCGGATATGCTCCGGGTATGTTCATGTATTCGGTCTATGGCAGACTGCTTGATCGTACCCCGGGAATTGGCGGATACAAGCATGTTTTCATTCTGATGACGGTCTGTGCCGTGATGGGTGTTATTGTAAGCAGCATCCTTTGCAAAATGGTGGCAAAGAGAAAAGAGGCCGCTCAAAAGGCAGCCCAGGAGGCATTTGCCTGATTTGTAGGAATAATAAGACACGGACCTGAAATGGTCCGTGTCTCAGGCAGCCTGGCAAAGATACGATCAGGCAACACACGGTTACAGTCTGCCCTTGATTTTGGCTAATAGCCCATTTTTAACCGTGTTTGCAGAGAACATCAAAGAGGTGGTGAAAATGAATAAAACGATAAGGCCAAGCGTTGTGCTGGTATCAATAGATGCAGTAAAACCTGAATTTATTTTCGATTCCGAGCGTCTCGGGCTGAATTTACCCAATCTTCGCAAATATTTTGTGGAGAACGGCACCCATGCCTCCCGCGGCATCAAAAGCGTTTTTCCCACATTTACGTATCCCTGCCACCAGTCCATCATCACCGGCACTCATCCGGGCACCCACGGAATACATACCAATTATGTCTTTGATCCTGAAGGAAAACACCTCAAAGCTTACAACTGGTTTGTCAGCGAGAGGGTTCAAAACCTGTGGCATTATACCGGGAAAAATGGTTATGTCTCAGTTAACGTGGGATTCCCGACATCCGTAGGAGCTGATGCGGATTACAATATTCCCGAGTACTGGAGGGACGGAACCTCTCTGGACAGTAAAATCCTTGACGCGGTAAGCCGCCCCCAGGGTCTGGTCAGGGAAGCGGAAAAAGAAATGGGGCAATACCCTGCAACGGATCTGAGCCTTAAAGGAGATGAAAAACGGCTGAAATTTTCATCGTGGCTACTTGAAAATAAAGTAGCCTCCGGCGCCGGAAACAACCCCTTTTTTCTGACAACATACATTGCTGCATATGATACCGTGGCCCATGAGGTAGGCACCTACGGCAAGGAGGCCTTGGAGGCCCTGGAAAAGATCGACCAAATGCTGGGTGTGTTCATTGGCAGGGTCCATGAAATGACCGGCGGCAATGTTGTTGTGTGCGTGGTCTCGGACCATGGAATGCTGGACAATATCGGAGATATCAGGCCCAATACCCTTTTTGCCCGGGACGGGTTAATCAAGCTTGATGAAAATGGCAGTGTTTCGGACTGGAAGGCGTGGTGCCAGCGTTCAGGCGGATCAGGGTACATCAAGCTGAAAAATTCCGATGACAGCGCCGTCAGAGAGAAGGTGGAGGTCATATTGACTCGGCTTCAAGATGACAAGGACAGCGGAATCATGGAGGTGCTGACCGGTCGGCAAGCCTTTGCCAAAAGAAAATGCGTATCTGAATTCGATTATGTTCTTGTAACCAAGCCGGGCTATGAAATACAGGAGCAGACTCAGGGAAACTATTTTAAATCAGAGCCCACCTATATGGCCCAGCACGGCTATTCAGAAACGTTTCCCGAGATGAGGGCCGCCTTTTTTCTTGAAGGGGTGAACATTCCTAAGAATAAAGACATCAACGGGATGGAACTTGTGGACATTGCGCCGACACTTGCCCATATCATGGGGTTTGTCATTCCGACGGCCGAAGGGAGGAATGTTCTGGAGGATAATGCCTGATAATTGTGCGGTGATTTGCTGTTGTTCTAATGACATTATGCCGTGCCATCCCATGTCCAAGAATGGTTTTTTGCATCATTTTAACGTAGTATCAGTCTGGGTACAAAATATGTGATCGCCATCCAGGATATCAACTGCTCACAAGTCATGGGTGTATGCGCTGCAACCCAGAGATGCAGGAGAAGCCATGGAACCGAAAACAATTCTTCTCACGGGGGCCACCGACGGCATCGGTTTGGAAACGGCCAGGATGCTGGCTGAGGACGGGCACACCCTGTTGCTGCACGGGCGCAACCCCGCCAAGCTTGAAGCGATTGAAAAGATGTTGGCCGCATTGCCCGGTGCAGGGCGAATCCATCTGTATGTGGCTGATTTGTCCCGGCTGACGAATGTGGAGACCATGGCAAGGGCGGTATCGGAGGCTCACGACAGGCTTGATGTGCTGATCAACAACGCAGGGGTTTTCACATCACCAGAAACCGTGACGCCGGACGGCCTGGACATCCGGTTTGCGGTCAATACCATCGCGCCCTATTCCCTGACCAGGCGCCTGCTCCCCTTGATGAACGCCAGAGGGCGGGTGGTCAATCTCTCTTCCGCCGCACAGGCATCCCTGGCCCCCAAGGCGTTGCATGGTCCGAGTCGACTTGGCGATGGTGCTGTCTATGCCCAGAGTAAGCTGGCATTGACCATGTGGTCCCGGCACATGGCCCTCTCCCTTGGGGATGACGGCCCGTCCGTCATTGCGGTGAACCCCCGTTCTTACCTGGGCAGCAAGATGGTGAAGGAGGCCTATGGCAGGGAGGGTGCCGATTTGGGCATCGGCGCAGACATTCTCTGCCGCGCAGCGCTTTCGGAGGAATTCGCCGATGCCTCCGGCACATATTTCGACAACGACGTCGGCCGGTTCGCCTCTCCCCACCCTGATGCCCTCGACGCGCAGAAATGCCGGGAGGTCGTGCGTGAAATCGAGGCGATTTTAAGCGGCATTGCCCATCGTTAACCCCTCGGTTTGCAGGCTTCTCGTAGGGTGCGGCTCCCGAACCGCATCACGCAACACAAGTCACCGGATCTACGCCTCATCAGCTCTGTGGAACCACGTCTACCCCCTCCCCTTTTTCGACATTTTGTCTTGTTCTTCCCGATAAAACGACACGATTTGCTCCACGGCCTGGTATTGCCGCTCCAGAAGATCCTCGGTGATGGTGCGAAGCCCCCATTTTTTGAAATCGATCTGGAGACCGTTTCCACCCGGGGCCTCGGTTTTCTCCAATTCAGAAAAGAAGGCCCCCACGGACGTGAGGAGGCGGTGAACGTCCTTAATGGCGTCGCAGAGTTCAGAGATCTCCGACCCAGAAAACATGCCCGGGCCGGGCAGGCTGTTCGGTGAGCTCATGGCGAATCCTTTGTATTGATTGTGAATTTCGTGAGTAGCAGTGGATTACCCCCATCCCCCACAGCACAACAGCGGCCATCGGTCCGCAGGGCGCACAGTGGGTGATTGGGGATCCGAGAATAGAGGTCACATTTTGAATACGGCAACAGCGGTTATTATTTTACCTCTCCGCTATGGCCTATTCTCTGCTTTCTATTCACCATTCACTATTGATTGGCCATTTGTAACGTCGATTGCGTTGGGGAAAGGTGCGCAAGGTTGCGCAGGTGAAGGAAAATACGACTTGAAATGGGGATGGGTGTGGTGTAAAAACTTGTGTAGCCATGACGACCTCCCTCAAGGTTGTTTTGGTCAGGCCTGGCAGGATGTTGGTGCATCCTGTCGGGTCGCATCATGAATTCCAAAAACTTCGTAATAACTAGTTATTACATCCCACCCTAATTTCATATTTCTAACGTGTCAATAGTTTTTTTGCTGGTAAATCCTCTGGTTATCCATTTCGATCTTTTCGGAAATACCCTCCCCTCACAGGCCTCCGGCTCCTCATATCCCTATCCAGACGCCTTGTGACCCATTTTAATCCCAATCGACTTTCCTTTTTACGCCTCCGGCAATGAACGGTATTACCCGGGCCCTCAGTTTTCAGGTTGAAGAGGGGAACAGAGGTTTCAGGGGTGCGTTTGAACGGCTATTATTCAACGCGATAAATGAACTTCAACGGTTTGTTTACGGATGGTTGAATAATGTTTCTGTTGAGGAGGTCTGTTTCTTTTAAATTGAAAAATTGGGATTTCAGGCGTATGGATTGACAGATGTTTTGGCTGACTTGAATTTTTGTCGTTGATCTTGACGTCAAGCGTATCGGTGTTTGTAAAGGCGGAGATGCCCTACGGTTGGATAGCAACGTTATACGTATGAAAAAAGGTTCCTGATGAAATGTCCAAAATGTGGAAATACTGTACGGTTTCAGACCCCCAAGTTGAAATATTTTGTCCCGGCATGGCTAACAGCAGGGGTTCCTTTTCTCTATAGGAACTACGTAAAGAAACAACGTGTGCAATGCTTAGACTGTTTACATGTTTTTCCAAGACCATCAAAACCAAAAGCACCAGTGGCCATTTTTTCCATGTGGGTTCTGGGGGTCACAGTGCTGCCTTTTTTATCGGTCGTTCTGCTTTCTAATGTCCCCGGCACCATGGATGCTGTCCCAAACTATTATGTCATCCGTGTGATTGAGGCTTTTGTTCAAGGTCATCCGAAAATTGTATCCATTTCCATCGCCATAACGCTTATTTCGATCTCTCTCCTGTGTGTTGGTGCATATACTGTAAGCAATATTCTTTACCGTCGAAAAATAAAAGCAAGGCAGGACTTATAGTGGCTGCACAGCGACACAGGTGATGAAGTTAAAATGATTCGTTTTGCCGGAACACTACGGTTGTATGTTTCGTAGTTTAAATAAGTTGGTGGGCATGGGGGCTGGTTTATGCTATGAAATGAAGGGTATAAGATGCCGGTGCGGATGCTTCATTTTAACCATAAATTTATGAGGAAAATATGTCGTGCCTCGCAGATTTTAAGGTTTTACCCATTTTAGATGACACAACAGACGAGATCGTTTCTGACCATCTGGCAAAAAGGGATTCTTCCCTTTTGAGGAAAATCATACGGAAATTGTCCACCGCTACAAGCCGAGTCATCCGGAAATATATTTTTCGGAATATTTATTGAATTCTTAGGCCCCTGCTGAGGTACGAAGCGGTATGTCCCATCGTCGGCGTTGGTTTTTTGTAGGGTGCGGCCCCCGCACCGCTTGATGCAACGAGGACCATCGGCCTTACGCTTTTGGCGGTTTCGGCTACGCGGGTGTTGTCTTTGAAGAAAAAAACGTTCAAGCTCGGTTTGTTGGATGCCTTTCGGTGCGCACGGCGCACCGCCTACTGTCGAAGCACGCGGCGGTATGACTCATCGTCAACGTCCGGTTTTCGTAGGGTGCGGCTCCCGCACCGCTTGACGCAACGAGGACCATCGGCCTTACCGCTCTTAGCTGCTTGGTTGAACGGGTTTCTTTGTTTTCCGAATTTTAAAATAGTATCAGTGTTAATGCCTTGAAAAAATGATACAAATTATATTGTTATAGCCTTTTCTGAAGTACCTCCCTATCCCTGATGTTTCATGAAAAAATGACCATACCTATCCAATAAGACGTTATTAAAAATAGCTGCCTATATGAAATTGGCCTTTGAAAAATATAAAAGTCATTCATCGTTTTCTGGTCGCTTTTCTCACCTTTCGGGCGAGCCAAAGACACCCATCTTTCGCGTTCTCAGAGCTTTTATAAAATCATGACTTTTTTATATGGGTGCACTCGATTCGTGAAATATCCTGGTTATCGTGTCGTTATATTACACCCCAATGTTCCGATAAAAGACAAGCAAACGCACTAAACGAGAGGTGAATCATGAAATATAAGAAATGTATTCTTCTGTATTTCTATATTTTTTTGATTGTGCTGCAACCTATCCGGTTACTGGCTGATAGCTTCGATGCATCTCATTATTCACGGCAAAATGATCTATTGTATGTTTTGACTAATAGCTTAACAACTTCTGTCGGATCAGATATCGATACTCTTTTTTTTCAGAATGCTACAGACGATCGTTTTTTATTGCAACGAGACACTACTCCGGGTTCCGATGCCCCTGGCTCTTTAAATTTTTTTGGAGAAAACAGGGCATATCAGCATTTGGTATTTGAAAACAGTGGTACCTCTAATACATGGGTTTTCGCTGCTGCAAGCCAAGATGTAACGAAAGCGTTGACAGCCAATATCAGTACCAAAAGCTTAACGTTGAATAATACGACGCTTGCTTTTGATCCTTTTGTTGTGTCTGGGTTGACTCCCAATCCAATTTATAATTATATCGAAAACCTCATCCTCTCTGGGAACGGTCAGACGGCGGTGCTGGAGATGAACAATGCGCACCTTGAGATGCCCTCTTCTCCCGGCACAAAAATACTGTTTGGAAGTGCCGCATTAATAAGTGTCTCCGGTACCGATAATCGTATCAATGCCCCTGGAGCAGCTATGAATCGTTCACTCCACGAGCTGGAGCTGCGAGTAAATGCCAGCAGCAGCTTGTCTGTCGAAAATAGCACATCAATCAAAGGGGATGTTGGAGGTTTTTTAACCCTTGACCGGGGAAGTGCTCTTTCGATTTCAAACAGTGAGGTGTTTTTGACACACTACACGAATGAACCTCAGTTGCAGTCGACTATTGAGGCGGCGGCGATAGAAATCAGTGGCCTTTTTGGCAACGATCCCGCCAGTCTGATATTGACGGATCCCCGGATTACAAATTCAACTATTACACTTAGTAACAACAATCGTTTTTTTTCGACAAGGCGAACTGGCAGCGCCGGTTACAATTCCGGCGTCTTTTCCTTTTATGGAGATAACACGATTCACATGGCACCTGGGGCACAGCTCCTTGGCCGTTCCAACGCAAATGATGAAGATGTGGCTTTTTTCGAGTTTTCTAACGGTAAAACAGTAATCCTCGGCTCCGGCCCGCTGCTGCCTAAAGTGCGGGCTCTGGAGATGAAACTGAGCAATGCAACGCTGGAGTATGTAAATGTCGATGCTGATGATGACCTGCTTCTCCTCGAACTCAAGAATAGCAGCATATTTAACGCTGTCTCGGGGGGGCGTGATTTCAAACAATTGAGATTTTTGACTGTGGAAGATTCCACGCTAACCGGCGAAAGTTTTTATTCTCAGTCCGCTATCCTCAAGGCTCATTTTTCCAATGCCACAATCGGAGTCAGCAATTCCTCTCGTACGTCGGGATCGTCATTTTTTCTAAGTGGAATCGACGGATTTGATCCAACAGCAAAAGCGACCGTTACATTCTCAGGAAATAATACCATTTTGAGTCGTATTGATCCGAGTGGCAAGGATATCGGTATTGATCAGGGAATAGTGACCGGCATAAAAATATACTCGGATCAGGTTTATTTTACACGCCATCTCCCCTACACAGATGACATATCGTCGGTTATGGGCTTACCCAATGTCACGGTAGAGCTTGACTCTTTTGCTCCCGGTCTTACTGCTCACGACTATGCCGTGGGCGGAGAGAATGGAGATGGCGTCTATGACGTATTGATTTTTAATAAAGACAATACGGCGACAACGGATGCAACCGCAGACAGTGATGTTGTCAGCGTTCGTTTCAGCGGGGCCATGCCAGCTCTGCTTTCCGCCAGTCAAGTCGCATCCCCGGCTGCGGATAAAAAGGTATCTTATAAAGTCGCAGTATTGCCGCCCAGTGCCCTGGTGGCACATCCCGGGGTTACTTCGAGTAACCAGCAGGCCGCATCCGGCCTTTTAATAAATGCTGTAAATAGTTGCAATACAGCGCTTTCACAGCACATGTATCAACTAACAAACGATCAGGTGTCAAACCACTTGGATTCAATTCACCCTGAACCATATTCTTCATACATGACGGTCTCTTTAGAGTATACGGATACAATCTTGAATGCGGTTGGATCTCGAAACCGCCTGAACGATTTTAACGATTTAAAAACCCGCAGGGGGTTTTGGGCCGTCGGTGATTTTATCGATGGTGATGTAGATGGCTCCAACGATCTGGGTAATTTTTCTTATGATATATATCACGTCACCGTGGGCCAAGATTTTTTAACCTCAGACAGTGCCGGGTTTGGAGGTTATCTTGGATGGGGAACCCAGAAAATGGATGAACATGATCGCTCTATTCAAACAACAGATGGCCAATCATATGATCTTGGACTTTATCTTGATAAAGTAATTGATACATGGATTTTAAAATCAATAATCGGGTATTCCTATGGGGATCATGAATCAGAACGATATGCGACCCTTGGAAATCACAACGAAAAATTGACGGGGGATTTTCATAGCCACAGCGTGTATACAGGTGTCAGCGGTTTGTTTAAAATTTATGGAAACAGCTTACTGACACTTTCATCCGAAGTTGGACTTAAATATGTTTATTATCGACAGAATTCGTTTGAAGAGTCTGGAGACTCTGATTTGAGATTAAAGCTAAACTCAGCGGATGCCCAGGCGATTGTATCAACGGTCGGGCTAAATATGCGCTTTCGAAGTGTTTTAAACTCAAACCGCCTGTATCCTCTTGCTTTTTTTAGGTATGAACATGATTTCTATGCCAACGCAAACAATGAACACGATATAGAGGCCTCCCTGGCCGCTCATCCTGATTATAAAGAAACCTTTACCGGACAAAGCAGAGGCGAAAACGCTTTCACCGTCGGTATCGGCCTTGGCAGTGATTTAACAAGCACGTTTCAAATTAATGGCGGCCTTCTTTACACTGATGATAGCCATGGTGATGAGTGGGTCGCAAATGCGGGGTTGAATTATTATTGGTGATACGATGGTACTTGTAAGTGCTTAACACCTCGGTTTTGTATTTTTTGGTACGCACGGCGAACTCTACAGCGCATCGGTCTCTTCCGAGGCACACGGCAGTATGACTCATCGTCGGCGTCCGGGTTTGGTTGGACCTCTTTTGACGCGCATTGCCCCTGTTGCGCCACGCACCACCCTCCCCCCACAAACACCAAACGCCCTTCGGCACGAAGCCGAAGGGCGTTTGTATTTTATCATCATCTATGATCTATGCGTTGATCCTGTACCGTTACATGTTCCTGTAACCAGGCCCTTTACACATAATCAAAATCCTCTTCGGCATCAAACCACTTGCCGCGTCCCAGGTGAAGAAGGACGCAGACACAGCCCATGACCACATAGGCGAGGACAAACTCGGAGGTGGGGAAGAAGCCGAGCATGGCGCTGTGGATGAAGCCGAACACGGAGAGGCCCGCTGCGGCAAAGGATACGATGGCTGCTTTGTCGAGGCGGCGGTCAATGATGAACACCACGAAGCTGCTCAGGATGATCCCGATGATGATGGCACCGGCTTTTACCGCGGGGACGCCGTTCCACATCACGCCAGCTTCGAGGAGATTCTGGGTGACCTTGGATCCGTAACCGGCAAGACCGGAGGCCTGGGTCTCCGCCCACACGCCGGAAATACCCACGGCACCGGTTACCTGGGTATACAGATAATCCGCAATGGGGGGAACCATGGCAATGCCGACACCTGCGTAATGCTTTGGCTTACAGGCCTTGAATGCCTGGGCAAGCATGATGGTTGCGCACCAGAGATAGGTAATGGCCGCCACGGCAGGGGGAACCAGGGCGCTGAAAAAGGTGAACAGCCCAAAAACACCGGAGAGACCGAGCAGGAGCCCTCCCAGCCAGGAAAATCCGATGCAGGCCCCTGCTTTTTTGAGACCGGCATGACCCAGCCAGACGGTGTTGGGAACCACGCCACCGAAGAGAGCGGAGATCATGGTGGCCACGCCGTCTGCGAACTGCGCGTTGCGAACGTTGTAGTTGTCGCCTGCGGCGTTGGCTGCCTCCACGTTATCCATGGTCTCAATGAAGTTATAGACCTCGATGGGGATAATCACAGAGAGATAGGGAAGCACGACAGCAAAGCCGTTAAGAAGCGCCTCGAATCCGCTGACGGGGTTCGGCGTGTAGAATCCGATACCGCTGAAGTCAATGGAGGTACGCCCAAGGATAAGGGCGTACACAATCCCCCCCACGATGGCCACGGCAAAGGGCGGAATGCGTTTGGGGAAAAGGTAGCCGCCGAACACCCCCATAACACCCACGGCAAGAATCGGCAGCCCCACCAGCGGGTCGCTGTAGAGGTCGAACACCCCTTGGGTGGACATCCAGATAAAACCGATACCGGCAACAGTGCCGAGAAGTGCGGCGCGGGGAATACGCTCTTTGAGCCACGGGCCGATGAATCCGCCCAGGAACTCGATGAACCCGCCGATAAAGCAGGCGGCAACGGCAGCGGACCACTCCAGCTCGGGGTTATCAAGGGCGTAGTGCAGTGGCATGATGACGCCGAACAGGATCACAAACATGGCGGGTGTGGAGACCCCTGACGGCAGCGCGGTGACATCACTGCGACCTTCCTTCTGGGCCAGGCGCCAGGCGCTGTAGGCATAGTAGAAACCGCTTACCAGAAGTCCCATGGACAGACCGGGGATAACGCGTCCGTAGACGATCTCGTCCGGCCAGCCGAGGACACCGGAGAGCGTCGCAATCACAATAATATAGTTTACGATATTGTTCGCCAGAATGTAGGTGAGGCCACCAACATCGCCTTTGCAGAACAAGGGTAACTTCGTACTCATTTTATCGACCTTCCAACCAATCGGTAGCTATGCTTCGATGGAAATAAAATCAAAACGGGTTACATCAAACAATCCCATATCGGTGAGTTTGATCTCCGGGATGACAGCAAGGGACATGAAACAGAGGGTCATCACCGGCTCCACATCACCGCTGACGGACAATACCTCGTGGGCTTTTTCATGAATGGCAGTGAGGCGTTCGTCCACCCACTCCCCACTCTGGTCGCTCATGAGGCCTGCTATGGGCATGGGCATGCTTTCCACAACCTCTCCGTTGTTTGCCAGGAGGATACCCCCCCCTTGGGCAATCAGGGACTCCACGGCAAAGGCCATGTCGTCATCATTGACGCCGACGACAATGATGTTGTGGGAGTCATGGGCCACGGAAAGAGCGATGGCACCCTGCTTGATGCCGTAGCCCTGAAGAAGGGCAACAGCAACGTTGCCGGTGTTCTGATGGCGTTCGACCACGGCCACCTTCACCACATCCTGCTTGTCGTCGTAGAGAAATTCGTTGTTGCTGTTGCGGGAAATTTCCACAACGCCCTTTTCCGTCACCACGCCGCCGGGCAGAATGTTGATCACATGTGCCTTGTCGGAGTTGACAACGAGGGCTAATTTCTCTTTGGAAAAGTCCTTTACCTTGAAGCTGCCCTTGGTTGCAGAAATATCATGACGCTCTACCTCCGGCAGGTATCTGCCGCTGTCCCCCACCAGGTCACCGTCGATCCACACCTTTTGAACGGCAAAATCAGACAGGTTGTCAAAGAGCACGATATCGGCCTTCAGCCCCGGAGCAATGGCGCCACGATCGGTGAGCCCATAGCATTCCGCCGCATTAAGGGTTGCCATCTGGATGGCCATGATGGGATCGATGGCTTCCTCTGCACAGATGCGCAGGTGGTTATCCAGGTGGCCAATGCTGAGGATGGTCTTTGGCTGGCAGTCATCCGCGCAGAACAGGCAACGCCTGCTGTTGGCAGGGGTGACGCCTTTCAACAGGTCTTTCAGGTTGTGGCAGGCAGACCCCTGGCGCATGAGCACATACATGCCGCAGGCGATCCGGTCGTGCATCTCCTCCACGGTGGCGCACTCATGGTCGGTGCGGATACGGGAGGCAGCATAGGCGTTCAGGTCGTTGCCGGAGACGCCGGGACTGTGGCCGTCAACGGGTTTGCCCGCGTTTTTTGCCACCAGGAGTTTATCCAGGGAATCATCCAGGCCGTTGATGACGCCGGGAAAGTTCATGAACTCGCCAAGGCCCAGGACCTCGTCGCGTTTTATGGGCTCTTCCATGGCCTGGGCATCAATGGTGCAACCGGCATGTTCAAAAGGGGTCGCCGGTACGCAGGACGGCATCATCATTTGCACATCCAGGGCGGTGAGCTTGGATGCGGAGATCATGTAGTCCAGGCCCGCAAACCCGCAGACGTTGGCGATCTCGTGGGGGTCCGCGATGATGGTTGTGGTTCCGTGGGGGACCACCAGGCGGCCAAGCTCCTCCGGGCTTACATAGGAGGATTCGATATGGATATGGCTGTCGATGAAACCGGGTGCCGCATACTGGCCCTTGGCGTCCACTTCATTGGCTGCAGAATACTCGCCGACACCGGCAATGAGGCCGTCTGCCACGGCAATATCACCGTGGGTGATTGTTCCGTTGTACACATCGACAACCTTGGCATGTTTGATGACAAGATCGGCTTCCACGCGGCCTGCGGCCACATCGATCAACTTTTTAAGCTCTGTCTTTTTCATGGGTTCCTCCCCTACTTCGCCGGGTTCAGGCCAAGAATGGGGTCAAAGGTTTCAAGGGCGATACAGTCCACAGGCCCCACGTCCGTGATGGCATAATCGGGAATCGCGGTGATGGGCAGGAAGAACATGTACATAAGGGGCTCCTGCAGGTCACAGCCAAGGGCATGTGCCGCCTTGTTGAGCAGGGTTTCCCGGTGTGAAATGTCCTTTGCGTCCAGATCGCTTGCAATGCCGCCCACAGGAAGGGCAAGGAATTCGACGATCTTTCCGCCTTCAACGATGACCTGGCCGCCGCCGTTTTCGATGAGGTGGTTGACGGCAATGGACATGTCGTTTGCATCGGCACCCATTACAACGATGTTGTTGTCGTCCGGAGCGGCTGAAGAGGCCATGGCCCCTTTTTTCAGCTTCCAGCCGGAGCAGAACGCCAGGGATTTATTTCCGTTGCGGCCAAACCGCTCCACCACGGAGACCATGAGCACGTCCTGATCGGTATCCGGCTGGACGATGTGGTTTTCAACCGTTAAAGTCACGTCACGGCGCTTGCGGACAAAGGGGCCCACCACGTTCATGGAGAGGACCTCTGCGGTGCCTTCTTCCATGTCCACCCGGTATTCAAAATCTGCTTTGGTGGTTTTTTCGCACTTCAACTCGCTGGAGAGCACGGCGCTACGCTTAGGCGCGTTCAGCTCATAGGTAAGGTCCCTGCCCTTTGACACCAGCTTGCCGTTGGTGATGACGGCCTCGACCTTGAAGGTCTCCGGGCTGTCCACCAGCAGGATATCGGCGATCTTGCCCGGGGTGATGGAGCCCACAAGGTGATCGACGCGATAGGCCTCGGCGCTGTTGATGGACCCCATCTGAATGGCGGTCATGGGATCAACCCCTTCTTTCATGGCGAGGCGAACCACATGGTCCATATGGCCTTTTTCGATGATATCCGTTGCGGTCACATCATCGGTGCAGAAGCTCACCCTTCGGGCAAGTGCCGGGTTGACTTCGGTGACGGCGCGGATGTTTTCTTTCAGGAAATGGGTGACAGACGATTCACGAACAAGCATGTGCATGCCGTTTCGCATCTTCTCAACCACCTCTTCATGGTCGTAGCTCTCATGGTCAAGGCGGACACCGGAACAGAGATAGCCGTTGAGGTCTTTGCCGCGCGCCATGGGGGCACATCCGAAGATGGGCATTCTGTTGGCCTGGGCCACGGCCAGGGCTCCCAGGGTATCGTCGTCTTCTTCGATCACCGCTTCGCGAACGGTCTCCCACACGCCGAAACACTCCGGCCACGTCTGGACCTCTTTGTGGGTCTCTTCGGTAAAGTTGTAGGATACGGTGGATTGGGGAAAGGTGTACGGGGTCTTGTAAGGGGCTCCCCAGAACACTTTTAAGGGGCTGGCCTTGATCTCTGAAAAGACTTCCTGAAGGCCTTCAATTCCCGATACGGAGATATACTCGTCAAGACCGGAAACAATGCAGGTCGTTCCGCAGGGCACCACCGCCTTTGCAAAGCTTGTGATGCTGAGTTTACTGCATTCGCTGTGCAGGTGCCCGTCAATGAGCCCGGGGGCAAGGTACTTGCCGGTGGCGTCGATGATCTCGGTCTCTTCACCGATGTAGTCTGTCACATCGCCGATGGCGACAATCATCTCTTCATAGATGGCGACATCTGCCGGATAGATTTCACTGGACATGACGTTGACCAGGTGACCACCGCGAACGACTTTGTGTGCTGGAACAAGGCCTCGTCCGGCCCGAATAAGACGTTTCAACCTATCTTTACCCATGTGCATACATCCTCCTATAAATAGTTATGAGATAGGCCGTCCATTTCTGGCAAATCAGGTTTCCCGTCCTGCAACACACATCTCGACGAATTTATAAAAGATTACAAGTGTTTGTGATAGAACTTGTATTATGGATGAGGAGGTATCTTAAACCATATGGGAATAATTTCAATCTTTTTTGAACAACAAGAATTGAGGAGATGGTTTTTTAAGTTTCCCTCAAAGAGCGAACCGATGCCCCCACACCCTCCCCGGGCACGGAGGCCGTCACTCCCGTGATGGGCAATGCGGAGCATGCCCATCATTGGTCAATCCACCGCACCGTGCATTACCATGGAGGTGCTGATTTCCTCACACTCCTCTTGCCGTCAACAACTTTTCCCTGGCAACACGACACGGTCTTGGCACTTGAAAACGGTCGTGAACCGTACTACCATTTGGCCCGTTTTTAAGTAAATCAGGAAACAGGCAACAAAACTTTTTCCTGCGCGTTTACACGGTTCCCCGTCGATATTCATGGTAATGGTCGATCCCGAAAGAGGTAAAAAGAGACATGAAAAAGACGTTTAAGGGCTGTTTGCTGTCGATGATTTTTTTCATGGGCACGTTTGCCCCTGCCCTTGCAGACAGCCGAACCCCGCTAACAGACCGGCATCGGTTTGGCCTGGGGCTTAAAACCCACTATTTCGATTACAAGGAGCCCGGGGTCATGGAGGAGACAGGGTTCATGTATGGCGTCGTCGGGCACTATACACACCACACGGCTTACAATGTGATGGTTCATGCCAGTGTCGAATCCAGCATGGGCAGGCTCGATTACGACGGGCAGCTGCAGGACGGGACGCCTTTTAAAACGGACACGGAGGATTGGCTCGTGGAGTGCCGGGGCCTCATCGGCTATGACATCGGCATCAAGGGCAGGTACCTCATTACGCCCTACACGGGTGTTGGGTATCGCTACTGGAACGACGTTATCTCCTCTGCCTACGGGTATGAACGAGAGATTCACTACTGGTATGCCCCCATTGGTGTGAAAACGGCGGGCCCGCTGGCCGAGAAGTGGACCTGGGGATTGACCGCGGAATACGATCTTTTTTGTCGGGGAACAGTGAAAAGCCACCTGAGCGATGCAGACCCCGCCTACAGCGACCCTTCCCTTGGTCAAGACTTTGGCGAAGGCTATGGGGTAAGGTGCTCCCTGATGTTTGAAAGGGCCCTTGCCGGGGGCGCTTCTTGGTCCATTGAGCCGTTTATTTCCTATTGGGACATGGAGCGTTCAGAGGTTGGAGACCTTTACTCCGATGGCGCGTCCATCGGCCATGTCGTCGAACCTGAAAACGAAACGCTCTCTTACGGGTTGAGCATAAGCCTCAACCGCTAACTGGGAAAAAGGGGGCGCGTCATGACCATTGACGCAGCCCTTTTTTTATCACGTTTGGTTAGCCAACCAACTTTTTCCATCGTACAGCCCATCATTTTCCGGTGAACCCCGTCGCCTAAATTCAACCCATCGTCCTCTCCCTCACACGCAGGTCGCCACCACCCGTGACGATCTCGGCTCCGGCCCTTGCTTCCATTAGAGCTTGCCTCCACCCTATGTCCCCTTTATACTTACCCATAACAGAGGAGATCCCGACTCCCTTCGCCGCCCTTTTCAGCATCCTGCCCGCTGCCACAATCTCCCCTTTTCCTTTCCATTGCAGATTCTTTTGCAAAACCCGCATTTTCCCCAGATATAGACGTTAAGTCAACGGCGACCGGCCTTTCAGTCAAGCCGGATGCCTCCACCACCCCAAGCGTAAGGAGTCTTCCATGAAGCCCATCATCGTCTTTTCCGCTTGCCTCCTTGTCGTACTGGCAGCCACTTTTCAGGCCACAGCCGCAGAAAAGCCCAACATCCTTGTCATCTTCACCGACGACGTGGGGTGGTCCAATATCGGAGCCTACCACCAGGGGCTTATGAGCGGTCGTACCCCCAACATCGACAAGCTCGCAGCCCAGGGCATGCGATTCACCGATTACTACGCTCAACCCACTTGCACCGCCGGGCGATCAGCCTTTATTACCGGACAATTCCCTGTGCGGACGGGCATGCACACGGTGGGTCTCCCCGGGGACCCTGTGGGGCTGAAACCGGAGACCCCAACCCTGCCTGAGCTCCTTAAGCTCCAGGGGTACGTCACCGGGCAGTTCGGCAAAAACCACCTGGGGGATCGCGATGAATATCTTCCGACAAAACATGGGTTTGATGAGTTCTGGGGCTGGCTTTACCACCTCAACGGCATGGAGTACACCTCGGACCCGGAGTGGCCGGACAGCAAGGAGTCCAAAGCCTTTGAACCGAGAAATGCCATCCACGCCTGGGCAACCTCCAAGGGAAATCAGAAGATCAAGGACGACGGGCCCATCCCGCCCAAACGCATGGAGACCTTAGACGATGAAGTGAACAAACACGCCCTGGCCTTCATTGAGAAAGCCGTGGCCGACAAGAAGCCCTTTTTTACCTGGTATTGCCCCTCGCGGGCCCACGTGTGGACCTACTTTTCCGAAAAGTACAAAAAAATGCTGGGGACCAACGGGTGGGGCATGCAGGAGGTGGTCATGAAGGATCTTGACGACCACGTGGGGGAAGTGCTGGACCGTCTGGACAAGCTGGGCGTTGCCGATAACACCATCGTCATTTTCACTTCGGACAACGGGCCGGAGATCATGACCTGGCCCGACGGAGGCATGACCCCCTTCCATGGTGAAAAAGGCACCACCTGGGAAGGCGGCGTGCGGGTTCCCATGATCATTCGCTGGCCCGGAACGATCAAAGCGGGTGTGGTAAACAACGGGATTTTTGACGGCATGGACTTCCTTCCTACCCTGGTGGCTGCAGCCGGGGGGCCAAAGGACCTGAAAAAGAAGGTGCTCAAAGGGTACAAGGGGCACAAAGCCCATCTGGATGGATACAACCAGATGGATCTTCTCACCGGCAAGGGGCCGTCCAAACGAAAGGAGATCATCTACTACGAGCGCACCACCCTCCAGGCCGTTCGCTACGGGGACTGGAAGGCCCATTTTATTGTTCAGCGGGGGGGATGGTTCGGTGCCAAAGAGAGACTCGGGGCTCCCCTGCTCTTTAACCTGAGGCAGGACCCCTACGAGCGGGCCGCCGACGAGTCCGGCATGTACATCAACTGGATGGGCAAAAAGATGTGGGCCTTCGGCCCGGCCCAACGCCTGGTTCAGCAGCACCTTTCAACCTTTGAACAGTGGCCTCCGGCGAGCGCAAGCGCATCGAAAAACAGCGATGAGCTTAAGTCCTTTATGGAAGGGGACCAGGGCATGGGGCAATAATTAAATGGGTGTAACACTTCAGCGTATGCCCCCGGCAGACCTGCCGGGGGCTAAATGCTTAAAGAATTGAAGAAGCAGGTCTTAAAAAACGTCATGAATTAATTTCGCATTCGCGACCTTCTTTCAAGGGGGCACACCTTTTACATCAGGGTCGCCCTGCATCGTCTCTTCAACGCATCGTATACGCTGTGACAGGAGAAAAACACGATGAGAAAACGACTTATTCTCGCATGTATTTTTCTCGGCATGGTCAGCTCAGCGGCCGCCGACACGCTTGTTCAGACTTCAGGTGGATTTATAAACGGTTTCGGAATGATCGGCAGCTTTGACCCAAAGTACGACGCCCTGTTTTTCCCTGCAGGTAAGAATTACAAGATTTTAGTGGAAGGAGACACGTCCATAACTGCGTATCCTCACAAAGTCTGGGCCGATGTTACCTTTGGCGACCTGACGGATCCCCACCGCATGGCCATCACATTCCAGGGGTCGGATTTCGACCAGATGCACTTAAGCGGCTGGAAGCGTACCGTGCAGTGCAGCCATTTTGAGATCAACAACGCCGACTTCGATTCCGGGGCCATCCAGCTGTTGTTTTATGGGGCCGACAACCGCCTCACCCTGAATAACGCGACCATGGATTTCACCATACGAAGCCCAGGGTTTATCGCCACAGCCCCCATGGCCCTTCATATCGGCAGCGGGACCAACAAAATCACGGGCATGCAGCGGCTCTATGCACCGCAAACCTTCAACCTTGACATTGACCCCGGGGCGTCCCTGGAATTTTTCTACTCCGGCTCGCTGTCAGCAACCTATGACGACGAGCGCCTCTACTTTCATTCGCCCGTCAGCGGCACCATCAACGGAGGGGCGCTGACCTTTACCTACAGCAACGCGTATTTCAATTCCACGGACCAGTTCCGGCTGATAAACGGGGCTCAACTTGAGCTCAAGGGATCCCGGACATCGTTGGAACTCGAAAAACTATACGTGGAAGACAGCCGTGTCGTTGTCGGGGGCAACACAAGCATCCAGATGAACGATGGGCTGACCGTTAAAAATTCAACACTCAATTTCGGGTCCGGTGGCCACCTTACCTCAGACATTGTTATTGTAACGGATGGGACCGTGATCCTGGATGGTTCCGACATCGACTCGGGGATTCGCGGAAATAGCATCATTGACCTCAATCACAACGGCGCCACCACCCAGTACACGCAAAACAACATCTCAGATGCTGTTTACAGCCATGTATTCATCGATACCGGTTCATCCATAACGCTCAACGACTCCATGCTGACGGTGCTGGACGAGCTTCACCTGCACGGCCATGCCGATATCAATATCAACAGCCAGGGTGTCCTGCGCCTGTTTGGCTGGGTGAGCACCAGAAGTTCTTTGGTGGACCTGACCATTGCCTCCGGCGGGCAGATGAATGTCTACAACACGGCGGCGTTTTACCACAACGCTTCGTCCAATATCACAAACAACGGGCGCATCGGCGTGTTTGGCGAGTACTATGCTAACGGAACCCTTGCCGGGACCGGTAGCCTTACCGTGTATGACGACGGCCTGCTCCAGGTAGGCCCCTCCGTCACCCGCCTGCATTCCGCAACCATCAACAACCAGTTGGTCTTTGGCCCGTCAACGACCCTTACCCGGTCCACCGGTGGTAAGTTTTGGGCTGCCCTTGATGTCAACGGGGGCGTGGCGACCAGCGACATTCTGCATTACGGTGACGGCGATGTGGATCTCACCGCCATCGGAGAGGTAAAGGTGGCCACATTAAAGCCATTGACAGCCAGCGCCATGGACAGCAAGGAGTTTACGCTCATTGCCAGTAATGGCGGCGCAGGAACCCTTCAGACCGGTTCGAACCTTCCCCTGGTGGAGGACGGCACCATCCCTGCGCTGATCGATTTTACAGTGGGAAACAAAAACACAAACGGAAAGCCGGATCTCACCCTGACCGCCGCCAAGCAATCGGTCTCGACCCTGACGAGCCACCCTGCCCTCCAGACGGCCAACCACTCCAGTGCCGCAAGTTTGCTGGTCAACGCAAGCGCTGCAGGCAACGTTACCATCACCCAGGCCCTGGATGCCCTTACCAACGCGCAAGTGGCCGTCCACATGGATTCCATCCATGCAGAGCCTTACTCTTCTTATATGACGGTGGCCCTTGAGCACATGGACATGACCATGAACACGGTCTTAAACCATGCCTCTTCCGGCAGCCGCATTGCAACCGGCCAGGGGGTGGAAACCAGCGACGTTGCCACCCGCAAACGATTCTGGGCCGATGCCAGCTATGTGCGTGGTGATATCGACGGGGACGAGGGCCTCGGTGATTTTAATTACGACTTATTCGGTCTGGTTGTGGGCACGGATCTCACGCAGAGTGAGGACGCCGCCCTGGGCGTGTACCTTGCGTATGGAACCCAGAAGATGGATGAACATGATGCCGCCTGGCAGGATTTTGACAGCGATATCTACCAGCTCGGCATGTACCTGAATAAGGAGACCGCCTCACGGATCGATATCAGCGGACTGATCGGCTATGCCTACGGGCAACACAACTCCGAGCGGGCTGTGACCCTGGGGAACACAACAGAACGCCCCGAAGCGGACTTTGACAGCCACAGTTTCTACGGCGGGGTAAAGGCGCGCCTGCCCTGGCGACCAACCGATTGGGTAACGCTCTCCCCTGAGCTCGGCCTTCTCTACGCCTATTATTACCAGGAATCATTCACCGAATCGGGCAATCCGGACCTGAGCTTACAGGTGGACTCAGCCGATGCGCAGTCCATTGTCACCTCCGTCGGAGTCCAGGCACGCTTTAAGAGCATCACCCGTGGTATGGGCCTCCATCCCTTGGCTTTCATGGGCTATGAGCACGACTGGTATGCCAACAAAAACAGCGACCATACCATTGACGCCGCCCTGGCATCCCACCCGGAAACCAGCTATCCCTTTGTGGGGCAAAACCGGGGCGAACATGTGCTGGTCACCGGTATCGGCCTTGAAACCGACATCTCAAGCGCTTTGCAGGTAAGCGGCGGAGGAATGTATGCCCTCACAAGCAACGGATACGAGTGGGGTGCCGGATTGAACCTGTCCTACCGTTGGTAGAACCGGTGCAGATACACGGACCGCGCCGAGGTCTGCCCGGCAATGCAAATGACACACATCATATTATCGACATGGAAGCCCCCGCGACCCATGATGAGCACGGTCCTGCCATTCGCGCATTCAACCATCAGGGTTCATCCAACCCCAGGCATTGCCTTTGAAAATTCTTCCTTCCCCGCGTATATCCATTATTTCTATTCCTTCATCCCCTGACATAAAAATAACCAATTTGACACCACCGTGGAATCCTTTTACTCCTTGTGCCTCGACACATAAATTCCATGGATAACAGCAGAGGCAAGGGCTCTGGATGTATTGACGGGCTCTCCCCTGTCCCGGATTCGTCATGAGGAATCGCAACTCACCTGGTGCCAGGATCTGAAGGCATCACGACTCGTGAACTATCCGGGCAATTTTTTATCCTGCTGTTAGGCTGGTGGGAATAAATGATCCGATAGAATATCGCTGAGGGTTGGCCCGAGGAACGAGGGACAAACCCCTGCGATAACCTGCTTTCAAGGTGGCACACCTTGCCGCCGGAGGCATTGCTTTTTGTGTTTTTCCTGCACCCTTAAAACGAAGTGAGCACAGTGAAAAAGGAGTGAGACATGATGCGTACGCGTGGTTTGGTCATTGCGGTGGCTGCGTTGCTGGGCATGGCATGGGGCGGCAGCCCCGTGATGGCCGGCGACCTGCTGGAGAAAAAGGTGGTGGTCTACTCCACCCATGGGGAGTCCCTGCTGGAGGTGGTTGCCGATGCCTTTGAGGAGGAGACCGGCGTAAAGGTCGATTTTATCAATTTAAAGGGGCAACTGGCAGACCGGGTGCGGGCAGAAAAAGCCAACCCCCAGGCCGATGTGATGTATGGTGCGGCCTCTTCTGTTTTTTTTGAGTTGAAAAGCGAGGGGCTGTTCACCCCGTTTTTCCCAACGTGGGCGGAAAAACTCAACCCGTTGTTCAGGGATGAGGCGGGGTATTGGTTCGGGACGATTCAAACCCCTGTGGTGATGTTTTACAACAGCGAGATGATGAACCCCGAGGACGCCCCGGCAGACTGGAGCGACCTTGCCGACACAAAGTACAAGGGCCAGCTCGTTTTTCGAAACGCCCTCTCCTCTTCTGCCCGTGCGACGTATTCCGCTTTACTGCAGCAGTATGAAAAACGCGGAGAGCTGGCCCAAGGGTGGGATTTTCTGAAAAAAATGGACGCCAACACCAAGCGCTATTACGGCAGCGGCTCCCTTCAGTTCCAGGCCGTGGGGAGAAAGGAAGCCCCCCTCAGTTTTGCCGTACTTAACGGCGTGATCGACAACAGAATAAAAAATCATCTGCCCTTGGAGATCATTGATGCCAACAGCGGTTCACCGGTCATTACCGACGGCATCGCCCTTATCAAGGGGGGCAAACACCCCAACGCCGGTAAAGCCTTTGTGGAGTTTGCCGGAAGCGCCAAGATTCAGGCCCTGCTTGCCCGCAAGTTCAACCGTCTCCCCACGCATCCCGATGCCATCGCCAACGCACCGGCCTGGATGGCATCGACCCGGTTTAAGGCCATGGATGTTGATTGGGGCGCTCTCTCTGCCAAGCAATCCCAGTGGATGCAGACATGGGACGCAGAGGTGAAAGATGTGGGCAAAGATCGAAGGTAGGAGAGTCCCATGGGCGCGCTGACTCTAAAAGGTGTAGGGAAAACATTTGACGGGGT
Organism: Desulfoluna spongiiphila; assembly: GCF_900101345.1. Classification (GTDB taxonomy): domain Bacteria; phylum Desulfobacterota; class Desulfobacteria; order Desulfobacterales; family Desulfolunaceae; genus Desulfoluna; species Desulfoluna spongiiphila. The sequence continues at coordinate 163,641 of NZ_FMUX01000008.1, read as the reverse complement.
TGCCGCGTGCTCAGGGATCAACCTTGCCGTTGAGGAGGGGGAGTTCTTTACCTTTCTGGGGCCGTCCGGTTGTGGAAAGACAACCCTCCTTCGCCTTATCGCAGGCTTTATCACACCGGATGAGGGGACCATCTACCTGGGAGATCAGGAAATCACCCACCTGCCACCGGAGATGCGTAACGTGGGCATGGTCTTTCAGAACTACGCACTGTTTCCTTTTCTGTCGGTTTATCAAAACATCGCTTACGGGCTCAAGGTACAGAAGAAAAAACGCCGGGAGATCCGCAATGCCATTGAGACATACATGGAGATGATGGGGCTGAGCGGCATGGAAAACCGCAGCATCTCCGAGTTGTCCGGCGGCGAGCAGCAGCGGGTGGCCCTGGCCCGTTGCCTGGTCACAGAGCCCAGGGTGCTTCTTCTGGATGAGCCATTGTCAAATCTTGATGCACGGCTACGGGACAAGATGCGACTGGAGATCAAATCGCTCCAGAAGCGGTTGGGTATCACCACCCTTTTTGTCACCCATGACCAGGCCGAGGCCTTGACCCTTTCCGATCGTCTGGCGGTTTTTGATAAAGGCACCTGCACGCAGGTTGGAACTCCCCAAAAGGTTTATTCGAGCCCGGACAGTGCCTTTGTGGCGCAGTTCGTCGGAGAGACCAATTTGTTCGATGTGGTGGTTGAGTCAGGAAGGGCCATGCTGCCGGGGGGGCTTTCCCTTGAGTTGGATGGTTCCAAAAAGCGGGGGCGCTTTGTCTCCATCCGGCCCCAGGATATCTCCCTTTCCGTTACCAAACCCAAAGGCCCCAATGCCTTCAAAGGGATGCTTAAAGAGACCCGGTTAAACGGGGGCTGGGTGGAGCATGTTGTGCGGGTTGAGGGCGTTTCCTTTCGCGTGGTTGCCCTGAATACCCGGGGAGACCATCACCCCATGATGCCGGGGGACACTCTGTTTTTGTCGATCCCCGTGCAGAGCATCTCTTTGTTGGACAGGTAGTTCCTACCTTGGTCATCGTTTGAGCCACCAGGGTGTTATAGATGACACCGTCCCAAAAGGCCTACAGCCCTTAGGGTGCACTCTGTGCACCATGTCCGGGTCACCCAAGGTTCCGATTTTACCGAGACGTTCGGGGCATGACGGGCTTTGATTTTGGTGCACCCAGCGAATACTTTTGCCCCCTGGAGCGCCGCACTCCTGTGCGGCACGGATAACGACGGACTTAAAAGCCGCACCGGAGTGCGGCGCTCCGTTTCGGTCGATCTTTCGCGGTTGATTTAAAGGTCGCGGCAGGGCCGCCGGAGGCTGGATCGATCTGAATTTAAACAATAGGTCAACGATGCATCACGTACAAATGAGAAGGCACCATGTCATGGGTGCCGTCGGTGTTGCAGCCCTGCTTTGGTGCCTGGTGGGTTATATTCTCTATCCAGCGCTCAAGACCGTGGCGGTGAGTTTTACCCACAAGGGGGGCTTTTCTGCGGCCCACTATGTGGCACAGTTCACCTCCGAGGCTCGGCTTGTGGTGCTGAAAAACTCCATGGTGGTGGGAAGTCTGACCGTGGTGGTCTGCGGCCTCATCGGAACGACCCTTGCTTTTTTCGTCCACTTTTATGAGTGCCCCGGAAAGCGAGTCATCGACAAGTTGCTGCTTCTGCCGGTGATGCTGCCGGGGATCATCATTGTCTTTGCTTTTGTTCAGCTTTACGGAGAGAGCGGGCTGGTGACCAAAAGCCTTGAGTCGCTCCTGGGATTGACCGGGGCGCCTTATGTATTTTCCGGGTTGCCGGGTATTTTGTTTGTCCACGCCTACACCCAGTATGTCTATTTTTACATCGCGGTCTCTCTTGCCATCCGGCAGATTGACGCCTCGGTGGTGGAGAGCGCCAGGAACCTGGGGGCCTCAGGCTTTCATCTTTTCACCTCGGTCATTTTGCCCTTTATCACCCCTGCTCTGATTACGGCCAGTGCCATCACATTTATGACCGGTATCGGTTCGTTTACCGCACCCATGATCATCGGTGGGGGCTACAAGGTGCTCACCACCCAGATTCTGCTCTCCAAGGCGAACAACTTTATGGGGGTGGCGGCCACCCAGGTGGTGACTTTAACGCTTATCTCTTTTGCCGTTTTTTTATCGCTCAGGTGGTATGAAGCCAACAAACTATTTCATCCGTCGGTAAAGGGCGTGCCCTTCGAACCCGTCTCCATCCGGCATCGGGGGTACCGTGCGCTGGTGTCGTGTTTCTTCGGTTTTCTTCTCCTGATGGTGCTGCTGCCGGTGGGAACGATCCTTCTTCTCTCCTTCGTCAAGTCAGGCTCCTGGATGGTGAGCATCTACCCCAGGGAGTTCTCCGTTGAAAACTATCTGGCGATCTTCACGAAGCGTCGAGCCTTTGCCCCCTTTTTGAACAGCGTCACCCTCTCCCTGGTGGCCTCCCTCGGCTGCCTTGTCATCGCGGTTCCCTCGTCCTACCTGATCGAAAAAACCCAATTAAAGGCAAAGGCTCTGGTGGAGGTTTTGGTGATGCTGCCCTGGGCCATGCCGGCCAGCGCCATCGCCATCAACATCATCAACGCCAGCAACGAGCCCACCCCGTTTACTTTTAACACGGTCCTTGTGGGCACCTGGATTCTTCTGCCCCTGGGCTATATGATTCGCTCCCTGCCCATCATGGTGAAGACCGCCCACCTCTCGTTTCAGAGTCTCAGCGATACCCTGCTGGAGGCCTCGAAGAGCCTGGGCGCATCTCGCTTCTACTCCTTTAAGCACGTGATGCTCCCCATGCTCTCCCCCGGGCTCCTGGCCGGGTTCCTCCTGGTATTTGTTCGAAGCGTGGGGGAATACACGATCTCAGCCTTTTTGTACACTGCCTCAAACAAGCCGGTCTCCATTGCCATGGTCAACGGTATTTTCGAGTACAATATCGGACTTGCCATGGCGTACGGTGCCCTGCTCATTATGCTCACCACCACGCTGAGTTTTTTGATAAGCCGGTTGACCCCCGGACGGCCCTGAGCTGAGCCGGTTTTATGTACCGGCTTCTCTCATGGCGTAGATCCCCTAAAAACCAACAACATTCGAATCACGAAATTTCGTAGGATTGGCAAAGCGGAGCGTGCCCATCATTGCCCCATCACCCCTCTTCGTTCCAATATATATTTGATTGTTACTATAAGTCTCCGATAGCCTCTCGTGGGGCTGGTCAATAAATTAAGATGTCAGATGTGTAGGTCTGACCCCCGTCCCCTTGACCCCCGTCCCCTCTGACAAGGTCATTAAAGCGGTTGCAAGACAGTGGTGGCCTCACGGGGGCCGTCATGTTCCCTCCCTTTGTTGTGAAAAAGGGCAACCCCACAATGGAGGACTATATCCGTCACATTGATTACCTTGTTAAGCTGGGCGGTATTGACGGAGTTGCGGTGGCGTCGGATTATTTCGGTGGGCAATCCGGTATCATCCCGGATGAAAAAGCAAAGGCACTCTACAAACAGCTCATTGCTTCCGGTTCCTGGACCGAGGCTGCATATACTGAACCGCCCTGGGTGTATCCCCAGGGCGTGGAACTGCCCAAAACATTCTATAACCTTACTGGCGGCTTGATGAAGCACGGATATTCAGAGGATGAGATCCGTAAGATTTTGGGTGGAAACTGGATGAGGGTCATGAAAGAGGTCTGGGGATAGATATGCCCCAGAATTCGGGTGTGCATTTGGCGTGTGGGCGCTTGACACCGGATCAGCTTAAGTCTTTATGCTGATGACAATACGCCCTATGCATCACCGATTTGTCATCTTGGAGGGATGAGTCTCAGGCCATCGGCAACCCATCTCTTTATGCGTACCTGGGGTTGCACCAACCGGTTCATCGACAACAGCCCGCCCCGAGGTGAGCCTTGACAGCCCCAACCTCGAAATTAGTGCAATTGATCGGCTTGGAAGTGCTCATTTCGGTACTCCCCCGGCGTTGCCCCTGTCCAGCCTTTGAAAGCCCGCAAAAACGAATTGCTGTCCTGATAGCCCAGCAGGAAGGATATTTCGGGCGGAGAAATGGCAGAGCGGGAGAGGTAATGCTTGGCCAGGGCTTCCCGCGTGATGTTCAAGACCTCCTGATAACTCGAAGACTCCCGGCTCAACTGCCTCTGCAGGGTGCGTTTGCTCACCGCCAGCCTTCGGGCGGCCTCTTCAATGGTGCTTTCGCCGCTGGGGAGCATTTCGAGCAGGGCGCTCTTCACCCGCTGGCTGAAGGTTGTTTCGGCCTCCAGATCGGAAAGCCTCTGTTTCAGCTCCGTCTCGAAAAAATTCCACATGGAAGCATCTTCCGTGAGAAAGGGACGGCCCGCATCGGCCGCAGAAAACCCGATGCGGATCGCTTTGTCCCGCCGGATCGGATTCTCGAAATACTCGGTGTAGGGGGCGCTGTTGCCCGGAAGCTCAGGTAACTCCAAAACAGTGGGAACAATCCGTTCCCGCGTTGCAAGGCGAATCAGCTGTGTGAAAAACACCAGTTCTGCAGCTCCCAGGGATCGCGGTATACGGTGGGTGTAGCCATAGCAATTCAGGGTGGCACAGGTCACCTCTCTTCCAATCTTCACGTCAATGGTCATGGGGCCGATAAGGGGCTTGAACCTGGCCAGCCGCTGCAGGGCCGTGTTCATGTCCGGGCTGCAAAGGCTTGCGAAGATCGCGGGATCAAAGGACTCCACCGAAATGGCCCGCCCCACCATCAACGGAAGCTCCTCGGTCCCAGCTATTTGTTCCAGTCCCTCCCAGAGCCTGAAATAATCAGCCGGGCTCAATGCAGCATCCTTCCGCGAAAAAAGATCAGCGGGCAAGCCCGCCAAGGCAAGTACATGGGCCGTGTTGAGCCCCATGTCCGCAAGCATGATTTTCCAGCCGCGCTGCACAACAAATCGGGACGCTTTTTTCATTTTTTTTTCCTCCGTGACGCAGCCCCTACGCATTTGCTTACGGGCTGCGCCTGTGACTAACCAACCCTGGGGGTGATTCAAAACCGTTCCGATGAAGACAGCGTTCAGGTATTCGCCATCAGGTTTCCAAGTGCCTCCACCTGGCCGCCTGAGGCATCCCGATCCATCGTTACGCTCATTTTTTTTCCATGGCCTTCCGGGAAATTTTCAGCACCAGTTTCCTCGGCAGGAAGGGGATAATCCAGTTTTCTGCTGCGTCCGATTCGGCCAGGTCGGCAGCGATCACCGTGGCAGTGATGCCGCAGGTTCTCTCCAGCTCCGCCTTGAGGTCGTTGAGTTTGTTTTCTCGTCGTGCAACCAGGACGACGTCGCCGCCTTTTGATGCATGATATCGTGCCAGCTCGGTTCCAATACCGCTGGATGCGCCGGTAATCAATGCTGTATTTCCCATGATTATCTCCCTGTATGTACTTTGGTTTGCGCCTGTGTCAGGCGTGCTGCTTTTTGGATCAATCATAGGGGAACAGGGCGGCGCCATAAATAGCACACCGCGCCATACTTCATTCAAATTGTGCCACTTTTTTTAAGAGTGCGCCATAGCCAGATAGCTTTGACAAACTGATTTGGCGTTTGCCTCTGGCAACCGCAACGATTTTTTGGATTCGCCTGAAAATTCACATATGCATTGACATAGATAGAAAAATATCGACTCCCTGATGAACCTTAAATCACCGGCATCGGTCCAAAAAGCCTCATAAAAACATCATCAACGCCTTGACATTTTTTATCTCAAGGCGTAATTCTATCCCCTGTCTTTCCCTGTTAACCATGAACGTCGGCATTGCCGGAAAGGAGTAAATGTTACCTATGAATATCATCGCACGAGAGCTTGTTTGGTCCGTTGCCTTTCGGTAGCGAATGAAGCCAGGGTCCTTTCGGCCCGGGGTGACTCCCCGTCCGCCATGCTGTATTGTCAGGCGCTTTGTTTAAGCGTCACATAACACACTTCCCCCTCTTCATTCCCCGCACCAAGTGCACCTGCCGTTCCGGCAACGATATCCAAACACCAAGAAGCACAGAGCACATTACGTTTCACCGCGATTCCCCTGCGCCTATCATGCGCCATGGGTGAGCCGCCAGAATAATTGGATATCACATGAAAAACGACACCAGGCCTTTACAGACAAAACAAACAATCCTGTCCGGAAAACAAGCCAACTCACAATTCATATCATCTAAGACAGGGCTGATCCTGCGTGAAGAAACCCCGGATGATATCGTTGCCATCACCCGCGTGACGGTGGCGGCCTTCATGCATCTCAAGATAAGCAACCAGACAGAACACTACATCCTCCATGCCCTTCGAAAGGCAGGCGCTTTGACCCTTTCCCTTGTGGCGGAGATGGATGGGCAGGTGGTGGGCCACGTGGCATTCTCCCCTGTCGCCATTTCCGATGGCACCGAAGCCTGGTTCGGCCTCGGGCCCATCTCTGTATTCCCCGGGTACCAGAGACAGGGGATCGGCGGTGCTCTCATCCGGGAAGGCGTCAAGCGGCTCAAGGCCATGGGAGCCAAAGGCTGCGTGCTGGTGGGTGATCCGGGATACTACAAGAAACACGGGTTCCGGAATCCTCCGGACCTGATCGTTGAAGGGGTACCCCCGGACGTGTTTATGGCCATGCCCCTTGCCCACACCGTGCCCCGGGGTGCGGTTACCTTTCATGAAGGATTTCTGGCAACGGAGTAACGTGCATGCAGAATCAGCAAACCATATGATCCATAGGGGTACACTCTCATAAAAAACGGGGCTGCCCAGCAGCCCCGTCACACCTTCCCTTAGTACGGCGGCATCCCCTCCACGATGGAAGCATACTTTCCTGACATCCCGCCCTCTTCCAGTTTGGAATCAGAAATATGATTTGGCTGCAGATAAAACGGTCCTGCAAAAAAGGCGTCTCAGCTGTCAATGGACAACCTGGGCTGTATCGCTTGCTTGGAGCAATGGCTTTATCCGGTCAACAAGTCCATCCGCATCATGAACCCCCTGGATTCGATGCCGTTTTCCGGTTTTCAGCTCCAATCGAATAAAGTTTGAGCCTCCGTGGCCTATTATGATGTCGATATTCCGGATTTGGGACAGCTTAATCCGCCTCACCCTTCCAAATCCAAGCATGGAGCGTATATAAATGCTGGTTTTGGTAAGAACGAATTGTTTCATGATCAGGTTCACATAACCGACACCCGCCACCAAAGAGAGCGCCAAAAAGAGGTGGCTGCCAGAATGGGCCTGGGGATCCGGTACATGCACCTTCGCTGCCGGCGAAAGGTACCCGAGCCACCCAAAGTACAGCATGGAAGACAGTGTGGTAATCAAAAGAAGGCTCACTGGATAGCTGGGGCGTCCTTTAACAAGAACGGGTTCCTTCACCTTAAAAAGCATGCCGGATATGGTTCGAAGTAACAGAAAGAGAATCAAAAATACACCGAAGGCGAATGCCAGCCCCGAAACAATGGCCCGGTCACCTTCCGATGTCAAACCAGGATCAAGATATCGCGCGTAGGATTTGTCTTGCCTCTTCTTATGCTGGATCCCCAGACGACCGTACACCAGGCCCCTTGCGTAATAGGCCTCAGCGTATTTCGAGTCGATGGCGATGGCCTTATCATACGCTGAAATGGCGTCCTTAAAATTTGATTGATACCCGTACGATTTTCCCATGAGATAGTAGAGGCTCTTGGGTGCCACATAGCCATCTGTTGCCGCCGCATTTTTGAAATGTAAAATGGCTTGAGCGAACGTATTGAGCTCATACCAGCATATCCCCTCAAGGTAATGAACCTGGCCCATATTAATCCCGTATGCGCCCTTTTCGTCATGGCAGATGATGGGGTCCAGTTGTCGAACTTTTTGGAAGTCCCTAATCGCCTTTTCAAAGTCCTGGAGCTTCATATACGCAAACCCACGGCGATGATAAGCACACGAAAGGTTGCGCCCCTTTGAAATGTCGTCGGACCATTCTGTGATCATCTTTTGATACTCTGCGGTTGTATCCGGAGCCGCTGATGCCATAACCGGTGCGAGAAACCATAAAATAAGCAGGCTAAATGCTCTGAGTCTCAATTTCATCGTAGGCCTTTTCATTCAGGGTGAGGGGCGCAATAAAACGGCGGGCGCAAAATCTTTGCTACAATGTTCGATAATTAGCTTTAGCTGATGCTCACCTTGAGAGCAATTCATTTTGCATGTTGTCATGATTTTTTGATGCCACAGATCGCGGTCGTCTTTTTTTGTTTCCTTGTGTGGTATCGCAACATGCCATATGTCCGGCGTGACCGTCCTTCCATAGGGGCATCGTTTTGCGTGTGGAGTGCCCTTGCCCTTTGCTTTTTGGTGTTCGTCGCGATTTGCTTTGCAAGGATGCTGGAGCGGCTTTTGGGACGCTGACTGGTACGGGAGCCGCACCCTACCCTTCCTCTTGGCCCGCGTTGGTTTTACGGGGCCGTGTCTTCTCTCTTGCCCCTCTTGGAAAATAGCAGCTGTGCTCAATACGAAATCAATCGTGGCACGCTTCCCCCTCCCCTGTTGGCGGATGGACCAAAAAATGCGTTTTTTGAGGCTGTGGCAATCATGGTGGTGTAGCCGGGTGAGTCCACTGCTGCTGAAGGCCGTGGAGTTTATTTTGGTGGCTTTGGCTGTGGGGGGATTATAGCAGAAGGTCGTGGCTGGCGGTTTTGAAGCTCTATTGGTTGGGCTTGCGATGGGGGAATAAAAAAAGGGGACACCGTATTTAAACGATGTCCCCTTTCATATCTTTTTTGGTCGGGATGAGAGGATTCGAACCTCCGACCCCTGCGTCCCGAACGCAGTGCTCTACCAGACTGAGCCACATCCCGTTTGTTTTACGGACACACTTTTATCCAAAGGCGTGCCAAATGTCAAACCCAAAAAAGGGATCAGAAGTGTTTTTTTACAACGATGGTTTCCTCGCGTCCGGGACCCACGGATACAACATCCACGGGGGTTCCGGCCAGCTCTTCAATGCGCTTGAGGTAAGCCTTGGCATTCTCAGGGAGATCGTCGTAGGAACGGACGCCTGTGATGTCATCATCCCAGCCGGGAAGGGTCTCGCAGACCTGGGTGCAATTGTCCAGGGCGTCGAGGTCGGCGGGGAAGTCGGTGATGACTTCGCCCTTGTATTCGTACCCGGTGCAGAGCTTCAGCTCCTTAAGGCCCCCGAGGACGTCGAGCTTGGTGATGACCAGGCCGGTGAGGCCGTTTAAGCGGACGGCGTTTCTCAGGACAACCATGTCGAACCAGCCGCAACGACGGCGACGGCCGGTGGTGGCACCGAACTCTGCGCCCTTCTCCTGCATGTAGGAGCCCACCTCGTCAAACAGTTCAGAGGGGAAAGGACCGGCACCCACGCGGGTGGTGTAGGCCTTGACGATCCCCAGGACACCGGTGATTTTGCCCGGGCCCACGCCGGCGCCGCCACAGGCGTTGCCGGAGACGGTGTTGGAGGAGGTGACAAAGGGGTAGGTACCGTGGTCGATGTCCAGGTGGGTGCCCTGGGCACCTTCGAAGACAACGTGCTGGCCCTTGTCCATGCCTTCGTTGATCTCAACGGAGGTGTCGGTGATGTAGGGCTCAAGCTCTTTGGCCAGCTTCAGGCAGTGGGCGATGGTGGCTTCTACATCTTCAGCCTCTTCCCCGAAGTAGTTGGTCAGGAGGAAGTTCTTCTCCTGAAGGGCTTCGGTGACCTTGGCGCGGAGGACGTCGGCGTTCAGGAAATCCAGGAAGCGGATACCCACACGTGAAGCCTTGTCTTCGTAGCAGGGGCCGATGCCGCGACCGGTGGTGCCGATCTTGCTGTCCCCTTTCTTGATCTCCCGGGCGTGGTCGATGCGCTTGTGGTAGGGCATGATCACCTGGGCGCGATCGGAGAGGCGCAGGTACTCGGGGCTGACGTCCACCCCTTTGTCCCCGAGGTAGGCGATCTCTTCCAAGAGCACTTCGGGGTCAACGACCACTCCGTTTCCAATGAAGCATTTTTTTTTCTGAAGGATGCCGGAAGGAACCAGATGGCTGATGAATTTTTCTCCGTCTACAACCATGGTGTGTCCAGCATTGTTCCCACCCTGGAATCTGACAACGTAATCGGCGTGTTCGGAAAGAAGGTCTACGATTTTTCCTTTTCCTTCATCACCCCACTGTGTTCCGACAATCACATAGTTACCCACAAGATGCTCCTTGACATGTGTGCAAAATTAAAATTGATGCGTCCAGGCGTTTCATTCGATGGTTCAAGCGGAGATAGGACGCCTCCCCCGCCATGCTTGCGTATATAACTGATGGGCGGTGAGCGGTGGCCCGGCACGGCATAAAGCCCATGTCCGGCGTGATTCACGCGCCTTGCTTACAATGTTTCATCGAAGGGCGTTTTTCTTCCGCTCCTTCTGTTCCCTGCGGCGGTGCCTGAAAAAATCCTGCATCAGTGTGCGGCATTCATCGGCACAGACCCCCGGGACAACTTCAAGGGAATGATTTAACCGACTGTCGTCGGCCAGGTTGTACAGGGAACCGGCTCCCCCCCACTTCTCGTCACGGGCCCCAAAGACCACGCGGGAAAACCGCGCATGGACAATGGCCCCCATGCACATGATGCAGGGCTCGATGGTGGCGTACAGGGTCATTCCGGGAAGCCTGTAATTCTGTAATGCTTTCGAGGCTTTCCGTATGGCGAGGATTTCCGCATGGGCCGTTGGGTCCGATAGGGAAATCGTCAGGTTGTGGGCGGCAGAGATCACATCTCCGGTTTCTGCCACAATCACGCAACCTATAGGAACCTCTCCTTTTTGTCCAGCTTTTTTGGCCCCTTCAAGGGCCATGTTCATATAATAGGTGTCGTTTTTCATCGGGCCATCCCCGGGCGCCGACGGACGCCTGGATGATTTGGTGGAAAAAGGCTGCGCCCGGAGGCGCCGTGAATGTACGAGAAGACTTTCTATACCCCATCGGGCACCCGGGTGCACCTTCTTTCTTGGCCCGGGGGTGATGTTTCCCGGTTTCGAGTCCGGCGGCATGCCACAGGGCACCGCCGCCCAAAAAAATCGAAGGGGCTATGGGGTTGATATCATGTTCCAACCCTTACCCTGCGCCTGTTTCGCGGTTTTTCGATGGCAAAAAAGTGGAACTTTCACGTTGACAAGCCGACGCGCTTTGGATTAAAAGAAAGCCAACTTTGAGACGCGCTCGTAGCTCAGCTGGATAGAGTACCTGACTACGAATCAGGTGGTCGCAGGTTCGAATCCTGCCGAGCGCACCATATCAAAGAGCCGGGCTTTGCGAACGCAACCGCAAAGCTTTTTCTTTGGTTTTTATTGTGCGCTTGTAGCTCAGCTGGATAGAGTACCTGACTACGAATCAGGTGGTCGCAGGTTCGAATCCTGCCAAGCGTACCACTAAAAAAGCCCAAGGCCCTGCATGATTTCATGCAGGGCCTTTTTTGTTTCAGCCCCCTTCCCTTTGGGTTGGCCGGTGTTTTTTTAATTGAGGGGTGCCCCTGCAGGGTTTGGTTTTGGGATCAATCCGGGTTGAAGCGCTCGGGCCGGTAGTGCTTCAGCAGGCGCCTGGGCGACACGCCGCACAAAAACAAGGTGGCCAGAAGCCAGGTCCGCACCAGCGAATAGATCACCCCTTCCTTTTCCCAGCGACGGGGTGAGGTGATCACCGCCTCGGGCAGGATGCGGATGCGGCCCCCTTTTTTTCGGATCCGGCGCATCAGCTCGATGTCCTCCATGACGGGTATCTCCCGGTAACCGCCCATGCGGGAAAAACAGGATCGCGTCATGAAGATGGCCTGGTCCCCGTAGGGAATGCCGGTCAGTCGGCACCGTAAGCCCGCGGCCCGGGAAATAAGGGCAAAGGATTTTTTGTCTCCGGCAAAGCGCAGGGTAAAGGCCCCTGCAGCATAGCGCCGGGTGGAAAGGGTCTCACGGATCCGGTCAAAGGCCCCGTCGGGCAGCCGGGTATCGGCATGCAGGAACACGAGGATCTCCCCATGGGACGCCCCGGCCCCGGCGTTCATCTGGGGGCCCCTGCCCTCCGGTGCAACGAGGGTGGTCACCCTGGGCCCTTTCACCGAGGCGATGGTCCCCCCGCAGGGGTCCCCGTCCACGACAATCACCTCAGAGATGGCCGCCCCGAACCGGGCAAAAAGCCGGTTCAGAAAGGCCTCTATATGGGGTTCCCGAAGCACGGGAACGATGACCGAGATGCGTGGCATGGTTCTCCTTAAGATAAGGGGACGGGGCCCGGAGCGGCAGAGGCCGACACCCTCCGGGCGTGGGCCGTTACACGCGAAAGGCGCCTGTCACCGTGTTGATGGTGGTCACTTCGCTGTTCAAGCTGTCCACATGGGCGGCCACCTCGTCGGCATGCTGGGAGGCGAGCTCAATGGCTCCGTTCACCTCGGAAATGCCCGAAGACATATGGGAGACGATGTCGTTGCTCTGGGCCAGGTTTTCGTTGATCTCCCGGAGTCCCACCGACGCCTGGACCACGTTTCCGGCGATCTCCTTGGTGGCTGCGGACTGCTCCTCCACGGCCGTGGCAATGGAGTTGATGGTCTCGTGGACGTGGTTGATGGATCCCACCACGTTGGTGATGCCCTGGGCTGTGGCGTGGGTCGTGGCCTGGACGCCGCCGATCTGCTCCTTGATGTCCTGGGTGGCGCGGGCCGTCTGGCCTGCCAGCTCCTTGATCTCATTGGCCACCACGGCAAAACCTTTGCCCGCGTCCCCTGCCCTGGCCGCCTCGATGGTGGCGTTCAGCGCCAGCAGGTTGGTCTGCTCCGAGATCTCGGTGATGGTCTGGGTGACTTTGCCGATGGCATCAGCTGCCTGGCCCAGGGCATCCATCTTTTCAGAGGTCTGTCTTGCCTCCGTCACGGCTTCGTTTGATGTGTGACGGGCTTTTTCCGAGTTGGCAGCAATCTCGTTGATGGTGGAGGTCATCTCTTCGGCGGCGCTTGCCACCATGTTGGTATTGGTGGCGGTCTGTTCCATGGCTGAAGCTATGGAATTCATGTTGGCCGAAATCTCGGAGGCCTCGTTGTCGATGCGGTTGATCCGCTGGGACGTGGTGGTCATGGTCTGGTTCATCACCTCGGCGGATTCCGTCAGGCCCCGGGAGACGCCTTCAAGGGTCTGGGAATTGCGAACCAGCCCTTTGACCAGTCCCTGGAGGTTGCCCACAAAGGTGTTGAACCATGTGGAGAGCCTGCCCATTTCATCCTGGGATCTGATGTCAAGGCGACGGGTGAGGTCCCCCTCTCCTTCGGCAATGTCCTTGAGCATCTCACGGGCATACTGGATGGGGGTAACGATGCTGTTGGTGATCAGCGTGCCGAGGAAGCAGAAGGCAAGGAACATCAGGGCCGCAACACCGCCGATCACCTTTATAAGGCTGTAGGTGGTGGCCATGACCTCTCTGTTTTCAATCATGGAGATCACCTTCCACCCCACCCCGGGGATGGTGTGCACCACGGCCTGGTATGCCGTGTCGTCAATGGAGAGCTCTGCGGTGCCCTCGTCCATGGCCCCCAAGGTGTTGAATGCGGGCGATCCCAGTTCGGACAGCTTTTTGAAGTTTGTGGAGGGATCGCTGGCGTTGGCCAGGATCACCCCGTTGGGCTGGACCAGCATCAGGTACCCGGTCTCTCCTATTTTGATGTCATTGATGAGTTTTGTCAGCACTTTTAATGAGCATTCGATGGAAGAGACACCCACCACCTCGCCTCCCCGTTTGATGGCCGATGTGATGGCCACCACGGTTTCACCGTTGGAGGAGAGAAAGGCATCGGACACCAGGTCTGTGCCGGGCTGGGCTGCCTGGGCCGTGTACCAGGGCCGCACCCTGGGATCATAGCCTGCGGCCATGGCAATATCGATGGAGGTGATAAAGGATCCGTCCCGGGTGGCAAGATACACCTCGATGTAGTTTGGGTGGGCCCCGTGGATGAGTTTAGCCAGCTTGTAATAGGACGCATCGGGTTCACCGGCCTGGAGGAAATCCACCTCCACGGGCTCGCTGTTGTCCATGTAGTGGGTCATGTCCGGATGAATCGCATCTTTGAGGGGGGACTGGGACAGCATGCGTGTGTTGGCCTTGGTTTCGGCGATGAAGGATGCGTAATGGTCTGAAATGCGTTCGAGGATTTTTGTGCTGCCGGCGTGGTAGGACTCAATGGCGTGACGGCTGAGGGAAACCCCCATGATCACGACGATGATGAGCAGGGGGAACAGGACTGCTCCCATGAATGAGGCGATAATCTTCTTTCGGATAGTCAAATTCATGCATGTCTCCGTTGGGTTCGGTTATCGTGCTCGTATGTTCCCTGTGCAGGGCGTATATTCAACCTATCGGAAGCCTGAGCATGAATATTTAGCCTTTCACCCGAGCCCGGAGCCATCCTGCGGCATTGACGGGCGGGATAAGCTTGTCATCGCGGAATCGCCGTGTTACGAATCGTCGTTGGTGGTGTGAAGGCTGGCTTCTTAATAAGAAAAGGTGTCGGTACCTTATCCGGGATCGTTGCTGGTTGGGCCTTTGCCGCGTGCCGTGGGCGCACGCGTTTTTTATGTGTCGTCAAGCCCGAAGGGGAGCATTGATGTTTTATTCCGGTTGTTCATGGCCCGAATCCAGTTGGGGAGGGATCCATTCATCCAAGACCCGGCGTCTTTTTCGGTCATGGGCGATCCTCTGCGTTGCGGTTTTTTGTGTCTTTGGCAAGGCTTCGGCCTCCGAAGGCCAGGGCACGCAGCGGTACCTGGACATCATCACCTCCTTTCCCCCGGAGTTTTACACCCCCTTTGTCACCGCGTTTTCCAGGAAATATCCAGATATCCAGGTGATGACCAGCAACAAAAAAACCACCTCCGCCCTGGTGGACATCAAGCGGGGCAACCCCCACCGGTTTGACCTTTTCTGGTCCTCCTCCACCGACGCCTTTGCCATGTTAAAGGCAGAGCACCGGCTGCTGCAGCTGCCCGGCGGCAGGCGCCACCCTGCTCTGGCCGTGGACGGGGTACATATTGACGACCCAGAAGGCTATTTTATGGGCTTTGCCCTCTCCGGGGTGGGCTGGATGTGGAACCCGGCATACCTGAAACGGGAGAGCATCCCGGTGCCGGAGCGGTGGGAAGACCTCGTCGATCCCGTTTATTACGGGCACCTTGCCATGTCCACGCCGTCGCGTTCCGGAACCACCCACCTCATCGTGGAGAGCCTTCTTCAGGAGCTGGGATGGGAACAGGGCTGGGCCATGCTCCTAAAGATGGCCGGAAACTTACGGACCGTATCAGCGCGCAGCTTCAGCGTGCCTGAAGGCTTGATTAACGGGCGTTTCGGGGTGGGACTCGGCATTGATTTCCTGGGGCAGTCCCGCAGGGAGCTTGGCTTTCGGTACGGCACCCCCGTTTTTCTGGTACCCGCAGGTATTGGCCTGCTCGCCGGGGGCACCAACCCGGATGAGGCCGCCCTTTTTATCGACTTTATCCTCTCGCCCGAGGGCCAGGAGATCCTCCGGGAGCCCACCGTCTGCCGCCTGCCCGTGTCCCGGGAGGTCCACGACCGGTCAACCGGTGATGCGCCGGATCTGCTGAAGCTCATCAGGAAAAAACAGTTAAAACCCTATGATGCCGATCTCTCCCGATCCAGGTACCACCTGGTGAACCAGCTTTTTGACCGGATGATCACCTACCGGCTCACCGAACGGCGCTCCCTGTGGAAAAGGTATCTTGCCCTGGAGCAGCAGTCGGGCACCGCCGGGATGCGGATGACGCCCCTTAAAGAGGAACTGGCCGACCTTCTCTGCGGGGTTCCGGTGACCGGCGCCCAGAGCCGTGATCACTCCTTTACCGATCTTTTTGCCTTTGCCGCACGGGGCACGGCCCCCACAGGGCTGGAGCGAGACGAGACAGAACGCTGGGATGCCTTTCTCTCCCGCCGCCTTGACCGGGCCAGGGCGCTTCTGACACGGGCGGAGTCCGAGCTCATCAGGAGTCGGCAATGAAATTCAGGGGCGTGATGCTTTTTCCTGTTCGGTACGGTATCTGGTCCCGGCTCCTCATTGCCTTCGGGGTGTCTGCGGCCATCACGGTGATGGCGGCGGTGACGGCCCTTCTGGTGTTTAACCGGTCCAGTGTCATTCTTAACGTCTTTGCCGAGGCGCATCTCCCGGAGCTGGTACAGGTGGCCGAGCTGGAAGGCACCGGAGGCGAGATCATGGCCGTGGCTCCCCTTCTGCTCTCCGCGCCGGACGAGACCACCCGCAATGCCATCCAGGCCGACCTTGATACCCTTGTGGCGGCGGTGAATCGGCACATCGACGCGTTGGGGATCACCTCCCGCACGACCCGAAGCGAGATCGAAGGGCTGCTCACCGGCCTTACGGACAACCTGGCGGATCTTCAGGATGCCGTCTCCGGGCGCCTGGAGGAAGAGGCGCTTCTGGTGCGCCAGACTGAGCGGCTCAGGTGGCTCTACGCCGACCTTGTGGGGGAGCTGGATCCCCTCAACCAGGACCTTGCCTACAACCTGGATTCCGAAATCGAGCGGATGATCGGGGCCTCCCTGCGGGAGGGGCCACGGTTTTCCGCCCTGAGGCTGAGGGAGAACCGGCACACCAAAGACACGGTGGAGAAGATCGGTTCCAACGGCATCCTGCTGGTGGGCCTGATGCTCCAGGCCGCCACCGTCCAGGGCGACGCCCAGGTGGACAACCTGGCGGCCCTCTCGGCCGATGCCGTGGATTTTATCCGTGTGAACCTGGCGCGGCTGCCCGGGGACTCCAGCATCCTGACCCTGCGGCAGCTCTTCAGCGAAATTTTTGTTCTGGCCGAAGGGCCGGACGCCTTGTTTGCCATCAAAAAACGTATCCACCTCAAGGAAGCGGCCGGTCGGGAAATCCTTGCCGATAACCGAGCCCTGGTCCTGAGCCTGAGGCAGCTCATCGATACCCTTGTGGCAGATACCCGGCAGGATACCTTTCGGGCTGCCGCCGGGATTCGAACCACCATGGAGCGGGCCCAGCAGCTGTTGATTATCATGGTTCTGTTCAGCCTTGTCACCACCGGGGGCGTGCTCTGGTTTTATGTTCGGGGCAGCATTGTCAAGCGCCTTGCGGTCCTGGCCCGAAGCATGCGGGCCATCGCCGCAGGGAAGCTGGAATATGGGGTCCCCGAGGCCGGGGATGACGAAATCGGACAGATGGCCGATGCCCTGCGTGTTTTCAAGGAGACGGCCGAAGCCCGTCGCAAGGCACAAAATGAGCTGGTGCAGGCCGGGAAACTGGCGGCCCTGGGGCAGCTCACCGCCGGTATTTCCCATGAACTCAACCAACCCCTGTCCGCCATTCGTTATTACCTTCACAACGCCCGGTTGCTCCTTGAGCGGGGGCGTGTTGAGACCCATACCGAGAACTTAACGCGCATAGGGGACCTGGTGGAGCGCATGGCCTCCATGATCAATCATCTGAAGACCTTTGCCCGCTGGCCGTCGGACGCGCGTGTCCCCGTTGCCGTGGCCCCTGTCATCGACCACGCCCTCTCCCTTTTTGCCGGTAAAATCAAGGGCGGCAGCATCCGCGTGGCGTTCGGGGACCCAAAGCATGACGTGCGGGTGTGCGCCGAGGAGATCCGGCTGGAGCAGGTGCTCATCAACCTCATCAGCAACGCCGTGGACGCCGTCATGGAGATGCCCGTGGGGCAGCGGCATCTGGCCCTTGAGATCCGCGAAGAAGAGCGGAACGTGGTGATCAGCGTCACGGACAGCGGGCCGGGGATTCCCGACGACGCCCTGGGCTCCATCTTTGACCCGTTTTACACCACCAAAGAGGTGGGCAAGGGGCTGGGGCTGGGGCTTTCCATTTCGTATAACATCGTAAAAGATTTCAAAGGGTCCCTCGGGGCCCACATGCCCGACGGGGGCGGGACCCGGTTTTCCCTCACCCTGCCCAGGGCCGACTCCGGCCCTGTTACGGCATCAACAGAAGAAAGAGACGCATCATGAGACTTCCCCTGGGCGAAATATTCCTGGTGGACGATGAGGAGGAGATCCGCATCGCCAGCAGCCAGACCTTTGAACTGGAAGGCTACGCCGTTCGAACCTTTGCGTCGGCGGCCGAGGTCCTTTCCCACATCTCCCCGGACTGGCTGGGGGTGGTCATCACCGACGTCAAGATGCCGGGCATGGACGGGCTGGAGCTCCTGGCCGCCGTGCTGAAAATCGCCCCGGATCTTCCCGTGGTGATCCAGACCGGCCACGGGGACGTGCCCATGGCCCTTGCCGCCATGCAGGCCGGGGCCTACGATTTCATCGAAAAACCCGTGCCGCCGGAGTATCTCATCGATGTGGCGAAACGGGCCCTTGAGTCCCGGCGCCTCAGCCTGGAGAACCAATCCCTCAGGGCGCGCCTCGGCTCGGAGGCGGACATCGGGTCACGGATCATCGGCGAGTCCCCGGCAGCTACGGAACTCCGGCGAACCATCGGCACCCTTTCCCTCATCGACGTGGACGTACTCCTCATCGGGGAGACCGGGGTGGGAAAAGAGCTTGCCGCCCACTGCCTCCACGACCTGGGCAGCCGCAAAGCCGGAAAATTCGTCCCCTTGAACTGCGGGGCCATTCCCCCCAACCTGGTGGAGAGCGAACTCTTCGGCCATGAACGCGGGGCCTTTACAAGCGCCTCCACGCGGCGTATCGGGAAAATCGAACAGGCCCAGGGCGGCACCCTTTTTCTGGACGAGATCGAGTCCATGCCCCTGTCCGTACAGGTGAAGGTTCTGCGCGCCCTTCAGGAACGGACCATCGAGCGTGTAGGCGGGGACCGCCTGATCTCCGTGGATTTTCGCGTTATCGCCGCCACCAAGGTCAACCTGCGCGACGCGGTGACCGAAGGGGCCTTTCGCGAAGACCTCTTCTATCGCCTGAACGTCGCGCGTGTTCCCATCCCCCCCTTGCGGGAGCGCACCGGCGATGTGCGGCTGCTCCTTCAGTGGTTCCTCATGAAGATGGCGGACCGGTTCCATGCGGCCCCTCCCGCCTTTGACCCGGACATGGCCCGGCGCCTTGAGGCCTACGACTGGCCCGGCAACGTCAGGGAGCTTCGCAATGTCGCCCAGCAGCTGGTCCTGGGGCTGCCCCTGGACCTGGCGGAGGCCCCGTGCTGCCCGGGCATGCCGGAACCGGAGGCACCGTCGGGGGTCGGCCTTGACGCCCGGGTTCGCCTCTATGAGAAGAAGCTCATCGAAGAAGCCCTTGCGAAAAATGGGGGCAGCATGACCCTCACCGCCCGTGAGCTGGACATCCCGCGAAAACGCCTCTACCTGCGAATGCAAAAATTTCATATCCACAAATAAGGCGCCCCCAAGGGGCGCCATCTGCGGCCCGGTTCGTATCGGGCCGTGGGTCAATTCCGGAATGTATGGGTCATTCTTGACTCACTCCCCTCTCCCTTTGTCATCATCCCGTGAAAAGATCGCGTGTCATTTCAGTGACAGCCCCGGTAGCAGTGCTTCTGGCACGGCAATTGCTATTATTATCGCCAAGAAGAAACGCCGGGGCAGTGCAGGTGCATGCCCCGGCATGGTTCGGCAGATGCCGGGCGCGTCACCTGACGTGCCTGAGGGCATTGTCCGACCTGATTTATTCCGCCTATCCGGGGACGACCCAACCATTGAGAAACATAACCCAAGGAGAACCTGATGCGTAAAGTGATGACCCTCGTTCTGGCGTTGAGCCTTGCTCTGCCCCTGTCTCTTTCCACCGCCTTTGCAGGGAAATACCCTTCCAAGCCCATCAAGATTATCGTGCCGTCTAAAGCCGGAGGCTCCACGGACACCGGTGCCCGTCTCTTTATCAAGGCGGCCAAAAAATACTGGCCCGATGCCAAGTTCGTCATTAAAAACGTTCCCGGTTCCGGCGGTCAGAAAGGGTTTGAAGAGATTGCCAAGGGACGCAAAGACGGTTACACCATCGGCATGATCTTCACCACCCAGGTGGTGGCCCATGTGGTGGCCAAACGCGCCCGCTACACCCTGGACAGCTTTCACGTCATGGGCAACGTCATGCAGGATCCCCTCATCGTTGCCGTTCCCAAAAATAGCGACATCACCGACATGGCCGGTTTCATCAAGGCCGCCAAAGCCGGCTCCCTTACCACCGCCGTCAACGGCATCGGCTCCGACGACTTCGTGGCCGCCAAGAAGCTGGAACAGCAGACCGGCGTGAGCTTCAACCTCCTGCCCACCAAGGGCTCCACCGAGCAGAAAGCCATGATCCTGGGCGGCCACGTGGACGCCAGCGTCATGAACCTCTCCCAGCTCCAGGCCCAGCACAAGGCAGGCACCGCACGCATCATCGCCATCCTTGATGAGAACCGCTCCGATATTCTTCCCGAGGTAAAGACCGCCGGAGAGCAGGGTTTTCCCGTGACCATGACCGCCACCCGCGGGTTCGTTGCCCCTGCGGGCGTGGACAAAAAGATCCTGGCCAGCCTCGACGATCTCCTGGCCAAGGTGCAGAAGGATGAAGAGTTCATCGCCGAGTGCACCAAAGATGTCTTCTTCCTGCTGCCCATGAACGGTGTGGATTACCTTGCCTATCTCACCGACCTGCAGGCCGAAACCCAGACTTTCTACGATCAGAACCCATGGTGATAACACATGACAAAACGTGTTGCTGAGTTACTCATTCTCGGGGGCTTCATGCTCCTGGCCCTGCTGCTCTACCGCAGCACCGCCGCATACCCCGAGTCCGTCCAGGGATCAACGGCCATGTATGTTCGATTTCTTGCCGTCTCCCTTGGGTTGTTGTGTGCCGTTGAGGCAGGGATGTGGCTGAAGTCACGGGAGCAGGAGATCAGCGAGAAGCTGAACATCACCGCCGCTCCGCTGCGATTCTGGGGCCTTCTTGCGGAGCTGGTGATCTACACCCTGCTCCTGGATCCCCTGGGATTTTATCTGGCATCCCTTATCTTTCTACCCGTGGCCATGGTGACCCAGGGGGCGAAAAAGCCGCTGACCATCGGTTTGACCACTGCAGGGGTCCTGCTGTTTGTCTTTCTGGTGTTCGAAAAACTGCTGGCCGTTCCCCTGCCGGAGAGACTCTGGTTTTAAGCACGACGGGCCTCCACACCACGTGTGATCCGGTTGAACCACACACCACAGACCGGATCACACGGAGGCCCTACAAAGGACATCACTTATGATCGTTGAATCGTTATCTGCCCTTGCAAACCCCTATTCCCTCCTGGCGGTCTTTATCGGCACCGTCTCCGGGGTGCTGGTCGGGGGCATGCCCGGGCTCACCGCCACCATGGCCGTGGCCCTTCTCATCCCCGTTACCTTTGCCCTGGAGCCCCTGACGGGGCTGCTGCTCATGGGCGGGGTCTATTGCGGTGCCATGTATGGCGGCTCCATTCCCGCCATTCTTCTGAGGACCCCGGGAACCCCTGCTGCCGTGGCCACCGCCATGGAAGGTTACCCCATGACCCAGAAGGGCAAGGGGGGCCTTGCCCTGAAGGTCTCGGTGATCTCAAGTTTCGTGGGAGGCACCTTTTCCGCCTTTGTTCTGCTTCTGGTGGCGCCCATTTTGGCCAAGTTCGCCTTGAGCTTCGGGCCCCCGGAGTATTTCCTGCTGGCCCTGGTGGGCCTTGCGGGCATCGTCTCCATGGCCGACGACCAGAGCAGCCTGGTAAAGGCACTTATTTCCGGTCTCATCGGGCTGATCCTGGCTGTGGTGGGCACCGACCCCATGTCGGGCATGCTGCGCTACACCATGAACAACCCGGATCTCTTTGACGGCATCGCCTTCATGCCCGCTCTCATCGGCCTCTTCTCCATCTCCCAGATGCTGGAACTCACCGGGTCCGGGAGCATCGTGGCCGATACCAGCGTGATCACCAAGATCAAGCGAGAGCCCATGCCCAAAGGCCTGGGGAAATACATCGGCACCGGCTCCCTGGTGGGAACCATCGTGGGGATCCTCCCCGGCGAAGGGGCCACCATCGCGGCCTTTCTCTCGTACAACGTGGCCCGACAGCGCTCCAAGAACAAGGAGCTCTTCGGCAAGGGCAACCCAGAAGGAATCGCCGCTGCCGAAGCCGGCAACAACGGCTGTGTGGGTGGTTCCCTGATCCCGACCCTGACCCTGGGGATCCCCGGCAACAGCGTTGCCGCTGCACTCCTGGGGGGCTGCTGGTCCACGGGCTCATCCCCGGACCGGAGCTGTTCACCAAGTACGGGGTCATGACCTACGCCTTTATCCTCTCCCTTTTTCTGGCCAACGTGGTCTTCCTGATCATGGGCTTGCTCATGGCGCCCCATTTTGCCAGGATCTCCCTGACCCCCACGGGACTTCTCATCCCGGTGGTCTGCCTCTTCTCGGTCCTCGGCTCCTACGCCATGAACAACAGCGTCTTTGATATCTACGTGGCCCTGGCCTGCGGCATCGTGGCCGTGATCCTGCATAAGACCGGATTTTCCCTGGGGGCACTTATCCTGGGGCTGATCCTCGGGCCCATCGCCGAGAGCGGCTTTGCCCAGGCCCTTATCATGGGCCACGGGGACTACCGCATCTTCTTCAACCGACCCCAGGCCATGGCCCTCTGGTTCATCATTTTCCTGCTGCTCATTCCCCCGGCCTATCAGGCCATCAAACGGCACCGGGAGAAAAAAGAGGCCGACACACTGCAACCGGTGTAGGGCAGGCGTAAAAAAAGAAGAAAAGCGCCTCCGGCGGCAAGGTGAGCCACCTTGAAAGCTGCTTGCCGCAACACAGTGACCCTCGTTCCTCGGGTCACTGTGTTGCGGCATTTTTTTTGGGGAATTTCGACTTGCGAGGCCGGTCGGTGATTCGTCGGGTGCGCGTGCGCACCGAAAACCGTTCAACCTACCGATATTGAGATGTTTTGTGGTTCCCGCTTAACCATAAATCCCCCGGCAGGGCCGCCGGAGGCTTGAGCTGTCAGTTCCAGGCAAGGCCTTTCCTGAAGGCCCAATACGCTTCCGGTGACTCGGCAAGGGGAGCCAGGGCCTCTTCGGCTTCTGCGTCCCACGCCACGTCAAGGGCCTTGAGGTTGGAGAGGAGATGCTCCGTGGTGGTGGCTCCGCTTAAGACCACATCCGCCCAGGGCTTGGAGAGGAGCCAGGCCATGGCAAGGGCGTCTATGCTGCATGAGAGGCGCTCGGCCTGGGTGGCCAGCATGGTGGTTTGGCGGGAAAACCCGGGGTGGGTGTTTCGATCGGTGAGCCTGCCGTTGGCAAGGGCTTCTTTGATGATGATCCCCATGCCCGCATCCGATGCCTCGGCAAGGGCGGTCTGGGCGGAAGGCTCCAAAAGGTTGCAGGTGGCCTGCACTGCATCGAAGAGGGGCAAGCCGTCGAACCGGATCTTCCGGGCTTCGGCAAGGGTCCGGGCCTGGAGAGGGCCGCTTAGGGAGAGCCCCATGAGGACCCCGTGGGCCTGTTTTGCCTCGAAGAGGAGGGCAAGGAGCCGGGTATCGGTAAGGACCCCGCTTTCAAGGGTGGCGGAGTGGATCTGGTAGAGGTCGAGGTGCTTTCCAAGAAGGGCCCTGCTCTCCTCCCACTGGGAAGAAAAATGGTCCAGGGTGTGCTCCTTGATTTCGTGGTGGGTGGCCGTGACCTGCCAGTCCGCCGTGTAGCGGTATCCCCATTTGGACCCCACCGCCACCTCTTTCTCCGGGATGTGTCTTGCATCCAGCCAGGATGCTAAAAAGGCTTCCGCCTTTCCATAGGAACGCGCCGCGTCCACATAGCGGATTCCCTTTTCCCAGGCCGCATCCAATACGGCGTGGGCGTTGGCTTCCATGCCTGCCACGTCGGCGCGCCCGGCAAGGTCCGTGCCGTGGCCCAGGTTGATGTACCCGGGCCGTCCCAGGGCCGCCAGCCCCAGCCCCATGGGCGAGACAAGGCATCCCGTGTGTCCCAATGGCTTCAGCTTCATGGTGCTCACCCTCCTATTTGTTTTCTTCGATGCGCCTCTTCTGATCCCTGGCCCGTGATGTCCAGGTGCGATCCCGTCTCAGATAGATTTCTGCCAACTTGTTGAACCGCGCTGCCTGGGCATAGTTGTTTTTTGCGATCCAGGCTTCGGCCAGATAGTAGTAGCCGGGTCCGTCCGACGGGTTGATACCCACGGCCTTTTCCAGAAGCCTCAAGGCCCCGTCCGCGTCACCCTTCTCCAGCAGCTCGTACCCCCGTGCCGTGAGGCTGTGGGAGGCCATGGTCCTGGAGTCGGTGTA
Organism: Desulfoluna spongiiphila; assembly: GCF_900101345.1. GTDB lineage: Bacteria > Desulfobacterota > Desulfobacteria > Desulfobacterales > Desulfolunaceae > Desulfoluna > Desulfoluna spongiiphila. Next base: position 139,384 of record NZ_FMUX01000008.1, on the reverse strand, counting down.
CCCGCGCGCTTTGTCCGGGGGGGCAACAAGCTCCGGTGCGGGCAGGCTTCCGTCCGGGGCAGGTCCCCGCCCCGTGGCGCAACCGGCCCCCAGGATGATGAGGGAGAAAAACAGAAAAAAAGTCTTTGTATTCAATGGCATGATACGTCTCTTTCGTGCGTTGGTTCAGCTTTTTGGGGCGGCGTGCGCCCCGGCCCTGATCAGTTGAAGAGCCCTTTGACCCCTCGGCCCATGCGATCCCACAGGGAGGCTTTGCCGTGGATGGGGCAGGTCTCATCCGGGGTGTTGGATTCAAGGAAATATTCATCGTAGACGTCCGGGCACTTAAGTCCCGCGGCACGTTTGCCGCTCTCCCGGCACACCTTGACCGTCACCACGTCCGGGGGCGGGCTGAAGGCGTTGCCCGAGATGTACCCGGGCAGGGCCGAGACCAGTTCCGCCCAGATGGGCAGGGCTGCGGTGCCGCCGGTGGCGTAGATGGGGTTGTTGTTGTCGAACCCCACCCAGACCAGGGCCAGGAGATCCGGGGTGTAGCCCACGAACCAGGCGTCCCGGTAGTTGTTGGTGGTGCCTGTCTTGGCAGCCACGGGAAAATCGATGCCGTAACGCGCCAGGGATCGCCCGGTGCCGTTTTTAACGGTCCCTTCCAGCATGGAGGTGATGAGGAAGGCCTCCCCCGGGGAGAGGACCGAGTCGATCTGCATGTGGCGTCCCACCAGCAGCTCGTCGTTTTCATCCACCACATCCTTGAGGGAAAGGGGGAACGGCTGAATGCCGTCTGAGGCGAACACGGCGTAGGCCCGTGCCAGGTCCATGGGGACCACCTCCGAGGCGCCCAGGACCATGGAGGGCCAGGGAGCCACGGGCGTGGAGAAATGAAAGGCCTCCAATTTTTTGAGGGCCTCCTTGAGCCCGCCCCGGACCAGCATGTCCACGGCGGCCCGGTTGCTGGAGATCCTCAGCATGTCCCGCACGGAGAGCTGTTTTTCAGACTCTTCGCTGAAGTTTTTCGGGGTCCAGGTCTTGCCGTCCACCACGTAGTCGGTCTTCTCGTTGGAGAGGAGGTCCGAAGGGGTAAACTGATCCAGGAGCACCGAGGCCACCACGGGCTTGAAGCAGCTGCCGGGCTGGCGTTTGGCATGGGTGGCCCGGTTGAACTGGCTGACGCGGTAGTCCCGCCCGCCCACCATGGCCAGGATGTTTCCCGTGCGGGGCTGGAGCACCACGATGGCTCCCTGGAGCCTCTTTTCAGGGTCGTTGCGCCGGAGCTTGGGGTTGTTTTTTTCCAGCCGGGACAAGCCCCGCTCCAGGGCGCGCTCTGCGGCCTTCTGCACCTGGGTGTCAAGGGTGGTGTAGATGGAAAAACCCAGGCTGGTCAGGATGGTTGACGGGTAGAGTTCCCGGAGCTGGGACGACACGTAATCAAGGAAGTACGGGGCTTTCTGGCTGTAAGCCTGGAACCCGGCGACGGTGAGGGGCTCTTCGGATGCGGCCCGGCGCTCTTCTTCGGTGATCCAGCCGTTTTTCTGCATGGAAGCCAGCACCACGTTGCGCCGCTTTCGGCTTCGCTCCATGTTTTTGTACGGGGAGTAGAGGTTCGGGCCCTTGATGAGCCCCGCGATGGTGGCCGATTCAGCCAGGGTGAGGTCCTGTACCCGTTTGTTGAAGTAGAACCTGGCCGCCTCCCCTGCCCCGTTCACCGAGGCCGATCCCTTCTGCCCGAAATAGATCTCGTTTAAATAGATGCCGAGGATCTCCTCTTTCTCGTATTTAAGCTCAATGGCAAGGGAGATGAAGAGTTCGTTCAGCTTTCGGGTAAAGGTGCGCTCGGGGGTGAGAAAATAATTTTTGGCCAGCTGCTGGGTCAGGGTGGAGCCGCCCTGACGGATGGCGCCGTGTTTCAGGTTGGTGTAGACGGCCCGCAAGATGCCCCGGGGGTCGATGCCGTGGTGGGTATAAAATCGCGAGTCCTCAGCAGACATCACCGCATGCTGGAGGCTTTCGGGGATTTCGTCGATGGGCACCACCTGCCGGATCTCGCGCTCTTTGCCGAAGTACCGCATGAGCACCTCGGGCTCCAGCTCCAGGATGGGGATCTCCTGGCCGGAGTCTCTGCGGGCCATGGAGGCGATGGTGCCCCGTTTAAAGGTCAGGACCGCCGGGAAACCGTAACGGATTTTGCCCGGGACGGTGAGGTCGTTGAGATAGATCTCAAGGCCGTCTGACGTGGGGCGGTAATACCCTTTTTTTGTGGGGGAACCCGCCGATTCGCGGTATCCGATGCCGGTGAGTTTTTCGCGAAGGGAGGGCCAGTGAATGTTGCGCCCGGGGTAGAGCAAGGTGGTGTCCGAGTAGATCACCGACGGAATCTGCCATCTCCGCCCGGAAAACCGCTTTTCAACCCGTCCCGTTAAATGCCAGCAATAAAGTGAAGCGATCAGGAAGCCTGAAATACCTGCCACCAGGCCGACCTTGATCAGTCTTTTTATCCAGAGAATCATACAACCAAGCCTGAGTCATGAAGGAACACCCGCCGATGCCGCAAAGCCCCTCGGGGCCCGGCCCCGTACGGGAGACGGTGGGCTTGAACCATGCCGCACAGGCAACTCCTGCGCTGGCTGGGATGCCCGGCGTGCAGGGCACTCCGGGCCGCGTTACGGTTCAAGACCCGCTCTTGAATGCAGGTATCATAATCGAAGCTTGGACGAATGAACAGGGCCGAGTTGTGTTGGCCCGGAAGCCGGGGCTCAGTCCATCTGGGTGTAGTTGAATTTCGGGACCTCAAGGTTGTAATAAATGGCCAGGAGCCGCAGGGAAAATCCCGTCCCCAGGGTGATGAGGATCACCGAGATCTCAGGCAGCCCCTGTGCATGAAGGATCAGGAACAACCAGGCCGAGACGATGGAGACACCGGCGTACACCTCTTTTTGAAAGACCAGGGGAATGTCCCGGCACAGCACATCCCGGATCACGCCACCGGACACCCCGGTGATCACTCCCATGATGGAGGCCACGATGAACCCGTGGCCCAGGGCCAGGGTCATGCGCACCCCGATGATGGTGAAGGTCACCAGGCCCAGGGCGTCCAGCACAAGAAAGACCCGATGGAAATACTTCATGAAGGGGGACAAAAGGATGGTGATTAGCGCCGCGCAGGTGGTGATGACAATGTATTCGGGGTGCCCCACCCAGGAGATGGGGTGGTTGCCCAAAAGGACGTCCCGGATGTTGCCCCCGCCGATGGCCGTGGCACAGGCGATGATAATTACCCCGAATACGTCCATTTTCTTTGTGCCCGCTTTCAAGGCCCCGGTGATGGCCTCCACGGTGATGCCCAGTATGTAAAGATGGTGCAGGATCATGTGTCGTTCACTCCTTTCAAGCGCTGATCAATTTCCAAAAAACGCAGGAGATAAACATGAAACTGCGGGATGTGTCAATGGATGAATATAAAAATGATGAAAACCGTCAAGACGCCTGTTTCCAGACTGCGGGAGGGACCTGAAGGGTCGTGTCGCCGGCGGTGAACCACAAGTCCCCGTCATCGATGGTTGCCTGGATGGTCATGGTGCGTCGGGCCATGGCCTCAAAGTCCGTCCCTTCCGGAAGCGGAAGGTAGAGCACGGTGAGGTTGTCACAACGGCATAGGGCCTCCCGGTTTTTCTGCCACCAGGGCTCGGCCTTGTGATCCCCGTAGCCCACAATCACAACCTCTCCCGCCCTTCCGCAGGCCTTGCGGATTCGCTTCTCATCGGGCTGGCCCAGCTCGACCCAGAGATCGATATCCCCCTGGGGACTCATTTTCCAGAGCTCGGGCTCGCTGTCCGTGCTGAGCCCCCGGGTAAAGGCCAGCCCCTCGTCGGCGAACAGGGCAAAGGCCATGAGGCGGATCATCATCCGTTCGGCGGTTTCAGACGGGTGCTTTGCCACGGTGAGGGCATAGGTCTCGTAATGGTGCCGGTCGAGATCGCTGACCTCAAGTTCGGCTTTGTAAATGGTCGCTTTAAGTGCCAAAATATTTTCCTGTGTTTATGATAAATAGTCAGCTCGATCTTGCCTTCAATGGTCAAAGTACATGGAAGAAAGCCTTCTATGGTTAAAGTGCGTAGAAAAGCCTGCCTCCGGCGGCGAGGTGAGCCACCTCGAAAGCAGGTAGCGAATGCGCTTTCCCCTTCGTTCCTCAGGGAAAATCACATTCGCCTCTGATTCAGATCAAACTGAATTGTTTTTAAGACCTGTTTGGCAACCTTTTTAAAAGGTTGGCCCCCGGCAGGGCCGCCGGAGGCATCTTTAACTTGACTGCCTCCGGCGGCAAGGGTGGCGAAGCCACTTAGGCTAAAACACCTTGAAAGCTGGTTGCAGATGCGCTTCGCCCCTCGTTCCTCGGGGCAAATCAGCCTTGATCATCGTTAAGGCCACCTTCCCGTTTATCGCATCACCCGCATCATGAATCCCGGCAGTATCCCATAACCAATATGGGTTCCCGCCTTCGCGGGAAAGACGGTACAGAGTGTGATGCCCTTCGCACCTCCTCGTCTTCCCCGGCTGCCCGGGAAAAGGGGCCGGTTGAACCGTTTTGTTGTCCGGCACTTGCCACCTTTCGTATCGTCAAGTGACCGGGGACCCATGCCCGGAATGACATGTTCCGTCTGTAGTATGGCGACCAAAGGTAATTCGCGGTTTTTATGGTCCTGGCCGAAACGATGACTAAGGCCGGCAAATCACATCCGCCTTTGATCCAAAGATAACTCTGGACTCATTTGTTAAAACCGGTTTATGAAACTTTCTTGTCGCGCCGTAGCCCTTGGGCGAAGGCGGATCAAAAGTTTAGCTCCCGGCAGGGCCCCCGGAGGCCTACGCTGAATAGTTACATCTTCTTTATTTCACCATGGCGCGGGCAAAGGCCAGGGCGCGCTCTTTGGCATCTTCGGGCCTCTGGCCGTCGATGGTGCAGCCGCCGATGAACAGGTCCCCTGCATCCTCTGCCTTGTAGAAGGAGCGCAGACGCCCAAAAGCCGTAAAGAGGGGCTCAACGTTGTTGTCGTACTGGCCACCCCCGGTGACGAGCAGGGCCTGGCTTTTGCCTTCCACAAGGGAGGTATGCTTCGGGGTGTGGAATCCGCTTACCAGGCTCCAGCTGCGATCCATGAGGGCCTTGACCTGGGCGGTGAATCCCCAGAAGTAGGCCGGAGAGGTGAAGAGGGTGACGTCGGCGGCGATCATTTTTTCAAGGACCCCTTCGGCGTCGTCCTTCTGGATGCAGTCGATGGCTTTGGTGTTCTCTTTGCACTTTGCGCACCCCAGGCACCCGTTGATTTTTTTGTTTCCGAGGTCCACACGCTCCACCTCGTGGCCCAGGGCCTTTAACTCCTCTTCCACCCATCCCAAGATACAGGCTGTGTTGCCCTTTTTCCGTGCGCTGCCGAGCAAGGTCAAAATTTTCATTTAACACCTCAATAACTTTTTGTAACAAGTTGTAATTATGTCTTTCATGGTGATTTATTGCTGCAATCAGGGGGCCTGCCCCCACTAACGGTATGTTGCCACTATTCAGCTTATGCCTCCGGCGGTGCTGCCGGGGTCTAACCATAAAGATCGACCGAAACGGAGCGCCGCACTCCGGTGCGGCTTTTGTGGCCGTCGTTACCCGTGCCGCACGGGAGTGCGGCGCTCCAGGGTCAAGGGTGTTCGGGGGGTGATGTAAATAGGCCGATGGCCCAAACGATGATCAAGACTAAAGTTTGTTTGAAAGGCGGATGTGATTTTCCCCGAGGAACGAGGGGCAAAGCGCATTCGCAACCTGTTTTCGAGGTGGCACACCTCGCCGTCGGAGGCAGCCAGGTTAAAGACGCCTCCGGCGGCCCTGCCGGGGGCCAAGCTTTTGCCTGATCTATAAAAAGCGGGTTTGACAAACAGGTTTTGCTCAATTTCACAGAAGCCTTCGCGGAAGCTCTCACCCTGAGAAACGAAGGGGGAGGGCTTTCGCAACCTGGGGTCCTGGGGATCATCCCCTGGCCGCCGGAGGCAGGTTTTTCCTGGCCACTTTAACCATAGAAGGCAGCTTTTTAAGAGCTGAATAGTTACGGTCTGTTTTAGCAGGCGGTGGAAAAAAAACAAGCGGGTATGTTCCGGGCCCGCGGGAAAACGGCCGCCTTTGACTGCGGTCGGGCAGTTGCTTGTGAGGGCACGCGGAGCATCATGCTTTACATCCCTTTGGAAAGCCTGTAAGCCAAGACTTTACGCCGGACCCTTCCGTGGTTTCGGTCCCTTGCCATATTCTTGAGTTGGACGGATTTACCCATGCCCCGAAGTCACACCTCCGCTGTCGGATTCAGGAGCACCCTGCCCTGGATTTTCATCATCACAGCCATGTATTTCCTGAGCTTTTTTGCCCGGAGCATCCTCTCCCCCCTGCTGGTGCCCATGGAAAGCGCTTTTGCCACCTCCCATGCCGAAACCGCAGGACTCATGCTCTTTCTCTCCCTGGGATTCGGCTCGGCCCTGGCCCTGGCGGGGATCGTCTCCAGCAGGATACGCCATCGCAACGTGCTGGTTATGGCCATCGTGACCCTGGGTGTCTCCCTGCTGCTCCTGGCCAAGGCCCCCGGGCTTATGACGGCGCGCCTTGCTTTTTTCATCTTCGGCGTCGGCTCCGGCCTCTATCTTCCCAGCGGCATGGCCACCCTGGCCTCGGTGGCCGACGGACGGTTCTGGGGGCGGGCCATCGCCATCCACGAGCTGGCCCCAAACATCGCCTTTATCATAGCCCCGGTGGCCGTGGAGGCGGCCCTTGGCGTGGTGGACTGGCGGGGCATCCTCATGGCCATGGGACTGGCCTGCTTTCTGGGGAGCGCCCTCTTCCTGAAGTTCGGGCGCGGCGGTGATGAGTACGGCACCGCCCCCGACACCGAAACGCTGCCCCTGATGATAAAACGGCCCGCCTTCTGGGCCATCATGGTCCTGATCGGCCTGGGCGTGGGCTTGGAGTCCGGTCCGTACAGCCTTACCCCCTTGTTTCTCGTGAGCGAAAAAGGCATGACCCCGTCTGCGGCCAACCACCTGCTCTCCTCCTCTCGGCTTATCACGCCCTTTATGGCCCTTGCCGGGGGCTGGCTGGCCGATCGGGTACGGATCCCGTGGATCCTCATCGGCACCATCACCGGCAGCGCCGCTTCCCTCACAGGCATGGGGTTCCTGGACGGAACGGGTTTGAGCGTCGCCATCATGGTGCAGGCCTCCATGCCGGCCCTTATGTTTCCGGCTGTCTTCAAGTCCGTCACCGAAGTCTTCGGCGTCAAAGAGCAGTCCCTGGTGCTTTCCCTTACCATGCCCGTGGCCGTTTTTGTCGCCCTGGGTGTCATCCCCACCCTCCTTGGCTGGTGCGGAGACAGGGGCCACTTCGGCTACGGATTTGCCGCCGTGGGGGCCATGACCCTCTTTGCCTTAGGCGCCCTGCCCTTTCTCAAAAAACAAGCCTCCGGCGGCGAGGTGAGCCACCTCGAAAGCTGATTGCATAAGGTATGACGGTGGTTTGTTTCCAGGCGGAGCCTGGGAACGAGGGAACACCGCTTGTCGTTGATACGGGCGAAGCCCGCCAGCGAATGTGATCGGCCTGAGGATCCGCCAACGCCTGTGCCTGTGTGTCACCTCTCAACCAACGTCATCGGGCTACGGTGCGACAAACGAAGGCCGCGAGCATTCGCGAACCTAAAAAGCCCCGGGCATCTGCCCGGGGCTTTTTTTATGTGACATGGATCCCGGTGGGGATCGGAGAGTCTTGGTTATTTGATGATGGCATCCAGGACGCTCTGGCCCCAGGCTTTGCCCACGTCTTTCAAGACCACGGGCCAGACCTTGGTCTGGATTTTTTTGGCGATGGCGGCGATCTCGGCATCGCTGATGGCAACGATCTGGGCGCCGCTGTCCGCCAGGCGTTTTTCATTGGCCTTCTGGTCTGCTTCGGCGGCGTCCCACCTGCGCTGCTCGAACTCGGCGGCCACCTGCTTCAGTTGCGCCTGCAGTTCAGGCGACAGGGTGTCGTAGAGTTCCTGGTTCATGATGAAATACCACACCTCAAAGTGGGTGTTGGCCGGGATGTAATACTTGGTCACGTCCCGGAAGGAGGCGTAGTAGCCTTCGGCACCGGAGCCGATGACCCCGTCCACCACGCCGGTCTGGACGGCGGTGAAGGCGTCGGAGAAGGGAATGGGGGTGCCCAGGTAGCCCGTGGTGTCGGCCATGAGCTGAAAGGTCTTCATGGGGGGCACGCGGAGCTTGATGCCCTTGGCCGCATCCGGGTCGCCCTGGGCCACGGGGGCGGTGTTGAGGGCGATGCCGCCGAAGTAGACGGGCCACGCAGCTATCAGTTTGATGCCCTGCTCTGCGTAGAGCATCTCAACGGTCCCCCGCAAGGGGGCGCCCGGGGAGTAGTTTTTCCGGGCCTGTTCCCAGTTTTTCACCATGTACGGGAAATAAGGCAGCTGAAAACGCTTGTCGGCTGCGGATGAGGGGGGCTGGCAGGCCATGTCCACGGCGCCCAGGCTGACCCTCTCCTGGACCACGGTGTAGTCACCCAGGGCGCTGGCCGGATAGACCTTGGTGCGGATCTTTTTGGCGGTGGTCTCCTTGATGGTGTCGGTGAACCATCTCAGGTCGTTGTCAATGGCCGTGCCCTGGGGACGAACATGGGAAATCTTCCAGGTGCGTGCCTCGGCTCCGCCGATCATCAACACGAAACACCCTGCCAGTGCCATGAGGCTGTACCTAAACGTCTTGGTCATTGCGTCACTCCTCCTACGTTGTTGCTTGCCTATCCCGGATATTTTATGAAAAACCCATGGATAAAAATCAATACGAAACGATTTTTGGTGCTTTCCGTGAAATATCCGGTCTAAACCCTTGATTAATATCCGAACAGTCCCGGGATGAACAGGGAAAGTTTCGGCCATAACGAGGTCAGAAAAACCACGGGGACATACCCGAAGATGATGAGGATCATCGCCGGCTTGATCACCTCTGAAAATTCCACTTTTCCGATGCGCATCCCGAGGTAGAGGATGCTGGCATAGGGAGGGGTCACTCCGCCCATGGCGGTGTTGACGCCCATGATGGCTGCAAATTGAACCGGGCTGACGCCGATGGCTCCCATAAGGGGCAGCAGCAGCGGGGCCAGCAGGATAATGGCGGTGATGTCGTTGACGATCATCCCCACGAAGAACAGAAGAAAGTTGATGAGGATAAGCAGCAGGACCTTGTTCTGGGTCACGGTGAAGATGCCCTCCACCAGGGCCTGGGGTACATCTTCCATGACAAAGATCTGGCTGAGCATCAGGCTGAAGACGATCATCACCATGATGGCGCCAACGGAGGTGGCCGAGTTTTTGGCGGCCTTGAAGAAGGTGTCGAAGGAGAGGCCCCGGTAGACGAGGAACCCCACGGGCAGTGCGTAGATTACGGCAACGGCCGCCGCTTCGGTGGGGGTCATGATGCCCCCGTAAATGCCGCCCAAAATGATCAGGGGCATGATGAGGGCCGGAATGGCCTTGGAGGTCAGGCTTACCCCTTCCCGAACGGCCTCCTCCACAGGCTTGGGCGGATCCAGCACCAGGGGAAATTTTCGGGCAAGGACCATGTTCACCACGGAAAAGAGAAAGGTGATGAGAAGGCCCGGCCCCATGGTGGCGAGAAAACAGGCGAGGATGGAGGTGTCGGTGACCCAGCCGTAGATGATCATGGTGACGCTGGGCGGGATCAACAGCCCCAGGATGGACGAGTTGGCCACCAGGGCCGTGGCATACCCCCTCGGGTACCCCTTGGCGTCCATCTCCGGGATGAGGATGGGGCCTGTGGCGGCCACACCGGTGAGCCCGCTGCCGGAGATGGCCCCGATGATGGCGCAGCTCACCGTGGCCACCACCCCCAAGCCGCCACGGATGCGGCCCACAAAGACATTGACGAAGCGCAGAAGGCTTGCGGCGATGCCGCTTTCACTCATGAGGGTCCCTGCAAAGACGAACAACGGGATACACAGGAGCACGGGGTTGGCCAGCTGGCTGAATCCCCAGACCATGGTGCCTTTCATGCTGGCGCCGCCCAGGCCCACCATGGTCATGAGGGCACCGCCGAAGCAAAACGGCAGGGGCACCCCGAAGCTCAGCATGAGGACAAGGAGCCCCAAAGCGATGAGAGAGACGGTTACGATTTCCATGCGAGCCTCCTTGCGGTATGGGAAAGGGCAATGAATTCCCGGGTGTTTTTCACGAGGTGCCAGGCGGTGTAGAGGGTCATGAGCGCCATGCCGAGGAAGAAGGCGCATTCGGCGTAGAAGGTGGGGATGTACAGGGTGGGGCTCTCCTTCCAGACCCTCAGGGCGTAGCGGAAGTAGTCCCAGGCCCAGTAGGTCAGCCAGATGGAGACCACAACGGACATGATATCGGCGATGATCCGCACCATCAGCCGTGATCGGGGGGTGCCCAGAAAAATATCCAGGACATTGGCCTTGATCTGGGTGTCTTCCCGGCTTGCGTTGACGCTGCCCAAAAAGTAGAGCCACAAGGTGGGATACACGAGGATCTCGTCCAGCCCCATCACCGGAAGCTCAAGGACATAGCGCATGACCACCTGGTAGAATTCCAGGGCAGCGACAACGGTGATCAGCGCAGTCAGCGTGTATTTGAACAGTTTTTCCATTCCACACTCCTTTTTATTTCTTGTCCAGCAACCAGTTGCCGCCGTCGGTGCCTGCGCTGAGGTCCATGGCGGCGATCTCCTCTAAGGGGATAGGTTTCAGCGGTGGCCGCACCGAGAGCTGCCCGGTGCGATGCGGGGAGATCTTAAGGGCCGAGCCCACCACCTCGGCCAGGGCCGGTCCGCACATACGTCCCTGGCAGGGGCCCATGCCGCAGCGTGTGATGATTTTAACCTCGTTGACGTCCCGGACGCCCTCCCCCACCACCTTGCGTACCTCGCCCACGGTGACATTTTCGCATCGGCACAGCACGGTGTCGTCCGTAAAGAGGAACTGCCCGGGCTGCGGTGCATACAGGGCATCGATGAAGGGACGGGGCCAGGCATCGTGCATTTTCGCCTTGCGGAGAGGAAGGGCACGGGTGTTGCGCTCCTCTTCGGAGAGGATGCCCAGGCAGCGGGCGATCTCCAGGGCGGCGAGTTCCCCTTTGTACCGGGCTGCCAGGGCCCCGGACACCCCGGCTCCGTCGCCTGCGGCAAAGACGCGCTCGAAATTGGTCCGCCCCCAGGGGTCACAGGCCGGAGTCCAGCATCGTTGACGCGGGTTCCACGCCATGCGGCATCCCATCTGCCGGAAGATGTGGGTGTTGGGGATGACCCCGAAGTGAAGCAGGAGCATGTCGGCCTTCAAGTGCAGGGTCTTGTCCCCGCAGACGGCTTCCACCGACTCCACGGCCTCCTCCCCCAGGGCGCGGATACCGGTCACCCCTTTGTAGTGGGAGACGCCGGAGCGCTTGATCTCCCGCATCATGAGGGCCCCTTTCAGGAGAAAATCAGACCGGAGCAGGGCCTGGGGAGCCCTGGGCAGGGCCCAGACAGAGGGAATCGTAGGGGTGGTTTCGAGGATGGCGGCAATGTTCACCCCTTTTTTGATCAGCAGGGAAGCTTCCAGGAGCAGCAGAGGGCCGCTTCCCGCAAGGACCACCCGTCCCGAAGGGGTGAGGCCGGCCTCCTTGGCCAGGTTGTTGGCGGCTCCCGCTCCCATGACACCGGGAAGGGTCCATCCGGGAATGGGCATGGGACGCTCCATGGCCCCGGTGGCGGCCACGATGTAGTTGGCCCGGATCCGCCGGGAGGCTCCGGCCTGGGAATAACAGACGGTGCCATCGGGCTCCACCTGCCACACGCTGGCCCCCGGTTCATGCCGGGCACCGCTTTTTCGAAATTCGTTGACCAGGTCAAGGCCCCGGCTGTAATCGGGGCCGAAAAGGGTGTGGGCCGCCTTGGGAGCCACCTCCACATGGCGGTAGATCTGCCCGCCCACCCGATGCTGCTCATCCAGGGTCAGGACATCAAGGCCCATCTCGGCAAGGGTTGCGCTTGCGGCAAGCCCGGCCGGTCCGGCACCGATGACGACGACATCGCAATGATGGTTCATGGGCAGTCTCCTTTGTCTTCCGGGTCAAGGTGGCGACGGATCACCATGCCCTCCCGGGCCTCGGTCATGCAGGCCTGGCGTTTCACCCCGTCTATCTCCATGAGGCACTCAAAGCAGACCCCCATGAGGCAGTGGGGGGCACAGGGCTTTCCGGACGACGGTGAGGTTCGGGAGATGATCTCACCGATGTCCAAAAGGCCTGCGGCCACGCTCACCCGGGCGGGAAGGTCCACGGCTCGGTCGTCCAGGATCACCGAGACCGTGTCGGGTCTCTTTTTTTTGTCGTGTTTAAACATGAAAGCGTCCGTTGCTGAAGTGAGAGATGATATCGTGTTCGCCCTCGTCCAGAATCCATGCGGCTATGTCGCTTGCCTGCAGGGGGGCCAGGGAGACGGCGCTGTGCAGGGCCAGGACCGTGATGTTCTCGTGGCCCGGGATCCGGCTGTAGATGGGGGCCCCGTCCGGGGTCATGACCCGGATCGCTCCCCATGAGCGGACCCAGTTGAGCTTGCCCAGCATGGGAAAGAGGCGGATGGCGTTTTGCGCCTGGGATTGCATGGCCTCGGGGGTGACCCGGGTGTCCAGGGCCGTGTCTTCCGACGAGAGGCCGATCATGAAGGTGCCGTCGGCGGTCTGGCGAACGCTGAGAAGGGGCACCCGAAGCAGGCGCTTGTGCCGCTCCGTGACCATGAGCTGGCCGCGCTGGGGGTAGATGGACAGCTTTTCCCCCAAAGGCGCCACCAGGCGGGTCGACCCGTGGCCGGAGGCGATGACCACCTTCTCGCACAGGTATTCACCCCGGGTGGTCGTCACCTTTACCGTTCCGTTTTTTTGGGGGACCACCTGCCGGGCGCTCTCGTCACCCCGGTACTCTCCGCCCTTTCTCTGGAAGGCGCACCGCATGGCCGCCAGAAGCTTCAACGGGTTCACGTGGCCTTGCTCTTCGGTGTACATGGCCCCTGAGACCTCGTCCCCAAGGGTCATGCCGGGCACAATGTCTGCGAACTCGGAGCGGTTCAGGATACGCACCGGGTAATCGAGCCCGGCCTCGGCGCAGGTGGCGGTGAGGCCGGCCACGGAGTCCGCATAGCCCTGGAGCTCGGCTTCCCCAAAGGCGTGGACGGCGCCTCCCGTCCATTCGAGTTCCACATCGTAGCCGGATTCTTCTTTGAGCTGGGCGGCAAACCCGGGCCATTGCTGTGCAGCCATACGGCACCACCGGGCATAGGCGGGGTTGCCGGTTCCTTTGCACATGAACCAGGTGAGCCCGAAGTTTCCGCGGGAGAGTCGCTGGCTGGGAAGCTGTTCGTCCAGGAGGATGACCCTGCCCGCGGCCCGGCGCATGAGGCCCAGGGCCGTGGCCGCACCGGAGAGCCCACCCCCGATCACGAGAATATCAACGGTTTTCATGGGGCACCTCCCGGGTTGGCCCCATGGGTGGCACGCATCGGCCAGGGGTTAAGCGTGGTGTCTTCATAGATCGTTGCACCCTTACATGGAATGTGAATCGGATTGACGTGCCCACCTGACGAAGCAAAGGGTGTACCAAGGCGTTAAACCGGAGCGTCAATGATTGGGCGTAAGGGCTTTTATTGACGGGGTATCGATTTATTTGACGGTGGGTGATTCCGGGGCGTGGGGTAGCGATTCCGGCCGGCTGAAGGGGTCAGACTGTTTCATTTTGAGAATCTCCCAGGGAGTGTGGGCTTGGAAGCGACTGTTTTTAAAGCGATAGGAAAGAATTGATTCAAAATGCGACATGTGTCAAAATGCGAATCATCGTGTTACCTCAATCCAAGAAGACACCCCGGGGGGCCCATGAAGCAAGGACAGATTCTCGGCGTCGATGAGATGCGAAGACAGATTGAACTATCCCACCGACGTTCAACGGTGCGGGGCATAGACCCCATCCTGCGCAACACCCGTCAGGCCCTCCTCTCCCCTGCCGAGCTCAAGGCGAAGCGGCAGGACAACGGGGATCTCCTGGACGTCTTGTTGCCCCAGTTTGAAGAGTTTTACAATTTTCTCTCCCCCAACGAGTTCGTTATCGCCGCCGTGGACCCCGACGGATACATTCTGCATATCGAGGGAAGCAGCAACCTCATCGAGAACGCCGCCAAACGGAACTGTATTCCCGGCTACCGGTGGACGGAAAAAGATGTGGGCACCACGGCCATCGCCCTGTGCCTGAAGCTCGAAAGCCCCATCCAGCTCATCGGGGACGAGCACTACTGCCGCCAGGCCCACGGCCTGACCAGCTCCACGGCCCCGGTGTTCGGCAAGGACCGGAAACTCATCGGCATCATTGCCGTATCGGGCCCCTCGGACAAAGCCCACCCCCACACCCTCTACATGGTCACCACCGCGGCCCGGGCCGCCGAACAGCAGCTCCGGGTGCTCCGGCGCAACAAAGAGCTGGCCTTGAACGTGCGGTTCCTGGACCAGGTCATCGCCACCTCCCGGACGGGGCTCATCATCATCAACAGCGGAAAGCAGATCTGGCGGGTGAATCGGAGGGGAGCGGAGATCCTGAAAATGGACAACTTGGAGGGCCAGCCCATTTCGTCCCTCAAGGGGTTGAAGATCGACCTGGATGATGTGCAGACACGGCCGGAATCCTGGGTGAACAAGGAGAGCCGCCTCAAGATCAACAACCAGACCCTGACCCTGATCCACACCGTGCAGCTGGTGATGTCCCCGGAAGGCGAGCGCCTTGGAGCCCTCATCACCTTCTCCGAGGTCAAGGAGATCTACAGGCTGGCAGACACCATTGCGGGTACCCGGGCCCATTTTACCTTCGACAGCCTGGTGGGCTCCTGCCCTCCCTTTGTGGATGCCCTGAACCTTGCCAAGAGAGCCGCTTCTTCAGACACCACCGTGCTGCTCCAAGGGGAGACCGGCACGGGCAAGGAGCTTTTTGCCCAGGCGATCCACAACCTGAGCGACCGGAGCCAGAACGCCTTTGTGCCCATCAACTGCGGGGCCATCCCCGCAAACCTTCTGGAGAGCGAGCTCTTCGGATACGTGGAGGGGACCTTTACCGGGGCCTCCAAGGGGGGCAAGCCCGGGAAATTCGAGCTGGCCAACACGGGCACCATCCTTCTCGACGAGATCGGAGACATGCCCCACAAGATGCAGGTGAAGCTCCTGCGGGTCCTCCAGACCGGCGAGGTGTACCGTATCGGGGCCGACAAGCCCGTGAAGATCAACACCCGCATCATCGCCAGCACCCACGTCAACCTCCTTGAGGCCATCCGCGAAGGCCGGTTCCGGGAGGACCTCTACTACCGCCTCAACGTCTTCCCCATCGCCATCCCCGCTCTAAACAAAAGAGGGCCGGAGGACATCCTTGCCCTGTCGGCCCTTTTTCTGGCGGAAAACGCCGATGATCCCCCCGGCCTCAGCCAGGATGCCCGGGACCTCCTTTGCTCACACCCCTGGCCCGGCAACGTCCGGGAGCTTGAGAACTGCATGCAGCGAGCCCTGCACCTCTGTGAAGGCAAAGAGTTGAGGCCGGAGCACCTGAGCCTCTCCCCTGCCCCGGCGGACAGGCCCACCCAGGCAGGCACCCTGGAAGAGATGAACCGGAAGATGATCCTGGACACCCTGGAGGCGACGGCCCACAACATGGCCCGCACCGCCAAGATCCTGGGGATCTCCCGGGCAACGCTCTATCGGAAGTTGAAACAATATGCCATGTGATACATGAGACTTGGTGCCTAAGCTACTGAAAGGAAAAGACTAATGTTTTTGCTGGGCTTTGGGCCTCAAGGAGCGCCACACTCCTGTGCGGCTTTATCATGTACCGAAGCGTATGCCGCACTGGAGTGCGGCGCTCCAGGTTGTTTTGTTCTACGGGGTATTTTTACAAATGCGGGTTTGGGGTGAAAAGCCATGGTTGCGGACACCTGCTTTCAAGGGGTTTTTGTCTCAGGCTTTGATCTCATCCGGTCCCTCGTGCGGCATGACGGCTTTGGCTGGGCGTGTCTTAAGGAGCGCCGCACGCCTGTGCGGCTTTTTTCGTGTACCGGAGCGTATGCCGCACCGGAGTGCGGCGCTCCAGGTTGTTTGGTGGCTCTACGGGGTATTTTTACAAATGCGGGGTTGGGATGAAAAAGCCACGGTTGCGGAAAGCTGCTTTCAAGGGGTCTTTGTCTCAGGCCTTGATCTCATCCTGTCCCTCGTGTGGCATGACGGCTTTGGCTGGGCGTGTCTTAAGGAGCGCCGCACGCCTGTGCGGCTTTTTCGTGTACCGAAGCGTATGCCGCACCGGAGTGCGGCGCTCCAAGTTGCTTGGATCTAATCCTCTTTCAGGCGAATGCCCGTATCGCTCAATTCGATGAAGCCTTTCTTGTAAAGCGCCCCCACCGTGCGTTTGAACTCTTTTTTGCTCATGGAAAAGATGCGTTTGATCTCCTCCGGGGTGCTTTTGTCGTGGCAGGCCACAAAGCCTCCGGCCTCCTCGAGGATCTCCAGTACGCGGTTCGCGGATCCGGCAACGGACTGGTAGCCCGGTTTTTTCAAGGTCAGGTCGATTTTTCCGTCCTCCCGGATGCGGGAGACGTACCCGGTGATCCGGTCACCGATGGCAACCTTTGAGAACACTTCGTTTCGGTAGAGGATGCCCAGGCATTCGTCGTCGATCACCGCCTGGATGCTCAGCTTGGTGATGCCGTAGATCAGGAGGGACACCTTCTGCCCCTCTTCCTGGCCCATGGAAAATTTTGAACAGTGCCGTCCCAGGCGCGTGGAGCCGAAGACCCTTCCGGTCTCCTCATCCAGGCTGACATACACCACATGCTTTTCCCCCACGGCCATGGGCTTCTGCTGCTCGCTCTTGGGCACCAGCAGGTCCTTTTCAAGGCCCCAGTCAAAAAAGGTCCCGAAGGGATTCACATCTTTCACCGTCAGCAGGGCGAAGTCCCCCACCATGGCTTTGGGGGTCAGGGTGGTTGCCACGGGGCGGTCTTCGGAGTCGGTGTAGACAAAGACGTTGATGCGGTCTCCCAGCTTAAAGCCTTCGGGTACATATTTGTTCGGGAGAAGCACCTGCTCCTCCCGGGTGTTGAGGTAGAAGCCGAATTCCATGTAGCGCTCGGCAACAAGTGAGTTCATCTGACCGATCTTGAGCATGTTTCTTTGTCCTTGAAAGCCGTAACCACCCTGAATAAAAGGCCCCCGGCGTTATGTTCCGTTTGATTCATACCGGCTCCACAGCCGGTCAGCCCCGTTACATATCAGCTATGGGCCACCGAATCGAGGGATTTGGCGAGGTTTTTTTCTTTTGTATGTATTTAGCTTAAAAAAGCCTCCGGCGGCCCTGCCGGGGGCTAAGCTTTTAAAAAGTTTAACAAACAGGTTTTAAAAGATCTTTTTAGGTGAATTTTACTTTAAAGGCGGATGTGAGTTGACCCGAGGAACGAGGGGCAAAACGCATCCGCAACCTGCTTTCAAGGTGGCACACCTTGCCGCCGGAGGCTGCTTTGTGGAACTGAACAGCTACCTTGATTACAGAGCTCCTTTTTTGAGAAGCCGGGTGAATTCCGTTGCGGGCACGGGGGCTTTGAAATAGTACCCCTGGGCTTCGTCGCAGCCGTACTCTTTCAGCAGCTCGAACTGTTCTTCGGTTTCGATGCCCTCGGCCAGGATTTTTTTGCCCAGGCTGTGGCCCATGGCGATGATTGCCTTGATGATGATGCGGTTGTTTTTGTGCATGGTGCTTCCGATGACAAAGGAACGGTCGATCTTGATGACATCCACGGGAAAGGTGGTGAGGTAGCTTAAGGAGGAGTACCCGGTGCCGAAATCGTCCAGGGCGATGCGCACGCCGAGGTCTTTGATCTGTTTGAGGGTCTCGATGGTCTCTTCGGTCTCCTGCATGAGGATGGTTTCCGTGATCTCCACCTCGATGTTGCCCGGATCGAGGCGGGTGACCTGGAGGACGTCCCGGATGCTCTCCACGATGTTCTGGTGGGCAAACTTGTAGCCGGAGAGGTTGACGGCAATGCTCAAGGCGGGGAACCCGTCCTTTACCCATTCGTTGCTCTGGCTGCAGGCCTTGAGCAGCACCCACTTGTTGATCTCGATGATCAGGCCCGATTCCTCGGCCACATGGATGAACTTATCGGGCGGGACCATCCCCTTTTGGGGATGCATCCATCGGATCAAGGCCTCGGCACCGACGATTTTGCGGGTGGCGAGGTCGATCTGGGGCTGAAAGTACAGCACGAACTCATCACGGTCGATGGCCCGAGCAAGGTCCCTTTCAAGGGAAAACCGTTCGGTGGCAACGATGTTCAGGGACTCGATGTAGAACTGGAACTGGTTTTTCCCGCTGTTTTTGGCGTTGTACATGGCCGAGTCGGCATTTCTGAGCAGGATGTCGGCGGTCTGGCCGTCGTTGGGAAAGACGCTGATCCCGATGCTGGCGGATACCGACACCTCCTGCCCGTCCAGGTCGTATTCCGTGGAGATCTCTTTGATGAGGCGCCTGGCCACCACGGCGGCACTTTCAGGGGATCGGATATTGGACAAAATGATGGTGAACTCGTCCCCTGCCAGCCTGGAGATGGTGGGCTCGGAGCTGTCCATGGCACCCCGTGTGGCCAGGTCCGTGCATCGAATGCAGGCCTGCATCTTTTCTGCCACCTGTTTCAGGAGCAGGTCCCCCATGTGATGGCCTAATGTGTCGTTGATGCGTTTGAACCGGTCAAGGTCGAGGAAGAGGAGCGCAAATTTCTGGTTGTTGCGCGTGGCGTCTTTGATGGCCATGTCCAGGCGGTCCAGAAACAGCATCCGGTTGGCCAGCCCCGTGAGCCCGTCGTAAAAGGCCAGGTGGATGATCTCCTCTTCGGCGCGTTTCAGCTGGGAGACATCCTGCACCACCCCCAGCATCATCTCCGGCATGCCGTTTTCGTTGAAGAGGATCTCTCCCTGGTTGAGGATGTGTTTCTGGGTTCCGTCGGGGTAAAGAACGCTGTAGCTCACGCTCATGTTTTTCCGCGCCTTCACCGCGTCGTCCATCTCCTTTCTGACCTTGTCCTTTTCATGGCCCATGATGGGCGCCAGAAAATCATCCAGGGAGACAGGGGCTTTGCCGGTGTCGAGCCTCAACAGGCGGCTGGCTTCGGAGGAGCAGTGGAATTCGAGGCTCTTCAGGTCGATCTGCCAGTTCCCCAGTTTGGCGAGTTCCTGGGTCTTGGCCAGGCGGCTCTGGCTCATGTAAAGCTCCCGGAAGGCGTACCCGGCCCGGAGCATGTAGCGGGCCCTGTGGCCCAGCATCACCCAGTTGATGGGTTTTGAGACAAAGTCGTTGGCCCCGACCTCAAAGGCCCTGGCCGTTGAGTCCACATCGTCCAAGCCCGTTACCATGAGAATCTGGGGGTACCTGCCGTGGAGGGACTTGCGGATGGCTGCGCAGACTTCAAACCCGTCCATCTCCGGCATGATGACGTCAAGGAGAATGAAATCCGGTTTTTCGGCGTTGAAGAGGGTAAGGGCCTGACGCCCGTTTTCCGCCTCCAGGACGTCGAAATCAAACTTCTTCAAGGCCGCTTTCATGGAGAGACGCAGAGAAAGATCGTCATCTGCAATCAGGGCCAGCGGTTTTTTCCGTGTATGCTTTTCATACATCATGTGACGCTATCTCCTCAGCCAAGGCATCCCTGACCATAACGAGTTCCGATTCGATGGCTTTTACCATGTGTTCTGCATTGTCGACATGCTGCCTGCTGCAGTCCATTTCAAGGTCCCTGCACAGCCCGGCAAGGCGGACGGCACCGACATTGGCGCTGCTCGACTTCAGGCTGTGGGACGCCCGTTGGAGGGTGTCCATGTCGAAGGGATCCATAGCCTGTGTGATCTGGCTCCAGAGGACGGCCGAATTCTTCAGGTACGCGCTGCAGATCTGGACGATGATGTCGGGTTCTCCGTCCACCTGCAGCTCCTGCAGGGCCGCAAGGCGTCTGGGATCAATGAGCAGCTCACGGCCAGGGTCGACCGACGGCTCCTCTGGGGCCCTGCGTGACCGGGGTGAGGCAGGCAGGAGGTGTGCCGTCACAGGTGCCGGTGTGTCCGCAGCGTCGGCGGGGAACCACTGCTTCAGGGTCGCTCCGATGTCCTCGGTGTCAAAGGGTTTGCTGATGTAGTTGTCCATGCCCGAGGCCAGGCAGCGGTGGATATCTCCGCCCAGGGCGTGGGCAGTAAGGGCCACGATGGGCGTATGGGGGAGCCCCTTTTCTTTTTCCATGCGGCGGATTTCTTCGGTGGCCCCGTACCCGTCCAGGACCGGCATCTGGCAGTCCATGAGGATGAGGTCGTAGGAACCGGTGTCACGAAAGGCGGTCACGGCTTCTTTCCCGTTTACGGCAACCTCGGTGCTGCATCCGAACAGCCTCAGCATGGAGACGGCAACTTCGCGGTTGGTTTCGTTGTCCTCCACCACGAGGACATGGCGGTGAAACCGCTTCTTCTCTTCGGCAATGGAGTGCTGGGTGATCAGCGGGGTCTCGGCTCCCTGAGCGCCGCCGGACAGGATCTTGATGAGGGCCGCGTTGAGGTCGGCTCCGCTTACCGGTTGGGTCAGATAGGCTGCAACCCCCGCACGGGCCGCCTCCCTGGCCTCTCCTCGAAATCCCGGTGGGGTGATGAGGATGATGGGAGTGCCTGTAAGCTCCGGGTGGGATGTGATGGTCCGTGCCAGGTCCAGGCCATGGGTTTCAGCGGGGTTGTCCACCAGGATCACGAGGTCAAAGGGGCGGCCTGATCCCCCTCCCTCAAGGAGCAGGGATAGGGCCGCGCTGTCGTCTTCGGTTGTTGTGTGGTGGATGCCAAGGGATGCGAGCATGGTGTGGAGCATTTTCCGGTTGGCTCCCTTTTTGTCGATGACAAGGACGTTGAGGTGGTTCATGTCGGTGAGCAGCACGGAAGGGGATCGTGTCCAGCTTTCCTTCGCCACGGGAAGGGTCACGGTGAAAAAGAACCGTGATCCCCTCCCCGGCTCGCTTTCGCAGTCAAGGCGGCCCCCCATAAGGGAGATGATCTCCATGGAGATGGCCAGGCCAAGGCCGGACCCTCCGTATTTTCGGGTTGTGGAGCCGTCGGCCTGGGAAAAGGGCTTGAACAGTTTGAGGCGGTCCCGGGGCCTGATACCGATGCCGGTGTCCTCCACCGACACGTTGAGCTCCACGGTGTTGTCCCCTGCCGGTGTGGTTGCTGCCCGAACCACCACCGAGCCTTTTTCCGTAAACTTGACGGCATTTCCGATGAGATTCGTGAGCACCTGGCGAAGACGGGTGGGGTCCCCGCGCAAGTGAGTATGGGTGGCCTCGGAGATCACGACACTCAACTCGTTGCCCTGGGCGTGGGCGCGCAAGAGGAGCAGTTCCACAACGCTTTCGATGAGAACCCGCAGGTCAAAGTCGATGGCTTCGAGTTCCAGCCTGCCCGCCTCGATTTTCGAAAAATCAAGGATATCGTTGATGATGGTGAGCAGGGACTCCCCGGAATTTTGAATGGTCTGAACATAGTGTTCCTGTTTGGCGGTCAGGTGGGTCCGCAGCAGCAGGCCGGCCATGCCCAGGACACCGTTCATGGGGGTGCGGATCTCATGGCTCATGTTGGCCAGGAATTGGGATTTGACCCGGGTGGCTTTTTCCGCATCGTCCTTGGCCCGGATAAGTCCCTGGCTGTGGGCCTTCAGCTCGTTGTCACGCCGCTGGATCTCCCCGAGCATGTCGTTGAACCGGTCGATGAGGGTGCCGAATTCGTCGCTGCTCTCCTTGCGAACCCGCACCGCATAGTCCTTTTCCCGGATCACGCGGTTCATGGACTGCATGAGCCCCAGCAAAGGGCCGGTGAAGATGATCTGCATCTTGGCCGACATCAGGATGATGAAAAGCAGGGCAAAGGCCACGAAAAACGCAAAGACCATGTAGTCGGTATGGAGCCTGCTGCGTACCTGCTGCATGTTGTCCACCAGGTGGATGGCGCCGATGGCTTCGGCGTTTGCAATGACAGGCCGGATTACGTGGGCATGGTCCACAACCAGAAAGATGGTCTTTTTTTCCCGGATAATCTCCCGGAAAAGCGCCTCCCTGTCCGGGTAGGCCCTGGTGAGTTCGGCCATGAGGGCCCCCTGGTCCGTACCGGGAGGGCTGTAGCTGCTGTAGACAGTTCCCCGGGTATCGTAGAGGATTGCGGTGGCTATCTCAGGCTTTGCTTTAAGGGAGACCAGGGTTTCCCGCGCCGACAGTTCGTCGTTGAACAGCAGGGCCGGGCCGCTGTTCACCGCCACGACATCGGCCATGGAGCCAAGTTCCCGTACCAGGTTCTTCCTGCTGGTCCACTTCTCTTTGAAAACAAGGGCCGTGGACAAAAGGATCACCGTCAGGACCGCCGGAAGGCTGAAGAGCAGAAACAGTTTGGTCCGGATGGACAGGTTTTTAAGGTTTCGTATCGCGTTACCGCCGCTCATGGGCCACCCACAATGATTGCATGCCGCAGCAGGCGGGACCTGAATTTCAGCCTCACCTGCAGGGCTCGTTCCACGTTGATTTCAAACCGCAGCCGGTCGTTTTTCTTGAACATGTTGATAAGCCCCCCGTTTCCTAAGAAACGGGGCATCTCGTCGCCGATGGTAAGGGTCGTGTCCTCTTTGACGACCTCAAGGGCCCTTGCAAGCTCCCCAGGGGGCGTGCCGTTGCAGAAAAATATGATATGGGATCCATCAAGTGCCGCCGTATCGTGCGTGAAACGAACCTTTAAACGGCGGGTGCCGATGGGTTTTCCTTCAATGCGTTGAAACGCCTCTTCCACGCCTTCGCCCCCGAATACCGTGAGTTCACAGGGGGCTGAGGCCGTTTCAAAACGATCCTCGGGCCATTGGGTATATCTGGCAAAATTGAGAACGAAGGCCGCTTTGACCGTGGGTTCATCCAGGGTCGCCGCAAGGGTGTTTTTCGGTCCGGAAATGAGCGGGACCGGAAAGATCAGGGCCGTACATGAGACCACACGGCATGTACGGAGAATGTATTTCAAGTATGTCATCCGATAGCCTTAAAAACGGTAGGTGATTTTACCGTACACACTGCGCGGGACCTCGGTGGGCAGACCGTAATTTTCCATGACATATTCCTGGTGGCTGCTTTCAAGCAGGTTCTGGCCCACCACAGACAACTCAAGGGCCGGCATCGGGCGCCATGCCAGCCGCGCGTCCAGGGTGAGGTAGCTGTCGATCTCGTATGTGCCGTCCGGGGACGCGGCATAGGCGGCGCTGGAGTCGTCCACGTACCGAAACCAGAGGTCCAGTTCCACGGTTTTCGTGACATCCACGGCCGAGCGGAGGGAGACCTGATGGGTCGGCTCCCGGCCCACCTGCCCTTCCTCTTCCAGGTCGCTGTTCAGGTAGGTGTAGGCAAGGTCTTCTTTCAGCCAGTCCGTCACCTGCCACGCGGCGGCCAGCTCTCCGCCGTAGGCCTGGGATGAGAACTCATGGAGCAGGAGAAAGGGCTGTTCGATGTAGGTCCCCTTGAATTCTGGGGTGCCCAGGCGCGTGACCCGCAGGTGATCGTAGTCGTGGTAATAGCCCGCGATATCGACGGAAACGGTGGAGGTGGGCATGAAGCGGTACCCCAGTTCGTAGGCGATCAGCTCTTCGGACTGTTCGTCGTCCACGCCGATGCCTGTCACCACCACGGGCAGAGGCGACGGGTTCTCCGTGCTCATGGGGGGCACAACGTAGAGCATCACCTCTCCGTCGCGCTCGACCCGGGACGGTGTTCGCACGGCACGGGACACGGCGGCCCAGAGTTTGTGGTTGGGACGGGGGGAAAAAAGGAGGCGCGCGCTTGGCTGGACTTCATACCCCGTGGACTCGTTGTGTTCAACCTTGCTGCCCAGGGTGAGCCAGAGCTTCCGGTCGATAAGGAGGATTTCATCCTGGAGAAAGGCGCTGAAGAGGTCGTCGGTTCGGCTCTCCGGGGAGTATGTCAGCACGGAGGTTTCAGCCAGCTCGTCGTGGATCCGCTGGTAACCGGCGCCCCAGACGATATCATGCCGGTCCCCGGCCTTAAAGTGATGCTGGAAGTCCACGTCGATGTTCTCTTTTTCTTCATTGGTAAAGGCCTCTTCGCGTTCAGAGACATCGTAAAGCAGCTGAAGGGTGATATCCGAGGTGGAGGAGAGAACGCGTTGCCAGCGGGTGAGCAGGTTGCCTCCGGAGACATCCGCGGTGTCGTCGATGCTCTCCGCATAGGGCGGTGTGAGGGTGGGCAGCACCAGCTCCTGGTTGATCTCCCCGTCGTAGAGATCTCCCTGGATGGTGAGGGTATCCCGGGCCGTTGTCCTGGTGTCCACGCGGAATCCTCCCTGTACCATCTCCCAGTCGTCACCGGCCCCTTCCCCGGATGGGCGTTCAAACTCATCCCGTTTGAACCCCTTGGCATAAAACCGGCCGTGGGTGGCGTCTCCCATGGCGGCTCCGTAACGGGCTTCGGCAAAGCCTTCTTCGGTGGTGCCTCCGCCTGCGGTGACCACCCCTCCCTGGGTGTCCGAGGCTTGTTTCGTGATGATATTGATCACTCCGTTCACCGCGTTGGCACCCCAGAGGGTGGCCCCGGGGCCGCGGATGACCTCGATGCGGTCCACATCCTCCAGCATCACATCCTGCACCTCCCAGTACACCCCGGAGAAAAACGGGGTGTAGACGGTGCGCCCGTCGATGAACACCAGCAGCTTGTCTGCAAATCGGCTGGTGGCACCCCGGCTGTTCACGGCCCACTTGTTGGAATCGATGCGGGACACCGTGAGCCCGGGCACCATGCGCAGGGCATCGGGAATGTTCGTCACGCCGGAGCGCTTCAGGTCCTGGTTGGTGATGACAAACACAGCGGCCGTGCTGTCGGAGAGGTTCTGCTCTTTTTTGCCCACCGAGGTGACGTTGATGTTCATGAGATCCTCGATGCTTAAATCCACCACCTCCTGTTCCGATGCCCGGAGCGGTGAGCAGAGAAGCAGCAGAAAGCCAAGGGCCATGAAACAGCAGGGCCGGATGCCCGGCGAGGTCTTGGGACGTCTTGTCATGATCGATTCCCTCGGAGCTGGAAAATGGTGCCTGCGATTCCGGTGATCGTTCCGGCGGAGATCAGCCCCTGTATCGGGGGAATGGTTCATGGGGCTGTGGGGGAAACATGATCCAATGGGACAACGGATGCCCTGGCACCGAAGGCGATATGGCGGGAACTCCCTCGCGACATGACACGACGGGGAAGCACGGTCGCTTAACGGGCTGTGGAGACAAACAGCACAGGGTATTGGCCCACGAGAGTCCTGCCGGATTGGTTGATCACCGCAGGAAGGAGGCGCATGCCTGCATGGGTGGCGTGATGCGCACGTCTGGTGATGATAAAGGATGATTATTTACTAATAATTTCATTGATTTTTCAAAATGTCCAGCCGAAAAATGGCGGGCTCCGGGGACGCCGCCCGTGTCGGGGCCCGTTACCGGCGGTGAGTTGCCGCAGGCACCTTCGTCAGGAATGGGCCCTGTGCTCCCTGTCCGGTTACACAGACCGCTTTCATTTTTGTAAATCAGTCAGCCTGGCCCATTGTTCCTGCCATGGGGCTATGGCCTGAAATATTTCGAAAAGCTGGAAAAAAAAGGGCATCTGCGTTACTATGCACAGAATCCAACGCGCTTTTTTGAGGAAATCGAAACCGAACCTGCTGAATTTTATGAAAACATCAGGTTTTCATGAAACCATACGCCCTCATCCTCGATAAGGTGCCCGGAATACAGATCAAACAAAGGGGTTTCCATCATACGTATCATGATCAACCAGAGAAGGAGCGTTTTGTGAGTTCAGTCAACCAGAGAGAACAGCTCGGAAGCCGGCTCGGCTTCCTTTTTATTTCCGCCGGGTGCGCCATCGGCCTGGGGAACGTGTGGCGTTTTCCATTTATTACCGGAAAGTACGGGGGGGCGGCCTTTGTGCTGATTTACCTTCTGTTTCTCTTCATCCTCGGCCTGCCCATCATGATCATGGAATTTTCCATCGGCCGCGGCGGTCAAAAGAACATTGCCGGGGCTTTGAAAGCCCTTCAGCCCAAGGGAAGCCGCTGGCACCTCTACGGCTATTTCGCCATTTTGGGCAACCTGATCCTTATGATGTTCTACACCACGGTTGCAGGCTGGATGCTGGCCTATTTTTACCACACACTCACGGGCAATCTGGCGGGCCTCTCCCCGGATGCGGTGGGCGGCTTCTTCGGCGGGCTCCTGGCAAGCCCCGGTACCCTGGTGTTCTGGATGGGCCTCACCGTGGTTTTGGGCTTTTTCACCTGCTCCCTGGGTCTCCAGAAGGGGGTGGAAAAGATCACCAAGTGGATGATGTCCTCCCTGTTCGTGATCCTCATTGCCCTGGTGGTCAAGTCCGTGAGCCTGCCCGGTGCGTCGGCGGGTCTCTCCTTTTATTTAATGCCCGACTTCGGCCGCCTGATGGAGACCGGTGTCTGGGAGACCGTCTACGCCGCCATGGGCCAGGCCTTTTTTACCTTGAGCTTGGGTATCGGCAGCATGGCCATCTTCGGCAGCTACATCGGCAAGGACCGCTCCCTCACCGGTGAATCCCTCAACATCATCGGCCTGGACACCTTCGTGGCCATCCTCTCCGGCCTGATCATCTTCCCTGCCTGCTTTGCCTTCGGCAAGGATCCCGGAGCCGGCCCCGGCCTGATTTTCGTCACCCTGCCCAACATCTTCAACACCATGGAAGGCGGACGCATCTGGGGCACCCTCTTCTTTCTCTTTCTGAGCTTTGCCGCCATGTCCACGGTCATCGCCGTCTTTGAAAACATCATGGCCTTTACCATGGAAGAGTGGGGGTGGACCAGAAAACGGGCGTCCCTGAACAACGGTGTCCTTTTGTTCCTCCTCTCCCTGCCCTGCGCCCTGGGTTTTAACGTCCTGAGCGGGATCAATCCCCTGGGCGAAGGCACGGTGATCCTCGATCTGGAGGATTTCATCGTGGGCAACAACCTGCTGCCCATCGGCTCCCTTGTGTTTGCATTTTTCTGCAGCTACAAAATGGGATGGGGCTGGGACGCCTTCGTGAAAGAGGCCAACGAGGGCCACGGGCTACGCTATCCTGAAAAAACGCGCTTCTACGTCAAATACATCCTGCCCCTGATTATCCTGGTGGTCTTTATCGGCGGGTACATTGAAAAATTCGGTGGCTGATACCCCACCTGAGGTTCCATGACAAAAAAAGCCCCCGGCCAAGCCGGGGGCTTTTTTTTTGTTCGGGGGCCCTTTTCCGGGGATCCCTTTCCTTTTTTAAAGATGGGAGGCTGTCCCGACAGCTTTCCCGGGTTTTTTATGTTCGGCAGGTAACGAATCGAAAACCTGAACGGCAGATGGTTTATGAATAAAAAGAAAGGGCCCTGCAAAACTTTCCGTTTGTCTGGTGGGCTATTGGTGAAACAGTTTTAGTGCCTGTGATTACACGGAATATACCCTATCATTGTCACCCCTGTTATCCCGGAAAATTGTGTGCTAACCTCCCTGGTCTGTGTCAATGAGGAGCTGGAAAGCAACTCCCAAGCAAGTGTCATTTTAGTGATCGAATCGGTGGAGGTAACACCTGTGAATAATGAGCGTAAGGATATTATCGTTGCGGGGGCAGCCCTGTTTGCCATGTTTTTCGGAGCGGGGAACCTGATCTTCCCCCCTGCCCTTGGATTTTTGTCGGGAACCTCCTGGTTTTTCTGCATGCTGGGATTTTTCATCACCGGGGTGGGCCTGCCCATTCTGGGTGTGGCGGCCCTGGCCAAGTCCGGCGGCTCCTTAGACCGTTTTGCCGGTCGGGTGAGCCCTCTGTTCGCCAAGGTGATGGGCACAGCCATCGTCCTTGCCATCGGCCCGTTCCTTGCCATCCCGCGGACCGGGGCCACCGTCTATGAAATCGGCATCAAGCCCCTTTTCCCCGGCGTCTCTCCTTTGACGGCCTCCATCGCTTTTTTCGCCATCACCCTCTTTTTTGCCCTGAAGCCCTCGAGCATCGTGGATAAGATCGGGAAATACCTCACCCCCATTCTGCTTTTGATCATCGGCATGATCATCATCAAGGGGGTGGCAAGTCCCATGGGCCATGCCGTCGGCAAAGGCCTCACCCAGCCCCTGTCCCGCGGGTTCATCGAAGGATACCAGACCATGGACGCCCTGGCCTCCATCCTCTTTGCCGGCCTGATCCTTTCGGCCATCACCGCCAAGGGCTACAAGACAGCGGAAGAGCAGATCAAGCTCACCTGCAAGGCGGGCCTCATCGCAGGCACCGGCCTGATGCTGGTCTACGGCGGGCTCCTTTATCTGGGTGCCACGGCAAGCGGCACGTTTGAAGCGGGGATCTCCAAGGCCGACCTTATTGTCTCCATCACCAACACCATCTTCGGCGCTGCCGGCCAGACCGCCATGTGCCTTGCCGTGTCTGCGGCGTGTCTCACCACCTCCATCGGCCTTGCCGCCGTGGTGGGGTCCTGGTTCGAGAAGCTGACCCACGGCAAGCTGAGCTATGAGCCGGTTGTCATCGTCACGGTGATCTTCAGCGCCTTGATCGCTGTCTCCGGGGTCGAGAAGATCGTCAACTTCTCCGTTCCCCTTCTCATCATCGCCTACCCCATCGTCATCATCCTCATCGCCCTGACCCTTCTGGGCAGGAACCTGAGCTCCGCCGTTTTCAAAGGCGCCGTAACCGGCTGCCTCATCGTGAGCGTTTTCGATGCCCTGGCTTTTCTTAAAATCAGCACAGGAGCCGCAGGCAAGCTCATCGCCAAGCTCCCCTTTGCCGACTCGGGCTTTGCCTGGATCCTTCCCGCCCTCTTCTGTGCGGTGGTCATGGAGCTCATCAGCACCTCAATGCACCACAAGCCCCTGAACCAGAGCACCCTGCCCAAGAGCTGAGACGCTGTTCTTCGCGTCCTTTGATTTGTTCAGCGGTACCACCATAGACAAAAAAGGCCCCACGTTTTAAAAACGCGGGGCCTTTGTGTAGACGAACCCTTGATCTGGTATATCTCCGGTCAGCCAGCCAACGCAACGGCTTGGCCCGGGCTCACCACCGTAATCATGCCACCGTATGCGCATGTCAACTGACATGCATTGTCCACGGCCATCTGTCCCCCCACTACCACCTTTGGGGTCCCCGGGGTCCACGGAGCCGTGGTGACCGGCACGCAGGGCTGGGGCGTTAAAACGCCCAAAGCTGCCGCCGTGGCCGAGGCCACCGCCGGGTTGGCAGGGGATGAGCAGAGCCCGAAACCGGCAATGTTCGCGCCCGGATCTTTATCACAGACATTGGCCACCGGTTGTGCCGAGTTGACCCCATGACCGGGGGCAACCACCAGAGAACAAGGCGCAGCCCCAAAGGAGCACAGAAGCTGTGCGCCGGACACCACAAGAATGCCCATGGAAAATTCCTCCTGAATGAATCACGCGCCTGGTTGAACCCCATCCGTTAAGCTTGACCCAGCTTGTCCGCGACATCGCGTATTGGAGCAAAGGCAAGCGTCACCACACATACCGCCAGATAATCCCTGCCAGCATCCTCAAATAATCCATGCGCACTTGGCCAGCGGTCTTAACCGGTGTGGCATGGATTGCCGCATCAATAGGAGGAGCTACGGCTACGCCTGCAACTGGAAGGGGGAAAGTGGCCTGCAGATGTAAGCGATACGCGTTATAAGCTGCTGCAACGGCGTTTGCCAGAGGGCCGGCCCCGAGATATCTTGTGTCTGCTGTCACCACAATCGATGCCACATCCATGAGCCAGCAGTCGACGAGGGATCGGTAATCGGCAGCGGCAAAGGCCACCCCGGCACCCGCCATGGCGACTCCGAAATTATGCATCGAATTTCGATATTCCAGGAACCGAGCGTAAGCGTTCGACGACGCGAAGATGTGATCAGGCTGAGCTGCCGCCCCTGGATTGTTGACCACAGTCGTAATTTGGTCGGTGATGTTTCCACCGGCCCCTATGATGCCCTGCTCACTATTGCCCGGTGCATGCACAACCGCAGTATTGCCACGGTGAAAGCCGCCAGCCTGTAGAATGTTATCATCCGTCATGAAATGGGCTGAGACCTCATGGCAGAACAAGCCCACCTGATACCCGACGTTGTAGGTTCTGAAGAACCACCTGGCCAAATCAATCGTCAGATCCCATCCCGTACCGGCAGGGTTATATATCGTGGCGGGATTTAAGCCCCCTACCGCATGGACCGTGCACGTCGATGGCCCCCCGCCACCGTGCGCCATATGATTCATGTCCATCCAGAAGCTGAGAGGAGAGCCCGCCAGGGTATTCTGGACTTGATTTGCTTTGGCTAAATTGAGGTTCTGCAGCGCGACAAAGTTAAAATTCATTTTGCCCCCTTCGGTGGCCTTGACCCTGGATTATTTTGTCCGCATATTGCGCATGGATTTGATTTGCTTGACCATGCCCATGAACTCCTCTGCGTTCTTAGCCTCCTGAATCATCTTCACAGCACCGCTAACCAGGCCAGAGGGCGCATCCTGCATATGCAAAACGTCAATAAGATTCGCTCGTGCCTCGGGTTCCAGCCCCATCTTCTTTGAACCCACGATTTTACGTATTTTATTATTCCGTCGTTCCGTTCGTCTGTCAGCCATTTCTCCTCCTCTTCATGATCGGTTCAGAATAAGCATGCCAGCATCTATACATGCGAATCACTAAGTTCATGGCACGCCGGATCATGGCATCGATGTGGAGATAGGACATCACAGGGGCCTCCGCGCATACCGGTCTGCGTTATTCATTCCAGGATGACGATTTTGTCGTACATTTGATCTGATTTCGAATTGCTCCCCATGCTCATTCGGGATTCGTCCCTGCTGTGGGTGGCAACGAGCTCCGTGCCGATGGTGATGTTGTTTAAATCCCCTCCGACACTTGCGTATCCGCACCCCCCCAACTCATTGGCCAGGGCGTCTTCTTTTCCGTTGAGAAGGTGGGTGAAGGCATGTTTTTCCCCGTTGGGAAATGCCACGGTGAGGATGTTCTGGTCGGTGCCGTCTCCCGTCAGTGTCAGCATGTTGGCTGTCACACTGACCCGGGGGGTCTGGTCGCGTGTATTGATAAAGAGGTACCCCATCAAGGCATGGACGCCCAGACCCTGAGCCGGTTTGCCCTGTTGATACCTGGGCTTGCTTGCGTTGATAAGTTTCAGGTCGTACCCTGCGGCGGTGGTCGGGGCACCGTGCACGCGGATTTTGCTTGGGGAGACTCGTCCGAGTTTACTCCAGTCCGTTTTGTCCTGTTCCATTGCCAGGACCAGGTCGAGGACACCCTCGTGGATTGCGGAGGTGCACTCCCCAATGACGACAAGGACATTTCCATTGTGCTTGATGGAAAGCGTGATCAGCCAATCGAGCTCTTCGTGGAGATGATCTACGTATGCGTCTCGGGGATTGTGAATGGCCAGTGTCACGGGGTTTTCGGTATCGATCGTTCCCGTTCCCGGGACGGCCATGCTGTGTCCTGAGAAGGCTCCGTAATTTTGGGCGATTCGTGTGTTGGTGTGTTGATGCCCGTGTTCCAGGGAGTGATAGTAAACAAACAGGGGCGGTGAGTGTGTGTTGGAAAACACACAGACAAAGCCTGCATGGTCGCTGTAAATACGGGACTCGAATTTGGGCTGGACCTGGCACAGCATCTGTATGGATGTGCCACTTTTTGTCTTTATATTGTCGATTCGTAGGGTTGAGCGATCGGTTTTTGTGGATACTGTGGTCAGGAATTGAAGCGTTTTCGCCTTGTTTCTGTACACGCTTTTTCCCTTCAGCAGGGGGAGAAGGATGTGCTTGGGGGTCAGTACATCTTTAAAACCAAGGCGTTCATGGTCGATGAGATACCGTTTAAAATATGCATCAAACAATTGCCTTTTGGTCTCCTGTCCGACATCCCCTCGCGTGTTGAGGGCTTGTGCCACATCGGTGACGACCCTTGAACTCTCTTCCCGGAGAAAGGCATAACAACGTTCAATCTCGTCTACCGCCTCCTGAAATCGTTTGGCCATGGCTCGGCTGGTTTCCAGCACGCCTTCCAATTCCGGTCCAAAGGGCGTCTCTTCATCCTTGTCGATGGACAGGGCGGCGGTGACCAGGGCCCACATCTGCTGGCTGTAGGATTCGGTCAAGTCGGTCATCTTCAAGCCGATGGTCCTCGGGATTTTCGGGCGGTCATTCAGGAGCCCGAGCTTGAGTCCCTTTGTGTCGACGTGCGTGTTGGATGCAAATTTTGTTTTGACGTTAGTGAGTTTTTTTTGAAGGATCTGATACGACCGTTTGGTCAGGGGCTGAATTGTATTTTGCCTGCCCGAAATCTGTTTCAGGTAGGTCGGGGTTTCCGCTTTTGGCTCGGACAGGCTGGACGGCTGTTTCAAATCGGTTACGGGCATGGGAACTCCTTGGTATGAACCCGGCGGTTAAGGCTTCAAAAAAATGCACAAAAGACAATGCCTCCGGCGGCAAGGTGAGCCACCTTGAAAGCAGGTTTCCCCTTAGGACTCCCCCACCTGCCAC
The DNA here is from genome assembly GCF_900101345.1 of Desulfoluna spongiiphila. GTDB lineage: Bacteria > Desulfobacterota > Desulfobacteria > Desulfobacterales > Desulfolunaceae > Desulfoluna > Desulfoluna spongiiphila. Next base: position 106,667 of record NZ_FMUX01000008.1, on the reverse strand, counting down.
GTCATTTTTCCTTCTTCCATGGTGAGTCTCTCCCCATCTTTTTCCATCACACGTTCCATCTCAAACACCGGCTTCCCCTCCTCGTAGCGGTGTTCCAGGCGCACCTGGCTTTTTTCACCTTTGCCAAAAAGGATTCTTTGACTCTGGGCCTTCTGGTCCACGCGGGTGGAGCCAAGCCAGTCCACGGTCCCTTTGATGCGGGCGGAACAAAGGGACAAAGCCAGAAGAGCCCGGGTTCCTTTGTACAGGGGGAAAAAGAGATGGGAGGGAAGGTTGTCCGGGGCAAAAAGGGCGGGTATTTCGAGGTCGTCAAAGGCCGGAAGGGTGACCCGGTAGCGGTCACCCGCGGTTTCGGTGTCCCGGACCACCTGGTAGGTGGCCTCGCTCTCTTCGCCCACGTCGCTTGCGATGACCCCTTCCACGTGGAAGAGAGCGGGCACGGGCCGGGCGTCGGGGAGCCTTGACGCGGTATCCTCCTTTGCCTCGAGGCTGACCTGGAGGCAAGCACTGAAAAAGGCCTGATCGCACCCTGTACCGGCGTCGGTTTGAGGGGCCGGCGCCTGGGCCGTGGCCGACATGGCGGTGATGCGATAGACTTTTTTGCAGGTGATGAGTTTCGTGGTCTTCTCAGGCGACGGCAGGCTCACCAGGGAACCGCAGAGAAGCCGGGTCTCGGGAAACCGGGCAAAGGGAAGCGAGACCCGCATGGACTCGGGAGTAAGTCGGCTGGTCTCAAGGGTTTTTCGGGTGGTCACGTTCTTGGGCACCGGTTCCATGATGAGGATCTCTTCCATGATGCCGGTGGCGGCGTTTTCATTGCTTACCGGCTCCACCCTGGCGTCTTTGGAGACCCCGTTGATAAGGCTTACCCCATGGCGGGGGGGCTCGGGGAAGGTGACCGAAGCTGTGCCTGTGTCCCCTTCCTTGAGGGCCGTGGGGTCCCCATCGGAGGGTTTTGCAGTCGCCAGGGTGTAGCTGTTCGCCACCGGGTCAAAGAGGAGATGGCCCTGCACGTGGCGAAGGCGGGTCACCACCCAGTCGAGGAAATGGGCCGGGTACGCTTGGTGGGTGAGGTTATCCGGCGTTCCCAGCCCCACGGTGATCAGGGGAAGGACGTCATCAAAGGCGGCGAGCTCGGTTTTTACCGTCACCCCTGCCGGGGTGTTCTCCTCCACCACCGCCGTAAGGCTCTTTTTGGCGTAGATACGGGTGGGGCGATGCCGCGTCCAGTAAAACGCCAGGGGATCCGTGAACCCAATGCGGTAGGTCCGCACCAACACCGGGGCCTCCTTCACCTCGGTGCTCACCTCCTCCTCAAGGCCCCGGAAGACCACCGGCCCCTTTAAGGGGACAGGTTCCGGTTCTGGGGTTGGTTTGGTGGTCACCGCCGCCACCTTGAGTTCGGCTATAATGAGGTCGGGTTTGATGAAATCGGTGAACACCTTGTCGTGTTTATTTCCCCCTGATGCCACCCGAAAAACCACCTCTGCTTCAAATCCCCAGGGGTGCAACTCCCAGCCAAAGGAGACCCATTCTCCGGCTGGGATCACCACCTCACCCGAAGAGAATGTAAGTGCAAGTGTTGCTGTAAGCTTTGTGCCGAATTGCTTGTTTTTCATGGTTATTCACGCCGATCATGAATCGAGGTCTAAAAAGGCTTCGGGGTTGACCCGCAGGCATTCCCGGAGGCGGTCCCACTCCCGGGTGCCCTGATAGCTCTCGGCTTCGGCGAAGGCCTCCATGCGGGAAGCGCGGAGCTGAGAGAAGTCCCGGAACAGGGAGGGAAAGTAATCCCGGGGGTCGAAGGAGGCCAAGCGCTCGTCGATGCTCTCCATGACCACGGCGGCGAGGCGGTATCTTTCTTCCCGGGTGAGGCGTTCAAACAGATCAAGGTGGTCAAGGAGGTCCTGCAGCATGGGACTGACCGGGAGGTGGAGGCGTGATTGGGCACCGTGGTCGACAGGGTCGGGGCATCGGGACAGCGTGTCCGTGGCGTCTGTGTCGGACACATTTTTTTGCGCGTCGGCGATTTTTTGCGCGTCGAGGGCTCGTGCTTCAGCCTCGGCAGCCTCGGTTTCCAGGGCGTGGTGGAGCTCTTCCAGCCAGGTTTTGAGTTCCTGAAGGTCGCCAAGGGGCTCGCCGGGTAATTTTTCCCGGGCCAGTGATTCCAGGGCTTCAAGCTGCTCCCTGGCGCGAAGGGCGTCTTCACAGGTGAGGCCCAAGGCCCTGGCGTTTAGCGAGCCCTTCTCACCTTTGGCTTTTCGGCTGAGTCGCTTGGTAATTTTTCTAAACATCAGGTCCATTCCCTTTGCCATCTGTGTGCACCCGGTGGCGGAGCCGAGATCAGGCAGGTCGTCTCGCCCCAGGAAGCGTGCAAGGCTGTGGAGGACGGCGGTCAGGCTTCGGGTCCCTTCGGTGGCCAGGCAGGCGTAGAGGTACCAGGTGACCACCCGGCCATCCAGGACCCCGAGACCCATGAGGGTTTCCCCTGTGTCCCGAACGGTGGCGTATTCCCCTTTGAGCCAGGCAGCCTCAAAGGTTCGAATGTCTGCCTCCAACGCTTCGCTGCTGGCCAAGGTGACGGGAATCGCTGTTTCAATGGGGCTTTCAATGCTTTTCATAGCAGTCTTTCATCCACCGCACCGTCAAAAACGTGGAGCTTCGGGGCGACGCCTTTTTTTTCACGCATGGGGTGAATCCCGAGGAGCCCCTCGTTGCCCAGGCAAAGCCCCTGTTTCAATCCGGCATGGGAGAGGGTCACTGTGAGGTGGAGTCCGTAGCGATAGAGAACCGGTACGAGGTGGGTGAGAAATCGCTTGCGGGCGCTTTCTGGAACCAGGAGACGGCACTCGCCGCCAGCGTCTCGTACCCGAAGGTGCACACGGTAGGCGGGCTTTCCGCCAGTTTTTTGTGATACGGCCTCTCCCAGGGCGTAAACCCCCAGCCGTTTGGGCTGTGGAGGACCAACTGACCGGCACCGTTTTACGGTGACGGCGCACTCCGGAAAGGCGGAGGAGAAGAGCGTGTGAAGGCCGCTCGGGGTGCCCGGATGGAGCAGGGAAAGATAATCCGTCGACTCGCCCCGGGGGTGCCGGCACGGGTCCACCTCCGGAAAGGCCCCGGAGATAAGCCGCGCCAAGAGCAGGTGGTCAAAGAATCTTAAAAATCCCAGGGCCTTTGCCTCGTCCACATTCTCCTCACCCATGCGGGCAAAAAAGTACGCGGGAAGCGGGGTCGCCGCACCCAGAAGGCCCGTGTGGATCCGTACCACCGTCTCGTCTTCCCCGACGCGCACCGAGGTGATAAGGCGCGTGGGGGAGACCCTCTCGTCATCGCTTTCAAACCGGGGCACAGGGGCCCCCTCGGCCTTGAGCAAGGCCAGCAGAGCCGGCAGGTCAAAGGAGCCTATGCGTTCGTTGATGCGCGCTTCAAGGCGTTTCATCAATTTGCTTCATGCCCTCTTCCAGCCACCGGTGCACCTTGTGCTGGAGGTCGTCTCTTCCCTTGTCGTCTTCAGCCCAACGCCCCCGATAGCCGCTCCTCAGGCAAAAACAGGCCACCTGGATCACGAAAAGACCGTCTTCGACGGGGGGAGCCGCCAGTCGTTTTTCAAGCATGTCACAAAAGAGGTCGCCGCAGCATTCCCGATGAAAGAGATGGACCTGGATACCGGGCCATAAATGGGGGGTCTCGGGGTAGAGACGGCAGCGGATCTCTTCATCGGCGAGGACGGCCAGGGCCATGACCACGGCGTCGGTGTCTGCCGCCCCGAGCGCCCCGGCCAGTTCTCGGGGCAGCTCTTGCAAAAGGCCTGCAAGGTACCGTGAAAAGTCCTTGGGGTCGTCCGGGGGCGATGTCGGGGTCTCTCGTTGCATGGCCCGAAGGGTCCGGGCAACCGTCACCCACTGGTCAAGCCGCGTCATGATCACCGTCCCTTTCCATGGATCCCGGCGTAAGGCGTCGGAGTTTCAGGCCAGGCCGCATGATCCAGGCATCCAAGGTTTTCACAAAGCCCTCTTCAAACAGAGTGGCCAGGGGGGCCAGGCGCCCCAGAGGAGCGGTGTAGGCCACCTCGCAACAGGGGACAGCGCCACTGCCGTCAAGGCTCAGCCGTCCGACGATGGGTTTCAGGTCCCGAAACGGCCCCGACCAGGCCCCCATCCAGCGCTCCATGAGTTCGTTGATCTCTTCGGGGTGCATCCACTGGGCATGCTTCCATGCGGCCAGCTCGGGCAGACGCTCTGCGGCGGCCGCGGCGTCGGGCACCCGCTGGAGTGACGGCGGCCCGCAGAGAATCGGGGTGACGCCGGGCACCTCGTGATCGTAGAGAAAAAGCGCCAGCTGCTTCCAGGCGATTCGCCTGAAGTCAGGGCGGTACCAGTCGGCCTCAGCCACCACGGTCACGGGCCGGTGAAAGGCTTCAGGCAGGGCCAGACGGAGGCTCACCTCTAAACCATCGGCTTTCGGGAAGAGGTCCAGGGCGTAGCCCTGACCGCCGCCGTCCATGTATTCGGGCTGAAGGGGCACGAGTCCTTCGGAGGAGTCGGTGTACACCCCGTTGACGGCCAAAGGCACGGACCCGTTCAACGGATCGGGGGCCCGCAGGGGGTGGCGTTGCCGGGTGCCGTCATGGAGAATGGGGGCGGCGTGGGCGGTGATGCGGTTTTTTGCCCTTGCGGTCATGGGCATAAAGGTCCCCTCTTCTTCGCACAGGTCCGGCCAGGGGATGCTGCTGTAAAGGGCAAAGGCAAGCCGTCGGCACCCTTGGGGAATCTCTGGCAGGCAAAGAATCACCCGGAGGTGGGAGGCCGGGTCGTGAAAAAAATCGCGTAAGGCAAGGATGGGGTGTTCCCCGGTGTCGATCGTCTCCGTTTCAACGGTCACAGGCAACGATTCACCAGAGTCCGGGGTGGCGGTGCCGGTGCATCCGGCCAGCTGCCGGTAAAGGGCGGCGGCGGTTATAAGGTCTCCCTGGGTGTGGAGGGTCAAGGGGATCTTCAGTGGGCCGGTGTGGGGATACGAGAGATCGAAGGTAAGGTCCAGGCGCCTTTGATTCTTGCTGAGGAGCGTTTCGCGTACCGCCATGGGGTGGAGCACCACGGGATGCTCTGTTCGAAAAAGGGTGAGGTCTCCCTCGCCGTCGGAAACCCCCAGGCGCGTACCCGCAGGGAGCCTCATCTGCTCGGCCAGGCCCGTGGCCTGAAAGGCCACCTGAATGCTTGCGGGCAACGGCTGGATAAACTCGCCAAAGAGCCGCGCCAGCATCCGAAAATGAAAGAGCCTGGTCTTCTCTTCAGTGAGGGAACGGGTTCGGGCGGAAAAAAGGGCCATGGCTTCCATGAGGCGGCGTGTGTCCGGGTCGTCGCTCTCCAAAGGAATGTCAGGGTAGCGGTTCCCGTAACGGTGTCTGAATCGTTCCAGGCCCTGCATCTCTTCCAAGTATGTCTCGTAAAGGCTGCGGTCCACTTCCATCCTGTTATCCTTTGTCACTATTCAGCTCATACAAACGAAAACGCCTCCGGCGGCCCTGCCGGGGGCCAACCTTTTAAAAAGGTTGCCAAACAGGTCTTAAAAACAATTCAGTTTGATCTGAATCAGAGGCGAATGTGATTTTCCCTGAGGAACGAAGGGGAAAGCGCATTCGCTACCTGCTTTCGAGGTGGCTCACCTCGCCGCCGGAGGCAGGCTTTTCTACGCACTTTAACGATAGAAGGCTGTTTTTTAGGTGCTGAATGGTTACTTTTTTTAACTCAAGACCACTTGAGAGGCGTCGGTTTTCACAAGGCTCCCCTTCAGGGTGAGGGTGTCGCCTTTAAACGTTGTTGTGGGGCCGTCTGTGGTGATGCCGGTCCCTGCTTCGGCCTTGAGGTCGGTGCCCGCCTTGAGGGTCAGGGCTTCGTCTGTCTCAACGGTCATGGAACCGGCTTTAACCTCTAGGTTTTTGCAGGTCAGGCTTATCTGTTCGGGGGTCTGGACGAAGGTGCTGGTCTCATCGCCTTTGGCCGTGATGGTGATGGTGGTGCCGTCCATCGTAACGGTTTGGGTGATTCCGCCATCGGTGTCTTTTACTTCAAGGGTCACCCCGTCTGTTTTGCAGAGGGTGAAGGTACAGGTCAGTGCCATGTTACGCCTTTGCCGCCGCAAAACCTCGCGACGTGTCATGGGTCAGCCAGAAGGTGACAAGGTGTGAGGCCACCGGCTCCCGGGGGCTGTGGGACAAAAACCGCCCCTCCACCCGGAATCGGAACCCGGAAGGGGCCTGTTCGGCCTCCACGGCAAGGGGCGTGAACCGGTGCTCATAGTGCGTCAAGACCTCGGTTATCTCCCGGGCGAGGCAGGCTCGCAGGGCCTGCCCATCTGGAATATCGGAGAGATCCGCCACCCCGAAATCCGGAAGAAAATCTCCGTAGGTCCTGCGGGTGTTGAGAAGTCGGCACAGGGACTCGGCAAATCGCTGACGGAAAGAGACAACCGGTATGGGGTCTATGGCAAATTTTGAAAAGAGGCTCATGGCGTTGGGCTTTGCGATCAATAGCGTTCGAAGACCAGGCGAAATGTGCAGGATTCATGGCCCTTCTGGGCGTAAAAAGCCAAGGCGAGATCCGAGCAGGCATGGGCCCATTCATCGTCTCCGGTTCGCAGCCTGTGGAACCGTTCTCCGGTTTTGGCCGGGGCCGTGGGGTTTGCCACCTTCTCCCCTTCCACCCCGCGCAGGGCGTGGCGATGAAGCAGCGGCAACCGTGACGGTGCGCCCAGTTTCGGGGTAAGGCACGCCCCTGCGGCCGTCTCCTCCACCATGGCCAGGTAGACCCGGGAAGACCTGCAGAGCTCAGCAGGAAACTCGGCACGGTAGCATCCGTCTGAAAGCTGAAACGGCACGGCACCAAATCGAAACCGGGTGTAGCGGGTCAGGCGCGTGATCTCATCCACCAGGGGAAAAAACCAGCGGGCGGGGTCTTCATGATTGTAGGGAGGACGCGGGCCGTCCGGGGCTTCGCCGCGCACAATCCCCAGATGGATGGCCAGGCGGTCCAGCATCTCCTGGAGCCGCCAGGGTGGCGGGCAGATGCCGTGGTCCATGTTGCCCAGCATTTGATCGGCAAGGGTCACCTCGGCCATGCAGAGGCGAAGCATGTGAAGTTTTAGCGGCTGTTTGCCCAAGGCGGGCAGCAGGGTGGCGATCCCACGTCTGAACCGGCTGAGCCGGTCCCTTAAGCGGATAATCTCGGGACGAAAAAAGGGGGTGCGCCCCACATGCAGGTGGGGTGGAATCCAGGGGGACATCTCCCAGCCCCGCTCTGCATGGCGCACCAGCCGAACCAGGGGGGTGGTTTCAGGGGGCCCCTCCCCTGCCCCCCCGAAGGCGGCGTCAAGGGACGGCTCCGTGGAGAGGACCACGGTGTGGAGGCACCGCGGCAGGGTGTCGACCTCGGGGGCATCGCTTCCTATACCGTGCGCCCGACAGACCGAAGGGCAGGTGTGGGCATAGACAGTCACCGTGTCTTTCCCTCCCAGCGGCTCTTCCCCTTCCAGCGTCAGCCGCTCCGGCGTGAGGGTCGCGTTGCCCCCCGCCTCCACGAGGCGTCCGCTTTTGAGGATCAGGCGCAGGCCCTGCACGGCCAGGGTGCCGTCCGAAAGAAGGCCCGGGTCCCAGGTAAAACGCATGAGCCCGTAACCCGGAAGGCCCGTGGCACTGTCCCGTAAGGCTCCCTCCACGGACAGGGCCTCCTCCAGTGCCTGAAGGTGTGCCGGAAAAATCGGTTGCCCTGTCTCCCAGTGGACGCGTGCCAGCCTGCCCTGCTTCATCTCCCCTGCCCTCCTGTGGGTGATTGATGCCTCATGCCGCGACGCTGACGCCCCATTTCTTGACAAACTTTGCGTCCTCGCTCACGGCAAAGTGCACGTCCTGCTCCTCCTCCTGGGGCATGATGCCCAGGTACATGGCGTAGTTGATGGGGGACACCACCTCCCCTGAAGGGGACAGGTCCACGTTGATGGCCAGGCTGCCCCCTGATTTTTCCACCAGCCCTTTGATGGCTGTCTCGTTGGTGTGGCAGGCTTGGTAAAACTTTTTTTTATCCGGGTCGTAATCAAAGACAATAAACTGGAACTCCACGTTGGTGTCCGAGAGCTTGGTGTGCTGGAGCACGGCGGCCTCGGTCTTGCTGGCCGTGGAGATCTGAAAGCTGCACTGAATGGGGTCTGCGTAGCCTCCGTCCCAGTAGATGTGTGAGAGCACCCCCACTACCTTTGAGGTGCTTTCGTCTTCACCGATCTTGGTGGGATCACTCACGGCAAGGTCAGGGGAAAATTCAGTGTCGCCGATTTTAAGGGCGGTGAGGTGCCCCACCAGGCACTGGATATCTTTTTGGAAATTAAACCCCTGGGATACGTCGCAGGGATACGAGGAAGAAGCCATAACCGGTCTCCTTGGTGTGGGTGTAGGTGTGGGAAGCGTCCCCGGCTGCGGTCATGCCGCCGGGGACGTCAACAGGATGGATCAGAGGCGAACGTCAAGACGAAGCTCCACATCCATGCCCTCAAACTGAAGATGGGGCAGGACGCTGACAACGCATTTGTACCAGCCCACCATGCCCTCCTGTTCTGTGGTTTCAACGGATACAGCCTTGAAGGGGTAGTACCGAAGGGTGCGATCGTCGGGGTTTACCACCGTGGTGACATACTTGGAGAGCCACGAGAGGATCACGTTGTTGATGTAGGCGGCATCGGCGGGCAGGCCGATGTTGTCCCGCATGATGCACTTGATGTAGTGGGCGATGCGGGTGATGGAGAAGGTGTAGGAGAGGTTGGTGACCAGCTGAGAGTTTTCGGTGTCCTGGGGGTCTTTGAATTTTTTGGATTTTTTTAACGACTGACAACTGAAGAAACAGGCATCGGCCGTGCCCTTCCGGTAGACCAGGGGAATAAAGCCAGTCTCGGCGAAGGCGAGCTCCCGATAGTCGGGAATGGTGAACTCTACGGGGATCTTCATCTCCTTAATGCCGTCAAAATCGAAAAAGTAACGGGGGAGCCCCTGCTGAAGGCCCCCGCCCTTGGGGCCCCTTAAGTACTGACACCAGCCTGTTTCCGCAAAGGAGCGTACCATGTTCTTGGCAAAGAGGTACGAGGCGTTGCCCCAGAGGAAGTCCTCGTGGCCATTGTACGGGTTGATGCTCTCCTTGAAGGCAAGCTCACCTGCGGGGTTGTTTTCAGGGTCCCAGGGAGCCCGAAGCAGGTAGCGGGGCACGGCCACCCCGATGTAGGCAGCTTCCTCCGAGTCCCGAAAGGTGTTCCAGGCATCAAAACGAGGCTGAGACATGTGCCCCTTGAGATCTTTGATGTCAGCGAGCTCCTGAATGGTTTCGCAGCCGAAAAATTGTGGACCCACCGAGGAGACGAAGGGGGCGTGGCTGGCCGCCGAGATGTTGCCCATGGTCTTGAGCCAGCGTCGGTCCTTAAGGGTGTTCTCGAATTCATAAACCCCGATGATTCCGCTGTAGGGAATGCCACCGTACTGGTCGTATTCCGCCACGTACACCTTTTTAAAGAGATCGCTGGAGGTCAGGTCCACCTCGTTGCTGTCGAAATCCTCGGCAAGCTCTTCTTTGGAGACGTCCAAGATGTCGATCATGATGCCGGCATTCCAGTCGGTGCCCTGGAGAAGGTCCTGTAAGCCGATCCAGCTGGATTCCAGGGCCTTGTAGGCCGGGGTGTGGATGATGCTGTTCAGGTCCTGCTCCACCTTGTCGTCGATTTTGGACTGCAGGCTGCGAATTTGGCTCTTCACCATATGCAGCACATTGGCCCCCTCCTCCACGGTTTCGGGCAGGATATCATTGAACAACAGGGTGGCGATGCAGGAGAGGAAATAATCCGCCACGGCTTCCTGCTCATCGAAGTCGGGACGGCTGAGGTCATGGGTGTACTGCCCCACCTTTTTCAGGAGATGAAGGGCCTTCTGGGATATTTTGCGGGTCTGGGTAACGCCTGCCACCACATCCGGGGTTGCCTTCAATGCCTCTTCATCCATGAGCCCTGCCACCAGGGTCTCCAGTTCAGAGAGAAGTGTCCCGGTCTGGGCCCAGAGTTCCATGACCTCTGCGAGTGTCCCGGAGGCCTTTGTCACCAGGGTGTCGCGCTTGATCTCTTTCTGGAGGTCAAACACCTCTCCCTCCAGGGGGATACCACCGGAGAGTTCGGTGAGGTGTTCCTGGGCTTTGTCCAGGGCTTTACGGGATTGTTTTAAAAAACCGTTGATTTTGCCCAGGCTCGGGGTGGTCTCCGCATCAATCAACCAGCCCACCGTGCTTCGCATCGTAAGGTGGACGTCACTTATTACCGCTGCCGGGGCTTCCAGGGGCTGAGCCGCCATTTTTTTCCGAATAACGGCATCAAGGGTAGCCGTTTCATAATTCATGCTCTCTCCCAGGGGGAGGAGCTCCGTTGCCAGTGTCATGGGAATCTCCTTGGTTGCGGGTCGAGTCGAAAAAGGGTCTTGGTGCTGTCCCTATTTGGCCTCTTCCTCTGCCTGGGTTTTTTCGCTTTCCTCACCGGGGAGCTGTTTGGGTTTGGCAATCAGGTCCATGAACCCGGCGCTTTTTCCATATGCCGGCTCCAAGGCCGTTCGAATCTGTGCCAGGACCTCGGCATTCTGGATCATGCTCACCACGGCGGCCCGTGTTTTTTTGTGGTTGTCCAGCACCGACACCACATCGGCCAGGCGTTTGCGTCCTTCCAGTATCCGTTGCAGGCTGGGGATAAATCGGGGCATCTCCGAGGGCACAAAGGCGTCCATGTTTCGAATCGGCAGGGTGTAGGTGTTGTTCTCCGAGTCGTTAACCTTTGCGTGGATCTCCATGCGTTCCATTATCTGGTTGGTGTTTTTGTCGGTAAGGGTCAGGGGAACCCGCTCCGCAAAATCCGGTTTGTCTCTCTTCTCTCCGGTGAAATCCCCTAGAACCAAAAGCCGCAAGGGTAACTCCAGCTCTTCAGGCTCTCCGTGAATTTCGGTCCGATAGGTCAGGGTCAATCTTGATTTGGGCAGTTCGTCCTGAATCGCCATGGCTCTTACTCCTTGTTTTTTTTGGTAACTGTGCAGATCCCGGTTTGTCTTGGGAGGGTGTTTTTAGACGGTCATGCATGAAATCATCGCCTTTTCTCACCGCATGTTTTTTTCGCCGGGTAGAAGGTCCGTGTACCTCCAGCTCAACTCTGCCACCTGCATGCAGCTGAAGAGTGCATCGGAATAATCAGCCAGGATCCGACCCCATCTACTGACATGGGAGGCGGCCTCGACAAGGTCAAGAAATGGATCGGGGTCGGCCTTGCCCACGGCTCGGTCCACATACCCGTGCATGGTCTCCGTCAGGTGTGCCAGGACCTCCTCCCGGCTCATCTGAGGGGTCAACAAGAACACGTCCCCGGGCTCCAGTGTGGCCGCAAGGGCCTTTCCCACGCCGGTACGGTCTTGCCCCAGGAGAACCATCTCAACCCGAAGGGGCCTCGTCCCTTCGGGTATCATGTGCCACACGCGGGCCAGGTGGCGGGCCTTGCGGAGGCGATGTGCCTGTCCTTCTGAGAGGAGGCTGTCCAGGCAGATGTGCATCGTCAACACCGGCGCCTGGGCCCCAAAGAGCTCCTTCCAGAGGCCTTTCACCAGGCAGGCGCGCATGGGATGATAGACCAGGGACGTGAGGGTATGAAGATGCCTCCAGCCGTGGTCCGTTGCCAAAAGAAACGGGAGCTTTTCAGCCAGGCCAACCCGGGTGCGAAGGACAGAGGCAGAGACCTTTTGCCTGTGCTCATGCTCTAAAAGGAGGTCCCTGTGTTGCGCCGAGTCGGTGACCACCACGTGGTGGCGGTCGTCCATGGTCGGGGCGGCCGGTTTGTTTATGGCCCGATGCCAGCCCCACCGCCCGTATTGTTCCGCTGTTCTGCAGGCATAAAGAAGGAGGCAGGCGAGCATGAGCAGCACCCCGTCAACGGCAAAAAAAAGGGGCGATATCCCGCCTGTGGACCGCAGACTCACGACGCATACCACCACGGCATAGCAACAGATCGCCACAGCGATGATCAGGACCCCTGATTTTTGAATTTTAAGCTTGGACATAGCTCCGCCCCCTGGTTTACATCTGCCCACCCAACCGCAGGTGCATGACGTCGGACAGCACACCGAAGGGCAGGATGTGCCATTATCAGCGGTGAACCGGTTTCCCTTGGTATCCATAAAAAAGCACATGGACCGTAAACTCAATTACCTGGCTCGTGATTCTTGTGAAAACCAGGATCACCATGTGTAAATGTCAGGATCGTTATTAAAAATGGAACCTTATATGTGCCTGTGGGATTCAGACCAGGGCCATCAGGCGGCTGACGGCGGTTTGCAGTCTGTCGCATGGTCCTGTGTGGGAGCTGTCGGTGCCGTGGGAGAGGACCCACCATGCCGTTTTTTCTACCCGACTTACGTTTGGGTGTTTGGGCACGGTTTCGGCCTTGAGGTAACGGTCCAGGGTCTGGGTCCGCTCCCACCCATCGGGATTGATATGGACATTCCAGAGCCCAGAGTTCCCTGCAAGGCTCACTTTTCCTTTACCGGTCAAGCGTTCCCAGAGAGCCAGGGAGAGGGTCATCACCTCGGCCACGGCCAGTTGGAGCGCGGCAGGTCGGTCATCTCTTTGTCGGTTATCCTGATTGCAGGTCTGCAGCATCACCAGGTAGAGATCACGTTGGGGACCGGTGCCTCGTGAAATCATGAGATCACGAAATACTTCTTCCCCATCGAATCGGCAGATGCCTCCACAAGGGATGTGTCGGGTTTCTCCCCATGCCAGCTGTTGAAGCGTTCGATCCGGGGTGTCTGAGAAGGAGACCAGAGACCAGAGTGAGCGAAGCCTCACTGAGGCGTCCGGTGCGCCTATAAAACGGCAAAATCGTTCGTTGGCGTGGTGGATCTGTCCGCAAGCGCGGCAGAGGGCGGCTGGATGTGGCAGGAAACTTAAAAGCCAATGTGTCGCTGTGGGGAGCTGTGGGGGACAGGGCTGTGCAGGGGTGTTATCCGGAGAGGCTTGAACAACCCACGCATCGGGGCTGCTTTTGTGGGGGGGGGCTGTGACGCTCATTGCCGAGATGACGGCACAGGGTTTGCCCGTGTCCGTGAGCCAGCGGGAAACCTTGTTTCGGAAAGGGTGGGAGCCTTGGATACCAACGAGGACGGTGCTGGCGTGCTTTTTTGACAAGGCCGCCGCCCTTGGAAAAAAAAAGAGACACCGAGGAGCCCTTTCCCTGCCGTGACCGGATTCCCATGCGCCCTCCAAGGGACTGTATTAAACTAGCGGACAACGGAATGCCGCGAATGCTTCCAGGGTGTGGATCGGGATGACCACGCCTCAGGGTGTCGTTGAGTCGGTGAAGGCGGCGAGGCGTGAATCCGGTTCCCGTATCGCGAATCGTAAGTCGGTCCCATTGTTTCATGGAATGATGCGTGATTTGGATACATCCGTTTGAGGTAAATCGTAAGGCGTTTTCCAGGATGAGGTACACGAGCAGATCCACGGCGTCTCTGTTCACGGTTAGGGGGGCTGCATCCATGGGACCCTCGAAAAAAAGTCCGACATCAGGAGCCGCCATGTCCCGAAGTTGAGAGAAGAGTCCCTTGACCATGGATTCCATGGTGAAGGGATCCCCAGGCAGGATGGGGGTTCCGGATAAAAGAAAATCCACCATGCGGGTTTTTCGGTAAATCCAGAGCCATTGACGTTCAATTGCCTGTGGGCAAGCATTCATTCCGATACTCCTTTTTTAACGTATCACTTTTGATTTTCCAGATGTAGGCATTTCTCTCGCCTGTTTTTTTGAAGACTAAAGAAACATCAATTCATCGGATGTAGTTAATTGTCGCGGATTATAAATAGTTTTTATCTGTTTGATAAGGAAAGAGATAAAATAGTTAATACTCTGAAAGGAGTGGAGAACGCTGGAGAAGAGGTGTGTTTTCGTTTCGAGTCCCGGGTAAAAGGAAGTCCGATGCGGCGGTCATGCGTTTCCTTTACGACAAAATTCTCTTAATGGTGTATAAGGAAAAATTCGATGGATGATGGATTGGGTTGCAACAGGGATGGCATCGCGTGGCTGAATTTAAAACACATCTTACGGTTTCAAGCCTCTGCAGCAGTGCGGCGGCCACCTTTCTGCTGGCGGCATGTCTTGCCACGCCCGATGAGGTGCTGCTCTTTTTCGTCATGGGGGTGGTGGGCGGGCTGCTGCCCGACATCGACTCGGACAGCTCCCTGCCCGTTCGGCTTCTCTTTACCTTCATCGCCACGGTGATCTCTTTTCTCATCATGTTCAATCAGGGGGCGGACAATTCCGCTGCGGAGCTGTTCCTCATCTGGCTGGGCAGTTTTTTCGTGGTCAAGTTTCTCTTTTTTTCCATGTTCACGCGCATCACCGTCCATCGCGGGATCATTCATTCCGTGCCCGCCAGCTTTTTTTTCTGGTTTTTAACCACCCTCATCCTCTACCATTTCTTCAGCTTTTCGAAGCACACCGTCTGGATGGCGGGGTTTTTTGTCTTTGCAGGGTTTATCATCCATCTGCTTCTGGACGAACTGGTGAGCCTCGATCTCTTCGGCAACGGCCCGAAGCGATCCTCGGGCACCGCCTTTAAGTTCGCCAACGCCAAGGACCTGAAGTCCACCCTGGCAGTGTACGGGCTGGCCGCCCTCCTTTTTGTGGCCACCCCCGACTACACCCCCTTTGTGCGCACCTATTTCTCCGCGGACAGCTTTGCTTCCCTGAAGGTGTTTCCGGACGGGGGCTGGTTCACGCACCTCTACCGGACCTATCTCAGCCGCTGGCAGACCAAACCAACAGGGCCCCTATCCCAGATCGACTCGTGAAATATCCGGGATAGCACACCTGCCGGGGGCCCCTCTTTTCACCGCATGGACACTTCTCTTACAAGGTGAAGCGGAAACCGCCCATGAGGTTGAGCCCGGGCATGGGATAGCCCGGAAGGTACTCGTACGTCTCATCGGTGAGGTTTTCCCCTGCCACGAAAAACTCCCCTTCCATGCCGGAGAGATGAAAGGCGTAGCTCAGCATTCCGTTGACAAGGGTGTAAGAATCCACCGGAGCGCTGTTTTCGGCCCCTGCTTTCCGGGCCTGGGAGCTTACGGTCATGCTCGACAGGTAGGAGGCGTCCAGGCTCAATTTGAAGGATTTCAGGAATCGCCAGTTGAGACCGGCAGTGACCGTGGTCTCCGGTGCATAGGGCATATCTCCGGGATCGGTGTCCAGAAAGGTGACCCCGGTAAACAGGGAGAGGTCCTGTGTGGGGTTGACGCTTATGGTGATCTCCGAGCCCTTGATGGTGAATTCTTCGATGTTGTCGTACACAGGGGGAGGTGGCGGGGGCGGCACGATGACGTACCGGTCTGTGCCGTCGTCGTAGAAAAAGGTGAGGTCGACCATGGCGCGGTTTCCAAATTTCCGGGTGATCCCCGCCTCGAAATGGTCCACCTTTTCAGCGTTTAAGTCCTTCCAGGTCTCCTTGAGCATGGGGATGACCTTTTCCGAAAAGACCACCACCTCAAGGCCCGGGTAGACCACGCCGCGTGAATACCCCAGGTGAACCTCGGTGTCCTTGTATCCGGTTACGAGCCCTGCGTGGGGGGCCACCTCGTCATCAAAGTCGGTGTTGTCGTAATACCGCACGCCTGCCGACGGGATGGCGTAGAGGCCGTCCCGGGTCCCGAACTGGCGGCTGACGGCCGTATAGGGGGAAAAGATCGTGACGTCATGGCCGTCCCACCGGTCTGTGCTGCCGTCGCTGAAGGTTTTGTCGTATTCCCCGTCGCTGTAATCCCAGTCAAAGCCCACGAGCCACTCCAGGCCATGGTTCAGATAGAAAGTCTCCCTGGCTTTTACCCCGTAAAAGAGCGAATCGTTGTAGAGGTACTCCCGTACGCCCGGGGTGGGCGCGGGATAATCCAGCCAGTCCCCTTCCCCGCCGTTCCAGTAGACCTTGAGGCTGCCGTCGGCGGTATCGTAGCTGTTGGACAGGGTGGCCTCGGCCAGCCAGGTCCGCGTCTCGAAGGTGCCCTCCCGCAAGGCGGGATCGGCCCCCTCCTCCCCGGGATCGCTGGCCTCGTTGTCGTTCCAGAGGGTCACGATGTTGAGGTCCCAGTTGGGGCTCAGCGCATACCCCAGGCTGCCGTAGATGTTTTTCAGCTCGCCGTCGGCGGCCTCCCTGTGCCCGTCGGAGCTTCGGTACCCGCAGCCGATATAATAATCGAGCCGGTCTTTTTTTCCGCCGTGTTCCACCGTCCCCACCAGGGTAGACCAGCGGCCCGTCGCAATCTGCCCCTTGGTCTCAAATCCCTCGGTGAGCTTGCGCTTGGGCACGACGTTCACCACCCCGAAGGCGTTGCCGAAATGCTGGGGCTGGGGGCTTTTGTAGACCTCGATGGTTCGGGCCGAGTCCACGGGGATGGTGTCCAGAAGCGGGTGGTTCCAGACGCTCAAGTACATGGGGATGCCGTCAAACAAGGTTTTGATCTCGGCCCCCGGCCTGCTGGAGCCCATGCCCCGGATAAAGACCCCGCCCCCTTCGGCCCCGCCGAAGGAGCCGATGGGATTGTACCGGGAGATGTTGACCCCGGGGGTACGCCTCAGGGCGGTCTCCAGGTCCTGGGCGTTGAGGTCGCTCACCTGCTCTTCGGTGACCCTTGTTTTCCGTGCCCCATAGGCATCGGTAATGTTCCCGTCGATGACAGGGGATGCGGTGACCGTCACGTCGTCCAGAAAAAGGTGGGCCTCTTCAGCGGTGGCTGCGTTGCCGGTGAATGCAAGGATTGTCAGGATAACAGGCAGGGCAAAAACTCGTCTCAAGGAGGGGGTGCGGGATGTGCCACTGGCCGCAGAGAAGGTCACGCTTTTATTGCACACAGGACATACCCCCTTGCATCGTCGGTGAGCTCGGTGATCTTAAAACCGGCTTCGGTGCACATTCGCTCCATCTCCCCGTGTTCGGGGATCATGTCCTGCTCCACGGCCGTGCCTGCCTTGCGGTGCACGTCGTTGATGACGGACAAGGGCTTAAAATGGCAGATGATGAGAAGGCCGTCGGCTTTCAAACTGCGGGCCAGAAGGGCAAGGGCCCCTTGCTGGTCTTGAAGGTGGGGGAAAACCTGATGGCAGAGGGCCAGGTTCACACCGCCTTCGGGCAGGGGACAGGTTTCCAGGTGCCCATGCCGCAGGTCCACATGGGCCTGATCCGCGAGCCTTTCCTGTGCTGCCGCCACCATCCCTTCGCTGATGTCCATGGCAAGGACCCGACCCGAAGGGCCCACCCTCCTTGCAAGAATCTCTGTGAGACGGCCGGTGCCGCAGCCCGGCTCCAATACGGTTTTTCCGTCAAGGGGCCCGGCTGCCGCAAAGACCCGTTCCAGCTTTGTCATCTCCTCCGGGCCGTAGGCCTCGGCCGCCCAGGGAGCATCGGTCTGTGAATCAAAAAAATTCGCCTTACGTGCATACATGTGGTTGCGTCCTTTAAAAGCGTAAAAACAAATGCCTTCTATGGTTGAAGTCGGATGAATCACAGGGTCAAGAGGGCTCAGAAAAAAACAACAGCAATGCCTCCGGCGGCGAGGTGTGCCACCTCGAAAGCTGGTTGCAAATGCGCTTTCCCCTTCGTTCCTCAGGGAAAATCACATTCGCTATTGATTCAGATTAAACTGACCTTTTTTTAAACCTGTTTATTAACCTTTTTAAAAGGTTGGCCCCCGGCAGGGCCGCCGGAGGCTCTCTTTCTTATTTTATGCTCAGTTTGCCCCCCATGGGCCCGTAGGCTGTTTTCATTTGCCCATACACAGGTTTTCCCACGAGGAAGCTGTAGATCTCGTCGGCCTTGGTTGCCGGGTCGATGTCGGCAAACCGGTGGGGGTAGAGGATCTTTCCGATGGCGTAGGCATCCCCCATGGCGGTGCCGATGTTGGTCATGTACCAGTTGTAGGAGTGGAGGGAGTAGACCCGTCCTTTCCGGAAAGCGGAGAGGCCTTTGTAAAAGGCGGGTTTGGCCTGCATGTCCCGGGCCACGTTTCCCCGGCCTCCGCCGTCGATAAAGAGAATATCCGGGTCCAGGTCAAGGAGGGTCTCCCTGCCCACAAAGAGGTGGCCGTTGGTGCCCTGGCCCGCCACCACGTTTCTGGCCCCCACCCAGTCAAAGGGGGCGTAGGAGGTTTCCGTGCTTCCGATGCCCTGGGTTCCCTTGAACCCGATACCGCCCACGTACACCCCGGGTTTTTCTCCGGTCCCCTCGCTTTCCACCCTTTTTGAGAGGTCTTTTTTGGCATTTTCGATAAAGGCGACGACCTCGTCTGCCCTTTTCTCTTTGGCCAGAACCTTTCCGGCCAGGCGCAGGGAGCGGTACATGGTCTCGTCAAACCGGCCGAAGGGGCCGTAGGAGAGGACCACCACGGGGATCCCGAGCTTGGCCTGGAGTTTGTCTGCTTTTCGTTTTTCAAGATAGGTGATGAAGATGAGGTCCGGGGCCGCAGAGAGCAGGGCCTCAAGGTCCGGTTCGCTGTTGATGGACCCCGGCCCGCCCGGGCCCACGGAGGGGCGCTTTTTCAGGTCACTGTTGGCAACCCAGTAGGGCCGCGTGGTGGGAAATCGTTTTTCAATGGCCTCCACCCCCGCCACCATCTCTTTGGCTTCCAGGTAGATGATGAGGCGCAGGGTGCCGGGGGCCAGGCAGACAATGCGTTTGGGGGGTGCTGCAACGGTCACGTCCCGTCCTGCCATATCGCGCACCGTGATGGACTCGGCCATGGCCGTTTGGGCCGCCCCAAGGCACAGAAAGCAAAAAATCAGGAGACAGCGCTTCATCAGGAGACCTGCCTTTTCTTGACGGCAACAATCATCTTGGAGTCCATCCTGTCCCCGAATTTGGCCAGGGGGTGCCCGGAGAAGGCGTCGGCTTCCAGGATCTGTTCGATGGTGAAGTGGCGTTCCAGCAGGTCGCGGTGGGCCTCCCAGGAGAGATCTCCTGAAAACCGGTAGATGTTGCTGTCCTTGCTCACCCCGTTAAAGGCGGAGAGGCTCCATTCAAGGTCGAGCAACCGGTCTTTGGAGCCCTCCCCTTTTTTGTAATAGACATGCTTGGTGACAAAAAGCCCTCCCGGCTTCAGTGCGTCGTGGATCCGTTTTAAGAGGGCCGGGTTTTTTCCACCTGGATTGTAGGAGAGAAAGATGACGTCGTGGTCGCTTCCCAGGTCGTCGGTGAAGAGGTTGCCCGGTACGAAGCGGACCCGGTGTGCGCCGTGGGCCGCCATCACCTCTTCGGCCTTTCGGGCGATGTCCGGAAAATCGAAGACCGTGGCCTTAAGTTCGGGATTCATTTGGCTCAGGGCAATGGCGTAGAGCCCGTGGCCGCCCCCTAAGTCCAGCAGGCTCCGGGCCTGCTGAAAGGCCGGGACTGCGGATACGGCCTCAACGGTTTTCTGGAGCTCACCGCAGAGAATTTCAGCCGCAAGGGAGTCCACCAGGCCGTTTTCGAAAAAGGCCTCCTCCTCCACGGCGATGGGGCCCTGTCGGAGCACCTGATCCAGCCGGTCCCAAAGGGAAAACCCGTATTGGATGTCCCGCATCACCGCCCCTTGGAACAAAGGGGAGGAGGTGACGAGGTAGAGGGAACTCAAGGGGGTGTTTCGGTACATGCCATCCCGTCGGTGGAGGAGCCCCAGTTCGCAGAAGAGCTCAACGAGGTGCTCCGTTGCAGGGGGCATCACCTTGCAGGCCTCACAAAGCCCGGCAAGGGTAAGGGGCTCTTCCAGGGCATCAAAGATCCCCAGGCGAAGGGCAGCCGTCATGGCACAGAACTCTTTGTAATGGCGCGATGCCCGGTAAAACAGGCCGTGGAGCGCATCGGCTCCGGGTGCTTCAGCTTCATGTTTCGTGTCGATGGTCGGTTCGTCTGTAGCAAACACAGCAGGTCCCTTTCTTAAATTTGGGTATGCGAGAAAAAAGGATCAACGAAATCCGGGGCGTGCCCGGCTCTTATCCGGCTTTGACCAGTGACGGCCCCATGGCTACGGTAGCCTGGTGGCTGTCCAGGGGCACCACCACGGTGTGTCCCCGGACGCGTTCCAGGGCAACGGGAAGCCCGTAGACCTTTCGGATCATCTCCGGGGTGACCTCGTCGCGGGAACAGAAGGCCTCCATGGTGCCGTTGTTCAGCAGGAGAAAATAATCGGCATGGCGGAAGGCCAGGTTCAGGTCGTGCATGGAGACCACGGCCGTAAGCCCCTGGCTCGCCACGACCTCTGACATACGATCCATCACCGCCATTTGATTTTTGAGATCCAGGCTGCTGGTGGGTTCGTCCATGAGGAGGAGCTCGGGCTCCTGGGCCAGGGCGCGGGCAATCGTGACCTTCTGCAGCTCGCCACCGCTTAAGCTACCTGCGGGCCGCAGGGCCAGGTGGTCCAGATGCATGGTGACAAGGATCTTTTCCACCATGGCCAGGTCTTTCCGGGACGGCGCCCAGGTGATGTAGGGCTTGCGCCCCAGAAGCACGGTGTCGAAGACGGAAAGGAGCTGCGCTCCGGAGCTCTGGGGGACATAGGCCACGTGCCTGGAGAGTTGTCGCCTTGGCATCCGGCGGAGATCCCGGCCGTTGAGGTGCACCTCGCCACAGGAGGGTGTAAGGATCCGGATCAGGCATTTAAGCAGGGTCGATTTTCCGGCTCCGTTGACACCCAGGACGCCGCAGACACATCCCGGGGGAAGCTCGAAACCGACGCCGCTGAAGACCGGGTCGCTGCCGTAACCAAAGCTGAGATCTTGCACGAAAAATGTCATCTGTTCATCCCCCGTATCAGAAGGAAAAGGAAAAGCGGAGCCCCCATAAAGGAGGTCAGGACCCCCACGGGAAGAGCCCCGGACCCCACAAGCAGGCGCCCTGCCGTGTCCGCAGCCAGGAGCAGCAGGGCCCCGATGAGGCAGGAGAAGGGCAAAAGCAACCTGTGGTCACCCCCCACCAACCGGCGGCTGATGTGGGGTGCCAGGAGCCCCAAAAACGCGATGACGCCGTGAAACGCGGTGACCAGGGCGGCCACCAGGGTGGCAAGAATCATCCCGGTAAGGCGAAGACCGGTGACGTTGACCCCCAGGGCCTGGGCCTCGTCTTCTCCGGCCGCCAGGGCATTTAGGTTCCACCGGTTCATCAGGAAATAGAAAAGCACGACAAGGGTCACGCCCCCCAAGATCCCCAGTTCCTGCCAGCTGGAACGGGCCACGTCCCCAAAGGTCCAGAAGACAACCGCTGCCAGCTCCACCTCGGAGGCAAAGTACTGGATTAAAATGGTGCCGGAGGTGAAAAGGGCCGACAGGGCGATGCCGGCGAGAATGACGGATTCCGGGGACATGCCGCGCAAGCGCGCCAGGATGAGAATCACCACCGTGGCAGACATGGCCCCTGAAAAGGCACAAAGCGTCACGGTGCACATGCCGTTAAGGGACCAGGCCTGGGGAGCGCTGGCTGCCAGGGCTCCCTGTTCCAGGCCTCCGGCCCCCAGGGCCACGATGGCAAACGCCGCGCCGCAGGCCGCTCCCTGATTGATGCCCAGGGTAAAGGGCGAGGCCAATGGGTTCTTGAGAAGGCTCTGGGTGACCACCCCCGAGAGTCCCAGGCCGCATCCGGCCACCACGGCCGCCGTGATCCTCGGGAGCCGGATGCTCCACACCACGATGCGGGCTGTCCCTGTCTCAAGGCCGAAGAGGCTTCGGACAACGGCGGAAATCGTCAGGTGGTACGAGCCCACGGTGACGGCCCAGACCCCAAGGCCGAGAAGCACGATGCTCAGCCCCGTAAACAGAAGGGACCGTCGTGCCAGGGTTACCCCGTACAACCGGGCAACAGGCCCTGGCCCCTCAAAGGGAGAGACGTTTCCCCCTTGTGTCTCCATGTATTCCATACATGCCCTCCGACAGGCAGGCTGCACGCCCTTTCCTGTCCGGAAAATAAAAAAAGGCCACAAAGGCTCAACCACCTCTTTTGAGATGGCTTGAGCCTTCGTGGCCTTTGGGTTGCGGATAACGGATCCGGGGAGCGTGGACCCATGGTTCATGGTGGGCCGCGGACCGCCGGATAACCGGGTATGTGAACAACGAAACGTCAATCGAATACCAACGGCTTCTTGCCGCAATTTATCTACACTTAGCAGTTTTTTTGTTTATGTCAAGGATGGATAGGGTTCTTGGGAAAATAACAGATTTGAAAAGGGGTACGGTGACACAGGGGACGATGGGGCGACGGAGCGGCGAATAACATGGCGACAGGTAGATATGACAAATGTGTGGTTTTTCGTTTTTTAAAATACAAAAATGTTGTGGTGTGTGGCGTGGTGAGAGCTCTGAAGTACGTATTCTTTCTGGGGTATTATGATGTAATCGTCTGTTTTTTAAGCTTCTATGGTGCTTTAAATGCCAAATGTGGTCATTCTGGCATACGCGTTGCACTATCTACCCTTCAACATTACAGAGGCAGGATTCCACGACAAAAAAGGAGATTTTCATGCGAAAAATCGAAGCAATCATCAAGCCGTCCCGGCTGGACGAGGTGAAAGATGCGCTGAACGAGATCGGCATCAGCGGGATGACCGTCAGCGAAGTCCGGGGGTTCGGAAGGCAAAAAGGCCATACCGAGATTTTCAGGGGTGCTGAGTACCAGGTGGACTTTATCCCGAAGATCAAGATCGAGATCGTCGTCGAGCTCGCCGTTCTTGAAAAGGTGCTCTCCGTCATTGAGGAAAAGGCAGGCACGGGCAACATCGGGGACGGCAAGGTCTTTGTCCTGCCCGTGGATCAGGCGGTGCGGATCCGTACCGGTGAGTGCGGCCGGGAAGCCTTGTAACCATATGCCATCGTATCGACCATCACCCATAAACGCTAAGGAAAAAGAGAGATGAAAAAAAGACTCATCACATTCACCGCGCTGCTGGTCGCAGCTTCGTCAGCCTGGGCCGGGGACGACACCCCCACGGCCCTGACCAACCGGGATGCCATTGCCCTGGTCCAGGAGCATGCCAACTTTGTCTGGACCCTGGTGGCGGCGTGCCTCGTCTTTTTCATGCAGGCAGGCTTCGCCCTGGTGGAAGCCGGGTTTACCCGCGCGAAAAACGTCATCAACATCATGATGAAAAACCTCATGGATTTTTCCATGGGCTCCCTGGCTTACTGGGCCGTGGGATTCGGGTTGATGTTCGGGGTCAGCAAGGGCGGGTTCATCGGCACCTCGGGCTTCTTTTTGAGCGACTACACCCCCGGGGGAGATCCCTGGATTCTGGCCTTCTGGATGTTCCAGGTGGTGTTTGCGGCCACGGCGGCCACCATTGTCTCCGGAGCCATGGCCGAGCGGACCAAGTTTTCCGCCTACCTTATTTACAGTGTGCTCATCAGCGCCATCATCTACCCCATCTTCGGAAGCTGGGCCTGGGGCGGGCTCCTCAACGGGAGCGGATGGCTTGAAAAACTGGGATTCATCGATTTCGCAGGATCTACGGTGGTGCACTCTGTGGGTGGCTGGGCCGCCCTGGCCGGGGCCATGGTCCTTGGCCCGAGGATGGGCAAGTACACCAAGGACGGCAAAGTCAAGCCGATCCTGGGACACAACATCGGACTGGCTGCCCTGGGCGTTTTCATCCTGTGGCTCGGATGGTTCGGGTTTAACCCCGGCTCCACCACCACAGCGGACAAGAGCATTGCCATGATCTTTGTCAACACGAACCTGTCGGCCGCCTCGGCGTCCGTTGCCGCCATGGTCGTCTCCTGGATCATCTTCGGCAAGCCCGAGGTGGGCATGAGCCTCAACGGTGCCCTTGCCGGGCTGGTGGGGATCACCGCTGGCTGCGCCAACGTCACCCCCACTAGCGCCATCATTATCGGGCTCATCGCAGGTGTCCTGGTGGTCTTCTCCGTCCTTTTCTTCGACAAGTGCCGCATTGACGATCCCGTGGGCGCCATCTCCGTCCACGGCGTGTGCGGCGCCTGGGGCACCCTTGCTGCAGGGATTTTCGACATGGGCGGATTCTCCATGTCGGTGGTCACCGTCCAGCTCATCGGCATCGCGGCCTGCTTTGCCTGGACCTTCCCCACGGCCTTCGGCCTCTTCAAGCTCCTTGAAAAGACCATGGGGCTCCGCGTCTCCCCCGAAGAGGAGATGGAAGGGCTCGACCTGTGCGAACACGGCGGCACCGCCTACCCCAACTTTGAAGTGTTCAACTACGGCGGTGGCGGCGGGTCACCGAAAGCCGCAGGCGGCATGGGCGAAGCCGTTGCCCTTAAACGGCCGCCCGAACCGGCCCACTAACCTCAACCATACCCACGTAAAACCGGCTTCCGGCGGTAGCCACCCAGCACCGCCGGAGCCTCCGTACGAAAGGAGTTTTCCATGCATACCCCACGTATCCCCCACTGCTGCGAACCAGGAACCGTCCTCTCCCCTGTCACCGATGCCCTGCATCTGGTCTACGGTGACAACGGACACGCGGCCTGTCCGTGGAAGACCCATGGGAAACCCCCTGTTGAATCGAAAACAAAGCGCCCTGCCCTTTCGGTGCATTTGGAAGGTGTGCGTGGGCTCTCCCAGGGACGAAGGCGCCTCTACCGGGGCTTGACGGATCTCATCGACGGGCACCATCCGGCGGCGGCCTTTGTCTACCCCAAAGGCAAGGGGGAGCGCCTGGGCGATGAGGTGGACGCGGTGTGCAGCCGGGTGGAAGAAGAGACGGGGATCCCGGTGATTCCCGTCCATTCGGAAGGGCCCGGGGGAACACGCAAGGACGGTGGCCGGGCGGCCTGTGAAGCCCTGTTCCGGCTCATGGGGACAGGCTCCACCGAGGGGATCTCCCCCGGGAGCGTCAACATACTGGCCGCGTCCCATGCAAGGGGTGTTGCAGGGGCACTTAAGAGACTTTTTCTGGAACGGGGCACGGAGGTGGTGGCGATGCTTCCCGGGTGCAGCTGCGTAGCGGACATCCGGCGCAGCCACGGCGTCGCCCTGAACCTTGTGGTGGGCGGCGGGGCCATGCTTCAGCTGGCCCTCATGATGGAGATTGAGTACGGGATTCCCTTTGTGCAGGTGTCTGGTGACCGAGGGGAGATGATGGCGGGCGGGCTTTCGGCCGTCGCGACCATGGGAGCGAAGGGGAAAGCAGCCTTCCATGGTTAAAGTCCGGTGAACCACGCCTCCGGCGGCAAGGTGTGCCATCTTGAAAGCAGGTTGCGAATGCGCTTTCCCCTTCGTTCCTCAGGGAAAATCACATGCGCCTTTGATTCAGTTTAAACTGAATTGTTTATCTAACGTTTAAAAAGGTTGGCCCCAGGCAGTGCCGGCGGAGGCATCTTGAAACCCCATGCCCTTCTGTGGCGAAGGGCATGGGGCGAGGTTTTTTTATATCAGCAGTAGTGGCAGGCCGCCTTGCGGCCTGCCTCTTTTGTTTCCAGCTCAGGTTCCACCAGGTCGCACCCTTCCTGACGGTTGGGGCAACGGGGGTGGAAGCTGCATCCTTTGGGCGGGTGGATGGGGCTCGGCACGTCGCCGGAGAGGATGATGCGGTCCCGGGGTCTGTCCGGGTCGGGGTGGGGAATGGCCGAGAGGAGCGCCTTGGTGTAGGGGTGCTTCGGGTTGGCGTAGACCTCCTCGCAGGTGCCCTCTTCCACCACCTTTCCCAAGTACATGACGGCGATGCGGTCGCAGATATGCTCCACCACGGCCAGGTCATGGGAGATGATGATGTACGAGAGGTTGAACTCTTCCTGGATGTCGATGAGCAGGTTGATGATCTGGGCCTGGATGGAGACATCAAGGGCGGAGACGGGCTCGTCCCCGATGATCATCATGGGGTTCAGGGCCAGGGCCCGGGCGATGCCGATGCGCTGACGCTGGCCGCCGGAGAACTCGTGGGGGTAGCGGTTGCCCTGCTCCGGGGAGAGGCCCACTTTTTTCAGGAGCCAGGCGGTGCGGTCGCTTCGTTCGGACTCGCTGCCCATGCCATGGACCTTCATGGGTTCTCCGATGGCCCGGTTGACGGTCATGCGCGGGTTGAGCGAGGAGAACGGGTCCTGGAAGATCATCTGCATCTTCTGGCGGGTGCGGCGCATCTCAGGCGGGGTGAGGCTGTCGAGATCGGTGCCGTTGAACAGGAGCTTTCCGTCGGTTTTTTCGATGAGCTTCATGGCGGCCAGGCCCGTGGTGGTTTTACCGCACCCGGATTCGCCGACAATGCCCAGGGTTTCACCCCTTCCCAGGGTGAGGTTGACGCCGTCCACGGCGTGGACCACGTCTTTGCAGCCGCAAAAGCCGCCTTTGACGGGAAAATGGACTTTCAGGTTTTCAACGCTCAGAAGGTTTGTCACGCGGCGGCTCCTTTCACGCTGGCCGATTCACACATCCAGCATCGCACCTCGTGGCCCGGTGACACCTGGAACAGGGGCGGCAGTTCGTTTTGGCAGCGCTCATTTCGGTGGGGGCACCGGGGGGCGAAGCTGCACCCTTGGGGAAGATCGTAAAGGCTGGGCACCATGCCGGTGATCTCCGTGAGGCGGCTGTTGCCGTCGGCGTCTTTTGAGCCGATGACGGGTACCGAGTTCATGAGCCCTTTGGTGTACGGGTGCCCGGTTTCGCGAAACAGGGGGCGCGTGGGAGCGGACTCCACGATGCGGCCCGCGTACATCACAATGACCCGGTTGGCCATCTCCGCGATGATACCCAGGTCGTGGGTGATCATCATGATGGAGGTCTTCTGCTTTGCCTGAAGCTTGAGCATGAGGTCCATGATCTGGGCCTGGACCGTAACATCCAGGGCCGTGGTGGGCTCATCGGCGATGAGGATCTCCGGATCGCAGGCAAGGGCCATGGCGATCATCACCCTTTGCCTCATGCCGCCGGAGAGCTGGTGGGGATATTCCTTGACCCGCCGTGCGGGCTCCGGCACCTGGACTTTTTCCAGCATCTCCACCGCCTTTTGCATGCTCTCTTTCTTGGATACCCCGCGATGGAGGGCGTAGACCTCGCCGATCTGCCTGCCCACGGTTTTCACCGGGTTGAGGGAGGTCATGGGCTCCTGAAAGATCATGGAAATGCGATCGCCGCGAATTTTGCGCATCTGTCGGGTAGACAGAGAGACGATGTCTTTGCCGTCGTAGAGGATCTCGCCGCTCTCAATGCGTCCCGGTGGTTCCGGAATAAGCCGCATGATGGACTGGGCGGTCACGCTCTTGCCGCAGCCGGACTCCCCCACCACTCCCAGGATCTCCCCGGGATACATCCCGAAAGAGACACCGTTCACCGCGTGGGCCACACCCCGCTGGGTGTGAAAACGCGTGGTGAGGTTCTTCACTTCCAATAAATAATCGTTTTGCATGGTACCCCTGATTGAATGAAAATTGAGCAAAAATTAATACCAGCAAATCATGACCCGTTCAACTGTTAATAATCTGTATCACCCCTAAACAGTTGGCCAAGAGAGGCTTTTCTCATTTTATATTCCTGTGCAGGGAACATAAATTCAGATTTATGATAACTTATTGACAGCCAATTGATCGTGTGGTTCTATTTTTAGTTCTCACAAAAATTATTTTTGTATAATCAGTCACAGTAAATCAGGAGGATCGTTTTGATGAAGAAGATTGGAATGTTGCTGCTCGCCGCGGTGACGGCTCTTCTGGTGACGGCGGGTGGGGCGACGGCCTCTTCCGGCGGGACCTTTGTATTCTGCGCGCCCTACGGAGGGGACCTTTTTTCCCTTGATATGCACAAAACCTCGCGTACCCAGGACTACATCGTCGGCCTGAACATCAACCGCAGCCTCTACAAGTGGGATGCGGACCAGAGCAAGCCGGTTCTTGATCTCGCCACCGACGTCAAGGTCTCCGCCGACGGCAAGACCTACACCTTCACCCTCCGCAAGAACGTCAAGTTCCACAACGGCCGCACCCTCACCGCCGATGACGTCATCTGGAGCTACAACCGCATCGCCCAGCCCGAGACCACCTCTTCCGCGGCCAGCTACATCGCCAACATCGACGGGGCCGAGGCTGTCATCGCAGGCAAGGCCAAGACCATCACCGGCCTTTCAAAGGTTGATGATTACACCGTCAAGATGACCTTGAAGCACCCCGTTGCCATCGGGTACTCCCTCTGCAAGGTGGAGACGGCCATCGTCCCCCGTGAGGCCATTGAAGGCAAAGAGGCTGCATTTTCAACCAATCCCGTGGGATGCGGCCCCTTCAAATTCGTCAAGTGGGTGCGCGGCAGCGAAGTGATCCTCGAAAAATTCGACGGCTACTTTGAACCCGGCAAGCCCTACATCGACAAGCTGGTCTACAAGATCATGCCCGAAGGCGCGGCCCGTGACATCGCTTTCCGTGCAGGCGAGCTCGACGCCAACATCGTGGGTGCCTCCCAGTACCCCATCTACCAGCGCGATCCCGAGATCAAGGACCACATGATCGAGGTGGCCGAGATGTACACCCGCATCATCGGTTTCAACTCCGAGTTCAAGCCCTTTGCCGACAAGCGCGTGCGCCAGGCCATCAACCACGCCATCAACGCCGAGCTTATCATCAAAAAGCTCCTCAAGAACAAGGCGGTTCCCGCCACCGGTTACCTGCCCACCAGCTCCCCCGCCTATGAAAAGGCCATGAAGGGCTACGAGTACAACCTGGCCAGGGCCAAAGAGCTGATGAAAGAGGCGGGCTACGAAGACGGGTTCACCTTCGAGTGCATCGCAACAGCCAACAAGAGCTGGGGCGTGGGCATCGTGGAATCCCTGATTCCCTTCATGAAACGCATCAACATCACCATCAAGCCCCAGCAGCTCGAAGGCGCCGCCCTGGGCGAGCGCTGCCGTACCGGCAAATTCGACGCCTTTATCTGGTCCATCGAGTCCGGTCCCGATCCCCTGGAGACCCTGAACCGCTTCCGCTCCACCACCCCGAGGTCCGCAGGCAACTACACCGCCTATGCCAACGCCGATTACGACAAGGCCCTGGACAAAGCTGCCGCCGCCTCCTCCGAGGCCGAGAGAATCGAGTGGGTCAAGAAGGCCAACCGCATCCTCTTTGAGGACGCCCCCTTCTGGTTCTTTAACTACAACAAGGCCATCATCGCCTACCATCCCTGGGTCCACGGCATCAAGCCCGTGGCCATTGAGATGATGCTTCAGGACTTCACCAACCTGAAACTCGACGACAGCTCTCCGCGAAAGTAAGAGCCTGCGTCCGTAAGGATTGAAACAAAAAGCCCCTGGGTCACACATCAACGACAGAGCCGTGCCGCACTCCGGCGGCTCTGTGGTTGCGCCGGTGAGCAAGTACCACGGGTTTTGTTACATCACAATTTTTCGGAAAGGCCCTGCATCGGCGGAACACGCCCCATGCAAGGCACCAATGGCCCTGCCGGCATGCCGGCGGGGCCATTGATACGCTTTTCGGCACCATCCATTTTTTATCCCAGGTTGTTCAACGTATGAGAGCTTACGCTTTTCGCCGTATTTTACAATTCATCCCCACGATCCTGATCATTTCGGTGATCATGTTCGTGCTGCTCAACCTCTTGCCGGGGAACGCCGCCCTCATGGCAGGCGACCAGCGCAAGGCACCGGACCCCCGGATCGTTGAGCAGCTCAAGAAAGAGTGGGGAATCGACAAACCGGTGCACACCCGTTATTTTATCTATCTCAAAGGGCTCGTCCAGGGAGACCTGGGCACCTCGTTTCTGCGACGGGAGCCGGTGAACAAGCTGGTGGGAGAGCGCATCTGGCCCACCCTGCGCCTCTCCATCGCGGCCCTTCTCATCTCCGTTGGCATCGGCATCCCCTTAGGCTTTATCTCGGCCCTCAAGCGGGGGACCCTTCTGGACTCGGCCTCCATGATAGGCGCGGTCTCCGGGGTGTCGCTCCCCCAGTTCTGGCTGGGGCTCCTTTTGATGTACCTCTTTTCCGTTGTCCTGGGCTGGCTCCCCTCCTCGGGCTACGGCCACGGTAAATTCGCCAACCTCATCATGCCCGCCATCACCCTGGGCATCGGCTACACCGCCCTTCTCGCCCGGGCCACCCGGGCCGCCGTCCTTGAAGTGCTGCACAAAGATTACATCCGCACCGCACGGGCCAAGGGTCTCTCCGAACTCCTGGTCAACTGGCGCCACGTCATGCGAAACACCATGGTGCTGGTTCTGACCACGGCAGGCCTTCAGTTCGGCGCCCTCATCGGCCAGACGGTAATCGTGGAGAAGCTTTTCTCCTGGCCGGGCCTGGGCTCCCTTCTGGTGGACTCCATCTTTCAGCGGGACATCCCCGTCACCCAGGGGTGTATCCTGGTGATGATCCTTGTCTTTCTCATCGTGAACCTTGTGGTGGATCTTCTCTATTCGGTGGTGGATCCGAGGATTGAATACTGATGGCATTTTCCAAAGCGGCACTCAAAGGCAAAAGCAACCTGATCATCGGCGCGGTCCTGACCGCCCTGGTCATCGGCATGGCGGTGTTCGCACCCCTTCTTGCTCCCTATCACCCCGTCAACGACGCGGACCTCATGGTCTCGGAAGAGCCTCCGTCCAGCGACTACCTCTGCGGCACGGACACCCAGGGACGCGATGTCCTCTCCCGGGTGATCTACGGCTCGCGGATCTCCCTGTCCGTGGGGCTGGTGAGCCAGCTCATCAACACCCTCATCGGCGTGTTCCTGGGGGTCACCGCCGGGTACTTCGGCACCTGGTGGGACGACCTGGTCATGGGCCTGACCAACATCATGCTCTCCATCCCTTCCATGATCTTTGCCCTGGCCATCATGGCCCTTCTGGGCCCGGGGCTGGTGAACGTTTATATCGCCCTGGGGTTTACCAACTGGTCCTTTACCTGCCGGATCACAAGGTCCCAGGTGCTCTCGGCCAAGCGCATCGAATACGTCCGGGCCGCCGAAGCCCTGGGCTACGGCAAGTGGCGCATCATGTTCGGCCAGATCCTCCCCAACGTGGTGGGGCCGATTCTCGTCATTGCCACCCTGGGCATTGCCTACGCTATCCTGACGGAGGCATCCCTCTCTTTTCTCGGCCTCGGCACACAGCCCCCCACCCCGAGCTGGGGCGGGATGCTCTCCAACGCCCGGGAAGAGTTCTTCACGGCTCCCTGGATCTCCATCTATCCGGGCCTGGCCATTTTCGTCACGGTCCTGGGGTTCAACCTTCTGGGCGACGGCTTGCGGGATCTTCTGGATCCGCATAAATTATAGCAATGCACCCTGCCGGGGCCAAACGTTTGCCAATGCTTAAGGGCTGGGTTTGACAAACAGGTTTTAAAATCATTTTGGGTCGCTTGCCCTTTTTCGACTCAGCGATTCTGCAGCAGCCCTTCCCTTCAACTCCGTGGAGCTGAAGGGAAGGGCTGTTGCAACTGAAACGTTTTTGCGGAGCTTTTTTCAAAAAGCGACCCGCCGGAGGCAACATGAAACGCGCCATTGTATCGACCAGGATTTACACGGGGGTAACCGATGCCCCCTTTGCAGAAGCTCTTTTGATGGAAGACGGCCTCATCACGGCTGTGGGTACCACCAAAGAGATCATGTCCCGGGTCACACCGGACACCACTGTCTCCTCCCTCTCCGGCCACCTCGTGGTTCCCGGGCTCGTGGACGCCCACTCCCATCTCGCCAGCTACGGCCTGACCCTCACCCGCGTCAACCTGGTGGGCTTGCCCTCCCTTGCCGCCTGCAGGAAAGCCATTTCAGAGGCCGTTGCCCAGGCCGAGCCCGGCACCTGGATCATCGGGCGGGGTTGGAACCATCATTTCTGGGAGGAACAGCGGGAGCCCACCCGCGCTGATCTTGACGACATCTCCCCCAACCATCCCGTGGTGATGACCCGGGCCTGTGGCCACCTGATCTGGGTCAACGAAAAAGCCCTGGAGATGGCCGGGGTGACCAAAGAGACCGTCACCCCCGAAGGGGGACAGATCGACCGGGACGCGCATGGCGTGCCCACGGGCATTGTCCGCGAGTGCCTGGAGGTGATCCGGGATCACATCCCCCCCGTCACCCACGAGGAGAGAAAGGCCGCCATCCTGGAAGCCCAGGAGCGCACCCTGGCCTTCGGCCTCACCGGCACCCACGTCTGCGAAGAGCTCGACGACTACCTGGCCTACGCCGAGTTGGAAAAAGAGGGCAAGCTCAAGCTCCGCGTCTGCCACCTGTTGCCCCCGGAAGATCTGGAAAAGGCCGACGGCCTGGGCATCATCGCGGGCTCGGGCAGCGAGCACCTCTGGCATACCCATGTCAAGCTCTTCATGGACGGCTCTTTGGGCGCGGAAACCGCCTGGATGTTCGAGGCCTACGAGGGCTCTCCGGGGTGCTGTGGCCTGGCCTGCCTTACCAATGAGGAGCTTCTCGCCCAGATCGAGATGGCCTACAAGACCGGTCGCAGTGTGGCCATCCACGCCATCGGGGACCGGGCCGTCTCCACCGCCCTCGACGGATTTGCAGCCATGCGCGAGCAATACCCCGGCGCTCGGCGTGATCGCATCGAACACGTCCAGCGGGTTACCGACGAAGACCTGAATCGATTCAAAGAGATGGATGTCACCGCCTCGGTACAGCCCGGGTTTCTCCCCACGGACTGGAAGACCGCCGAAGCCAAATGGGGCCTTCCCCGTTGCCGCCATGCCTACACCTGGAAACGCATTCAGGAGGCAGGTATCCGCATGCAGTTCGGCTCCGATGTCCCCGTGGAGTCCAACGACCCCATGATCGGAATCCGCGCGGCCATGTTCCGCACCGACGCCGAGGACAAGCCCACCGGTGGCTGGTTTCCCGAAGAGGCCCTTAGCTTCTGGGAAGCCATCGACGGCTACACGAAAACCGCGGCCTGGACCGCTGGGGTCGAAGACAAGGCAGGCATCATCGCGCCGGGTAAGTGGGCGGATCTGACCATCTTTGACGATGCCTTTGACGAACCGGAAAAGGCGGTGCTGAGAGCCTCTGTGGTGAAGACCATTGTGGGGGGAAAGGAGATGATAGGCAAATCAGGTCCCAGGACAAACAGGGCATAGGGTATAAATGCCGGGTGACGGGACGCCTTTCCTTCATTGCGCAGAAGACAGCTGCCCCTTCATGGGGCAGCTCCGGTTCAGGCCTTTTTCAATCTGTTTCTTATCGGATGGTGAAACCATGACACGACTGGTGATGATCCCCGTGCTTATCTTCGGGGTTTTCCTGCTCTATTTTTCTCAGAAGTTATTTTTTGAAACCAGGCACCTCACAAAGAGCGCCGAGTACACCTACGGGGAGGTGGTGGATTACACCACCAGCAGATCCGATGGAACCACCTACTACCACCCTGTATTGACCTTCACCACCAGGGACGGCCAGAACATCACCCACCATGCCAAATCAGGCAGCTCCGCCCAGGAGTATGCTTACGGCGAGAAAGTTGAACTTCTCTACGACCCCAGTGATCCTTCCAACGCCCGCGTCAACGGGTTTTTCGCCCTTTGGGGCGGCGCCCTCATTGCAGGAATCATAGGGACCTTTCAGGCCGGTATCGCCATGCTCCTGCTGGACAACCCCTTTGCGTCCAAAGAGGATGATGAGGACGACGAGTCCTAGATAGGACATTTCGGCTTCGGTCATCGGAGCCGCCGGACCATGTGAAAAACGGTTGCTCTCCCGCCAAAAAAACGGGAGACAACCGTTTTTTAGTTTCGTGAAACCCATGACACTACCGGGTTGCCCCCTTCCTTTTCCCACAACGCCACCAGTGCTTCCCCGACGACCTGGGCCTCCGCGATACATGTCCCCAGCTTTTCACAAATCCTTTCACAGACAGCCTTCTTTTTTCTTGGCGAATGCACTATTTTTCTCTATATTTGTCAAATATCGTGTTGTTGAGCGCCTTAGATCATTCAGATTCAGCGGCATCCATCCAACCACCCCCGCCTGAAAATTAGCAGGAAGATATGCGTGTACGCTTTACGCCTGCCGCCCACAAATTAGTACCTGAATCCGTGGTCACTATTTTGCATATTGCCGAATCAGTTTGGTTGTATCAATATCGGCCTATAGCCAAAGCAATTTTAAAAAAGAATAATCTGTTTCAAAGCGTTTCTCGATCCTTTGTATGAGCAAAAAACCAGGAGCTATTTGCAAAAATATACAGCTCACCTGTCTCTGCTCATGCAAGAAAAAAACGTTTCAAGACCTTGCTATCAAGTAGGCAAGAATACCGCTTCGATACGACGAAGGATCCAGTCCATCAACCCCGATACGGGATTGATTCGGCCAAAGGAGATAAATGACTTACGACCTGTGTGGATTAATCGCCCTGCCATGTAAATCAAATCCTGAATGACAGTGCGTATCCTCCGCCGCTCTACATAGTGAAGTGGTATACATCGAGCGGACACCTTGCTAAAACACACCCAAACAAAAAGCGAGGTTTCCATGAGCATGTTGCTTTCTTGCCTTCTAACGGCTTAAGGACTTGCGCTTCCTCTCTCTTGAACCGATCGATCGGTCTCTCTCCGGTGGTGCCATGAATGCGTATATCGGCGACCTTCCGCATCCACCAGTATAGATGGGCTTCTAACTGTGCCCATGAATCAAAATGGCGACCTGAAGTGGTATACATCGAGCGGACACCTTGCTAAAACACACCCAAACAAAAAGCGAGGTTTCCATGAGCACCAAGCGTAAAAGAAGAACGTATACCCCTGAATTCAAGAAAGATGCAATCGATCTTGTTGCCAAAAACGAATACAGTTGCAATGAAGCCGCACGGCGTCTTGGAATAGGCTCTTCCATGTTAGCCAGATGGCTACGAGAATCGAGGGACGACGAAGCGGCCCTTGAAGCAGGCCACCCCACAACCAAACAATTGAAAGATGAAATCCGTCTGCTGAAAGCTGAGAATAAACGCCTTGAAATGGAACGTGAAATCCTAAAAAAGGCGGCGGCCTTCTTTGCGAAAGAAGTGAATTAAAATTCGACTTCATCCGGCAGCAAATGAAGGCCTTTCCTGTTGCCATACTTTGTCGGGTCATAGGCGCAAGCCTGAGCGGTTTTTACGACTATCTCAAACGCCTGCTGAGGCCTCCAGATCAGACAGAAAAAGAGCTGGAGGACGCTACTCAACGTATTTTTGACGAATCAAGTCACGCCTATGGCAACAGACGGGTACGGAAAGAACTCCTGAAAAAAGGTTACAAAATCGGTCGCTACAAGGTCCGTAGGTTGATGAAGAAGCTTGGTTTAAAACCCAAAATCTCCAAAAAATACCGAGTCACAACGAACAGTAATCACAAATATCCTGTCGCCAAGAACCTCCTTGACCGACAGTTCAACCCTTCAAGTTATAATAAAGTATGGGCGACTGATATCACATATATATGGACGCTTGAGGGCTGGGCATACCTGGCTATTGTTATGGATCTTTATTCCCGACAAATAGTCGGCTGGAACATTGGAGCAAGAATGACAAAACGCCTCGTTCTTTATGCTCTTGATATGGCTTGGTGGAGACGGCAGCCTGCTCCTGGTTTGCTCCACCACTCAGACAGAGGCTCTCAATATGCCTGCAAAAAATATCAAGAACGGCTCGATAAATATCAAATGGTATGCAGCATGAGCCGAAAGGGTAATTGCTGGGATAATGCCCCTGTAGAACGCTTCTTCCGCAGCCTTAAATCAGAAAGGCTCAGCTTTTGCCGTTTTGAAACAAGAGACCAGGCAAGGTTGGAAGTGCTCGACTACATTGCGTGGTATAATTCAAGCCGGTTACATTCAACATTGGGTTACGTAAGCCCAATGGAGTATGAGGCAGAGCCTTTAAAGCTTGCCGCTTAATTGGGGTGTCCGTTTTTTGTTGACCACTATATATTTCAGCGTGGATAGATGAAGCTACAGAGCAAAAACGGCCTTCCAATATCCGGGAACTTCATGAACATTTACTTTTGAACTATGGGTATGAGC
>NZ_FMUX01000008.1:0-69629 GCF_900101345.1 Desulfoluna spongiiphila | reverse complement strand
CAACATTGGGTTACGTAAGCCCAATGGAGTATGAGGCAGAGCCTTTAAAGCTTGCCGCTTAATTGGGGTGTCCGTTTTTTGTTGACCACTATATAGCCCCATTCTTCCAGCCGAGCATAGATACTGTACTCATCGGTGTAAACTAAAGTTCCAGGCAATACTGTGGCTCTTATCAAAGGTTCGATAGTTACCCGGCGGACATTGGCAAGCATCTGAATCACTACCTGTCCTGTCCGTTGGATCATACCGAAAACTGGAGGCTTTTCTTTCGCCAATGTATTAACCTGGCAATTAAATACACCAATTATACAGCATAAGCAATTTTCGAGTGTCGGAAGTATTTCTTGACTCTTCCCGGTACCTGTTGAAGCATTCTCAAATGCGATATTGCCTTTTTCTTCAATTGCGTTTTTGTTCTTGCCGGAGTCTTACTATGAACCCCTGCCTTCAAATCGCAGTTAAGATACTCATCTGGATTTAGTTCCGGCGAATATGAAGGAAGGTAAAACACCTCTATTTCAGCTTCATTATCAGCCAACCACGCTTTCACGATTCGACTGTGGTGTACCTTTAGATTATCAAGAATCAAAAAAATCTTGTGGGAGGCCCCTTTAACAAGACGTTTCATGAATTGGAGCAGAGTTTGAGAATTCATTTTTCCATCGTAAACCATGAAACGGACTTTCCCTTGATTGGTTATCGTCGATATCAGATTCACTCGTTCACATCTCGGATGCAATTTAATTGATGGTGTTTCCCCGCATGGAGCGTAGCTACGCCCATGATAGCTGTCATTACAAAGACCTGTTTCGTCGCCCCAATGTATTTCAGCTTTTTCTTTCTTGGCCCTTTTAGCAATTGATGGATACTCGTTTTTTAACCAATCATCCACGGCTTTGGGGTTTTGTTTATAGGCATTTCGAAGTGGCCTCTGCGGTGTAAAGTTCCATCGCATAAGGTATTCACCAACCGTGCGGATGGGCATTTTGATTGAGAACAACTCATTAATGAGTTGTTGAACAGCTACGCGTGTCCAGAGGGCAAATGGGAGCTTCAATTGATCAGGATACTTGTCAATGAGGTGCTTTCGAATTTCATCTTCCTGAAGCGGAGACAATGTTTTGCATGCGCCTATGCGTCGCCCCCTTTTTTTGATCTTTAGGGCCTCGATTCCGCCCTTCTGGTATGCCTTATACCAAGTACATATTGTCGTGGGATGTACCTTGATTATTTCAGCAATCTCATTATATTTTTTGCCCGATTCTTTGAGCTGAACTGCTAACATGCGCAGCTCTTGCTGGGCCTCTGTGCTAAGTTTTCTTGCGTCTCGTTTATCCATAACTTCTACTATAGCACATTATTCAAATAACTTTGACTATTTATTTGCCGGGTTAATACCACGACCACGAGCACCCTTTAGGCGGTTACGGCGACCTTCACGCCTCTTTTTGATTACGGCTTTGGGATTCCCTTTATGTCCTGCTACGATATAGACCTCATCGAACTCTACCTCACCTTGGAGGATCACTTGTGGCTTTTTTTTACCACGCCCTCACGAAGTTGAGTGGTCATCTTCTGAACATCTGTACGGTCGAGATTCAGTTCTTCAGCAATCTGCTTGTTCGACAGGTTCAATCCCATGAAATATAGGCACAATATCCATACCTTGAGGGGCTGATGATGTCCCGAAAAGATGGTGCCGGTTAAATCATCAAACCGTTTGTTACATTCTTTGCACTCGTAGCGTTGTTTAGCCGGTTCCCTATCGTCGGAACCTCTCTTGATAACCTTCTTGGAATTACAAAACGGACACTCTCGCCCTTCGGGCCAACGCAACTCACGTACACTGTCGTAACATTGCACATCATCTATCAAATTCTTTATGTTTACTTTCATCTTGCAGGACCTTTTTTAGGGCTTGGTAAAGAAATCTCTTTTTTACCAAGTTACGACCTCAAAACACAACATGAGCCTTTTTCTTAAGGTAGCTTTTAACCGTGTTTTTGCTGATGCCCAACTCCCGGGCAATCGTTTTTGAACCCCATCCGAGTTTTTTAAGCCGCAGTATAGCGGCGACTTCATCAGGCTGTAGCATAAGGTCCTTCCTTCGTGTTGTGGAAGCAGAATGAAGAACCTTGTATCTCACATTTTCCATGAGTCCCTCCATAGTGGGAGGGGGTCAATTTTAGATG
Organism: Desulfoluna spongiiphila; assembly: GCF_900101345.1. Classification (GTDB taxonomy): domain Bacteria; phylum Desulfobacterota; class Desulfobacteria; order Desulfobacterales; family Desulfolunaceae; genus Desulfoluna; species Desulfoluna spongiiphila. Next base: position 67,437 of record NZ_FMUX01000008.1, on the reverse strand, counting down.
TCGTTAGGGGGGCAGTTTTACATGTCGCCTGACAGAGCCCGGCCATCAGGTAGTATCAAGCCTCGAACATACCGTAAAAAGGGAAGAAAAGAGTATATCTCCGCTTCTAAAAGTAAACGGATGAGCACCAGTAAAGGGCGCCGGATCCTGAGACTTCAATTAGGGTACTTGAAAAGAAATCTGGGATATATCGACGTGCTGTCCAAAGAAGTCGGCCTCCAGATTCTGAAGCCGAAGGTGTACAAAGAGCTTCTTGTGATCACCGAGCTCTATCGCCAGCGAAAAACGATGTTTGATCGGCGTGTGAAAAGGATCGATGACTGAATCATTAACATCAGCCAACCACATGTACGACCAATCAAACGTGGAAAAGCCGGGCGTGATACAGAGTTTGGCGCTAAGCTGTCCGTTAGCCTTATTGATGGGTATGCTTTCGTTGACCGAATCAGCTGGGATAATTTTAATGAAAACCAGTATCTGGTGGTGCAAATCGAACGTTACAAGAAACGGTTTGGGTTTTACCCTAAATCGGTGCATGTCGATTAGATATACCGAACCAGAGACAATCGTAAATATTGTAAACGCCATGGTATTCGTATTTATAGACCTCCTTTGGGAAGACCACCTAAAAGAACGGCAGGAACTGAAGCAGAACTAATTGAAAACTCTCATCAGGCCCGGCAAGACGAAATAGATCGGATCCCCATTGAAGGTAAATTCGGACAAGCAAAAAGGCGATACTGTCTTGGTCGTGTCATGACAAAATTGGCAAAGACCAGTGAAACTGCTATCTCACTGTGCTTTTTAGTCATGAATCTTGAAAAATGGATGAAAGCCATTTTGTTGTGCCTGCTTTTCAAAGAGCCAATTCGGTGGTGGTCTTTCAATGTGCCACGTTTTGCATCTACCGCTGACTAATCCCATGGCCTGAGAGCAATCGTGCAAAATTGTTCAGCAACCTCTACGTATATATTCCTGCATGCTTACCGGCCTTCCCATTTTGAAAAATGTTTGATTCAACAATAAAATTATCCCACACCTATCATCAAAGGACCAAAAACAGATGAGCATAGACTGTTTGAATCACAGGAGGCTCAACCCATGAATACTACCGTGTTAAAAACGATCGCGTTTGTGCTGGCAACGCTACATGCCACCTGTTTTTTCGTGGTTTCATCGACCTACAACGTCCCCTCGAATATCGCGGAGCAGACGCTTCTGGATTTGGATCTTATTGCAACGTATGGCGTTTTAAATCTCTCAAGTGTCGATACGCTATTGTTTAACAACACGACGAGCTTTACTTTTCGTCGGGACACGATATTGGGCAATGGCTCTGCCATAAATTTGCCCTACCGTGACTTGGTTTTTGAGGGAGGAGCCAACCGCCCGGACTGGTCCGTTTACGGCTCTCCCAGATACAATTTGGCTCCGTTAGAATTGGAGTTTCACTCTATTTCCATTAAAAATGCCAAATGGCATGTGATTGATAAGTCGCTGACCAGCGCTTCCCAATTCTATATTAAGCAGATTATTCTCGGAGATTCAGGCGTTGGAACCCCAAGCTATATTAAGCTTGAAAATGCCGAATTTGTGGTCGATCCGACAACCAGCACGGCCTTTTCCAGTACGGCTTATTTATCTGTTAAAGGGGTTGGCAATCGAATTCAAGTCAGTGAGTTGGAGGCAAGCAATGTGCTTCCATTTTCATTGATCTTGGAACCCAATGCGGATCTTGAAATTTTCAACGGCACCTTTTTGAATGCCATGACGACGGGCAACCTGAACATGCAGCCTGGAAGTTCCCTTTATATCGTCGACAGCAAGGTGTTGTTGACCAAGTATCACCAAAACGTGCTTAAAGGTATCAGCGATCCGTCCATTATTGATGGCGCAACGGTTGCTCTTAAAGGCTCTTATGCGTCTGATGCCGTCAGCCTGGAGTTGACAAACCCAACCATCAGAAATTCGACGATTACCCTGAACAACAACACCGAGTTTCGAAGCTACGACGTCACCCCGTCAGGGTATGTGTTCGGCGCGGTCCACTTTGAAGGTGACAACACCATCTCTCTGGGGGATGGCAGTCTGTTTACGGCCAATACCAATAAAGTCCCCACAACGACCGACGGTGAGTTTTTCTTTAAAAACGGTCACACGGATGTTACCGGCTCAATTAATTCGGATTTTAAGGCGAGCCTGTGGGCTTTGGAGAATGCAAGCGTATCCATGGGCACTTTCCGTGCCCATGAATACATCAATGTTTTAACGTTGAGTAACAATAGCAAGATGGACAATAAAAATTATAATTTAGATAGTTTGATATATCTTACGGTCAATGACTCTGAACTTTCCGGAGAGGTCAGTTATGGGGCCGGCATGACGATTCTTATGGGGTTTAAAAATGCCACCATCAACCAAACCCAGGCAAGCAACACAGCAGGCAAAGGGTTCGAAGCCAATCAGTTTATTTTCTCTGGTAACAACACGTTTAATCTGCGGATGCAACCGGGTGGCAAGGTCATCGATCCCAATTTCCCCTCATTCATAACGTACAATGACAGTATTACGTTTAGGAGAGGGGCTGTTTTTGGTTTGTCCTCTATCAAATTTAATCTGGAGTCGTTTAAGGCAGGTCAATCAGCCGATGCGTATGCAAAAGGGGGAGATAATACCGACGGTGTGTATGACCTTTCTTATTTTATTAAGGGGGCAACCTCTGACAGCGATGTGGCAACAATCAGTCTCGGCGGCAGCATGCCCGCACTGCTCAAATGCTCCCAGGTTGCCAGCCCGGGGGCGGACCGGAAAGTGTCGGTCAAGCTTGAAACGCAGCCCGTCGCATCGCTGCTGACCCACCCCAGCATCACGACCCCAAACCAGAAAAATGCCGTGATGCTGTTGACCAACAGCTCTACCGCGGGCAACGCACGGACTCAATCCGCCTTGGGGCTTATTACAAATGACCAGCTGCAGGCCCATTCCGATAGTATCCACGCCGAGCCGTTCTCCTCTTACATGACGGTCTCTCTGGAGCAGGCAGACAGGGTGATGAATACCGTCTTAAGCCATGCATCGGAAGGCAATGTGACGACGGGTACCAGCCAACGTGTGGTCGAGGATGCGGGCAGGCGACTTTGGCTGGATGCAAGCTATAGCGATGGGGATATCGACGGAGATGACGGGTTGGGGGATTTTGGCTACACACTATCCGGCTTGACCCTCGGTTATGACTTTGTCACCACCTCCTCAAGTGTTTTGGGAGGGTATGCCTCATTCGGATACCAAAAGATGGACGAACATGACACCGCTGATCAGAGCTTTGACGGCGAGTCTTATCACGTGGGGGCTTATCTCTATAAACAATTCAATCATGATCTGGAAATGAAGGGCCTTGTGGGGTATTCCTATGGAACCAACAGCTCAAAACGATGGGTCACCCTTGGCGATACAAAAGCAACCCCTTCGGCAGATTATGACAGCCACACGACGTATGCCGGTCTCATGGCTTCGATGCTCGGTTATCAAAACGGCTGGGTCTGCCTAAGGCCTGAAATTGGCATAAATTACACCTATTACACCCAGGAATCATTCGAAGAGTCCGGCGACCCGGATTTCAGCTTAAAGGTCGACTCGGCAAATGCCCAGGCGATTGTTGCCAGTGCCGGGTTGAATGCACGATTTGGAAGTTTGTTCCGAACAAAACGCATCTACCCCATGGGTTTTGTGCGCTATGAACATGATTTTTACGCCAACCAAAACAATGCTCATGACATGGATGCTGCCCTGGTGAGTCATCCTGATTTCAAACAATCCTTCGCCGGTCAGAATCGGGGTGAAAACACAATCCTCACAGGGGTGGGGATAGGCAGTGACATGACGGACAACTTTAATATAAGCGGCGGAATTGTTATGGCCAGACACAGCCACGGTAAGGAATGGGGAGCGGGGGTGAATATGGAATACCGATGGTCAGGATGGTGATACGAAATAATTATACAGGGGTTCGCCGAAATACCGCTGGGATTTGAACCGAGCAACGAGGGGTAAAGCCCAGCGGTAACCTGCTTTCAAGGTGGCACACCTTGCCGCCGGAGGCTTTCTACCATGCACTTTAACCATAGAAGGCCTTACCTTTTGCGCTTTTTTTTATCCTGCCACCTTCCATTTATCTTTCAGCGTTTCGCAACCCTCCAGTGTTTTCCCAACCACCGGGGCCTCCGCGACAAATGCCCTCAGCTTATCACAGAGATAGTCCGGGCACTTTGCGCAGTGAGGCGCCTTTTTTTCCATGGCGCATTTCCGGATCTCACACAACGACTCGGTGAAGAAAAATTTTTCTGCGTCCGAGGTGCACCCGCGGCAGTTGATCTGCTCCGGGGAAATCTCGGTTTTGTACTCAATGGTCCACGCCTCGGCGACCTCTCTGCGTTTTACATCCGAATTTTCGCAGGTTGCTTTGTACGCCTCGCACTGCGAGCAGTCCATACCACATCGAGCAATCATGTCTGGTCCTTTCATAAAAAACGGTGCAGCGGTTCACCCCGGCCTCAAGATGAATCGGGGTGTTTCCAAAACATATGTGTAACTATTCAGCCCAAACAAGCATCCGGCGGCCCTGCCGGGGGCCAAACTTTTAAAAAGTTTGACAAACAGGTCTTAAATAAGCCTTTCCAGGCTCCACCAAAATAATTTCCACTTTTTCACATTAGAAACGTTTTTTGCGGAGCTTTTTTTCAAAAAAGCGACCCGCCGGAGGCAAGCTGAATAGTTACACATATGTGATGGATAAAAGGTACCTCAAGGGGAACCGGGGTGTATTGGAAAAATGGAATCTTCTATGCGGGGGAAAGGTACTCAGCGGGGGTGAGGCCCGTGAGGCGTTTGAACTCACGGATCATATGGGACTGATCAAAGTAGCCGACCTCCTGGGACAGGTGGCTCCAGCCATGCACGTTGCCTTTTTCATGGAGGGTGATGGTTTTGTGCAGGCGCATCACCCGCATCAGAAATTTGGGGGACAGGCCCGTGCCGTGTAGGCACCTGCGGGTAAAATGCTGCCTGCTCCAGCCAACGGCATCGCTTATCTGCTGAACCGAACATTGCCCGTCTGCATGGCGGATCAGGCGAAGGGCTTGGGTGAGGGGCCGCTCCAGGACGGAAACCCCGGTCATGCGTTTAAGAAACACCTCATCGAGGAGGGCTGTGCGATCTTGCTGCGCGTCTATCTCCGCCAACTGGTCCGACAGCGCATGGGCGGAATCACCTATGAATTCAGACGCGTCCACCGTGAGATCCGTGAGATGATGCATGGGCATTTTGAAAAGGGAGGTCGCCATGCCGGTGTGGAACCGCACACCCAAAAGGTTGGTTTTCTGGTTTTGGATGGGCTTTGTCATGGCGCCTATGACAAAGCATCTCAGGGAAGATGCCGGATTCAGATCAAAAATGATGTCGACACAGCCATCGGGTATCACCGGTTTCTGGGCCGCCAGTCGGTCCCTGGACGGGGCACGGTAAGACCAGTAGCAGGCAATGAGAGACGCAAGGAGAGGATGGGGTCTGTATTCGGTGTATTCCTGGGGAGTCGTCATGTCCATGGGCGAATTATGTAACGGTAATTTCTTGAAGGCAGATGTTGTCCCCGTTGAGGATGGATTTCAGCAAGGTGACCTTCACCGGCCTGCCGAAGAGCGTTTCAAAGATCTGCCGGGTATACCCGATGGTGCAGTTGCAGAGAAACGGATGGGTCACTTTACCGGATGTTACCATGCCGCAGGCGCAGTCGGCGTACTCCAGATAGATCGCCCCCTCTTTTTTGTAGAGGGATGGCCTGTTGTCATAAAGCTCGGCCTTGTACGTGTCGAACAACAGATCCATGTCATCCTTGTGGGCAACCGACGCACGGAGGGCTCGGATCGCTTCAAACCCCTCGGAGGATTTCAGGCATGCCCTGCCGCAGTTTTCTACGGCCGCTGCGGCATCGGAGCTCTTGCTGGTGCTCAGCTCGCTGAGGATGGTGTTGATCCATGCGGACGGGTCATTTGATTCCATCGTTTTTTTCCTTCGTGTTTCTTGTGCTCGTTCATTGACCCATGGCTTTTTGGTAGCTATTAGCTTATGCCTCCGGCGGCCCTGCCGGGGGCTAAACTTTTAAAAAGTTTAACAAATAGGTTTTAAAATTTCTTTTTGAATGATTTCTACTTTAAAGGCGGATGTGATTTGGCCCGAGGAACGAGGGGCAAAACGCATCCGCAACCTGCTTTCAAGGTGGCACACCTTGCCGCCGGAGGCTGTTTTTTGAGCTGAATAGTTACATTTTTCCCGAAGGTTACCGGCTGTTCCCGCGCTCGATGGGCACGGCACCACCTTTGCCCATCCTACAGGGTTTTAAGATGAATGGGGCTTAAAACAGCAAACCGAAAGAAGGGACAATACCCTTGAATTTCGATTTTTGTCTGTCCCGGTACGGTTGTCTTTATACCACGGCAAATCCCGAAAATGAAAATTACATTTTTATGAGCAAAGAAATGATTCTTTGCCCCTCTGTTGCGAAGGAGGCCTTTCCCGCCTGAGCACATGGTTCAAAACGCCGGATATGTCTTTTATTGAATGGGTTTGGCCATAATCTGCTGTTTCATCGGGTGCCAGCAGTATGGATCGGGCCCCTGCGTTTTTTGCGCAGGCCATGTCTTTTTCTTCATTTCCCACATAAAAAGCGTGGTCTGGCCCCACCTTGAGTTGCCTCATCAAGGTGGTGAGGCCCGATGGGTGAGGTTTTCTGACACCAACGTCGCATGAAGAGACGACGCAGTCCATAAAGAGCGCAAGGGGCCGAGGTCTTCCATCAGATAATCCCGGGGCATGCCGTAGGGCACATCAGAAAGGACGGCTGTGTGAATATTTTCTTTTTTTAATTGCATGAGAGTCTCTAAAGCGGAGGGCTCCAGTGTGGCTCTCTGCTGAAAATAGGAAAAGAAACTGCGTTCAAATACCGCCCCGTCAATCCCGAGCACCGTGGCGATTTTTCGTGTGACCTCCCCTTCACCCACTTCAAAGGTTCGTTGATTTGTCCGTGTGTTGTAAAATTCCAGAATAGAGACGGCCAGCTCCAGACCCGGGGTTGAGACGCAAATACTGTTTTTGATGAGAAAATCATTTATTGCGTCGAGATAGTGTTCGCTCCAGTTCAGCGGAATGCCTTCATAGGAAACGAGGGTCTCTCCGAGATCGAATACGACAAGCGTCATGCTATCCCCAATGCGCTGCTGTCCTTAATGTTTAACACAGATAAAAACCGAACCGTTTCTGCTTTCGATGGAAATTTTACCCATTCGATGAAGGGCGGCGCACTCTCTTTCTCCATCCTGGCGTGACATGTGATCCGTTAAACGATCCGCAAGCCCATCGGGGTCCAGCCCGCCGCTCTCTTTCAGGGTATTGAGTATCTTCAACTGGCTGTCGGTAAAGGCCGTCTCCGGGTTGCGCTTGTTGAAAGACTCGGCGTTGTACGTTGCCCACGGGTCACAAAAGGCTGCCGGAGAGAGCACATCGATATAACAATCTTCACAGAGTATCTCTTTGTTGTGTTCTCTCTCTTCTCCCTGCGGAATCAAGGCATTGCATTTGCGGCATTCCATGGTTTCCTCCAGAAATAGTGATTAAGACGCCTTCGCCCCCCTTGGGAACATCAGGGGCGGGTTTCCCTCAGCATGTAGCGGTTTTCCACATCGAACACCTGCGATGTGGAGATAATCTCAAACCCGAAAAGTTCATAAAACAGCACATTTTCATCCCTGTCCGTTTCCAGATACGCCCTGGCGGCGCAGGCATCCACCTCGTTGCAGAATCGCTGCATGAGCCTTGAGCCGATTCCCTGTCGCCGGTGGGACGGAAGCACGCCGATGGGCCCTAGGTGCCAGTGCAGCTCCTTCGGGTCCTGAAGGGCCCACTCCCTCAGCCAGACGAACTTTCTCCACCTGATGTCCGTTTTGCCGTTGAACTCGGGCGGTCCGTCGGGCAAATCACGGCCGGAGCATGAATTCATCCTCATGACGCCTACGATCTTTTTCTCTTCTTTTGCCAGAAAGACAACGCCCGGTTTCTGGCTCAAGAGCTCATCAAACATGGTTTCGATTTCAAGGCGTTCCTGTTCGCCGTTGCCCAGGAACACGGCCTGATGGAGAGGATTGTCGAGCATGGCGAGGCTGAGGACCTTTGCCGACTCTTTTACGTCACTTTTTTCCATCAACGACAAGCTGAATTTATTCATATCACCCACCACCCTTCTTGATCCGTGTTAATCAAGGCGGACCCTTTACAGGTTTACGGGTTCCCAAATCGATGAATCAGGCTGAAACCCGGAGGCCTGGGTCAGCGTGGCACGGATAAACGTCTCTTCATCTATCCCGATTTCTTTGATTTGTTCTTCAAGGGCCATCTCTGTCATCGGAAGCATGGAGGTTAAGTCAATACGCCATGTTTTGTCTTCCTTTCGAAATGTAAATCCGAAAGGTGCTTCGCCATTGGCATCCACAATATGGGTTTTTGCAAAATTCTTATCCACGTTTGAAACCGCTATTTCAAGGCGTGAAACGCTTTCTTCACCGATCCACCCATTTTCCACCGCATAGATAAAAAATGATTCCCCATTCATGCCTCTTAAGGTGTTGGCGCTGATGGAATGACGGGCCATCGTCACAATGACTTTTGATCCCAATGACATGTTTTTCGTCTCATATTCGGATGCATTCATCACCTTATCAAGCATGTCATCATAATATGCTTTTGTGTGTGAATCGACATAGTAATATGCGGTGAAACCGTCTTGATTCAAGATTGCGGATTTATATTGCTTAAACGATTCTTGAATCATGGGCGTCTCATCTTCTTTGCTGCACCCGGAAGCAATAACAGACAACAACACGGCAGCACAGATCATTTTTACAAACGACTTCATACTTTATTTCCCCTTAAGTGTTCAGGAACAGATGGCTAAACGGTCCAAAAAGCAGGTCAAAGCCGATTTGAACGTAGTGAAGGCCTGGATCTCCGGGGCGCCTTTGGATCGTGTGCCCCCATAAATCCACGGGTTACGAATTCTGCTTGCGTTTAATTACATTTTTAAGGCAATGAGTCGCAACAAGAATACTTAAAACTTGGTAAATCTGATGGGTTGAGGCCTCATATACCAAAGCTCAATGCTATCGCTTAATAAGTTTCGTTACTATTATGAGATCATAGTTTTTACCACACATCAAGTATATACTTGTGTGATGAATGAGTAATTCCTGTTCGAGTATCAGCCCGGGATTAACCACAGGGGGCATAAATATCCGCCCCGAACAGATACTGGGAACTCTGTGACTCCATCAGGCTTTAGAACGCACTCTTCCATTGTTCCGTATCGATAAACCACCGCTCCTCGTAGATCTTGTCGCCAATGAATTTGAACAGGACGGAGAGCTGGGAGCCTGCCACCTTCTCGGATTTCCATTCAAGAATCGACACGACCTCATTTTCTCCTTCGATCTGTCGCAGTCCCGTGATTTCGAATCCTGGCGGGAACATATCGTCAAGTTTGTCCAGAGACCCACGGAATGCCTGTCGCCCCTTAAGGACGTCGGTCTGCCCCGGCATGATGAAGATCATATTCTCGGCATAGTCTGATACCACGGTATCGAAATCTGCGGCACCGATTGCATTCCAGCCTCGTTGTATGATGTCTGCTAAACGCATAAAGACCCTCCTCTATGGGTTTGCTGTATTGCTGTTTTAATCCATCGTGCTCATTGCTCGATGAACGCTTGTAGTCACCGGAGAGGGCTGAGAAGCATGACAGGCAGGAAAATGGGTTCGCGTATTGACAGGAGGTTTTAAAGGCGGAAGTTCGGTTGTATCAACTGGATAGACTGTTTTTTGGGACCACAAAAGCCGTTAAGGCTCGGTTTGCCTCCGGCGAATGGTTATTTGAAAAAACCGCTTGTTTTCACTCCTGGCTACACCATGACAAGCGACAAAAACGGTTTGATAAAAATACAGAGGTCTCGCCTATCTCTACTTTTTTAAACCTGTTTGTGACGTTTTTCAAGACCATTGCAGCTGGCAGGGCGCCGTAGGTTTTTCAGGTGTCACCACCTCACCCCATCGGAAATCACCACCGCCACCCCTGCCGCCACCGCTTTTTCCATCTCCTCAGGCTCATCCACGGTCCAGGCGTTTACCCGCTTTCCCATGAGCCTTGCGGCTTTCATCCAGAGCGTTTCTCTGGCGCCGGGCCGTGGGAACAGGGAAATTTCGGGGTGGAGGGTGTCGGCCCCCACCAGAAAGCCCTTGATGCCGGAGCGGTTCAGCAGTGTGTTGATCTTGAACCGCCACCTCTTTTTGTCTTCGATCTGTACCGTGCGATCGTTGAGGCGAAAAAGATAGGCTGTCTCGATGGTATGGTGGAAAAAACGGGTGGTGATAAGGGTGTTGATATCAAAGGAGGAGAGTATGACCTGATCGTCGATGCCGTGATGGCGGATGACGTTGACGGCTTTTCGGGCGGTGTGGCAGAGATAGGGATGGCTGGATTTGATTTCGACGTTGAAGATGCTTTTTGGCTTTGATTTCATAAACCGACAGGCGTCGTGGAACGAAGGGACCTTGATCCCCTGCCCCTGGGCAGCGGCCCTTAAGCCTTCCAGGTCTTTCTCCCAGGGGAAAAAACCAAGCCGGGCCTTGCAAAACCAGCGGTTGATGACAATGAGCTTGCCGTCGGCCGTGGACTCCACGTCGATTTCGATGCCGCGGGCACCCCGCTTAAAGGCTTCCTCAAAGGCGGCAAGGGTATTTTCGGTGACCTCGGCGTTTCTGACGCCGCGGTGGCCCAGCACCATGGGGCCGCCTGGGGTTTCTTCTACCAGTGTATCGATGAGGGGGCTTCTCAAAATTCTTCACCTTTTTCGGTTGGGCCACGGTCCGTGGGAGATGGCCGGGTGTCTGCTCCTACTCCGTTGACCTTTTCATGGTGTTTACATGCATCTCAAGCAAAGGGTATCCGTCTTTGGTGAGGCTCATGATGGATTTGTCGAGGATCCACATCTCCACGATTCCCCAGGTAAAGGCGACCAGAGAGATACCGCACAACCTGGGGTCCAGGCCGGCTTTGAACTCACCGGCCCCTGCAAGATCGCTAAACACCTGACTCACGTTGGCAACCCCCTCTTCCGTTTCGAGCTTCTGGGCGGCCATAAGGGACTGGATCTCATCGGTGTATTCCACCTTGTACTTCAAGACGCGATAGAGTTTTGCATACTGGGTGTTGGTCTCCAGGAGTTCAAGGTAGGTACGGAGAGCACGCAGCACCGTCTCCCAGGAGGGGGTCTCCTCGTCGGTGATCTTAAAACGCTGGTCGTCGATGGTCCCTTTAATCCAGTCACAGCATTGGGACAAGATATCGTCTTTTCCCTTGAAGTGCCAGTAGATGGCCCCCCGGGAGACGCCCGCCTCGGTGGCGATGTCGCCCAGGGTGGTCTGGGAGTACCCTTTCATATCAAAAAGGGTCAAGGCGGCATCCATGATGCCGAGTCTGGTTTTTTCCGCGTCTTCCTTGGTTTTACGTGCCATGCAACGGTCTCCTGATGTTTTTGGCGTTGTATCATATTCGGCGAATCATTTCATCCGTCAACAGGCGACTTTTGTCTGGCCGGGGACCACGGTGCCCATGTCCCCGACCCCTTTGGCTACAACAGGGTCACCACCACACCCAGGTGACCGGCCACGATGTAGTCTTCGTTGACAATGGGGCTGTTGTGGATTTCATCGCCGAAGTACTCTGCCTTGACGCCCCCCACCATTTTCAATCTGGCTGCCAGGGGTACCTCAAATGCCATGGCGACAAAACCGCTTACGTCGGCCTCTGCTTTGTATGCCTTCCGATCGTCGGTGGCCTCGTTTTCCCGCACACCGTAATAGTAGTCCACCTGTTTGCCGCTGCGCCAGGTGCTACCCACCGAAGGAATCAGGGTGAACCGATCGGTTCGAACGGGAACCATGTACGCCAGGGAGGCTTCCCCGCCGTTGTAGGTGTCCGATGCGTCCAGGCTGCCGCTGAGCTTGATGCCGCCCACGGGGCTCCAGTACGTGATGCGTGCGCCGGCTTCGATGGCCTCTTTTCGCTCGGCCATGCCTTCAAGGTAGGGGCTGTCCGATGCCTCGTACCCGTTGAGGCCGCGGGCCAGGAACACATCAAAACGGCATTGCTCGATGTTTATGATCTTCACCCCTGCTTTGATGCCTTCCACAAAAAAGCGGCGGTCTTCTCCAAAAATCAGCGGCATGGGCAGATAACGCTTGTCGTTTTCCAGGCCCTTATAAAGTCGGGAGGAGGCGGCTCCCCCAAATCCGATACTGAGTTCCCGGCCGTTCTCGGCCGCGGTGGCTCCTCCGGCCCACAATAAAATCATCAGAACAACAAGGGCGCCTCGGACAGTGTGCTTCGTTACAGCTTGCATTGCAAAATCTTCCTTTGGTGGTGTGTAGGATACATTCTTCGGTGTATGTAAAATAAGCGGGCTCGTTATATACATTCGTGTATGTATGTGTCAAGATCTCTCTTTGATCAAGATCCCGCCATGGCCTGCCGTCGGTTGACAAATAGGTTTAGTGACTATACAGTCAGGCCATGGAATCAGACTATATTTATGCAAAGTTCGCAGCCTTCGATACCATCTTTCACAAAGTGATGAACAAGATGAAGCGCATCGAACAAAAACCCCGCTATTTCGGGACGGATATTCTTCTGTACCCGTCCGAAATCCACACCATTGATGCCATCGGGAAGAATCCCGGCATCAATGTCACGGACCTTGCTGTCCTGCAGGGCGTCACAAAGGGCGCTGTCTCCCAGGTGATCCGCAAACTGGTGGACAAAGAGATGGTGGTCCGGATGAAAGATGAAAAATCGGACCGCGAGGTCCTGCTCATGCTCTCCCCTGCCGGCAAAATCGCCTACACGTCCCATCAAAAGTTTCACTCCCGTATCGACCCCATCCTTCTGGAACTCATTGAAGAGGCCGACGAAGAGAAGATTGCCTTTATGGTATCTGTCTTTAAAGCCATCGAGCGGTTTTGCGACCAGGTCCTCGAAGAATAACAACCCCTTCGTACGTGTTCCGGGCTTTCGGTTAGAACGTGCGATGCACGGGCCGACAGCCCCCTGCATTCATTAAAGCCGCACGGCCGTGCGGCGCTCCATGTGACGTGTCATTGCCGAGGATGTGCTCTGGCTTTCAGGCCGCGCCATGGCTGCTGCCTTCTTGCGGTGTGCCGACATCACTCGGGCGGTGCGGGCGATCAAGACCCCTTGCAAACAAGCCTCTTGTCTCTCTCATAAAAAAGATCCCGTAAGGGGTGGACACCCTGCTCCGCTGCGGCATGGCCGTCTCCGCCCATAGAAGCCGCACCAGAACGCAGTGCTTCGGTCGAGCCTTTGCCCCCGCGAACCAATCCGTTTGAAAAAAGTGTGTGAAATTGTATTGACAGCTTTGTTTAGGTGCTATACCTTTTGGTTAAAGTTTAGCACCTAAACCATAACATCAAGGAGCAAAGCCATGAGCGAAAGCGTATGCCCTTTCTGGGTCGGATACCTTCTCTTAAACCCACTGCGGAAAAAGCTTCAGAATCCGGAGACCCTTTTAACCCCGTATGTGAAGCCCGGCATGACCGTGGGAGACATCGGCAGTGCCATGGGATTCTTTTCCCTTCCCATGGCCGACATGGTGGGGCCCAGCGGGCGGGTGGTCTGTGTGGATATCCAGTCGAAAATGCTCAAAAAGTTAAAAAAGAGGGCCGCCAAGGCCGGGGTGGACGCTGTGATGGAGTACCGGGTCTGCTCCCGGACGTCCCTTCACCTGGAGACCCCCGGACAACCCTATGATTTCCTGCTTGCATCGGCTGTGGTCCATGAAGTCCCCGACGCGAAGGCTCTTTTTGAGGAGTCGTTTCGAGTGCTGAAACCGGGCGGGCGGCTGTTGCTCTCCGAGCCCGCCGGACATGTTTCGCAGGCAACCTTTGATCATGAGGTCTTTGTAGCAGAAGAAAGCGGATTTCATGTGATTAAAGCACTTTCAGAGCGGCGAACCCTCGGCGTCGTGCTTGAGAAACCGGCCTGAGTTTTTTTTACTTTTATTGTTTAGTACCTAAACCCATACGGGCGAAAAGAGCACCACAGCCTCTGCAATTTCAGCAATAGATATGGCAGGCGCTTTTTCCCCACAACCCACAGGAGATAAATATGAACCTGATCACAGAGTACAAACGTCCGCTTTATACCGCAGCCTTGCTGCTGCTGGCCCTTTTTACCTTTATCTCCCCTGCGTCAGCGTCAGGCCTCGATTTTCTGTTCGGTCGCAAGGCAGCCCCGGGAACGGAACTCCACGCCCTGGGGACCCAGGCCATGGAGCATAACGGTGGAGAGGCCACGTACTTTACCAACGGAAAAGGCCGCGTCCTTGAGGTGCGTGCGCGGCACACCAAGGAGGGCTTCCTTCGGGTGTCTGTCAACCGGACCTACATTCCGGAAAATTACGACGGCAGCCGGACCGCAGAATCCCTCTATCATCGACTGGCCCGCCTGGCCGAGGCCGACGGTGCGGTGAAGGCGGGACGCTATACCCTCATCGATGATAAAAATGGTTGGGAAGCGTATCGCTACGGCGACATGGTGGCCAAAGCCCTCGACAGCGAATAGCTTGCGCCCAGCGGGCCGGGGCGCGTTTTACGACGCCCCGGCCCCTTGGCATTGCCTGCCGCCATCGTACCGACGGGTATCCCTCCTTACCTGTTACGGTTACCTGATCGTGGGCAGTATTCATTGTAACGCACTGTAAGGACAGCCTGATTCGACGCCAGGAACTGGGTCGTTTTTCTGTTTGATTTTTCATAATATGGAATCATAAATAAATATTACCATATTGTGTTGAACTCTCGTCATCCACGTGCCATAGTACCGTCGTTTCAAGGGGCATCGCCCCCTCTGCCCGAACCGTTGAATCCTTCGCCGAGTGGCGTTGTGGCACCGGGTAAAAAACATGACACCCCATAGAAAACCAGGAGGATGACGATGAATGGTAAAGCCCTTATATTGAAAGCTCTCAACCACGAAGACGTTCCCCGCACGCCCTGGGTCCCCTACACCGGAGCCCAGATTGCGAACCTTAAAGGGTATGCTGCCGATGAGATGTTTCAGGACGTCGATAAACTCGTTGAGTGCCTCTTGGAAGCCGAGGCACAGTATGCCCCGGACGGGCTCCCTGTGATGTTCGACCTGCAGGTGGAGGCCGAGATCCTCGGGTGCGATCTGAAGTGGTACCCCAACACCCCGCCCACCGTCAGCAGCCATCCTTTGGCCAACGAATTTACCATCCCCACCCGCCGCCTGACCAGAGAGGATGGCCGAATTCCCATCATCATGGAGGCCACCCGGCGCCTCAAGCAGATGAAGCCCGATATTGCCCTGTACGGACTGGTCTGCGGCCCCTTTACCCTGGCGTCTCACCTGCGCGGCACCAATATTTTCATGGACATGTACACCGCCCCGGACCAGGTCAAGGAGCTGATCAACTACTGTGAAGAGGTGGTAAGCGAATACTCGGGATTTCTCGCGGAGGCGGGATGCGACGTCATCGGTGCGGTGGATCCCCTGGTCTCCCAGATCTCCCCCGCCTCTTTCGAGCAGTTCCTGAGCGAGCCCTTTGCCGCCTATTTCAAGAAATTGCGGGACCTGCAGATCCCTTCCACCTTCTTTGTGTGCGGAGACGCCACCAAAAACATCCCGGCCATGTGCGAAACCCGGCCCGATGCCATTGCCATCGACGAAAACGTGGACATCGTGGAAGCCAAGAAGGTGACCGATGAGCACGGGGTCCTGATCTCCGGCAACCTCCAGCTCACCATCACCATGCTCTTCGGGTCCCAGCAGGACAACCAGAAGGCGGCCATCGATCTTATGGATACCCTGGGCACCAGGGATTTTATCCTGGCCCCGGGGTGCGACGTGCCCTTTAACGTGCCCCCGGAGAATATCGTGGGCATCGGCATGGCCGTCAACAACAAAGAAGCGGTGAGAAAAGCCCTTGAGACCTACGTGAAAAAAGAGGATCTTCCGGAGATCGAGCTCCCCGATTACGAAAACCTTGACCACGTCCTCATCGAGGTGGTCACCATCGACGCCCAGACCTGCGCGGCCTGCGGCTACATGCTCGCCTCGGCCCAGGACGGCTCAGCGTGCTTCGGGGACAAGGTCAAGGTGGTGGAACGCTCCATCATGTATCCTGAAAATGTCTCGTTTATGGGAAAGGTGGGCCTTGAAAATGCACCGGCCATGCTCATCAACGGGGAGATCAAGCACGTCTCCCTGATCCCCACAAGCGAAACCCTTGAAGCGGAAATCAAGGCTGCCATGAAGTAAAGGGGCATCGATCCTGTTGAGGGGGGCTGCGGCAGCAGATCCCCCCTTATTCATCCAGGCGTTTTAACCCGAATATTTCATAAGAAAACGATTGGACCAAAGCAATAAAGCGTTATTCCATGCAGTTACCGTGAAATATCCGGGTTAAGGCCTCCACATCCAATACGGCCCTTCCGGAGTTCATCCCCGGAGGGTAGCTCCCCTTCCTGAATCCCTCAATCAAGAATGCCGCCTCATGGCCGACGGTCGATGGGTCGCAGTCCCTCAGTGATGAATAGATGCTGTGCACGTTGGCGCATGGTTCCCGGGAATCCAGCCGTTCCTGCAACCGGGGGATGTGTTCCTTTTTCAGCCAGGTATCCGGTACCCCTGCAACGGCAAAGGTCGGGCAGGGGTCGTTTTTTTTGATCCGTAAAAACTCCAGAAAGGCAACGGGATCCCCGTGGGCCCATTCAAAGGCATCTTCGGTGTGTTTGGACTCTGTTTTTGCAGCACACGATGCGAGCATCACCGTGAGGAGAAGAGCCGGAAGGATCAGGGAACGGCGCTTGGATAGGGACATGGTGTTTTCCTGTGTGCGTTTTTGTGTAGAACAGTTTAGTGTTGTGGGTACGCAAAGGGCCTGACACCCATGGGACACAGTCGCCCTGCCAATGCAGGCAAGGTCCAATGGACCATAGATTACAGGGAAATACAACGCCAAAGGAATGGCTTTAAAGGAACCCGTTCATGGATACGCTCAAAGGGTACATACTGACGCGCGAAGGCGTGGACACGCGTGATGCTCACTGCCTCCGGTATGTCGGAACCAGTGCCCGGGGACCCTTTGAGATCACCATCACCACCCATCGCCCCCTGTTTTTTATCCACCGGGGAATCCCGCTTCCTTCGGAGCTGCCGCCATATGAACGGCGCGCCGTGGAGCTGACCGATTTCCAGGGCCATCCGGTGGATGCCCTCTACTTTGGGAGCCGAAACGCACACTACAAAGCCCGCAAGCTCTGTGAAGAGTCAAGCGTCCAGACCTTTGAAGCGGATGTCTACCCGGAGGACCGTTATCTTATGGAGCGGTTTGTTTACGGGGGCGTCGAAATCCATGGTCCCTCACGGGTTCAGGACGGGTTGATCCGGTTTACCGATCCCACAATCCGCAAAGCAGACGCGATGCCGTCTTTTTCCGTTCTCTCCCTGGACATCGAAACAGGCCAACGCGGCGAGCTGTACTCCGTGGCCTGTCACTTTACGGCCCCGGTGACCAGGGGCGATGACGGGCTCCCGGTCTCCGAGGGCATCGTCCTGATGCTGGACGGGCAGTCCCGGCAGCAGGGAGCCGCTGCACACACCCAATGGGACAGGCTCCCGGGGTGCCCGTGCGAGGCCCTTCCCGGCGGGGGGCTGATGTACCGGTTTCCAACGGAAAAGGCCCTTCTTCAGAGCTTTTTCAGGGTGCTGAAAGGGTTTGACCCGGATATCCTCATCGGCTGGCACGTCATCGGGTTTGACCTGCTCTTCCTTGAAGGCAAGTGCAAAAAACTGGGGATTCCTTTTCTGATCGGGCGAAACCGGAAGCCGCCCAGGATACGGGAGATCCGCAAAGGCATATACCGGGTCGAGGCCTGCGGCAGGGTCGTCATCGACGGCCCCCCTGCCCTTCGGGGAGCCTTTTATTCCTTTGACAACTTCCGGCTGGAGACCGTGGCCTCAGAACTTCTCGGCACGGGAAAAGACATCGGCGACGGGGTCGACAAGGTGGCGGAGATCGAGCGCCGTTTCCGGGAAGACAAGGTGGCCCTTGCCCGTTACAACCTGTTGGACTGTACCCTGGTTACGGATATCTTCGAGAAGACGGGGCTCATTGATCACCTGTTAAAGCGGGCCATCATCAGCGGCCTTCCCATGGACAGGGTGGGCATGTCCGTGGCTGCCTTCGATTATTTTATGCTGCCCCAGATTCACCGCAAAGGGCTGGTGGCGGCCAACGTCCGGGACGTGGAGAGCGCCGGCCACGCCAAAGGGGGCTTTGTTTTCTCCAAGGAGGCGGGTTTCTACGAGCATGTGGTGGTGCTGGATTTCAAAAGCCTGTATCCGTCCATTATCAGGACCTTTCACATCGATCCCCTATCGCGTCTCCGGGCGGAGACGGCACCTTCGGGCACCCCGCCGGGAATCTTTTTTTCCCGGTCTGAGCATGTGCTCCCCGGGTACATCCAGACCCTCATGGAAAACAGGGAGCAGGCAAAAAAGGCCGGTGATCCGCACCTCTCCCAGGCCATCAAGATCTTGATGAACAGCTTCTACGGTGTCATGGGGACCCCGGGCTGTCGTTTTTACCACCCTGACCTCCCCTCTGCGGTGACGGGCACGGGCCAGTGGGTCCTGAAGACCACCCGGCGGTATCTGGAAGAGCAGGGTTATGAGGTGATCTACGGGGACACCGATTCGGTATTCGTCTGCCTGAAGGCCTCGGAAATAGCCGAGGGCGAGGTCGCCCCCCGGAATCTGGTGGCCGAGCTAAACACCTTCATGGCCCGAAAGATCGAAGAGGAGTTCGGGGTGGTCTCCCGGCTGGAGCTGGAGTTCGAAAAGCACTTTACCCGGTTTTTCCTTCCCTCCTTACGGGGCGGCGGGGAGAGCGCAAAAAAACGCTACGCCGGTACGGTGCTTACAGGCGGAAAAGAGGAGCTTGTCATCACCGGCCTGGAATTTGTGCGGTCTGACTGGACCCGTTTTGCGCGGGATCTCCAGTTTGAGCTGTTCCAGCGGATTTTTAGCGACGACGAGGTGGAGGCCTGGATCAAGCAGAAGGTGACGGACCTAAAAAACCACGTTTATGACGCGGACCTTATCTACCGCAAGCGCCTGACCAAACCTCCCGGAGAGTACACGAAAACCATCCCGCCCCACGTGAAAGCCGCCCTCCTGCTGGGTGATGCCGGTGCCAATGCCCGGGAGAGCCGCTACGTCATGACCTTACGTGGCCCCATCCCCGTAGAACTCCCCCACCCCGACCTGGACTACCCCCACTACATCGAAAAACAGCTGGTCCCCATCTTCGATGCGGTGATGATGTTCTTCGGTACCTCCTACAATGAAATCATCCACGGTCGGCAGCTCAGCCTGTTCGACTGAGTTCTCTATATACTCCAATGCCTCCGGGCGATTTTTTCGAACATCATCACAATACCGGAGGCAACCGTGTAGATGGTATCGATGCCGCCGTTCTTATCAGCGGAGGCGTCAAAGAAAAGGTGCAGGTCCGAGTCCATCCCCTCATCGGGTTTCCAGTAGCAGACAAGGATGGGCAACCTTGGAAGGGGCCGAAGCACAAGGGAGATGTCGGATTGGAATCGCTCGTCGATGGCTTCTCCATTGAAGAGAACGATCAGCTCTTCAAACAGATCGGGATATGTGTCGGCAAGGGCTTTAAAGGGAAGCTCCGAGCGTTGCACAAAGAGCCCGTTTTTTTCTCTGCCATCTTTTAGCTCCCGTAAGGGGAGCCAGTCTCCTGTGAGTTCGGCTCCTTCGCAGGAGAGAATGTACTTGAATACCATAGAGGAAATCATCGGATTAAGGTGGATATCCGAGAAGAGGTTTCCCGCGTTATCCACCGAAAGGGGCTTGCCGAAAATTCGCAGGGTGAGCTTGCCGTTTTCATAGACACCGCCCACCCGCTCGGCTGCTGCGTTGAGGTCCAATGAGGCCAGTCGCGATTTCAAGGCCTTGAAGTGTTCTTCCCGTTGTTCGTCCAGGTTTTTTCCGCCGCCCTTCTCCTTCTCTCCCCCACCATCAGGGGCAGGCTTCGCATGGGGACAGCGATCCAGGGGCTTCTGGCCCAGAAAGACCTTGGAGGCAAAGGCCAGGCAGGTGGATTCGTTGCAGTCCCGGCAGTTTGTCCTGGGCAGGAGCTTGAAAATTTCCATGGCGTTGCTGAATTGACTCATGGCACCCTCCTTATGGGATGTGTTTCTCGGCAGATACGGAGCCGTTGAAGTTGCCCTCGCTTTTATCCAATTCCATAGAAGAGACGCCATGAAAAAACATCCCCCATTTGGGGGAGACGCAACAAAAAAGAGTGTTTACTGGTGAATTCAACATAGCCTCCGGCGGCCCTGCCGGGGGCTAAACTTTTGCCTGATTTATTACAAACAGGTTTTAAAAACAGACTCCGTTTAATCTGAATCAATAGCGAATGTGATTTTCCCTGAGGACCGAAGGGGAAAGCGCATTCACGACTTGTTTTCAACGTGTTTTCCCTAAGGGTCCAGACAAAAAATAAATAGGCACATCACACATGAATGCCGATGTGGTTTAAGGCCGCCGGAAATAAATAATCATACAATATCTTGTCAGAATTTCGCTGGGATTTGACCCGAGGAACGAGGGGAAAAGCCCAGGGGAAACCAGCTTTCAAGGTGGCTCACCTTGCCGCCGGAGGCATCTTTTTTTCTCTGAGGCCTCTGTGACTAACCCGCCTTTAACCATAGAAGGCATGCTTTTTCTGTCGCCCCGGACGGATCAGATTATCTTACGATGCGCGGCCCAGACCGCGGCCTGGGTGCGGTCGCTGACGTTCAGTTTATTGAAAAGATGGGTGACGTGGCTTTTCACGGTGTGGGGGCTGATACCGAGCTCGGCAGAAATTTCCGGGTTGGTGAATCCTTTGCCCAGAAGCGCCAGAACCTCGACTTCCCTCGGGGTTAGGGCGGCCATGAGGGTCGCGTTGGCCTCATCCATGGCGCGGGGAAACTGGGGCGGAGCCTTGGGAGGGGGGACGGTCTTTTGCGGGTCGTGGGCGGTGTCCACGTCAAAGGTAATGGCGTCCACGGGGCGCCCGGCAGCATCCAGCACCGGGTAGGTCACCTGCTCACTGACAGGAGGACCGATGTGGGGACAGCGACTTGGAAGGGCTTTTTGCCTTGAGACCATGGAGGCAAAGGCAAGGCAGGTTGGAAATCCGCAGGCCTTGCAGTTGGTCAGGGGCAGGAGTTTCAAGATATCCGGGACGGCAATGTGTTTGAACACCTTGTGTTTGGGAACGATGGAGTCTCTTGTGGCCTGAATCTCATTTAAACGCGACATCATCTTGTCTCTGAAGGCTCCGGCCTCCTCCCGATCTGCAAAGGGGGTGGCAAAACAGCGGGAGGGATAGAGCACGCAGAAGACCCCGTCCATTTCAAAACGGATCAATGAAGGCGCCTCATGGAGTTCGGCCCCCGGTATGACGGCGTTGATGTAGGGAAAGAGAAAGGCAAGATCTATATCGAAAAAAAAGCCCGCCATCACCGACGCGCGTTTGATGGAACCCGGCTTGGCCATGGGGCCCTCAAGGCAGGTGAAAAAGGTGTGGTATCGGATGCGTTGTTTCGTCACGGTGGGCCGTCCCTTACTCTGTTTCGTCTTGTAACAGGCCGTAGACAACAAGGTCCCGGTAGTGATCGTAGAACTTTTCAGCCCTGCGAAGGGTCCCTTCATTTGTGAATCCAAGTCTTTCGGGGATGGCCCTGCTTTTGCTGTTTGCAACGCCACACCTGATCTCCACCTTCTGGATGTCCCAATAGTGAAATCCGAGGAGGATAAGGTCTTTGACGGCCCGGGTCATGATACCTTTACCGGTGAACTCTTCGCCCATCCAGTACCCGATCTGCCCGATGCCGTTGGTGTGGTCCAACAGGTTGTATCCGAGGACCCCTGCGATGCGCCCTTCATAGAAGATCGTCTCATGCAGGGCCAGCCCCTTGCTGAAGCGATGCAGCTGAAGGTCGAGGAACCGGCGCGTGTCCTCCGGCTTTTGGATGGAGTCGAGCCAGGGAAGCCATGTTTTCAGGTAGTCGCGGTTTGTCTCTGTCAGTTGAAACAACTCGTCGGCGAATTGCGGAACGGACAGCCGGAGTTGAAGGTGCCTGTCGATCTGTCGGTAAAACATTTTTTGGTGTGCTTTCTCTTAAATGAGGTTGTTCTGTTGCCCGGCGGCTGAACAGCAACAAGGCCGACACGAGAAGCCCCTGGCCAACGCCTCGGCCCGCGCCCACAAAGACGGTAACCCATCTGCCGTGATCTGTCATGGACCTTTCCCGCCTGCCCCGTTTGCCCAGAGAGCCAGGGTGCCGATTCCGTACACGACCCCAATGATTAAAGAGAGCACCGAGGAGACAAATACAAACACGATTCTTGTGGTCATGTCGGCCAGGTACGGATGCTCGACAAAGACAATGACAGGGATGCTGCCTATGCCCCGTGTCAGGTAAACACACGAAGTAACCACAAGGGCCGCCTTCGTAAACGGAAGGCGGCGGACATACCCGGCACCGGAAAACGCATAGAGGCCGAACATCAGAAAGATCAGGATAATCGTCAGTGTGAGGCCCATGGGAATCCATGACCCGTTTTCGGCCATGGCGGCCATGTTCTTCCCAGCACCGACGAATCGGTACCAGTCGCCTCCCCCTAAGATAATGGCGACATGCAGCGCGGCGATGGAAACGCTGCACCACCCTGCCACAACAAGGCATGGATTGCCGGGTTTTCTCATGGGTGCCTTCGTGCCTGCCCGAGGGACCTCCCAGGGCAGGCTATTAGATAAAAAAGCTCAGCACATTCACCTCTAATCGATGAGGTGAAGCGTATCGACCAGTTCATTTGTGTCCCCGGGTTGAATGGGGAAGTGGCGGGCCAGGAGCTCGCCGCAACGAAGGATGCCCTTTGTCATTCCCTTCTCGGGCCTGCCCTCTTTAAACCCGCTGATAATGATGTCGCACAGGACCGTCCAGTCTTGCTGAGAGAGTGTGGCGTTGATGGTGTCGTCTCCGACCACGTGGACCATATGCTCGTACAGGGAGACATAGATGAGGATGCCGGTGGCGTGTTCGGTTTTTCTGACTTTCAGGCGTTGAAAGGTTTCACGTGCACGGCGCTCCACTTCTTCCTGCATCTCGCGCCTTGCGATGAGGGGGAGCCTCAATATAGGGAAGTGGCTTGCCAGGGCCATGCCGATAAAAAAGGAGACGGCAAGGACCACAAGAACCGCCGCAAGGGGAAGGCCGAAAGCCGGTGATTCTCCCCATGCGTCCGCAGCAGGTGCCATGCCGTGAAGCCATCCCCAGGTGCACCCGAGCACAAGCAGGGAGAACAGAAACCCGAACAGATCCTCGGCCCGGTCGTAGCGTCCGGAGGCGCTGGCGACCACGGGAACCACCTCGGCGGATGTGGTCTTTTCCACCTCGCCGATGGCGGATTCAATGGTTCGGATTTCGTCGTCTGTAAACAGATGGGTTGCTTTTTTCATGCTGGTCACCATGATCCCGTTGCACCGCCGCCGCCGGAGGAACCACCTCCGAAGCCCCCGCCGCTGCCTGCGCTGGAGAGCATGGCTCGGATGATAAAAAAGAGAATAACACCCAGCACGCCAAGGAGGGCCCAGGCCCATCCCTTTCGCCCTGAACGAAACAGGTTGATGATCATGATCACCACAAGGACAAGGCCCCCTGCCACTGCGGGAAAAACCCACCAGGGACTTTTGGGCTTGGGCAGGGCAAGGCCCCGGGCCATGGCATCAAGGCCACGCACCCCGTCGGCAATCCCGGTGGCGTAATCGCCGCGCTTAAACGCGGGGATGATGAGTTCGTTCATGACCTGTCGGGCCTGATAGTCGTAGCCGCCGCCCCAGTCGGCCCCCAGCTCGATGCGGGCCTTGCGGTCTCCCTGGGAGACGAGCAGCAGGATTCCGTAATTGCGGTCCTGCGAGCCAATGCCCCAGTGGTCGAAGAGATCCGCGGCATACTCTTCGATTCGCATGGTCACGGCATCGTAGCTGGCAAGAGAGGAGATGGTGACCACATAGAGCGGGATCCTCTCTTCTGCAAGGAGGGCCGATGCCGCCTCATCGATTCGGGTCCCTGATTCGGCATCGATCAATCCTGCCTCGTCCACGTAGAAGTGCTCCGAGGTCGGTTTTTCAGGAAAAGAGGCGGCGAAGGCCCATAGGGGCATCAGCAGCAGAATCGCCACCCATGTGAAACATCGTTTTTTGTTCATGGCTGGTTTCCCTTTGGGGATGGTCATAAATGATGCGTCTGACAGTTAGATGAGTAGCAGATATTTATCCGGATAACCACACGATTTTACAGCCATGGTCGTGTCAACGGAATACCGGCTCAGATCGTGGCAGGCGGGACGGTCGCGATTCGCTGCGGTACAGGTCCCTTGGGCAAAGGCCCGTGTGAGCCGTTGGCACCTGCCATTGGCGTGGGACAGAGCCAAGGGCTGAGGGCGCAGAAAGAACCTGTCCCTCTTTGTTGTTGTCACTATTCAGCTCCAAAAAGCAGCCTCCGGCGGCAAGGTGTGCCACCTTGAAAGCAGGTTGCGGATGCGCTTTGCCCCTCGTCCCTCGGGCCAAAGCGCATCCGCCTTTAAAACGAAATGCATTCAAGCAGTTTTTTTAAGACCTGTTTGTTAAACTTTTTAAAAGTTTAGCCCCCGGCAGGTCCGCCGGAGGCATAAGCTGAATAGTTACCCCTCTTTTTTAGATATGAAGTTTTTTCTTGATTTTGCTTCTCAATCGTTCCGGCAGTTTCAGGTAGAGGCCGAGCAGGAGGCAGGCAAGGGTCATGAGCGGGATAAAAACGATGACAGACCAGGACAGGGCCACGGCACCCGTGAGGTGAAGGTCGATAATCAGCTCAATGGCCGGGCAGAAAATCGAAACGCAGGTACACAGATAGATGGGGATGACCACGTATTGGTTTTTGTGCCTGAACCGCCTGTAGATCCGTATTACGGCCAGGGCCATGGCCGTTGCAAGGACGATCAGCGGCACGCCGATGCCCCGTGCCCAGGTTATCTGGCTGTCCATGGCATCGATTCCCGTGACAAGCAGGGCGCTGACAATGCCGAATCCCATGATCGTATGGTTGATGCCGGGGACATACCCAAGGATAAGCAGGGCGTAAAACCAGGCGGATACGACGCCGACAACTCCGTACTGGATGGACATGCTCTGCATATGAAGAAACGAATGAAGAAAGCCAAGGGTAAAAAGAGCACAGGCGACAACCAGGGTCACGCTGAAGAAAATCTGGTTTTTGAGTCGCCTCAGCTTTTTTCCGTAGATGTTTGCGGGGGCGGGAAATGTTTCATCCGCCCTCCCCTTTCCATCGTTTATTCCTTCAATGATAGGTATCTCCTGATCGCATAACGGGCAGCTTCGCACGACCGACTCCACTTCCACCCCGCATCCCGGGCAATATGGCATGATGATCTCCCTTACGGCTGAAGGAAAAAAGCCTGTGCCATGCCTTTTTCCTTCGTGTTGTTGCGTGTTTCGGCAGAAAAGCAAAGGGCCTTTATACCAAAGCGTTTGTCTCTATTTTGACGCGGATGCCCATCTTTCTGATCTTTCGAAAAAAATACCGCTCAATGATTTTATCCTCGGTGAGGCTCCCGAACGTCACATAGACCTTCCCCGCATAGGATACAATACCGATTTTGACTACATTCTGCTTTCCCGGCGGGGGGTAAAATTCAAATCGCTCCACAAAGGGAGCCAGCCCGTCGGGCAGGATGATGTTGCCGAGATTGGAGATGCTGCTCGTGTTGTTTTTTTCGCCGAACTCCCTGAAAATCAGTCGCGTCACCAATTTTTTGACGTACAGGGGCATGAGCCGGACCATCAGGGGCATTTCCGGCTTTACGTTTCGGCAGATGAGCTGCCTTAAATACTGTGTGGTGGCCATCATTCCCATGGCGTGCTTCACCTGCGCCAGGATTTCCTCAAAGGAGAAATGCCCCAGCCGGAAATCCAGGGACGGGGTGATGCTTACAAAAAAATTGCGCATGGTCCTGGAGGGAAAGAGTCGCCGCAGGTTCACCGGTACGTTAAGGACCACCGGACTGGGGTTCTTCTCCCCTGATACCTTAAGATACTGCTGGACGGCATCAAAATAAAGGGCCGTGAAATAATGCGTTACGGTGGCCCCATGGCGTTTGGATACCTCAAGGATCTCTTCGGTTTTCATGATCCCGGTGACAATGGAATATTCACCCTTGGGCAGGAGCTCAAAGGGAAAGAGATACGCCCTGCTCACCTGATGGGGCTGGGGGATATTTTTTTGGTAATAGGCGCGGAAAGAGTCTTCAAATTCTTCCGGGTCCGGCTCATCACCGGCATGGCATATCGTGTCGTCCCGGGCAAAGGAGACTCCGGCGATCCGTGCGTATTCTGCGACGAGTGATTTCAGAAACTCAAGGGCCCCGGTTCCGTCCGTCACGCTGTGGGAGATCTCAAGGCTGATCCGACGATTGAAATAAAGGACCCGAAAAGGAAACACCCCCCGCTTTTTGTACATCAGGAACATGCAGGGATAAAAGATCTCCTCCTCCACCCGGGGCTGCTCGTGGGACCGTTCGAAATAGTACCAGAAAAGGCCCCGTTTAAGGGTGACCTGAAAATAGGGAAACCGCGGGATGACGGCATCCAGGGCGTCCTGCAGCAGGCTCTTGTCCACGGGGGCCACAAGGGTCGCCGAGACCCTGAAGACCGTCGAAATTCGTGTCGAGGTGATGGAGGGGAATAATTTTCCGGCGTTATCCAGTCGATACCACGACTTGTCGGCGTCCTGTCGTTTCATTTTCTCTCGGCTTTGGACCGGGGTGTCAAGCAGGCTCATGGGCTCCCGTGTTGTTGAAAATCTGTTTATGCCCCAGGAGTCTTTTACGGCTCCCGACCGGATTGCCGGTGGCTGGCAATAGCACATTGTCAGTAGTAGGATATGGCTGTTTTGTCAATTGTTCTGACGTAGGCCGTGAGATTTTTTGACTGGCGGTCAGACAGGCCGTGATACCCCGTATACGGATCTGAACTGAAAGGGTATACACACCCCGTAAGCTGTCTATGACCCCGTCAAACGGGGCCCTGCGCTGCCACGTCCCCTTGCCTCATGGGGGCAATCCCTGTATTGGAATATGTCCGTGGTATAAAAAATGCATCATGTCTCCTTTTCTCACCTGATATGTTTTTCGCTCGGTTTGTAGCCGCTGCTACAGACAAGAGCTATCTTCTATACTTAATAGAAGCACCATCATTATCTACAATCCAGGTGGAGTAAGAAAGGGTTGAATCGTGTGTCGTGCTAAACAAATTGCAGGTAATGATATCAACGAACTATCAATAGATTTTAATTTTGAAAACACATATTCGCCAGAGTTTGAGGCCTTTATCGTCAAGGCAAGGAAAAAACGAGCGTCAAAAGGAGATACCCTGTTCCGTCAGGGAGCTGCGGCAGAGGAGCTTTTTCTAATTACCGCCGGACGCGTCAAGCTGAACAAGGTGTTTGAAGATGGCAATGAATTGACGCTTGAGATGCGGAAATCCGGGGATTTTGTCGGGGAAAATATTTTTCTTGCCGGGGCACAGTACCCCGTCACGGCCTATTGCATGGAAGATACGACCACGTGCGGTTTCAGCAAAACCGAGTTTGAACAGCTCATCCTGGATTACCCCAAGATAGGCCTGCAGGTGATCAAAAACATGAGCGAACGAATCTCATGGCTGACCCGGCGCGTGAGGAGCCTGTCCCTGCCCAATATTGAGGATCGTCTTTTTCATGTGCTCTTTAATATTGCCAAAGAGCACGGCACACAGAGTCCCAAGGGGATCATCATCAAATTCCCGCTGACCCATGAAGAGCTGTCGATTTTAACCGGTGCCCATCGGGTGAGCATTACCCGTGCCATGAAGGTGTTGAAACGAACCGGTAAAATCATATCCGAAGATCGTAAACTTATCCTTCCGATGGTCACAGAGACCCCGGGAGTCCACCCATGATCCTTCAGGGATACGTGCGGGTCGTACCGCATCAACGCGCCACAGGGGTCGGAATTGAAGCAAGGCGAAGACAAGGATGATGAAGCAAATCCACGTTCCCGAGCACATCAAAAAAATCTGGCAGGAGATGACCGACCTCATAACCGAAATCACGGGGGCTCCAGTGGCCCTTGTCATGCGGTTTTCCGACCCGTGCATCGATGTGTTTGTCTCAAGCATCGGCACACACAACCCCTATTCTCCCGGGGAGACGCAGGTACTCAACAACTCAGGGCTGTACTGCGAGACCGTCATTAAAACACAGGAGACGCTCATCGTCTGTAATGCCTTAAATGACGAGAGGTGGCAGGCCAGTCCGGCATTTAACCGGGACATGGTCTCTTATCTTGGATACCCGGTGCTGCTTCCCAACGGGGACATTTACGGGACCCTTTGTGTTCTGGACAGGGTCAGCAAGGGCTACTCCGAGTCCGTACGGCATCTTCTTCAGCATTTCTGCAAGTTGATGGAATCCCACCTTGAGCTTCTCTGTGTCAACCACGCCCTGGTGGAAAAAAACCGGGAGATCAACCGGAGCCTCAGCCAGCGCCGGGAGCTCCGAGGGTTTATCACCATGTGTGCCAACTGCAAAAGCATCAAAGATACCCAGGGCAATTGGCAGGACATCGAATCGTTTCATCCCGAGGCCAACTTCAGCCACGGCATCTGCCCTTCATGCCGTCGTGTGTTGTACCCCTATCTAAAATGATTGCTCGTGAAATCTCCGGGCTAAGGCACCGCAAGGACGGCGCAGTTGCAAAGGTCACTGCTTTCAAAGGCCGTCATGTCCCCTGCGCTGAGTCCCGGAACCGGGAAAAGACGAACGGTCAGGGGTTTGTTCAGGCGGAAGGCCATGGTCCCGGTGTCCCTCATCAGGGCTGCGATTTTATGGGCGGGGGTGTCGCCGGGGATGGGGACCGTATCCAGGCCGATACCGCACACCGAGCTGTAGGTTAAAAGAGACCTGATATCAAACTGCGAATGGACGGTCCCCTGCGCAAGGCCGGTGTCTTCCGTCAAGGCAAGCATGAGGCCGGAAAATCCGACAAGATCCACACCCTCAATGGATTTAAACACCCGGGTCAAAAGAGCCGACGCCTCAACGGTACCCGAGGCACCGAAGTAGGCGACCCCCATCTCTTCATAGACCTCTGCCATACTGGCACAGTTTTTTGACGGTGCCGCCGAGCTGTCAAATCCGGAAAAAGCAAAGCCGGCATCGATGCCTGATCGGTGGATGATGCCCTGTATTGCCGAGATGTGGTGTTGGAGTGCGTTGCCCATGGCCCGGTGGTAATTCTTGAATCGGGCGTTGTGTGAGGTGCATTCTGCACCGCTGTTGACCTCTTTTAAAACGCTTACGAGAAGATCCGGTGTTTCGAGCCCGATCACAAAACGGTCCCCGAGCTCTGCGTGATGATAACTCGCAGGAAAGTAGGGAATCAGCGGGTCGCAGTTGAAGTTCACCGTAAAGTTGAAGTTTCCCTCTCCCCGCGGGGTGAGTTTGCTGATTTTGATGACCGCCTCGGCCGACAGGTCAATCAACTCACTGTCTAAGATGCCGAAGTCGTCGAGCCCGACGTTTACGCAGACATTGCAGAGGTCCCCGAACGCCTTCACCAGCTCGGGAAGCATCGCGATTTCCCCTTTGGTCCGGGCCTCGCCGGTGGCAAACCGGACTCTGGGGCCGGTGGCATCGGAGGCGCTCAGCAGGCCGCTGAGATATGTAAGGTCATCCCTGGCACTTTCAAGGCTGTCGGTGTTGAGGTAATCGCCAAAGGGGTTGGTGACGATCCGTATGGATTGGACGGTGTACCCGTTTTCCAAAAACTCCCGGGACAGTTCGGCGCAAAAGCGGGATGCCCTGCCGATCTCTTTTTTCCAGGCGCTTTTGTCACGGTCCAGGGAGAGGAAGGTGGTGATGGTTCGGACTCTGCACAGTGCTTTGTTTTGATACGTCATATGGTGTTTGCTTTTTCTTTTGGGTTATTCCGGGGTGTAATTAAAATCCATGATGAAGGCATGTTCTGATGACTTCGAGGAGGTGTAGAGGTCATTGAGGACCTCCCGCGACGAAAAGATGTCGGGCTGGGTTGCTTTAATGGCCGCCCCGATGAAGTCAAAGGCCCCTGCTCCGGCCTTGGTCTTGCCGCTTAAAACGGTTTTGACAAGGCCAAAGGGGACGTCGGGATCGTACATATTCACCTGGGTCATGTCCGCATCCACGGTTCCGAAAAACGGGTCGCCGGAGTGATGGACCATCTGCTGGGTCTGGATGTATTTGACTGTGTAGCTTCTCCCCTTGGCCTCAAAGCGCTGTGGCACCGCGCACCGCTCAAAGGTGAGACGGCGGAAGTAGCCTGTCTCCGGGTTCTCCCCTTCCACCTTCAACGGGGTAATCTCTCCTTTGTATTCGAGTTGTGCCTTGATGACGATCCCGTCATCCGTGACCCAGTACAGCTTTCTGAAATTCAGCATTTTTCGGTTTTCAGGTTCCAGGGCCACCATGTTCACGCCCTCTTCCCGGGAGATGAGGGTGACCCGGCTCCCGTTGCCCTTCATGTGCTCGTTGTCCGAGGTGTAAAAGGCCGTATCGCCCACTTTGGGCTCCGGGTGGATATAAAACCGTTCGCAGACCGGCTCTTCTTTCATGTTTGAGACCACGTAGCCCTGCAGAAGGGGCATGCAGCCGGTGAGGGAGACCAGGGAAAAAATCGTAAAACTTAAGAAAACAGATCGTAACATGAACTCTCCTGCACAAGGGGGTGGGCAACATAGCTTGTTTCACTTATGGCGAAAGTACCTGAAAAAAACAAGCCTGACCGTCGGACCACGCTGAGCAACCTTGAATGTATCATTACCGTCACAGTGTGTTCCATGGATTAATAAGCAGATTGTTTGATCAATGCCCGAATCGTTGTGGCTGGCGTTCCGATAACAAGCAGTTTGACTTTGGTATTGACCCCTGCAACATTCATCGCCATGATTTCACCCTTCCCGTTCAGCATCGGAGCCCCGCTGGTAGCCGTAAGGTCAAGTGTTGAGTCTTCAAAAACATACGTTATTGAGTGTTCATTAACCGCGACTACACAGGCCGGGTATAGCTTTTTTTCAGGGTTTCTATTGAGTACGTGGGCAAGCATCCAAATTTTTTCAAGTCTGCGCGGTAACCGTTCAGCCAGGGGCAGGACAGGTACTTCAGGGGCATCATCGGTCAAGGGGAAGACAGCCAGATCATGCCCGGCGCCATGTTCATCAAAGGCGTGCGCACCAAATATCGGAAGGACATCGGACGTCTCTACCTGCAAAAATGAAGCCCCTATAGATCGTGCCGAAACTTTTCGAATTAAGCCAGGCACCTCATCCCATGGATACGTTTGCTCAAATCCTCCGGCAGGACCGAATAGATGGTGTGCCGTGACCAGCATGGTGCCGCCAGCTTCAGGCAAGCAGATAACATATGCACTTCCCGCCTCTTAGATCCCTTCTGTGGTATGGAACGTCGGACGCAGTACCGCATTTGTATCAATCTTCCACAGGGTCGTTTCAGCCCCTGAGTTCATGAGTTTCGGAATGACCACGGCAAGAAAGATGAGCACCATCAAAGCCAATGCAATGCATGCCGGTACTTTATAAGTGACGCCACCTTCCTCAGATAATGTTGGGCCGATATCACCCGTAGGACTTTCCATGCGCAGCTTGTGAATTTTTTTCTTTGCATGCCTGTAATATAGAAAATTTGCCGAAACGCCAATACCGATATGAAAGGGAAGGGTTAAGATCGGTGCCAATGCGCTAACGAGAATTCCTGCGCCAATCGAAACAAGCGCCCAAACATAAAGCTTGCGATAGAAAAACCACCATGCAGTTAAAAAAAAGGCTGGCCAGTTCCAGCTTATGACGTATGCCCCTTCATTTTCATCGAACCTCGCAAATAGTTCCATGTATCTCTGTCTGTTTTTATCAACATATTGAGACAGGTCGTTTTGGTAAGTGTGCTGTGATGGGCGCGAGGGCCTTGCAACCGAGTTCGAGTAAGGTTTATCTGTCATATGGTTTGCATGGTTTGGCTGCACGATCCCACACACACTGCATTCAGGAGCATCTTTCTTATCTGCGACGGGTAGCCCAGGTATGGAGCCATCCTGCCTGGTCAATTTGCAATCAGCACCGGCTTCCTCAAGAAGGCGCATCAACATGAGACCCTTTTTATGATCGATATTTTTTTTGATGGTGATGGCGTTCCCTGATAGAAACCACTCCGTTTTTTCAGGTGTGATTTTAAAAAGAACGGCCAGGTTGTCTCTTACCTCCTCATGATCCCACCCGGGAATGACTCTACCGTTTAGCACTACATTGTATACCTCAGTCATCGATTCCATCTCAGTTTGGTTAGAGTTCGATTATCTATTTAGGACAGGTCTGAAAACAAGTACACTTTCGATTCGGAAATTGTTGGCATTCATCGTGTGAGAACTATTTGAAACGGGGATGACCGGAAGAGAGAGCAAGGGCAATGGAGCGCACACCAAAATTCCGAAATAACCATGAATCACATCCACGCTGCAATACGCCATTCAGCTTTTTAGAAATCCGCAAGTCGTTTCAAGGAATACATGCCCTCTATACCCTTTACTCGTTTGGGAACTTTATCCCGTGTGGCATGAATCTTTTCCTTGAATGAGCCGTACGTTGTCTCAACGAACGCTTTCGAACCGATAATCCCTGAATCCGTAAAATACCGGGTTCGAAACCGGAATCGTCTCACCCGGGCAAGCTCAAACCCGTTGGCTGCCTCTTCATCAAAGACCTGTTTCGAAAGGGTCGCTTTTCCTTTTTTTTCTATGGAACCTACCTGGTAGAGAAATGTTCGGTACTCTTTCAGGCGAGTCAGGGGATCAGCCGTTCCGGAATCTTCCAGTCCTAAATCCAATGACAGGAAATCACTGTTGTTTCCCGTTTGAAGATGGTACCCGATGGAGCACCAGCGGTAATCTTCCGGTCGCTTCACAATTCCGGCACGCAGTGGGTTCAAATCTATATAAGCGAGGCAGTGGATCAGTGAGTTTCCCTGCTGCACGATGACACTTTTAAACCGCTCTCCCCAGAGGGTTCCTCTGCGATTTTTCCGTTTGTTGTAATAGTGGGAAAAACGTTGCTTGATGTCTTTGACATAGGCAGACAGGCTGCAGAACCTTTCCCGGTAGTCATTCAGCAATCCTTCCGGAAATTCCATGTCTTTGCCGTAGAGAAGCTGAAATCGTCGTTTCACCTCATCATCAGAAACCATGGATCCGGGGCTGACCTCCACAAGGAGGTGAAAATGGTTGCCCATAACGGCAAATCCCAACACGTCAACGACATAAACCGCCGAGAGTCGCTGGATAATGCTGAGCAGCTTGTCTTTTTCGATTTTTCCAAAGGGCAGACCGTCCAACGCGGTCCGACTGATCACATGGTAAGCGGTTTTTTGGCCTGAATCCGTGACAACCAAACGGGGAATTCGTGGCATAGCACCCTCCTTCCTGAATCTGGCTTTGATATTGAGACTGTTGAATGCGGAAAATCAATGTGTGGATATCGCCATTGGTTTAGCGGGCTACCGATGCGAACATTGTTCCATGGGTGTCGGGTAAAAGTCCAGCATAAAGAGCCTGTCCCTAAAAATACGATGCCCAGACATACGGACGCTCACGTATTATCGTATAGACGGTTTCATATTCCGCGCAGCTTAAATCTCACCGGAAGCGTAACCCAGGTGGGGTTGTCAGCTCCGCTGGCGGAAAATCGCCACTTCTTCACCCCTTTTACGGCGCTGCGGTCCAGCACGCCGTGTCCGCTTGATTTTTTCAGCTTTACCTCCTCCACGTGTCCGTCGCCGTTGACAAGGATATCCAGAAGGACCACTCCCTGGTAGCCACGCCGGATGGCAGCCTTGGGGTATCGGGGCTCCGGTGCGTAGACCGATGTGGGCTGGGCATCGGACTGGACGCCGCCCATGGCGGGGGCTGAGGCGGGCTCCGCTGTCTCTTCGGTGTCCTGGGTGGTGTTTTTTGCAACGGTGGCCTCCTCCGCCTCCCGTGCCCGGGTTTCGTCGGGCACAGGGGCCGGATCTTCAACAACCTCAGGGGGTGCGAGACGGGGGATTTCCTGTGCAGGCTGCTGCACAGGGACTTTCTTCTTTGCCACCTTGGGTTCCACGCGTTTGGGTTGCTTTCTCTTTTTTTCCTTTTTTTTCTTAACAGGCTTCTTGGGCTGTGCCTGTTTTTTTTGGGGGGGCGTCGTTTTCTTCGGGATTGGTTTTACAACCGCTTTGGCGGGTGCCGGTGCCTGCACCGAAGGCACGGTCATGGAAACGGAGATGGTTGTGCCGTGGGTGGGGGCAGACGGCGGGGCAACGGATGCTGTGGGCAAGGGAACCAGGAAAAATAACGCATGCAACAGGGCTGCTGCAAAGGCTGAAAGGGTCAGGCGATTCACGGCTTTGCGACCTCCGCCTGAAGGGCGATGTCACAGACGCCAGCTTCGCGGATGGTGTCCATGACGTGAAAAAGATTCTGGTACGACAACTCCTTGTGTCCGCTGAGGATGACCTGCTTTTTTGTCTTTCCCTCAAAGTACCGGGCTACCCTGGCGCCAAGTTCCGGCAAGGCCACCTCTTCTTTTCCCATGAACACACGGCCGTCTGCCTCCACGGACACGATGAGCTCCGTGGTCTCCTCCATGTGCTCGGCCTGTGCCGATTCCGGAAGCTCAAGCCGGATGCCGTTGTGGTAGCTCATGGAGAGCATGGCGTAGATAAAGAACACAAGCAGGAGAAATACCACGTCAATCAAGGGCAGCATGTCCGGTTTGTTTTTGATGCTGAAATCGCGTTTTACTTTCATCTGAAAACCCTTCTTTTTACAGACACCTCTGAGGTAAGGCGAATATCGCCCTTGTCTAAAGGCTTGCCAGCACGTCCAGCCCACCCCCCTGGTTCATGGGAGCGCTGCATGCTAAGTGAGTGTGCCTTTGTCACCTGCCCCCGGACACCTGCTTTTCTTTTTGGGGTCGGATCTCACCGGCGTTTGCCCTTTTTTCATAGGTAATCTCAAGGGATGTGGCGTATTTTTCGATGGAAAGGGCCGATGCTTCGGCGCAGGCGTTGAAGTAATTGCAGGGAAGAAGGGTCAGGATGCTGATGGAGAGGCCCGCCGCCGTAGTGATAAGGGCCTGGGCAATCCCCCCTGTAACCGCCTGGGGATCCCCGATGCCCTTGGCACCGAGCATATCGAAAGAGTGAATGATCCCCACCACGGTGCCCAGAATGCCGAGCAAAGGCGCCACGGTGACGATGGTTTCGAGAACCCCCATGAACCGGCGCATTTTGCGAAGCTCATCCGATGCCGCCGATTCCATGGCCATGGACATGGAGTAGTCGCGATGCAGGATCCCGTTGATGAGAATACGGATGATGAAGTTGTTGGATCCCCGGACAGCCAGGCGTATATCATCCCAAAGTCCCTTGTCGGCAAGGTCCAGGACCCGGTAGACGAGAGAGCGGTCCTTTTCCCGCCTGATGCGGAGCCAGAAGATGGTTCGTTCAATGATAAGGGTTAACGAAATAAAAGAACATAAGAGCAACGGAAGCATAAGGAATCCGCCGCTTTTCAATAAATGAATCATGTTGCCTGCACCTGTCCCGGAATGAAAAAACACCAAAGCCTCGCAGAAACAGAAACATTTCGGCAAGGCGCTGTGATAACAATGGATCAATCGATACTGACCGTTGCGATATATAGCATAGATCATGTACTAATGCGAGTTGATCCCATCAACAATAAATCTCCGGACCCGGCCCAAAATCATGGGAGGGGGGAGGGACGCCATTGTCCCTCCCCGGCCCCTGATTCCAACCACAGATCAGGAGATACACATGATGCTCCGAGTCAACGGGCGGAGCAACACCCCTTTCCGGCCCTTCCCTTTGCATTCGGCTCAAAAAGAACCGAACCGCCTCCGCAAGGAGGATCTCCCGCCCTCTTAGCAGCTGCCCAATCAAACAGCCAAAGACGGAAAAAAACGGGGGCGGCCTGCCCTGATGCGCCAGGCATGACCTTCATGGGGTTTTGAGGAGGCAACGATGCCACCTCGGTTCCCGCCGGTGTCACAGGTCCGGCGGAAAGTTGTATGCGAGGCAACCAGGCCCCGTCCGGGTCGTGGGGACCACCCGGATTAGTAGGACCAGGTTACCCCGGCAAAAAACTGGCGTCCTGGGATGGGATATCCCTGGATATAGGCTGCGTCTTCGTCAAAAATGTTTTTTACTTCTCCACGAAGGGACAGTGTTCCGAATGTATCGGTACTGATGACGCGTTTGGTTATGGTGAGGTTAGATACCGTGACACTGGCCAGCGTCACTTCCTCTTTTGTTTTAAACTGATGGTCGGTGACTTTCTGGCTACTGAGATACGAGACGCTCAGGTCGGCGAAAAAACCATCGAGATCGGTTAGGGAAATGCCTCCGGAAACCGTCGTGTCAGCGACTTTCTGAAGATCTTTATCTGTTTCGTCATCCTTGAACTCGTACAGATAGGTCACCGCAGCATAAGGTCGAAGCTCCCAAGCTCCGAACAGGTCGCCTATGGTGTAGGATACATCTCCCTCCACACCGCTGATGGTAGCTTCACCCAAGTTTTCCCAGGTGGAATCCCCGTCATCATTAACAGCGGAAACAATTTTGTCTTCGAAATCTGTCGTAAACAGAGTCAGGGCACTCCTCATTCCCCCTGCGTTTACGTCCATTCCTACTTCATACGTGCGGCTTTTTTCCGGGTCGAGGTCCGGATTCCCGACATAGTGTGTACCCGGATAGAATACCCCGCTCCAGGTTGACCCTGGAGTTGTGTGATCGTACGCAAGTTCTTTTGCAGAGGGCATGCGGAAGGCTTCCGCGACATTGGCCCTGATTTTTATATTTTTTGACACATTGTAGACGACCCCGAGGCTTGGGTTCATGTCGTCGTCACTTTCATCGCGTCCCTGTCCGCCAGAGACCTCAACTTCGTAGTGATCATACCGGGCACCACCGGTTATAATCATTTTGTTGTCAAGGAGTTTAGCCTTGGCAAGAGCAAATCCGGCCGTGTTGCTGAAATTTGTCTTCTTTGGGTCCCACGTTGCGTCAATATCGTAGTCCACCCAATCCACGCCGGTGGTCAGGCCAAAGGTCTCTCCAGCCCATGAAATTTGTGCCTGGGCGCCTTTACTGTCGGTCTCTTGGGAACTGACGTATCCTGAAGTCGGATCAGGATCAATCCATGAGTCTTTATCATTTCCACCGAACCAGCGTGCCTTCCATGCAAGCGATTCCGAGGCGTTGACACCGTCATAGGTGAGATCATACGAACTGTTTTCCGAATCTTTGTAGTTGTCCGGATCATTTTCGGTAATATAGCCAGGGTTCCCCACCTTGTCGGCGTCAAAAGCCGTGTATATCAGGCCGATGCGGTTGCCGGGCAAAAACTCAAAACCGGTGTTGATGCTGGCATGGAGAATCCCGTCGTTGCCTGTGTTGTTGTACTTGGTCCCGTTGCCGGTTTCGTAATCGCCCTCTTCTGAATGAGAAACCGCTGCAGAGAAATCGAATTTTCCAACCTGCCCGGATGCCCCCGATGCGAACTCTCTGTAGTGAGCAGAGCCGCCCTTGGCTTCAACGTAAACCGTGGGTTTGGCATCTCCTTTTTTGGTGATCACGTTGACGACACCACCCATGGCGGCCGAACCATACTGGACAGCTGCGGGCCCTTTAATAATTTCAACCCGCTCAATGTTTTTTGTGAGAATTTTTGCTGCGTTTCCGGTCCCTGCGCGACGCCCGTCGATGAGTATCAACACATGGCCCATGAGGTCATTCCCGTGTGATTCGGTGCTGAAACCGCGGATCGTTATACCGCTCAGTGCGCCGGGATACTGCAGAACCTGTACGCCGCCTTTTTCGGAGAGGAGTTCGCCCAAATCCTTTGCAGACGAGTTTTCGATAACTTCCGCATCAATCACGGTCACAGCCGCCGCCACTTCCGTAATGCTCTCCTTGGCCCGCGAGGCGGTGACCACATATTCATCCAGGGCAGTGTCGGTGGCCCAGGCCGGGGAGGTGCCAGCCACCCAGGCGGCGACGGCACCGATCATCAGACTTTTTCTCATTGCTTTTCCTTCCAAAAACATAAGACTTCGTTTTGCACCGGAGGTGTCGATCCTCCATGCAGAACGACCACCTGAACCATTGCTGTGCCAAATTTCGAGGGATTGTTTTCGTTCGAAGGGGATGGAAAGAGGAGAGAAAAGAGACACCTCGGGCGTATCGCCCAAAACAAAAAAGCCCCATGCCGTCCCTTGATGATGAAGGGGGCATGGGGCCGTTTTTCCCATGTCGTCTGATCAGGTCTCCAGTTCCTACCGCGAGAACGAAACCCCTCACATGTCACCGGCTGAGCATCAGCTTCAGGACATGTGAATTCACTCTGGCAGGTCTTCTGACTTCCGGATCATACGAACTCTCGCACCTTCCCGCCCTTTGAAGAGCAGTGGTGTATTTACGAAGTTCGTCCCCGGTTACAGCGGCGGGCCCGTCCCCGATTCTCACGGGGTTCCCTTTTAAGCAGCTTCCCTTCGTGGGGGAGAGCATGCACCAAAGATCAATTTGTATGTTTATCTACACAAGATATTCGACGTGTGTCAAACACTTTCTTGTCTTTTTTGTCACCTTTCGTGGTTGCAAAAGTCGGGCACGGTTCTTCTGTTTAGAAAAATCCATAAAAAACAGATACAAAGCACCAATATTGCTCCCAATGTCCACGTCACTGCCTTTGGTTTTTTTATAGTAAAAGCATCTTGAGAAATGTTGACTCAGCACTCCCAATGACCTGAACAAAAAAATAAGCGTACACATCGCACATGACAGTCGCTGTTATGCAAGGGAAAGGTGCGGCGGAAATCAGCGTTCAGGCGACTCACCTTGCCCCCAATCAGCCATCACACAGCTTCTGATTCAAGGACCATGTCCATGGCCTCTTCCAGGTGGCGGATAAAGAGGCGCACAATCTCCGGCATGTACCCGATGCCCCGATCGATGAGTGTGGCATCGATGCCTTCTGCGGCAAACAGATTTTTCCAGGAGTCCTCTTCATCCCCTGCCAGGTCTTCCAGGTAGTGCACCCCGGCCACGAGCATCAAAGGAACGATCTTCACCCGGGTAAAACCAGCCGCTTTGACGGCGCTTACCACATCCTCCGCCTCGGGGAAGCCCTCCACCACCCCCGTGAAGGTGCCGGGACCGTATGTGTTTTTCAGCATGGCATCCAGGGCAAAGTACGTGGTCCAGGCCGGGTGGTCGGTACCGTGACCGATAAACAGGGTCGCTTCATCCTCACGATCCGACACCAGGTGCCCCATGGCGTCCACCACCCAGCGGCAGTCTTCAGGAGAGGTGATGAGGGGGAGCCCCACGGAGATTCGAGGCGTTCCGGTATGGACTTCATCAAGGAGCCGGGTAAATTCATGGCCGCAGATGAGGTGCATGGATTGCATCACGGCCCAGTCTTTTCCCTCACCGGCCAGCTCGGCCAGCACCTCGTGGGGATGGGGAAAATGGCGTCCTTTTTTTTTCATGACATCCCGGACCATCCGTGATGACCAGGCCCAGCGCACCTCGTGTTCCGGAAAACGCTGTTTGATGGCCTCGTCAATGACGTTGTAGGTCTCAAGGGCCTTGCTGGTGGTCCCGAAGGCCACGGGTACGATGACCGGTTTCATATATTCCTCCAAAATGATGGTGTGTGACGGTTTGATTACGTCTAATTTACATTGCCTTCGCATAGGGTTTCAAGGCGCCTCCACCCTGCCCATGCCCCAGGCAAACAGCCCGATAAAACCCAGGAGAAAAATGGCAGCATACCACATCACCCCTGATGAGGAGAGTTTTGTGGTCTCTTCCTTGGTTTCGATTTTATCCAGTTTGTATCCCTGGACCTGCCGGGCACCGCTGCCGGTCTCTGTCACCTCAGGCTTTTCAGCTTCTGCCTTGCTCGCCGGATCCGTTGCCCGGGATGCCTCGGTTTTGTCTGTGTCTGTGCTGGATTGGGGACTCGCAGCTGCCAGGACCCTGTCGTGGAGGGCCGCCTGTTTTGCCTGCTGATCATCAAGGGTTGTGCCCACGGCCTCTTCCATGGCCAGGGTGAATTTTTCCACCATCTCCGGGGAGAGCATGCCGGGCATGGAGATGAGGGTCACCACCATCTGGTTCAGCATCGGATTGTTGCAGGTGTGATCGCAGCAGGCCACGCCTTTTTCCACCACGCCCACGGCATACTCTTTGGCCAGGTTTTTCGTCACGGCTTCATCCGGGGTCCAGTACCCTTTCCTGACGGACTCCAGCATGCGGGCGGTGAGGGACTGATACGCCCAGGGGTTGGCCTTGTTGAAAAATGTTTTCAGGTCGAGCCCGAGGCTGTCATTGACATAGACGTCGTAGGTCTGCTGCCAGGAGGTCTCCTTGACGGCGTGGGGAACGGTCACCTGCCAGCCCCACATGTACTCCACAAAATTGGACATCTCCCGGGCCCCGGCGTAGTCCTCTGTTTTCATGGCCGCGATCCATTTGGGATTGATGTAGCGGCTCCTGAGTTCCCGGCCGATGGTTTTGTCGATGCCCTCCACGGTGACGGTGTCCGGGCGGCCCTGGCGGGTCAGCACCACATCGGGGCGGGTGCCCGTCTCTTTTTCCACGGCAAGGGAGAGCCCCCCCAGGTACTGAAAGACATCGTCGTTGTCCATGGTGCCGTACAGGGTCGATGAGCTGCTGTGGACCGTTGCCGTCACGTTTTTCAGGTTTTCGGCCAACAGGTTTTGCGCCTCCACGCCCCAGAGCCCCTGCCCGAAGGCAAACCCGGTTCGTCGTTTCCAGACGTCGGCGATCTCCTGGTCGGATTCCCAGAAGCCGCTCATGCCGGTCATCTCCGAGACCCCGTTGCCGTAGGTCCCGGGTTTGCCCGTAAAAATGCGAATCCGGGAGAGGATCTCGGCGCGGTCAGGGGAAATCCCTTTGGCTTCCAGCGTTTTTCGGGTCCGTGCGCTGTGCTTTGCAAGGAAATTTTCCACGTCATTGGCTGCGATGGCCTGCTGAACAGCCTTGTCCAGAAGTTTCATCTTCTCCGGGAACAGGTCCCTGTAAAGTCCCGACGGGTTGATGAGCACGTCGATGCGCGGCCGTCCCAGCATGGCTCCGGGCACCACCCGCGTGCCGGTGACGCGTCCGGAGGCATCCCACACCGGTTCCATGCCCATGAGCCAGAGGATGGTGCCTTCGTTGATCCCCTCGTTGCGGAGGGTCTCCGTAGCCCAGAGGACCACGGCCACTTTCTCTGGAAAGCCCCCCTTTTCCTTTACCTGTCGCTGGAGAATCTGTTCCCCGGCTTTGGCCCCGAGTTCCCAGGCCTCTTTTGTGGGGATTTTCGCAGAGGAGATGCCGTAGAAATTTTTACCCGTGGGAACTGACGGCGGATTTCGAATGGGGTCGTTGCCCTCCCCTGCCGGGACAAAGCGACCGGCAAGGGCCCGCATGGTCCGCTCCAGCTCCAGCTCACCCGAGTCACGGATCCCTTTGGCCATGGCCTCGGTGTCAAGGCCGGGCCGCAGCTCCTTTGCCAACAAGGAAAAGTCTGCGGCCTCTTTACCTGAAGGCGACACGCCGAAGGTGTGGAGCCCGTGGGGCATAAGGGTCTCCTTCAGCTCCAGGATAGCGTGCTCCAGGGTTTCGACCTCGTCATCGTCGTAGCTGGAAAGGGAGAGCTCTTCGTGGAACCCGGTTTTGACGGCCAAGGCCTTGATCTCTTCCAGGATGGCAGGCACGGTGGCGCTGCCAACGGCCCGGCCCCGGGTGAGACGGTTGATGAGTTCGTAAAGGGTTGCGTAGTCGCTGTGGAGCCCCGCCTTCTGGAACAGGGGCGTCATGTGGTCGATGATCACCCCGCGGCCTCGCCGTTTGGCCTGGATCCCCTCCCCCACGTCATCGACAATGTAGGGATAGACATTGGGCAGGTCCCCCACCATCACCTCGGGCGGGCAGGAGGGGGAAAGTCCGGCCTGTTTGCCCGGAAGCCACTCGTAGGTGGCATGGGTGCCCAGGTGGATCATGGCATCGGCTTTAAACCCGTTCTGGATCCAGAGGTAGGCCGCGATGTACTGATGGTGGGGCCAGACGCTGGGATCGTGGTAGAGCTTCATGGGATCGTCCCCCCACCCCCTGGAGGGCTCGGGCATCATCACCAAATTCCCTGCGGTCACCACCGGAAGGATGAACTGCCCGTCCTTAACCATGATGGTGGAAGCCTCAGGAGCCCCCCACTGCTTAATCACCGCATCCTGAAAGCCTTGTGGCAGCTGGCGGAACCACTCCGCGTAGGTGGCCACCGGAATCCGCACCACCTTGCCCGCGGCCATCAGTTTGTCCAGCTCGCCGGGGGCCCAGGAGCCGATGTTGCGACCCGTGCGCAGGATCATCTCCTTGATGGCGGCCTCGGAAAGATCTCCGGTGGTCCCCATGTGGTACCCCTCCTGCCGGAACCGGGCCGTAAGGGCTTCGATGGACCGAAACACATTGAGGTAACTGGCGCCGATGTTCTGTTTGCCCTGGCTGTGGTTGTAGTAGAGAAGGGCCAGTTTTTTTTCGGGGTTGGGCTTGCGTTGCAGGGCGATCCACCGTTTGAGACGGGGCATGAGCCGAACCATGTTCTCCTCGATGGGAACGGTTGCAAACAGGGGTTTTCCCTTTTCGGGACCCTGGATTTTCACTTTGCCTTCCAGGGGCGTCGGCTCGATGAGGCCTGAAATTTCGGGATTTCCCACCGCCCACATCAGATCGGTGACAGGAATGCCCACTGGGTCCGTTCGCCAGGCATCTATTTTTAATGAATAGAGGGTAACGGCGTTGATCACGGGCACGTCAAGGTCCCGCAACCCGTTTTTCGTGGGCTCGGAAAGGGCCGAGTAGAACTTCATGGAAAAGGCAAGGACCAGGTCCACCCGGCCGTTTCGATGTTCGTCCAGGAGAAAGCGATCGAAGAGGACTTTCTCCCGTCCGAAACAGGGCAGGACATTAAAACCCTCTTTCTCCAGACCCTTGATGATGGTCGCAGCCGACCCATCGGCCCCTCGCAGCACCGACGGCGTGTAAAAGGTAACGCCGATCCATGGCGCGCCGGGAATTTCCCGGTACCAGGAACGATAGGCCTCCCACGAGTCGAAAAGCGTGGGCGCATCCGGATGGTAGATCCCGCTTTCGATACGCACCGGCTCCCCGGCGCAGCCCTCGGTGCGATTCAGGGAAACGGCCACAGCGCAGCGAACCATGGCGGCGACATTGGCCTCGGTGAGCACCGAATACCACCCCCGGATTTTTTCATCGAACCGGTACCCCTTCTTCTTGAGCCCCTCGGTGTCCCGTGAGCCGCGCAGGGCAAACACGGTTTTTTCGGAGAGGTCCACGTGGGTGTCCAGGTATGCGGGAAGCTCCCGGTGCATGACGTCCACCAGAATTACATCCGAGGAGCGCAGAAAATTCCGGGATTTCTCGGTGCTCGAAAGCTCGGCGTGTGTAAAATACCGGGCCTCAATGTCCTCGGTGTCGCTGAGTTCGGAGAGCCCGCGGCTCACCACACCGGTGTCCGACTCGCTGATGACAAGGGAGACGGTGGTGGCGTAGGCGGAGACCGCAAAAAAGAAACAGGCCAGACATGTGGCGACAAATACTCTCAATGACAATGCCTTCTTGTGGGTAAATCAGGTTAAAAAATACAAAAGCGATGCCTCCGGCGGCAAGGTGACGCCACCTTGAAAGCGGGTTTGCGAATGCTCTACGGCTGTCGGTACTCCG
Source organism: Desulfoluna spongiiphila (assembly GCF_900101345.1). Taxonomy (GTDB): domain Bacteria; phylum Desulfobacterota; class Desulfobacteria; order Desulfobacterales; family Desulfolunaceae; genus Desulfoluna; species Desulfoluna spongiiphila. The sequence continues at coordinate 23,214 of NZ_FMUX01000008.1, read as the reverse complement.
GGCGCCTCGCGTTCGCATTCGCGTGAAGGGTGAGGGGGATGCCTCGTACGTCGCAAATGCATGAGCTGCCGGTGCTCCCGTGTCAATTCATGGGTTAACAGTAACCGGAATAACTCCGGCGGCAACGTGTGCCACCTTGAAAGCAGGTTGCGGATGCGTTTTTCCCCTCGCTTGTCGCGCCGTAGCCCCCTGGATGTCGGTCGAACAATGACGCATACACATGGGCGTAGGCGGATTCCTCGGGGAAAATCACATCCGCCTTTGACCAAGGCTGGACAGAATCTGTTTTTTTAACCTATTTGTTAAACTTTTTAAAAGTTTAGCCCCCGGCAGGGCCGCCGGAGGCATACGCTGAACAGTTCCCTTATTTTTTGTATTCAATCCCCTTAAGCAGGGCGTCCACGGCAAGGCCCAGGGGTTTGGGCAGATCGGTGTCCCCGGTGAAGCTCCTGTCGGGAACCTGTCCCCCTGCGATCTCCTTTGCCATTTCGTTGCACCAGCCTGTGTAGGCAGACAGGTCTGTGACCAGCCCGCGTTCCCAGGCATCGGAGAGGGCCATGGCGGTCTCCAGAAAGGCGGCGTACCGGGGTTCCAGCAGGAGGGTTTCCAATTTGGCGTAGGCGGGGGTGCCCGTGCCGCCGGAGGTGGTGTTGCAGGGGCAGGAGCTGTCTCCCACAAGGTCGGAGACGGTGAGCTGCCGATCCTTGAGGCGCCTGAACACGCTGCGATGCGGGGTCAGGCCGTTTTGCTTGAAAATCGCCTCGGTAACGGCTTCATAGACCGCCGTGGCGATAAGCTCGCCCATCTTGGTGTGGCCCCCGGCGTTGTCAACGGAAACGCCCTCCCCTTCGGCAATGAGAATGTTGTCCGTGCCCGTACCCGTGGCAGAGTTCACCAAGGGGGTGTAGCTGCTTCGCACGTCCAGGTCCTGGAGGGCGGCGGTTTTCCCTTCGGTGGCCGAGATCACGGCGCGGCTCATGGCCCGCCTTGAAAGATGCATGTTGGGCAGGATCAGGATGTTGATGGTGCCGGGCTCGTAATAGCTGCCGGTGTCCTTGCCCATGCGCATGGCGTTGGAACAGACCCCGGCTGTTGCCAGCACCGTGACGCTCATGTCCCGGAAGGAGGCTGTTTTTTTGCTGAAGTTGTCCATGTCCGCGCCGGTGAAGAGAAAACTCGTGGTCTCCCCTTTGACCCCCAGCATGGCGAAGATGTCCTGCTTCATGCCCTCAAAGCCCCCTTCGTGGGCCAGCCGCCAGCACTGGGGCGGCATGTAGTTGTTGCCCACGGTGGATATGTTCTCCTGCCAGCCGTCCAGGGTCGAGAGGATTGTCTTCGGGGAGGTGAAGGCAACCTCCAGGCTCTTGGACGAAAAATCGTAGAGGATGGCGTGGTTCAGGGTCGCTTTTTTGACGTACTTCAGGTCAAGGGGGACCGGGATCCGATCGTTGACGGCATCGGGGTGGATCTGGTTTTTCCGAAGGGAGAATTCTGCGGAATAGAGATTTGAAGCCAGCCAGGAGACAAAATAGCCCACATGGGTGGATGCCCGGCAGGTGAGCTCGCAGGGGTAATAGTCGATGCGGTTGTTTTTAACGGCGGGAACCGAGCCGAAGGCCGGGTTGGCAAAGAGCAGCTCGGCTGCTTTTTTGTCCCCGCCGCATCCGTAGATCACGTCCGGATTAAAGGCGAGAAACTCCCCGTCGGTGAGGGAAATCACCGCGCCGTCTCGTTTGATACCGTGGGGGATGCCCCCGGCCAGTTTGATGAGCTCCTGCTGAAAGGAGTCGGCCCCGGGGGTCATGATGCTGGTGCGTCCCATGAGCCGCAGCACCCGTTTGCGTTTGGCTGGCGGAATGGCCGCCATTTTCTTTTGGATATCGGCAAGGATGCGCCGGTTGTCGGTGACAATTTTTTCCGCACCGGCCTCGCAGCCCATGATGCGTCCCATGAGCCTTATCTGCTCAAAGGCCTCTTCCACGGAGCCCGGGTCCAGGCGGACAACCGGGATATGTCCGCTTAAGGCGTCCATGACCTCCTTTTGGATGCCGGAGGCAAACACCAGGTCGGGATTGAGCGTGAGGACTTTGTCCACGGAGGGCTTGAAAAAACCTCCCACCACGGTTTTCGTGTTGGCCGCCGGCGGCCAGGTGTCGTGGAGGGTGACCCCCACCACCTGCTCGCCCGCCCCCATGACAAAAAGGGCTTCGGTGAGGGAGGGAACCAGGGACACCACACGGGTCGGCGGGTGATCAAAGGCAAGGGTGCTGCCTGTGGAATCGGTGACGGTGGCGGCCCAGGACGCCGGAAGGTAAAAAAAACAAAAAAGAGTGAGGATGGCCCCTGCCGCCCCCTTGCAAATCCATTTCATAGTCTGGTTCCCCGGTTGAGAGTCGTGTGAGTGTGCATGGCGCAGGCGGTCAATCCGATGCGGCTTCGGTTCCGTCGGGCACATAGACCATGGACCCGTCTTCCAGTTGATAGGCCACGCCCATGCGGTGCCCCTCTCCCTCTCCCATGCTTTTGGAGACTTTCAGCGCTTCGATTTTTCGCTTTGATTTGGTGATGATCTCCATTTCTCCGTTTTTGTTTTTTTTAACAATGGTCATCTCGCTCTCTTCGTTGAAGAGGTCGTGGAGGCGATAGGTGGAAAAAAGGGTCACGATGAGCCCCACGATAAAGACCAGGCCGATGTCAAAGAGGTTGGCCACCCCGTCCATGGGGTCCGAGGCCATGGGCCGGCCCTGCACTGCTCCGGTTGCATAGCGGCGTTTTTTCAGGTACCTCATGCCGCCTCCCCGGCGGACGCCCCTGTTGCACCGTTGTGCGGGGAACCGGCCAGGGCTTCGGTGGCCACCTCCATGTTCAGGAGGTCCTCATCTGCCCAACGGTTTTTCACCACAAGGAAAAGATAGGCCAGAAGCCCCACGGCAAGGCCCACCACCGTGGTGGTAAAGGCGATGACCAACTCGGAGGAGAGCATGGACAGGTCTCCCTGCCCTAAAGCGGCAAGGCCCGTTCCCATGGGTATCAGGGTCCCGATAAGCCCCAGGCCCGGACCCACGCGGACCACCAGGCGATACATGTCCAAGGAGGAAAAAAGTCGGCGCGTGGCCTCTTGCAGCAGGCTTTCGACCTCCAGATCGGAGGCGCCACCGTTTTTTTCAAGGAGCCCCTTTAACCGCGCCACATACCGGCTCACGCGGGGCGTGGTGTACAGGGCGTGGTCGGGCTTGAAAAAGAGATCCGGTCCGTCGGTGTCCCGGACGATCCGGTGGCGGCGCACCCATTCAGAAAAAAGAGCCCCCCCGCACACCACGGCCCAGAAGGTGAGAAAGGCCAGGAGGATAAGGACCGGGTAGAGAAGGGAGGAGGAGACCACATAGATGTAACTTTTAATCAAAGCTGCCGTTTGCACGTACGAATCCTTAAAAAACGTCAATGAGTATGAATAAACCGATCCGCGCAGACACCGGCGCTGAACAGGCAACATCCGAAAACGAGCACCCACAGGGGGGCACTTCCCGGGTCGCGGGCCGCGTCGGTGGCGCTGGACGCCATGGCAAACACATCCGGCAGTTCAGAGACATGGGGAACCACCAAGACGGTGAGGAGAAACCAGAGTGCTGCAAAGACCATCATCGTCCCCATCACATGGTGTGGGGTGTCAAACCGCTCGCCCAGGCCCCGGGCGATAAAAAATCCGGCAGAGGCCACAACAGCGAAAACGCCCCAGGCCATGGCGGTCATGGCAAAGGCCGTTTCCGGAAAAAAACTTATGACAAAGGCAACGGTGAGTAAAATCACCCCCATACACACCGGGCACGGCAGGGCAAAAAGCAGCCAGCCCCGGACGGGACCCGTTTCTGTTGAAGGTTTTTTCAGCAAGGCGGTGCCCCACACGAGGAGAAGCGAGGCCATGGCAGCGTGAACAGCCATGGCCCACTTCACCAGGTGCTCTACGATAAGGAGCTGGTTTAAGAGATTTACACGGGTAAGGAGCAGGTAACTCCCGGCAAACAGGAGGGTATAGGCAAGGGCCGCTGCCCCGAGAAAGGTGAATTGACGCCCCTTGTTCCCTTGTTCCGCCCACCCGCAGGCCAGGCCGATGCCGCATTTGGCGGCGTAAATTCCCATGGTAAAGACCAATCCGGCAATCAGGCTTTTCCATTCCATGGCAATTGACTCCTTCCTGTGATGCGGCAACGGCGTGGTATCCGTTGGAATACATATAAAAAAGGCCGGGATGGAGGGTGCGGGTCATAAAAACAAAAAATCCCCGCACCTCTGGTTCAAGGTGCGGGGATCCGTATTTTCCCACATAAAAAGGCGTGGCACACAAAAAAGCATGCATCGCAGCGCATCTCGGCCTTTACCACGGGCGTAGAGACAATCTCCATCCAGGCAGGTCTTCTGACTCGCGGATCACTCCGTTCGGCGCGCCTTCCCGAGTGTCTTGCAACACCCAGTGGCATGGTGGCCGAAACAGTCCCCACTTACAGCGGCGGGTCCGTTCCCGAATTTCACGGGATTCCCTATTCTCTTCCCCCCTTGCTCCGTGCAAAGGTGAAAAGCACCTGAATTTCTCGTTTACTATTCCATAGAAATGTCCTATGTCAAGGATAATTTTCCCTTGTGGGGAGAATCCGGCAATCAGGCTCGAACCCTTTGGATTCAAGCATATCCACGGATGTGCGGGGACCCGATCCCATGGGAGCTCACTGATAACATCATGAAAAATCGAGCCTTACGCGTTATCCTTATCCTCGCTTTGGGTATGTTCTGCAGCGGCCTTTCCGTTTCACCCGGAGAGGCAAAGACATTCACCGATACCACAGGCTGTACCGTCACGGTTCCTGACCGTCCCCTTCGGGTGGTGTCTTTGGCCCCCAGCATCACAGAGATCGTCTTTTCCCTGGAAAAGGGATCCTTCCTTACCGGTGTCACCCGCTACAGCGATTACCCGGAAGCGGCAAAAAAACTTCCCCGGGTCGGAAGCTACATTCGCCCCGAGCTTGAAACCATTGTCTCTTTAAAGCCAGATCTTTGCCTGGCGGTGAAGGACGGGAACCCGGAAAAAGTGGTGGAGCGGATAAAGGCCTTCGGCATTCCCGTGTACACGGTCAATCCGGATGGCATTGATACCATCATCCGTTCTATCAATGAGATAGGCGATCTCCTTAATGCAACCTATAAAGCACGGGCCATCACCGGAGCCATGGAGGCACAGCTGGCCTCCATCGACCGGGCCATTGCCGGGGTGGCCCACAAGCCACGCCTCTTTTTCCAGATCGGCATCTCCCCCATCGTGTCCGTGGGCACACACACCTTCCTCGATGAGATGATTCGGCGGGCCGGCGGAGAGAACATCGTCACCAGCAAGACCCCCTACCCCCGATTTTCCAAAGAGCAGGTGCTGGCACTGGCTCCTGAGATGATCATCATCACCTCCATGGCCAGAAACGACGACTTTGAGTCGGTGAAACAAGGGTGGGAGAGCTGGCCCTCCCTTCCCGCCGTTCAAATGAACAACATCCATATCGTGAACTCGGATATCCTGGATCGCCCCACGCCGCGCGTGGTGGACGGCCTGGCCATGCTGGCGGCCCTGATCCACCCCACCCTTTTCAAGGAGGCGGTTCGGTGAGCGACACATCCCGGGTACAGGGGCGCCTTTTTCGACGTATCCTCTCCATCACCGCCCTGCTCTCCCTGATTCTGGGGGCTGCGGTTGTCCTTGGACTGGCCACCGGTCCGTCCGGCATCGACCTTCATCCGGTGGTGCAGCTTCTGACGGGCAGTCTTGATGCGGACAGTCTGCAGCTCGCCATCATTGAGCGCATCCGCCTGCCCCGGGTCCTCATGGCCCTGTTCTGCGGGGCGGTGCTCTCCCTGGGGGGACTGGTGTTTCAGGCCCTTCTGGGCAACCCCCTGGCCGAGCCCTATATCCTGGGCATCTCCGGCGGTGCGGCCACCGGGGCCATCATGGGGATCCTTGCCGGGTTTGCACGGGTCCCGGGGGTGAGCCTCACGGCCTTTGCCGGCAGCATGACCACCCTGTTTCTGGTCCTTCTCCTTGCCAGGGGTGAAAGCCGGGTGGGCCGGGACGCCATGCTCCTGTCCGGTGTCATGGTCAACGCCTTCTGCTCGGCGGTGATCATGTTTCTCATCTCCATCTCCGAAGAGAACAAGCTCCACGACATCATGTTCTGGCTCATGGGGGACCTTTCGTCTGCAGACATGTCCCAGGTGGGGCTGGTGGCCCTTCTGGTGCTGCCCTGCTTTGTCGTGATCTTTCTTCTCTCCCACAAGATGAACCTGATGCTCATGGGGCGCGAAATGGCACGGGCCATGGGTGTTTCGATCCGCCGCACCACCCTTGTCCTTCTTGTAGCCACCTCCTTTATGGTGAGTGCCATGGTCTGCCAGAGCGGGCTCATGGGGTTTGTGGGCCTGGTGGTGCCCCATATCCTCCGGCAGGTGTTCGGCTCGGATCACCGGGTGCTGGTGCCTGCCACCATCGTGGGCGGAGGGGCCTTCATGGTGATCTGTGACCTGCTGGCCCGGTGGATTCCACGGGAAGGGGAAATTCCCGTGGGGGTCATCACCGCCATCCTGGGTGCTCCCTTGTTCATCATGCTTCTTAAAAGGAGGGGCCGATCGTGACAACGAATTGTGCGACGCCTTGCTCTCCCCTTTCCACATGCGGCCTCTCCACCGGTTACGGCGACCATGAGGTGCTCACGGACATCAGCCTCTCCATCAAAAGGGGCTCTTTTTTCATCATCGCCGGGCCCAACGGCACGGGAAAAACCACCCTGCTGAAATGCCTGGCAGGCCTTGCCCGCCCCCGAAAAGGCGAAGTCTCCATGGATGACACCCCACTTTCCCGCTTGAGTCGGCGGGAACTTGCGCGCCGCATCGCGTTTCTGCCCCAATCCGTTGAGAGTGCTTTTACCTTGACGGTACGGGAGGTGGTTCTCATGGGGCGGGCGCCCCATCTGGGCATGCTGGGCTTTCACAAAGAGGAGGACCTGGCCCTTGCCGAAGAGGCTATGGCCTTTACCGATGTGCTGCACCTGGCAGACCGGTCGGTGGATGCCCTCAGCGGCGGAGAAAAACAGCGGGTCTTCATCTCCCGGGCCGTGTGCCAGCAGCCCGAGTTCATTCTCCTGGACGAGCCCACCTCGGCACTGGATCTGGCCCATCAGGTGCGTATCATGGATTTGATGGAGCGGTTGAAGCATGAACGGGGAACGGGGGTGGTGATGGTCTCCCACGACCTGAACCTGGCCGCCATGTACGCCGATGCCCTCTGCCTTATCCATCGGGGAGCCGTGGCGGCCCTGGGGACCCCGGCGGAGGTTTTGGAGAAAAACCGGCTGGAAACCGTGTATGGGTGCAGGTTGTTTGTGGAAGAGAGCCGGGTGGCGGGGACCTTGCGCATTACCCCTGTTCCGGCCAGGGTGGCCGCCTCGACGGCATAAGGATGTTCACATGTTGCCTGGGGTATCCCTGCAACACTCCGGATAGAGTTTGTGTTTGCACTCCGGGCAGATCCCATGGGTAAAATCCGCCTCGGAATTATGGGAGATATAGGTCTCAAGGGGATGCCACTCCCCTTGCTCATCGCGGATTTTTTTGCAGGCGCTGCAGATGGGAAGGATTCCCTTAAGGGTTCGAATTTCGGCCAGGGCCTTCTCAAGGTCAGCCATGGCCCGGTCCCGTTCCAGTTCGACCTGCTTTTTTTCCGTGATGTTGATGACGGTCCACAAGATCAGCTCAGGTGGTCCCTCTCCGGTATGAAGGGGCGATATCCTTCCCTGGAACCACTGGAGGTGGCGCGGGCCATCTCCGGGATTGTTTTTCAGGGTGTCGGGCATGAGACTGTACTCCACCACTTGAATGGTTCCCGTATCAAGGGCGCTGTGAATCATGGAAAGGTAGTGGTCTGCCGACGCTTCGGGAAGCACCTCGTAGAGGGTTTTGCCCTTGAGGTAGCCCGGGTTGTCGTAAAGGCTGCGCTCCGTTCCCCCGAGTACGTCGAGGTAACGTCCCTGCCGGTCCATGATAAACACCGGATCCGGAAGAGAGTTCACCACGGAAACGATGTTCCGTTTTTCCTCTGTCGCCAGCCAACGAAATTTCAGCATACCCCTTTGCTCCCCCCACCGCCGTCACACCGCGGTAACGCCTTGCCCCCATGGCACACCCCTTGTTGACCCTGCCTGAACAGAAAGCTTACGTCAATCGGGAACTTGACGCGGAGTCCATGTGCACGTCCCGTTTTTTCCTCTTTTACCTGCCGTCGCCATGGTAGAATGAGTTGATTGTTCCCGGTACGGGTGGTTGTACGGACACCATCGACGGATCCAAACCCGGCTTGGCCTGTCAACCATATTGTTATTGCCATTCCCGGAGAGTTTGTTTAATGTTTGCAAAAACAAATGCCCTAATATGCAAGGATGCACACGTCTTTAGACGCCAGAGCGTCCATGCGGGCGACCGTTTTTTTATGTTGCCTTGATACGAATTTTGTATGTCAACCCAGCCATCTCCGGAGGGATGCATGGAGATAGAACAGAAACGCTACCTTAACAGGACGCGCTTCACCTTTGAAGATGAACGCCTGACTTACACCATGGGACATGAGGCCGGATCCCGCTCCTTCGGCGTGCACTACGCCGATGTGCCCATGGAGACAACGGTCATGGAGGCGCGAAGCCCCTGGTTTCTCAATGCCGCTGCCGTTATGCTCATCGTGTGGCTGTGCCGGATTGTTGCCGGGCTGGCCGGCCCAGTATCCGAATTGGACCTTGCGCTGCACTGGCCCCTGGCCGCCAGCATCTGCCTTCTTGTTTACCGGTATGTCGTCACGCCGTATACGGTCCTTAAAACCGACGCCGGAGAGGTGTACCTTATCCGTGACGACCGACACGAAGAGATCCTTGACGAGATCATGAAACGACGCAAAAGCCAGCTTCTCTCCTGGTACGGTGAAATCGATTACGCCAACGACCCCGGGGAAGAGATCCGGAAATTTCACTGGCTCAAGGTGCAGGGCGTCATCGGCGACGACGAGTTCGAATCCATCCGAACCCGCATCGAGGTGTTCCACGGCCCCATGCAGGAGACCGATTTCATGGAAGGGCCGAGTATAAATTAGGAAAAACAGGGAAACAGGAAAAACAGGTCATAAAAATCAAAGCGCCCCCACAGCAAATGTGGGGGCGCTTTTTATTTTTCGCTTATTTGTTCTATGACCTATGTCCTGTTTTTCCTATGACCTCTTTCACACCTTAAATCTCGACACCATGGACGTCAGGGACTCCGAAAGCCGGGAGAGCTCTTCCGCGCTGGTGCTCACCATGGTGCTGCTTGAGGCGATTTCGGCGCTGCCGCTGTTCACGGCGCTGATCTCCCGGGCGATGTTCTCCGACACCATGGAGGTCTCCGCCACGTTGCCGTTGACCTCTTCGATGCCCTGGGCGGCCTGGGCCACATTCCCGGAGATCTCCCGGGTGGTGACGGCCTGCTCTTCCACCGATGCCGCAATGGTGGAGACGATGTCGTTGACCTCCACGATGACATCGGAGATGGAACGGATTTCCGTTACGGTATCCCGGGTGGAGCCCTGGATGCCCTCCACCTGGCGCTTGATCTCCTGGGTGGCTTCCGAGGTCTGGGCGGCAAGGGCCTTGATTTCGTTGGCCACAACAGCAAACCCCTTGCCCGCTTCCCCGGCCCTTGCCGCTTCGATGGTGGCGTTCAAGGCCAGGAGGTTGGTCTGCTCGGAGATGTCGGTGATGGCCTCGGTGACCTTGCTGATCTCATTGGCCGACACCCCCAGGAGGTCAACTTTCTCTGTGGCTGTCTTGGCCTTTGTCACAGCGCCCTGGGTAATTCCGCTTGCCTTTTCGGAGTTTGACGCTATCTCCTGGACCGTGACGCTCATCTCTTCGGAAGCGGCAGCCACCATGCCCACATTGGTGGACGCCTGCTCGCTGGCTGCGGCGACGGAAGTCATGGTGACGTTCATCTCTTCGGCTGCCGCCGCCACGCTGTCCGATCGGGAAGATGCCTCTTCGGCTCCCTGGGAAAGCTGGGTTGCCACGGCAGAGAGTTCCGTGGACGCGCTGTTGAGCCCCATGGCGTTTTCCGCCACGTCACGGACGATGGACTGCAGGTTTTCGATAAAGACATTGATCCAGTGTGCCAGCTCGCCGGTCTCGTCCTCATTGGTGATGGCAAGCCGGGTGGTCAGGTCCCCTTCCCCTTCGGCAATGTCCCTGAGGCCGTTGATGGCCTGCCGCAAGGATCGGGTAATGGCAAGGGCCATCACCAGGGTGACGGGCAGGATGATCAGGAGAAAGAAGGCGCCGGCCACCCCGGCCACAAAGGTGACGCCGCGGGACACCTGGCCTGAGATGACCTTCTGGATAATGCCCTTCTCCACTTCGATGTTGTCGATATACACACCGGTGCCCACCCAGTAGGAGGTGCCGGGAATTTTCTCGGCATAGCCGATCTTTGGCTGGACCCCTTTTCCGGGTTTCTGGAAGCTGTAGGAGACAAACCCGCCTCCGGAACTGGCCGCCTTTTCGAGCTCGATGAGGTAATAGACGCCGTTGGCGTCTTTGGAGTTCTTCCTGTTTTGACCTGTCAGCGACAGGTTGGCTGCGTTGCACACGACTTCAAAGCCGTCGTACACAAAAAAATACCCGGATCTGTCCTCTTCATACCGGATGGGGGCGATGACCTCTCGGACCACATCTGAAACCACCTCCGAATCCGATGCCTTTTCCAGGGCGTTTCCAAGTGACAGGGCCATGGCATGGGTGGCCACCTTGATTTTTTCTTTTTGCCCTTTCAGCATCACCTCTCCGGCTTGTTGGATGCCGGCTTCCCTTGCCAGTGAACCGATTTTGAATGATCCGAACAACATGCCGCTGAAGAGGAGAAAGACCATACCGATGATGATATAGATCCTTGCTTTGATTGAGACCTTCTTGAACATTACAACTCCTTGTCATCATTGATGTGACATCCGTGTCACGGCAGCATGGAAAGCTGCCTACCAAATCTGAGGGATCCCTTCACCGGATCCGCAGCGAGACCGCTGGCATTCCCGCGCATTTAAGCATCTGCGTATATTTCTCTTGTTTATTCTTCTTTTCCTGCAATTCCCCCCGTGATTTCCCCCCGTTTAGAAGAATCCTTTTCCCTGAACGGGCACCAACTCCTGCCCTGTGCCAGGGGTTTGTGTGACTGCTCTTTTTGCCATTTTGTAAATGATAGTGATTAGAATACGTATCGCCAAAAGGAACGCGCAGTTTAGCAAAATTTAAGAAAATATTTCCGGAACAGCCCTATCTACCCTACGATAAAGGCAAAACAAAAACTGCCGGAACCGAGATAAGGGCAGGCCTGGCGGGGGATTTGTTTTTACCGGGGACGCGAGGTCTCCGTTGCTGCTTGGAGCCCTTCGGAATCGACACCGGTCCCGGTGTGATTATCTTATTCGATTGCTTTGTCAGGAAGACGCCGCAACCGTTGCGACAAAAAGACGATATGAATCCCATTCAGCTTTTATTGTCACCTCCCGTGTGTTGCCCCAGAACATCCAAGGGCCTTGAACCCCATATAAAAACCATGTCCCGCAGGCCCCCGGACCATGGTCACGGTGGCACGTATCATGCAAGATACCGGTGGGCATGGATGGCACCCCTTTCATCGATGCACGCTTTAAGGCTGGCCTTTTGCGGTAGCTGCAAAATTCATTTCGTCGATATCTCCCCATCGACCCATTAACTATTTCTATTTGACACATTTAGAATGTCTATATATCAATGGACCGATGCCCATGCGGGGCAGTCATTTGACCGGCGCCTGTTCCGGTCCCTTTACCCCAATGTCACAGGAGACGTCATGCCTTTTCCTTCCGGGTACAACTGACGGAGCGAACAGATCCGCCCGTGATCGGCGGATTTCCGTTGCTTATGAGCACGGCACACGTGCGTCAGGTGATACCCGGAAATGAGCCCTTTTCTCCTTTTTGCCTAAAGGCCCATTTCCTCTTCACCTCCCCTGCCCCCTCCCTCGTGGAGCGGGCACCCAAACCATTGCGGAGACAATTCCCGCCGGTGGCGGGAATCACACATCCCGTATGCCCGAGGTGCATACTGCGGGCAGCGGAATATGACGCTGTTTGAAGAGGAGACTAAGAGACAATGGCTGAAGTACTGGAAGTTACCGGAACCCCATCACGCATCCGGGACAAGGCGCTGGACATGATCCCCGACGGGAACCTGAGCGCCTGCCTCACCTGCGGCACCTGCACCAGCGGTTGCCCGGCATCGGGGCAGATGGAGATGGACCCGCGCAGGTTTTTGCGCATGGCGGTCCTTGGTATGGACGAGGAGCTGGAACGTCACCCCTGGGTCTGGATCTGCACCATGTGCAAGCGGTGTTACGATGTCTGCCCCATGAGCATCAACATCCCACAGCTCATCTACGACCTTCGGGCGGAGTGGCCCCGGGAGGAACGGCCCAAGGGAATCCTCGGCTCCTGCGACCACCACATCAACTCCGGCGGGGGCGCCATGGGCGTGCCCCTGGAGGATTTCGCCTTTACCATCGAAGACCTGGCCGAGGAGTGCCGCGAGCAGCCCGGTTTTGAAGACCTCAAAGCCGACCTTGACCGTGAAGGGGCCTACTTTGCCCTCAACCAGAACTCGCGCGAACCCGTCACCGAACCCGATGAGCTTCTCCCCTTGTGGAAAATCCTGCATACCGTGGGGGCCGACTGGACCTACTATTCCAAGATGTGGGGCGGCGAGAACTACTGCATGTTCCTTGCCGACGACGAATCCTGGGAGGCCATCATCCGCGCCCAGGTGGAACATATCGAAAAACTCGGCTGCAAGGTCTTCATCAACACCGAGTGCGGCCACTCCTTCTATGCCGTCTGGCAGGGCCTTCGCCGGTTCAACATCCCCCACAAGTTCGAATTCAGGAGCATCATCGAATACTACGCAACGTGGATTCGGGAAGGCAAACTGCCCGTCAACGCCGACTGGAATACCGGCGGGATAAAATTCACCGTCCAGGACCCCTGCAACGTGGTGAGAAAATCCCTGGGGGACAAACTGGCCGACGACCTGCGTTTCGTGGTGAAAAAAGTGGTGGGTGAGGAGAACTTCATCGACATGGTCCCCAACCGCTCCATGAACTTCTGCTGCGGAGGCGGGGGCGGCTCCCTTCAGGCCGGTTTCACCGAAGAGCGCCAGGCATACGGCAAGGTGAAATTCAACCAGATCCAGACCACCGGGGCCGACTACGTCATCACCCCCTGCCACAACTGCCACGCCCAGGTGGAGGACATCGGCCACCATTTCGACGGGACGTACCACACGGTGCACCTCTGGACCCTCATCTGCCTGTCTTTAGGTATCCTGGGCGAAAACGAACGCACCTACCTTGGGCCTGACCTGGCCGACTTCGGGCTGTAAGGAGAGACCAATGACTGTAAAGCAAACAATCGGATCGGTACTCATCGCCGGGGGCGGCATCGGCGGCATCCAGGCCGCCCTGGACCTTGCCAACTCCGGATACAAAGTCTATCTGGTGGAACAATCCCCTTCCATCGGCGGAGTCATGGCCCAGCTGGACAAGACCTTCCCCACCAACGACTGCTCCATGTGCATCATGTCCCCCAAGCTCGTGGAGGTGGGGCGCCACATGAACATCGAGCTGCTCACCCTCTCCGAGATCACAGGGGTTTCGGGTGAGAAAGGCGATTTTACGGTGGAGGTGTTCCAGAAGGCCCGCTACGTGGACATGGACAAATGCATCGCCTGCGGCGCGTGCACGGAAAAATGTCCCAAAAAGGTGGAGGACGTTTACAACCAGGGCCTGGTGAAACGCAAAGCCATCTATGCCCTTTACCCCCAGGCCGTGCCCCTCAAGTACTGCATCGATGCCGACAACTGCCTGAAGCTCACCAAGGGCAAGTGCGGCATCTGCGAGAAGACCTGCCCGGCCGGTGCCATCAACTATGAAGACACGGACAAGACCCTGTCCCTTACCGTGGGATCCATCATCCTCGCACCGGGGTTCAAGGCCTACGACCCCAGTGGAAAGGATATCTACAACTACGACGGGAGTCCCGATGTGGTGACCTCCCTGGAGTTTGAGCGGCTCCTCTCCGCCTCGGGCCCCAATCAGGGCCACGTGGTGCGCATGAGCGACCACGCCGAGCCCAAGAAAATCGCCTGGCTCCAGTGCATCGGCTCACGGGACATCAACACCTGCGACAACGGCCACTGCTCCAGCGTCTGCTGCATGTACGCCATCAAGCAGGCCATCATCGCCAAGGAGCATGACCCGAGTCTTGACTGCACCATTTTTTACATGGACATGCGCACCCACGGCAAAGGCTTTGAAAGCTGCTACAACGAGGCAAAGGAAAAACACGGGATCCGCTTTGTCCGCTGCCGCGTTCATTCGGTTTTCGGCCAGCCCGGCGATACCCCGGGCCAGGTCCTTGACTACGTGGACGAGGCCACGGGCAGCTTAACCCGTGAGATTTACGATATCGTGGTCCTCTCCGTGGGCATGGAGATTTCCCGGGAGGTGAAGGACCTGGCACACACCCTGGGCGTCGAACTCACCCCCGGGGGCTTTTGCAAAACCGGTTCCTTCAATCCCGTGGCCACCACCCGTGACGGCGTCTTTGTCTGCGGAGCCCTCCAGGGGCCCAAGGACATTCCCCAGTCGGTCATTGAAGCGGGCTCAGCAGCCCTGTCGGCGGGGGCGGCCCTCGCCTCGGCCCGCGGAACCCTGACAAAGGCCGTCACCGCGACGAAAGAGACCGACATCACGGGTGAGCGCCCGCGGGTCGGCGTCTTTGTCTGCCACTGCGGGATCAACATCGGAAGCGTGGTGGATGTGCCTGGCGTGCGGGATTTTGCAAGGGCTCTTCCCTTTGTGGAGTATGTGGGGGACAACCTCTACTCCTGCTCCCAGGACACCCAGGATGCCATGACCAAGGTCATCAAGGAGCAGAATCTCAACCGCATCGTGGTGGCGGCCTGTTCTCCGAGGACCCACGATCCCCTCTTCCAGGAGACCCTCATCAACGCAGGGCTCAACAAGTACCTCTTTGAGATGGTCAACATCAGGAACCACAACTCCTGGGTCCACAAGGACCATCCGGCCGAGGCCACGGAGAAAGCCATGGAGATGGTGCGCATGGCCGTTGCCAAGGTGGCTCTTTTTGCCCCATTGTCCGAGGCCGAACTCTCCATAGACCAGAACGCCCTTGTGGTGGGCGGAGGCCTCTCCGGCATGGCTGCGGCAAGGGCCCTTTCCGGCCAGGGGTACCATGTCTCCATCGTGGAAAGAGAAACGTCCCTGGGCGGACAGGCGGCGAGCCTGTTCACGACCTCCAAGGGGGAGTCGATCCAGGACGGCCTGAAAGCCATGGTGACGGACGTGGAGGCCGACCCCAACATCGACCTGTTCCTGGATGCCGAGCTCTCGGACGTGGACGGGTTCGTGGGCAACTTCAACTCCACGGTGACTCAAGGGGACCGCACGACCCAGACAAAACACGGGGTGACCATCATTGCCACCGGGGCCTCGGAGCACACACCCGATGAATACCTCTACGGAAAAGATCCCAGGGTCGTCACGGGCCTTGAACTCGACAGAAAATTCGTGGCCGGCGACTCCGGGCTGAGGGATGCAACATGCGCCGTCTTTATTCAGTGCGTAGGCTCCCGTGAACCGAACCGCCCCTATTGCTCGCGCATCTGCTGCACCCACACCGTGGTCTCGGCCCTGCACCTGAAAGAGCTGAACCCCGAGATGCAGATTTTTGTGCTCTATCGGGACATCCGTACCTACGGGGAGCGCGAAGCCCTGTACCAGGAAGCCCGGGAAAAAGGGATCATTTTTGTCCGTTATGACGTGGACAACAAACCCGTGGTGGAAAACAGCGGCGAGCACCTCACGGTCACCGTCACCGACCATGTGCTCAACAAACCCCTGGCCATCCACGCCGACCTCCTCACCCTGGCAACGGCCGTGACCCCCTACCGGGATGAAAAACTGGCCCGGTTCTTCAAGGTCCCCATCAACGACGAAGGCTTCTTTGCCGAGGCCCACGTCAAGCTGGCCCCGTCGGATTTTGCCGTGGACGGGGTGTTCCTCTGCGGGCTGGCCCACTATCCCAAACCCGTGGACGAATCCATCGCCCAGGCCCAGGCCGCGGCATCCAGTGCCACCCGGTTGCTTTCAGGAAAAACCATCAACACCAGCGGCAACGTGGCCGAGGTGAACCCGTCCCTGTGCAGCGGGTGCGGCGTCTGTGAGGCGGTCTGCCCCTACAACGCCCCGAGCCTCATGACCGAAGGCAAGGACACCGGCAAGGCACGCATCAACCCCGTCATCTGCAAGGGTTGCGGCGCCTGTGTTGCCTCCTGCCGCAGCGGTGCCCTGCAGCTCAAAGGGTTCGAAGAGGGCCAACTCATGGCCATGATCGACAACATTTAGGTTCGCCTGTTTGTCAAACGTTTCAAAAGCGTGTCCCCCGGCAGGGCCGCCGGAGGCATCTTTTTTCCATGCCCTTAATTGGAGATAAATATATGAGTTCGTTTGAACCGAAAATCGTCACCTTTCTCTGCAACTGGTGCAGTTACGGCGCCGCCGACCTGGCGGGCGTGAGCCGTTTTCAATACCCTCCCAACATGCGGGTCATCCGCGTCCCCTGCTCGGGCCGGATCTCACCCAAGATGGTTCTTGCCGCCCTGCGCAAAGGGGCTGACGGTGTCTGGATCTCCGGGTGCCACCCCGGGGACTGCCACTACATCGAGGGCAACTACTACGCCCGGCGCAGGTTTACCCTCTTGAAAGAGATGCTTGAGTTTAACGGCATTGAGCCGGGACGCCTTCACTTCTCCTGGATCTCCTCGGCCGAAGGGGTAAAGTTTGCCGAGGTGGCCAACAAGGTCATTGACGAAGTAAGAGAGCTGGGGCCTGCCACGGTGTTTATCAAAGAAAGCCCCGAGGAGAGTGCCGCATGAACCCATACGAAAAGACCATTCAGGCCAAGGCAAAAGAGCTCCTTGAAACCGGTGAGGTGACAGCGGTGCTTGGCTTCAGAAAAGGATCCCTCCCCATGACCACAGAGCCCTATCTGGCCACGACACCGGATGAGGCAGCAATGCTCTGCTGGGATACCAACTGCCGGTTGAACCTGGCCACGTACCTGCACAAAGGCATGGGCAAGGTGGCGGTGGTGGCCAAGGGGTGCGATTCACGAAACATCGTGGGACTCGTGGTGGAGAACCGGATCAACCGGGATGACGTGGTGATCATCGGCGTGCCGTGCACCGGTATGATCGACCCGAAAAAAGCCGCAGACGCCGCAGCCGGAGAGATCCTGGCAGCCAAAGAGGACGGGGACAACCTGATCCTTGCCACGGCAAGCGGCGAGGAGCGTATCGCCAAAACGGATCTGTTGCGCCGCAACTGCGCCCTGTGCACCCACCGCAATCCTGTGATTGCCGATTATATGGTGGCCGATGCCGTCCCCGAACAGACCGGTATCGACCGCTACGCAGATATCCGGGAGATCGAGGCCAAACCCAGCGACGAAAAGTGGGCATTTTTTGACCAGGCCTTTTCGGCCTGTACCCGATGCTACGCCTGCAAAAACGCGTGCCCCTTGTGCTACTGCCCCACCTGCTTTGTGGACGAGTCCAGCCCGCAGTGGGTGGGCAAAGGCACAGACCCCGTGGATGTGCGTACCTACCATATGCTCCGGGCCATCCACTGTGCCGGTCGCTGCACCGAGTGCGGCGCCTGCGAATCGGCCTGCCCCATGGGCGTGCCCGTGCAGTTGCTGACCCGTAAGATGGAAAAAACCGCAACAGAAAACTGGGGACTCGAAGCAGGGCTCACAACGGAGACCCGCCCGGCCCAGGACACCTTCCGTCTCGACGACCCGGAAGCGTTTATTCTGTAACATAAAAAAAGCCTCCGGCGGTTAGCCCCGGGCCCCGTGTTTCGGGCCGATCCCATGTACTTGACGGGATCAGGGGCGGGCAAAACCACACGGCAAGCCCGGTGTCATAAAGAGAAAACCCCGGCCACCGGAGGCATAAAGGATAATACCGATGACCATATTGCGTATCGATAAATCAGGCTGGAACCAGGGGTTGGACCGTACGCGGCGTACCTACGCCCTGGTGGGGCCCACAGCCGAGGGCGAGGTCCCGGGCTTTCGGGAACTCAAAGATGGCGAATACCCGGCCATGGACGGCAGGCAGACCCGCCTGTCTCCCAAAGGTGTTGTGTTTCCGGCTTCCCAGGTGATGATGACCTGCTCCTTCAAGGAGGGGGATCCGAAAAAAGACATGTACGAATCGGTGGAAATCGACACCCGGCCCCGCGCGGTGGTGGCCATCCGCCCCAACGATGCAAAGGCACTTCAACTCGTGCGCCTCAACTTCGACACCGACGAGTTCAGGGATCCGTACGTGGTGGCAGCCTATGGGGCCTGCACCTGGATCGGCCTTGCGGTCAACGCGCCTTCGGCCACCGACTTTTCCACCAGCTGCGGCACCGGGCCCTTTGATGAGTCCTGCCTGGACGTGATGCTCGTGGATGACGGAGACCATTACCTGGCAAGGGTCCTTACAGACAAAGGGGCAGCCTGGGCGGCCTGTGCCGGATTTGAAACAGAGGCCGGCGATGGAGCCGAGGCCCTTCTGGCGTCGAAAAAAGAGGCGGCGGAGAAAGCCATCACCTCTTCCCTCTCCTTTGATCGCATTCAGGACAAAACCGTCCTGGATCTCCACGGGGCGGCACATTGGGACCAGACCACCTTTGCCTGCCTCAATTGCGGTACCTGCACCTATGCCTGCCCCACCTGCTGGTGTTTTGACATCCAGGACGAGGTGCATGGGGACACGGGCTACCGCATGAGAAACTGGGACTCATGCATGACGTCCCTGTTTACCCGCCACGGCTCCGGCCACAACCCCCGGGAGACCCCCATGCAGCGGACCCGCCAGCGATTCATGCACAAGCTGAAGTATTTTCCGGAAAAATACGGGCAAGGCATCATGTGCGTGGGCTGCGGCCGATGCATCGACCAGTGCCCTGCGGGTATCGACATCCGCGAGGTGTGCGCCACCATGAACGCAAAGGCATAAGGGGAAAGAACCATGCACAATCCATACGTACCGTATCCGGTTCGCATCGATGCCATTGATGTGGCCACTGAAGATAAAAGCCTGAAGACATACCGGTTCAGCTTCCTGGACCCCGACCATGAAGCCGCCTTTGCCTATGAAGCCGGCCAGTTTGCGGAACTCTCCATTCCCGGGGTGGGGGAAATTCCCATCGGCATCGCCTCTTCTCCCACCGAGAAAGGGTTCCTCATGTTCACCGTGTTCAAAACAGGCAAGGTAACCGCCCACCTCCATGACATGAAGGTGGGGGAGGTCATGGGGGTCCGGGGCCCGTTGGGCAAAGCATACCCCTGGGAGACACTGGCCGGTAAACATATCCTCATCGTGGGCGGGGGGTTTGCCTTTACCACCCTGCGTTCCTCCATCAAGAGAATCCTGGAACCCGAACATCGGTCAACATTCGGGTCCGTGGACGTGGTCTATGGCGCGCGGAGCCCGGGTATGCTGCTTTACAAGGAGGAGCTCATGGCCTGGGAAAAACGGGACGACATCCGCATGCACATCACCGTGGACGCCACCGACGACCCGGACTGGCCCTATCACACCGGCTTTGTGCCGAGCCTGGTGGAAAAGGTGGCGCCTGCGGCCTCGGAGGACACCTACGCCATCGTCTGCGGGCCCCCTGTCATGATCAAGTTTACCCTGCCGGTGCTGGAAAAACTCGGGTATCGCCACGACCACATCATCATGAGCCTGGAAAACCGCATGAAGTGCGGCATCGGCATGTGCGGTCGCTGCAACATCGGCACGGAGCTGGTCTGCAAGGACGGACCGGTCTTCACCCTTGAGGAGATCAATATGACGCCCGGAGAATTCTAAATCAAACAGTTTAAAATCAAGGCATTGAAACCACAACCTGATGCGTTGGGTCAATAAACGACACAACACCTACATAACCCAGTAAAGGAGTACAACACCGATGTTTACCGTAACCGAAGCGGCGCAAAACGAAATCGCCCGCTACTTTGAGAACCGAACCCCTGCCCCCATCCGTGTCTTCCTCAACTCCGGAGGCTGCGGCGGCCCCCAGCTTGCCATGGCCGTGGATCAGCAGAATGACGGGGACACCCTCTTTACCATAGATGGCATGGCGTACATCATCGACACCGAATTGCTCAACCAGGCCCAACCCCTGGTGGTGGATTTCAAGGATGTGGGCTTTAAACTCAGTTCGAGCCTGAAGCTGTCAAGCGGCTGCTCATCCTGCGGCAGCCACGGTTCCTGCTGTTCATAACGGTTGTCCTGTCCGACCCGGCGGGCTCTCGGTTGACGGCTTACAGCCACGAGCCCTCCGGGGACGACACGGTTTCCGATCCGGAGGCACGATGATCCGCTTTATTCATCTTACCCATCAATTTGAAAAGCAGCTCAGCGCCATGAAACGGTCATCCAAAATGGCCGTTGCCGCAAGCCGCAAGGCAGATGCCATCATTAACCGCCTGGCGGCCAACGGCATGAGCCCCCTGAACGAGGCGGGAAAACTCAGCCACCACGGGGAGCGCCGAATCCGCCATGCCGTAAAGTTCGACATCGGCAAGGGGTACCGCATGCTTGCCGTGAAAAAAAACGAGCAGCTCTACCTGCTCTTTGTGGGGGCCCACGACAATTGTGCGGCCTGGGTAGAAAACAACAGAGGGCTGGAAAACCCCGGAGAGTTGACGCGCATCCGGACCCTTACGGCGGCCCTTCCCCGCAACGAGCCACCGGCGGGTCCCGACCTCTCCCCTGAACCCGACTACGACGACCTGCTCCTTGCCCGGGTTACCGAGCAGGATCTGTGTGTGGTTTTTCAGGGGTTAAGGCGGCGGAATAGTGAATAGTGAATAGTGAATAGTTTAGGGTGGATGATGCGTGTGCCAACCTTGGAAAAAGAAGCGGCGTGCATTGCCCGAAGGCATGCCTTGAGCTTTCTGTGACACGGCGGCTCACCCAACGTTCACCATAAAAGACCTCGCGTTTGCGATGCGTCTGTTTTTGTGCTGAGCCCCGGACAAGCGGTTCCCCTTCCCTGCCCCCTGTTTTCCTCGACAGCCCGCACGGCCCATGGTATCACTCATCTTTTCAGCCTTGACGCTGACGTCAAGGCAACTCAATGACATACAGGAATACCCCATGCCGTCTCGTTCAGAAACCGCCACCGGCCTGCTTGTTACCATGCAGGCCTTTCTCATTTGGGGGCTCTCCCCCATTTACTGGAACCACATCTCCCATGTCCCGGCCTTTGAAACCCTCATGCATCGGGTGGTCTGGTCCCTCGCCTTTCTCCTGCCCATCCTGATCTTCCAGAAAAAAATGGGCCCGTTTTTCAAGGCCCTGACCAACCTTCGTACCATGGCCGTCCTCACCCTCACGACCTGCCTTGTGGGGGGAAACTGGTTCCTGTTCATCTGGTCCATTAACCATGGGCACGTGATGCAGACCAGCCTGGGGTACTACATCAACCCCCTGGTCACGGTGTTCCTGGGGATGATCTTTTTAAAGGAGAAACTCACGGCCAGACAAAAGGTCGCGGTGCTCCTTGCCGGGCTCGGTGTGGCCTGGCTCACCATCGATTACGGCACCCTGCCCTGGGTCTCCCTGGCCCTGCCCTTCAGCTTTGCCTTTTACGGCCTCATCCGCAAAGTGGTGGATGTGGGGCCCCTGGTGGGCCTGACCGTGGAAACCCTTCTTATGGCCATTCCGGCCACGATTTATCTGGGGTACCTGGGGGCAACCGGAGAAGGCGCCTTTCTCCACTCGGGAAGAGCCACGGACCTGCTTCTTATAGGCACCGCCCTGATGACGGCCCTGCCGCTGCTTCTCTTTAACCTGGGGGCCAAGGCCCTTTCCCTTTCCACCATCGGGTTTATCCAGTACCTGGCACCGACCTGCACCTTTCTGCTGGCCGTGTTCTATTTCAAAGAACCCCTGGACCCTTCCCTTGTGCGCACCTTTGTTCTGATATGGAGCGCCCTGGCCCTGGTGACCTGGGATTCCATCGCGACCTACCGGGCCAAGGATACGGCGGTTCCGGCCGCCTGAGCCATCCTGCAACCACATAAAAAAAACGGGGACCCGGTCATCCAGGGTCACCCGTTTTTTTGATATAGCGAAACGCCCCGCCTGCCGGGGCGTTTTTCAGTTTAAAACTGGGGTTCCATCACGTCACCGCTGTAGGCCCCGATCAAGATGGTCAGGTCCCCGGAGGTGAAGTGATAGTAAGGCTCCTTGACATCGGGATGCAGGGCCCAGTACAGGTCGCAGGACGCGCCCTGGAGGTTGAACCCCGGAGGGAGTTTTTTAGCGGCATCAATGGCGCTGATCATGCGACTGACGTCAATGGGCCTCATGCCGATGGGAAGAGGGATTTTATCGTGCTGGAGCACCCCGCCGTAGCGCCAGGTTTCGGCCCAGGGCTCGGGATCGGGAACCACGGGGATGACTTTCATCATCACCTGGACCCAGTCATAGGGGGGTTGGGAGACATGGCTGTCCTTGGCGGACAACAATTGAACGCTCACGCCTGTCTCTCCGAACTGTTCGAATGTTTTTTTGATATCCTCATCAAATCGTTTGGCATCCATACACGGCACTCCTTTATTGTTTAGATGGAATGGTGGAATGGGCCTTACCGGGTAAGAGAAGGAGTCCGTGGGGTCGTCGCAATCGGCGGGATCCGGTTTTAAAAACGGATGAGAGGCAGGAACTGTCTGTCAGGGGCCCTTTTCGGGTGATCTGTTTCAGATCATTGCCTTTTTAACGAATTTTACCATACCGCCCCTGTGTTCCACAAGGAATGTTGGGGCAGAAGCCACGGGAGACAGAAAAAAATCCCCAATAAAAAAAGCCGAAGCATGGGCTTCGGCTTTCTTTAAATATGGTGGGTCGTACTGGGCTCGAACCAGTGACTCTCTGCTTAAAAGGCAGATACTCTACCAACTGAGTTAACGACCCGGATGGTGGGCGAAACAGG